>CBDFKY010000022.1:0-338544 GCA_965248995.1 Rickettsiales bacterium | reverse complement strand
AGGATGAAAGCGAGCGGCGGCAGGATGCTGCTCGCCGCGATCAAGCCTTTCAGCGCATTGGGGCCGAGCGTTTCCGGCGCTTCGTCCAGCCGCTCGTAAATAAGGGCGGCATGGCGGAGCAGGGAACGCTGGTAGCGGGCATAAAATTTGGAGCTGCCGCCTTTCAGGACGAAATGACGGTAATAAAGCCAGTGCGTCAGCCGTTCACCTACCACTTCCGCTTCCCATGCGGAGTGATGCACTTCTTCGTCCCGCCCGATCAGGGTAAACGCATTGATGAACTCCCGCGAGAAACTGCCGGCGATCTTATCGCTCTGGATAGCCGCAACGTCCTGCAGCCATGTATAAGAGAAAAACTCCCGGTGCCAGTCGATTCCCGCTTCTTCGGCGGACCAGCGGATCGTGTCCGGCATCTCGATCGTCTGGCCGCAAAAGGTGAACTGCCGCTTGATGATCTTCCTGCCGACTGCCGGAGAAATCGGCCAGGTGGGCACGTACACAGGTGAGCGAAGCAGTGCTTCCGTCAGGCTGCGGGCGCCGGAACGCATGGACAGTGCCGCAAGGGCGATGCGCGTTTTCAACTTCATGCAGGGAGTTGTAGCGGCTTAATGATAGCACTGCAAGCACCTCCTGACTCTCCGAATCTCACCGGGTTTTGCAGTGAATCCTTATGCCTGCCTCCCTACCATTTAAGGAGTTCATCACCATTTTGAGGAAACAGTCCATGTCTCATATCACGCAAAGCAAGGTTACGGCCAGCAGCCGGAAAGATAAAAAATTCATGCGCACCGTGAAGCATGCGCACCGTGAAGGAAGTGGAGGGAGATAAGGTGATAAAGGAAAAAGTCGTCCATTTCGGGGATCCGGACCTATCCATCAAAAAGAACGATAAGGAACATCAGGCGTCTTACTGTGCCCGCAGTGGCGGGATCAAAGGGAAAAACGACCCGTTCAGCGCCAATTACCAGTCACGGGAAATGTGGGATTGCGGCGACAGCGATAAGAAATAAAACCGTGTTATAAACGATTTAGCTCTGCGGCCCGGTTCGCACGCATCACCGCGAAATCCTCGCCCGCATGATAGGAAGAGCGGGTAAGCGGGCTGGAAGCGACCATCAAAAACCCTTTCGCTTTCGCCATACGGCCCATCAGGGTGAATTCCTCGGGCGTGACGAAGCGCTCCACCTTCGCATGGTTGGGGGTAGGCTGCAGATATTGTCCGATGGTGATAAAATCCACGTCCGCGGAGCGCATATCGTCCATCACCTGCAGCACTTCGTCCTTATCTTCCCCGAGCCCTGCCATCAGACCGGATTTGGTAAACATCGACGCGTCCAGTTCCTTGACACGCTTGAGCAGGCTGAGCGAATGGAAATACCGCGCTCCAGGACGGATCGCCTTGTAGAGACGCGGCACCGTTTCCACGTTATGATTATACACATCCGGGCGAGCCGCCACTACGATTTCCAGCGCGCCTTCCTTGCGCAGGAAATCGGGCGTGAGTATCTCGATCGTCGTTCCGGGTGAGGTTTCCCGGATAAGAGTGATGCAGCGGGCGAAGTGCGAGGCTCCCCCATCCGGCAGGTCATCCCGATCCACGGACGTAATCACCACATGGTGCAGTCCCATTTCCGCCACCGCTTCCGCCAGATGTTCCGGCTCATGCGGGTCCAGCAGGTCCGGCAGTCCCGTCTTGATATTGCAGAAGGCGCAGGCGCGGGTGCACGTGCTGCCCAGAATCATCACGGTGGCGTGCTTCTTGCTCCAGCATTCGCCGATATTGGGGCAGGCCGCCTCTTCACAGACGGTATTGAGCTTTTTCGCCCGCATCAGGTCGCGCGTATTCTGATATTCCCTGGAGACGGGCGCGCGTACGCGGATCCATTCGGGTTTGGGAAGTTTGGCGGGAGCCTGGTGCTGCAGTTCCATAAGAGATGAAAGCTAGAAGGATTTGGCATTGTAATCCAGCGAAAACCGACTATAAGGAAAAGATTATTTCATTAAGCAGGTAAGCAGGACGTATGGCACGGGTAACGGTGGAAGATTGCGTGGAAGTGATTAACAGTCGCTTCGATCTGGTGGTGGTAGCGGCGCAGCGCGCCAAGCAGGTGGCGTCCGGCGCGCCGCTGATGCTGGACCGCGACAATGACAAGGACGGGGTGGTGGCGCTACGCGAAATCGCCGAGAAAATGGTAGATTTCGACGCCATACGCGAAGAGATCATCGCTTCCCATTCCAGCTTTCAGATGTCGGAAGCGGTCCGCCATACCGACGAGGACGACAGCACTTCCCTGGCGAGCGAAGTGCATGACGCATTCCGCGATATGCAGGCGAACACGCGTGCGAATGAAGAAGATCTGGAAGATCACCTGTCTTTTGTCGGAATGGATGAAGAAGCGACGGATGATTAAGCTTTATATCGCCGCTGATCATGCCGGCTTCTTCTTGAAGGAAGCACTGAAGCGTTATATTTCTTCCGTCTATCCAACATTTTTCATTCACGATCTCGGCACGGAAAGTGAAGCATCCGTGGATTATCCGGATTACGGCTACAAGGCCGCCCAGGTGGTGGCAACGGACGCAGCATCCCGGGGGATCGTTATTTGCGGGTCAGGCATCGGCATGACCATCGCCGCGAACCGTGTGGCGGGAGTGCGCGCGGCGCTTTGCATCACTGCCGATATGGCGCGTCTGGCACGCGAACATAACAACGCCAATATTCTTGCGCTCGGGGCGCGCCTTGTTGACGAAAGTACGGCCAAAGCCTGCGTCGATCTGTTTTTAACGACGGATTTTGCTGGCGGAAGACACGAAGAACGTGTAAAAAAATTAGGGTAATGCATTCAGAAAAAGGACGACGCATATGGGACAGACCGCTACCGTTTCGACGACACACGCAACGCTTGCAGTGACGGAACCGCGTTTCTTCCATATGGGGCTCTTTGAGCGTGATCCTGCCGTGGCCGGGGCCGTAAAACACGAATTCACCCGTCAGCAGACGCAGATCGAACTGATCGCCTCGGAAAACATCGCCAGCCGGGCTGTACTGGAGGCGCAAGGCACGGTATTCACTAATAAATATGCCGAAGGATACCCCGGCAAACGGTATTATGGCGGCTGCGAATATGCGGACGTTATCGAACAGCTCGCCATTGATCGCGCCAGGGAACTGTTCAGTTGCGCTTATGCCAACGTGCAGCCGAATTCCGGCTCGCAAGCCAATCAGGCGGTATTTACGGCACTCATCAAACCGGGCGATACGATTCTGGGGCAGTCGCTCGCGGCGGGCGGACATCTGACGCACGGCGCGGCGCCCAACCAGTCAGGCAAATGGTTCAACGCCGTGCAGTACGGTGTGCGCGAATCGGATGGGCTGATCGATTACGACGCCGTGGAAGCGCTGGCGCTCGAACATAAACCGGCGTTGATCATCGCGGGATTTTCCGCCTATCCGCGGGTAGTGGACTGGGCGCGTTTCCGTATTATCGCCGATAAAGTCGGCGCGTTTTTCCTGGTAGATATGGCGCATGTAGCCGGACTGGTGGCGGCGGGAAGCTATCCTTCGCCCCTTCCCCATGCCCACGTCGTAACGACGACGACACATAAAACCCTGCGCGGGCCGCGCGGCGGCATGATCCTGGCGAAAGACGGTTCGCTGGTGGTGCGCAAAACCCCTTCAGGCAAGGACGTCACGCTGGAACAGGCGATTCAGTCCGCAGTATTCCCCGGTATTCAGGGCGGACCGTTGATGCACGTCATCGCCGGAAAGGCGGTGGCCTACGGCGAGGCTCTGCAGCCTTCGTTTAAAGCGTATGGGCATGCGGTCGTCGAAAATGCCCGTGCACTGACGACCACTTTGACGGCACGCGGGGTCGATATCGTCACCGGCGGTACCGACAACCATATCGTGCTGGTGGATCTGCGCCCCAAACACCTGACCGGTACTGCCGCGGAGCAAAGTCTGGAGCGCGCCGGACTTACCTGCAACAAAAACGCCATTCCTTTCGATCCACAGCCTCCGATGGTAACCTCCGGCGTGCGGCTCGGAACCCCCGCCGGTACGACGCGTGGCTTCGGGGTGGAAGAGTTTCGTCAGATCGGTGAACTGATCGGCGACGTGCTGGACGGACTCGCCAAAAATCCGGGCGATAACAGCCAGCAGGAACAGCAGGTCCGTAAGCAGGTCGCCGCGCTGTGCGCCCGTTTCCCGATTTACGATCTTTGAAACAGGTCTGGATCACAGTTCTTTAAACATGATATACGCATCGACGTAGCGTTCACGCTTATAGAAAAACGCGCCGGGCAATGTGCCGATGATGCTGAAACCGTTTCGTCGGCAAATGGCGATCGACGCCTCATTCGTGGAGACGACCAGATTAAGCTGAATAGCTCTGTATCCCAATTCCCTGGCTTTATGGATGGCAAAATCGTTCAACACCCTGCCATATCCTTTTCCGCGGAAATTTTTGTCGATCATGACGCCGGTGTTGCATATATGACTGGCCAGCCCCGGCTTGTTCGAAACGATGTAACGGGTAGCGACCGGGATACCGTCAGCGTACGCGTGATATACTTTTGCTCCCGGGGCGAACCATAACGACCGCGCCTCTTCTTTGGTGATCGAAGCCGGATAAGGATACGTATCTTCCGCTTGAACCACTTCCTGAAAGATATGCCAGATCTCATCGAAAAAATCGGGCGTTACTTCTTTTATCTCAAGCATAACAGGTGACTTAATCTATGCATAAATCGTGGGATGGTGGGTCTGAGTGGATTTGAACCACCGGCCTTACGCTTATCAGGCGTACGCTCTAACCAACTGAGCTACAGACCCTCTCTGAGAGAAGGGCTTTGTTGTAAGTAGGATCGCCTGAAAAGTCAAACGCTAACTTAACAGCGCCGTTTAGGAATTATAAAGAGTTTTTTGAATATCATGCTTTCAATTATCAGTTGAATTTCTTTTTATTTTTCTACCTTTCACTTGTATTCCATCATCTTCGATTGTCTATGAGATATCAAATATGAACACGCCAACGTTTTTCGTCTTTCAGGAGGTCGGTTATGACGCATTTTTCCGCTGAAGATTATTCCATGCATGATGCGCAGGAGTGTGAGAGACATATCCTGTCCTCTCCCATCCTGATCGTCGACGATAGCGAAGTGAACCGCACGTTTCTTGAAAAAACGCTCAGAAACAAAGGATTCATCAAGATTCTATCCGTGGAAAGCGCGGAAGAGGCGTTGCAGAAAATCGCTCAGTTCCACACGGAGATGGTGATTCTGGATATCCGGATGCCCGGAATGGACGGGTTCGAATGCTGCAGCGCGATCCGCGCCCAGAACCATTACCAGCATCTTCCCATTCTTATTCAAACCGCGGTCACGGAACCGGAACTGCGAGTCAAGGCGTTCAACTGCGGCGCTACGGATTTTATCAGCAAGCCGGTCTATCCGGATGAATTATGTGCCAGGGTCAAAGTACATCTGGAGAAACGCTACTCGCTGGAAACCTTGCAGATGTATAAAAAACGGGTGGAAATGGAACTGGAAACCGCCCGCCAGCTGCAACATGATATTTTGCCGAAACAGGAGGAACTCTTTGCAATTGAGCAGAAATCCAGCATGGAAATCGCTTTTCATTACCGTCCGTGCTCCGAAATAGGCGGGGATTTCTGGGGCATCAACCAGCTTTTCCCTCATCAGCCCGCTTTCTGGATGGTGGATTTTTCAGGCCACGGGATCGCCTCGGCATTGAACGCGTTCCGGCTGCAGGCTTACCTGAAGGAACAAACGCCGCTTGCGTCCCGTCCCGGCGACTATCTTACCTACCTTAACGAGAAACTGCTCTATTTGTTGATGCGCGGCCAGTTCGCCACGATGTTTTATGGCATCGTCGATATCCGTGCGAACCAATTGTTCTATGCCTGCGCCTGCTCACCCCACCCTGTCATCCTGCGCAAAACGACAGGGCGTGCGGAGATGATCGACGGGTCAGGTATTCCGCTCGGCATCAACCTGCATCTCTACCAGACACAGACGCTGTCTTTCGCGCCGGGCGATATCCTGCTGCTCTACAGCGATGCGCTTCTTGAAACCCCGAACGCAAAAGGTGATTACCTGAAAGAGGAGGATATCATCGCCCTTCTCGAGATACATAGAAATGCGACCGCGGAAGAAATAAAAGGTGTTCTACTGGAGGCGTTTGCCGCTCATGCAGGTGAAACCTTGAATGATGATTTGACGTTCGCAATCCTGATGCGGAAAGATAACGTGTTATAAATGAATGAAAATACAGTTGCGTATTTCCTACCGCTATAGTGTTCTTTGCATAGCAACATCTGCTCCGTTCGTTTTACTCACCTACGCAGTTACTACAGGATTCATCCGCCTGAACAAACGTATGCCTGCGCCAGCTCCACGTAATTCTGTGCCGATACCGGAATGAACGCTTTTTCCGCTTCGCTCATCTCCCGCATGAGGGAGGCAGGACTGCCTGCCCATAACTCCCCCGCCTTTACGATTTTTCGCGGGGTGAGCAACGCTCCTGCAGCCAGCATGCCCCCCATTTCCACCGTCGCATGATCCAGTACCGCGCTGCCCATACCGATAAAGGAGCCGTCGCCGATCGTGCAGGCGTGCAGGATAACGGCATGGCCGATCGTCACGCCGGAACCGATGACCGTCGGCCCCGTCCTGCGGGTGACATGCACCACGCTGTTATCCTGGATATTGGTACGTTCGCCGATCACAATCGGCATGACATCCCCCCGGATCACAGCTCCGAACCATACGGAACTCCCTGCCCCGATGGTCACGTCCCCGATGATCACGGCGGTCGGGGCGATATACACTCCCTCGCCAATAGTCGGCATAATTCCTTGGTAAGGCAGGATAAGGGGGGTGTTCATGGAAATACCGCGCTGTGTGTGAGACCTGACGTTTCCTCAATCCCGACCATGATATTCATGTTCTGGATCGCCTGGCCGGACGCTCCCTTGACAAGGTTGTCGATGGCGGAGACAAGGATTGCCTGCTTAGGCCCGGAGCCGGCAAACAATCCGATATGGCACTGGTTGGAACCTCTTACCGCGTGGGTGGAGGGAATTTCGCCCTCAGGAAGAAAATGGATGAAGGGTTCATTTCCATAAGCCGTTTCCATAGTATAGCGCAGATCGTCCATGGATGCCTCCGGCGCGAGCTGAACATACAAGGTAGCGCTCATACCGCGGCGCATCGGAATTAAATGGGGTACGAACGTAACGCTGGCAGGGGCGCCCGTGAAGGCACTGATTTCCTGGGTGAGTTCGCCGATATGGCGATGCTCGTTCACGCCGTATGCCGTCATTCCCTCAGCCACTTCGTTATAGAGCAGGTGCTGTTTTACCGCACGCCCCGCCCCGCTGATGCCGGATTTCGCGTCGATGATGATATTCTCCGCCGAGATCAGCTTTTTTCTCAGCAGGGGAATAAGCGGTAATAACGAGCAGGTCGGATAACAGCCGGGATTGGCGACCAAACGCGCTGTTTTGATTGCCTGGCGATAATGCTCACTGAGGCCGTACACCGCCTCTGCCTGCAACGTCTCCGCCTGATGCGCCTGAGCGTACCACCGTGCGTATTCCTTCATATCCCGCAGACGAAAATCGGCTGATAAATCAATAATTTTTAAACGATCCGGCAAAGATTTGATGATCGCCTGCGAGGTAGCGTGCGGGAGGCAGCAGAACACCAGATCAATTGCGGAAAAATCCACTTCCCCGATGTTCAGCATAGGTGGAAGATTCAGACCGCGAAGATGGGGAAAGATCGCTTCGGCCGCCTGCCCCGCCTGTGCGTTGGCGGTGAGCGCATTGATGCGGGCATACGGATGCTGGCCGAGCAGGCGGATCAATTCGGCGCCCGTATACCCGCTTGCTCCGAGAATTGCGATGTTGATCGGTTCCACGCTTCTGTTTCCTAAAGGAAGAGTATCATCCATACATCATCGAGGTAACCGCCGTCCAGCAGCTTCGTCGCGTGCGGCTCATTGCCGTACACGGTGAAACCGAAAGATTCATACAGCCTGATCGCACCGCTGTTGGAGGATTCCACCGAGAGCAATATTTGTTCATACCGTCCTTTCGCGTAATCCAGCGTGGCGGAAAGGACGGATTTTGCCAAGCCCTGCCCCTGTTTATCCGGCTGCACATATACCATTCTCAGCAATGCCTTATGCTCGTTTCGGGGGCGAAGATCGGGCGTCAGGCAGGCGGTGGCGCATATGTTTCCGGTAGCATCATATGCGGCGAACACCTCTTCCCATGCCAGCAACGCCTTAAACCACTCGACATCGTGCCCCGCTTCCGATTCATAGGTCGCCGTATAGTGATGAGGATAAAGCGAAAGGGCTTCCAGCCTGATTTCTCTCAACGCCGCTGCATCGGAAGTTTTTAACTGGCGGATGATCGGAGTCATATTCCACTCATGTATTTCAATCACAAAAAAATGCCGGCGATGGCGCCGGCATTTCATATATACAAGATACAGAAAATATCAGCGCTTCGAGAACTGGAAGCTGCGTCGAGCTTTCGCCTTACCGTATTTTTTACGTTCCACCACGCGGCTGTCACGTGTCAGGAATCCGCCCTTGCGCAACACCGTATGGAATTCCGTGCTGAAATTGTCAAGCGCCCGGCTGATCCCGTGGCGCACGGCCCCGGCCTGTCCGGAAAGCCCGCCGCCTTTTACCGTGGCGATCACGTCGAATGAGTCGGTCCGATCCAATGCGGCGAATGGCTGATTGATCAGCATGCGCAATACCGGACGGGCGAAATATCCTTCCGATTCCTTGCCGTTGATAATGATTTTGCCGTTACCGGATTTCACCCATACGCGGGCGATGGCGTTTTTACGACGACCGGTGCCGTAGGCTCTGCCCTGAGCATCCGTTTTTACCGTTCTTAATGGCGTTTCCTGTGTCATGTCTTATCTACCTTGCGTTCTTTTCATTTTTCGCAGCGAAATCGTGTGCGACCGGCTGCTGGGCTTCGTGCGGATGTGCCGCTCCGGCATACACGCGCAGCATTTTATACTGCGTTCTGCCCAGCGGGCCGTGCGGCAGCATACGCTCAACCGCTTTCTCGACTACCCGGTTAGGATAACGGCTGGCTAAAATTTTCTGCGGCGTGGTTTCCTTGATCCCGCCCGGAAATCCGGTATGGCGATAATACACCTTATCGGTGAGTTTTTTCCCCTTGATCTGGATTTTCTCAGCATTGATGATGATCACATGGTCGCCGCAATTCATATGCGGAGTAAAATACGGCTTATGCTTACCGCGCAGCAGGCGCGCCACTTCGGCGGCGAGACGGCCAAGCACAATGTGCTCCGCGTCGATCACCCACCAGTTGCTGGTAATATCGGTTGGTTTGGCTGAAAACGTTTTCATGGTTCTGACACTGCTTACGCTGATTTTTTAAGAGGTGAACAATTACTTCTATCCGCCGCAAGTGTCAATGAAAAATTACTGCTATTTTATGCGTTGCGGCTGCGTCTGGGCAGGGTGATCGTCACCACTGCGCCGCCTTCAGGGCGGTTGGCCAGCGTGATGGTTCCTTTGTGATCCTCGATGATTTTCTTGACGATGGCGAGGCCGAGGCCGGTGCCTTTGGCGCGGGTCGTGACATAAGGTTCCATGATTTTCGGCAGCAGCTCCTCCGGAAATCCCACGCCGTTATCGCGGATGAATAAAAGAATTTCATCCCCGCCTTCCTCCACTGTCATCGAAATGTGGCCTGTTTCAACTCTCTCGACCCGGCGTTCCAGACTTTCGGCGGCATTCTTAAGCAAATTGGTCAGCACCTGCCCGAACTGCCCTTCATCACACATGACGGCCAGCATTTCATTCGGCATGTCCAGCGTGAAACGGATCTCCGGATGGATGGTTTCCGACGTGAACAGCGCTTTTTCCAGCAACGGCCTCAGCGGGATTTCCGCCAGACGGGGTGCGGGCATCCGCGCAAAAGAGGCGAATTCCTCGACGATCGTGCCGATGTCGCTTAAATGTCGCGTGATGGTATCCAGGTATTTGTTGAAGGAATCCCGCTGCGCGCCGTCTTCAGGAGCGAATTTTTTCCTTAAGCGTTCGGCGGAAAGTTTGATGGGTGTCAACGGGTTTTTGATCTCGTGCGCGACCCTGCGCGCCACGTCCGCCCATGCCGCCGCACGCTGCGCGGCGATCAGAGGCGTGATATCGTCGATGGTCACGATGTATCCTTCGATATAGGACTGGCTCAGTTCGGCGGAAATTTTCACCTGCAGCGTACGGGCCTTGCCCGCCACCCGCACCGCGATCTGGTCCTGATACGTATCGTTACTTGTCTGGTACAGCTGCAGCAGCAGCCCGTCGAATTCCGGCACCAGTGCCCGCAGCGCATGTCCCACCATTTCGTTTTCCTCGCGAAAACCGAGCAGGCGTACCGCGGATGCGTTGCATAAGCCTACGACAAACGTGGTATCGAGGGCGATGATGCCTGCAGAAACCCCGCTTAACACGGTTTCGCTGAAGCGGCGCCGCTGGTCCAGCATCCGGTTGGCCTGCGTCAACTCGAGCCGCTGGCTGTAGAGCTGTTCCGTCATGCGGTTGAAATGGCGGATCAGGCGGTCGATCTCTTCATTATGCGTACGCTCCTCGATACGGATGGAATAATCCCCGGAACGCACCCGCTCGGTCGCCTGCGCCACCATGGTTAGCGGACGTGTGATACGTGCGGCGAAGCTGATCCCGTACCAGATCACCGCCAGCAGCAGGCCCACCGTCACCAGCATGAACACCACGATGAACGTGATTTCGAACTGGTTGATGCTGCCCTTGATCCGCGCGTAATCCTCCGCCGCTTTCTTGGACTGGGCGATATGGTCGATCACTTTACCGTCCAGCAGGCGGCTGATGACCAGGTAGCTGTTACTGAACGGATCGATCGCCACCACCGCGAAAATACGGTCGTCCTTGTTGATGATCGCCACGTCGCCGTTCAGCGCCGTGCTCAGTACGTCCGGCGGCAGCATGTCGAAGCTCAGCGAGAAACTCAGCAGTGAGCGCGCTACCACGTGGTTGTTCTGGATCACGATGGCTTCGGCGAGGGAGCGCAGCGCTACCTGCGTATTGAGGATCTGGCCGAACACCGCCGGGCTGGAATTCGCCAGCGGCAGCTCTCTAAGCAGGTCGTTGCCCATCGCCATCGCGTCGGCGCGCAGCGTGCTTTCATGCTCGTTCAGATACGCTTCCGCTACCGCTATGGATTCCTCCAGCACCGTAGTCACCCGTTCGTTGAACCAGTCCTTCAAGCCGTAATAAAAGAAGGCGAGGGAAAAGAGGGAGATCACCAGGGTAGGAAGGATCGTTACCAGCGAGAACGCCTTGACTACCTTGGTCTGCAACTGTGATCCCGCATAGCCGGTACGCAGCACGGAACGCAACCGCAGCCATTTACGCAGCAGGGCGATGCCGACCGAGACCACCGCGAGGCCTGCGCAGAAAAGTGGCAGGGCGTGCACCCCGTCTATGAAAGGCACGGATGCGCTGAACCCGGTCGGCAGATGCGGCAACGTCAGATCAAAAAAATGGTAGGATTCACTCACACATTACGTTTAACCGTATTTTTTTCAAAGCGCCACGCTCATTCACGATGTAAGGCGGATGGTTTTTGACATTGCCCTGCTCATCGCAGAACCATGCCATAAAAAAAGGGATCATAGACTGATCCCTTTTAGTTATTCGTCCGACCCGGTTACAGATCACCGAAAAGTTTTTGTTGCAGTTTTTCTCGTGAGATATATTGCGTTTGCAGTTCCTCAGGAGAAATAAACCCCTGATAAGACTCTACCTTTTCCTGCGCCGTTTGCAGTTGAAGCTGTAACTCGATCAGTTCCGCCTGCAAACGCCGTATGTCGGTAGTGGTGTTGGCCTTCAGTTCATCCACCTCTTCAGACCAGAGCGCGTTTTCATCTCTCAGTTGAGAGAAGAGGGAGGCGATAGCGTGAAAATGCTCTTCAAGTCCTGCCGCGGATGGCGATAAAGGCTGTCGAGCCGGCAAAGTGCTGACCGTCAGCGTACTGCCGATCCATTCTGCCAGAACATCTCCCGTCGTCAGCATCCCTTCGATGGAATGTTGCGACGAGCGCGCGATCGTTTCACGCAATCCTTCGGAATCGCTCTTGGTAACCGTTTCTTTCACCTGTTTCACCCCTTGAGGTGTAACGATGGTTTCAGAAGGGACCGGCGCGTTCTTCAGGGCCTGGGTTCCCACATAGATGAGAAACCAGCGCATATGCGCTATCAACAGGCTGACACGGTTTTTTACCCCCATGCCCCGATATTGACCGCTGCGGCGTAGACGGATGGTCCGGGAAAGAGCATCCACCGAAATCAACCCGCAATTGGCTTCCACCTTTTTTGGCGAAAGAAAAGCATATCCCTCTTTTTGCAGGAGGGCATTGAACACATCTTCGATGATGGTGTCCAACACCGTCGAGCGTAATGTATCGGGATTCGTGAACTTCTCCTTTAACAACGCCTCGAAAATATCCTCCGGCGGAGTCTCCAACAGCAATGAGATCACCAGATGTATCGAGTGTGCCGATGTAAAGCGGCTGGTTTGCAGAAGGAGTTGCACTCCCTTTTCAAAGGCCGCTTTTTCCCGCTCCGAAACCGGCTTCTCATTTTGTACGGGCACAGATTCCGGTAGGCTCTTTGCACGCTGATTTTTGTCAACGGGTAGAGCCTCCGGCATATGCGGCCTTGGGAGAAGAGCCGGTTTATGCGGATTACTAAGCCTGACCGGAGTCGGCATGTTTTCCAGCTCGGCGGCCAGAGCACCGGACATCATTAGCTGAGACAGACAATAGTCGACGACCATTGAAGGGGTTTCCAAGTTCCCGAAAGCGCGGGGGACAGAATATAATTTTCTTCCGCCACGTGAAGACGGCGGCGACGTGATTGCGAAAGCTGCCGCTGAGCTTTCCTCTTTTTTCTTGTTCAGCACGGCATCCAAGTAAATGATGATGCTGGAGAAAAGTCCCGGGGTCTCATTGAACATGCGACGCGAAGGATTGAGGATATCAAGCACTCCGGTTGTGGCAAGGTTTAAATCATGTCCGTCACCAGCTTTGCGAGCCTTTCCCATGTTGAGAATTTTGCTCGAAAAATTGTCGCGTAGTCTGTGCATAACGGTTTCACCATTACCGTACGCCAGTAAAAGAGTTTCAAGCGAAACTTTTAATGTTTGGGCATTTGCCAAAGTCAATACAAAATTGGTAGTCATCAGTCTGTATACGAAAAAGCAAAGATATATTATACTATTACTGTTTTCTTTACAACGTTTTTATATTTTTACTGCCACGTTTTATAAAGGATTTTTAAATAAATCCTGTTATTTGCTGTCAAGACTTACGATGAAATTTATATCAAATACCCAATTGCCGCGCTTTTCCGTCCAGAAACCCGGTGATGACTCGCATATAACTGTCATTCTCCAATAAAAACGCATCGTGGCCGTTGGGAGAATCGATTTCTGAAAAGCTGACGTCGGCGCTCCCGGCCGTAATGGCGCGCACCAGCCTGCGGCTCTCATGTGTCGGATAAATCCAGTCGCTGGAAAACGAAAGCACGCAGAACGCGACGGGCGAACGGGCGAAGGCACTGCTCAGCTTGCCGCCGTGATTTTCCGCGATGTCGAAATAGTCGGCGGCTTTGGTGATGTAGATGTAGGAATTCGGATCGAACCGCTCCACGAAATTGACTCCCTGATGCCGGAGGTAGCTTTCCACCTGGAAATTCGCTTCGAAACTGTAGTTGGGTTCCGAACCGTCCTGCAGCATCCGTCCGAATTTATGCTGCAGCGCCTCTTCGGAAAGATAGGTCACGTGGGCCGTCATCCGCGCCACGGAAAGTCCCTTGATGGGAAACGTGCCCTCTTCCTGGTAATGGCCCCGCCGCCATTCTGGATCCGCCATGATCGCCTGCCTGCCGATTTCGTGATAGGCGATATTCTGGGCGTTGTGGCGCGAGGCGGTCGCCAGCGGCAGAGCGCAGCAGACAAATTCAGGGTAAGAAGAGGCCCACTCCAGCACCTGCATCCCACCCATCGAGCCGCCGATGACCGCGAACAGCCGGGTGATGCCGAACGATTCCACCAGACGTTTCTGCACTTCCACCATATCCCGGATGGTGATGACGGGAAAATTGAGGCCCAGCGAGCGGCCATGGATATCGGTGTTTTTAGGGCCGTACGTACCGAGGCAGCCGCCGAGGACATTGGAACAGATGACGAAAAAACGGTCGGTATCGATCGGCCTGCCGCGCCCCACCATGAAATGCCACCAGCCCGCCTTCCCGGTAACGGGATTGCCGCTGGCCACATATTGATCGCCCGTCAGCGCATGGCAGATGAGAATGGCGTTGGAACGATCGGCGTTCAACGACCCGTAAGTCTGGTACGCCACCGGAATATTGCTGAGCTCCATCCCGCAGGAAAGCCGGATAGGATCGCTGCCCGCGACATGGGCGATACGCCCGACCGCCACTTGGCGGCGGGAAGCGCCAAAGGTCAGGAGCTGCTGTTCTTCAGCCTGCACGCGAACTCCTGACCTGTGGTTGTATTACGCCGCTTCCGCTCTCTCCACCTTGTTTCGCATCGCTTTCGCCGCCGCCACCATCGCCACGAGCGCAGGACGCACTTCTTCCCAGCCCCGCGTTTTCAGGCCGCAGTCCGGATTGACCCATACCTGCTCGGCTTTGAGCACTTTGAGGGCTTTTTCCAGCAGGGATTCCATTTCCTTCTGCGTCGGTACGCGCGGGCTATGGATATCGTACACTCCGGGTCCGATTTCATTCGGATACTTGAAGTCCACGAACGCTTCCAGCAGTTCCATCGCCGAGCGGGACGTCTCGATGGAAATCACATCCGCATCCAGCGCCGCGATGGAATCGATAATATCGTTGAATTCGCTGTAGCACATATGGGTATGGATCTGCGTCTCATCCTTCACGCCGCTGGCCGAGATGCGGAACGATTCCACCGCCCAGGTGAGATACGCCTTCCAGTCGTCACGCCGCAGCGGCAGCCCTTCACGGATCGCCGGTTCGTCGATCTGGATGATGTTGATGCCCGCTTTCTCCAGATCCACCACCTCGTCCCGGATGGCGAGCGCTATCTGCTTGCAGGTCATTTCCCGAGGCTGGTCGTCACGCACGAAGCTCCATTGCAGGATGGTGATCGGCCCGGTCAACATGCCTTTGACCGGCAGTTTGGTCAGGCTTTGCGCGAACGCGCTCCAGCGCACCGTCATTGCGCCTTTGCGGGACACATCCCCGAAAATGACCGGCGGCTTGACGCAGCGTGAGCCGTAGCTCTGTACCCAGCCGTTCTTTGTAAAAGCGAATCCTTCCAGGTTTTCCCCGAAATATTCCACCATGTCGTTACGCTCGAACTCGCCATGCACCGGTACGTCGATCCCGATTTCCTCCTGCCAGCGGATCGCTTCGGCAGTGGCTTTTTCCAGAAACGCATCATACTGCGATTCGTTGATTTCGCCCTTTTTGAATTTGGCGCGCATGGAACGCACTTCCTGCGTCTGCGGGAACGAACCGATCGTCGTCGTCGGCAGCAACGGCAGGCCGAGTGCCGCTTCCTGCTTGCCGATCCGCGCCACGAACGGGCTCTGGCGGTTCGCCATCGCGGGCGTGAGCGCTTTCATGCGATTCTGAACAGCCGGGCTATGAATACGGATCGAGGTCTGACGCGCCGCGATCGCCGTTTCGTTCTGGGCGAACGCTCTTGCATCCTTGTTACCATTCAAAGCGTCTCGCAGCAGCCTCACTTCTTCCAGCTTCTGCGCGGCGAACGCCAGCCAGGATTTCAACTCGTCATCCAGTCCGTTTTCATGTGCAAGGTCAATCGGAGAGTGCAGCAGCGAGCAGCTGGGCGCAACCATCACCCGCTCCGCCCCTAACGCGTCCACGGCGCGGTTCAGCAGATCCAGCGCCTTCGTGAGATCGGTTTTTCCAGATGTTGCGACCGTCCACCACTCCGAACGACACCGCTTTATCACTGCCTTTCAGCGCGGAAAGCACGGCATCGAATCCTGAAGCGCCGCGCACCATATCCACATGCAGCGCCGCCACCGGCAGATCAGCCGCCAGCTTCAGATTATCGCCGAGCGCTCCGAAATAGGTGGTGAGCCAGATGTTCAGGCCGCAGTCCTTTCAACGCCGCGTAGGTTTTCGTGTAAGCTGCGCGCACGTCCTCATCCAGATCCATCACCAGATATGGCTCGTCGATCTGTACCCACTCCGCACCCGCTTCCTTCAACGCGGCGAGCGCCTGCTTATACACCGGCAGCAATGCATCCAGGCAACTAAGCGGGCTGACACCTTCCTCGCCATGCATTTTACCGAGCATCAGGAACGTGATTGGTCCCACCAGCACCGGATGGCTCATCAGGCCCGCTGCCTGCGTTTCCTTGAACTGGTCAACCGGCTTGGTGCTGCTTAAGGAGAAGGTTTGGCCTTTGCGGAATTCAGGCACGATATAGTGATAATTGGTATCGAACCACTTGGTCATCTCCATGGCGACCACGTCTTTGCCGTTTTGCTGGGCGCCGCGCGCCATCGCGAAATACGTATCCAGATCGACGTTGCCGGAAACCTTGCCGTAACGTTCCGGCACCACGCCGAGAAGCGCGATCATGTCCAGCATATGGTCATACAGCGTAAAGTCGTTGCAGGGCAGGTAATCGATCCCGGCGTCCTTCTGCAGTTTCCAGTGACGCAGGCGCAGTTCCTTCGCGCATCCCTGCAGGGCTTCCGCGCTGGATGCGCCTTTCCAGTAAGCCTCCACCGCTTTTTTCAACTCACGATCCGCGCCGACGCGGGGAAATCCTAAATTCGCTGCATGTACCATCGCTCAAACCACCTTTAATAAATAATAGATAAAGCGGTATAGCCTCACTCACGGCGTATTTCAAGGAAGAATCCACGCGCTACGGAAGCGCTTGCCAGTAGGGCGTATTGCGATTAGACGTGAAGGGTATGCCCACCCTGCTCGACGCCATCCCCACCCCCGATGCGCTACGCCGCCTGCCGCCTGCGCAGTTGCCCGCTCTGGCCGGGGAAGTGCGGCGCGAGCTGATCGACGTCGTCTCCCGCATTGGCGGGCATCTGGGGCCGGGCCTCGGCGTGGTGGAACTGACCATCGCGCTGCATTACGTGTTCGATACGCCGGAAGACAAACTGGTCTGGGACGTGGGCCATCAGGCCTACCCGCACAAAATGCTGACCGGCAGGCGCGAGCGGCTGCCGACCATCCGACAGCCGGGCGGCCTGTCCGGATTCTGCAAACGGGAGGAAAGCATCTATGACGCCTTCGGCGCGGGCCACAGTTCCACGTCCATTTCCGCGGCACTCGGGCTGGCGGTGGCGCGGGACCTGCTCGGTGAATCCCATGAGGTGGTGGCGATCATCGGCGACGGGGCGATGAGCGCCGGCATGGCATATGAAGCGCTCAATAATGCCGGAGCGATGAAAACCCGCCTCATCGTGATTCTCAACGACAATGAAATGTCCATCGCCCCGGCGGTCGGGGCGATGAGCCGCCATCTTTCGCAGCTGGCCGCATCGCGTACCTACCGCCAGTTCCGGGATATCGGCAGGAAGGTCGCGGGCCACCTGCCGGATGCGCTACGCGATGCCGCGAAACGTGCCGAGCGTTATGCCCGGGGCGTCGGCGTCGGCGGCGGTTCCGTGTTCGAAGAGATGGGCATGTATTATATCGGGCCGGTGGACGGACATGACTTGGAGACCCTGGTGCCGCTCCTGCAAAGCGTGAAGGCGGATAAACACGAGCGGCCCGTCCTGATCCATGTGGTGACGAAAAAGGGGTACGGCTTCGCGCCCGCCGAGTCCAATCACGAAAAATATCACGGGGTCGGAACATTCGATCCGGATTCCGGCGCTCTTAGCGGCACAAAGACTTCCGCGCTTTCCTACACCGCGGTATTCGCGAAACAGTTATTGAGGGAAGCGCAGGCAGATGAAAACATCGTCGCCATCACGGCAGCCATGCCGACGGGTACGGGACTTGACGCCTTCATGGAGGCCTATCCGGAACGCTGTTTCGACGTGGGCATCGCCGAACAGCACGCGGTGACGTTCGCGGCGGGACTGGCGGCGGCGGGGATGAAGCCGTTCGTGGCGATTTATTCCACCTTCCTGCAGCGCGCCTATGACCAAGTGGTCCATGACGTCGCCATCCAGAACCTGCCGGTACGCTTCGCCATTGACCGCGCCGGGCTGGTCGGGGCGGACGGGGCAACCCATGCCGGAATGTTCGACATCGCTTATCTCTGCAACCTGCCTAACATGGTGGTGATGGCGGCGGGGGACGGGACGGATCTGGCGCATATGGTGCATACGGCGGCATGCCATGACAGTTCGCCGATCAGCTTTCGCTATCCCCGCGGCTCGGGGCCGGATATGGAGCTTCCGGAGAAACCGCAGCGGCTGGAAATAGGCAAGGCGCGGATGATTCTCACGCCGCAAGGGGCGCGGATCGCCCTGTTTAATTTCGGAGCGAGGCTGGAAGCGGCTAAAAAAGCCTGTTCCATACTGGAAACCGAAGGCATCGCCGTGACGCTGGCGGATGCCCGTTTCGCCAAGCCGCTGGACATGGACCTGCTGCTGGAACTGATCCATCGCCATACCCATGTCTTCACGATAGAGGAAGGGGTATGCGGCGGTTTCGCCACGCAGGTAATGCATGCATTGCTGGCGCGGACCCCTGAGTTACTGCCCGGACTGCATCCCCTCACCCTGCCGGACCGTTTCCAGTCTCATAACGAGACGGAAGCGATGTACGCGGACGCGGGAATGGATGCCAGCGCCATCGCGGAAAAAATACGTATCGTTTATCATAAGGCAGGAGCCACCCCATGACCAGCACCGCAGCGAACATCCCCCCCCTCTCCGACACCGCCCGGCAGTTCAACCCGCTGCTGTTCGCTCATAACATGACGGAAGCGACCAAAGTCTGGCAGGATATTCTCAGGATCGTCGCGCAGGAAGACGCGTTCGCCACGGTGCGTGACGGCGATCCCGCCTTGTGGCATCTCGCTTCCGATTATTCGGAGTGGATGGGTGCGGTGATGAAGGATCCCGCCCGGATGCTGCAGCTCGGTTATGCCTGGATGTCGGAATCGGCGACATTGTGGCAGCAGACCATCCAGCATTTCATGGAAAGCGGGCAATCACCTGAAAATGCTCCAGAAACCAACGTGGAGCCCTCCGACAAACGTTTTGCGGGCGACGCCTGGCAGAACAACATCTTTTTCGACTATCTCCGCAAGCAGTACCTGCTCACTTCCGCATGGGCGGAAGACGTGGTCGGAGGGTTGGACACCGATCTGGACCAGCATTCCCAGAAAAAACTGCATTTCTATACCCGCCAGTGGATGGACGCCATGGCGCCGAGCAATTTTCTCATCAGCAATCCGGAAGTGCAACAGGCGGCGATCGAGAGCAACGGTGAGACGATCCTGAAAGGCTTGCAGCATCTTAGAGCCGACGTGGAACGCGGCAAAGGGAAGCTCGCCATTTCGACGACGGACAACAAGGCATTCGAAGTGGGCAGGAACGTCGCGGCGACCGAAGGCAGCATCATTTTCCAGAACGACATCATGCAGCTGATTCACTATACGCCGCTGAGAGAGACGGTGTTCGCCGAACCGCTGCTGCTGATTCCCGCCTGGATCAACAAGTTCTACATCTTCGACATGCAGAAGAAAAATTCGTTCGTGAACTGGCTGCTGGAGCAGGGATACAGCGTGTTCGTCATCTCCTGGGTCAATCCCGATCAGCAGCATAAGGATAAAACGCTTGAGAATTACATGACGGACGGACTGCTGCAGGCGGTGGAAGTGGTGCGGGCGGTCATGAAAACGGAAACGTGTCAGCTGTATCGGCTATTGCCTGGGAGGGACGCTGCTCGCCATCACGCTGGCCTGGCTGCACGCGAAAGGAAAGCAGCATGCCATCGGCTCCGTGACCTATCTCACCACCATGATCGATTTTTCCGAGCCGGGCGAGCTCGGCGTGTTCATCGACGAGGAACAGATTCAATCCATCGAAGCGAAAATGAGCAAGAAGGGCTATCTTGAAGGGGCAGACATGGCGGCCACCTTCAGCCTGCTGCGCTCCAACAACATGATCTGGTCGTTCGTGATCAACAACTACCTGCTCGGCAAGGAACCGTTTTCCGTTCGACCTGCTGTACTGGAATTCCGATTCCACGCATATGCCGGCGGCCTTGCACAGCTTCTGCCTGCGCAACCTGTATCACCGCAACCGGCTGGTGTCGCCCGAAGGCCTGACGCTCGCCGGTGAGCTGATCGACGTGAAGCGTATCGCCACGCCTTCCTTCATCCTGTCGACACGGGAGGACCATATCGCACCGTGGCAGTCCACCTATGCGGCGACGCAGCTCTATGCCGACGAGATTACGTTCGCGCTGGCGGGTTCCGGACATATCGCGGGCGTCATCAACTCGCCTGCGAAAGAGAAATACGGATACTGGACGGGAGACGTGGCGAAAGGGATGACGGCGGAACGCTGGCTCGGCCAGGCGAGTGAGCATAACGGTTTCCTGGTGGGGATACTGGCATGACTGGCAGCAGGGTAAGCAGCCGAAAGAGCGTATTAAGGCTTACACCGGGGGAAGCAATGAATATCCGGCGCTGGAATCCGCCCCAGGAAGTTACGTGTTGAAACGCTGATGTTTATCTCTTCCGCGTCGTCCTAGTCTAAGGCAGCTATATTCCTGATTAACAACCAGGAGTGTAGCAATGACAAACAGCGAAGAGAGATTCCCGGAAGACATCGCCTACGGTTCCTACGGAGGGCCGGAGTTTTCCACGACCGTCGTCACCAGTGCGGGCGGATTTGAGAAGCGCAATCAGAACTGGCAGACCGCACGGGTGGCCTATAACGTAACGCAGGGGGTGAAGACGAAAGCGCAGATGGACGCGCTGATCGCTTTTTTTCGTGCCCGCAGGGGCCGCCTGCTTCCTTTTCGTTTCAAGGACTGGACCGATTTTCAAGGGATCGGTGAAAACATCGGTATCGGCAACGGCTCGCAAACCCTCTTTCAACTGATAAAAACCTACCACAGCGGTGACGATGCCGATGCCCGCGTCATTACTCGTCCTGTTGAAGGAACGGTCGCGATCTACTGCAATGCTGCACTGCAACATAGTGGCTACGATGTCGATTATTCCACCGGCCGAGTGACGTTTACTTCAGCCCCCGCGACAGACGTCATTATCCGGGCGGACTACGAATTCGACGTCCTCGTCCGTTTCGAGACGGATCATCTCACTGCGCGGCTGGAGGAAAACGGCATCTATGCATGGAAAGATATTTCCCTGACGGAAGTGAAAGGAGAAATCGCATGAAATCCATATCCACCACCCTGCAGGCACATCTTTCAGGGGAGATGACCACGCTGGCCACCTGCTGGAAACTTACGCGCCGCGACGGTGTGATCCTCGGTTTCACAGATCTGGACCGGCCACTGACTATTGCAGGCCTGCCTTACCAGTCATCCGGCGGATTTACGGGAACCGCGCTGGAGGGGACGGCGGAGCTGAAAATGGATCATTTCGCCGTTGAAGGAATTCTTCAGGCCGATTGCCTCAGCGAAGCGGATATCCTGAGCGGCCTGTATGATTTCGCGCAGATCGAGGTATTTCAGGTCAATTACCGTGACCTTACGCAGGGAATTCTGCCTTTACGCAACGGACAGCTCGGTGAAATCACGTGGAACGGCACCCGCTTCGTCGCTGAAATACGCGGCCTGACCCAGGCGCTTTCGCAGACGATCGGGGAACTCTACAGCGCCACCTGCCGCGCCGGCCTGGGTGATACGAGGTGCAAGGTGGACATGGCCTCGCGGACGGTGACGGGAACTATCACCCAGATCACTTCGGAACTCATCTTCACTGATATCTCCCGAAATGAGCCTTCCGGGACCTTCACCGGCGGAAAGCTGACTTTCTTAACGGGGAGGAATGAAAATCTTAGCGTAGAGGTTAAATATTACCATAACAGGCAGATGATATTATGCTTAAATTTTCCATTTTCGTTGCAAATAGGTGACAGTTATCGCCTCACACAAGGGTGTGACAAGCGTTTTGAGACCTGCGGCAGCCGTTTTTCTAACGTACTCAACTTCCGCGGCGAGCCTTATGTTCCGGGTATCGACCGGATGCTGGAGACATCTTCCACCCGAACACCCTAGCATTTCTGCCATTCCGTTTCAAAAGCCTAATAAAAAAACGATGTTGTTCCCGATAAATTCTTAAAAAAGCGTCAATGTCTTCTTGACTTGGACCGAATATTCATATTTACCTTCGCTACGAGAATAAAATGAATTACCAGATGGTAATCACTTTATTTATAAATACTTAATTCTTAACACGGAGCGTAGACTAATGACTATCATTAACGGTACTAATAACGCGGACAGCATCGTCGGCAACAGCACGAATAACAACGACCTGGCAGCAGGCGGCGGCGACAAAATCAATTCAGGCGGCGGTGATGACGTAGTATTCGCCGGATCCGGCAACGACACGGTCGATGCAGGAACTGGAAACGATCTGGTTGCCGGCGGCGCTGGCAATGACGTTCTCGGCGGTGGCGCCGGTAACGACATCCTGGTTGGCGGAACAGGAAACGACCTGCTTTCCGGTGGCGTTGGCGATGACATCCTTTCCGGCGGCGCTGGCAACGATGTATTCCAGATCAAAGCAAACTTCGGCAATGAC
This sequence comes from Rickettsiales bacterium, assembly GCA_965248995.1. Classification (GTDB taxonomy): domain Bacteria; phylum Pseudomonadota; class Alphaproteobacteria; order Rickettsiales; family UBA998; genus CBDFKY01. The sequence continues at coordinate 315,687 of CBDFKY010000022.1, read as the reverse complement.
ACGATCGTCGATTTCAACTTCGGTGCAGACAAGCTGAACTTTTATGCCGGTGCATTCGGTAACGCGAAAAACGTGACTGTTTCTTCTTTCGCCAGCCTGGAAAACGCTATCTCCAAATACGGTTTCACTGTGACTGACGAAGGTCATGATGCGGTTTCCGTACACACCAGCGCGACTGACAGCCTGACGTTCCTGAACGCCGGCAGCCTGTTCGGTTTCGGTAGCGGTGATGCGAACAACGCAGGCACCAGCAATGATGACGTCATGTTCGGTACTGAAAACCTGGGCGGCGCGATCGTCGGCGGTACCGGTAACGATACGATCCTTTCCGGTTCAGGCAACTCTCTGATCATCGGTGGCGACGGCAATGACCTGATCCTCGGCGGCGCAGGCAGCGACACGATCGGTGGCCAGGCTGGCGACGATACGATCTTCGGTGGCAGCGGCAACGACCAGCTTGCTGGCGGCGCGGGTAATGATACATTGACTGGTGACGATGGCGCGGACACGTTCCGTTTCTCCGGTCCTGACTTCGGTCATGACGTCGTAACCGACCTGAACTTCGCTGAAGGCGATCGCCTGGTATTCTTCGCCGGTTCCGTCTCCGCTGAGAACGTCGTCGTAGAAAACGTCGCTGAACTGGTGAACCTGGCTGCGAACATCGCGACCAGCTTCCACGTTGACGGCGGCAACCTGACACTGGATTTCGGTGCACATGGCAGCGTCACTCTCGCTGAATTCGGCGACCTGGTGATCTAATTGATTCCGGTAGCTTAGTTAAGGAAAATGCCTCCCGTAGTGATACGGGGGGCATTTTTTTGGGCGATTGATTTAAGCTGTAGAAGGCTTTACTTATTACAAGAGAAACTTTAGAAATGAAACGCATGGTAAACGTATCATTTACTCCTCTCTCGGATGACATCACCCGCTACCGTTTTTTTAAGCAGCTTTGTGCTTTACCTTTTATTGAAGCGATTTATCTTTACGGCTCTCGGGCGCGAGGGACAGGCGGAGAATGGGCGGATGTGGATCTGGCGATTTCCGCAGACGCCATGACGGAATGCGGCTGGCGTGATGTGCTGCGTATCGCAGAGACGGCAGATATTCTAGTGCCGGTAGAAGTCGTATGGCTGGAGCAGGTAAAGGATGGAGTACTCCGCCAGGAGATCGAGCGGGATAAGACCCTACTTTGGCAAAGGAGGATACAATGAGTGATCCGGCCATGCAAGAGAGCGTTCAGCAGGCGTTAACAGCACTTGCGCGCCTGGAAGAAGCCCTGACATTACCGGAACCGGCAGAGCCCGTTATGGCGGGACTGCGCCGTGACGCGGTGATCCAGCGGTTTGAATGCACATATGAGCGATTATGGAAGGCGTTTCGCCGCGTGCATCTGACGCGCGGCATCGCGCCGGAATCGGTACGTCGCGCTTATGAAGTATTTCTGGAAGCGGGTGCGGCGGGCTGGCTGCAAGACCGGCTAGTATGGGAGCGCATGATCGCCGATCGCAATGCGACCAGCCATGAATATGATAGGGAGCGCGCGGCGGGAGTTTACCAGCGCATTGTGGTGGATTATTATCCACAGATGCGCGACGCGCTGCACCACGTGCAAAGGGAGTATGTGGAGAAAAGCCCGTTTGATGGGTGGGTGGAGCGGGAATGACAAACCCATGTGTCTATATGCTGGCAAACGAGCGAAACGGCACATTATATATCGGCGTTACTTCCTATCTTTTAAAACGCATCTATGAACATCGCGAAGGGGTGGTAAAAGGCTTCACGCAGCAGTACGAAGTGAAACGGCTGGTATGGTATGAAGTACATATGGAAATGCTGGCCGCCATTACGCGGGAAAAACAGATTAAAAAGTGGAACCGTGCGTGGAAACTGAAGTGGATTGAAGAAATGAATCCTGAATGGAGAGATTTATATGATGAATTGGTTTAATGGCAGCACTGCTTTTTTCAACGGCGCAGCCGTCATTCCCGCGAAGGCGGGAATGACGGTGTGACGATCAGTGCGTTCCTATAAAGGATATATATATGAAAGTAATTAAACACATATGGGACAAAGCTAGTCCAAGATCTGCTATCTTAAGGTCAATCAAAAAAGAGAAAAAGAAGCATCAAAAAGAATGGGAATCACATCGTGACAAAGAACAGCGTGACGGAAAAATATATCCTTTCAATTCAAAAGAATATGATGAAACCATGAGATGGTATTCTGCACAACTTCAGGAAATTGATGATAACCTATTGATTAAAAAAGCAGAGAAATTAGATATATTACTTATAGATATTCCTTCTCCAAGCGACCCTTGTAATATAGGTAAGCAATACAGAAATAAGCATTATCGGTATGATAATCATTGCTCTTTATTTACGCTTCATGAAAATTCTAGAAAAGAATTGCGGCAAGCAGTAAAACAAGCAACGCCATTGTACAGAAAAGAACGCAGAGAATTATGTCACCTTTGGTTTAAGGGAGCATTTGGAATCATAGGAGCCTTAGCTGGTTTAGTAGCAGTATGGATAAAACTAAGATGAAATCTAATAACGGCAAAGCCGTCATTCCCGCGAAGGCGGGAATCCAGCATAACAGCTATCTTTTTTCTGGATTCCCGCCTTCGCGGGAATGACGATGTGGAAACATTCTACTAAAACCTACAACTCCTAACCTAAACCCTAGTAAACATCATGCCCAAACGCACCGACCTCTCCTCCATCCTCATCATCGGCGCCGGCCCGATCGTCATCGGACAGGCGTGTGAGTTCGATTATTCGGGCACGCAGGCCTGCAAGGCGCTCAAAGCCGAGGGCTACCGCGTCATTCTGGTCAATTCCAATCCGGCGACCATCATGACCGATCCGGATCTGGCGCATGCGACGTATATCGAGCCGATCACGCCGGAGTTCGTCGAGAAAATCATCGCGAAGGAAAAGCCGGACGCGCTTCTGCCGACGATGGGTGGGCAGACGGCGCTCAACTGCGCCAAGGCGCTGGCGGAATCCGGGGTGCTGGCGAAACATGGCGTGGAGCTGATCGGCGCGTCGCTGGAAGCCATCAACAAGGCGGAGGACCGGGCGTTGTTCGCGGAAGCGATGCGCCGCATCGGCCTCGAATGTCCGAAGCAGGGAACGGCGCGCACCATGGAAGAGGCGCTGGCCATACTGGACATGGTGGGGCTGCCCGCCATCATCCGGCCTTCCTTCACGATGGGCGGGGCGGGCGGTGGCATCGCCTACAACCGCGAAGAATTTATGGAGATCATCCGTTCCGGCTTTGCCGCTTCCCCCACGCATGAAGTGCTGATCGACGAGTCGGTGCTCGGCTGGAAGGAGTTTGAGATGGAAGTGGTGCGTGACCGCGCCGACAACTGCATCATCGTCTGCTCGATCGAGAATGTCGATCCGATGGGCGTGCATACGGGGGATTCCATCACGGTGGCCCCTGCCCTGACCCTTACGGACAAGGAATACCAGGTGATGCGCAACGCCTCGCTCGCGGTGCTTCGGGAAATCGGGGTGGATACCGGCGGTTCCAACGTGCAGTTCGCGCTTAACCCGGCGGACGGGCGGATGCTGGTGATCGAGATGAATCCCCGCGTCTCCCGCTCCTCGGCGCTCGCGTCCAAGGCGACCGGCTTTCCTATCGCCAAGGTGGCGGCCAAGCTGGCGGTGGGGTATACGCTGGACGAGATCACCAATGATATTACCGGTGCGACGCCTGCCGCGTTTGAGCCGACCATCGATTACATCGTCACCAAGATTCCGCGCTTCACCTTCGAAAAATTCCCCGATGCGGACGCGACGCTGACCACCTCCATGAAATCGGTCGGCGAAGCGATGAGTATGGGGCGTAATTTCACCGAATCCCTGCAGAAAGCGCTGCGTTCGCTGGAGACCGGCCTTACCGGATTGAATGAAGTGGTCGAATCCGGCGATATGGAAGAAATCCGTTCGCGCCTGGCCCGCCCGACCGCCGATCGCCTGCTGGTAGTGGGGGACGCGCTGCGGCATGGTCTCAGCGTAGAGGAAATTCACGCCCTCGCCAAATATGATCCCTGGTTCCTGCGCCAGATCGAGATCATCATTCATATGGAACAGGCGTTGAAAACGGAGGGATTGCCGGAAGACAGAGCCGGATGGTTCCACGTGAAACGGCATGGCTTTTCCGATGCGCGCCTCGCCGAATTGACGGGCCGCAGCGAGCGGGAAATCCATGTTTCACGTGAAACATTGGGCGTGCTTCCGGTCTATAAGCGTATCGACACCTGCGCCGGAGAATTCGAGGCTCTCACACCTTATATGTACGGCACCTATGAAGAGGGTGCGCAGGCATGTGAATCGCAACCGACGGACCGCGAAAAGATCATCATCCTGGGCGGCGGTCCCAACCGGATCGGTCAGGGCATCGAGTTCGATTACTGCTGCGTCCATGCTGCGTATGCGCTGCGGGATGCAGGTTATGAAACCATCATGGTCAACTGTAACCCGGAGACGGTTTCCACGGATTACGATACGTCCGACCGGCTGTATTTCGAACCGCTGACGGCGGAAGACGTGATTCACCTGATCCGCAAGGAACAGAGCAACGGGCATGTGAAAGGCGTGATCGTGCAGTTCGGCGGCCAGACACCGCTCAAGCTGGCGGACGCGCTGGAGAAAGCGGGCATCCCGATCATCGGCACGTCACCCGATGCCATTGATCTGGCGGAAGACCGGGAGCGTTTCCAGAAACTGCTGCATCGCCTGAACCTCAAGCAGCCCGCGAACCGGATCTGCCATAGCGAAGAGGAAGTGAGCGTTGAGGCGGAAGCGATCGGCTACCCCGTGGTGGTACGGCCTTCCTACGTGCTGGGCGGGCGGGCCATGGCGATCATTTATGACGCCGCGTCGCTGAAAATCTACCTGCGAGATGTGCTGCGGGAATTCAAGAATAATCCTATCCTGGTTGATTCCTTCCTGCGGGACGCCGTGGAAATCGACGTGGACGCACTGTCCGACGGGGTGAACGTGTTCGTGGCGGGCATTATGGAACATATCGAGGAGGCTGGCATCCATTCGGGGGATTCCGCTTGTTCCATTCCTTCGCAGACACTGATGCCGCATATCATCGATGAACTGATCCGCCAGACCGTGATACTGGCCACCGCGCTGCATGTGGTGGGGCTGATCAACATCCAGTTCGCCATCAAAGACGGCGAGATTTTCATCCTGGAAGTCAACCCGCGCGCCAGTCGTACCGTGCCGTTCGTGGCGAAGGCGGCGGGTCTGCCCATCGCCAAATATGCGGCCCGGCTGATGGCGGGGGAAAAGCTGGAGGAGCTGGACCTTCCCGATCAGGAAAAGTACCTTAAAGGGGCGCACAGCCATGTCGCCGTCAAGGAAGTGGTGCTGCCGTTCAAGCGTTTTCCCGGCGTCGATGTCATCCTGGGGCCGGAAATGAAGTCCACCGGCGAGGTGATGGGGATCGACCGTGATTTCGCCCGCGCCTTCGCCAAGGCATACCTAGCGACCGGCAGCAAACTCCCCGCTTCCGGCAGCGTGTTCATCTCGGTCAAGGACAGCGACAAACCCGCCGCCCTTGAAATCTGCCGTTCCCTCGGGGAGCTCGGCTTTTCCATCATCGCCACGAAAGGCACGCAGGAGTTTTTAAGCGAGCACGGCATCGCGGCGGAAGTGGTCAATAAGGTGCGCCAGGGAAGGCCGCATATCGTCGATCATCTGAAAGACGGGAAAGTGCAGTTCCTGATCAACACGTCGGAAGGGGCGAGTTCCATCAAGGACAGCGCATCGATCCGGCAGACCTCCATCACGCAGAATATTCCCTATTGCACGACGATTTCCGGTACCCGTGCCCTGATCAGCGCGCTGTATCATATCCGCCGGCATGAGGGGCTGGAAGTGGAACGGCTGCAGGATTACCATCGCCGGGCTTAAGTCATGCGCAGAATGTATTTTAAGGTTGCGCATCATGGGTTTTAGGCGTTAGGTTGTGCATCCATCGATCCATATTATTGCTTACCGGTAAGGTTTTATGATACTGCGTCACCCGTTGCGTTACTCTTACTGCGCCTTTCTGGCTTTCGGACTTTCCGGGTGTCTGGGCGCGTTCGAACATCAGCCTCCCCGGTATAATTTCGTCAGCGGCGCGAAGCATGCACCGATATTGAATCCCGGCGGGTCGCGCTATACGCCGGAAGTCAACAAAATGAACGCGGACCAGGCGGCAGGCAACGAAGCGCAACAGATCGCACCGGATGCCGCCGCCGCGGCGATGCAGGCCGACCGCGCAGCACCGGCCTCCGGACCTGCGGCTGCCGGCAACATGGCGCCAACAGCACAGGCAGGTGGCGCGGTTTCCGGCGCACCGGAGCCTTCTCCGCTTTATTATTATGAGCAGCAACAGTCCAAGGTAGCGGCAGCCGATCTGCCGCCTGCCGCGGTAAATCCAGCGGCACCCGTAACCGCGTCCGGCGTCACCGGTAATCAGGCCATACCCGCAACGGAAAACCCCGCCGTTATGCCGAGCGCACAAGCGACGGAATTTCCGGCGTTGCAGGGCGTGCCGCAAAAAGCCTCTCCCGGGTTGCAAAAGAATTTCGATTCGGCCAAACAGAAAGCCGCGGCGTTCGAGGCGGCGAATCCCGCCCCCCCTCCTTCCGTGGACCTGACGAAGCAGCCTCTGGACATCACCACGCAACCGGTTGCGACTCCTGCCCCCGGCGTTTCACCTGCGCCGCAGGAAGCGGTGCTGAGCGACATGCCGCTCGATCAGGCTACGGAAAGCACGCCCCCTGCCATCGCAGCGGCACCGGCTCCCTCACCTATGGCCACGATGACGCCGATTGAGCCGCCGGCGCCGTTACCGCGGACACCGCCCTCATCCGCTCTTTCAGGCGACGCCATGATCCCCGTGTCACCGCCGCCGCCCGCACCTGTTTTCGCTCCCTCCGTTCCAGCTCAGGAACCCGCTGTCAATGCGCTGGCGCCGACACCCGTCGCTCCGCCCATGCCCGGCGCGTTTCCTCCGTCCAACCCTGCGGATACCATGGTGACGGTACCGACCCCCGCTTCCGTCGCGGCGACGCCTTTCGTGTCGCAGGCCGAGCCTATTCATCTGATCGCACCGAATACGGCATCTTCTCATTTACGGGAAATTCCGCCCTCCCGTTACAGCCGTCTGCGGGCACATACGGGGTTAAGCGCACGATCATTGAATGAATGATGTTCCTGCATGAGTGCGCCTGAAAGCCAGTTTTACCGGATCAAACGCCTGCCGCCTTATGTGTTCGCGGTGGTCAACGAACAGAAAGCGCGGGACCGCGCCGCGGGCAAGGATATCATCGATCTCGGCATGGGGAATCCCGATACGCCGGTCGCTCCGCATATCGTGGAGAAACTGCGTGAAGCGGTACTGAACCCGCGGGCGCACGGATATTCGATGTCCAAAGGCATCAAGGGGCTGCGGCAGGCGCAGGCGAGATATTACCAGCGGCGTTTCGGGGTGGAACTGGATCCCAACAAGGAAGTGGTGGTCACCATCGGTTCCAAGGAAGGGCTGGCGAACCTGCTCTCCGCGATTACCGGTCCCGGTGACGTGGTGATGGTGCCGAATCCCAGTTACCCGATTCATCCTTATGGCTCGCTCATCGCCGGCGCTTCGGTGTGGCATCTGCCGAAAGCCACCCAGCGCGACCTGCTGGAACATCTGGACCGGGCCATCCAGCACTGCCAGCCGAAGCCTACTGCGCTGATCCTCAATTATCCCTGCAATCCCACGGCGGAAGTTGTGGATCTGGCATTTTACGAGCGGGTGGTGGATATTTGCCGTCATCATGGCATCTGGGTGCTCTCGGATCTCGCCTACTGTGAAATTTATTTCGGAGATAACCCTCCTCCTTCCATTCTGCAGGTAAAAGGGGCGATGGATATCGCCATCGAGTTCACCTCGATGAGCAAGACCTATTCAATGGCAGGATGGCGGGTCGGCTTCGCGGCAGGCAACCAGACACTTATCGGTGCGTTGACCCGCATCAAATCCTACCTGGATTATGGCGCGTTCACCCCGATCCAGGTGGCGGCGGCGGCGGCCATCAACGGACCGCAGGACTGCGTGGAGGAACTGCGGCAGATGTATAAGGAACGGCGGGATATCCTGGTGGACGGACTGCATCAGGCCGGTTGGAACGTGACCCCGCCGGATGCGAGCATGTTCATCTGGGCGGAACTGCCGGAAGCGTACCGCCGCGCCGGGTCACTGGCGTTTTCGCAAGGAATGCTCAAACATGCGGAAGTGGCAGTGGCGCCGGGGATCGGTTTCGGGGAATACGGGGACAGCCACGTGCGCATCGCCCTGGTGGAAAACCGCCAGCGTCTGCGCCAGGCGGTACGCAATATCAAGCATTTCCTGCAGATGGATCCCGGAAAAGTGCTCTCTGAGATGGGGCTTTAGATGAACGCACCGCTCAGGCTTGGAATTGCCGGACTCGGTACGGTCGGCTGCGGAGTGGTGGATATCCTGCAGAAGCAGCGGGTGATGTTATCGGGGCGCACCCGGCGTGAACTGGTCGTCACCGCCGTCTCGGCACGCGACAAAACCCGTGAGAGGGGGATTGACCTGCAAGGAATCGCCTGGGAAGAAAACACGTTGAATCTGGCCGAGCGCGCCGATGTGGACGTGGTGGTGGAATTGATCGGCGGTGCGGAGGGCGTAGCGCGCACCTTATGTGAAATGGCGCTCGCCAACGGCAAGCATGTCGTGACCGCGAACAAGGCGCTGATCGCGCATCATGGTGAGTCGCTCGCCGCCCTTTCGGAAGCGGGAAATGTGCAGCTGATGTTCGAAGCGGCGGTCGCGGGAGGCATTCCCATCATCAAACTGATGAAGGAAGGGCTGGCGGCGAACCGAATCACGAAAATCATCGGCATCCTGAACGGCACCTGCAATTTCATCGTAAGCACGATGGAGCGCGACAAGCGGGATTTCGGGGACGTGCTCGCGGAAGCGCAGGCGCTCGGCTATGCGGAAGCGGATCCCGCCTTCGATATCGACGGGGTGGACGCCGCCCATAAGCTCTGCATCCTCTCCGCTCTGGCATTTTCCACCGCTCCGGCGATCGACGGGATCAGCATCGAGGGCATACGCCATATCAGCGCCGCCGACATCGCCGCGGCGGAAGAACTGGGCTATCGCATCCGCCTGATCGGCGTGACGGAACAAACGGAGAAGGGCATCGGGCTGCGGGTACATCCCGCCCTGTTGCCGGAAGGCTCGCCCGTTTCGGAAGTGGACGGCGTATACAATGCGGTGCATGTGTTCGGCGATGCGGTCGGCGATATGTTCATCGAGGGACGGGGTGCGGGGCGCGGTGCGACGGCGTCCGCCGTGATCGCCGATATCATGGACATCGCGCGCGGGGACGTGAATCGCGCGTTTCTCGCCCCCGTGGTGGAACTTTCCCGGCCGACGATTCTGCCGATGCGGGATCATGAAGGGGCGTATTACCTGCGTCTTCAGGTGGCCGACCATACCGGCGTGTTATTCGCGCTGGCCAAAGTATTTTCCGCGCATACCATTTCGGTGGCGACCTTCCTGCAACATGCGCCGAAACCGGACGTCGAGGCGGAGTCGGGCGTGACCGACATCATCCTGACTACACACCCCACCCAAGAATGGCGGATGAGGGCGGCGCTTGAGGAAATCGCCGCGCTTGCGAGCCTTCGCGCCACCCCCTGCTTCATACGAATTGAGGATTGACCATGCATCTGAGAGATACCACCTACCTTACCCTGGAGGCCGCCCGCGTCGCGGAAGCGGCGGCCATCGCGTCATCGGACTGGATCGGGCGCGGAGATGAGAAAGCGGCGGATCAGGCGGCGGTCGACGCGATGCGTACCGCGTTGAATGCGGTGGAAATGCAGGGGACGGTGGTCATCGGAGAGGGTGAGCGGGACGAAGCGCCGATGCTGTATATCGGGGAAAAAGTCGGAACCGGCAAGGGTGCTTCGATCGACATCGCGCTGGATCCGCTGGAAGGCACGACGCTGTGTGCGACGCACGGGGCCGGATCGCTGACGGTGCTGGCATTTGCGGAGGCGGGAAAATTCCTGCACGCACCGGATGTGTATATGGAAAAAATCGCCGTCGGAGACGGGTTGCCGGACGGCGTGGTGGCGCTGGAGAACAGCCCGAAAGTAAACCTGAAAAACCTGGCGAAGGCCAAGGGATGCGAGGTTTCCGACCTGCTGGTGGTGATGCTGGAGCGTCCCCGCCACGCGGAACTGATCGCCAAGACACGTGAGGCGGGCGCTCGTATCCAGCTTATCCAGGACGGGGACGTGGCGGGAATCATCACCACCGCCATGCCGGAAATGGGCGTCGCCATGTATATGGGAACGGGTGGAGCGCCGGAAGGCGTGCTGGCGGCGGCGGCGCTGCGCTGTCTCGGCGGACAGATGCAGGGACGGCTGTTGTTTAAGGAAGATGCGCAACGGTCCCGTGCGGCGAAAATGGGCATTACCGATCCGAACCGGATTTACACCATGCAGGAAATGGCGGGCGGGGACGTCATCTTCGCCGCGACCGGCGTGACGGACGGGGCGCTGCTTAACGGCATCGTGGTGGACGGGGAACATGTGACCACGCACACCATGGTCATGTGTTCCAAGACCAGAACGCTGCGCACAATTCATACTTCCCATACTTTGTAAGGGTTTCGACCGTGACGTCTAACGATGACACAAGACATTCCACCCATTCCATGCTCAGAGAAAAAATTATCGAGCATCTATTCGTGGGTCAGTTGCTGCAATCGCTCTGGCAGCGGGGAGAAAGCGATATCGAAGTGCTGAAAGCGGAATTCGATACGGGCGGATATGATCTGGTAGTAAGCGTTGGCAGCATTATTCGCCATATCCAGTTGAAGACCAAACTGGTTCACGCAAAATCACGGGAAGTGTCGATTCATACGAGTCTGAGCCATAAGCCCAGCGGATGCGTGCTATGGATTATCGTCTCACAAGCCCTGCATATGGAAAAATTTTTGTTTTTCGGAAATGAGGCGGGTGCTCCGCTACCGGATATTGCCGACTTGAAGATATAGTCATTCCGATTAAAAACCGTACGGTTTTAATCGGATAAAATGACTATAACCATATAATTTATAGTGTTTTTAACCGAAAATTTTCGTACGAAAATTATTCGGAAACACTATAGCAAAAAATTCGAGGGCCACTATTACCGAAGGAATAAAGAAAGAACGTTTTATGATCCGCGAACTGCCATTGAAGCGTTTTAAAAAGATTGAAGACTTTAACTTGTTGATTGACATATTATTTTTTAATAAGGAGACTAAACGATGACGTTCAAGCCATTTATGATCGCAACAACTTTTGCTTTGCTTGGATCCAGTGCTTTCGCCGGTGATTTCACCCTCACCAGCCCTGACGTATCGGAAGGAAAACCGCTTGGGATCAATCAGGTGTTCGACGGGTTCGGCTGCAAGGGGAAAAACCACTCTCCTGCAATCGCCTGGAGCGGCGCACCGAAAGATACCAGAGCGTTCGCTCTCACCGTCTATGATCCCGATGCGCCGACCGGCAGTGGATGGTGGCACTGGGTCGCGTTCAACATTCCGGCAACCGCCGCTTCCCTGCCTGAAAACGCCGGGACGGCCTCCGGGGAAAGCCTGCCGAAAGGCACGGTGCAGGCGAACAGCGATTACGGGAAAAAGGGATTCGGTGGCGCCTGCCCGCCTGCAGGTGATGCGCCGCATCATTACCATTTCACGGTGACGGCGCTGAAAGACGTCATTCCTTTGAAAAGCGACGCTTCTGCGGCGATGGTTGGATATTATATCCGGCAACTCTCCTTAGGCGAAGCCACGCTTACCGCAACATACCAGCGCAGCAAATAAATACGTCGCGTTGTCAAGAGCCTGTCATAAACCTTTGCTATGGTAAAATCCAGAGAAGCTACACCCGGGTCATTATGAGCACGAAACCTGCAGAAGGAAACAGTTTGCCGATTGCCGACCCGAATCATGAAATCCGGACGTTACCTTCCGAAATATGGGGCGATAAGAAAAATTCGGTCTCGACGGCGGTCCAGAAATATGAACGGGCGCTTACCAGCATCAACCGGGCGCTTGAGCCGTTACCGATGGGCGAACGGCTAGGCGGGTATATGATCGGCGCGGTGATCGGGACCGTACCCGCCGCCGTAGCTTACGGACTGAGCCATGCGCTAGGCCACGGCGAATCCAAAGCCGCAGAGGTCATTACGCATTTCGCATTGACCGCCGGGGTGATCACCGGAACGCACATGGCGCATGAAATGATGATGAAGCCGCAGGAATACCGTCAGACGAAGGAAACGTCGGAACTTCTTGCCGATGCGCGCAAGCAGGCCCGCAAATCATACGCAGAATCTATCAGCGGTGAGCGGGAAAACGCCACTTCGGAACGCTCCCTTTAAGAACCAGTCACGTAAACCCTTTTATGCACCTGCAAACGGTCAATTTACTGCGATTCGATGCTCATGTACCTTAAGTACACTGCGCTTCGAGTCTCGCAAATCAACCATTTTCGCTAGCCTAAAAAGGTTTACGTGACTGGTTCTAACTCTCCTGCTAAATATCCAGCGCCTCCGCCAGATGAGATCCGCGCTTTCCACTTTCTTCCTGAATGAAGGCGAAGCGCAGTTCCGGCTTTCTGCCCATCAGCGCGTTCAGCCGGGTCTGGGTGGTTTCCCGGTCTTCCTGCGGAATCGTGACCCGCAGCAGGATGCGGTTACCTTCCTGCATGGTGGTTTCCTTTAATTGGGCGGGGGTCATCTCTCCCAGTCCCTTGAAACGCCCGACTTCGATGGCACCCTTCTCTTTTCCGAGTTTCTTCACTAGCGCATCCCGTTCTTTTTCATTAGCGGGATAATAATGGCGTTTGTTATGGGTAACGCGGAAGAGCGGCGGCTGCGCGATATACAGATGGCCGCAGCGGATGATGTCCGGCAGTTCCTGGTAAAAGAAGGTCATGAGCAGCGAAGCGATGTGCGCGCCGTCCACGTCGGCGTCGGTCATGATGATGATTTTTTCGTACCGGAGCGCCTTGATGTCGAAATGCTTGCCGCTGCCGCAGCCGAGCGCCTGGATGATATCCGATATTTCGGTATTGGCGTGGATCTTGTCGCGGGTGGCGCTGGCCACGTTCAGTATCTTGCCACGCAGCGGCAGAATCGCCTGCGTGTTACGTTCCCTCGCCTGCTTGGCGGAGCCGCCGGCGGAATCCCCTTCCACGAGATACAGCTCGGTTCCTTCGGCGCTGTCACGCGTACAATCCGTCAGTTTTCCCGGCAGGCGCAGTTTCTGCGTTACCGACTTGCGGTTGATTTCCTGCTGCTTACGGCGTGAGAGGCGTTCCTCCATCCGGCGGGAGATCGCTTCCACCAGCGCCGCCGCGTTGCCGGCGTCGGCGCTTAGGAAATGATCGAAAGGATCGCGCATCGCGTTTTCCACGAGCCGGGCCACGTCGGCGCTGACCAGTTTTTCTTTGGTCTGCCCCTGAAACTGGGGTTCGTGGATGAAGATGGAGACGATGATATGCGCACCGCCCAGCACGTCTTCCGCCGTCATCTGTGCGGCTTTCTTGTTGCCGGACATTTCGGCATATGCTTTCAAGCCCTTGGTAAGCGCGGCGCGGAGTCCGGTTTCATGTGTTCCTCCCTGCGGCGTGACGATCGTATTGCAATAACTCTGCATGGCCGTCTCCTCATCGCGGGGCCAGCCGATCGCCCATTCCACGCGCCCGCGTTTTTCGGTCAACGCAGCCTGCCCGTCGAATACGCGGGCGATTAGGCCGCGTCCCTGCAGTTCCGTGTCCAGAAAATCACGCAGTCCTTTCGGGTAATGCAGGACGGCTTCCGCAGGCGTTTCACTTCCTTCCACCAGTTCGCCGTCGCATTGCCAGCGTATTTCCACGCCTTTGTAGAGATAAGCCTTGGAGCGCACGAACGCAAAAATCCGCGACGGACGAAAATGATGGCTGGCGAAAATTTCCGTATCGGGAACGAAACTGACCGTCGTGCCGCGCCGGTTCGGGGCGTTACCCACCGTCTCCAGCGCCCCGAGCGCCGCGCCACGCGCGTAATGCTGCCGGTAGAGCGTTTTGTTGCGGGCCACTTCCACCATCAGTTCCGACGATAGAGCATTGACTACGGAAATTCCCACTCCATGCAGTCCACCGGAAGTCTGGTAGGCACGATCGGAAAATTTCCCGCCGGAATGCAGGGTGGTGAGAATCACTTCCAGCGCCGATTTGCCGGGATATTTCGGGTGAGGGTCGACAGGGATTCCCCTGCCGTTATCATGGACGGTCAGGCGGTCGCCAAGGTCCAGCCTGACGTCGATGCGGGTCGCGTGCCCCGCCACCGCTTCGTCCATCGCGTTGTCGAACACTTCGCTGATCAGGTGGTGCATGGCCCCCTCATCCGTCCCGCCGATATACATTCCGGGGCGGCGTCGTACCGGTTCCAGCCCTTCCAGCACCTCGATATCGTCCGCCGTATAGGATTCCGCCGCGGATGTGGTCATGGCGGCGTTTTTGAACAGGTCGTTACTCATGGATGATGTATGCCATACCCATGGCGGACATGGCAAATGAATCCGGCGGCGTGCGGGAGTTTACAATCATGTATGACAATTTTACGCTTCTTGCTTTATTTTGGCGTAGTATCATTGAAATTGCATAGGAAGGATGACTATGTCATGATAAAATACGCGGTAACTGATTTCCTTTTTTACTCTGACCAGACACTCGATTCCTTATGACCGATTCAAACACCATCAGTTTCCTCAAAACGATCACCGGCAAAGCCAATGACGGGTATTATCGCGGGCAGTTCCTCATCGCCACGCCGATCATGACGGGAGAACTTTTCGCGCGGGGCGTGATTTATATCTTCGCGCACAATGCCGGTGGAGCCATGGGCATCGTCATCAACAAGCCGCTCGATACCATCCATTACACTTCTCTGTTCAAACAACTGGGCCTGGAAATCGGTGATGAGAACAAGGACATGACGGTGTATCATGGCGGCCCTGTCGAGGAAAATCGAGGATTCGTGGTGCATGGCAACGATTACCGCACGGACGATACGATCAGCCATGAATGCGGGGTTTCGGTAACGGCCAGCATGAACATCCTGCGAGATCTGAGCCGTGGACGCGGCCCCAAAAAATCGATACTTTCCGTCGGATATTCGGGATGGGCGGCCGGTCAGCTGGAGGCCGAGATCGAGGCGAATTACTGGATCACCGCGCCCGCGAGCCCGGATGTGATCTTTCATACCGACGATGACGCGAAATATGCCGTCGCAGCTAAAACGCTGGGTGTGGATATGCTGCGTTTTTCTCCCGTGGCAGGCCACGCCTGAATAGATCTGCTTCAGGCGCCGGCCTCATTTGCACTCGGTTATACGTAAGCCACGCCTGGACGTCTGCTGTCGCCATGCAAAAATAGAATCCGGGTGAATGGAGCAGAAAGTGTCATCCCAGCCAAGGCCGGGCCCCGGAATTTGGACTCTTGCCGGATCTCAGCCTTCGACGCAATGACATCGCATGCGCGGCAAAATCATATCATCCATCTTCTCGCAGCGATACCGAATCTCTAAGCGGCGTTCGCCTTCGGTAACTGCCAAGAAGCCAGTGCTTCCAAAGCGCGCTGCGCATATCGCTCCGGGCGCTCTTTTTTATGTATGCGTCCTTCCAGCGGCGGGAAAAGCCCGTAATTGATATTCATCGGCTGGAACGTTCCGGTATGCGCCCCCGTGGTGATGTGATGCAGGAGGCCGCCGAGCGCGGTCGTTTGAGGAGGCATCTCCATCGTGGTATTTTTCAGTTCCGCTACAGCCAGCCTTCCGGCGATCAGTCCCGTCGCGGCGCTCTCCACGTATCCTTCCACCCCGGTGATCTGCCCGGCGAAACGGATATGCGGCGCCGATTTCAGACGCATGGACGCATCGAGCACTACCGGACTGTTGATGAACGTATTGCGATGGATGCCTCCCAGACGCACGAACTCCGCCTGCTCAAGGCCCGGTATGGTGGAAAAAATACGTTTCTGCTCGCTGTAGGTCAGTTTAGTCTGGAATCCGACCATGTTGTAGAGCGTGCCGAGCTTGTTATCCTGACGCAGCTGCACTACTGCGTAAGACCGTTTGTCCACATGCGGGTTGGTGAGCCCCACCGGCTTCATCGGGCCGAAAGAAAGGGTCTGGCGACCCCGTTCCGCCATCACTTCGATCGGCAGGCAACCTTCAAAATAGGGCGTGCTTTTCTCCCATTCCTTGAACTCCGTCTTCTGGCCCGCCAGCAATGCGTCGATGAATGCGTTATACTGTTCCTCGTCCATCGGACAGTTGATGTAATCCGCCCCGGTTCCGCCCGGGCCAGGCTTGTCGTAGCGCGACTGGAACCAGGCTTTCTCCATATCGACCGTCTCACGGGAGACGATCGGGGCGATGGCATCGAAAAACGCCAGGTACTCTTCTCCCGTATGGCGCAGGATGTCTTCGGCCAGAGCGGCGGACGTCAGCGGACCCGTGGCGACGATCGCCAGTCCCTGCTGCTGACCCGGAAGATGCGTGATCTCTTTCTGGCGCACCGTAATACCCGGGTGCGCGCGGAGCGCTTCGGTCACGGAAGCGGAAAACGCATCCCGGTCCACCGCCAACGCCCCGCCCGCCGGCACTTTATGAAGATCCGCGCATCTGAGGATCAGCGAGTCACAGCGCCGCATTTCCTCGTGCAGCAGCCCGACGGCATTGCGATACGTGTCATCGGAGCGAAAGGAGTTGGAACAGACCAGTTCCGCGAACTGACCCGTGTGATGCGCCTCTGTCCGGATATGGGGGCGCATCTCCACCAGGGTCACGGCAACCCCGCTTTCAGCCGCCTGCCATGCCGCTTCACTGCCCGCCAGTCCGGCGCCGATAATGGTGAGAGTAGGTTTCATCCGCCGGATTTATAGTCTTTCTGCTCGACGATGGCAATTTTTAGTTGTCATGGCATAGGATTATTAGGTAAAAGGATCTTCTTGCGAAAATGCGCGGGTGTAGTTCAAAGGTAGAATTCCAGCCTTCCAAGCTGGCTGTGAGGGTTCGATTCCCTCCACCCGCTCCATGTTTAGGCTAACTGCCTGAATAATAATGATTAGTATTGCTCCACTGTATCAGTCTTGTATCAATTAGTACAAGCAGGTAGTACAATGAGCCTTCAATCTAACCTTCAAAAGCGTGATACTGAGTATTATTTCAGGGTCAGTGTTCCTATTTCTCTGCGTTCTGTCATCGGTAAGAGTGAGATTATCAAATCCTTAAAAACGAAAGATGCACGACAAGCAAAGCTACGTTGCCAGGAAGTATCTTTGCATATTCTAAAATGGTTTGATGCTCTCTGTGATGACAAGTATAAGCAAGAGAGTCATGTAATGGTGCATGACACTAGCCCATACATTGATCAGTGCAAATATGCTGATAATCCTATAGTTATTTCACCTAAGGATTTAGAATTAACTTTCTCCCCTTGGAAGTCGGGCTTTGATTCGATAGAAGCGATTGACCTACAGAAAAGAAAGAATTCTAATTCTGTTTCTTTTCAAGAATTTAGAAGCAAGGTAATTGGTTTAATGAAGTATGAGTAAGCTGATAGCTTGAACAGTTGTGTGATTAGTATAACATATAAGGAACTTACGGACTCTGCTAAACAATTACTCAAAACACCATTATTAAAAATCGAATTGCTAGGTTCTGTTGAGTTTTCATTTCAACCATTGCAATGCTGCGACAAAGTGCAGGAATGCAGTAAAGTTTTGTTTAGACTTATCAAACCTTGAGAACAACCTTCTGTAATGTTTCAGAAATCCGAACAGGCATTCCACTTTATGCCTCTCTTTATAAAGTTCTGTATCATAGGGCCTTTCTTCGACTCTATTTTTCCGGGGCGGAATATGTGCACTCATGCCACAAAGACGGGCGGCGGCGCGAATATCGTCGGAATCATACCCTTTATCCGCTAATAACGCTTTTGCTTTTAAACGGGAAATGATAGGAATGGCTTGGGTTGCATCGTGTGCCTGACCTGCGGTAATGATAAAATCGAGCGGGTTGCCGAGTGCGTCGCATACGGCATGGATTTTCGTGGAAAATCCGCCGCAGGAGCGGCCTAATCCCTCACTTTCCTGTTTGCTTTAGCGGGGGTTGCACAGGCGTGGGCGCGTAGGATGGTGGAGTCAATCATGATATATTTCGCTTCGCAGCCCTTCGGGTCATATCCGCATCCGATTGAAAATAATAAAGCATCTTATACCAGATACCCTTTTGCGCCCACTCTGCAAAACGACGATACACGGTGTTTTGCTGCGCGGCACTTCGTGTCAGGAACCATATTCAACGGGAAGAAGCCTCCACTGTGAACCTGAGCGCGCCATCCAAAAAACGCCTTCAACAAAACGGCGGCAGTCCGCTTCATTTTTTACATATATCTCTGAAAAACCAAGCAAATAGTCGTAAATACGAAACCATTGAGAGTCCCCAATCCTTTGTATGTAATCCATAATAACCTCCCAGTACATAACCTTGTAACAGAAAATTATAAAAACTCAACAGAACCTAGTGTTTTTAACCGAAAATTTTCGTACGAAAATTATTCGGAAACACTATAAAAGGCAAAAAATCGCAAAGAATCAGCCTGATATGTGGCTTACTCGGCAAAAAGCTCATCGCGCCGCTGGCCTTTGAAGGCTACACAAACGCAAATGTTTTCAACCAGTGGCTGGAGCAATGTTTGCTCGCCGAGTTGCCGCCAGGGCATACCGTGATTCTCGATATAGCGCGTTAACTTTACATGTGGACATTTCATGTCCACATGTAAAGTTAATGCGCTATAACTATATGATTTATAGCAGTACTTAACTTTGTAAGTAGCACATATTCATGTGCAATTACAAAGTTAAACTGCTATAATGCGCGCTTCCATCACTCAGCAAAAACGCGGGAACTTATTGAAAATGCTGGATGTAATCTCATTTATCTGCCGCCGTATTCGCCTGACCTTAACAACATTGAGCCGTGGTGGGCGATCCTGAAAAGCTATCTGCGAAAGATTTTACCCGATGCTGAGTGCCTCATCCATGCCATCAAACGCGCTTTTGAAAAAATGAATTATTATAAAATACTCAGAAATTAATTGGGAAATGCTATATCAATGATATGGGTCAAGACATCCATGACTATTTCCACGATTTCTTCCATGATGTGGAAGTGGGCGTTGGAATCGTCGCTTGTGCACTTGCCGATATGGTCGGAGCGTTCACCGATGCGTGTAGCGTGAGTACGATCGTTTTGGATTTGAATAACAACGGGATAGAGTACATCAAGAACGATAGTGTGTCGAGCATCTTCTACGACATCGACGCAGACAAGTTCGCAGAGAAAACCGAATGGATCAAACCCACGGATGGCTTTTTGGTTCGTGACCTTAACGGTAACGGCAAGATCGACTCACAGGCCGAGATGTTCGGCGATAATGGCGGCACCAACGCCTATGCCAAACTGGCCCTGCTCGATACAAATCATGATAACAAAATTACCGCTGCCGATACCGCATGGAACACCATCAAGGTCTGGCAGGATCTGAACTCCGACGGCAAAACCGATGCGGGTGAACTTAAAACGCTGGATCAACTGGGCATTACTTCCCTTTCCCTGCAAACTTCCACCACAAGCTATCTTGCCGGCCATAACGTGGCGGTTAATGATAATGAAAAAATATTGTTGGCTGCGGTGGCTTAGGTGTTATAGTGCACAAAGAAATATGCAGGTTAACTGATGGAAGATGTAAAGTTAGAGGAAACACAAGACAACGGAATTTCCTAGTTTTGGGTAGCGATTAAAAAGGTGGGAAGGGGACGCATTCGCCACCCTTCCCAATTAGTTTAATGTAAACTACTCTTCTGTGGTAGTTTTTTCTTCAGCCAAGTAATCACAACGGACGGGAATCTTGAACGCACTTTTGCCATATTGTTTGGCGAAAATGATTTTTCCGTTGCGAAGCTTGATTGAAGAACGGTAGATGTACTGTTGATTTTCTGTATCAATAGACATTTTACACCTCTTTCAAAGCTAGGGTTGAACCAAGCCGAAAAAGTAGCTATAATCAAAACTATTGGGTTTAGAAGTTTAGCCACTTCTACGACAACCTATATGCGCCCCCTCTGATCAGGGGGCGCATATTCTGTCATTCAGATTCGCAAATCTGATATACGCCCTTCTTGCTCTGGTAAGGCTCTATAAGTGTTCTTGTCACCATGCGGCTGATTTTCCCCGCTAAGAACTTTCTTTCCATATCCACTTTGAAACGGCGATAAAGTTGGAAGAAGATTTCATCGATACCAGCGATATTATCAAAATCTTCGCGCATAATTTGAAGTATTTGACGCTCTAACTCATCTGTTTTTGTGACACGCGACTGCTTAAGCATATGCTCGGGTATGTCATCAAGATTCCCAAAGCGTTTTCCAATTTCACCTGTATCAGTTCTAGCGGAAAGAATAGCGGCTTGTTGCTCCAAATACTCTTTAAGGGACTTGAATTGCTCTGCGAGCCCCTCATAGGTGCGTTGACGTTCTGCGTTGTATTTGGGATTGGTGGGGGGGTATTTACTGGCTTGATTCCAGAGATACTCAATTTGTCTATTGACAAGGGATATTTTGTCGTCCATAATTTTATCCATAACGGTTGGTGCTGGACTTGATCTAGATAAAGTCCAACTTGTTAAATAAATGTTTCCAAAGGTCGAGAGGTTACACTCTCGACCTTTTTCGTTTATCTCACATTAAATCAGACAACGCAAGTAAAGATTTTCACTCCTCGCGTGTTTTCTTTCCTGTTATTCACGGAAAATCTACGCCATTGCTAACCCAACCAGTTTATCAAAAACACAGCCAGCGTGACGATGATTGTATCTGAAAGCAAACTCCGTTATATATTTATCCAGATGTTTTGCTGATACTTTGTGATACTGCCCGACAATCCCTCTCTTCAAAAGAGCCCAAAATGATTCAATGGTGTTCGTGTGAATAAATCCGTCAACATATTGATGGCTGTGATTGATTGTTAAATGTTCCATAAATTCAAGGATTTTTCTATAGCCTCTATATTCATCTGTAATAAGGACAGAGGCATCCACATCAACGCTTTCTCTCACAAGCTCTGAAAGATTCTTGCTAGTCAATTTTCCTTTTGCGGACGCCGCTTTTACTTTTCCGTTTCTTTCGACCATTCCTACGACTGCAATTTTCTTCGTTCCTCTTCCTCTTTTAGGCTTATTTTCATCATCACTATTTCCGTCATTTCCTTTGCGTGGTTTTCCACCTACATATGTTTCGTCCATTTCAACTATACCAGACAGCAATTCCGCCTGATTAGACATCATAGCTTTTCGTATCATCATACCCATACGCCAAGCCGTATTTTTATTCACATCTAAATCTCTGGATAATTGTAATGCGGAAAGCCCTTTTTTAGCATTTAGGATAAGTACCATTGCCAAAAACCATTTTTGAAGAGGCAAATGCGTTCCATGAAGAATAGTGTCAACTGTAACCTTAAAAGACTTATTACAAGCATTACAATGGTGGCGATGACGATCTTCTGTCATCATAGTGCTTGACCGACTTTCGCCACAATAAGGACAAACTGGCTTACCACCCCAGCGCACTTTTTCTAGGTACTCAATACAAGCATCCTGAGTAGGGAAGAGTTGAACAATAGAAATCAGATTCATGGTAATATCCTGTTTCGCAAATGTTTGCGGACTATAAAACAGAACATAGCACTGAAAAATATGATTGTCTACCCAAAACTAGGAAATTCCGCAAGACAAAGCTGCTTTAAGGCGTGGCTATGTGCTTACTTTTTTATTAACCTTAATACCTTCATCTTTTTTATTTATAATATTATTTATAGTTTTTGGGAGTCGCGAGATATTGAATCATTCTAGTGATTTATATGCTTTTGGATTTTTATTTTATTGGGGTGCCGCCTGTTTCATTAATGACTTTTTATCATCAAAAGGCCAAGTTATTTTTCAAGGATTAAGATTTTCTTTCGGTGAGATAGCTGAATCTGGTTGGTCACGTAATGATACTGAGGCGGGTTCAAAAAAATCTATTAAAAATAGGGATAAACGGCTAAAATACTCTTATCCCATCTTTTTAACGATAAATATATTAATATTATTTATTATTTTACAGAAAGGTTAGACTATGGGTGATTGGACATTTAATATAGGTGGCGGTGGACGACTTCAGGTTGGGCCGGTAAAATTTGCCATCGGTTTTAGTGGTGCCCCACTTTCTGATGGTCATGGAGGATTTACCGCTGGCGTTAGTGCAGGAAAAATATCAGGTGTAGCTTCTTACAATCCAATAACAGAGGATTGGAGTGCTACAGGACTCTATACCCCATTCAGTCCTCTTCCATCAGGTATTGGCGCATCTCCTTTTTTAGGAATCGGAATCAATCAAGATGGAGGTTACTTCGTAGGTGGTGGTAAAGCTACTTTTAATGGTGGACAACCTTATCTTATTACTTCTGCCGCTGCCGTATATAAATCAGATCTTTTTACTTGGGGTGATATTTTACATACTATCAATGATATGGGTCTAGACATCCATTACTATTTCCACGATTTCTTCCATGATGTGGAAATGGGCGCTGGAATCGTCGCTTGTGCACTTGCCGATATGGTCGGGGCGTTCACCGATGCGTGTAGCGTGAGTCCGATCGTTTTGGATTTGAATAACAACGGGATAGAGTACATCAAGAACGACAGTGTGTCGAGCATCTTCTACGACATCGACGCGGATAAATTCGCCGAGAAGACCGAATGGATCAAACCGACGGACGGTTTCCTCGTGAGAGATTTAAATAACAATGGACGTATTGATTCCCAAGCTGAAATGTTTGGTGATAACGGCGGTACGTCCGCTTATGCCAAGCTTGGCTTTGCTCGATACCAATCATGACAACAAGATCACCGCTGCCGATACGGGATGTAATACCATCAACGTCTGGCAGGATTTAAACTCCAACGGCAAGACCGATGCAGGCGAACTGAAGACCCTTGCGCAACTGAGCATTACTTCCCTGTCCCTGCAAACCTCCACCACAAGCTATCTTGCCGGCCATAATGTAGCGGTTAATGATAATGAAAAATATGGTTGACTGCGGTGGCTTAGGTATTATAGTGCACAAAGAAATATGCAGGTTAGGTGATGGAAGATATAAAGTTAGAGGAAACACAAGATAAAGCCGCATTAAGACGTGGTTATGTTTTTACAGGGTTAGCTTCTTTTGTGGTTATTATTATTACATATCTTATTTTAATAGTTATATTTGGTTTTAAAAAATTTCAATTAATATGGAGTAGTGATCAGTTTACTATTTTTATTCTTTTCAGTGTCTTTCTTTATTACATGACTTTGTTTTTTATGAATGACTTAATGTTCTCAAAACAAGAAAAAAAAGGAAATTTTAATAGAATACTTTTTAAAGAAAAAAAATCTTATTATGCTGGCATGTATTCAATCAATTATACTTCTGGATTAATACCTCTGCAAAAAAAGTTAAAATCTTACCCTGTTAAGTTTCTATTTATCGTTATCATGTTGAGTATTTTTATTTTTAAAAGTTAATTTTCTTAAGGAGATTCATTTTGGGTCAGTTAAATGGTACAATTGTTGGCGTTAAAGAGTTTCCTGTTGGGAATGTCAAAATGGTGATAGGTTTTGAGGGAAACCCTTCAAATGGAACCTTTATAGCAGGCGGTCAGTATGGTTATGCTGCTGGAGCAGCAAATTATAACCCCGTAACTGATGCTTGGGGCATAGCGGGAGGTTTTACCATACCAGATTTAGTTATCAATACGGGAACAGGTTTTGTCCCTTTTGTCGGATTAGCAATTAATTCTAAAGGCGCTTATTCAGTAGTAAGTGGTACAATGGTCTTTCAAAAAGGAACTGATCCATCTTTTCCTGATGGGTTAGTAACTGGCATCAATACTTCCTATACTTCGCAACTTGTTTCATGGGACGACATATTAAACACCTTTCATAAAATGGGCATTGATATTCACGATTATTTTCACGACTTTTTCCATGATGTGGAAGTAGGCGCTGGAATTGTCGCCTGTGCACTGGCCGACATGGTGGGGGCATTCACCACTGCCTGCAGCGTATCTCCGATAGTTTTAGACTTAAATAACAATGGTATAGAGTATATTAAAAACGATAGTGTGTCCAGCATCTTCTATGACATAGACGCGGATAAATTCGCTGAGAAAACCGAATGGATCAAACCAACGGACGGTTTTCTGGTGCGTGACCTGAACGGCAATGGACGCATTGACAGCCAAGCAGAGATGTTCGGGGATAACGGCGGAACATCCGCTTACGCCAAGCTGGCCCTGCTCGATACAAATCATGATAACAAAATTACCGCTGCCGATACCGCATGGAATACCATCAAGGTCTGGCAGGATCTGAACTCCGACGGCAAAACCGATGCGGGTGAACTTAAAACGCTGGATCAACTCCATATCACCTCCCTTTCCCTGCAAACCTCTACCACGACCTCCCTCGCAGGACATAATGTGGCCGGCACGTCCAGCTTCGTGATGAACGGCGTCACGCAGACCGCCGCCGACGTGCTGTTCTCCGTCGATCAGCATAATAGCTGGTATCTCGGCACACCGTCCGAAATCAAGGCGGAGGCCCTTTTCCTGCCTCTCTCCCGTGGCTACGGCGATGTGAAATCCCTGCATTTCGCCGTCTCGGAAGATGCTACGCTGATGACTCAGGTCAAAGCCATCGCTGCCCTGCCCCTTGCTAGCCTGGATCAGTTTTACGTCAAGCTGGACAGTATGTTACTGGAATGGTCTCATGCTAATACGGTAACTCCGACTTCTCGGGGAGAGTACGTCAATGCGCAGCATCTGGAAGTGGTGCAGCATTTCACCGGATTGAATTATACGGAAAACAACGTTTTTCACCGTATTGATCCCAATTCTGCGAATGCAGCAAATTTGGAACATTCCTATACGTTACTGGAAAACGAAATGGCGGTGCGCTTTGCGGCACAAGGGCCGCTCAAAGCCGTCTTCGGCAATCCGTATTATGATTTTGGCCATGACAAAATGGTGTTTTCCGCCAGCGCCACGCAAATTCTGACCAATGCCAAGGCGTCTCAACCTACGGATACCACGGATAAAAACGTGTACTGGTCGGAAGTGGAACGCACACTCCTCACCTACCATACCGATTTCGGATTGAGCGAAACTCAGGTACATGCCCAGGTCGACGCCGCTGCGGGACATGCCGTTACCGTAACTCCGCTTGGAAACTATATGGAGGGCGGAGCAGGCAAAGATGTGCTGACCGGCGGCGAGGGCACGCAATATGTCTTCGGGTTTGAGGGAAACGATACGCTTACCGGCGGTCATGGTAACGATTCACTGGATGGTGGAACGGGTAATGATACCTATAAATATACGTTTGGGGATGGGAATGATACGATTACCGACCAACAGGCGAGCATCTCCAGCGATGTGATTGCTTTCGGCGTCGGCATTAAAGCCAGCGACCTCACGTTCAGTCGTACGATCAACACGCAGGATGTGACAATTTCGATCAACGGGGGCGGCTCTATTTTTCTCCCGAATCAGGTGGATTCCAGCGGATGGTTCGGCATCGAAAAGCTGACGTTTACCGGAGGGGGCAGCATGAGCGCTGCGCAAATTCGTACTGCGCTGCTCCAATCGACGGACGGTGATGATACCATTACGGGGTATGACAATAGTAAGGATACGCTCATCGGCGGTCACGGCAATGACAGCCTGAGCGGCGGCACCGGCAATGATACCTATATCTACAATCTCGGTGATGGGAATGATACGATTTATGATGGTCAGACAGGCACCTCCAGCGATGTGCTTTCGTTTGGCACGGGTATTACGGCGGCGAATCTCAGTTTCGCACGCACCGTCTATTATTCCGACAGTGTCAAAATCCAGGTAAGTCAAGGCGGTTCCATAATTCTGACAGAACAGCTGGACTCTACGGGATGGTTCCAGATCGAAACATTTAAATTTGCGGACGGAAGCAGTCTCAGTGCTGCGCAAATCCGTGATAAACTGCTCATTTCCACGAACGGGGACGACCATATCGTGGGATACGGCTCCGCCGATACGATTTCAGGCGGAATCGGTAATGATTCTCTGGACGGCCTTTCAGGCAATGATCTTCTCAAAGGAGATGTGGGGAATGACGTATTGCAAGGCGGTGACGGTAATGACACGTTACTCGGTGGCGACGGCAATGATTTTCTCTACGGTGACAGTGGAACTAATTTTATTACTGGTGGCTTAGGGGCTGATTCCCTTTTTGGCGGTTCGGGTGTGGATTATTTTATCTATACGTCACTCGCCGAAAGTACGGACATCGCAAGAGACCGTATTAACAGTTTCAACAGTGCGGCAGGCGATAAAATAGACCTTAGCGCACTGTCTTTTACCAGCATTGCTTCCGGTGCTCCGACAGCAGGGCAACTGGTCATTACGCATAGTGGTGGAGATACGCTAATTGACGATCCTCATTCCACTTTTTCTATTACGCTGGAAGGAACGATTGCCCTTACCAATGCAGATTTCCTATTTTGATGTGGAAATGATTTTGTAAGGTAGGTCGAGGCTTGGAAGAGTTTAACGCACACAAGCGCTACCAACATCGTCTGCATTTGCCTGACCGTTTCCGCGTCTGCCGTATCACTGAATGTCACTCCTCGTGCCTGCCAGTCAATCGAGCGGGTATGCTCCACTAAAATGGTACCATCCGCCCCACCAATATGGCTTGCCACCGTGAAAGGACGTTTCAGTTTCGCTTTCGACGTAATCGGACAGACGAAACAAGTACCGTGCGCATTGAACGCATCATTGGAGAGGATCAAAGCGGGCCTGTGGCCCTGCTGTTCGTACCCAAGGTTGGACTCAGATTAACGAATACATAGTCACCCCGTTTCAGAACGTAGCTCACAGCATTTCACGCCCTGTTGGCTCCATGCCGATGAAGTCTGCAACGTCATCGGGAACGGGAATCGGTTCTCAGTCCATATAACCTTTACAGGCCGCTTCCATGTCCAAACCGGCCAGTTGCTTTTCCAATACGCAGAACCGGAGGGTGAAGCAGTTTCCCCTCACTCGTTCTATGGAACCTCCATTATTTCAAATATTATAGAGCCGAAAAATTTCTGTTTGAATCAGAAAATATAAAATGCCGAATATTAATTTTCTAGTAATAAAAATATAACATTGCTTCATTATGATAGGAGGATGAAAAACGGCAAACCGACCATTCTGATTAATGTGGAATCCACCGAAGGATACGGACATTTCAATATTGTCAGCATGATTAACGATGAACTGCAGAAAATGGGAGCGGACGTGCACATTATGTCCTCCACGCTTTATCATGCAGCGGATCATTTTTCTTTTCCAGGGGCGACCATTCATCATCTTCCAAGCGTTTATTTTAAAGAAAAAGATGGAAAACGTGAACATTTCACACTTGGAAATAACCTCCTTAAAAAGGATGAAGCATATAAAAATGAGATGCGCACCGCGGCGCGGGAAGTCATGGAACAGGTCCAGCCGGACGCCGTCATGTTCGAATTTTATCCGTTTATGATGAAATGGCGTGACCCGTTTATGAAAGCGGTAAAAGACGAATATGGAATAAGGGATGAACCCGATTCAAAACGTCCAGAAATCATCGGTCTTTGCCGTGACCTGATGTTTAGTGAAAATACTCTTACTACCTTGGGCAGGATTCACCATCATTTCGACAAGATTCTAGTTCGGGGCGATGAACGGTTTGCCACCTTGGCGGACTCCAATCCGGAATGGAACCGCATTACCAAGCCGGTGGAATATATGGGTCAGTTCGTGCAGGAACTGCCTGCCACACGTGATACGCCCGAAGCCGATCGGGCGGTGATCGCTTTTGCGGGAGGGGGATATTATCCTGAGGATCAAGCATTTTTTGAAACCATCATCGCAGCGCGAGCCCATTCGGAGCAATTCCAGCGTCAACCGTGGCAATTGTATGTCAGCGATAATATGCCGGAAGAGCAGTTTCAGGCATTGAAAACATTGGCGGCGTCCCAGCCGGACGGTGAACATATACGGATATTACGGCCCATTGATCCCGATAGGTTTCGCCAGGAAATCGTAGACTCTGCCGCCGCTTTTTGCCGTGGAGGGTATAATACCACTTCCGAATTAATGCAGGCCCACCGTCCTTTTGTCCTGCTGCCCCGCGAAACACCGGAGCAGTTGAAACGGGCGGAAATCATCTACCGCATGGCCGGAGCGGAGCCGCTGAACGAACAGGAAAAAACCGATCCCGCGTTGCTGGCGAAAACGCTGGATGCCTCACCGCACACCACCGGTGCGGCACTGGCGGATCTGGACTGGGAAGGGGCGAAGCATACGGCGGCGCGCATCATGGAACTCGCCATGAAGCATAAAGCGCTTCCTCAAGCGCAAGAACTACCCAAGACGCAATTGGAAGCGCTCAGCGCGCGGCATGTCACATCCCCCTCCCCCTCTTTTGCACTGACGCATTGATACGCATAAAAAAAGGGAGCTATAGGCTCCCTTTATCTATTCGCGATGACTAAACGGAACTAACGACTAGGAGTCGTGAGATTCTGTTTCGTCTACATCAGCCGATGATTCATCAAGCGGATCATCAAATGTTTCTTCTGAAGGTTCCGAAGTTGGAATATCAGAATCAAACCCTGATTCCTCAGTGGCCGAATCAGCAAGCGGATCATCAAATGTTTCTTGGAGTTGATCCGTGTCGGTAGCAAGCTGGCTATCGAGAGAATCCAATCCTAAGAAAGGATCTTCAGTTCCCATTACATCTGTGGCAAATTGTGCGTCAGTGATATTGGGATCATCGGTTTCAGCCAAAAACTGTTCGAGATTTTGGTCGTCGAACTGCTCTTGAGTGATGGATTGATAATCACCTTCTTGATAGCGAACATCAGGATTGTAGTCCGAGAAATCCTGCTGATCCTGGGGAATGTCTTGAAGAGACTCCTGAGCAAAGTTAGGCTCAAAAATTTCTTCGATCAACCATGCACTGAGCGGATCGCCTGTTGCCATGACCAAAAGAGGGTCAAGGTGCAGAATTTCCGCCCACAGGTAAAGCTCAGTGAAACTCATTCTGTCATCATAAAAGTAAGGCTGATGAGAGAAAGACGAAGCACGGAAGGATGAAGCACGAGAGGTGTAGTTTTTGCGAAAATTGGAATTAGCAGCGCGACCTTTGTAGGTCTTGCTTGCTTTCTCAATCTTTCGGGAATCCTTCAGAATGTTTGGAAACATCCGTTGGATAACTCCCTGACGCTCCAATGAAACACCACTCTTCAGTAATTCCTGGGTCAAACGCTTATAGGCGATCGATTTGGTACCAGGATATTTCTCTTCGATCTTAGCTAGGCGTTCTTGAGAAACTCCTTTCAGAATTTCTTTAAGCGCAGCGGGACGATCAGAAGGCAGGTTGTAACTAGCAAAAAAATCTACCACGGTAAAAAAGGGCAATTTTGCCTATTTGTATGCATTCATCTTAGCTTTATATTAACGATTAAGCAAGATTTTTTTACCTTTTAATCAGCCCCTCTGTACAATCCAAGTACATTTTAGTCCTCATTTTTGAGCCAATATATGTTTACCGCCATTGTTCCGAACCAGCACATAATCAACCGACGCTTTCCCCGCTCCGCAAACGGCGAACCACGTAAAGATTACGAAATACGATGCCTCTTCAAACCCGAACAATGTCTCAAGCGAGTCGATATCGGCAAGTTTCGCGGACAGAATTGCGACCGCCATCACGACCGCCAAAGCGCCGCCGCTGATGCGGGTGAGAAACCCGAGCATGAGGAAGATGCCGCCGAAATATTCGATTCCGGAGGTCAGGGGGGTGAGGAATTGAGGAAAAGGGATGCCCCATTCCACAAAATTTTTGGTGATCTGCGGCAGGTTGTTCAGCTTCCCCCATCCTGAGAGCATGAAGACATATCCCGTTACCAGACGGGCCAGAAGCGGCCCGGCCCACAGAAAATGGGAGGCGATCTTCTCAGGCCATGCAATCAACAGTTTTACCGGGCCGAGAATCAGAAATTTTAGAAAGCCAGGAGAAGATGAAGCGTAGGCAGGTTCATTTTTCGAGTGCGGGAGTGAATTCACAGACATGCTATAACCTCTTTAAGTTTAAATCTTATGCATTACATCGGAAGAATAGAAATGTTTCACGTAAATGAGTATCCGTCATTCTGCACATGCATTATTTCGTGCTAGCCTCTGTCAAGAGTTACACCTGAGCGCGGATTTTTACCGGAGATAACCGTCTTTATACAGGGTTTACATGAATTTTCGAGTTCCTTATGGCAGCCTGATATTGAATCGTATAGACATAGAAACAGTATTCTACTGAATGCAGGACTTTCATTATCGCTTATCGCCTTCATTAAAAGGATTTTTTATGGTTACTCCTCGACAACCTTCGTATTCCGATACAGAACGGTCTTATAGTAATCAGGACCACAAAAGTAAACGCACCCATACCGATAGTGATCAAAAGGGCGGCCAGAAAATTATTGAAAATAATCGTGTTGTTTCGCACTTCAACGTTGAAACCGGCGAAAAATCCTGAATACATTTAATCCCAGATAGTTATCTATTCCACCATTTACATTTCACAGAACCCTAAAGGACAAAAATCATGATCATTCGTAACATCGCCATTACGGCAGGTATGCTCGGCATCGTCACGCTGGCATTTGCTGCCCAGGCTGCAAAAGTTTCTTCCGCGCAGGATTTCGTTACCCACGCTTCCATCGCCGACCAGTTTGAAATCAACACCAGTAAACTGGCGCAGGGTAAATCGAAAAATGCGGAGGTAAAGGAATTCGCCGCGCGCATGATCACCGATCATACCAAAAGTACGGCCGCGCTTAAAAAGGCGTTGAGCAGTTCTCCTTCCAAAGCAACGCCTGCAGCCAAACTGGACGAAAAACATCAGAAAGATCTGGATTCACTGGCGTCTGTGAACGGAAAAGAGTTCGATACCCGTTATATCGCGCTTCAAAAAGACGCCCACAAGGAAGCGGTCAGTCTCTTCACGGATTATTCCCAGCATGGGGATGACAAGGCCTTGAAAACGTTTGCCGGCAATACCTTGCCGACGCTTAAGGATCATATGAAGCATGTGCAGAAATTGTCCGCGAAATAACTTTTCTTCCTTTGTTGATGGAATACGATGTTTTCCATGTCGTGAATAAGCGGATGTAACGAATGGCTGAAGGCAGGCGAATCCTATTGTAGGTTCTTTTTCTTCAGTACGGGAGTTACAGTATGCGAACAAACACCAGAAACGCGTTATTCGGATTTTTCATCAGTGCGATCACGCTTTCAGCTTTTCCCTGCATGGCATCGGAAGAAATTGAAAAACCTGCTCCCCATTCAGAAGCGCCGTCTCAGCACATCGTGTTCGCAGGCGGATGTTTCTGGGGGATGCAGGCGGTGTTTCAGCATACGAAAGGGGTAGACAGCGCGGTGGCGGGGTATGCGGGAGGGACTGAACAGAACGCGAAGTATGAAATCGTCAGTACCGGCAGTACGGGTCACGCGGAATCCGTCGATGTCGCCTATGATCCAGCCAGGATCGGTCTCGATACGTTACTCGATATTTATTTCACGGTAGCCCATAATCCTACGGAACTGAATTATCAGGGACCCGACCACGGTACGCAATATCGCTCCACGGTATTTACCGGTTCACCCGAACAACGCGAAACGGTGGAAAAAAAGATCGCCGCGCTGAATGCATCCGGGCATTTCAGGCAGCCCGTTGTCACCGATATAGAGTCATTGACGAAGTTTTATCCGGCGGAAGATTATCACCAGAATTATGCCACGCTTCATCCTTACGATCCTTACATCATGATAAACGACGCGCCGAAAGTCAGCGTGCTTAAAAAGCAGTTTCCACAACTGTATAAGGATTAGCGGCATCTACTTTCGACTAGCCGATACTTCTCCTGTTGTGCTAAGAAACGTTCTGCAAGCATCACATGAAGGCGGGATCGGAGAAAATGGGTTTCAGTTGCGGTATTGTCGGACTTCCAAACGTAGGGAAATCCACGTTGTTCAACGCATTGGTTTCGCAGCAGCAGGCGGAGGCGGCGAATTATCCTTTCTGCACGATCGAGCCGAATATCGGGCGCGTGGCCGTACCGGACGTGCGCCTGCAGACGCTGGCAGGCATGGCGAAGTCGGCGACCGTTATTCCCACACAGCTGGAATTCGTCGATATCGCCGGGCTGGTGCGCGGCGCCAGCAAGGGTGAAGGACTCGGCAACCAGTTCCTCTCCCATATCCGTGAGGTGGACGCGATCGTCTACGTGCTGCGCTGTTTCATCGACGACGACGTGACGCATGTGGAAGGATCGGTCAACCCGATGCGGGATTTCGAGATCATCCAGACCGAACTGATCCTCGCCGATCTGGAATCGCTGGAAAAGCGTAAGCTCTCCCTTGAAAAAAGGGTACGCGGCAATGATAAGGAGGCGATCGCGCTCATGCCGCTGGTGGAGAGCGGCTTGGCGCTGGCGGCGGAAGGCAAGCCGCTGCTGGCGCTGGCAGTGGAAGCGAAGGATGCGGAGAGCCGCCGTCTGGTAAAGATGCTCAACATGCTGACCACCAAGCCGGTGATGATCGTCTGTAACGTGGAAGAGGAAGCCGCCGCGACCGGCAACCGCCTGAGTGATGAGGTGAGCGATTATGCGCAGCGGCATCACATGCGTTCCGTGGTGATTTCCGCGAAGATAGAAGCGGAAATCGCCGCGCTGGAATCCGCGGAAGAAAAAACGGATTTCCTCGCCTCGCTGGGACTGGAACAAACGGGTCTCACCCATATCATCGCGGAGGGGTACCGCCTGCTGGACCTGCTGACGTTCTTTACGGTAGGCCCCAAGGAAGCGCGGGCATGGACGGTGCATAAGGGCGCCAAGGCGCCGGTAGCGGCGGGCGTGATTCATACGGATTTCGAAAAAGGGTTCATCCGCGCCGAAACCGTCGCCTACGGTGATTATATCGCGTGTAACGGGGAACAGGGGGCGAAAGACACGGGCAAGTTACGGCTGGAAGGCAAGGAATATCCGGTGGCGGACGGGGATATCTTCCATTTCCGTTTCAACGTATAAAGCGGGGAATGGATGCCGATGCTCTCATTTCTTAAATCAACCCCGTCATCGCCGGATTCCTTCGTCTTCGACGACGATCATCTGCAGAAAATCGCGCTTGAGCGCAACATCGCCTACCGCAATGCCGACCCGTTCCCTCATGCGGTGATCGACAACTTCCTGCCGGTCGACGCGCTGCGGCATTTCATCGACCTGTTCCCCGCCCCCGACGCGCCCTGTTGGTTCGACTGGCAGGCGGGGGATACCACCCACCAGCCGAAAAAACAGGGGCTCGGGCATATCCGCAACCTGGAGGGGGCGAACCCGTTTATCTTCAGCGTGCTTCATGCCTTCAATTCCTATCCCATGATTCATTTTCTCGAAACGCTGACCGGTATCGACGGGCTGATTCCCGACCCGCATTATCACGGAGGCGGGCTGCACCAGATTCTACCCGGCGGCATGCTGAAGGTGCATGCGGATTTCAATTATCTTGAAAAACTGCGGCTTTACCGCAAGATCAACGTCCTGCTGTATCTCAATGAGGACTGGCGGGAAGAGTATGGCGGCCATATCGAGTTGTGGAGCAAGGATATGAGCCGTGCGGTAGAGAAAATCCTGCCCATCGCCAATCGCTGCGTGATTTTCAACACCGACAGTACGTCGTATCACGGCCATCCGCATCCCCTCGCCTGTCCGGAGACGATGACGCGTAAATCCATCGCGTTTTATTATTACAGCACCGATCCGCGGGAAAGCGACGCGATTCATCATTCCACCCTGTGGCAGCCCTCATGACGCCGCTCGACCAGCTCTATCCCGGCCCGTTGCTGGAAGCCCGCGCTCACGCCGGATCACATGGCAGCCTGCGGGAAAAAATCCGCTATGACCTGGTGGGAAGACCGCATTACGCTTTCGGATTGCTTGCCGCGGCGGATATGGCACGTTTCTGCGGTATCCGCCGCCTCACCGCCATCGAATTCGGCGTGGCGGAGGGACTGGGGCTGCGGAACCTGTGTGAAGTGGCGGCCATGGTTACGGAAGAAACGGATATCGCCTTCGACATTTTCGGATTCGATACCGGCGGCGGATTACCGGCGCTGCAGGACCGGCGCGACCATCCAGAAATCTGGACGGAAGGAGATTTCGCCTGCGTGGACCGGGCGGCACTGGAGGCGGCGCTGCCTCCGAACGCCCATATGGTGTGGGGTGATATTCGGGAAACCCTGCCTTCCTACATGGCGGGCCTCTCGCCACAGAGCCCTATCGGATTCATCGCCAACGATCTGGACCTGTATTCCTCCACGTTCGCCAGCTTCACGCTCTATCACACGGATGTCGAACATATGCTGCCGGTCGTCCTCCATTATTTCGACGATACGCACGGCAGCCCGGAACGCATCGGCTCGCTGTTCCGTAACCGCTGGTGCGGCCAGTTCGCGGCTATCGAGGATTTTAACGCGCAGCAGGAGCATCTCAAATTCGACTCCCTCCACACGCTCAAAGCGCGCCGCCCGATGAACCGGGAATTATGGCTGGAGCAGATGTTCGCCCTGCATGTGCTGAACCATCCCCTTCGCCAGACCGGCGGTTCCCGGCCGACGCTGCGCATGGGCGAACACGGAGCGCATGACCGAATGGCGTGGCCCCTCTAGCCATTCTAAAAAAACGGAACGTTTTTGCTCGGATAAGACGACTGTCGTTAAAAAAATGACAGCGCTTTTATCGAAAGCGACCTGCACCTGTGCATTTCAAGGAGCGATCGTGTCGATGCTCGGCAGTTCTTCCAGCGGGATTTCATTACTGCTGCGCTTGGCGGAAGGAACGGATGCGTTTCCGGTAATCGAGCCGGGAGCGATCATCACCGCGGGAACAGCCGGGCTCGCCGCCGTTATGGGAGCGAGCGTGGACGCCGCCGGAACCGCAACCGGAGCGAACGGCGCCCGTGCCAGGTTCGGTGAAACAGGAGCGGCGGCAGCCGGAGCCTGCGTCGCAGCAGCCGGAGCAGTAGCGGCCTTAACGGGAACCGGAGGGGCGGCGGCGGGAACCACTTCGTCAGGAGTGCTGAAGCTGTTGAGCGCATTACGCTTTTTCAGTTTCGTGCCCACCGGGGCCACCGCCGCGGGAACCTGCGCGATTGCGGCGACCGGGGCTATCGGAGCGACGGGAGACCCCGGCACACCCACCGTTTTTTGCAGTGGCGGCGGCGGAATGATTCCTTCACTGCCGCCTTCATAGACGGTTAAAAACTCACTATAGAACAGCTGGTTCGGCTCCAGCGCAAAGGAGATGCTTCCGTTGCCGTTGACGAGCGGCTGGCCGAACAGGCGTCTCACCTTGCGGTGATCGAGCGTTTTATCCCGTTTCTGCGAGGCATCCCGGGCGTGCAGCGTCAGATCCTGTACCAGCCGTCTGTCCTGCGGTTTCCAGATGAACGTGGCGCGGTTAGGCTGCACCGAGGTCGCGTATAATTCATTATCGGCTTTATTGGTTTTTTCGGTAATGACGATGCCGTTGATCGTCAACGCCCAGCTGTTACGGGCGTGGAAGAGAATCGATCCCAGATGATAATACGGATAAATGATCGGTTCCGGTTTCTGGGTCGGGCCTTTGTCGATCCGCTGGATGATCGCCTGCAGCGCCTTGTCCTTGATATCCGCCGGATTTATTCTTGACGAAGCCGACGAACCGTTTTCCTCAAAAAGCCGGATCACTTTCAGGTAATTGTCCAGCGCTTTGGGATTGAAGAACAGGGAGGCGGATTCATCACCGTAAGAATAGACACCTTCTTCATGCGGGAACACCGGCTCCGTAACAGGGGAGGGTTCGACCGACGGCCGGCTCCGTACTGCTGAACCGTCTCCTTCCCTTTTAGCCGATCCTAGTTCGGCATAGCGATCTCTCGCCTCCGTCTGCATCGTCCACAGGAGCGCACCCGTCATCATGATCAGGAAAAGAGGGTTACGGCATCGCATGTGTGCCCTTCCCTTCGGTAGCGGAAGATTTTTTCTGAGTGATTCCGAGCCATACGAACGTGATGTTGCCACTGACCAGCGCCGGGGTGGAACCTACGCTGACCTCCCGCAGAATATCGTCCGAAAGCGGACGGATACGGGTCACCGTGGCTTTGGTGAAATGCATGTATCCCGGCATGCTCCGCTCCAGATCCTGCAGGAACGCGTAGATATGCAGGTCGCTTAAGGCGGAAAGCGACAACGTCACTTCACGAAACACCGGTTCCACGCCTACGCTGGAAGGATCTTCCTGCCCATAGCGGTTCTGCGGCGTCATCTGTAATGTCAGATTGGCGATACGATGCTGTTGCCGGAGCCGGTTGAGTATTTTTTTCACCTCCGCCGTATCCAGCTTGAAACGGCCCTCTTTCAGCTTTTTATCCAACTCGGTATAGGCGGAAAAAGAGGTTTCGTAGATATTGAATTTCTGTTCAAGCTGTTCAATGCGTGAATGGTAGACATTGATGTTGCTTTGTTCCTGCCTGACCTGCACGCCCTTTTTCGCCGCGTAGTCGGAAGAGACGTAGCTCACGACAGCCATTGCCGCCAAGACAGCCGCAAATATCATCAGGATGCGTATCAATTTACGTTTGAGATGCTGAAGCTTGGTCATGGCTGCCCCGCTTTGGCCGGTGGCGCGGGAGCGGCGGTTGCCGCGGCCGCCTCGCTTCCCGTAATCGTCACGCCCAGAGTGATTTTACGGTTCAGGGCAGCGGCGCTCAATAATTTCTCCGCTTCGAAATTAATCGTCAATTCGTCGCCTCCCTGCGATCCCGGCGCCCCGGGTCCCGTCAATTCGACGGTATATCCTTCGAATATTTTTTTGAGCCCGGCGATCATGGCTTCGGATTGTTCGGCCGGGCTTTGACTATCGGCTGCCGCGGGCAGGAGTTCCATCTGCAGGACCGATTTGGTTTGAGCCTGCGTCGTGCTGCCCCCTACCTTGGCACCTGCAGCGACAGGAACGTTACCACCCGGCGCGTTTGCGGACTGGGGATTGGCGTTCAGGTCAGGAATACTCCATTCGAAGTTCTGCAACGTGGTGTTTTCATCGATGAGAGGCAGAAGTTTTTTAACGATCACCCTGAAATCAGGCGCGGACGCTGAAATGATGTCGTGCGTCTTGATCAGGGAATCCACCACGAAAGGATCTACCTTGAACGTTTTGGCTTTCTCTTCGAATTCGTTGACGCGGGCGACCAGCGGCTTTTCCTTCGCGGCAATATCGCTCAATTGCGTTTGTGCGTTTATCAACGCGAACAGGTTCATGAAACTCAAAGCGCACAGGCTCAGAAGCGCTACCCCTCCCCCCAGCTGTACCGCTTTGATCTGACTATAGCAGGCTTCGGTTTTTTTCGTATAGGTCGGCAGCAGCCGCAGGCGTTTCTTTTTGATTTTCAGGAACGCGCTGGCCAGCAGTACGTCGGTATAACGGTCACCTGAGAGAACCGACTGTTCCAGTCCGAGCAGTTCCGCTGCTTCATGCGGCGTGAACACGTCGCTGTAATGGGCGCTGAAACTCTCGGTGCTCAAATGTTCCTTGATGTCCTGCCCTACGATGCTGAGAATGGTCAGTTCCGAGGTTTCGTTGAAGGAAAGACGCTTCAGATATTCGATGGTGTTGCGTATTTCTTGTTCGATGTTGCCCGCCAACACCACCGGCTTCTCGTCGCCTGCCGACTGCGCCATGCGCGTGAACACCAGGCTGTTGTTTTTCAGCACCACCTGGCGAAAACCGCCCGTTTTGTTATGCACCACCAGGATATCCCAATGCGTCGCGCCATTATCATCGGATTTCTTGGCCTTACCGAACACCGGCAGGGAAAAAGAAGTTTTCTTTTTCGCGCTGCCCGCATCTCCGTCGCCGAGCGCCCGATGCAGCATGGAGATGATCCCTTCGCTTTCCACAGGTGCGAGATATACTCCCTTGAAACGGTTCGGCAGATCATAAACCAGTTCGCACCAGTCACGCAGATGGTCCTTGTAGCTGAGCGAAATAAGCAGGAAATTCCAGTCTTTCCTTCCTGATTTTTCCCGACCGAGGGAAATGGCGCCTTTCAAATCGTCCGCCGAGAAATCCCGGCTCAGGCGCCGCTGGATGATCTTGTTGACGCCGAGAGCGGAGACCGGAGGAAGGGTGTGGCGTACGTAGGACTGTTCCACCATATCGACCAGGATGGAAATGGGTGCCGCAGGGTATTCCGCCAGCAGTTCCTTCAGAGTCTCGGTGGGCTTGGCATCGGCGGCGGGGGAGAACAGGCGCCGCTTGACCTCTCCACCCTCGTTGTAGCACAGGATCGCCCCTTCATCACCGATGAAAAAGACGAACTCTCCCTTCGCCTTACGGGACTTCCCGGAAAGCTTCGCCGATTTCGGAGGCTTCAGAGGTTTGTTACGCTGCGGCTTACTCATCTTTTCCCTTGAACCGGTCTCCTATAATTTCATTTTGCTGAAGGAATCATAGAGCGGTCCGAACACCGCCGCAATTACCCAGAAGATGATGGCGCCGAGCACGACCGTCATGATCGGCTGGATCAGCGCGATCATGCCGTCCACCGCGTCGTTCACTTCACGTTTGTAAAAATAGTTAATGTTGTCAAGCGCTTCTCCCAGATTACCGCTATCCTCCCCTATTTTGAACATCCGTACCACTAAATTCGGGAACTGGCTGGACATCTTGATCGAATCCGTCAGGCGGTTACCATCCATGACACTGCGGTGCACCAGGTCGATCGCTTCTTTCAGCACGCGGTTGCTGACCACCTTGCGCCCGGCCACCAGCGAATCCAGGATATCGATCCCGCTGTTGAACATCACCGCGAAGAAGTGCGTGAACCGTGCCATGTTGATCTTGTTGATGACCTTGCCGAACACCGGCGTCTTCAGCATGAGACGGTCGAACCGGTAGGCGAACGGTTCCGACATTTTATAGAAGGTGAACACGAGCATGGCGAGCGCAACGGGAACGGAGAAAATCAGGTACCAATAGCTTCCAAAAAATTTGGAAAACGCGATCAGCGCACGGGTATGGATGGGAATCGCGAAGCCCTGGTTGATAATGAAATCCACCATTTTCGGCACGACGAACAGCATCAGGATGCCGATGACGCCGGAGAGCACTACGGTGAGGATGATCGGATACGTCATCGCCTTCTTGACCTTGCGCTGCAGCTCGGAAGCCCATTTCATATGCTCGCTCAGGTTATGGAACGATTCCTGCAGGTTCCCGGTTTTCTCACCCGCCGCGATCAGGCCGATGAACACGTCACTGAATACCGCGGGATGCTTGGCC
This sequence comes from Rickettsiales bacterium, assembly GCA_965248995.1. Lineage (GTDB taxonomy): Bacteria > Pseudomonadota > Alphaproteobacteria > Rickettsiales > UBA998 > CBDFKY01. The sequence continues at coordinate 276,018 of CBDFKY010000022.1, read as the reverse complement.
AGCGCCTCCGAAAACGTCTCACCGCTCTTGATGGTTTCATACACGCTGGCGAGCACGTTGTGCAGGCGGGTGGAGTCGGTGGCGTCCCGCGCGTCGGCCAGCGCTTCGTGCAGCGGTACCCCTGCCCGTTCCAGCTGTTCCATATGCAGGCAGAACACGATCATGTCCTTCAGCTTGATCTTGGAAAACATGGAGGGTTTTTTCGCCTGAACCTCGCGCGAATCCACCAGATCCAGTCCCAGCGCCTTGAGTTTGGCTTCCAGGTCGAGCTCATTGTCGGCCATCAGTTCGCCCCTGATGGAGCGACCGCCGGTATTCACCGCCTTGTAATTGAACGTATAGCTCATAAATTCTCTACATCCTGTCCGTTACATCGACTCTGGCCACCAGTTCCTTCACGTCGATATCCCCGTTGAGCACTTTGCTGATACCGTCGTCGATCATCGGAACGAAGCCCTTGTTCAGCAGGTATTCCAGCATCTGGTTGCGGGTGGCCCCCGTTGTGATCAGCTCATCCAGCCCGGCGTCGGTCGGCATGATTTCCACCATCGCCACGCGCCCTTTATATCCTTTATGGTTACAATTGACACAACCCACCGCTTCATACACTTCGGGCGGGTTGGAGGCGGGCTTCTGCAGGATGCGGCATTCTTCCGGCGTCGCCACGCGGGGGCGCTTGCATTCGACGCAGAGTTTACGCGCCAGGCGCTGCGCCACGCCGCAGATCAGCGAACCGGCCAGCATGTGGGAGGGCACGCCGATATCGTTGAGGCGGTTGATGATCCCCAGCGCATCGTTGGTGTGCAGCGTGGTGAACACCTGGTGACCGGTCAGCGCGGCGCGTACCGCGTTCAGCGCCGTTTCCTCGTCCCGCACCTCTCCGATGAAGATGATGTCGGGATCCTGCCGCATCAGGGACTTGATGCCGCTGGAAAACGACATCACCCCTTCTTTCACGAAGGTCTGGCGGATCAGCGGCAGTTCATATTCCACCGGGTCTTCCAGCGTCATGATGTTGACGTCGATCGAGTTGATGTAGTTCAGGATGGAATACAGCGTCGTCGTCTTCCCGCTCCCCGTCGGACCGGTGACGATGATGATGCCTTCCGGACGCTTGAGCAGCCGTTTGATCAGGGTCAGGTTATGGTCGTTGAATCCCAGCATGTCGAGCGGCACGATGGATTTGGATTTGTCGAGCAGACGCATCACGATGTTTTCACCGTAGACGGTCGGCTGCGTCGCCACCCGGAAATCCACCTCCCTTCCCAGCGCGTTGAACGTCACTCGCCCGTCCTGCGGCAGGCGCGTCTCCGCGATGTTCATGCCCGACATGATCTTGATGCGCACCGCGATGGCCGACCAGTAATCCCGGTGGAAGGTGCGCACCTGCACCAGCTGCCCGTCGATCCGGTAGCGCAGGCGCAGGAACGTGCCTTCCGGTTCGAAATGGAGATCCGAGGCACCCTGTTTCACCGCGTCGATGAGCAGCGCGTTGACCAGCCGTACGGTCGGATTGACGTAGCCGTCCTGATTGCCGTCGAGGATGTTCGTGTTGCGTTCGCGGATGCCGGTTTCGATCTCGCGCAGGATGCCGTCCACCGAAATTTCATAATCATAATACCGGTTGGCGAGGTCCTGTATTTCCGTATCGGTGGAATAAAGCGGTTTGAGATTGACCCCTTTGGGCATATGGCGGCGCACGGCGTCCAGCGCCAGTACGTCATAGACATCCGCCATGGCGAGCTTCAGTTCGTTCCGCTCCAGCGAAATGGGGATGATGCGGTAGCGCATCGCCACTTCTTTCGGAATCATCTTGATGACGGTTGGATCGAACATCGTTTTCTTGATGTCGAACCGCTCCGTGCCGGTCGTCTCCGCCAGCACTTCGGCCAGCGCGCTTTCCGTGATGAAGCCGAAATCCACGAGGATCTGGCCGAGCAAAATCTTGTTACGCTTCTGTTCCTGCAGGGCCACGCCCAGCTGATCCTTGGAAATCAGCCCCATGGAGACGAGCTTGTCTCCAATACGCATTTTCTGCGTCTTGGCCGCGGGCGCCGCTTTGCCGACATCCAGCGGAATCAGGCTTTCATGCTCGCCGGTCAGCAGTCCGGAATGAAGCGACGGGTCGATATATTCGGACAGCGCCGTCGAGAGATAGTCACCTACGGTAGCCGGAACGACCGTTTCGGATAATATCGACGGGGATTCGGGTAACGCATAGGTCGACTGCGGCGGCATCAGGGAATATGTCGCGCTTTCCGGTTCGGGCGGAAGCTGCACTTCCCGCTCCCTCTCGCGCTGCTGCATGAATGCTTCATATTCGGAGATCATTTCGTCAGCCTGCCATTATTTGTTTAATGAAAGGCTAAGATAACGGAGGTTATGGGAGTAATCTCCCACCTTAAAGTCCCGCAACCGTAAACCCGCTGTTTACGCATTTCATTGACATTGCCCTTTACTTGATATTGAAATCATCATTATGGCCATACCGCTTTCCGTCCAATCCATTTCCAAATCGTTCGACGGCCGCGCCGTGCTTGACAACGTCTCGCTGGAACTGCGGGAGGGAGAAATTTTCGGCCTGATCGGCCTGAATGGTATCGGCAAGACGACCCTCATCAAGATCATCCTCGGCCTGATCGACGCGGACGGCGGGGAAGTGAACATTTTCGGGGATTCCTGGCGGCATGTCCGCGCCAAGCGGCATCTGGCCTATCTGCCGGAGAAATTCCAGCCTTCGCGGTTTTTAACGGGCAGGGAAATTCTCTCCCTTGCGCATTCGTATTACAACGCGCCTTACGATCATGAACTGGCACGGCGTCAGGCGGCGCTGCTCGGTCTTGACCCGGACGTATTGAACAAGCGCGTTTCTTCCTATTCCAAGGGCATGGGCCAGAAAATCGGCCTGATCGCTACGTTGATGGTGGGCACGAAACTGGTGATTCTCGACGAACCGATGAGCGGACTCGACCCCAAGGCCCGGATTCAGTTGAAAGCGCGCCTGCGGTTCGCGCGCGACGAAGGCCGCACCGTCTTTTTCAGCTCGCATATCCTGGCGGATATCGACGAAATCTGTGACCGTATCGCCATTATCCATGACACCGCGTTCAAATTCATCGGCACCACGTCGGAATTCAAAGCCGCTCATCCTGCCGTGACGCTGGAGCAGGCGTTCCTGGACGTGATCGGGGAAGATTTCAGCGCCCATGCCGCCTGATGCGGGAACTCGGCACACTGGTGCGGCTGCATGATTATGAACGTTATCTCTGTTCCCTGTTCGCCGCTTCCGAAACCCGGCCTCATCTGTGGGCCCTGCAGGCGGTAGCCTATGAATTGCTGCGCGTTCCCGCCTCCGTTTCGGAAGAAATGGCAGGGCTGGTTAAGCTTAAATGGTGGCAGGAGGAAATCGATCTGACGTATCGAACAGGGACGCACCGCCATCCTACGCTGGAAATGGTCGGACCTTTCATTCTGTCTTCTCCCCTTTTGCCCGCCGATTACCATGGGTTGATCGAAGCGCTCGCGGAGCAGATCAGCATGCCGTACGACAGTAAATATCTGAAGCAGGTATTGTCCCTCTATTACCGGTTGCTCGCTAAAACTGCCGGTGAAGCAGATGCGCTGGAAATTTATGCGGCAGAGGGATACATGCAGGCCCATATCGCCCTGTGCCGCTCTTTTGCGAAACAGCAGAGATACGGCGAACTGGAAGGGTTACTGAAAGGTGGTCTGACCAGATTCACCCTTCCGGCAGGTGCAAGCGCTTACCTGCGGGCGCTTCATCGTTTGAACGGCGTATGGATGGATCGTATCGAGAGCTGCGACGCGCGTCGACACGCATCACTGAACCGGCCCGTCCCGTTCCTTGCCTTGCGCCTTGCATCCGCCGTTATCTTGCGTCATAAATAAACCCTATTCTTAATGGAAGCGCCATGCCAGATATCGTCTACGACATTCCCGAAACCCAGGCAGAGCTGCGTGAGCATACGCTCGCCGTGCTGGTGGATAATGAATTCGGCGTGCTGGGACGGGTCATCGGCCTGTTTTCCAGCCGGGGATACAATATCGCCAGCCTGACCGTGGCGGAAGTGGATGAAGACGCGTCGCTCTCACGCATCACGATCGTCACCCGCGGCACGGAACAGGTGATTCACCAGATCAAGAGCCTGCTGGAACGGATGGTGCCGGTGCATAAAGTGCATGACCTGACGGCAGAAGGCGCCTTCGTGCAGCGAGAGTTGGCGCTGATCAAAATTTCAGGGCTGGGGGAAAAACGGGTGGAGGCGTTGCGCATCGCCGATATCTTCCGCGCCCGTTCGGTGGACGCCACAATTGAATCCTTTATCTTCGAGCTCACCGGTAAGCCCAGCAAGATCAATACGTTTATCGAGATCATGCGCCCGCTCGGCGTGGTGGAAGTGGCGCGAACCGGTGCCGCCGCCATGGCGAGAGGGCCGCAGGGGTTTTAAGACCGTTTTCGAAATCATGCTTATGTTTCAATTCCACCATCGGTTGACATTCCGGCAAGCAACCGGATTTCAAGGATGACTTCTTCCGCCAGACCCCAAGGGCAACCCCAATAGTCAAAAATACCGCCGCGCCCACTGTTTTGTCCGCACACCACAAAAATGCCGGTGTCGAAACGCTGTTTAAGATGCGTTGCCAGCCAGCCCACAAAACCGCTATTGTCCATCATTGCTGGAAAATGAAACCGAAAAACCGCGAACGATTGATGAGACCCGGTGAAATTCGGGATCAACTGGCTCCAGACTTCATCGTCACGGATAACGGCTAAAGCACGAGGGTCTATTCGACCGGGGAATTGATCCAGTGGGAATTCGGCGAACGCATAACTTTCGTCATAAAGTTTCAGTTCGGCGGCACGGATTACACGCCGCAGCCTGATATGCATTTCTTCGAGCGTCTCATGCGAAATGTCGACCATAATTTCCTTTTATAATAAGGCGCTTTTTGAGCGGTGGTGAAGAAGACAACCCTGTTACAATAAAGTTTTTATTTATCAACGGCATGACAATAGGAATCGCAAATATAAAAAGGGCAGGTGCAAACAGCACCTGCCCTTCATTTTTATCATAGGTAAAAAGATTAGAAATCCATTCCACCCATGCCGCCCATGCCACCACCGGCATGTGCATGTGCACCGCCGCCGGTGTTTTCTTCCGGCTTGTCGGCGATCAGCGCTTCCGTCGTAATCAGCAGACCGGCGACCGATGCGGCGTCCTGCAGGGCAGTGCGCACCACTTTGGTCGGATCGACGATCCCGGATTTGATCATGTCGCAATATTCCAGCTTCTGTGCATCGAACCCGTAATTGGTGTCAGAGCTTTCCAGCAGCTTGCCGGCAACCACCGCACCGTCCAGCCCCGCATTTTCCACGATCTGGCGGATTGGTGCCTGCAATGCGCGACGTACGATGTTGACGCCCGCTTTCTGGTCATCGTTTTCAGTGCTGATATTTTCAAGCAGTTTCGAGCAATACAGCAGCGTACAACCACCGCCGGGCACGATCCCCTCTTCCACAGCAGCGCGAGTGGCGTGCAGTGCGTCATCGACACGGTCCTTACGCTCTTTCACTTCCACTTCCGTGTTGCCGCCCACTTTCAGGACAGCGACGCCGCCGGAAAGTTTCGCAAGACGTTCCTGGAGTTTTTCGCGGTCGTAATCGGAGCTGGTGTCTTCGATCTGGTTACGGATCTGGCCGCAACGTGCTTCGATCTGCACTTTCTCACCCGCACCGTCCACGATCGTGGTTTCTTCCTTGGTGATGGTGATTTTCTTCGCACGGCCGAGCATGTTGACGCCGACGTTTTCCAGCTTGATGCCGAGATCTTCGCTGATGACTTCACCACCGGTCAGGATAGCGATGTCTTCCAGCATGGATTTACGGCGATCACCGAAGCCGGGCGCTTTCACGGCGGCGACTTTCAGACCGCCACGCAGCTTGTTGACCACCAGGGTCGCCAGCGCTTCGCCTTCGACGTCTTCGGCGATGATCAACAACGGACGTTGAGACTGCACCACCGCTTCCAGCAACGGCAGCATCTGCTGCAGGCCGGAGAGTTTCTTTTCAAACAGCAGGATGTACGGGCTGTCCAGTTCCACCGTCATTTTGTCGGAGTTCGTCACGAAATACGGGGAGAGGTACCCGCGGTCGAACATCATGCCTTCCACGACGTCCAGTTCAAACTCCAGACCTTTCGCTTCTTCGACGGTGATGACGCCTTCCTTGCCGACTTTTTTCATGGCTTCGGCGATTTTCTCACCGATCTGACGATCACCGTTGGCGGAAATGGTGCCTACCTGCGCGATTTCGTCGAAATTGTCGCCGACGATCTTACTTTTCTTCTTGATCTCCGCAACTACCGTTTCGACCGCTTTGTCGATGCCGCGTTTCAGATCCATCGGGTTGAGGCCGGCAGCTACCGCTTTCGATCCTTCACGGACGATCGCCTGAGCGAGTACGGTCGCCGTGGTCGTACCGTCACCGGCGGTGGAAGCGGTTTTGCTCGCTACTTCGCGCAGCATCTGCGCGCCCATGTTCTGGAACTTGTTGGCCAGGGTGATTTCCTTGGCGACGCTGACTCCGTCCTTCGTCACGCGTGGCGCGCCGTAGGATTTATCGAGCACAACGTTGCGTCCTTTGGGCCCGAGCGTCACTTTCACCGCATCCGCCAGGATGTCGACTCCTTGCAGTACCAGAGCGCGTGCATCGGTACCGAATTTAATTTCTTTTGCCATTCGTATTACTCCTTGAAATAGGTTATGTGTTATGCCGCTTTTTTCTTGGCGGCCGCTTCGCCGGTCAGGATCGCGATGACGTCGGATTCTTTCATCACCAGCAGTTCCTCTCCGTTCAGCTTGACTTCGGTTCCAGACCATTTGCCGAACAGGATGATGTCGCCCACTTTGACTTCCAGCGCGATGATATTGCCGTTATCGCCACGTGCACCGGCGCCTACTGCGACGATTTCGCCACGCTGCGGTTTTTCTTTCGCACTGTCCGGAATGATGATGCCACCCTGGGTGCGCTCTTCCTCTTCCAGGCGCTTGACGACCACACGGTCATGCAACGGTTTGATATTGCTCATAGAAAATGCTCCTTTAACTATACTTGAATTGACTGATTATATTTCTTCACCTGACACTTGGGCAGGTGCAACTGTGCACAGCCATATATGGTTAGATAGCGCCGTTTCAAGGGCTATTATCAATTTTCGATCTTTTTTATCCTTCAATCGCGGAAAAATCGGCGATTTCATGGATAATGGCTCGCACGGCCGCCAAAATCCGCAGGCGGTTGCTACGGATCGCCGGATTTTCGTCGTTGACCATCACGTGGGTGAAAAACGCATCCAGCGGTAGACGGAGGGTGCCGAACAGGCGCATCACCTCAGCGAAATCTTCCTTATGCAGCGGCGTTTTCATCGCGGTATGCAGATCCGCCAGGGTACGGACCAGATCACGTTCGTACGTTTTTCCATCGCGTTCCATTTCCAGGATGATCAGCTCGCGGTCGTAAGCGCCGTCATAGCTTTGTGCATCTTTCGCTTTTTCCTTTTTCAGAATGTTGGATGCGCGCTTGTACGCCGCAAGCACGTGTCCCCCGTCTTCGGTGGCGAGAAACGCCTGCAGGGCGTTCAGCCGGGCCATGATCTTCATCACGTCGTCGTCATGACTGCCTGAGAAGGCGGCGTCTATCAGATCGTAGCGCATTCCCTCCTCCCTCAGCGCCGCTTTCAGTCTTTCCATCATGAATTCATGGATGCGGGAAGCCGTCTGCTGACCTGTGAGGTCGAAACCCGTCGCAAAGGGGCGAAGCGCGTGTTCGATCGTATGTTTCAGCGGCAGGCGAAGCGCATGCGCCCGTATGATCCGTAGAATACCGAGTGCCGAGCGTCGCAGCGCGAACGGGTCTTTCGATCCGGTCGGGATTTCGCCGGCGGCGAACAGGCCGCTTAAGGTGTCCCATTTATCGGCGAGCGCGACGACCACCGCGGCGGTCGACTCCGGCAATGCGTCTCCCTGACCGGCGGGTTTGTAATGATCGCGCACCGCATCGGCCACGGCGGCGGATTCTCCCTGTGCAATCGCGTAATAGCGCCCCATCACCCCTTGCAGTTCAGGAAATTCGCCTACCATTCCCGTCGTCAGATCCGCTTTGCAAAGAAGAGCGGCCCGCTCCACCGTCGCCGGGTCGGCATGGGGAACGAATACGCTGATATAACGGCTCAATGCCGAGATACGCGTCACTTTTTCGCTTAACGCCCCGAGCTGTTTGTGAAACAGCATGGATTGCAAACCCTCCGCCCACGCGTCCAGGGGTTTTTTCCGGTCTTGCTCATAATAAAACGCCCCGTCTTCCAGACGGGCGCGAATCACGCGCTCATTTCCCGCCGTAATCTGCGCACCCTCATCCTTCGCTTTTATATTTGCAAGGGTGATAAAGCGGTTGGTGACGAGCCCGCCGGCATCCAGCACGGCGAAATATTTCTGGTGATAGCGCATCTCCAGTACCAGCACTTCCGGCGGCAGGCGAAGATACGCCTCGTCGAACGTTCCCATCAATGGCACGGGATATTCCACGAGTCCCGTGACTTCTTCCAGCAGTTTTTCGTCCGGTCTCAATGTAAATCCCTGCGCGGCGGCCAGTGCTTCCGCCTGTTCAAGAATCCCTGCCTTGCGTTTATCCGCATCGGCAATCACCCATGCGTTTTGAAGTACGGTCTCATAATCCTGCGGCTGGTTTACGGTTACCGGTTCCGACGCCATGAACCGATGCCCCTGCGTGCTGTTTCCCGCTTTGATGTCCCCCCATGTCACCGGCACCACTTCCTCACCGAACAGGCATAAAATAGAACGCATCGGCCTCACCCACGCAGATTCGCCGCTTCCCCAGCGCATGGATTTCGGCCAGTGGAAACCGTTCAGTATCGATAGGATGATTTCCGGAAGCGCGGACAGGGCTGGGCGCCCCTTTTGCTCGCTTACTGCGTAATAAGTCGCATCCTTTCCTTCCCCACGCATCTGCAATTGAGGGCGGGCCAGTCCCGTCGACGTGCAGAACCCGTCGATCGCGCTAGCAGGAGCGGACGTTTTCGGGCCCTTACGTTCAATCAGCTGATCGGGCTGATGCGACGGCAGATCCCGTACCCATACGGCCAGCCTCCGCGGCGTCACATACCCTTTTATTTCGCCGTGATTCAACCTCGCTTCACGAAGTCCGGCCTCCAGTTTAGTCCGTAGCTGTTCAAGCGCGCCAGCCTGCATCCGCGCCGGAATTTCTTCGGAAAACAGTTCAAGGAGGAAGTCGGTCATTAACAATTTCTCACATTTATTATTAAATCTTTCACCAATTATTGATAATGTGGAAAGATATTATGATTGTTTTGTTTTTGCAATCATGAAGCATCGGCCGTGATGAACAACCTGCAGATCAGATACAAAGGATTAAAAATGGAATTTGGATTGAATGCTGATGTTACAAGCTCTGAAAAGATAGGGTAAAATAAATCCCTTGACTTTCACTAAGGAAAAAGGCGGATTTGTTTTGGAAGCCTATGGTGACGGAATCATTAGAATTCACAATACCAAGGCAAAACCCGGTATCGACCCCGCCACGATAGTTTTATTTCCTGCGGGAGATGCAATCGCTTACACCAGCGACATGAAACCCATTATTCCCGCTCCACGCGAGATTCAGGCGAACGGCGTCTTCTTGAATCTTCTTCCTGGAAAAGAGCAAGGCATTTATATGCGAGATACGAACGATGGATCATCCCTCTACATGCTTGGAAACGGAAAAGGAGAGGTTATCGAAGAACATCCCAAGTCTTTCAGCCAGCTACTTGAAGCAGGAAATTTTCAGTCTCCAAACCTGGCTTCAGCCGAGCCTGCCCAACAAAACATGTCGTATAAACCAACGCGTAGCGTAGGAAAAACGTTTTAGGTTATTGACCGATCGGATTACGAAAGATCTTTATACCGAAACCTTATTGTCCGCGTCGACATGCACGACATACGGCAGATACTCCTCCGCATCCTCCTCCGTCATCTGCACATAAGCACAAATAATCACCAGGTCGCCTTTCTGCACCAGCCGCGCCGCCGCGCCGTTGACGACGATCTGGCCACTGTTTTCCGGTCCGGCGATGGCATAGGTGGTGAAACGCTCCCCGTTGTTGATGTTGAGCACGTCCACCCGTTCGTTGGGGAGAATGTTCGCCGCTTTCAATAAGGCGGAGTCGATACCGATCGAGCCTTCGTAATTCAGGTCGCTCTGCGTGACGGTCGCACGGTGAATCTTGCATTTCAGCATGGTGATGAACATTACTTTTATCCCACTTTTCTTTAAATGAGGCGGATAGTATCCCTTCTCCCGCTCCCTTGCAACCTGATCCTCGGGTTACGGCTTGGATAACTCCATAATTCACCTTGATTTCTCGGAAATCTTGTGAATAAAGTGCGGGAGAAAATATCGTTCACAAGGAACCTGATTCATGAAACAGATAATTGCACTCCTGACGACGGCGGCGCTGGTCGCCGCATGCGCTCAGAACGGCCAGCCGGGATTTTCCAACGGCGGTAGCGGGTTTGACAAACAGCTCGTCGGCGGTCTGGCCGGTGCGGCAGGCGGTGCGGCGCTCGGCGCGCAGTTCGGAAAAGGGAAAGGCCAGCTGGTCGGCGTGGCGCTCGGTACGTTGCTCGGCGCCAAGCTGGGTTCGGAAGTCGGCGCTTCTCTTGATCGGGCGGATATGAGCTATTATAATACCGCGTCGCAGCACGCTCTTGAGACCGCCCAGCCGGGTCAGCCGCTCCCGTGGAGCAATCCGCAAACGGGGAATTCCGGCACCATCACGCCTTCTAATTATTACCAGAGCGCCGGAGGCCAGTACTGCCGCGAATACAGCCAGAGCATCAGCGTCGGCGGCCAGATTTCACAAGGGTACGGAACGGCCTGCCGCCAGCCGGACGGTACCTGGCAGATCATGAAGTAAGGATCTGGCAATGACCGAAGGCACTCTGCTGAAGGGTAAAAAAGGCCTTATCATGGGCCTCGCCAATGATAAATCCATCGCCTGGGGGATTGCGAAGGCGCTGGCTTCCCACGGTGCGGAGCTTGCTTTCAATTACCAGGGCGACGCCCTGCAGAAACGCGTGGAACCGCTTGCCGCTTCACTCGGTTCTTCTCTGGTGTTTCCGTGTGACGTCACGGATGATCACAGCGTGGACGCGCTGTTTACCAGCGTGGAAAAGGTGTGGGGCGGACTTGATTTTCTGGTACATGCGATCGCATATTCGGATAAGAATGAGCTGAAGGGCGAATATGTCGATACGTCGCTGGATAATTTCCTCTCCACCATGCATATTTCCTGTTATTCCTTCACCGCACTGGCGCGGCGGGCCTATCCGTTGATGAAGGAAGGCGGCAGCATGCTGACGCTGACCTATCTGGGGGCGGAACGGCACGTGCCGCATTACAACGTGATGGGCGTGGCGAAAGCGGCGCTGGAAGCGAGCGTGCGCTATCTCGCCATGGATCTCGGCAAGCGCAATATCCGCGTAAACGCCATCTCCGCCGGTCCGATCAAGACCCTCGCCGCTTCGGGCATCGGAGATTTTCGCTATATTCTGAAGTGGAACGAGCTCAACTCACCGATCCAGCGCAACGTGACGATCGAGGAAGTGGGAGGCTCGGCGCTCTATCTACTCTCGGATCTCGGAGCGGGCGTCACGGGTGAAGTGCTGCACGTGGATAACGGCTATCATGTCGTCGGCATGAAGCATGTGGATGCGCCGGATATCGATAAGTCGTAAGGCGTCTTGACATTCGCGTGCGACCTCGTAGAGTGCGGCAAAATACAGGGTTCAGGTTTCTTCGCGGCGATGACGGCTTTAATCGAAACACACGCACTTACCAAGCGCTTCGGGGACATACCCGCGGTGAACGGTATTTCCCTCAGCGTGGCGCGGGGTGAAGTGCTGGGATTTCTGGGGCCGAACGGTGCCGGGAAATCCACCACGATGCGGATGATCACCGGCTATCTCCAACCGACCAGCGGTCATGCATCGATCGACGGACTGGATGTCTGGCAGGAACCCGTCAGGGCGCAGGCGCGGATCGGATACCTGCCGGAAGGCGCGCCGCTTTACCCGGAAATGACGCCGCATCAACTGCTGCGTTTCGTCGGATCGGTACGCCGCATGGCACGCGCCCGCCTGGGCGAACGTTATGAGATCGTCGTGGCCGGCCTAGGCTTGAGAGAAGTATTATTCCAACCGATCGAAACGCTGTCCAAAGGCTTCAAGCGTCGGGTAGGACTGGCGCAGGCTATCCTGCACGATCCGGAAATCCTGATTCTGGACGAGCCGACGGACGGGCTGGACCCTCTGCAGAAGCGGGAGGTACGCGGCCTGATCAAAACCATGGCGAAAGATAAGGCGATCATCATTTCCACCCATATTCTGGAAGAAGTGGACGCGGTCTGCACGCGGGCCCTGATCATCGCCGCCGGGGAGATTGTGAGCGACGGCACGCCCGCCATGCTACGCAAGCGTTACGGCAAGGATTCACTGGATGACATCTTCTGCGACGTCACGGACGTGCGTGAGCGGGGGATCCGCTGATGTGCGTCACCCTTGCCATCGTGAAACGGGAGTTCACCAGTTATTTTCAGACACCGGTGGCGTACGTGTTCATCATGGTGTTTTTATTGAGCAGCGGCGCGTTCACCTTTTATCTCGGCAATTATTTTGATCGCGGACTGGCGGACCTCGACCCGTTTTTCCAGTGGCACCCATGGCTGTACCTGTTCTTAGTGCCTGCCGTCAGCATGCGCCTGTGGGCGGAGGAGCGCCGCAGCGGCACCATCGAACTGCTGATGACCCTGCCAGTTTCCACGTGGAAACTGGTGGTAGGAAAATTTCTGGCCGCCTGGGCGTTCGTGACGGTCGCCCTGCTTGGTACCTTACCGATGTGGTGGACGGTCAATCATCTGGGAACGCCGGATAACGGCGTGATTGTGACGGCTTATCTGGGCAGCGCCCTCATGGCAGGCGCGTATCTGGCAATCGGCAGCGCGATGTCCGCCCTTACCAGCAATCAGGTTATCGCTTTTATCGTGAGCGCCACGGTCTGCCTGCTGTTCACGATGTCCGGATTTTCGCTAGTGACGAATTTCGTGGAAGCCTGGCTGCCGCAGCCGCTGATCGCGGTGATTACTTCACTCAGTTTCCTCACCAATTTTCAGGATATCCAGCGCGGCGTGATCGAGATCGACAATCTGGTATTTTTCTTCAGCATGATCGGGTTCTGGCTGTTCGTTACCCTGCTGATCCTGGAACGGCGTAAAGGGAGATGATCCGATGAGCGGCACGCTGCGTTTTTTCCTATCCCTGATATTGGCCACCGTCATTTTCTTCGGCGTGAACATGGTCAGCCGCACCGCTTTTTATCGTACCCGTCTGGACCTGACGGAAGGACATCTCTACACCCTGTCCCATACCACGAAAGAGATTGTCGGCGCACTCAAGGAACCGCTGCATATCCGCTTTTTCTTCTCCGAAGCGCAGGCGAACGGGTTGCCCGTGTTCCAGTCTTACGCGGAACGCGTCCGGGGAATGTTGAGGCAGGTGGCGGATCTCTCGGACGGCAACATTACCGTGGAATTCTTCAATCCTACCCCGTTTACCGAAGAGGAAGACCTGGCGGTATCCAACGGTCTTCAGGGCGTTCCGGTAGATGATGCGGGTACGAAATTCTATTTCGGCATGAGCGTGGAAAACTCCACGGATGACCGCGGCGTCATGCCGTTCTTCGATCCGGCGCGGGAGAAGTTCCTGGAATACGACACGGTGCGCCTGCTGTACGACGTGGCGCATCCGGCCCGCAAGAAAGTCGGGCTCATTTCCGGCCTGCCGATGAACGGACTCGCCGGAATGCAGGGTCCGGTGCAGGACCAGTGGACGGTGCTCACCCAGCTGAAACAAAGCGTGAACGTGGAGGTCGTCAGCCGGCACGCGACCAGTCTGCCCAAAGACATGGACGTACTGATGCTGGTGCATCCCTATAATTTGAGTGAAGCCACGCTCTACGCGATCGACCAGTACATGCTGAAGGGCGGGAAAGCGTTGATTTTCCTGGACGGGCACCTGCAACTGCCGATTGATGGAGAGCGCCAGAGCGATCTTTCCACGCTGATGAAAGGATGGGGCGTGACGCTGGAGCCGGGCAAGGTGGCGGCGGAAAAGGACGCGGCGATCCAGGTGACGCAGCCGACGATGGATACGCGACTTCGGGCATTTCCCAATGTGACATGGCTGGAGATGGGGCCGGATTATTTGTCCAAGGACTCCATCGTCACGACGTCGCTGAACAAGCTGCGCTTTATCGAATCGGGCTATTTCACGCGCGCCAAGGGAGCGGCGCTCACCATGGAACCATTGGTCACCACCACGCCGGCGGCGATGAGTATTGATGCGGAACTGCTGAAGGAAGGCGGTGATCCGCTGGCGCTGTATAAACAATATATGCCCGGCGGCAAACCGCTGGTCCTGGCGGCGCAGTTGAGCGGCAAGGTGAAGAGCGCCTTTGCGGCAGGGGGACACGGCAAGGAACATCTGGAGAATTCGGCTGCGCCGATGCATGTGATCGTGGTGGGGGACAGCGATATGCTGCGGGATGAGATCTGGGTGGAAAAGCAGTCGTTCGGCACGAATACGCTGACGGTACCGACCGCGGATAACGGCGCGTTCGTTCTGAACGCCGTCGAATATCTCGCCGGAAACGACGCGCTTATCGGCCTGCGTTCACGGGGCACGCAGGCGAGGGAATTTACGGCGCTGGCCGTACTCAAACAGCAGGCGGAGTTGCGGTTCAGCGAGCAGGAACAGCAGTTAAAGGAAAAACTGCGAGGAATGGAACAGCGGATGAAAGCGCTGCAGTCGCAAGAACAGCACGGCAAGGAACTGTTCGACAGTTCGCAGCAAAAAGAAATTCATGATTTCCGTGAGGCGTTCATGAATACCCGCAGGCAGTTGCGCTCCGTACAGCATGAGCTGAACCGTGATATCGAACGGCTCGGCAGAAATCTTGCTTTGCTCAATATCATGGCGGTGCCGAGCCTGGTGCTGGTACTGGCGTTTATGCTGCCCGGCGTCATCCGCAGGCGTGGACGCAAATCTGCAGATGCTGTTTTAAAAGGTGATAAATAATGCGGAAAACCGGACTGCGGGAATTGTTCCTAGCCCTGGCGGCGGTGCTGGTAGTGGTGCTCGCTTACACGCTGCGACCGGATAGCAGGCATACGACGACGTCTGAGCCTGCTCATCCTCTTTTAATGCCCGGACTGAAAGAAAAACTGAATGCGGTCGATACGATCGAAGTGACGCAGGCCGACCAGAAAACCACCGTTTTTAAAGATAAAGAAGGTATCTGGCGGATTAATGAGCGCTATGATTATCCGGCTTCCGTTGCCGCCATACGCAAAACCCTGCTTTACCTTTCGCAAAGCGAGCTAAGAGAGAAAAAAACCGCTGAGCCGGACAAGCTGACGCATATCGGCCTCGGTGAGCGTAACCGGGCGCAGGTCAATCTTAAACAGGGTGACGCCGTGCTGTTCGCTCTGGGCCTCGGTAATCCGACCCGGGACGGTTTCAATACGTATGTGCAGCCTGAAAGCGGGCAGCAAAGTTACGTTGCGAGCGGACGGCTGGATATCAAGGCGAATCCGTCGGAATGGCTGTTTTACGACCTGTTTTCCGTTGCCCGCAACCGTGTGAAGCGGATCCGTTATGTTTTTACGGGAAAGAAGAACTATGAATTCACGCGCACCAAGGCGGGGGAATATATGACGCTGCTACCGAAAGGCGACGACGTTAAACTCAAAGAACGTCCCATGCCGCTCAACCCGAGTTATTATTTTGAGCGGCTGGAATTCACCGATGTGCTGCCTGCCAGCAAACTCAAGGTTTCCACCCCCGATATGACGGTGATGGAAGCGTTTGACGGGCTGGTTATCACCGTTCGCTTCGCCATGATCGACGAGCGCGAATGGGCCTCTTTCGAAGCGACGGTCGACCCGGCGTTACGTAATCCTGCGGCAAAGGATCTGACGCCGCTGGAAAAGGTGCAGGCGGAAGCGGAGGCAATCAACGGACGCACCCGAGGCTGGCTGTATGAACTCGGCCAGTTCAATCATAACCAGCTTCGCAGTTCGTATTACGATCTGGTGACGCATTGAGCGCAGGCACCATGCTCGCAGCAGTGATCGATATCGGTTCCAACAGCGTCCGGCTGGTCCTCTACCAGTATTCGGGGCATCACGCCCAGCCGGTATTCAATGACAAGGTGGCGTGCGGCCTCGGAAAAGGGCTGGTGAAGGGGAAGAACCTGGACGAGGATACGAAAGAGCAGGCCCGCTTCACCATCCGCCGCTTCCGACAGCTACTGGATGCCCGCCAGCCGGAGCTGGTGAAAGTGGTGGCTACCGCCGCGATCCGCGAAGCGGAGGACGGGAAGGATTTCGCCGATGAACTCGGCATGTTGCTGGGGCACCCGATCACCATTCTCTCCGGGATGGAGGAAGCGGTGTATGCGGCGAAAGGGGTCGGCGTCTCGGCTTACCGGCCGGAAGGGCTGGTGGTGGATCTGGGCGGCGGCAGTATGGAACTCGCCCGCATCCACGCCGACGGAGAGGTAGAAGCCGAATGTTCCATTCCTAAAGGGGCGCTCGGTTTTGCCGACGACTACGCCAAAGAGGGGGAAGACTGCCTGGAAACCTCCCTCAAAAAACTGCTAAAATCCTGCAGCCGTGACCATGCCGACTCAGTTTACGCGGTGGGCGGCAGTTTCCGGGCCATTGCGGGCCATCATATCAAACGTCACGATTATCCGCTGCATATCATTCATGATTATGCCCTGCCCGCCAAAGAACTCTCCAAACTGTTGAAAGACATCCAGTCGGACCTGAAAAAAGGCGACAGACTGGCCGGGGTGGAGGCGCGCCGGGTAGAGGCCATGGCGCCCGCCTGCGTCATTTTACTCTCACTGATGAAGCATGTAAAAGCGGACCAAGTCATTTTTTCTTCCGCCGGTATCCGGGAAGGGGCGCTGCGCATGAGTGAGGCGGAGTTGGATTATGACCCGTTGATGGCGATGATGAAGGCGATTCCCAAGGTCATGAGCAACGCGCAGTACGTGAGCGCGCTGCATACATGGATGACCGCCATACTCCCCTGTACGGCGCAGGAAAACCGCCTGGTGCTGGCGTGCTGCCATGTCAGCGAGATCGCCGCCGCCGTGCATCCGAGTTACCGGGCGGAATTCGCGTTCGAGCGGATGCTGGCGACGATGGGATACGGCATGACGCATGACGAACAGGTCATGATCGCGCTCAGCC
This sequence comes from Rickettsiales bacterium, assembly GCA_965248995.1. Taxonomy (GTDB): domain Bacteria; phylum Pseudomonadota; class Alphaproteobacteria; order Rickettsiales; family UBA998; genus CBDFKY01. Next base: position 258,601 of record CBDFKY010000022.1, on the reverse strand, counting down.
TGTATCACCGCTACCGCGCCAAACTCAAGCTGGAGCACCCAGCGCTCCGGCTCCTGCGGGAGCGGCAACGGCACCTCGCCTACGCTATCGGCCAGCTGGCCGACCTGGCCTATTCCTTAAGCGCCGGATGCGAGAAACTGCTGATGCGCTACCGGCTGGCGCTGGAGGAAACGCCGGGACGCACGACCGTGAATGTCGAGGGATCCGATGAGGTGATCCTTCCCGCCAGCGTTAAAAACTGGTGCGAGGGACTCGGAAAAGCGATCAGTGCGTTGCGCAGTCTGGAGAGATAATCCACCCTTGAAATTTCCATGACGCCGAACTGGCGCAGATGATCATTGACGAACTGCGTATCGAGTAGGGTATACTCTGCGGCGAGCAGTATCTCCAGCAGGTAGGCGAAGGCGATTTTGCTGGCGTCCGTGCGCGCTGAAAACATGCTTTCCCCGAAAAACGCCCCGCCGAGCGACACGCCGTACAGCCCTCCGACCAGTTCGCCTTGCCCGTCCCAGCATTCGAGGGAATGCGCGTGGCCCAGTTCGTGCAGCCCCGTATAGGCGTCCAGAATTTCAGTGTTGATCCAGCTTTCGTGGGCTCCGTTTCGCGGCGCGGCGCACGCCTGCATCACCCGGCAGAATGCATAGTCCGCCGTTACGCGATAAGGGCATAGCAACACGGTTTTCCGCAAAGAGCGAGAGAGATGGAACGCGTCCAGCGGGATAATGGCGCGGGGATTGGGGTTGAACCATAGCAGTTCGGTCGCTCCCCTTTCCTCGGCCATTGGAAAATAACCGCTTTCATAAGCGCTGAGAAGCAGTTCAGGAGAAAGTGTCTTCAATGATCCTTCTTTTCTTAAACGAGATATAGTGTTTCCGAATAATTTCCGTACGGAAATTATTCGGATAAAAACACTATAAAATATATGGTTATAGTCATTTTATCCGACAAAAACCGTACGGTTTTTAATCGGAATGACTATAGTAGAGATTTTATCTCAAAGGTCCGTTATAAGAAACTACTTTTGGCGTAAATAGCGGCGCAGTTGAATTATCAACTCCAACGGGCGCTTTGTTAAGATTGGTTTCAAGGAATGCCTTTTTTTCTTCGAATGACATTTTTCCGAAATCTACGGTGGTCTGCGTGGCCAAATCATCGACCTTTTTTTGTGTATTGATATGCTTGCGATCTTTGTTTTCGCTGTCCAACACGAAGTTTGTAATCGCGGTGGCTATTTTGTCCGCATCAAAGTCAATAGGCTTTACCATAAAACGCTCCTTTATACATTAATATTACTTGCCTCAAGGATGACTATATTTATTTTATATTAAGAAAATATGACAAAATATTAAATAAAGCTAATTCTTATAATTTACCACCATTTTATTCCCCATTTGGCGAAATACCGCGCGGCGGACTGCAGCATGATCCACAGCAGTTTCAGGCTTTTGCGGGACCCCCGCTGCCAGCTATGGGTGATGTGGGCGTCCGGGCAGAACCAGACTTGCGAGAGGATATTCGCCCGTTCGGAAATATCAGCGTCTTCGAAATAAAGAAAAAATCCCTCGTCGAATCCACCGAGCCGCATCAGTAAGGAACGGCGGAACAACATGCAGCAGCCGCTCGCGAAAGGGAGGGGATACGGGGTGTCATACCCTTTATCCATCATGCTGTAGCGCTCCAGGCGACGGCGGATCAAAGGGAGGCGGGTGAAAGCGGGCGGCAGGAACAGGCGCAGGCCCAGATCCAGCACGGTGGGACGGCGTTTATTGAGCGGCTGCAGACGCCCGTCTGGATAAAATACTTTCGGCACCACCAGCCCCGCTTCCGGACGCGTTTGTAAAAAGCCGATCAGGGCGGTAAGGGCGCCGGGATGCATTACCACGTCCGGATTAAGCAGCAGCACGTAATCGGAAGGGGGAGCGTCAAGGAATGCCAGGTTATGCCCGTAACCGAATCCCCCGTTACGGGGAGCGGCGCGCCATTCCACCGCCAGCCCCTCACTGCGTAGTCCGGCGATCAGCTCCGACAGGGCGTTTTGATACACCGGGCCCGAATCATTATCAATCACGATGACCCGAAGTTCCTCCCCCTGCTGTTTCAAGGAGTTCAGCACCTCCTTCATATCGGAAAGCCGGGTGTGGTAGGTAACGAGGCTGACAATCACAGGGGATAGGGGAAATGACATATTTATATACCGCAGCGGTTCAATGAAAAAAAATATATATAGAATACCGGACGGTAGGGAGGTCAAACTCTCATGAAAGATTAACCAAAATGCGCTAGGTTGAATAAAACAGAGAAGTTTTACGGAAAAGGAAAAAAGATAGTCGTAAATAAATAGTAAATAAATATTAGTATTGCTATAGAAAATAGCGTGCATTTAGAGTAAAAAGAGAGTAAAATCACTCAATATTCTATCTGATGCATTTCCTTTCTCACCACTTTTTACGTGTGTTCGCATGATGAATCAACAGCTTTCCTTTTCTTATTACCGCATGTTCGGACTGGCGCTGGCGGCCTTTCTTCTCATGGTCCTGCCCGCGAACGCGCAGCAGGTGGTGTCTCTTTATTCGGGTGATATCGCCAATTGCCAGGGTCCGGGGCTGGAACATCTGTTCTCGGGCTTCGTCTGCAGTTACCAGCAGATCGTCGACCAGATCCTCTCCTCGCTCTATGTCGCCATGCTGGATTATTTCCGGCAGCCGTTTTTCGCGGCGCTGACTCTGTTCGTGATTTTCGGCGGCGTGACGTTCGGCATGGGAATGCTGCCGTTCACGGTGAAGGACATCATGATGATGCTGGCGAAAATCGCCCTGATCACCGGCTTCGCCATGTATCCGCAACTCATGATCGACATCTTATACAAAGGGTTGATCGGATTCATGCGCCAGACGGTGGATACCACGGTGGCGACGCTCGCCCCGCAAGGCTCGGTGGCCGGGATTTTCGAGTGGATGGACCAGAAACTCTATGATTTCCTGAAACTTCAGGATGAGGCGAACACCGCCAAGGATTGCAAGAACGACGTACTCGCACTGCTGTTCGGCTTGGCGATGACCATGCCGCCGGTCTTCGCCGTGGCCATGTACCTGCTGATCCAGCTGATCATGGTGTTCGTGCGCACCGTGCTGGGGTACCTCGTATCGATGACGGGGATCATGTTCCTCACCACCCTCGCCCCGCTCTTCTTCGGATTCGCGCTGTTCAAATTCACGCGCAGCTACTTCGAAAAATGGCTCTCCTACCTGATCGCGTTCGCCGTACAGATTTTCATCGTCTTCAGCTTCATCGCCGTGGTGCTTTCCCTGCCGTGGGAAGCGAAACTGAAAGGCGTGGTCAACGTCGTCCAGCCCTATAACAAGGTGGCGTTCCATGACGGACAGCGGATGGATTTCGATAACTGGTGTACGCTTTGCGCCTCCAACGCGCTCGGTTCGGTCACGCAGCCGGATACCTGCCGCGGCAACGGCATTTCGCCGACCAACGTACAGGTGGGCGGTGTCGGGGGCTTCATCAACTGGGTGGGTAAGGAGCTGATCATTCTGGCGGTGATGGCGTATCTGGTGGAGACCATCCTGAAAGCCGCGCCGGATGTCGCCAAATACCTGACCAACGTACCGTATGCACCGGGATTCAACGGCAAGCTGCCGGGAGTCGACCGGCTGGGTACGGCGGGAAGCGCGGCGCTCAGGTCCTTCAGGGATACGAAGGGAGGGGCGTTGACGGGGGCCAGTACCGCGGTGAAGAACGCGACGAGCACCCTGATCGGCGGACGAAGGTAACCCGCACTTGCGCCCTGCCGGTTTTTGAGTCATACCGGCAGGTATGTCGACGGCAAGCCAGAGCACTATTCTTGATGTTACCTTCAAAGACGCCCTTTCCGAGCGTTATTTCGCCTACGCGATGTCGACGATCACGTCGCGCTCCCTGCCGGACGTACGCGACGGGCTGAAGCCCGTCCACCGCCGCCTGCTCTACGCCATGCTGCGGCTGAAACTCTCACCCGATGTCGGTTTCAAGAAATGCGCGCGGGTGGTGGGGGACGTCATCGGTAAATACCATCCGCACGGCGACACTTCCGTCTATGACGCGCTGGTGCGGCTGGCGCAATCCTTCGCGGTGCGCTACCCGCTGGTGGAAGGTCAGGGAAATTTCGGCAGTATCGACGGGGACAACGCCGCCGCGATGCGGTATACCGAAGCCCGGCTGACGCCTTATGCGATGGCGCTGCTGGAAGATATCGACTCGGATACCGTGGATTTCCGCGATACGTATGACGGGCAGGAAACCGAGCCGGTAGTCATGCCCGCGTATGTTCCCAACCTGCTCGCCAACGGCTCGGAGGGCATCGCGGTCGGTATGGCGACCAATATTCCGCCACATAACCTGGAGGAGCTGATGGATGCGCTGCTGCATCTGCTCGCCCATCCGGAAGCGACGACCGGAGAATTGATGCAATATGTCGCGGGGCCCGATTTTCCGACGGGCGGCATCATCATGGAATCCGCCGAAACGCTGGCGGAAGTGTACGCTCAGGGGCGAGGCACGGTCCGGCTACGGGCACGATGGCATAAGGAAGAGTTGGCCCGCGGGACTTACCAGATCGTGGTGAATGAAATCCCGTACCAGATTTCCAAATCCCGCCTGATCGAGAAAATCGCCGACCTGTTCAAAAACAAGAAACTGCCGCTGCTGGCGGACCTGCGCGATGAATCGGCGGAGGACGTGCGGATCGTCTTCGAGCCCAAAACCCGCGCCACACCGCCCGAGCTTCTGATGGAATCGCTCTATAAGACTACGGATCTGGAAATCCGCTACGCGATGAACCTCAACGTCCTGAACGCGCTTTGTGCTCCGAACGTGCTGTCACTGAAAGCCTGTTTGCAGGAGTATCTGGCCCATCGCTACCAGGTGCTGGCCCGCAAGGCGGCCCATCGGCTGGGCCATATCAACCGTCGCCTCGAAGTGCTGGGTGGCCTGCTGATCGCCTACCTGAACCTGGATGAGGTGATCGCCATTATCCGTGAAGAAGACCGCCCCAAAGAAGTGATGATGGCCCGTTTTTCCATCACGGACCCGCAGGCGGAAGCCATTCTGAATATCCGGCTTCGCTCGCTGCGCAAGCTGGAGGAAATCGAGATCAAGCGGGAACAGGCGGAACTGCTCAAGGAAAAGCAGGAACTGGAAGCGGTGCTGAGCGATCCCGCGGTCGCGCAGAAAGTCATCCGCACGCATATGGAGGCGGTGAAAAAGCAGTTCGGCAAACATACGCCGCTCGGCAAACGTCGCACCACCATCCTGCACGAACGCGTAACGCCGCTGGAAATCAGTGCCGAGGCGTTTATCGAGAAAGAGCCGATCACGATCATCCTGACGCAAAAGGAATGGATCAAGGCGCTCAAAGGGCATCAGAAGGAGGTAGGCGACACCAAACTGAAAGACGGTGACGCGGTTTCCGTCATACTGGAGGCGAAAACCACCGACCAGATCCTGCTGGTCTCCGACAGCGGGCGATTCTATACCCTGCTGGGCGACAGCCTTCCACGAGGAAACACCGCAGGGGAACCACTGCGCCTGATGATCGACCTCGCCCCCGAAGACCGCATCATTTCCGTGTTCGTCTACGCACCCGGTATCAAATTACTGCTGGTTTCGGCAGGCGGTAAAGGCTGCATTATCGATACAGCCAACAGTTTGAGCGCCACCAAAGCGGGCAAGCAGGTCTTCACCGTCGGCAAGGGTGAAAAGGTTCATTCCTGCCGGCAGGTGAACGGGGATATGGTGGCCATCATCGGTGAGAATCGCAAGCTGCTGCTCTTTCCGGTGGAAGAGATACCGGAAATCGCTCGGGGACAGGGAGCGATCCTGCAGCGTTACAAGGACGGCGGCGTTTCCGATATTCTCACGTTCCGGCTGGCCGACGGACTGAGCTGGAATCTGGGGAACCGTATGCGTACCGAACAGGACCTGACTACCTGGACAGGCAAGCGCGGCGGCGTGGGCAAGTTTCCGCCGGTCGGCTTTCCGCGCACCAATAAATTCCGATAAAAAAAGGAAGCCCGGAGGCTTCCCTGTATTTGAACGTGATTATTTACCGGAAAAATTACGCCCAATCAGCAGGCAATAAGTTCCCGGATAGCGATATTATGGGCAAAGAGCATGTATTCGTTCAATACCCGTAAGCTGAATGCCCATGCGGTTTCCGCAAACTCCGCCTGAGAATTCAAGCGAAAGCTGGGACCGCTATTTTCTCCGAGATCGGAAAAATGGCAGCCGCAGTTGCAGCCATGCACGAAGTATAACCCTTGCTTGGCTGCAATAGTTTGCAGTACGGCGTTGACCTTCAGCACGTTCAACCCGTGATAGGACGCATCATGCTGGCGGGCTACATTTTTCAGTCTGTGCTCGAAAACCAGATAGACGGGTTCAAAGATTGAATTGCGTCCGATGGGTTCAAGCAGAGACTGGTAAAAACTCGCCGGCATCCAGTATCCAAACTCGTCGAACAGTTCCCGCACGAATGCAATGACACGTTCGGCTTCCGCCCTGGGTGCAACCGCATTTCGCAGCAGATCGTTCCAATCGGGATACGCATCCAGCTGCCAGTCTTTCCGGTAAAACTCCACCGCTGCCTGGGCATCGGTTTCAAGAAGTTTACCTTCTGCCTCCTGAAGAAAACGCTGAAACACATGTTCCAGTTTTTCGGCATGGGGATGAACAAGCACAATGGAGCGATTTGCAGTCAAAGTGACCATAGTGATTCCTCCGAATCAGATAAAAGACAATGTCGAAACATTATGAAGGTATGTGACAGCGTAACGAATGTTACACTATAACAAAACGACTTCACGGGATTTGTTATAGTGTAACAAATGAGAATGGCAATAAAAAAGGGGTATGCATAACATACCCCTGATCGATGCGATTAAAAAAGCAGCGCCACCGCTTTTGCCGCTGCGCGGGAGGCCGAGCCAAGGCTTTGTCCGCCTACGTAAGCAATATCATCCGCATGGATTTTCATGCCGTTATTAGCGGCGGAAAACCGGTGGATTTGGCCTGCTTCCACGAGCGGTTTCAGGAAACCGGGAGGAGCGTTGTCTAACCCGGCAGCACTGATGCGGATAGCACCCTTTGCCTCGCAAGTATTTGTAAGATTCAATCTGATCTTACCGGTTTCCACTTCCTTGATCAATCGTTTCGCAGCCGATAAGGAAATGGTTTCAAACAGGTAGCGATAACGGTTAGACAGTTCCGCCACCGCTTCCCATTCCGATTCGGGAAAAATTTCTTCCCGTTTGCCCTCGAGCAGTCTGGTGAAAAACATACCCATCGCCACGAAAAAACGCAACTCAGGACGGTATCCCTCCTGCTCGACGCTCTTGAAAACATCCTGCATAAAACAAAGATAATCTTCCATGTGCAGAAAATCATCCAGATCAACATGTACGTCTAGACCCGCACAAAAATGCCGCCATTCCCGATGCAGCAACCCTGAGGCATACTGCGCGGTCGGCGTATCACTTATGTTCACTTCGGTGAAATAAAGCGGTGTATATGTCACCTTATCCCACAATTGCGGCAGTCTTGCATAGCCTGTACGAGTAAGCAAGTGCACGATGCCCGCTCCTGAATCGAGGGCGTGGAACGCAGTCTCGATCGCGGAAGGCCCGGCACCATAAATGGCCACCGTGCGCTCATGCAACTGATTGCTCCAGTTCTCCGACGGATAGCACGCCATGGTATTTTTCATCATACCGAAGCGATTGCCCGATGCGATCACCAGAATATTCACGCAAAAGCATTTTTCTCCTGCCTGAATCTGATAATTCCGGTCCAGTTCCACATTGCGCACGCCTTCCCTTGTCTTGACGACATGTATCGTAACGCCGCGCCAGAAAAGCAGGAAACGTACCCATAGGAACTGACCATGCAGCCAGAGCCCGACCAGTCCGCGGGGACTGGTGGCGTTCGGATCATTCCAGAAACCGGGATGTTCCGCCAGCCATTCGGGATAGAGAAAGCGTATCATCCATCGAACCGGCAGCCATCGCAGCCAGTCGGTATAGGAAGGAAAAGACAGACCCTGCATGGCTTCGCAGCGATGATCGCCGTTTACCGTATAGGTCGCAGGATCGGCAGGGTGCCATACGGTGCCGGCACCGATCAGATGCGCACCATCGACCCCGCAGGAACACAGGCGCCTGATCCGTTGCCGCTGTTGATCAGGCAGAAAGGTATCTTTCGATAGTCTCGCCTTACTGAACAGCAGTATGTGGATGCCGGATTTTTTCCGTGCGTATAGCTGTACGAGTACCGCTAACGAAGCAGGGCCGTCTCCGACGATGCCCATTATTTTATGCATTGACTCACCTGAAGGTAAAAATGACTGAAAGCCTATTAACCCGTGCACTATAGAACGCCTTAGAAGCGAGGTCCATTCCAATGTTACAATGTAACAAATAATGTTGCGACTTTTGTAGCGTGAAGGACACTTATTAGGTTAGAGAGATATTTACTTTTCCATGCTATGCTCTTATGTCTACTGGGGTGAGAAACGCCGTGAACCTGCAGAAAAAAATATATCAACCGGCCACCGAAACGGGTGGGTTCCGCCGCGGGTTCATGTTCGTGCTTTCCTCTCCGTCGGGAGCCGGGAAAACGACGCTTTCCCGCCGCCTGCTCGCCCAGGAAAACGGCATCAAGATGTCTACTTCCATCACTACGCGCCCTCCGCGTTCCGGTGAGACGGAAGGGGTGGATTATTTTTTCGCCAGCCAGGCCCAGTTCGACGAACAGGCGAAAGAGGGTGAGTTGCTGGAACATGCCCGCGTGTTCAATCACAGCTACGGGACGCCCGCCGCGTTCGTCCATCATTCACTGGATGCGGGCATCGACGTGCTGTTCGACATCGACTGGCAGGGTACCCATCAGCTGGCGGGATGCTGCCGGGAGGATCTGGTAAGCATTTTCATCCTTCCTCCTTCCATGCGGGAACTGGAAGCCCGCCTGCGCAATCGTGCATCGGACAGCGATGAAACGGTACGTTTCCGCATGGAGCGGGCGGCCAATGAAATCGCTCACTGGAACGAATATGATTACGTGGTGGTCAACAAGGACCTGGACGCGACGCTCGCCCGCATCACGCATATACTTTATGCCGAGCGCCGTCGCCGCCAGCGCCAGACTACCTTGCATGAATTCGTGGACGGGTTGTTCACGGAAGCGAAAACACTGGGGTATTAAGTCTAGCCTTTCAGCCGTTTAAATGCTTCACTGGTCGAAATATATGGTTTTCCTATCGACCACTATAAGTGATTTTTTGTAACCGCGCATTTTTGAAGCGTATGTTACCTATATTTTCATACTTGGATAATGAAATGTTTTCGGCCGCCCGTACGTATCATCAGGCATCTCCCTTTAATGACCTTCAAAATATCTTGACGAAGTACCAATAATACTTAATTATGTTACCTGTTCGTTGTTTAGTCATCAGTTCCATGAAACCTTTACGCTTCTTTACCGTCGCACTTGCTTTCATTTCTCCAGTTGTTATTGGCATTTCGGCAGTTTCCGCCCGACAACAGCCAATAACATGCTTGAGGTTTGATAGCTACCGGATCTATAACGCTTTTCAAGAAAGCGTCTGCATCGCAAGATGTGGAAGGCCGGTAAAATACTACGCCCCTAATCCCCATCAGGGAGAAACATGGTGCGTAGAAAATTTTAAACGTTAACACACTGTTTTAAACAGTGTTTTTTTTAATTTAACGATTAGATACGTATATCGATATACGCGTCCCGTCTCAAATCACGCAATGCCCTCAAGGATTCCAGCGTGAACTTTTCCGCTTTCAGTTTGCGCTCCAGCTTGTCGCGGTCCGGCGCTTTCGCAGGAAGCACTGTCTTTTCACAAAGCTGCAACAGGCGGATGCCCTCCGGGGTGGCGAACGGTTCGGACGTTTCTCCTACTTTCAATCCCCGTACCAACGGCAGCACTTCGGCGGAGATTTCGTTGAAGCTGGTGCGGGTATAATCCACCTTGAAATCCAGCCCGTCCAACTCCTCCAGCCCGGCGATGTTTTTGGAGGCGCAGCTTCCGGCGTTTTTGCGTACGTCGCGGGCGATGCTCATCAGCACGTCCACTTCTTTTTTCCCGGCGTCATTGGGAAGGTTCAGGACGATTTCCTTGAACATGCCTTCCGCGTTGGTATCGAACTGCGTCACGCGCCGTTCCTCGAACAGCAGGATCTGGTACCCTGCAGGGATACGCACCGGGTCCGCGATGGCGGGCGGCGTCAACGGCGCGATCATGGCGGCGACGTTCTTGTTCAGTTGACGCAGCGGCACCCAGGTCGGGCTGATCGTGGTCAACTGCGGAGTGGTCAGCTGGCGGGCCACGGCTTCGAACCGCGCTCCGCCCCGCAGATCCTTGACGACCTGTTCGGCCAGCGCTTTCGTCTTCGCGTCGTCCGTCCCTTGCGCATTCGCCAGGATCAGGGAGGCGATCTTGACTTCCTCCACCTTGCTTTCCGCCTGCATGTTCTGCTCGATGGCGCGGGACATTTCCTGCTCGCTGATGTTGAGCGTCGGCACGATCCGCTTCTGCATCAGCTTTCCCCAGCCGATCTGGGCGGAGAGCTGCGCGTTCAGCGTCGCCTTGTCGATCCCCGCTTCATCCAGGAACGCCTGCAGGCTTCCGGCGGGGCGTTTGCTGTCCTGCTCGATACGGGCGATGGCGGCGTCAATCTCCTCTTGGCTTACGTCGACATGGTTGCGCGACGTTTCCTGACGTTCCAGCTGTTCATCGATCAGCGTGTTCATTACTCTCGGAAACAGGGTATTGAGCGTCGTAGGGTCGGGCTTGAGGCCGGTGGTGGCGATGATGAAGCGGATGCGCTGGCTGATGTCGTAACGGGTGATGATATGATCGCCCACCACCGCCGCCACGGAGAAATCCTTCTCTCCTGCGGCCAGGGCAGCCGGAACGTTCCCCAACACCAGCAGCCCGACCGTAACAATCCGCAATAACCCCTTCACACGCAATCCTCAATCTTCAATATGGCCGAAAGCGAGGGCGATGATCTCGTAATAGCGCGTACCGCCAGGCGCTTTTACTTCCACGTTGTCGCCCGCCGATTTTCCGATGAAGGCGCGCGCCATCGGCGCCGTGACGGCGATACGGTTACGCTTCAGGTCCGCCTCGTATTCCCCGACGATATGATACGTGGTCTGTTCGTTCGTTTCCTCATCGGCGACCGTGATCGTCGCGCCGAATTTGACGGTATCGCCGGACATGGCGCCGGGGTCGATCACCTCGGCCCGCGCCACCTTATCGGTGAGCTCCAGAACCCGCCCCTCGATGAAGCTCTGTTTTTCGCGGGCGGCGTGGTATTCGGCGTTTTCCGACAAATCGCCGTGTTCCCGCGCCTCGGCGATGGCCTTGATGACGTTCGGGCGTTCCACGGTCTTCAGATTCTTCAGTTCGGCTTCCAGGCGCTTGAATCCGTTGGTGGTGATGGGAAATTTATCCATTCCGTATCTCTTGTGTTTATATTTTCACTCTTCCTGTGTAAGGCAACGTCACGGGTCGTTGCAAGCGTTTTTAACTTTTGGCTTTTTTCGCCAGCCGCAGGCGTTTCTTCGCGATACGGTCTCCGAGCAACAACGCCCTATGGTAAAGGTCTTCCGCTTTCGCCGGGTCCACAATACCGAATGTCGTACCGTTATATATCTCCGCAAGCGTACGCATGGCCATGGTATTGTCGTCGGCCACGGCGCGATTCAGGTACTCGACCGCCTTTCCTATATTCTGGTGGAACGTGTAATATTCCGAAGCGCGGATCAGGGTATCATCGCTGCACAGGGTAGCATTCTCCGCCCGTTTTATCCATGGGATCTCCTCGATCGGCGGCGCTTCCAAGACCGCCAGCATCAGCATGGCGTCGACGGAACCGTAAAGCGCCGCCAGCGTATAATACTTGACCGAGGCATTGGTATCGAAAAATTCAGGGGTCTGGTAAATCTGCCCCAGCAGCAACAGGGAATCGATATCGCCGAGCGGTACGTTTTTCAGGAGCAGCGCCACATCCTGCGCGGTGACGGCATGATTGAGGTATCTGTCGTTCACCAGTTCCGAAATCGCCGTGGCACTGCCCAGAGTAATGGCTTTTTGCAGCAGGCCGACGCCGCGCCGCTCGTCCTTGACGATATCGTTTCCTTTCAGGTACGAGCGCCCTAACGCAAGGTAGGCTTCAGCGGGGGAATCTCCCGCCGTAACCGCGGCTTTTTCCCACTTTTCCGCTTCCGCATCCTTGCCCTGCAGCCGTTTACTCAAGGAAAGGAGCGCGAGCGCTTTACTATGTTCCATTTCCGCGGCTTTCTGAAGATGCGCGGCTCTGGTTTCTTCCCGCTTTTTGTCGGAAGGATTCATGAACTCCCCGTAGGAGAGCATCGCATCCAGATTTCCCTGCGCGATGGCGCGGTCCAGCCATATCAGCGACAGGGCGGCGTCCGGCTTCGTGCCGATGCCGCATCGGTAATGCTCCGCCATGTAGAACGAGGATTTGTCGCGGCCCCAGCTGGAAGCCAGCCGTGTAAAACGCAGCGATTTCACCGGCTGCTGCGCGACGCCCCAGCCGAAACGGTACGCATCGGCGAGCGCCTGCGCCGCATCCTTGTCACCGGCTTTGGCTCCCTGCTCAAAATATTCGAACGCCGCATGAAGGTCGCGCTCCGTGCCCTCTCCGGTTTTATAAGCCAGACCGATGCGGTAGAAGATATGCGCCTTGACCAGCGGGTCCGCCGCCGCCAGCAGGAGCCAGTGCAGCGCTTCCGGCTTGTCGATATATTCGCTGCCGTGCAGGCCGTCATAGATATTGGCGAGCATGACGGCGGCCCGCTGATGGTGGCGCTTCGCCGCCTCTTTCAGCCAGCCGATCCCTTTGGGTACGTCTTTGGGAATATCTTCCCCGATCGTATAGGCGAAGCCGAGCCGGTACATCCCGTCTTTCGCACCCGCCGCCGCCGCTTTTTTCAACAGCAGGACGGCCCGCGCGGCATTATAGCGCACCCCTACTCCCTGACGGTAGAGGGTCGCCAGATCCAGCATTGCTCCCGGATTGCCGGTCGCGGCGGCCGCTTCCAGCCACTCGGTCGCCAGCGCCTCGTTCGGTTCGATCACCCGGTCCAGCAGGTACATCTTGCCGAAATGGTCGAGCGTCGTGCAGTCGCCCGCGTTGATATCGGCGAGCATCAGGGTGATGGCGTAGGTGAACATGCCGTCACCCGCTTTCTGATCCAGCGCGATCAACCCCCGCCGCTGAAGGTAGAGTATGCGCAGCACCGCGTTGGCGTTGCCCGCCGCCGCCGACTTGCGGTAATAGGTGAAAGCCTCCGCATACTGCTTGCGCTCTTCCAGATACAACCCCAGCACCGCCCCGCCCGTAAACGCCTGGCTGGCCGAGGCTTCCTTCAGTAACGCCACCGCACGGTCGCTGTCACGCGTCACCCCGTGGCCATAGAGCAGCAGCCGCCCCAGATGGGTTTTCGCCACCATCTGCACCAGTGATTTCTGTGCCGCGGACCGCTCGAAATATACTTTGGCGGTCCGGTCGTCGTTGTAGGCCGAGCCCAGTCCTTCCTCATAGATCAGGCCGAGCTGAAACAATCCCGTCGCGTCCGTCACGCGTTTTTCATCGGCGAGCAGACGGGTGATCCGGGATTCAGGCATGAAATCGTTCTTTTTGCAGACGCGTGCGTAATCCAGTTTCGGCGGATGCAGGATAAAACGCGGATCGGTCGCGGCAGACGGATGCCCTGGTGCCAGAAACGTTGTCAGCAGCAGAAGGAAAGCAAGAACCCGGCCCACTTACGGATTATTTTCCGACGACGTTTTCGACGACCACCGCTTTCACCCCTTTGCCGTCGGGGAAGGCGATAATGCTGTACCCGGTGCGAGGCGTCAGGCTGAGGGGGGCCAGGGTCGCGAGATCCTTATCTCCTTGGCGGACGGACAGTTCCAGCGCCAGCGGATTGATTTCCCGGGAGGTTCCAGCCTCCGTCTTCACTTCCTTGAAAATCACGACGTTCTGTTTCGGCGCGAACAATGTCAGCGCTTCCTGACCGGAGAAGTTATAGAAATACAGCATGGATTTCGCCGGATGCACCAGAATCCCGTCATTCACCACGGTGACTTTCGTATCGCTAAGCGCCACCGTATAATATTTTCCCGCTTCAATCGTCATATCGGCGGATTTGCTGCCGTACGCGAACGTCTGTTTGCCTTGGGATACCACGAAAAAATCACTGGCCGAATCGGAAGCGACTTTTTTCGAGGCGATCCCGCCGCCGGAAATATCCAGCGTCGCGCTTTCCAGATTGATGAACCGTACGAAGGCGGCGTCCGCCGGGGGTTTTGGATCGTAGAGCCCCTGATCACCCGCCGCATGGGCGGATACCATATTCATCATCACCATGCAAAATGCGTAAAACAGTTTTTTCATCAGTTACGTTCCTCTTTCAGTTAGGTTTGGTTACGGTAGATTCGTCCGGAACGCGGCACAGTTTCACCTGCAGCGTCGTATTGACGTTGGAGGCGCGTTCGAGAGACAATGAAATCAAATTACTTTTTATTTCATCGGAAAGTTCAATAAAAAACCGTCCGGTGTTGGTGAAATATTCCTCCCGGCTGATCGAAAACCATTCCCCGTCGCCGTCATCATAGTCGGCGTTCAGGGTAAAGCTCGTGAAAGAGGGATTGGGGGTGGAAATGAACACGTAATAACGCTGTCCGTTGATCCGCTTGTCGGGCGGGAAAGTCAGTAAAGGGCCGCCGACTTTTCCGGCCTGCATGGTTTTCGTCGCGGACGCCACCATGTTTTCGCCGGTGCATTCCCCGTAGACCGCGGGAAGGATCTGGCGAAACGCGAGGGACGGATTGTCGTTCAGGTTATCGCTGGCCGGCGCTTCCCAGATCAGGAAAGGCGGATGCTGCGCTTGAAATGCCGTGGAGGACGTATAGGAAATCAGCGCGTTGAACAGCAGCCCGCCCGAAATCGCCTGGTTGGCGATCGGCAGGCCTGTCGCTTCCGACAAGAACCCGTCGAAATTGAATTCCGGCTCGGCGCTGAAGCTTGAGCCTACCAGCACGGAAGGCTCCGCTCCGCCCGCGTTGCCGAACAGAGCCTCCTCACCCTTCGCATCCCCCGCCTGCAACGTCGTATGATACGTGGAAAAAGGTTCCGGCGGCATTTCGGTGGCGCACAGCCGCTGGAGTTCCAGCGCCATTTTGTCTTTCATCTGCTGCGCCTTTCCCGGCTTCGTCGCATAGGTCGCGGGGCTCAGCGAACGGTAGGCGGGCGCGGCGCGTATCGCTTTGCCGAGCGCCTCCGCCGCCATATGCGCTCCTTCCGGCGTCCAGTGGTGGTCACGCTTGAAGAAAAAATCAGGTTTTTCCGCCTTGTCGGCATTCAGCGCGTCCTGTACGTCCGTGACGATCAGCCCCGTTTCCGCCAGTGCCTTGACGAAATGATGATAGGAAGCGCGGGCATGGTCCACCTGGTATCCCCGCAGTTCCGGCAGGCGCATATTGACATGCTGATACTCCACGATGCCTTTGGAAGGAACGGAGAGGAACACGACCGACGTGCCGCGTGCCTTGAATTCCTTCACCAGCCGGCGCATATAGGTTTCCGCTTCGCCGTAAAGGTCGAAATCCTCCCGCAAATCTCCTTGCAAGCGGTAGAACCAGCCGTCATCGCCCTGCACCATTTCGCTGAGCGTCTGTTTTTTCTTATCTTTCAGGTAGGGACAGGCGAAAGTGGCCTCCTCCTTCTTTTGAACGACGGATGCTTGCGCGTGGGACGGGAAAGACAGCGCGCACAGCATGCATAACAATGAAAGGGGCCACAGCTTCATGCGCTACATTTTTCAATTAAGGGAGGTCAGCCGTGTCTTTACCAGCAATCGCAACAGCCTGTAAAGCACTACGGCGTTGAGGATATGCCAGAGGAAATGCGTTCCGATGGGAAAGGCCGGGCAGACCGGAAGATCGATGGTCCGGAAGATCAGGGAAAACGTCCAGAGCAGGGTGACGGAAGCGAGGGCGCGTTTGTGGGGAGAACGTCTGAAGGCGGCGTAACCCGCCATCCACAGCAGCATCCCGTAGGTGGGAAGATACATGATGGTGCCATGCAGCGTATCCGGGTTGAACCAGACCGCCGCCGCTCCGTTCAACCCCTGCAGCACCACGAAACCGAAAGCCACCTGCCACCAGCGCCAGGCGAATCCGCGCCGCAGAAAAGCGACCAGATACAGGTTGATGAACAAGGTGATCGGGATCACGTCCAGCATGATGGTGAAGGAACTGGGTTCCAGGTGCCAGATGCCGCTGCCGATTCCGATCGAAAAAAGCAGCAGGCAAAGCAGGTAGCCGTCCGGGAAATGACGCATTCTCATATGCCGCATGATGCTAAACGCCAGCAATGCGGCAAGAATAAATGCGAGATTGCTGAGCGCATTCAGCGGTTCGGCGAACAAGGCGGCCTGCCCCGCCCGCTCGCAATAACTATCCAGAAATGTCATTGACTCGACATTTCATCGGTTACGCATACAGCCAGGGAGCCTGTTGTCGCTGCTGCGTTTCAAACGCGGCGATCTCCCCCAGTTTCGCTTCCGTAAGCCCGATATCGTCCAGCCCGTTCAGCAGGCAATGCTTGCGGAACGCCTCTATGGAAAAGGAGAACTGCGCACCTCCGGCCCGCACGGTCTGCGACGGCAGATCCACGGCCACCTCTTCACCCCACGCGCCCACTTCCGCTACCTTATCCACTTCCTGCGAGGTGAGCACGACCGGCAGGATGCCGTTTTTAAAGCAGTTGTTGTAAAAAATATCCGCGAACGACGGAGCGATGATGCAGCGGATGCCGAAATCCAGCAACGCCCACGGTGCGTGTTCACGGCTGGAACCGCAACCGAAATTATCCTCGGCCACGATGATACGGGCGCGATCGAACGGAGCGCGGTGCAGGATGAAATCCTCATTCTTCCTGCCTGAGACGTCGTAGCGCATCTCATAAAACAGTCCTTCGGCCAGCCCGGTGCGCTTGATCGTCTTTAAGAACTGCTTCGGGATGATCATGTCCGTGTCGATGTTCTGCAGTAACAACGGCGCGGCGATGGCGGTCAAGGTAGTGAAGGGCTGCATGGGTTTTTCCTTTTTTCCGATTCTAAGGTTGAAACAGGGCGCTTACAAGGGAAAATACTGTAAAAAGATGATTAAAACCGCCAGCCAAGCCCTGTGGTGATGCGGTGGTCGTCGTACCGGTAGTTCGTGATGTTGGCCTTGATATTGCGGTAGTCGTATCCGGCGGTCAGGGTCACGTTGTGCGGCAGTTCCCTGCCGACATTCACGCCGGCGTCCCATTCCTGCTCTTTGCGTTTTCTGCCGCTGATGGCCGGATCGGGCTTGTCATACTCCGTGGTGCGGTAGGACGCGTTGCCGCCGGCAAACCAGCCTGCGTCGAACTGGTGTACGTATCCCGCCTGATATTCCTGTTCATGCAGATCGTAATACCGACGCTCCGTATCTTCCGAGCGGAACCGTATCTCCCCGTCGAGCGTATCACGTCCGGTCAGCTGGCGCGTCACACCCACCCTGACCTGCTCAGCCTGCCCATCGCGCAGGTCGAAACTCCTGATCGTCGGGGAATTGACGTAATTCCGCCATTCTTTCGTCGTCACCAGACGCAGGCGCGTCGCGGCATCCACCGCGTAGCTGAGGGTGATTTCCCCGAGATACTGTTTCAGGTACGCGTTATTGTCGAGCGTGATGTAATCGTACCCCGCCGCGACTCCGGCCTGCGCCTTGCCGTCCATCAGGCTGACCACCGGGCCGGTACGCACGGACGCGACGCCGATATTGAGTTCACTCAGGTCATGATACTGATTGCGGTAATACGTGGCGGAAGATTGCCAGGTGCCCTGTACGCCTTCCGCCAGCGGTGTCGGGTGCCGGTACTGATGGGCGAGCGTCAATGCCGCATATGCCTGCGCGTCCCCCCGTTTCCTGCCGTCCTTGGTCAGGACGAAGGGCAGTTCCTGTCCGGCGAAGCGGATGTTGACGATGCCCGATTCAGGTGCGGCGTTGGCATTGGTATCGTAGGTGGCGCCGAGCGCGAACGAGCCGCTGAAACTATTCCGTTTGGTGGCCTGATCCAGTTGCGCCGCGACCGGTTCCAGGTTCTTGCGTACCTGCGGGGGCAGTTTTTCCTTCAACACCTCATCGACGAGGCGCTTGGCCTCATCAAAGCGGGCGAGCTGCATGTAGCTCATGGCCAGCTCCAGTTTGATGCGCGGCAGGTTGGGAGAAGCGGCCAGCATACGCTCATACATCGCCGCAGCTTTTTTATAATCCCGCATTTGGGCGGCGGTGGTGGCGTATTTATAATAATTATCGAGATTCTGCGGGTTGGATTCTATGGCGGTGTTGATGGCGTTCAACCGCGATTCATCGGGCAATTGCGTTGTGATTCCCGATACGTCGAGCGCCATCACCGGTAGCGGCGCGACGCTCAGCAAAAGCGTCAGGCAGGTTTTTTTCCAGAATGATGAGAGGTCCGGCATATCGCTACATTACCAGCCAATCCTTTGCATTTTATTAAAACTATTGCCTGATACTCTCCTGCATGCGTCGCCGTACTTTTTCACGTTGCCTGCGTTTAGCTCTACCCGCCGCGGTGCTGGTCCCCGCGGTATTGCTGATGCTGGCGCATGTGCAGCCGCTGGAGGAACTGCGCCTTAAAGTGTTCGACACCTACCAGAGGATGCAGCCGCGGACGTATGAACCCGTTCCCGTCACGATCGTCGATATCGATGAGGAAAGCCTGAGACGGCTCGGGCAATGGCCATGGCCGCGCGACACACTGGCGAAGCTCACCACTAAATTGTTTGAATACGGCGCCGCCGCTGCCGGGTTCGATATCGTGTTCGCGGAAGCGGATCGCACTTCCCCGCGTCTGCTGTTGCCGACATGGAAAAAGTTTTTAGGTGATGGACTTCCGAAGGAATCTTCCATCCCGGACTATGACGACGATTTCGCCGGCGCGATCATGGGCGGCAACGTGGTGACGGGGTTCGTACTGTCCGACAGCGCCTCCGCCATGCCCGTGAGAAAATTCGGCATGGTCATCAAAGGGGAAGACCCGGCGGATTACGTCTTTCCTTATGCCGGGGCGATCGGCAACTTGCCTGTCCTGACCTCCGCCTCAAAGGGGAACGGCGCTTTCAACGCCATTCCCGACAGTGACGGCCTGATCCGTAAAGTCCCCCTGCTCTTCCGAGTGCGCGGCCAGCTGGTGCCGAGCCTGTCTTCAGAACTGCTGCGTATCGCACAGGGCGCTTCCACATATGTCGTCACCACCAGTCCGACCGGTGTTTCCGAAGTCAGGATCGGGGACTACGCCATTCCAACCGACCGGTACGGGCATATGTGGATACATTACTCGCCATATCGCCCGGATCGCTACATACCCGCATGGGAAGTGCTGGAGGGCCATTTCGACAGGACGAGGCTGGAAGGGCATCTGGTGCTGATCGGCACGTCCGCCGCCGGGTTGAAGGATATCCGTTCCACGCCGCTCGATCCGGTCACCAACGGGGTGGAGGTCCATGCGCAGGCGCTGGAACAGATTCTCTCCCATCATTTCCTGGAACGTCCCGACTGGCTGGAAAGCGCGGAACTGATCGGCATGCTGCTTTGCGGAATACTGGTCTGGGGGGTGCTGGCGCTGACCTCGCCCTACATGGGGGCGATCTGCACCGTCCTCATCCTCGTGAGCAGCGCGTTTCTCAGCTGGATCGGCTTCACCCGTTACCATATGCTGATCGATCCCGTTTCCCCGGCACTGGTGATATTGCTGATGTATGTGGCGGAAAGCCTGCGCGGCTATATGGTAACGGAGCGGGAGCGCTCGCAGGTACGCCACGCGTTCAGCCACTATATGTCGCCCGCACTCGTCAAAAAACTGGCGGAACAGCCGGACAGCCTGAAGCTCGGCGGAGAAATGAAGAATATGACCATCCTATTCTGCGACATACGCGGATTCACCACCATTTCCGAACAGTTCGATGCGGAGGGGCTGACAAAATTCATCAACGGGTTTCTGACCCCTATGACCAACATTATCTTGGAGCGCCAAGGGACGATCGACAAATATATCGGGGACTGCATCATGGCGTTCTGGAACGCGCCGCTCGACGACGCCGACCATGCCGAGCACGCCTGCCGTTCGGCGCTGGCCATGATGGACGGATTGCAGTTGCTCAACGCAGAACGCGAAAGGCAGTGCGCTGCGGATTCCAGCCGTTTCATTCCCGTCCAGATCGGCATCGGCCTGAATACGGACCTCTGCTGCGTGGGGAACATGGGGTCCGACCAGCGGTTCGATTATTCGGTACTTGGGGACGGCGTGAATCTTGCCTCGCGGCTAGAAGGGCAGAGCAAATATTACGGTATGAACATCGTCATCGGGGAAAAAACCAAAGATGCGTTGAAAGGATTCGCCGTTCTGGAGCTTGATCTTATCAAAGTAAAGGGGAAAACCTCGGCGGTCCGTGTGTATGGATTGATGGGGGATGAATTATTGGCGCAAACAGAAGCGTGGCAGGACTATTCACTCCTGCATGATGCCATGCTCGCAGCTTACCGCGCCCGGATGTGGGAACAGACGCTGGACCTTTGCCAACGTATGAACGCCTGCGCGGCGGCGGCGTCCTTCGAGGTAAGCGGGTTTTTGTCGTTGTACCGGGAACGGGCGGCCGACTACCGGGACTCTCCTCCTCCATCCGACTGGGACGGGTCGTATGCGGCCACCAGCAAATAACCGTCAGAGCGTCAGTTCGACGCCCTCCGCCAGCGCGTGCAGCGCCGTCATGTAGCATTCCTGGATCCGGGCGGTATCCTCGCTGTCCACCACGAATCCGTAATCCACCTTTGCCGCCAGTTCCGTGCCTTTGCGGCCGGTGAACAGCACGGTCACCACGCCGTATTCACGCGCGGTTTCCAGCGCGGCGAGGATGTTGGGGCTGCGGCCCGAGGTGGAGAGCGCGATCAACATATCGTCGGCCTGCGCGAATCCTTCAAGCTGGCGGGCGAAAATACGGCTGAAATCATAATCGTTCGCCAGCGCCGTCAAAACCCCCGCATCGGCGGAAAGTGCCATCGCCGGCAGGGCGCGGCGTTCCCGTTTGAAACGGCCGATGAATTCCCCCGCCATATGCATGGAATCGCACGCACTGCCGCCGTTACCGCAGAAAAACAGGCAATTGCCCTGTGCGAATAAGCCCGCCATTTTCTGGGACATGCCGTATAATTCACGGTGGTAGCGTTCAAAGAACGATGCCACCACCCGCACGTGATCCATGGCGATTGCGCGGTAATCGAGGATGGGAACCGGCAGGGATGTTTCATTCAATGCCGGAACGTGCGGCGGTTTAGGAATGACAGCCGGAGGCGTGAATTGCTTTTCACCTACCGCCGTTTCCGTTTCAACCTTCGCTTTTCTTGCCTTCACCGTTTTTACAGGCGCTTCGCTCATCATTTCGGGTGTATCTGAAGATTCCGCCTGCGTGGCCTGCAGTTTTTTCTGCAGGGTGCGGGCCCCGAAATTGGAAAGGGTGGCAACGCCTTCCTGCCGCAGTTTGGTGCGGTACCAGCTGA
Organism: Rickettsiales bacterium; assembly: GCA_965248995.1. Classification (GTDB taxonomy): domain Bacteria; phylum Pseudomonadota; class Alphaproteobacteria; order Rickettsiales; family UBA998; genus CBDFKY01. Next base: position 236,886 of record CBDFKY010000022.1, on the reverse strand, counting down.
TCGAATGGGCTTTAACTTTGGAATCAGGAAACTGCGTTTTGACTATTTCCAGTACTTCGATATTGGTTTTTCCGGCCAGCAGCGCCTGCTTCACGACTTTGGCGATGGAATTTTTTCTCTTTTTGCGGGTTTTTTTTTACCGGGGTCGCCATACATATCCTGCCAGAAGCATTGTTTCATAGCGATAAATAGCCGGTTCCCCCGAGGTAAGCAATTCTTTTTATCACCAAATATTTAAAGCCCCGTCACACCAGTGCGTGCTGCGCCTTGGGTAAAACCGTTTGATGGTAAGAGGTTTCCACCACCTCTCCCGCTTCCGGCAGGTGTTGGTTCGAAGACCTCGCAGGCTGCGCGGATCTGGCTCCGCCTTCGGTCCGGGCGTTCGCAAGACGTATGGCGCCGACATCGATGATATGCTGGCGCTCCAGATCAGCGGCGACCGCATCGTAGATTCCACCGGCGGTAATCTCTTTCTTGTCATGGAAATGCAGCTTGAGCCCCATCGCGGTGGCGGCCAGCGCATCGGGAATCATGTCTTTCGGCAGTGTCGCAAGCCCGTCGCTGACATGCGCCGTCAGCTCCTTCATATCAACATCCAGCGATCCCACCTTGGCGAAATACCGCATGATATAACCGTCGACGAACGCCAGGTTTCCCGCCGTGCCCGCCCAGTCCGGCCTCAGCTGGTTCATATAGCTTTCAGGACGGGCGCGGACCTGTTGCGCCGTCTCGTTCGGCCCGGCCTGAAATCCGGGCTCGTTCATGTCCCCGTCATGCCCGAGGACGGAACGCTTGTTCTGATAGCGATCCCACATCATATAGGTCGCCGCACCGCCTTCGATCACCGAGCTCAGCTTGAAGGCAATTTTTTCGCGGAACTGATCCACCGCCGATTTGGGTTTGGGATTATACGGGTCTTCTTCCTTGGCGAGCAGACCGCTGACCTTGCCGACCATCATGGTGACCCCCACCGCCAGGGTCGATTTATCGGGATTGATGGCGGCGCCCGCGGCTTTGGCCACGTTTCCCTGCATCACGTATTCGAACGCCTCGGGCCATTTGGTAATGGGAGCGATGAGGGACGTGGTACCCAGGATACGCAGCCATAATTCTCCGAAGGTAACGGATTGTTCCTTCAGGAACCCATGCACCTGCTGCCCGAAGGTGAGGTCTTCCTGTTCACGGCGCAGATTCGCCTTTCCCTCTACCGTCGGCAGATTTTTTCCTTCGATCGCGTAAGGCTGCCATTGCCGGTTGAATTCCTCTTTCAGATAGCGCAGCTGGTGTTCGTCGCGTTTGTGCTGCGACCCGAAGCTCATGTTGCAGGCGTTCGCCATCAGGTTCAACGCGGCGAAACCGAAAATGGCGCCGTCGGCCTTGACGGCCGCGTGGCCGTCCGCCCCGATGTTTTCAGGTTTAAAAGTCGTCAAACTGGAGACGATCTGCAAGCTCTGCCCCAGAATACTGGTGGCGCCGCGCCAGAACCACGGGTTGAAGCTCTTGCTTTTTTCGTGATCCTCGACAAGCGGTTCCCCTTGCCGCTCAAGCAGCTCTCGCAGCGCTTCGGGCGAACCCTGCATTTTGCAGAGTACGGTTCTCTCCCCCGTTTCGGAGGCCACGTCGGAAACCACCATCGCATCGCCCGGCAGGTGCGCCAGCAGGGAATGGGCGAACTCTTTCGGCGCGTCCGCCCGCAGCCGGAGCAGGGCGTAATGCGCGCCTTCGATTTCCATCCCTTCCAGCGCTTCGACCAGATTTTTTCCGTCTTTCGCGTGGTAGGATTTCATTGCATCAGCAGAGGTCACGCCCTTTTCCTTTTCCACCTGAGATATTTCCCGTTATCATTAACATACCCTCATGACAGCCATATGACAAACGGGGAGATAGTCAATTATCCAGCACGCCGATAAAGGGCAGCTCGCGGTAATACCCCGCATAATCCAGCCCGTATCCCACCACGAAGCGGTCGGGAATGCGAAAACCGGCGTACGCCGCTTCTACTTTCTGGATGCGGCGATCCGGTTTATCGAGCAATACGCAGAGCTCCACGGTGGACGCGCCACGATCCAACAGCGCCTGACGGGCATAATCCAGCGTGCGGCCGGATTCCAGAATATCGTCCACCAGCAGGATCGGCTTGCCGGCGAGATCGTCGCTGACATCGCGGCCGATCACCAGTGTTCCCGAGCTTTCCTTACCGGTGCCGTAACTGGAGATCGTCATGAAATCGACCTGGGGCGAACAGCCCGCGTGATGCAGCGCCCGCACCAGATCCGCCATGAAGACGAAACTTCCCTTCAGCAGCCCCACCATCAGGAACTCGGCTCCGAGGGAGGCGCGTATTTCACGCGCGAGCCGTTCGACCGTGGCGGCGATGGTCACCGCGTCATATAATATTTCCACCTGTGCAGGAGTTTGGTAGTCGGAGGGCTTTGCAAACGGCGTGTCCATCATTTCCGCAGCATCAGTTCCACCGGGGAGCCGATCTCCAGCGCCAGCATATAGCCGGTTTTATACGCGCTTTTCAGGTTTTTGGCGTTGAATGCCCTGCTTTCGCCGGGCTTGAGGATGTCCGGGCTGGAGAGCACCCATTCCTTCAGCATTTCCCCGTCTTTGGTAAACAGCCGCGCCCGTATGGAAGGGGTGGGGGCGGTGGTCGCGCCGTGATTTACGATTTCTCCCTTCATGGCATAACGGTCGGTGCCCTTGTCGGATTCCCGCGAAAAGCTGAGTGAGGAGAGCTGCATCTTTTCCGTACTTCCGTAACCGACCGCGTTATACACCCCGCCCAATGACGGTACGTGGGCGAGGATTCCATTCCGGAACACCAGAGCTCCCACTATCAGCACGGCAATCAGGCAGAACAGATTGGCGGCATAGAGCCGGCGTTTCAGAAGGCGGAACGGATGGATATCCGCATTGTCCATGCGCAGAGGAATATCGCCGCCCGGATCATCCATCAGCATGTCGGCGAAATCATCGCCCGGATGGAATCCTTTTTCGACCTCAGTCTCCAGTTCATCGTTGAAGGAGGAGGCCTGAGTTACCTTCTTTTCCTCAGCCGTAAAATCAGGAACCTCCTGCTCTTCTAAGGGCACTTCTCCTGTTTCCTGCGTATCGGGACGCAGATCCACCGGTACGGCCAGCCACTCATGCTTACACGCGCTGCAGCGCACCTGCCTGCCCCCGTCCGCAATGGCGTCCGGTGGAACACGAAAGGCGCTTGAGCACTGCGGGCAGGTCAGTAATTTCACTATCGCTTCACCAAAGTTAGTCCCTGCAAACGTACCCGCTTCGTTCGCTCAAGTAAATCATATAGTCATTTCAGGAAAAAATGCTCCGTTTTTGTTTGGATAAAATGACGATAACCACATCATTGAAAGTGCTATAAGGCAAAAAAGCCGCCCGCCCACTTGTGTCGGCGCACGGTTTGCGTCATAACAGGGAAACAGTCACCGACCCATCATTTATGATCACCTGTTACCATATCAGCAAGACGTACCCCGAAGGCGCCGAAGTCCTGAAAGACGTGACGTTCAAACTGCGCCCGGGCGGGTTTTATTTTCTGACCGGGCCCAGCGGCGCCGGGAAGACCACCCTGCTCAACGTGCTCAGTTTGAATATGAGCCCGAGCGGCGGCAAGATGATCATGTTTGGGCAGGACGTGCTCGCCCTCGGGCGCGACATCCTGCCCATCATGCGGCGCCGCATCGGCTGCGTGTATCAGGATTACCGGCTGCTGAACCATCTGACGGTCGCCGAGAACATCGCCCTTCCCCAGAAAATCGCCGGCGTGCTGCCCGAGGAATACGGGACGAAGGTGGATGAACTGCTGCAATGGGTGCATCTGGCGCATTACCGGGACGCTTATCCCGATATCCTGTCCGGCGGTGAAAAGCAGCGGGTGGCGATTGCGCGGGCGGTCATCAACAATCCCGCCATCATTATCGCCGACGAGCCGACCGGCAATCTGGACCCTGACTTAAGCAAAAAGATGATGCATCTGTTCGAGGCGCTGAACCAGCTCGGCGCGACCGTGTTGATCGCCACCCACGACCCGCGCCTGCTTGAAGAGTTCAACCACCCCATCCTCGGCCTGTATGACGGGCGTATCCGCGAACTGGACGCTTTCGAATCCCGGGAAGTGAAGAAACATCCGCTCTCTCCCAAATCAGACGTATAAGCCCGCTTTTCCCGTGACAATGTGCGGTGCGCATGGCACGTTGTGACGGAAACCCTCTAATCCGAGCTTTGCCGTTATGTCCCAGCAGTATATCTACGTCATGAAAGGCCTAACCAAAAGCTATCCGGGGGGGAAGACGGTTTTAAGTAACATCTGGCTCTCGTTTTATCCCGGTGCGAAGATCGGGGTGCTGGGTCATAACGGTTCCGGAAAATCGACCCTGCTCAAGATCATGTCGGGACGCGACAGCGAGTTCAACGGCGAAGCGTGGGCGGCGAAGGGTACCAAGATCGGCTACCTTGAGCAGGAACCGCATCTTGATGCCACCAAGAACGTGTTCGATAACATCATGGAAGCGCTGAAGGATAAGAAGGCGCTGCTTGACGACTTTAATACCGTTTCCATGCAGTTGTGCGAGGAAATGACCGATGACGAAATGAACGCGCTGCTCGAGAAACAGGGTGAGCTTCAGGAAAAGATCGAGGCCGCCGATGCCTGGAACCTGGATAACGAGATCGAGCGCGCCATGGAGGCGCTGCGCTGTCCGCCCGGTGACGCGGACGTCACCAAACTTTCGGGAGGAGAGCGTCGCCGCGTGGCGCTGGCCCGGCTGCTGCTGGAGAAACCGGACATGCTGCTGCTCGACGAGCCTACCAACCATCTGGACGCCGAGTCGGTGGCATGGCTGCAGCGTTTCCTGAAGGAATATACGGGTACGGTGGTAATGGTGACCCACGACCGGTATTTCCTTGACCATGTGACGGGCTGGATCCTGGAGCTCGACCGCGGTGAAGGGATTCCGTACGAGGGGAATTATACGTCATGGCTGGAACAGAAACAGAAACGCCTCGCGCAGGAAGAAAAAGAAGAATCTTCCCGCCAGAAATACTTGGCGCAGGAGCTGGAATGGGTCCGCTCGTCCGCCAAAGCCCGTCAGGCGAAATCCAAGGCGCGCCTGCAGGCGTTTGAGGAACTGGTCAACAAACAGAACGAGAAACGCACCGGCGTGGCGCAGATCGTCATTCCCGCCGCCGAACGACTGGGGGATCTGGTCGTGGAAGCGAAAGATGTGGCGAAAGGCTATAGCGACCGGCTGCTGATCGATGACCTGACATTCAACCTGCCCCCCGGTGGCATCGTCGGCGTGATCGGTGCGAACGGGGCGGGCAAAACCACCTTGTTCCGGATGATCACTGGGCAGGAGAAGCCGGATACCGGCAGTTTCCGCGTCGGCAATTCGGTGACGCTCGGTTATGTCGATCAGTCCCGGGACGCTTTGAACGCCGACAACACCGTATGGCAGGAAATTTCCGACGGGTTTGAGGAAATCATGCTCGGAAAACAATCAGTAAAAAGCCGTGCTTATTGTTCGGCGTTCAACTTCAAGGGAACGGACCAGCAGAAAAAAGTCGGCATGCTGTCCGGCGGAGAGCGCAACCGCGTGCATTTAGCCAAAATGCTGAAGACCGGCGCCAACGTCATCCTGCTCGATGAACCGACCAACGATCTGGATGTCGAGACGCTGCGCGCACTGGAAGAAGCGCTGCTGGAATTCGCCGGCTGCGCGGTGATCATCTCGCACGACCGCTGGTTCCTCGACCGCGTGGCGACCCATATCCTCGCGTTCGAAGGCAACAGCCATGTGGAATGGTTCGAGGGGAATTATGAGGATTACGAAGCCGACCGTATCCGCCGTCTGGGCGATTCGGCGCTGAATCCGCAACGGATCAAGTATAAGCCGATCGCGCGGGCGGCTTAAATTTCGACAGGTGTCATCAATGTTTAATAAAAGTTCCGTATAAGTAAAGTTAGGTGCCTTATCATTTCGAAGAAGTGATGTAGAATTTCATATCAACCTTGTGCGTTACCCTATTTATGACAGACCTTTCACCCGAAAGAATGGCGCAGAGATTACAGGATTTGAGCGCTCATACCGCGAGTACCCATGAAGCACTCGATCTTTATCGTGATTTTCTTGAATCGATGAAAGAAGGCGGACCTGAAGCGCAACAGATCATGGTGGATCACTATCGGGATGGGATCAACAGTATCACGCAGCATCTTAATCGTTTAAGCGAAACGCGGGGAATCAATGTTCCGGCACTTAACGTCCTGAGGGACAACGCTACGCTGGAAGAGACGCATACTCTGGTGCAGAAACTGATCACTCGCAATCAGGACATACATTCACACTGCGAAGATTTTATTAAAAATTCTTCAAATATAATCCATGGAAACAGTGGGACGGCTATCACCGTCACAGAAAAAATGGCCGGCAACGGCGTGCCGGCGAACGGGTTTTTTGACCGTTTCAAAAACCATCTGGCAAAAAACGATTCGGGTATTCAACGTACCAACGGTTCTACGGTTGCCGGCATCGCGATCGGAGCGGGCGGAGTCGCATTGAGCGCCGATGGGATACGACGCATACGCGATCAGGATCAAAACACCGCGCTCGGCATACTGGAAACGGGAACAGGCTTAAGTCTGGCGGCCGAAGGGAGCCTTCGCGCGACGACCGGGCAAGGAGCCATTACCTGGGTGCAGCGTGTAGCCAAAGCGGCGCAGGCAGCCCACCCAGCTCATCTGGCATAACCGGCGTCAGGCGCCCGGTCGCACATAGTGCGCCAGATGGGCGCTTGCCGGGACGATGTCATGCCATTTACCGACGGTGAATGTAAGCTGTAACAAGCCTGCGGTCACCAGACCTTCCGATAAATCTCCCGCCGCATATCCCAGCAGCAGAACCGCCAGATCCTGAAGTCCAGGGTTATGACCGACCATCATGACGGAATCGTGCGATTCCGGAATATTGTTCAGCCGGTAAAGCAGTTCTCCCGCCGTTGCCAGATACAGCCCGTCTTCATAGGAGACAGCCTCGTTTAAAAAACACCCGGCCCCACTGAAATATAGAGCTGTTTCGGACGTCCTTACCGCGCTGGAGACGAACACCGCTTCCGGTTTCGCTTCCCACGTGGAAAAAGCGGCGGACACCTCCTTGCATTCCTGCCGGCCCGTTGCGCTCAAGGGCCGGTGATAATCGTCGATATCGGCGTCCGCATCGGCGGCGTTTGCATGGCGTAGAAGAAAGAGCGTTTTGGTCATAGGTGGGATGTTATCGTTTCGGCTATTAAAATCAAATACTAAAATAACATTTCGCGCTTGACGCGCCGAAAAGATTTCCCGCACAATGGCAGCGGCATAAAACAGGTTGAAAGACGGGACATGAAAAAAATCGAGGCGATTATCAAACCGTTCAAACTGGATGACGTGAAAGAAGCGCTTCAGGAAGCGGGAGTGGAAGGCGTCACCATCTCGGAAGTGCAGGGGTACGGCAGGCAGAAAGGAAACACCGAAAATTATAAATCGGTGGAATATGTGGTGGATTTTCTTCCCAAGGTGAAAGTGGAGGTGTATGTAAGGGACAGCCAGGCGGAATCTATCGTAAAGGTGATTCAGAAAGCCGCCTATTCCGGCCGTATCGGGGACGGGAAAATTTTTGTTTTTCCCGTGGAAAATATCATCCGTATCCGCACCGGGGAAGAAGGTGAAGAGGCATTGTAATTTTATATAAGAAAAAAAAATAGATTTCTTGGTATATCCAAAAAATCTATTAACTAGGGGGCATAAGTACAAAAGACTGTACAATAGGTTGAATAAACTGCGGATCTTCTTTCATTTGAGAGAGAAAATCCATTGTATAGGCATTTTCATCATATGCTCCCCAAACATGCATGACTAAGTTAGTCATAACCACCCATGTCTCATCTTTAGAATAGTTAATCCACGAGCCAAATGCACACAAACTGTTTGTTTGATAGCTCGATACATACCTTAAGATATTTTTAAGGGCGAATTTTTGAAAAATGGGCTGAATGGTAGTCCACTTTTCACCCGTTGGCTTTTCAGTCATTACAAAAGAAACCTGTAATGTAAGAGTAGCGTACATAAATGTACCTAGTAAATGAAGTTCATATTAATTTTATATGAATTTAGATTGTGAGGCAATATAGAAATTTTTTGCGCTGCATGATCGACGGTTGACATTAGTTCGCGCTTGCAGCAAACCTGTATGCGCTAACCATTCACGGCAAGGAGCACACCCATTATGACTACCCCTCAGGAAATTCTGGAACTGATCCAGGAAGAAGAAATTGAATTTGTTGATTTTCGTTTCACCGATCCTCGCGGGAAAACCCAGCATACCTCGTATTTCGCCGAAACGATCGATGAGGAAAAACTCAACGAGGGAATCATGTTCGATGGCTCCTCCATCGCCGGATGGAAGGCGATCAACGAGTCGGATATGATCCTCAAGCCTGACCTGACGACCGCGTTCGTCGATCCGTTTACTGCGCAGGCCACCCTGGTGCTGTTCTGCGACATTCTGGAGCCGGAAACGGGCGGGCAGTATGGCCGTGATCCCCGTTCCACGGCGAAACGGGCGGAATCGTACCTGAAATATACCGGCATCGGCGACGCCGCCTATTTCGGGCCGGAACTGGAATTTTTCATCTTCGACGACGTACGTTTCGATGTCGGCATGAACGCGGCGTTTTATTCGCTGGATTCACTGGAATCTCCCGATAACACCGGCACCGTGTATGAAACGAACAACATGGGCCACCGTCCCCGCATCAAAGGCGGATATTTCCCGGTCCCTCCCGTCGATTCGATGAACGATGTGCGGGCGGAAATGGTCAGCACGTTGAAATCCATCGGGATCGAGCCTTATGTGCATCATCATGAAGTGGCGCCCGCCCAGCATGAAATCGGTTTCAAGTTTTCCACGCTGACTTCTACCGGTGATAACGTCCAGAAATACAAGTACGTGGTGCAACAGGTGGCGGCGTCGTACGGCAAAACCGCGACGTTCATGCCGAAACCGGTGTATAAGGATAACGGTTCGGGGATGCATGTCCACCAGTCCATCTGGAAAGGCGACAAGCCGCTTTTTTCCGGAAACGGCTACGCGGACCTGTCGGAAACCTGCCTGTATTATATCGGGGGTATCTTCAAGCACGCCCGGGCGATCAACGCGTTCACCAATGCCAGCACCAACAGCTATAAACGCCTGGTGCCGGGTTATGAAGCGCCGGTACTGCTGGCGTATTCTTCCCGTAACCGCTCCGCATCGGTGCGTATCCCCTACGTCAGCAGCCCGAAGGAAAAACGGATCGAGACGCGTTTTCCGGATGCGACTTCCAATCCGTATCTGGCGTTTACCGCGCTTCTGATGGCAGGACTCGACGGGATCGAGAACAAGATTCACCCTGGTGACGCGATGGATAAGAACCTGTACGACCTACCGCCCGAAGAGCTGAAAAACGTTCCGACCGTCTCCCGCTCCCTGCGTGACGCGTTGGAAGCGCTGGATGCCGACCGGGCGTTCCTGAAGAAAGGCGACGTGATGACGGACGACCAGATCGACGCCTACATCGCGTTGAAAATGGAAGAGGTGGACGAATATGATCTCTGTCCGCAACCGGTTGAATTCAAGATGTATTACAGCGTATAGAACGTTTTGTTACATGTCGTTCTGAGCGATGAATGAAATCTCTGAAAGTTTTTAAAAGAGATTTTTACTTCGCTCAGAACGACATAACAGGTTTCACTATTTTACCGCCGCCTGATTAAAGCGCGTTCCTGCTGGAATCGGAAAGCCCCGCAATACTTCATCCGCAGGGAGCGCCAGCTTTCCCTGCCGCTGCAGCAACAGCGGGCGGACGCCATGCAGCCCGCTTTGAATAGTCAGCGCTTCGTCCAGCACGGTTCCCGGCGGAAGAAGATTTTCCGTATTCACCATTTCCGCTTTCAGGAATTTCAGTCGCTCGCCCTGATGAGTTATATAAGCGCCCGGCGCGGGGCTTAAGCCATGGATATGGTTGACCAGCTCATGGGCGGGACGGGAAAAATCCAGCACGCATTCCTCTTTAAGAATTTTCGGCGCGTACGTGACGTCGCACGTCAGCTGCGGCATCGGAAAAACGGTGCCCTGCTCTACTCCCTGCAATGTTTGGATAAGCAGCGGTGCGGCTTTTTCCGCAAGTTCATCTTCCAGTTCCTGCCCCGTCATCCCGGACAGGATGGCATGTGATTCTTCCATCAATACCGCACCGGTGTCCAGACCTGCATCCATCTGCATGATGCAGACGGACGTTTCCGTATCGCCCGCCATGATACTGCGCTGGATCGGCGCAGCTCCGCGCCAGCGCGGCAGGCTGGAGGGATGGATATTGATGCATCCATAAGGGTAAGCGGAAAGGATCGCACTGGGAAGTAACAGACCGTAAGCCACGACGACGGCGGCATCCGCTTTATGTTGTGCGAAGACACACTGCACCTCCGGATCTTTCAGGCTTGCAGGCGTATAAACCGGCAGGCCTCGAGATACCGCAAGGGTATGCACCGGAGTGAGTGTTATTTTTTTGCCCCGATGTGCCGGGCGGGGGGGAGCGGTGTAGACGGCGACGACTTCATGCAGGGAATCCATCACCATCCGCAAAGCAGGTAGCGCGAAATCAGGCGTGCCCATGAATACGACGCGCATCGCTTATTCCTCCATCGTCCGGGATTTTTCCGCTTTTTTCATTTTGCGCAAAATCATGTCCCGCTTGATCCGGGAGATATGATCGACGAACACGATGCCGTCCATATGGTCCATTTCATGCTGGATGCAGGTGGAAAGCAGCCCGTCCGCCTGCAGGCGTTGTTTTTTTCCCTGCAGATCGAGATATTCCACCGTAATGATGTCAGGCCGTTCCACTTCCGAATAATGTCCCGGAAAGGAAAGGCAGCCCTCGTCATAGACGCGCAGTTCGCGGGAACGCTCCACGATGGCCGGATTGATCAGCACGATCGGGTTCCCGGTTTTTCGGGGTGCATCCTCCTTCATTTCCGCTTCCGCATAACGGGGCGAACCCCATTCCACGTCCACCACCATCAGGCGTTTCAACACGCCCACCTGCACGGCGCACAGCCCAACCCCGTTGGATGCATACATGGTTTCAAACATATCCTCTGAAAGCTTACGTATCTCCGGCGTGATTTCCTTTATCACCGTGGATTCCTGTTTGAGCAGCGGATTGGGGGAAAGCACGATCGGCAGAATCGTCATGCCAGCACGTCCTGCATGGAATATAATCCCGCCGGTTTATCGGCTGCCCAGAGCGCCGCGCGAATCGCTCCCGTCGCATAAATACTGCGGCTGGAGGATTTATGGGTAAGCTCCAGACGTTCCCCTTCATGTGCGAACAGTACCGTATGATCCCCGATCACGTCTCCGGCGCGCAGGGCATGAAAACCGATAGCGCCGCGCAGACGTTCGCCGACCATGCCATCGCGGCCCCGGTCCGCCACGTCGTCGAGCGCTACGCCCCTGCCCGCCGCCGCGGCGCGGCCGAGGCTCAACGCCGTGCCGGAAGGCGCGTCTTTTTTATAGCGGTGATGGATATCGGTGATTTCAATATCGTAGCCGTCGTCCAGCACGGCGGCAACTTCGCGGGTAAGCCGAAGCAACAGGTTGACGCCGATCGAAAAATTGGCGGATTTCACCAAACGAATCCGTTCCGCCATTGCTTCGATCATCCGCTCCTGATCCGCGGAAAACCCGGTAGTGCCGCAGATATGGATGGTGTCATGTGCCAGACATGCTTCCGCGATCCGCAGGCTGTAATCCGGCGCGGTGAAGTCGATGACGGCTTCACATTCACTTGCCATTTCCTGGAGATCATCGGTCAGGACCACGGAAAGCAGTCCTTCACGCTGCAGGTAAGTATGCACTTCCTCCAGTCCATCCGTACGGGCGCTGGCGACCGTCAACCGGCACCCCGGATGTTCCCTCACCGCATCCATCAGCATTTTTCCCATGCGCCCGGCGCATCCGGCGATTCCAATACGCATCTTCATTACTCCTTCAGATCTTCCCAGAATTCCCGCACTTTATCAAAAAACCCGGTCGATTCGGGCGAAGTGCTGGCCGGGGAGGATTTATCGAACTCCTGCAGCAGATCTTTCTGTTTTTTCGAAAGCTTTACCGGCGTTTCCACCCGCGCATGGACGAACATGTCGCCGAAGTTTTTCGAACGCAGGATGCTCATTCCCTTGCCGCGCAACCGGAATTGATGGCCGGTCTGCGTGCCGTCCGGAATGCTGACTTTTACCCGCGTGCCTTCAATAGTCGGCACTTCCACGTTACCGCCGAGCGCGGCTGTAGTGAAAGTGATGGGCACGGTGCAATGAATGTCGGCGCCTTCCCGCCGGAAAAACGGATGCGGCTTGACGGTGAGGAAAATATAGAGATCCCCCGCCCCGCCGCCGCGGTACCCGGCTTCCCCTTCACCTGAGAGGCGGATGCGCGTCCCTTCTTCCACACCGGCGGGAATCGTCACTGCCAAGGTGCGGTCTTTGCGTACGGTCCCTGAGCCTGCGCATTTACGGCAGGGATTCTGAATGATTTTCCCCGTTCCCTGACAGGTGTGGCACGCTCGTTCGATTGTGAAGAATCCTTGCTGGGCCCGCACCGCGCCCCGTCCGTTACAGGTCGGGCAGGTCACCGGTTCCGACCCGTTTTCACCGCCGGAACCGTGACAGGAGTCGCAGGTGACCGAAGTGGTGAGGGTGATATCCTGTTTTTTGCCCTTGAACGCTTCTTCCAGAGAAATCTGCAGGTTATACCGCAGGTCCGAACCGCGCCGTTTCCCGGTCTGGGAATTGCCGCCGCCGCTGCCCGCTCCGGCCCGGCGTGAGCCGGTAAATTCACTGAACAGATCTTCGAAAATGTCTGAGAAACTGCCGCCGTTAAAATCGAACCCGGCGGTGGAAGCACTCCTGCCCCCTCCCATACCCCCTTCAAAAGCCGCGTGCCCATATCGGTCATACGCCGCTTTTTTATCCGGATCTTTCAATACCTCATAAGCTTCGCTGATTTCCTTGAACGCCTGCTCCGCTTTGGCATCGCCGGGATTTTTGTCCGGATGATACTGCATCGCCATCTTGCGATAGGCCTTTTTCAGTTCATCGGCGTTGACCGATTTGGAAACACCCAGTAATTCGTAATAATCTTTTTTGCTCATGGCATCCGTCTATTCCAAAAAGGCCCGGTTAGCAAGCAAAGGCCAGAACCGGGGCTTTCCCCGATTCTGGCGATTACTTGGCAGGCGATACTATACTTAACCTTTTTTCCGCTTTTCATCCACTTCTTCAAAATCGACGTCCAGCACATCGCCTTCCGCCGCTTCATGGACGGGCGTGGATTCCGCGTCCTGAACATGGTCGTCCGTCTCACCTTTGCTTTGCTGGGATTTATAGATATCCTCCCCGATTTTCATCATCGCGGTGGCAAGCGCATTGGTTTTATTCTCGATCTCATCCTTCTTATCGCCTTCGATCACGGATTTGAGGGAGGAAATCGCCGATTCCAGACCGGATTTATCGGCTGCCTTGATGACGGCGGCATGTTCTTCCAGGTTTTTCTCCGCCTCGTGGATCATCCCTTCCGCTTTGTTCCGCGCTTCGATCAATTCACGCTTCTGTTTGTCGGACGCAGCGTTTTTCTCCGCTTCCTTGACCATCGTATTGATGTCTTCATCCGACAATCCACCGGACGCCTGAATACGGATCTGCTGTTCCTTGGCTGTCGCTTTATCCTTAGCGGAAACGTTGACGATCCCGTTCGCGTCGATATCGAACGTCACTTCCACCTGTGGCATACCGCGAGGTGCGGGCGGAATACCAACTAAGTCGAACTGGCCGAGCATCTTGTTATCAGCCGCCATTTCCCTTTCACCCTGAAACACGCGGATGGTGACCGCCGTCTGGTTGTCGTCCGCCGTGGAGAAGGTCTGTGATTTCTTGGTAGGGATCGTGGTATTGCGCTCAATCAGGCGGGTGAACACGCCGCCGAGCGTCTCGATGCCCAGCGAAAGCGGCGTCACGTCGAGCAGCAGGACGTCTTTGACGTCGCCCTGCAGTACGCCGGCCTGGATCGCAGCGCCCATCGCCACCACTTCGTCCGGGTTGACGCCTTTATGCGGTTCTTTTCCGAAAAATTCCTTGACGATCTGCGTGACTTTCGGCATCCGGGTCATCCCGCCCACCAAGATCACCTCGTCGATGTCGGCAGGACTCAAGCCTGCGTCTTTCAATGCTTTCTTGCATGGCTGGATCGTACGCTGCAGCAGATCATCCACCAGGCTTTCCAGTTTGGCGCGGGTCAGCTTGACGTTCAAATGCTTGGGCCCAGACGCATCCGCCGTGATGAATGGCAGGTTGACGTCGGTCTGAGACGTACTGGAAAGCTCGATCTTGGCTTTCTCCGCCGCTTCTTTTAAACGCTGCAGGGCGAGCGTGTCTTTCCGGAGATCGATTCCCGCCTCTTTCTTGAATTCATCGGCCAGGAAGTCGATGATCCGCATGTCGAAATCCTCACCGCCGAGGAACGTGTCCCCGTTGGTGGCCTTCACTTCGAACACCCCGTCACCGATTTCCAGTACGGAGACGTCGAACGTCCCGCCGCCCAAGTCATACACCGCGATGGTCTTGCCTTCGTTTTTATCCAGACCGTAGGCGAGCGCCGCCGCCGTCGGCTCGTTGATGATGCGCAGCACTTCCAGACCGGCGATCTTGCCGGCGTCCTTCGTCGCCTGCCGTTGCGCGTCGTTGAAATACGCGGGCACGGTGATGACCGCCTGATCGACCTTCTCACCGAGATACGATTCCGCCGTTTCCTTCATCTTCTGCAGGATGAAAGCGCTGATCTGGCTGGGGCTGTATTTCTCGCCGTCTATATCGACCCATGCGTCGCCGTTATCCGCCTTGACGATCTTGAACGGCACCAGATCCATATCTTTCCTGACCGCCGCATCGTTATACGGACGGCCGATCAGGCGTTTTACCGCGAACAGCGTGTTCTGCGGATTGGTGACCGCCTGCCGTTTGGCGGAATGGCCGATCAGCCGTTCACCGTTATTGGCGAACGCGACGATGGAAGGCGTGGTGCGCGCTCCTTCCGCATTTTCGATGACCTTGGCGGCTTTGCCTTCCATGATGGCCACGCATGAATTGGTGGTTCCAAGATCGATTCCTATGACTTTTCCCATATTTCCTTATCCTTATGTACGAAACTTAGTTGGTTAGCGCGTAATCATGACGCGTGAATAATGATGGTGTAATGTAGAGACTTCTTCTCTTCTTTCAAGGCATCCTAATAAAAAAGATTGCGCTAAGGGCGAGAAATTCATGGACGTTGCATGTCAATCCGTTTTTTGCCGCCCATATATGGGATGAGGGCTTCGGGTATCTGGATACTGCCGTCCGCCCGCTGGTA
This sequence comes from Rickettsiales bacterium, assembly GCA_965248995.1. Classification (GTDB taxonomy): domain Bacteria; phylum Pseudomonadota; class Alphaproteobacteria; order Rickettsiales; family UBA998; genus CBDFKY01. Next base: position 221,377 of record CBDFKY010000022.1, on the reverse strand, counting down.
ATTTTCCAGCACGGCCACCAGCGTCCGACCGACCGCCAGACCCGAACCGTTGAGCGTATGCACCGGCTCGATCTTCTTCACCTCGCCCTTACGACGGAAACGCGCCTCCATCCGTCGCGCCTGGAACGGCCCGACATTGGAACAGCTTGAAATTTCGCGGTAGGCGTCCTGCCCCGGGAGCCAGACTTCGATATCATAGGTCTTTTGCGCACAAAAACCGGTATCGCCAGAGCACAAAATCATTACGCGGTAATGCAGGCCGAGTTTCTGCAGGATGTTTTCCGCCGCGGCCAGCATCCGCTCATGTTCCGCTTCCGACTGTTCCGGGGTGGTGACGCTGACCAGTTCCACCTTGCTGAACTGGTGCTGACGAATCATACCGCGCGTATCGCGTCCTGCTGAGCCAGCTTCGGAGCGGAAACATGGAGTGTGCGCGCACATACGGATGGGCAGGGATTCTTCCGGCAGGATTTCGCCTGCCACCAGATTGGTAAGGGGTACTTCGGCGGTGGGAATCAGCCAGTGGCCAGTGGTGGTGAGGAACTGGTCCTGTTCAAATTTCGGTAATTGGCCTGTGCCGAACAATGCCGCATCACGGACCAGAAACGGCGGGGCGACTTCCTCATAGCCGTATTCCCCGGTGTGCGTGTCCAGCATGAATTGCGCAAGCGCTCGTTCCAGCCGTGCCAGATCACGCTTCAGCACCACGAACCGGGCACCGGAAAGTTTCGCGGCCCGCTCGAAATCCATCATGCCGAGCGCTTCGCCCAGTTCAAAATGCTGTTTCGGCGAGAAGGAAAATTCGGGTTTATTACCATGCGCGTGATGCAGCAGATTTCCCGATTCGTCCGCGCCTGCCGGCACCTCTTCTGCGAGCAGGTTCGGTAATGACGCCAGCATCTGCCGCAGTTCACCGCCACCGGAGATCACTTCTTCAACGGCGGCGAGGCGCGTGTTGACGTCCAGCGCTTCCTGCATCAAGCCGCTCGCATCTTCACCGATCCGCTTTTTCTGGCCGATTTCCTTGGCGAGGGCGTTACGCCGCGCTTGCAGTTCTCCCGCTTCCGTAACGCGGCGGCGGTTTTCCGTGTCCAGCGCCAGAATTTCCGCGGAGACAGGCGGCAGACCGCGCCGCGCCAGGGCCGCATCGAAGGCGTCTGGAGTCTCGCGGATAAATCGTAGGTCGTGCATAGGTGCCTCTTGAATTAAGGAATGCTATCATAGATAGTGCGGCATCCATGTAAACCATCTTCCTCATTTCAGGGATTTCCATGATTCCATTACCACAGTATCAGGGCAAAAAAACAGCGGTTCTGGGCCTCGGCAAGTCCGGTCTGGCGGCGGCGGCGGCGCTGCGGGCCAGTGGCGCGGATGTGGCGGTATGGGACGACAAAGCCAAGGAAGGGGAAGATCTAACGCCTTATGAACAGTGGGACTGGGCGCATCTGGCGCTGATCGTCATGAGCCCCGGCATCCCGCTCACCCATCCCGCCCCTCATCCGGTGGTCGCGCTGGCGAGGAGACATAACGTGCGCCTCACCTGCGATATTTCATTGTTGATGGAGGCCTGCCCGGATGCGACCTATATCGGAGTGACGGGCACCAACGGCAAATCCACCACCACCGCGCTGATCGCCCATACGCTGCGGGAACTTGGGGCGACCGTCCAGTGCGGCGGCAATATCGGCGTGCCCGTGCTCGGAATGCACGATGCGCATGAAGGTCTAACGAGTGATGGCGAGGCGCGGAGCGGCGGGGGTTCAGGGGGCAAGACCCCCTCCACTATCATATATGTCCTTGAACTCTCCTCCTACCAGCTCGATCTGATGGATGCGGGCCGCCTGAATGTCGCCTGCCTGCTAAACATCACGCCCGATCATCTGGACAGGCACGGTGACATGGCGGGTTATATCGCCGCGAAGACCCGTATTTTCCACCGTCAGACACAAGACGATTTCGCGGTCATCGCGATGGATGATGAACATACCCGGCTCATCGCCGCACAGTTACCCGGCCCCGTCCGGGTATCGGCAGGCTGGCAGCCGGGCAGCGATTATTACATGGATGACGGCGAACTGGTGGACGCCTCGGGCCGGATCGAGCATCATTTCGACGTGGCGCTGATCCCCACCCTGAAGGGCGCGCATAACCACCAGAACGCGCTGGTCGCCTACGCCGCCTGCCGTGCGCTCGGCTATGAGGGAGCGGCGATTTTCGAAGCGATGCGTTCTTTCGCGGGACTGGAACACCGCATGGAACGCGTCGCCTTCATCGACCAGGTGTTGTTCATCAACGACAGCAAGGCGACCAACGCCGACGCTGCGGAAAAATCCCTCACCAGTTACGACCGGCTTTACTGGATCGTCGGCGGCGTGCCCAAAGCCGGGGGTATCGCTCCCCTCGCCCCCCATTTCAAGCGCGTGAAACATGCGTACTGCATCGGGCAGGCCGCGGAAGCTTTCGCGGAAACGCTTCGGGAACATCATGTGTCCCATACGATCAGCGGTACGCTGGAAGTCGCGCTGGGACAGGCGTTCGAAGTGGCTCGGGGTAATCAGGGCGCGGTGGTGCTGCTCGCACCCGCCTGCGCCTCGTTCGACCAGTTCGCCAATTTCGAGGAACGGGGCGATACGTTCAAAAAACTGGTTAGCGGCTTCGCCTAATTTTTTATCGCCCGCCAGCCGATATCACGGCGGCAGAAACCCTCGGGCCAGTCGATGGCATCCACGGCCGCGTAAGCGCGTGTCTGGGCATCCTTTACCGTTGCGCCGGAAGCGGTCACGCCCAGCACCCGTCCGCCGACAGCGACCAGTTTCCCCGCCTGTCGCGCCGTTCCGGCATGATATACCTGCACTTGCGGCATGGCACCTGCGACTGCGAGGTTACGAATTTCCGTCCCTTTTTCATATTCTTCGGGGTATCCTTTGCTCGCCATCACGACGCAGAGCGCCGCATCGACGCTGAAAGCGAGCGGCTGCTTTGGCAGTGTACCCTCCGCCGCATGGTAGCACAGCAGCGCGAAATCCTCTTCCAGACGGGTGAGGATGACCTGCGTTTCCGGGTCACCGAGCCGGGTGTTGAATTCGATCAGCGTCGACACGCCGTCTTTGATCATCAGGCCGGCGAACAGAATACCCGTATAAGGGGTGCCGCGTCCGGCCATGCCTTCCACGGCGGGCGTGATGATCTCGTCCATGATCCGCGCTTCAAGAGCGGGGTTGACCATGGGCGCGGGAGAATAGGTGCCCATCCCGCCGGTATTCGGCCCCTTATCGCCGTCATAAGCGGTTTTATGATCCTGCGCGGAACCGAACGGTACGGCACGCGCACCGTCGCACAGCGCGAAGAAACTCAGTTCCTCCCCTTCCAGAAAGGTTTCGATCACCAGTTTCTTACCGGCTTCCCCGAACTTGCCTGCGAACATCTCATCGACGCAGGCATAGGCTTCCTGCCTGTCATGGGCGATGACCACCCCTTTGCCAGCCGCCAGCCCGTCCGCCTTGATCACCACCGGCAGCGGATGATTCTCAAGATAGGCTTTCGCATCCGCATGTTCCGTAAACGTGGCGTAGTGCGCTGTCGGTATGTTCATCTCATCGCACAATTCTTTGGTAAAGGCCTTGGAAGCTTCCAGTTCCGCCGCCGCCTGCGAGGGAGCGAACACCCGTATCCCCCATGCCCTGAGATAATCGCTCAACCCTTCCACCAGCGGCTGTTCCGGACCGATGATCACCAGATCTATTCCTTCAGAAAGGCAATATTCCGCCGTCGCTTTCTGCGAAGGCAGGGATACCAGTATGGCATCCTCACCGATACCGCCGTTGCCGGGGCTGCAGCGAAGGGAGGCGGTATGGGGAGACCGCTTTAATGTCTTGACGATCGCATGTTCCCTGCCGCCGCTGCCGATGACCAGTATATGAAGTGAAAGCATAGCCTGCATAGTTAAGCCGATTTTGTTTGTTCGCGCCCTTTCTAGCCGATACAACGTTCCTATGACAACTGATGATTTACTCGCCGATGCCGCGCCGACCCATAACCAGCCGGAATACAGCGTTTCGGAACTGAGCTCCGCCCTGAAACGTACGGTGGAGGACCGGTTCGGTTACGTGCGGGTGCGGGGGGAGATTTCCGGCTGCAAGCGCGCTCCTTCCGGGCATATGTATCTCGACCTGAAAGATGAGGGCGCGGTGCTCAACGCCGTCTGCTGGAAGGGGGTGGTGTCCAAACTGGATATGCGGCCGGAAGATGGGCTGGAAGTCATCGCCACCGGCAAGATCACTACCTATCCGGGTAAATCCGCTTACCAGCTGGTGATCGAGCGGATGGAAGTGGCGGGGGCGGGGGCGTTGATGGCGCTGCTCGAAAAACGCAAAGCCGCGCTGCTCGGCGAAGGGCTTTTCGATATCGCCCGCAAACTTCCGCTACCCTACCTTCCGAAGATCATCGGGGTCGTCACCTCTCCGACAGGCGCGGTGATCCGGGATATCCTGCACCGCCTGAACGACCGGTTTCCGGTCCATGTCCTGCTCTGGCCGGTATCCGTGCAGGGCAAAGGGGCGGAAGGTGCGATCGCCGAAGCGATTCAAGGGTTCCAGGAGTTTGGCGGACCGGGTCTGCCGCCTCGTCCGGATCTGCTGATCGTGGCGCGCGGGGGCGGTTCCATCGAGGATTTGTGGTGTTTCAACGAAGAAGCGGTGGTACGGGCGGCGGCGGCTTCCACCATTCCGCTCATTTCCGCCGTCGGTCATGAAACGGATACCACCCTGATCGACTACGCCTCCAGCAGGCGGGCCCCCACTCCCAGCGCCGCAGCGGAAATGGCGGTGCCGGTCTGGCGTGAACTGGTGGAAACGCTGCAATCCACCACCCAGCAGCTGCAGCATGGAACGTTGCGGAGGATCACGTTCGAGAGGGAACGGCTGGCAGGAATGAGCCGCGGTCTTATCCACCCGGAAACCATGCTGGAAATGCGCACCCAGCGGCTGGATGAATGGAGTGAGCGGCTGGAAGGCGGTATCCGCGCCCGGCTGAGCGTGTCGAGCGAGCGACTGCGGCATCTCTCCTCCCTGCTCTCCCCTTCCTCGCTGATACGGACGCTGGAAAACAAAACGGAACGCCTGCAGGACAGATGCCTGCGCCATCACCAATTATGGCAGGCGGCCTGGCAGCGGCAGGAAACGTTGCTCGCAGCGGCGGGCCGGATGCTGGAAGCGCTCAGCCATACCAACACGTTGCGGCGCGGTTTCGCCTACGTCACCTCGACCCGCACCGGCGCTCTGGTTACTTCCGTGAAGAGCGGAAAGAGAGAGCAGGAACTGACAGTTCATTTCGGTGACGGAAATCTTCAGGTGAGCAACATGGCAAACAGTGCTAGAAAACGAAAAGAAACTCTCCCTCCACCCTCTCCCTCCAAACAGGCGAGTTTGTTCTAAGCTTTAAATATCCCCCGGATATACTGGACGAACAGGTACATCAGCACCATGCTTAACACTGCCCCGACGATCAGCGGGCCGAACACGGGCAGGAAAAAGTTCCATACGGTAAGCGCGGGCGACGTTCTCCATTGATGATAAAGCTGTTGAAACACGTTGACGACCAGCCCGAATTTCGTCCATTTGCGCCATATCGCATCGCCGTAAATGAACCATAGCGAGAGGATGGCGCAGGCATAGGAGGGAATGAACAGGATCGCCATCATGATGATGGGAACCAGCAACGCCAGGACTGCGATGACTCCTCCGCCGCCTTCCATGCTACACGCTCATACTATTAGCGAAGTGAGGCCAGTTTCCTGCCTTCATCAAGCCGTGCGAGCTGCGTGTTGATCTGCTCCATATATCGCCGGAACGCGATAAGGCGGGTGCCCTGCAGCTTTTCACCCCCTGCCATCTTCACCAGCAGCGGGTTCACGGGCGCGCCGTTCTTGATGATTTCATAATGCAGGTGCGGTCCGGTCGAGCGTCCGGTGGTTCCGACATACGCGATAATCTGGCCCTGATGAACGAATGACCCCTTATGCACGGCGGGATCGATACGGTGGGCATGGGCATAGGCGGTAGAGAACGTACCGTTATGCTGGATGCGCACGAATTTTCCGTAACTGCCGTTATAGCCGGCGAACGTCACCACCCCGTCACCCGAAGCGAAAATAGGCGTCCCGCGAGGAGCGGCGAAATCAATGCCGGTATGCATTTTCGAATAGCCCAGGATCGGGTGCATCCGCATCCCGAAACCGGAAGTGAGCCGTGCGCCGTCGATCGGGGTACGTAGCAGGCGCTTCACGATACTCTCGCCTTTCTCATTATAATAGGAAGGCAGGCCGTGCTCATCCAGGAACCGGTATTGCTTATGAATTTCTCCGTTCGTCTCAAGCATGGCGTAGACGATATCACCGTTATCCACCACATGTCCTTCTTCGGTCTTCTGCGTTTGGTACATCAGGTCGAGCACATCACCCGGCTTGATGTCACGCTGAAAGTCGACCTCGTAACTGAAATTCTTGATCAACTGGGAAAGGGCTTCCCGCGGCACGCCGCCATGCATCGCCGCGCTGTATAAACTGCTGTGGATCACCGCCTTGATGCGGGCATTGTCGCTGACCAGCTTTTTTCTGCTTAAGCTGATATCGTAATTATCGCCGCCTTTAGGGGTAACTTCCAGCACCATCGCCTTACCCACATAAACGGTAAGTTTATGCAGCAGCGCGGGCGGCGCTGAAGTGGTATCGCCCGCCGGCAGCGGTTTGGACGTATCCTGATCGAGCGCCAGCGTCATCGGTACGCCGGGACGAAGCTGGCGAAGTTTGTACGTTTTGTTGATCTCCTTGCATAAACGGTGCGCGGTTACCTTGTCCATCCCGTGACGGATCATGATGTCGATGAGTGTATCCCCCTCGGCAACGACCAGATCAAGCTTCTGGGGCCATGTCACGATTACGGGAGCCGCGGGTCGGGCAGGCGCAACATCCGACGCGGAAGCGCCGTCCGGCGATTCCGCCACCAGCATTTCTCTGGCAGGTGCAGCCTCTTCATTCCCGGATTCCACTGCTTCGCCCATGCTTATTTCACGCGTGAGATCCTGTGGTACGGCAGCAGAGGGCTGCCCGCCCGAACTCACCACCTGAGTTTCTCTGGGACCCGACGCCAGCCAATACGTCACCAGCACACCGAGTGAAATGCCTGCGATGAACCAGAAGGAACGTATCAGATTCAGTCGTTTGAGAATATTTTCTTCGCGCTGCTTGGAAATATAAGGCGTCGAATAAAAAGACATTAAATGCATCGTGGAATCACCCTGCAGTTTCGCAAGGCACACCCTAAACATACTACCCTTGGTATGGCAAGCCAAATATGGTAAAGGGACCGTAAACGTCGATACCCCCGGACTGCACCTATAATCACGGCATATGCCACCGCTTTTAATCACGGCATATGCCACCGCTTTTTGGCTTGACGCGGACTTATGTTCTCTTTATGTTGCGGTCTCTAAAAATATCGGAATCAAAGGATAACGAATGCCCACCATCAACCAGCTCGTGCGGAGTCCGCGCCAGAAATCAACCCGCCGTAACAAAGTGCCGGCGATGGAAGCCTGCCCACAGAAACGCGGCGTCTGTACGCGTGTCTACACCACCACGCCGAAAAAGCCGAACTCGGCACTGCGTAAAGTAGCACGTATCCGCCTTACCAACGGGTTCGAAGTCACCGGATATATTCCCGGGGAAGGCCATAACCTGCAGGAACACTCGGTCGTAATGATCCGCGGCGGACGGGTAAAGGATTTGCCCGGGGTGCGCTACCACATCATCCGCGGGACGCTGGATACGCAAGGGGTGAAAAACCGCAAGCAGAACCGTTCAAAATATGGCGCGAAGCGTCCTAAATAATAAGGTAGAGAAAACATGTCCAGACGTCACAGAGCCGAGAAACGCGAAATCTTCCCCGATCCGAAATACGGGAGCGTATTCGTTACGAAATTCATCAACAGCCTGATGTTGGAAGGCAAGAAATCCGTGGCGGAACGGATCGTCTACGGCGCGTTCGATATCGTGGCCGACAAGGCGAAACGTAACCCGATCGAAGTATTCGAAGAAGCGATGGACAACATCATGCCGATGGTGGAAGTGCGCTCACGCCGCGTCGGCGGGGCGACCTATCAGGTGCCGATGGAAGTGCGTCCGGAACGCCGCCGCGCCCTCGCCATCCGTTGGGCCATCAATGCTTCGCGCTCCCGCAACGAACGCACCATGCGCCAGCGCGTGGCGATGGAACTGCTCGACGCGTATAACAAGCGCGGTTCCGCGGTAAAAAAACGCGAAGACACCCATAAAATGGCCGATGCCAACAAGGCGTTCAGCCATTTCAGATGGTAGCATTTCACTACCTAGACTACGATATCAACCCGATAACTTTTTAGAGAGAAGTGCAATGGCACGTCAGACGAAACTTGAACTCTACCGCAATATCGGGATCATGGCGCATATCGATGCGGGTAAAACCACCACGACCGAGCGGATCCTCTATTATACCGGCCGTTCCCACAAAATCGGGGAAGTGCATGAAGGTGCCGCCACGATGGACTGGATGGAACAGGAGCAGGAGCGCGGCATCACGATTACGTCCGCCGCCACGACGTGTTTTTGGAAGGACCGTCACGACGTCAGCCATCGGATCAACATCATCGATACGCCGGGCCACGTGGATTTTACCATCGAAGTGGAGCGTTCGCTTCGCGTGCTCGACGGCGCGGTAGCGGTGTTCGACTCCGTCGCGGGCGTAGAGCCTCAGACGGAAACCGTATGGCGTCAGGCGGATAAATACGGCGTTCCCCGCATGTGCTTCATCAACAAAATGGACCGGATCGGCGCCGATTTTTATCGCTGTATCGACATGATCATCGACCGCCTTGGCGCTCATCCTCTTATCACGCAACTGCCGATCGGTGCGGAAGACACGTTCGTCGGCATCGTCGACCTCATCAAGATGAAAGCGTTGATCTGGCGCGATGAGACGCTGGGTGCGGAATGGGACGAAGTGGCTATTCCTGCCGATCTCGAAGATAAAGCGAAGGAATATCGTCAGCAGTTGATCGATACCGCTGTCGAACTGGACGACGAAGTGATGGAAAAATACCTGGAAGGTCAGGACCCGACCGAAGATCAGCTTCGCGCCTGCATTCGCAAAGGATGTATTTCATTGAAATTCGTACCGATCGTCTGCGGTTCCGCATTCAAGAACAAAGGCGTGCAGCCTATGCTGGACGCTGTAGTGGATTTCCTCCCTTCTCCGCTCGACATTCCTCCGATCCATGGAGTGAAAGCAGATGATGAAAACGTGGAAATTTTCCGCAAAAGTTCGGATGAAGAGCCCTTCTCGGCACTGGCATTCAAAATTATGAATGATCCATTCGTAGGGTCGTTGACGTTTATTCGTATTTATTCCGGAAAGCTGGAGTCTGGAGGTTATCTGATCAATACGGTAAAAGGCAAAAAGGAACGTGTCGGACGTATGCTGCTCATGCATGCCAACAGCCGGGAAGATATCAAGGAAGCCTACGCAGGAGACATTCTGGCGCTCGCCGGTTTGAAGGATACCACCACAGGCGACACGCTTTGTCCGCAGGAGAGCCAGGTCATTCTGGAACGTATGGAATTTCCGGAACCGGTGATCGAAGTGGCGGTGGAGCCGAAGACTCGCGAAGACCAGGAAAAAATGGGTATGGCGATTTCGCGCTTGGTTGCGGAAGATCCATCACTGCGCTGCACCACCGATAAGGAAACCGGCCAGACTATTCTGAAAGGTATGGGTGAGTTGCACTTGGAGATTATTATCGACCGCATGAAGCGCGAGTTCAAGGTGGAAGCGAACATCGGTGCACCTCAAGTCGCGTACCGTGAGACGATCAGTAAATCCTATACTATGGATTATACGCATAAAAAACAATCGGGCGGCGCAGGTCAATATGCGCGTATCAAAGTGGTGTTTGAACCGCAAGAGCCGGGTCTGGGTTATGTATTTGATAGTAAAGTGGTGGGTGGTAACGTTCCACGTGAATATATTCCGGGCGTGGAAAAGGGCTTATCTCAAGCCATGGAAAACGGAGTCATCGCAGGATTCCCTACGATTGACTTTAAGGCGACATTGATTGATGGCGCGTATCATGACGTGGATTCCAGTGTCATGGCATTTGAAATCGCCGCGCGCGCTGCGTTCCGCGAAGGCATCAAACAGGCTGGACCCAAGTTGCTGGAACCGGTGATGAAAGTCGAAGTGGTGACTCCTGACGACTACATGGGCGACGTAATCGGGGATCTCTCTTCACGCCGTGGACAGGTTTCCAGCATGGATCAACGCGGCAATGCACGAGTGGTAAACGCTACCGTGCCGCTCGCCAACATGTTCGGTTACGTCAATTCACTGCGATCTCTTTCACAGGGTCGGGCACAATACAGCATGGTCTTCGACCATTATGAAGAAGTGCCGAGCCACGTCGCCGAGGAAATCCGTGCGAAAGTAGCGTAGACCGCTCGCGGACAAAGAATAAAAAAAAGCGGTTGATGCGTATCCATCAGCCGCTTTTTTTAAAAGCCCTGATACCTATCAGGCACATCGAAGGGGTGTAGCTCAGTTGGTAGAGCGACGGTCTCCAAAACCGTAGGCCGCAGGTTCGAATCCTGTCGCCCCTGCCATATCACTATCATAAAGTATTGAATAATCTAAATTATATTTTTAATTTGTAAAAATATATCCCTAAAAATACCCCTGAAATGTTTTGTGAGATATAAACCTTCTCTGCTTAACCGCTAGGATTTTAAATATAGCCATTCGGTGAACGGTAAGGCTACCTCTTAAAACTTATGCTTAACACCCGCTTGCTTCATCAAGGCATTCGCAAGATGACGCGAGGGAATGACACCATCCACAATCACTTTATGGAATTTATTAGGATGTGACCATAAAGAATGGTCGCCTTTACCATGCCTGTCGAAATGCCACCCATGCGCGGTAAGTTGTTCGCATACCTGCTTGTAAAAACCCTTCGCCATGTTTAATGAACGCGGTGTGCTATGGCTGATACCTGACTGATAAGCTGATAGGGGATATCATTTGCACCATTCTCACCGTTCGCTTCCAGCAATTCAGGAATCATCACATTGAGTTTTTCAATAAGGTGCGGAATATCATTGCCGTAAGTTGCCAGCCCTGCCACGTCATCGCTTTCCGCTACCCACACCTTGGCTTCATCATCCCAAATAGCTTTGACTGAAATCGGTCTATACATCGGTATTATTCCTGCTTAAAACTCAACTTTCTTCAATATAGCATAATCAGCCTTAGGATAAAAGGGGCAAGCTGTCCATTCCCGTCCGATACCGTCCATTGCTTTCCATTTGCATCTTCTGTTCAAAGCATATAAATTCGCCGCATGGTAGTCGTAGTTGACTATCTGGGGCGTGAAAACCCCTAATAATGACGGTTTTGTGTGGTCGTTATCCGCACTCCTTGACTTTGGTCGGGGAGGCGTTTGCGTATAAAACAGGCTTTCCCGCCAAAGGTAAGCGCGACCTTTCTGTTGATGGGTTTCTCAACTCCCCGATCACCACGGTTTCAACAATAAGGGAAGTTATGAAAAAAGCACTAGGTTCTGTTGAGTTTTCATTTCAACCATTGCAATGCTGCGACAAAGTGCAGGAATGCAGTAAAGTTTTGTTTAGACTTATCAAACCTTGAGAACAACCTTCTGTAATGTTTCAGAAATCCGAACAGGCATTCCACTTTATGCCTCTCTTTATAAAGTTCTGTATCATAGGGCCTTTCTTCGACTCTATTTTTCCGGGGCGGAATATGTGCACTCATGCCACAAAGACGGGCGGCGGCGCGAATATCGTCGGAATCATACCCTTTATCCGCTAATAACGCTTTTGCTTTTAAACGGGAAATGATAGGAATGGCTTGGGTTGCATCGTGTGCCTGACCTGCGGTAATGATAAAATCGAGCGGGTTGCCGAGTGCGTCGCATACGGCATGGATTTTCGTGGAAAATCCGCCGCAGGAGCGGCCTAATCCCTCACTTTCCTGTTTGCTTTAGCGGGGGTTGCACAGGCGTGGGCGCGTAGGATGGTGGAGTCAATCATGATATATTTCGCTTCGCAGCCCTTCGGGTCATATCCGCATCCGATTGAAAATAATAAAGCATCTTATACCAGATACCCTTTTGCGCCCACTCTGCAAAACGACGATACACGGTGTTTTGCTGCGCGGCACTTCGTGTCAGGAACCATATTCAACGGGAAGAAGCCTCCACTGTGAACCTGAGCGCGCCATCCAAAAAACGCCTTCAACAAAACGGCGGCAGTCCGCTTCATTTTTTACATATATCTCTGAAAAACCAAGCAAATAGTCGTAAATACGAAACCATTGAGAGTCCCCAATCCTTTGTATGTAATCCATAATAACCTCCCAGTACATAACCTTGTAACAGAAAATTATAAAAACTCAACAGAACCTAATGCCTTTCTTGCAAAAAGCACATGGGAATAGCGTGGCGGCGGATTCACGGGCTTGCAGCAGCATCAATTACGTTAATGGCAAAACGCTGGCGATTCTGGAAAAGTTCGCCGGCGAAGCGTTCGTCAATATCAACGGCCAGACCACGCCGGACAGTATAGGCTCGGCTAGAGCGTATGAAACGCTGTTCTCCCTGACGGATCACATCAAGGACGTGCTGCTGGTACAGAGCGTGTTCAAGAATATCTTCAAGACCAGCCATTATAGCTTTGAAACGGGCGATGTGGTGATGAGTGACACGCTGGCCAATATCCTCACCCGCGCCAATGCGTTGAAACCAGCTGATCCCATTCAGAATAAAGCGTATTAGAGGCATATCGGCGGCATCGTCGCCTCTCATGCCGATCAGTTTTCGTTAAACAAAAACCAGCTGCTCGCACAGGTCAATACCAAAGCGGGCTTTACCTGGGAGCATGACACGGTGTATCTGGAAGGTTCGGCGAAAGTGGGTGATTTCAACGGTACGGCCCATGCCGACACAATTCTAGGGCTCGCCGGTAATGATACGATTACCGGAGGAGATGGAAACGGCTGCTTATCGGGAGGCGACGGGAACGATTATGTTTACGGCGATTACGGCGTTGACACGGTAGACGAGGGTAACGGGAATGATTCATTGCGCGGCGGTGGAGATAATGACCTGGTGATCGGCGGAGCGGGCAACGACTCGCTTGATGGCGGCCGTGACAATGATACGCTTATTGGAGGCGCAGGTATTGACTATCTGACTGGCGGATCGGGAGCCGATACGTTCACTTTTACCAAAGGCGATATGGTAGCGGGGACGAATGCCGATCACATTGACGATTTCAGCCAGACGCAGGGGATAAAATCGCGTTGCTGGGCTATGGGCTCAGCGCGGCGGGATTTGTCGGCACCGGCGTGATACACGCGGGCGGCGTCGTGGAGTTCGGCTACATGAAGGTTGCCGCAAGCAACTACACCCTCATCCGGATCGATTCCGATAATAACGGCACCTCCGATCAGAAAATCCGCCTGGACGGAGTGCAGCTTGATCTCCATGCCAAGATTTCGTGTTTTCATAAAGTGGGGAAAATTAGCTGCGCTCTTCGATTGTGAGAAATCAAATCTTAAGAATATGCGATTTTTGTACTTATTTTTACCATTCATCGCTCTTGCAATTCTATCCACAATTAACTTGTTCGTTTTCTGAAGCGGTTTTTGACCTGCACGCTTTCTTTTTGGGGGCAGAGAAAATGGCATTATTTACAAAAGTCCCTAGCCGAATGGCTGGAGCCGGACACGCCGTAATTTACAAGGCTCGCAATGTGCAGGAGGATGGGGGCCATACGGATAAGGATGTGGGAGCGCCGGTATTTAAGCGTGTGTTGGCGGCGGCTCTTGCCAAAGATCACTTACGTTTTACTTCATTATGTTGCGCAGGTCGTCAAAAACGCTTGTTATTCGCAGCATTACGATCACTCCAAACAAAAGTTTTTCCGTCCCGACCGCTTTAAATTTCAGGATAATGCCAAGGGTATTCGCTGCTGATACCGTATATAGTCATTCCGATTAAAAACCGTACGGTTTTAATCGGAATGACTATAACCATATATAGTTAATTCAAAATTTACACGGATGATTGTATTATGTTATGATGAGTCATAGCATGGATTTACGGCGTCGCGTTGTTGCGTATGTCAGGGGCGGTGGAAGTAAGGCGGAAGCTGCCCGTCGGTTTGGGGTACACCATGGGTGTGTGTTTGATTGGATCACGCGTGATCGGTTGGAAGCGAAGAAACCGGGTCCGCGCAAGGCGCATAAACTGGACATGGAAGCACTGCAACAGGCGGTGGAATGTCAACCTGAGGTAATGGGTAAGGAACTGGCGGTACACTTTGGGGTAAGGCCGAGTACGATCTGCTATGCGCTGAAGCGGTTGAACATCAGTCGTAAAAAAAACCTGGACGTATAAAGAAAGCGACAACGAGAAACGCAAAGCGTACCTCAAGCGCTGGTGGCGTTACCGGATGCAGGGCAAGCAGTTTGTGTATGTCGATGAAAGCGCCTTCGCACCCACCGCCGAACGCACGCATGGCTTCGCCCGAAAAGGCAAGCGTGTGCATGGGCAACGCAGCGGGCAGCGCAGACCCCGCACCAGTTTCCTGGCAGCCTTGTGCGGCAAGCAAATGCTTGCCCCCTTCCTCTTTCAGGGTACCTGCAACACTGCCGTTTTTAATGCTTGGCTAGAGCAGGAACTCTGCCCGCATCTTACCCCTAACAGCGTTGTCATTATGGACAACGCCACCTTCCATAAATCTACTTTAACACAACAGCTTATTCAGCAACGACAGGCAACGCTATTGTTCCTGCCTCCCTATTCTCCCGATCTCAATCCTATCGAAAAACGTTTCGGCACCATCAAACGATACCGATCCTACACACCAGAAATATCCCTCAATCTTCTCATTCAAACATACGGATAATTATTGAATTGGGTATAATTTATAGTGTTTTTAACCGAAAATTTTCGTACGAAAATTATTCGGAAACACTATATTACCGAACTGCTTCAATAGATCAAAAACGTCGTGATACATACCAGCCATAGCAGGCCGCAACATCCATACCAGATGAGAGCTCGTGTCAGGTCGCTGGATACCAGCTTGGCTTTCCCCTGTCCTATCCACGGTTCAGGGCGATGAATCCCTCCCGTGTCACCGGGGCCGCCCAGGCTGATCCGCAGTCCGTAAGCGGCCAGCCTGACAGGTAGATTCGTTGTGGAGATTTTCGCCTCCGAGGGCAAGCGGGTCCAGGCGCGTGTCGCTTCTCTGGCGCTGGCAGAGGGCACGAACAGCAGAGCGGGCCACATCAGGATCAACGCGAAACGGGCAGGCAGCGCCTGAAACAGATTGTCCCAGAAATGTGCGGAAGCGGCGAATGCCCGGGTGCGCGGGTGCGTAAGCGGGAACATATCGGAGGCCATGCTGAAAAACCGGCAGACCAGCAATAACGGCAGGCCTCCAAGCACGTACCAGAAGGACGGGGCCACCACGTAGCGCGGCAGGACACGCGCCGTATGCGTGAGCGTTTCCCGGATCAATCCATGGCCGTCGAGGCGTGCCAGATCCTTATCAGTCAGCGGTTGCAACACAGGCGGGATTTCGGAAAAGCGCTTCCGCCGGCAGGCGGACAGGATTTCCAGGTCGGGCAGGATGGCTGTTCGCAAGGGGATCAGGTACGCGAGAATGATCAGTTCCGCGTACCATCCGTATTTCGTGTGATTCGTCAGGACCACGAAACCTGCCCCCAGACATAAAAGAAACGCCGCCCCGCTCCCTATTACCAGCCTTCCCCTCGCCTTGCGGTCCTGTGGCGGACGGTTCATGCGATTCAGACGCTTTTCCATCCCGCCGAGGACCGCACGCCACCCATGCGCGGGTAACTCGTACCCCGTCATCACATGGAGCACGCGGGGTCCGCCGGTCAGGACCGCCAGATACTGGCTCAGTACCAGCAGGAACAGACGATCGGAAAGACTGTAATGTAGGAGCTGCATCGTATCACCGGACTCACCGTTTCTCCTTATCCCGCATTTTACCGAGCGCCTCGCCCATACGGCGGAGGTTGGCGCTGCAATCGTCACGCGGGACGATCACTTCGATCAGTATCAGGGCGTCCCGGTCTTCCACCGCCGCTTTTAACGCCGCTTCCAGCTCGCCGTTGGTGCGGCATTTGTAGGACGTACCGTAGCGCAGCAGTTCCGGAAGCCGAGCGTAATCCCACTGCTGGATATTGTTGAACTTGCCGTCGATGATATGGCGCTGCGTACCGTACCCGTCATTGTTGATGATACAGACGATCGGATTCATTCGTTCCTTGGCGGCGGTGGAAAGCTCGATACCCGTCATCTGGAACGCGCCGTCCCCGACGATGGCGATGACGCGGGACTGCGGATTGGCGGCGATGGCCCCGATCGCCGCGGGCACGGCGAATCCCATGGAGAGATAGTAGGCGTCGGAGAGGAAACGTTTCTGTCCGTCGGTGCGCAGGCCGATGGCGCCGAGCAGCGCATCTCCGGTATCGCACACCAGCGTGGCGTCATTGGGCATATGACGTTCCAGTGCCCGGAAAAAATCTTCCACTTTCAGGGAGATGTCCGCCCTAGCCGCATCGTACGGCTGCAGGGAGCGCAGGTGAAACGGATTGGCGAACGCGGCTCGGGGCGTTATTTCAGCTTCTCTCAGCCCTTCCAGAAAATCCTTCAGCTGTACTTCCTCGTAACGCCGCAGCCCTACCCTCACCTTCTCGGTCGTCGCCAGGATCGCGTTCCTTTTCTGCAGGGAAGCGGTGTTCATCCCCATGAACACGTCGGAAATGAACGCGCCGAGCATGATGGCGCAGTCGCTTTCCTCCACCATTTTCTGGGTTTCCGCTTCCGACAGGCCGCCGCTGTATACTCCGATATAGAGGGGGTTGCGCTCGTCGATGATGCTTTTGGAAAGCAGGGTGGAAGCGATCGGAATCTGGAAACGCTCCGCGATGTCCAGCGCCAGATCGGTCAGTCCGTGACGGTGCAGTTCGATATCGGCGATGATCACCGGGCGCTCGGCACCCTCGATCATCTGCAGCGCGTCTTCCAGCGCGGCCTGGAGATTGTCCGCATCGCTCGGAAGCGGCGCGGCGTTGGAAAAAACCGGCGGATTGGTCGGCAGGTCCACTACGTCGAACGGAATTTCGATATAACCGGGCCGGCACTGGGCTTTCATGGTTTCCACGACACGGACGATCTCCTGCGCGGCGGTGGCGGCGTCGAGCAATACGGCGTTGGCACAGGTGACTTCCTCAAAAATACGGCGCTGCGTGTCGAAGGTGCGCACTTTGTGATGCAGGAGCGGATCCGCCTGCCGGTCCGAGTGGGAAGGCCCGCCGGAGATGACCAGGATCGGGCTTTTCTCCGCGTAGGCGCACGCTACCGAATTGAGCATGTTCAACCCGCCGACGCAGTACGTGACGCAGGCGACGCCGAGGCCGTTGACCCGGGCGTAGCCGTCGGCGGCGAAACCGACGGAAGGCTCGTGCGTCATGGTGATCAGCCGTATGTCCGATTTTTCCAGCCAGCGGAAGGTGGGCAGGGCGAAGTCTCCCGGAATGCCGAAAGCGTGGGTCACGCCCTGCTGGTGCAGGTAATCGAACAGGAACTGGCCGACGGTGGGGAGGGAAACGTTCATGGGAGCACCTTTCTGGTTTGCGGTACGCTACCCGTAAAACCCGGAGGCGTCCAGCCCAATCAGTTGCTGCAGCTGCGTACATCCCTGCGTTTTCATTTCTTCAAGAATCGCCTGTTTGATTTCCTGCACGAGAGCGAATCCCTTATAGATAAGGCCGGTATAGAGCTGGATGAGCGACGCGCCGGCCCGCAGCCGGTCCACGGCGTCCTGCCCGTTCATGATGCCTCCCACCCCTATCAACGGCAGTTTCCCTTCCGTGTAACGGTAGGCGTGGCTAAGCATGGTTAGGGAGGCGTGGTTCAATGGCCTGCCGCTTAAGCCCCCGCTTTCCTTCGCATGAGGGGAGCGCAGCGTGGCTGGACGAGCGATGGTGGTATTAGTCAGTATCGCGCCGTCGACGCGGTATTCCAGCATGATGTCCAGCATGGCCTCCAATGCCGCTCTTTCCATATCCGGGGCGATCTTCACCAGTACGGGACGCCGGAAACCCTTATAGGCGGCGATGCCGTTGCGTTCCTGCATCAGCGCCTTGATGAAACGGCCGAACGCTTTTTCCGACTGCAGATCCCGCAGGCCCGCCGTATTGGGGGAAGAAATATTGACCGCGATGTAATCCGCCAGTTCGTACGCCAGATGCAGTAGGGGCAGGTAATCCTCCAGCGCCTCATCGGTGTCCCTGTTTTTGCCGATATTGACGCCGACGATGCCGATCCGCTTTTCTTCCCGGTTCAATAACGCCCGCAGCGCCGCTTCCGCGCCGTTATTATTAAAGCCCAGCCGGTTGATGACCGCCTCGTCTTCCCGTAACCGGAACATGCGGGGTCTTGGATTACCTTTCTGCGCTTTCGGGGTCACGGTGCCCACCTCCACGAAGCCGAAGCCTTGCGTGAAACATTCGGTACACACTTCCGCGTTCTTATCGAACCCCGCCGCGAGCCCGACGGGTGAGTCGAACCCGAGCCCGAAGCAGCAAATACCTAAACGGCTATCGGTAAAGGGGGATGAAGGTGGCAGCCATCCGCGTTTCAATACCTGCAGGGCGAGATGATGCGCCGGTTCAGGCGGCAGGCTGAATAACAAAGGACGAACAAGTCGATAATAATCCATGGGAAAATCTATACCGAGGGGGGCACAGTCTGTCCACTCCCGTTAAACGTCAAATTATTTGCGTTTTGACAAAAAGCGGTGCATCGTATAAATATGCGTTAATATTTTGTATAAGGCCATGAGAGAAAGCTACAAACAATATCTGGCCTCCAAGCTGTATACCATGGCATGGAGTTATTCACAGGAACGATGGGTGGTGTGGGAAAGCGGTAATGACTGGCTCCAACTCTACACCCTTGAAGAAGCGCAGGTACATTGCGACGGATGGAATAAGAAAAACTTACAACCTTCCGAAGGGTGTAATTTCATTGATTAGGTATCATGCCGCCTGGCGCCATGGTACCTTTTTTTATATCGGGATGTCCGCAGAAGGTTCTGCGATTACCGGCCGATCGATATGCGGCGCCAACCCGTCATCCTTGAAGCGCCAGTGCTTCACTTTCACCACCACGGTATCCGCCATCATATCGTGCCATGCCCGGCCCCGCTTGTCAATCATGATCCAGGCGAAGCCGAGAGTGAGCGGCAGCATGGAAACGGCGTACCCTGCGTAACGGATGATCAGCTGTTTAGGCGTGGGCTTGCGGAAGCTGTTCGCATCGACCACGCGCAGTTTCACCGCCCATTTACCGGGGGTGCAGGAGGCATAGTTCCAGAACCAGATGATGACGATGCCGAACACGACGAAATGCACCAGGTAATCCGTTATCAGGTTGCCGAGAAACTGGGTTTTCTGTAAACGTATCAGCATGTCCTCCACCGTCGCGTCGGCAGGAATCCCTTCCAGGGGGTTGGCCCGCTCGCTTCCGTAGATCAGGCTGGACATGGCCAGCAGGATCGGCCCCAGTATCACGAAGCTGAGGGCCGTGTCGATGACGCTGGCGAAGACGCGATCGTTGAACGTGGCATACGGGATTTCATGCTTGCGCCGCTCTTTTTTCCGCAGAGCCCGCCTGCGGGGAAAATCCGCCAGCGCTTCCAGCTTCGCCGCGGTTTTCACAAAAAACGCTTCCGCGTCATTACGCTTGTCTTTATTGCCCATGCGTATCACTGTACCATAAACCGCGGGCAAACGAAAAGAAATCCTGGAAACCGGGATGATGACGCAGCAGTTTGAACGCATCGTCGCTTTCAGGCACTTCCGCCATACGCGGCAGCGGGACCACCGGGATACGGTGCTCCGTGAATGACCGCAACGTCCGCACCGCCTGATCATGCTCGACGCTTTCGGCCGATTGATTCACGATGATTCCGCGCACTTTCACGCCCGCCTCCTGCAGGCAGGCAAGCGCGCTCAGGGTATGGGAAAACGTTCCGAGGTAGTCCCCCGTCACCAGCAGCACCGGCAGGCCGAGCCGCCGCATCCAGTCCAGCGTGGTGGCGGAGTCGTTCAACGGGACCATGACTCCCCCTACCCCTTCGATCAGCCGCACGGAAGACGAAAATTGAGCCAGCCAGTCCCTGCACCAGCGGGTCAGGATGTCCAGGTCGAGGGTTGCACCCTCCAGCGCGGAGGCGCGGTGCGGAGAAAGCGGCGCGGCAAACCGCCAGGGAGAAAAGGCGGCGACCTGATGCTCGTCCACCTCCCGGCCGAGCGCGCGAAGCAGCACGCCCGCATCCGTCGCATGCAGGTCCGCCACTCCGCTCATCACGGGTTTGCAGACATGTACCGGTAGCCGTTCATTACGGAAATACCGTATCAGCAGCGAGGTGACGAACGTTTTGCCGATATCGGTGCCGGTGGCGGTGATGAAATAAGCGGTCATTTTGTCATGCAACTGTAACAGAAAGTTTCTATTATTTAATATATTCTGAGACGTTCATACTTACATCTGATCAACCCGCTGTAATCCGAACCAAATGAGCGATATTCCGCATAACACACAAGGTACCGTCGATCTCTCAGTCAAGGATTTCTTTAAATCTCTGACGCGGGAGCACCGCATCCTGTTGTTCGGGGATACCAATCATCTAAGCCCGAAAGTACAGATGTTTCTGCGCAATAGCGATAGGTTTCTTTCCGCTTTGAAAGAGGCAGGCGTTCCTACGATGGCTTTTGAAATCAGTAAGGAACGTAACGGTTTCGCGGAGCAACTCCTTAATGATACGCCTCCAGAGGTATTTGAATCAAGAAAAGGAAGGATGGAAATTGCAGGAAAGTTAAAAGAGATGCTTAAGCAGGATCCGTCACTTTCCAAAAGTGAAATGCCTGAGTTCATCACGGCTCTTAGTTCAGTAGGTTTGGCTATGTCCGTGCGCTCCAACGGTTTGAAGATAGCGTGTGTGGATACAAACAATAAACGTCAGGTTGAAGAAGTATTACAGCGTCAGGGGATTGATGAAGAGACCGCCAGGCAGGCTTCCAAACATTACAGCCCCGGCATATTCTACCCTGCTCCCATTTCCAATATTACGAATGCGATCATTTCAGTCGCACATCCGGCCGCGGCTTCCGTGCTGCTGCCGAATGTGGAAGCGATTCTTTTAAACCGTGCTCAGGACAACCATGAAATTGCCGATAATATCAGGGAAGTGGCCAATCGGGACGGCGGCGTGGCGGTGATGTTCGGCGCGGGACATATGCGTTGCCCTCCTGTAAAGAATGAAAAAGGGGAAGAGGAACGGGTGGGATTGCAGCATCTGCTGGCGAATGACGGCGCGACCTATATAGATGTGTTCGCCGGCAAAAAAGAGAAGTGGCTGGAAGATATCAACAGGCGTCTCGAAAACGGTTACACTCCCTGGAAAGGTCATAACCCAATTCCTTTTTCCGAAGCGTCGCTGCCGGAATATGTCATGTGCCTAAAGGGAGACGGGAAAGACGGTCTGGACATCATTCACGCGAAGACGGCGCTGGAAGCGTACCGTGCGGCACATAGGGAACATTCACCCCCGGAACTATCTCCGCCATGGATCGAGCGGCTTTCTACTGAAAACCGAAGCGATATTCCCCGCAATCGATAACGGCATTACCGCCGGATTACCCAGACTCCTACATGGTAGGACACGCTTACCCCCTTCGCCGACCTGTGATTCGTATCATAATGCTGCATCAACCGTGTGATGTCACGACGCGTGAGAGGCGGCGCATCCACTCCGCCGGCAGTGGCGCCGATGCCGCGCAACTGATGGAAGAAAGCCTTCGCGGTGGGGAAATACGTCACATGCGTCAAGGTTTCACGCTCCACTACCGGCATCCCCGCGATTGCCACCATGTCTCCTATTTCCTGTTCAGGCAGAAACGTCAGCATCCGTTCAGGCAACCCCAGATGGTGGAACGATTCGGCCAGTTCGCTGAACGTTCCTTCCTGCAGCATCGCGACGATGATGCGGCCATCCGGCCTTACTACCCGCTTCGCCTCCTCCATCGCTTTCTGAAGCGGTATCACCCATTGCCAGCAGAGTGAGGACACATACCCGTCCAGCGTTTCCGGCATGAATGGAAGCGCCGTGACGTCCGCCACGATCGCCGGGTGGTGCGGATATCGCTGATGCGCCGCGCGAACCATCGCTTCCGCGTGATCGCACTGGATCAGGTGATATCCCGGCAGCAGGCCGGCGAGCATTCCGGTTCCGCATCCGCCATCCGTTATGAGCGAACCGCCGGGCATATGGCGCAGCGCCAAGGCTGCCACACGCGCGGCGGCGATCCGCTGCACGTCCGTATGCGCGTCATATGTCCCGCTGGCGCGGCTGAAGCGTGCGGCAACCCGCCGGTTCACGGTTCCCTGCCGATAAAATGCCTTATTTTCTCACGGATGTGTTCCGCGTCATGCAGATGCGGCGCATGGGCGCACCCTTTGATGATATGCAGTTCGCTCCGGGGCATCCGCTGATACAGGTACTCTCCCTGGGCGGATGACACGATACGGTCCGCTTCCCCGTAAATCAGCAACGTGCGCGGCAGGCGTTCGAGCGGCAGGGTATCATGGCGCTGCGCTCCCAGTATATCCAGCCATCGTTTCCACGGCTCGTACTCCACCCTGGTCCCATTTTCCAGAGTAGTGACGATGTCCGTATAATGTATATCCCCGTCCGCGATAAGATGATGGAAGCGGCGGGCGGTTTTTTCCGGATGGGTGAAAAAATTTTCACGGAACAGGGCGAAGGTTTCCGCTCCCATTCCGTAAGGAAAACCTTCGTTTTTCACGAACTGGATGGGAGAACACAGGATGACCAGCGCCTTGGGGCGGATCAATCCCTTTGCCGCCGCGTGCATCAAGATCAGCCCGCCGAGCGACCAGCCGACAGCGAGGGGGATATTCGCGTAAGACGCCAGTCGCTCCATCGCCTGCTGCAGGGAGAGGGCCTTTTCATAAGCGATATGATCCGCTTTTTTTGCAACAACGCTTAACGCATCATGCGGTTGCGCCCATCCGGAAAGTGCGAGACTGTCTTGATGCTGAATCATCCACAGGTTCTACCCTAAAACCTGAGCGCCGGCACCTAAAACCTTTATGCCCCGAGCTGCTGGCCGTACGTGGCTTCCTGTGCCTGGCGGGCGGCGAGCGCCGCTTCCTGCGCACCCATGCCCTGGACGCGCGGCTGCATGGCGGTGGTTACCGCACCGTCCGGAGAAATACTGGTGGTGGGTTTACCGACCGGAGCGATATCGTTCGCGGGGATCGGTTCCGGAGTCTGCAGGATATTCTCACCCATGCCGCGCGACACGTCATGACGGGTGAGATCATACGCCCCCTTCGCCCCTTCCATCTGAAGGGCGACGGTATTGATGGAAATCAGGCGGGTCGGAAGGGTTTCGCCACAATTGATCTGGTAGGCCAGCTGCTTGGAGGCATCCAGCAGGTTGCCGTGATGGGTATGCAGCAACTCTTCCTGTTCGGCGGGTTTGAGATCATCGAATTTCTTGCCGCCGGTCTGTTTGGCGATGGCTTCCTGAAGGTCCCGGTTCCCGGCGAGCAGTGCTTTAAATACGTCGATCTGGTCCACCGGCTGATGGTTTTTCAGCTTTTCCTGCATGGCGGTAAGTTGCGTATACGCCGAATCGCTCGGGTCGACGCCGCTGATGGCGCTCACCGCTTTGTCGGCAACCGATCCGGCCACCATCGACGTGGCCATGGAAGCAACGAATATACCCGCGCCGACAAGGAATGCGGGCACGCCCGCGATCGCACCGACGCCCGTCAGTGAAACGCCGGCACCGGCAAGCATCAGCGGAATCGCCGCGGAGGTGCCCGCCCACGCGGCCGCGCTCGCCGCCGCACCTGTGACGGCACGACCCATTTTCTGGTCCAGCCCCTGAATTTCTTTCTTAAGCTGCTCGTATCCTGGCATGTCCGCCAGCCGGCGCAGATGCGCATCGGTCATTTCTTCGGGCTTGATGTGGAATTCACGCTGCATGTCCTCGATATGCAATCCCACCAGTTCGCTTAGGCGCTGTTTCGCCTCCATATCGCCGCTGACGCCGGAAATGCCGACGGAAACCACCTGCCCGACCACTCCCGCTTTGCTCGCTATGCCGGCCAGCGCTTTGGTGCTGCCGACTTCCACGCCTTTTTCCAGCGCTTTCTGGGTGACGTGGCTCGCCACCATGCTGCCGCCCATGCCCACCACGTTGGTGGCCATGATCCTGCCGTTATGCGCCGCCGCTTCCTGGTTTTTCTGTTCCTGATGCAGCAGGAGCAGCCGTTGCTCGGGCGTCAGCTGTTTCCCGCTGCGCTCGGCATACAAAGCGTTCAGCGTCTCAGGCGAGACGGAATCCGGAATGCTCGCCGCTGCGGGATAGCTGGCGGCCACGTTTCCGGCTCCGGGAGGGAGGCCCTGTTCATATACGGCGGGAGCGGTCGCGGTCGCCATAGTTTACGCCACCCCTGCCACGATATGTTGTTCATGGACGCGGCCCTGCGGTTCGGCGTGAGCGATCTTCGCAACGGGAACCGCCGCTTTTGCCTGTTCGGCGTTCAGTCTGTCGGTCACGCGGGAAAGGTCGGCGGCCACCTGTCCCGATCCGATATCCTTGAGTATTTCGGCAGGGGTGCGCCCCGCTTTGGTATATTCTTCCGCAAGCGCCTGCGTATAGGCATTATCAGCGCCGACCGCACGCAACGTCGGGGTGGCGGTCGCCAGGAATTCGGCGCAAAGATCGGCGGGAATCTTTCCCGTGGCCGCATGAACGTCTTTGGTGACCGCATAAATATCAAGCAGCGGACTGCGCGGCAGGGTCGCACCCATCAGCGTGCTCGCCGCCATCTGGGCTGCCATCAGCGCGAACATGCCCTGCATCCCGCCGTGCATCCCGGTCTGGTTACCGAAATAAGCGGCCATTTTATAAGAAGCAATATTGCTGGCGACCGACATCAGCGCGGCAGGGCCCATGCATCCCGCCACATGGTCCCGCTCCGCCAGCACCAGCGGGGGAAGATCGGACTTTTTGGCGAACAGCAGTTTGATCGGGCTGACGGATTTCACATCGACGCCCGTCGCATCGGCGTAGAGTTCGCAGAGCTGGTCGAGCTTAGTGCGGAAAGCGTTCACCGTGGTGAGGTCCTGCGCGGCGGAACTGAGCACCGCCCCCGTCTTGTAGGTCGCGCTCATGATGGATTCGCGTTTCATCGCGTTGCCGATGGCCGCGGGCATCGAACTGACGGCTTTGCCCAGACCTTGCCCGGTCACTGTCTTAGCGCCCGCTTCCGCGGATCCGAGCGGGATTTTGATGTCGGAGAGATGTCCGGCGGCACGGTTGGCGGCGCCCTGCACGGCATTGCCGAACATTTCCTTTCCCTGCTGTTCCAGGCCGGCCACCGCCGCCCCCTGATTTCTCACGCTGTCGGCCAGCGTCGAAGCGCCGTGTTTCTGGAGGATACCGGCGGCATTGCCGTGCGCGCTGGAGATCACCGTGCCGATATCGGCCACGCTGGTATTCTGCATCCACTGCATCGGCGCGTTAGCCAGTTCGCCGAGGCTCTCAAACGCCTGGCCGACCCCTTTCAGCCGCACCGCATTGCTTATCCATCTGAGAGCGCCCGCTCCCATTCCCGCGAAGGAAAGGCCGAACACCACGTCGATAGGCTTCTGGGTCGCCTTCGACGCGCCTTCCAGTATACCGGCGGTACCCGCTAATCTCCGGCTGCCATATTCCGTCGCCTGATGCGCCGTCTGTTCCACTGCAGGCACCACTGCCGCGACGAGAGCGGAACCTTCCGGCGTGACGCGCATGTCCGCAACCCTTTTGGTAAGGTTCGCAATATCTTCGGCGGTCGATACGGCAGCTTCAACGGGCGGCACGGAAAACTCCTGGAACATTTGAACGGTATTTCACTGTTTCAGTATATCGCAAACCGCGCCAGACGCTTAGCGTTATTCTATGAAGTTTTGGTGACGGTAAGACGATCCGCTAATGCAGGCGTACCGCCGCAATTCCTTTCTCCGCTTTCTGGTACAGGGTTTCCAGCCAGCTTTTATGTTTCTGAATCTCTTCGGGGGTATAGTATTCCGATGTAACGGATTGTTTGAAATCTTTTCTCTTACCTTCATCCGCAGCCTCCTCGGGAGTACGGTAAGCCTCTGGAGTGATCAGCGTATCCTTATCCGGTTTTTCCCTGAACAGTACGCCTTTTCCCTGATAATCGGGAGCGTAGACCGCCACCATCGGCTTGCCGGCATTATAGATACTGGTATTGGGTGGAATGACCACGCCACGCAGGTCCACCCCGTGCCCGATGATGACATTATCCCCCACTTCGCAGTCGATCAGACGGGCGCCGGTATGCAGCGTCACGTTGTTGCCGATGGTGCAGGCGCCGTAGATATTGACGTTGCTGCCGAACTTGACGTTATCACCGATGGCGGGATGGCGCCGTACGCCGCCCGCTACGTTCTCGTCACTGGATTTAAGCTCCGAGCCGCCGAGCGTCACGCCGTGCAGGCTGAAACTTCCTTTGCCGATGATCGCCGTCTCCCCGATTACCACTCCCGTGCCGTGGTCGATGAAGAAATCGGGCGCAACGTTCGCGCCCGGGTGGATGTCGATGCCGGATAGCGCCTTCGCGGTTTCCGAGAGCGTGCGGGCCGCCACCTGTTTACTGAGCGCGTCCGGATCGTCCGGATTGTTCCGTTTCAGCCTGACCGCCTCATCATACAGCTTCTTCGCTTCACCGTGCGCCGCCATCGCGATCAGGCCGGGATACGGCATCAGGATGGTATGCAGGTCACCCTCCGAAAACTGATCCAGCACCGGGTCGTTTTTTTTCGCGTTGTCCACCCAGTCCCGATGCTCCGACAGATAACGCACTTTCAGGCGTTCGATCTGCGCCACAACCGCGGGAAACTGCAGCTCGGCACGCATACGGTCGGGATAAAACGCCTGCAGAGACGAGAGCTCCATGTAGGAAGGAATTTTTACCTCCGAAAGAGGCTGCTCCCTGACGGACACGTTTGCCTCTTTGGAGGCGTTGCTGTTATTTTCACTCATCCGCGGCTTTCCCATTTTTAACGTTTTGGGAGAATAGCAGCTTTACACCTTGTGTATAAGTAATTTTTTACCTTTATAAATCAGCCTTTTAGTAGGATATTTTTATTGTTTAACATGTAAAATATGTTTAATAAAGTCGGGGGCATTTTTCCTATGACGTTTATTCGAAAATCCGTCACAAGGGTACCATGCGCTCTCTCTACATCCACTGGCCGTTCTGCCGTAAGAAATGCCCGTATTGCGATTTCAATTCGCATGTCAGGGAACGTGTCGATCATGACGCCTGGAAGGACGCCCTGATCCGTGAAATGCGTTCCATGGCGACGATGGTCGGGAATCAGCCCCTCGGCAGTATCTTTTTCGGCGGGGGCACGCCTTCCCTTATGCCGCCTTATCTGGTGGCAGCCCTTATCGACGCCGCGCAATCACTATGGTCCTTCGGACCGGACATTGAAATCACGCTGGAAGCGAACCCTACCTCCAGCGAGGCGGCATCTTTCAGGGCATACCGGGATGCAGGGGTGGGCCGCCTCTCGCTCGGCGTGCAGGCGCTGGACGATGCGGCGCTGGCGTTTCTGGGGAGGGAACACAGCGCCGCGGAAGCGCTCAGCGTGGTGGAGATGGCCGCCGCGCTTTTCCCCCGTTATTCGTTCGACCTGATCTATGCGCGACCGCATCAGACGCCGCGGCGGTGGGAGGAGGAACTGCGCCGCGCCCTGCCCTACAGCAGAGGCCACCTCTCCTTGTACCAGTTGACCGTCGAGCCGGATACCCCGTTCGCGCGGACCTATGCGAAGGGCGGTTTCGCCCTGCCCGATGCGGACACGTCCGCCGCTTTGTACGAAATCACGCGGACATGCTGCGACGAAGCAGGCATGACGGCATATGAAATATCGAATTATGCCGCGCCCGGACAGGAAAGCCGCCACAATCTCAACTACTGGCAGGGAGGCGAATATATCGGCGTCGGCCCGGGGGCGCATGGCCGCCTGCGTTCCGGATCCGGAGAGTGGTTCGCCACCAGCACGATCAAGAGCCCGGAACGCTGGATCGCCGCCGTGACGGAATCGGGACACGGGCTGGAACAGAAGGAATGGCTGGACAACGATATGCGCGCGGAAGAAATCCTTCTCGGAGGACTTCGCCTGCGTGAGGGCATCGCGTTCGAAGCCGTTTCGTCCGTAATAAATCCAGTAAAACTGGGGTTATTAAAATCACAGGGATTCGTGACGTTCCACAAAGAAAATTTGGCAGTCACTTCGTCAGGACGACTGGTGACGGAGCGCATCATTCAAGAATTAATGACATGACAACGCCGGTTGCGCGTGCTAATTCTTTCTTAAATGCCTGACGCTACACTCTCTCCCTTTGAACGGATGGAACCTATGACCGAATCATTTGACGTAATCATCATCGGAGCCGGTCCCGGCGGCTATGTCGCGGCGATTAAAGCCGCGCAGCTGGGCATGAAGGTGGCGTGCGTGGAAAAACACAGCCGGCTGGGCGGTACCTGCCTGAACGTCGGCTGCATCCCTTCCAAGGCGCTCCTGCAATCCTCGTCCCTGTATCACGCGATGCAGCATTCGAAGGAACACGGGATCGAGGCGTCCGGCATCAGGCTGGACCTCGCCGCCCTGCTCAAGCGCAAGGATGAGGTGGTGGAAGGCCTGACCAAGGGGATTGCCGGGTTGTTCACCAAGAACAAGGTGACGTGGCTGAAGGGAAAGGCGGTGATCGATTCACCGACATCCGTCAACGTGGAAGGCACGGCCTACACCACCAAATCCATCATCATCGCCACGGGCTCGGAAGTGGCGGGCATGAAGGACGTGACGATCGACGAGGAACGGGTCGTTTCCTCCACGGGGGCGCTTGCCCTTAGAGAAATACCGAAGAAACTGCTGGTGATCGGCGGGGGATATATCGGACTGGAGATGGGAACGGTCTGGGGGCGGCTCGGCGCAGCGGTGGAAGTGGTGGAATATGCCGACACCATCGTCCCGGCGATGGACGGCGATATCCGCAAGGAATTCCAGAAGATCCTGGAAAAGCAGGGCATGGTTTTCCATTTAGGCACGAAAGTGTTGAGCATCACGCGGAAGGGTGAGACCGTGGAAGTGGTGACCGAACCTGCGGCGGGTGGAGCGCAGACGACGCAGAGCGCCGACGTGGTGCTGGTTTCGATCGGCCGGAAACCGTTTACGGAGGGACTCGGACTGGAGAAGGTCGGCGTCAAACTGGACGCGAAGGGCCGCGTGGAAACGGATGGTCATTTCCGGACGTCCGTCTCCGGTATTTACGCGATCGGTGACGTGATCGCCGGGCCCATGCTCGCCCACAAGGCGGAAGAAGAAGGAGTGGCGTGCGTCGAGATGCTGGCCGGGCAGAAGCCCCATATCAATTACGACGCGATTCCAGGAGTGGTCTATACGCATCCAGAAGTGGCCACCGTCGGCAAGACCGAAGAGGAACTGAAAGCGGCAGGCGTCGCCTACAAAGCGGGCAAATTTCCGTTCCTCGCCAACAGCCGTGGTCGCGCCACCGGTGAGACGCAGGGGTTCGTGAAGATTCTGGCGGACGGCGCCACCGACCGCGTCCTCGGCGTACATATTATCGGGGCAGAAGCGGGGACGATCATTGCGGAAGCGGTGCTGGCGATGGAATTCGGCGCTTCCTCGGAAGATATCGCCCGCACCTGCCACGCCCACCCGACCATGAACGAAGCGGTGAAGGAAGCGGCGCTGGCCACGTTCTTCAAACCGATTCATCTCTAATCGGTCAAAGGGGGAAAAACCGATGTTCGCTTTTTCATTACTGCTCGCCGCCCTGCAGATCGGCATGACGAACACCCCGCCTTCTGTCACGCATTACCAGTGGGTGGCGGCACCTGAGGCCACTACGCCCGTCGCCATATGCGACCGGCAGTTCACCTGCCACTGCCCGGTAGGATACAAGGCCGCCATGCATCAGGCGGCGGTGTCAAACGACGCGATTTCCGTTATGTGTGAGGCGACGAGTCCGAGCGGCGTGCAGCCGCGCGAAAGCTACGACAGTTATCCACAACTTCCGGCGCATGAAAATCTGGGGAGATGACAGAATGTGGAACGCGTTATTTTTCCTGATACTCGCTACGACGCTTGAAGTCAGCGGCGACGCGCTGGTCAGGATAGCCCTGCACCACCCCGGCGGAGCGATGCGTATCGGCATCTTCCTGGCGGGAGCGGCGCTCCTGTTCGGTTACGGTGTCGGCCTCAACCTGGCGCCGCTGGAATTCGGGCAGGTGGTGGGCCTATATATCGCCACGCTGTTCGTGGTATGGCAGATCATTAATTTCATATTTTTCCACTCACTGCCGACGGTGCCTGTTCTGGTCGGCGGTGCTTTCATCATTCTTGGCGGAATGATCGTCACGTTCTGGAAAATACCCTGATAAGTGGTGTCAATCAGATATATGGTGATTCAAGATAAGAAACCGCCATTTCATCACCATTTCTGGTCTGGATAAAAGCAGTATACCTCATAGAGTTAGGTTTATAGTCATTCCGATTTAAAACCGTACGGTTTTAATCGGATAAAATGACTATAAACCTATAATTTATAGTGTTTTTATCCGAAAATTTTCGTACGAAAATTATTCGGAAACACTATAAAAGGGACCTAATCTGGTCATTCCCTGACCAGCTTTTCTCTCCCATAGAATCCCCACCCTAAAAGGCGAGGTGTTTCAGGTTGGAATATTAAAAAACGAAATCGCCGCTATTCAGCACGTGCGAGAGATCACCAGAGAAGGCGATATCGAATCCGTTCTGATCGGAGACCACATGCGTGAGGTGGGTGCCTGCATCGAAATATATACGCACCTCACCCCTTTCGGTGGGCCCGCCGTCCGTATCGAAGCCGGTGAAATGCAGGCCGGTCAGGACGACGTGATCGACGCCATGCTCAAAATCGGTGATGGTGTCCACCCCGTTTGCCACTTTATTATAGCTGTCGGAGACCGCTTCAAAGGTGAAACTGTCCGAGCCCGCGCCGCCGGTCAGGATATCCGCGTCGCGCCCGCCGACAATGGTGTCATTTCCCGCACCACCGTTGATGTTGTCATTGTCTTCATTCCCGCGTATATTGTCGTTGCCGTCGCCACCGAGCAAGGTGTCATTTCCCGTACCGCCCGTGATGGTATCATCGCCTGTGCCGCCATCTACCGAGTCCGCACCGCGTCCACCGTTGATGAGGTCGTTATCAGCACCGCCGAAGATGGTATCGTTACCGACACCGCCTTCCAGCGTGTCGTTGCCCGCGCCTCCGTAAAGCAGGTCGTCCTGCTGACCGCCGTCAAGCGAATCATCGCCGTTGCCACCGTCGAGCGTATCGTTGAAGCCGCCACCAAGCAGGGTGTCGTTGCCCTCCCCTCCGAACAGGGCATCATTGCCCGCACCCCCATCCAGCGAATCATTGCCCGCATCGCCGTGCAGGGTATCATTCTGCGTGCCGCCGAGCAACGTATCGTTGCCCTCCCCGCCATGCAGATTATCATAGCCAAACCCGCCGTCGATGGAATCATTCCCACCCGCGCCGTCGAGCGTGTCGTTACCTTTTAAGCCTGAGAGGGTGTCATCCCCCGCCCCGCCGATGATGGAGTCGTGTACAAGATCACTGCCCTTGAGGTTTTGATTTATGGGAGGTGGTGGCGTGGCGTCATCGGAGAGGGTGGCTATGAATATGTTAAAGTTGAAACTTGTGCCGCCCGCTACCAGATTTTCGGCATGACTTGTAAACAGCACCTTGCTTCCGTCAGGTGAAAAACTAGCATCATAAGACCCATAATTTCCTTCATGTCCTGCGCCATCTGTACTCACGAGTGTCACCGCGCCAGTGGCAAGGTCTTTCACGAATACGTTAGATTGACCCTCGACACTTCCCGCCACCAGATTGGTAGCATCGCTGATAAACACTACTTTACTTCCGTCTTGGGAAAAGGCAGCATTATGCCAGTTATAAGAAGCGCCCTCCAAACCAACGCTATAATTTGCTTGGTTTCCTGCGCTATCGGTATCTACGCGCGTGGTGATGCCTGTAACAAGGTCTTTAACGAATATATCAGACACACCGTTTGTGTCGTGCGCCACTAAATTACTGGCACTACTTGTAAACAATATTTTGTGACCATCAGGGGAGAAGATGCCGTTAGAAGACCAGCCATTCCCTTCCTGTCCCGCGCTATCCGTACTCACGCGCGTGTTTACGCCTGTAACCAGATCTTTCACAAATACGTCATGGTCAAGGTTGGTATCGCCAGACACCAGATTGGTGGCAATACTGTCGAACACCACCTTGGTGCCGTCAGGGGAAAATGTGGCTACGTCACCCTGAAAGCCATAATCCGCATCCGTTCCATTGAGCGCAGTATTGATACGCGTGATTAGGCCCGTGTTCAGGTCTTTCAAAAACAGGTCGGTTCCACCGTTCGTATCGTGAGCCACCAGATTGCTGGCATCGCTTTCAAACAGTACCTTGCTGCCATCAGGGGAGAAAGTAGAACCATAAGAAATGTGGTTTGCCTGATTGCCGTGACTATCCGTGCTCACGCGTGTGACTGCATCTGTGGTAAGGTTTTTCACAAAGATATCATACGTATTGTTCAGGTCATGTGCCACCAGATTGCTGGCGGCGCTTGCAAACACTATCTTCGTGCCGTCAGGAGAAAAATAGGCATGGTCATCATAAACATCATGATTTCCCTGCTTTCCTGCACTGTTCGTGCTCACCAGCGTAACTGCACCTGTGTTCAGATCTTTCACAAACACGTCAGCAGCTATCCCGTTCGTGTCATTCGGCACCAGATTATCGGCGTGGCTTGTAAATATGACCTTCCTCCCATCAGCAGAGAAGCTAGCGCTGTAAGAAAAATTATTTCCCTCATTCCCTTCGCTATCGGTACTGACGAGTTGAACATCGGTGACGTGCAGTGTCATGGGATTTTCCTTATATACATTTAATTATGAGCAATCTGTAACACACGCATCTGCGGCTGGTCAAGCAGTTCGACTATCTTCTGATCCACCCTGGCAAGGGGCAGGCCAGCGATGTCCACCAGCGTATGCCACTCGGCAGGCTCCAGCATTTCTTCTTTCCATACAACATGATAAACTTCTCCTCTCAGTCGGAAATGCGAATAGACATGCTCCACCGTGCCGAGGTACGTGAGGGCGCAAACCAGAGGCGTCTTTGCCAAAGGGTGGGACGGGATTCCTCCTTTAGCGGGAATGACGGCTTCGCCGTTTTTTAAAATCCGTGAGGATATTTCTATTACCTGATTCTCAAAAACAATCGATCCTTCCGCTTCATATTGCGGAAACCCGTACAGTCCTCCAAGTAGCTTTTCCGTGCGGGCAGTCATGAAAAAGCGCCCTTCCCTTTCAAACACGACCATACGCTTATGGCGTGTCGGTACCGATTTCCTGAGCCGCTTCGCCGGATAGGCAAGCGGGTTTTCCTTGCCTTCGCACTGTTCATTCAGCGGGCATCTCCCGCAGGCAGGCGCGGCCGGTGTGCAGATCGTCGCCCCGATATCCATCATCGCCTGATTATAGGTATAAGGGTCCTGCGGATCGAGGAGCGCTGTCGCCGCTTCCCACAATTCCCTGTCGCTCATTTCGGTACGCGCAAACAGACGGTGCAGCACCCGTTTGACATTCGCTTCCATCACGGCGACCGGCTGATGATGGGCGAATGCAGCAATCGCATGAGCGGTGTTGCGGCCGATGCCCGGCAGGTGCATCAAACCT
The DNA here is from genome assembly GCA_965248995.1 of Rickettsiales bacterium. Taxonomy (GTDB): domain Bacteria; phylum Pseudomonadota; class Alphaproteobacteria; order Rickettsiales; family UBA998; genus CBDFKY01. The sequence continues at coordinate 187,296 of CBDFKY010000022.1, read as the reverse complement.
TCCACCGTTCCTGGCAATGACGGCGCGGACAGCTGTGCGGCGCGGTGCAGGTTGCGGGCGCGGGAATAATACCCCAGACCTTCCCACGCTTTGAGCACATCCTGCAACGGTGCGGATGCGAGTGCTTGCAACGTTGGAAACCGCTCCAGAAACGGAAAATAATACCGCGACAGCACGGTCTGCACCTGTGTCTGTTGCAGCATTACCTCACTGATATAAATGGCGTAACTGTCGGAAGTGAGGCGCCACGGTAACTGGGTACGGCCATGGGCGGCGTACCAGTCACGAATTTTCTGATGAAGTCGGGTTAAGCGTTTCATTTAGGTTTTGAACGGGGTAGTATGGGCTACGTCAATATTAAAAGACAGCATTAATCTTAAAGCCTGATTTTTCCTTATTTCCCATTACCCGATCTATTATGCATCCGAACCCATTACGCTCCCGCGCCCTGAGATTTTTGTGTTTAACCGTGACATTGGCGGGAATCGCGGCGGCGGCTGTCGCCACGCCTCGGTCTTTTTTCACCAATGTGTATGAACCGCCGGCCAGTTACAAGGGCTGGGACATGACGCACGTGCGTCCGGGACGACTACCCTACAAAGTTATTTTCTACGGCGACAGCATCATGAGCGGCTACGGCCTGGCGGAACCTGCCAAAAAATCGGTGACCGCGATCATCACCAAGGATTTCACCCGTTATAATTACGTGGACCGGGGCGTATTGTTCAAGGATCTCTCGGACCCGAACGAAACCACCGCCAACGCGGTGACGCGGATCAAGCAGGCCATCGCCCTGAAACCGGACGTCATCGTCTTCGCCATCGGGACGAACGATGCGCTCCGCGGGGTCGATCCGGACGTGGTATACAACAACCTCGAAATTATCCTGCGGGATCTTTCCCGCTCAGGGGTCTACACCATGTTCGTCGGAATGCAGGCGACTGCCGATAAAGGCTATAATTACCTATCCAAATTCAACAGCACCTATGCGAAACTGGCGCAGAAATACAACGTCGTATTTCTGCCTTACCTGAAACAGGGAGTTTCGGGGAACCGGATGCTCAACCAGCGGGACGGGATCTATCCCAACGCGGAAGGGGCGGTCGTCGTCGCCCAGAACGTCAGCCATGTTCTCACCAACATGTTCAAGCAGCTGAAAAAATATAACGACCACCTAGACGATATCGTCACCCGCCGGAAATACATGGAAACATCGAACAAGGGAGCGGCGGCGAGAGGCTTGCCCCCACGCTATACGCAGCAGGAGATCGACGCGGCCGGACAGGAGCCTGCGGAAAAATAACGCCCGGTTATACCGATTTCCGGTAAAGGGTGGTGCGCCCGATACCGAGCGCCCGGGCCGCCGCGCTTTTGGATCCCTGATAATACAGGCAGGCGAACTGGTAGATCTCCTTTTCCATCTCCTCGTAAGAACGTAATTGTCCCTGCTCGTTCACCAGGGAAAGGCAGTGCGAATGACCGGAATGGTCGTGCGTGACCGAAGTTCGGTGGCCGGCCACCTCCGGCGGATCCGGTATCTTGCCGTGCTGCAGCAGATAAAGGCAGGCACGCTGCAGCCCCCACATGTTGTCGGCGAATTCGACTTCCGCCAGTTGTGAAGCGATGGAGGCAAATGAGAGCGGCGTATGAGGCATTCCATCATAGAGGAATGAGAGTTTCCTGAAGATATGCTCCGCCAGCAGCGGAATATCCCGCAGCCGGTGTTTGAGCGGTTGCAGGGTGATATATTCATAATGCTGCTGGATGTAGACCTGTTTCATCAGGCTGAGCTGGCGCGCCACGATGGGACGATATGCCGGCGTCGGCAGGCTCATCAGACAAAGCAGGTGAATCCTGCCCTGATAAAGACGGGAGTAGGCATTCATCTGGTATTGGAACCGCTGGACATCCACCAGTTCGATGGAGGAGGGAATATGGATGCAGAGCGCATTGAATCCATGCCCCACCACCTTATCCATCTGCACGTCCTGAAGCGGGAAATGGCCGACCCGGAAAGGCTGTTCGGCGTAGCTTCCCTGCTTTTCCGCGATAATCCCGGCAAGAAGGCTTTTGCCGGTACCGCAGGCCCCTTCTATCCAGACGATCTCGCTGCCCGACTCGGCGCAGCGCTGGGCCCGCTCCAGCGCTTTGCGGGTGATACTGTCGGCGGTCAGGAACGACTCGAAATCCCTGGCTGCGGAAATCGCTTGAGACGGCGGCGGAGAGACAGCATATAAAAAAGTCATTCCATCAGTTTAGCAACCTTTGATTAATTGTTGCAACAAGGATTACAACTATAGATTGTCAATCCTTTGTTATTTTTCCATTGTGAGATATTTACCGGTCCCTACAGTGAAGAGGGCTTCCTCTGGCGAACGTCTGGCCCTGGGCGAATATCGGTTGCAATCCTGCCCGGGATTGTTATGACAGTATAAAGAGGAGCGGTATGACAGGACAAGGAAGCAGGAAAAGAGGGATTTACGCCGTCGCATTACTTTCTGCGCTTTCTTTCTCCGGCCTGAATCCGTCTGTTGCGATGGCCCAGTCCGTTCCCATCGCCGTTGCCGGTAACAAGAGGGTCGAGAGCGCGACCGTGATACGCTATTCGGGCCTCTCGCTGGAAAAGGCGGTGAGCGACGCCGACCTGAACAACGCGATCAAGCAGCTTTATGATACCGGATTTTTCGCCGAAGTCAGCATCGACAAAGAATCCCGCGGCCTGCAGATCAACGTCACCGAGAACCCGATGGTCAACGACGTGCGGTTCGAAGGCAACAAGCATCTGGAGTCGGACAAGCTGAAAGGGGAGCTGCAGCTGCATCCGCGCAGCATCTATACCCGCCCGAAAGTGCAGGAAGACGTGGCGCGGCTGCTGGAACTCTACCGCCGCTCCGGCCGTTTCTCCGCCGTGGTCAAACCGACGCTGGTGCAGCTGGACCAGAACCGCGTCGATATCGTTTATGAAATTACCGAAGGCGAGGTCACCCGCATCGGCAATATCGAGTTTATCGGCAACCATCAGTTCGGCGACTCGACGCTGAAGGACGTGGTCAAAACCACGACATCGTGCTGGTACTGCTTCCTGACCGACGACGATAAATACGACCCGGACCGTGTCGCGTACGATAAGGAACTGCTGCGCCGGTTCTATACGAAACAGGGATTCGCGGATTTCCAGGTCAAGTCGGTCGTCTCGGAGCTCAGCCCGCAGAAGGATGCGTTTTTCCTTACCTTCACCCTTGATGAAGGTACGCGCTACCGCATAGGCGACATCACGTTCCAGAACGCGCTTCCCGGCTTTACCAAGGACGAACTGCTGGACGCCGTAGTGGTGGAGAAAGATGAGCTCTACAGCGCCGAAGGCGTGGAACATTCCATCGACGGGCTGGTCAAGGCGATGGGTGATCGCGGTTTCGCGTTCGTCGACGTGGAGCCGTTGCTGACAAGGCATCCGGAAAAAAAGACGATCGACGTCGGATTCAAGATCGCGGAAGGGCCGCGCGTGTATGTGGAGCGGATCAATATCGAAGGGAACATGCGCACGCTGGACGAAGTGATCCGGCGTGAATTCCGCCTGAGTGAAGGCGACCCTTACAGCACCTCGAAACTTCAGCGCTCGGAACAGCGCCTGAAAAATCTCGGCTTTTTCGAGGATGTGAAGGTGACGACCGCCCGCGGCAGTGCGCCCGACCGGGTGGTGGTCAACGTGAACGTGACGGAACAATCCACCGGCGAAGTGACGCTGGGGGCGGGCTTCTCCAGCGCCGACGGTGCCTTGGCGGATTTCGGCATCCGGGAGCGCAACCTGCTCGGGCGCGGGCAGGACCTGCGGTTCAAAGGCACGTTCGCACAACGGCGGCAGGAATTCGATATTGGCTTTACGGAACCTTATTTCCTAGGCCGCGACGTGGCGGCGGGGTTCGATCTTTTCGATACAACCGAGGATCTGCGAACCGAGAGTTCGTTCGACCGCAAATCCGTCGGCGGCAGGCTGCGGCTCGGTTATTCATTGACCGAAAACCTGCGTCACGACCTGTATTACTCGTTCCTGCAGTCCGACATCACCAACCTGCAGACCAACGCTTCACGCTTCATCCGCGAACAGGAAGGGAAAAACACCACGTCGCTGGTCGGCCAGTCATTGACATATGACAGGCTGGATAATAAACTCGACCCGACCGAAGGATATTACCTGAAAGGCGATGTGGACGTTGCAGGTCTTGGCGGGGATTCAAAATTCGTGCGTCCGGAAGCGAAAGCTTCCGCGTATCACAGTTTTGCGCCACAGTGGATTTTGTCCGTCTCCGGTACGGCGGGATATGTCTATGCGCTCGACGACCGGATCGCCATTCAGGACCGGTTTTTCATCGGCGGGCGTGACATACGCGGTTTCGCCAATGCCGGTTTAGGGCCGCGCGATACCAGCACAAAGGATGCGCTGGGCGGAAATGCCTATTATACCGGCTCCACCGAGTTGCAGTTCCCGATCGGACTGCCCGAGGATCTCGGGTTCCGGGGCGCGGTATTCGTGGATGCCGGTTCGCTGTTCGACGTAGACGACAAGGCACCGGAAATCGCCGATGACAGCTCACTGCGTGCTTCTACCGGGGTGGGACTGGCATGGAAGTCTCCGTTCGGTCCCGTGCGGCTGGATTTCGCCCGCGCCTTCCTGAAACAGGATTACGATATCGATGAAACCTTCCGCTTCAGTTTCGGGACCCGGTTTTAAAGACGTGTCGTCAGTTGGCCCAAAATGAGAAGAAAATGGTAGGTTTGCGTGACCCGTAACGCAGCGTACTTAAGTACGTGAGTAACGGAAGCGCGTACATATGACGCAGACACGGAGTTCCAAGTAATTTGCCGCGAAGCAAAAACTGACATTTACAGTCCATTTTCAGTCAACTGACGACACGCCGTGATTCGTTTTGATTTTTTAGGGCTGGTCAAGCGCTCCAATGCTTGCTAGAGAAGGGAGATCAATCACCGACAGAACCTCAGAGAGAATTCATGCGTATCGTACCCCTTCTTACCCTCATTGCACTTATGACCGCGGCGACTTCCGCGCAGGCGCTCAACATCGCCACCGTGGACATGCAGCGCGTCATGTCCGACGCCAAGGCCGCGAAAAGCGCGAAAGTCCAGCTGGAATCCAAACAGAAAGCATTTCAGGCTTCGGTAAACCAGACCGAGGAAAAACTGCAGAAAGGTGATCAGGAACTGGCGAAACAGCGCAGCCTGCTTTCCGCCGACGCGTTCAAGGCCAAACTCGCGGATTTCCGCAAAGAAGCGGCCGCCGCGCAGAAAGACGTACAAGGCAAGCGCCTGAAACTGCGCCGTGCGTTTGAAATGGCCATCGTGACCATCCAGAAGCAGGTGACGGACATCATCGCCGCCATCGCTTCTGAAAAGAAATACGACGTGGTGATGCCCTCGGCGCAGACACTCTACCACCAGCCTTCCCTGGATATCACTACCGATGTGCTGAACCGGCTGGATGCGAAACTTCCTTCCATGAAAGTCGATTTCGGCAGTTAATCTGAAGGGGCGTCGTTAGCATCCGGTCATGGCTGATTCCCGCTTTTTTATCCGAAACACTGCACAGTCGATGCGTTTTCTGTCGGAACTCGCCGGCGTCCGGCTGGGAGACGAAAACTACGGCGACTATACGATTGAAGACGTAGCGCCCCTCGACCGCGCCGGCGCGCATGAAATTTCGTTTCTGGACAATCCCAAATACGTGGATCTGTTTCACGGCAGCCGCGCCGCCGCCTGTATCATCAAGGAGCGGTATCGTGCCGATGCGCCGGAAGGCATGCGGCTGCTGATCGCCGACGATCCCTACCGCGCCTATGCATTGATCGCGCAGTATTTTTATCCTTACGTTCCACTGGAGGAGAATATCTCCCCTTACGCGCATATCGACCCCACCGCCCGTATCGGCGCGAATGTTGGGATCGCGGCGGGAGCAGTGATCGGGCGCCACGCCGATATCGGGGAAGGATGCATCATCGGCGCCAACACAGTGATCCATGATGGGGTAATAATCGGGGCGCATAGCCGCATCGGGGCGCTTTGTTCCATCAGTCACAGCATCATCGGAAACGATGCCATCCTTCATCGCGGCGTGCATATCGGGCAGGACGGATTCGGTTTTTCGCTGGCGCGGGACGGTCATGTAAAAGTGCCCCAGCTCGGACGCGTCATCATCGGCAACGACGTGGAGATCGGGGCAGGCACCTGCATCGACCGGGGAACAGGGCCGGATACCGTGATCGGCGACGGCAGCAAGATCGATAATCTGGTACAGATCGGCCATAACGTCCAGCTCGGGCGTAACGTGGTGATTGCCGCGCAGACCGGTATTTCCGGCAGCACCCGTATCGGCGATAGTGCCGTTTTAGGAGGACAGACCGGGATTTCGGGGCATTTGCGGATCGGGGCCGGAACACGGATCGCCGCCCAATCCGGTATAATAGCAGACATTCCCGCCGGTGCGTCCTATGGCGGTACTCCCGCCATCCCCATCAAAAACTGGCACCGCCAGAGCGTGATCCTGGCGCGGCTCGTCAAGCATAAGGAAACCGAAACATTTTCCGAAGAGATCAAAAACCATGAGCCTTCCTGAACTTCTCTTCAATCCCGAGCGTGAAAGCATTGACCATGAACGGATCAAGCGGATGATTCCGCACCGTTTTCCTTTTCTGATGGTGGACAAGGTCATCAACCTTGAATCCGGTGTGTCGGCCCTCGGCATTAAGAACGTCAGCGCGGGCGAGCCGTATTTTTCCGGGCATTTTCCGAATCAGGCGGTGATGCCGGGCGTCCTGATGGTGGAAGCGATGGCACAGACGGCGGGGGTACTGGTCGTCTACACGCTGGGACCGGAATCGGAAGGAAAGCTGGTGTATTTCATGTCGATCGACGAAGCGCGTTTCCGCAAGCTCGTCTTGCCGGGCGATCACGTCAAGGTGCACGTCACGGTGATACGCCACCGCGCCAACGTATGGAAATTCCAGGGAATCTGTTATGTCGACGAAGTGAAAGTCTCCGAAGCGATTTTCTCCGCGATGATCGTCGACACGCCCGCATGAACGCCGCCATCCACCCCACCGCGATCGTTTCCGTGAATGCATCGATCGGGAAAGATGTCGTCATCGGCCCTTACTGCATCGTCGGAGAAAACGTCATTCTCGGTGACGGAGTCCGCCTGCTGGCGCATGTCTGCGTGGAAGGACGGACCACTCTGGGCGAGCACACCGCGGTCTATCCGTTCGCTTCGCTCGGCTACCCGCCGCAGGACCTGAAATTCAAAGGAGAGCTTTCCACATTGGAGATCGGCGCCCATAACGTGATCCGCGAGCATGTCACCATGAATCCCGGCACCGACGGCGGCGGCATGGTCACGAAGGTCGGCAGAGGCGGCCTGTTCATGGTGGGGGTGCACGTGGCGCATGACTGCGTGATCGGCGACGGGGTGATCATGGCCAACAACGCGACGCTGGCCGGACATGTGACGGTGGGGGACGGCGCCGTGATCGGCGGGCTGGCGGCTGTACACCAGTTCGTGCGCATCGGCGAACATGCGATGATCGGCGGCTTGTCCGCCGTGGAACATGACGTGATTCCTTTCGGGTCGGTGATGGGGGAGCGGGCACATCTCTGTGGTCTGAACTTGGTCGGAATGAAACGGCGGGGTTTTGAGCGCGAGAGCATCCACGCCATGCGCGGCCTGTACCGCGAACTGTTTGAAGAAGCGAGCGGCACGCTTCATTCCCGCGCTGAGGCACTACGCGACGGTATGAAAGACCCGCACGGCCTGTTCATACTGGATTTCGTATTGCGGGAAAGCAAGCGCTCCATCTGCGTTCCGGACGCTTCGGGAAGCTGAAGGTATGAAAGGTGCATCCTATCAACCGTTTGAGCCTCTGGCGGTCATCGCCGGCGGCGGTTCCCTTCCCGAACATATTTTAAAAGCGCGCGCGCAGGCGAACCAGGAAACCTACCTGCTCGCCATCGAAGGAACGACACCGCCCGGCCTGACGGCGCTGGCGCCTCATGCCTGGTGCCGCATCGCGGCGGTGGGACAGGCCGTCGAACAGCTGCGAAGCTGGGGCGTGACGCAGATCGTCATGGCCGGCGGACTGAAGCGCCCGTCACTGCGGGAACTGGTGCCGGACGCGCTTGGAAAGACGTTGCTCAAGCGCCTGGGCGGATCGCTGTTTTCCGGTGATGACACTCTGCTGCGCACGATCATGATTTTTCTGGAAGAACAGGGCTTTCAGGTGGTGGGGGCTCATGAGGTCTGCACGTCGCTTCTTACCCCGAAAGGCGTATTGACCCGTTTGAAACCGGATAAAGCCGCCCTGAAAGACCGTGATCTCGGTCTCCGCATTCTGAGTGCTCTTTCCCCTTTCGATGTCGGGCAGGCGGTGATTATCCATGCACAGCAGGTATTGGGCATCGAAGGGAGAGAAGGCACCGCCGAACTTATCCGGCGTTGCGCTGCGTTGAAGGAAGGCGCGGGCGGCGTACTGGTGAAAGCGGCGAAATCGGGACAGGAATTACGGGTGGACATGCCGGCGGTCGGCATAGAGACGGTCGGGGCGTTGAAGGATGGCGGTTACTCCGGCATGTTTCTGGGCGCGGGCGAAAGCCTGATGCTGGGGGAAGCGGTGATCGTTCAGGCCGCCGACAAGGCCGGACTGTTCATCGAAGGCATCGGATCCGCATGAACGCGAAGCGCATCTTCATCGTCGCCGGGGAAGCGTCCGGAGATATGCTGGGCGGTGCGTTGATGAAAGCATTACGGGAATCCTCTCCCCTTCCCCTGCAGTTCGAAGGCATCGGCGGGGAGCGGATGCAGGCGGCGGGGCTCATCTCCCTGTTTCCCATGCAGGAACTCTCCCTGATGGGATTCGTGGAAATCCTTCCCCATGCCTGGCGTCTCGCCTGCCTGCTGAAACGAGCCTGCGACGCCGCCGTGGGATTTCAGCCGGATCTGGTCATCACGATCGATTCGCCCGGTTTCACCTTCCGGCTGGTGAAATGGCTGCGGCAGTGTTACGGCGACACGATCACCTGCATCCATTACGTCGCGCCGACGGTGTGGGCGTATAAACCTGAGCGGGCCGCGACTACCGCGCTTTTGTTCGACCATCTGCTGACGCTGCTACCGTTCGAAGCGCCTTATTTTCAGGCATACGGCCTGCCGGTGACGTATGTCGGCCATCCCGTGGCCGATGGTTTCAACCCGGACCCGGCCCCTCCCCGCGCTTACCGGCTTGGGGATTCACTGCATATCGCGCTGTTTCCCGGCAGCCGCAAAGGTGAGGTGAACCGCCTGCTGCCCATTTTCCACCATGTGATGATCCTGCTTCGCAAACGCTACCGGGCGCTGCGGATTTCACTTGTGACGACCGAAAGCTTACGTTCCCACGTGGAACGTATGGCAGCACAGTGGAGGCACCGGCCGGACATCGTCGAGGGGGAAGCCGAGCGTGATAAAGCCTTGAATACCGCCCACCTCGCCTTAACCAAAACCGGCACGGTCACTCTGGAAATCGCCCGGCATAACATCCCGATGGTCGCCACGTACCGCGTTCACCCGCTCACCGCCTGGGCGGTGAGACATATGCTCAAAATCCCGTTCGTCAACCTCATCAACATCATGGCGGGCAGGCAGGTGATTCCGGAACTGATTCAGGAGGAATGCAGCGCGCAGCCGCTTTATCAGGCGCTCTGCCGGTTGATCGACGATCCGGGCGCCATGACCGAACAGGCGGCAAGCAGTCAGGAAGCGCTGCTCTGCATGCAGAACCGCACTTCTTCGCCTGCGAGCGAGGTTGCCGCGGAGGTGATTCTATCCTATATCAACGATACGCAACACTTAAGGGACATCCCATGATAGTCAATCCGTTCGTCGCATTATTTTCAACCATTCTGTCCCTCGTCTGGTGGGCGATCTTCCTCTGGTTCGCCTTGAGCCTGATGATCCAGTTCAATATCGTCAATCGCTGGAACCCTCTGGTCAACCGGGTCTATACGATCCTGGAGAGCGTCGTGGAGCCGATGCTGCGGCCGATCCGCCGTTATGTGCCGGTCGTGGGCGGTATCGACTGGTCGCCGATGATCCTTATCCTGCTGCTGGAATTCATCCAGAACGCCGTATTCTACTATGCGTTTTAGAGACGTCCTCGTCTGCTCCCTGTTGACGATCGTCCTCAGCGCCCGCTCTGCCCACGCTTTCAGCATCCCTCACCCGACGGAAACGGAAAGCGCCAGCTACAAACTGTATTACGCCGGCATTGCGATCGGCAAGCTCTCCTTGTCCTGGGAAGCGGACGCCGGGTACTACCGATTGTCGTTCACCATGAAAACGACGGGCATGATGCGGCTGCTCAAAACGCAGCGGCGAACCGCGGAGATTACCGGTAAACGCCAGGACGGAGGGTTCATTCCCATTCATTATCACGCTTCGGTGATTTACCCGCACAAGCAGAAAAGTTCGGATATGTCGTATGAGCATGGAAGCTTGCGCGATGTGGTCAACGAACCCGCCGAGGAGGTTTCCCTTAGCGATGTCCAGAAGGAAAGCGCAGTGGACCCCATTACCGGGCTTTTCCAGTTGTTTTCCTATATGGGCAACGCTGATCCGCAGACCAGTCCGTTTGCCACCGTGTATTTCGACGGAAAACGTCTGGCACGGGGATATGCGCTGCCGGCTGCCGAGCCCGTACTGCATTGCGACGGAACCTGCCGGGCTTACCGCCTGAACCGTCTTCCTCTGGCGGGATTCGACGCCCGGGAACTGAGCGCTTACGGCACGGGCGAGCCACCCTTGTTCGTATTGTTCCAACCGGGTTCGCGTTTCCCTGTATCCGCTTACATACACGCCACACTCGGCACCGTTACCATGATAAAAGAGAAAGATTAGTTTTGAGTATCGCAGGGAATTTTGTTAGCCTGCCCGACGTAAGGAAAAAAGGAGAATCGAAGATGCTGGATGTTTTAATTATCGGCGCCGGCGCGGCGGGAAGCGTGGTCGCCAAGAAATGCGCCCTGAACCGCGAGGTGTTCGGGCGGATTCATCTGGCGAGCCGCACGCTCGCCAGATGCGAGAAGGTGCGGCGCGAATGCGTATCGGACATCGGCATTTCCCGGCTCGACGCGGATAACGTGGCCGAGACGGTGGCACTGCTGCGGGAGTTCAAGCCGGGCCTCGTCATCAATATGGCGCTGCCGTATCAGGATCTGGCGATCATGGACGCCTGCCTGGAGGCGGGCGTGGATTACATGGATACCGCCAATTACGAACCGCGGGACGTCGCCAAATTCGAATATTCCTGGCAGTGGGCGTATGCGGAACGCTTCAAGGCGAAAGGACTCAAGGCCATTCTGGGCTGCGGTTTCGATCCGGGCGTCACGAACATTTTCTGCGCCTACGCCCAGAAACACCTGTTCGACGAGATCTATTATATAGATATCGTCGACTGCAACGCGGGCGACCACGGTAAGGCGTTCGCCACTAATTTCAATCCGGAAATCAATATCCGCGAAGTGACGCAGGCGGGGCGGTACTGGGAAGCGGGCGAGTGGAAGGAAATCGCGCCTCTCAGCGTCTCGCAGATGGTGGAATATCCCGAAGTGGGCGAACGCCGTTCCTACCTGCTCTACCATGAGGAACTGGAATCGCTGGTGCAGAACATTAAAGGGCTCAAGCGCATCCGTTTCTGGATGACGTTTGGGGAGGAATATATCAAGCACCTGACCGTATTGCAGAATGTCGGCATGACGCGGATCGACGCGGTGGAGCATCAGGGGATGCGGATCATTCCGCTGGAATTCCTCAAAACCCTGTTACCGGAGCCTTCTTCCCTGTCCGAGAACTACGAGGGTAAGACCTCCATCGGCTGCATCATCGAAGGCGTCAAGGACGGGAAGAAGCGGCGCGTGATGATCTATAACGTCTGCGACCATGCCGAATGCCATAAGGAAGTGCAGGCGCAGGCGGTGTCCTACACGACCGGCGTCCCCGCCGCCACCGGTGCGATGATGGTGGCGAGAGATGAATGGAACGGCGTCGGCGTGTTCAACGTCGAGCAGCTCGATCCCGATCCGTTTCTGGCCGAGCTGGCGGTCCAGGGGCTGCCATGGCATGTAAAGGAGCTGGATGCGAGCGGCAGTTTCTGACCATCCGGTAATATCTCCGCGTATAACTCCCCCCTTGAGAAGGAGTCAAAACACAACGTGTTTTGGTGGAGGGCTTCTGTACTTCAAATAACCCCTCACCGGATCGCCTGCGAAAATACTGATCGTATTTCCTTGTCTCTCCTACTCTCCCTCAAGGGGAGAGTGAAGACAGCGCAGATTTCATTTCACACTAAGAACCAGTCACGTAAACCTTTTTATGCAGCTGCAAACGGTCAATTTACTGCGATTCGATGGGGGCGGCCCCCCGCCTCATGTACCTTAAGTACACTGCGCTTCGAGTCTCGCAAATCAACCATTTTCGCTAGCCTAAAAAGGTTTACGTGACTGGTTCTAAGTCCCTACCTTTTCACTACGGTAAACGGATAATCCCCTTCGGTTCTGCTGTTGCAGTCGGCCCATAATACGTGCCAGTGCACGACGTAGCTATCCGGTTTCAAAGGCGGCACCGACAGCGTCAATACGGTATTATCACGACTGGCGGTCGGTTCTTTTACCTGTATGTGATGGCCTGCCTTGTAGGTGATGGACGCACCGCTGGAGGCGGGTACCACCGCCTCGGTAAATGTCATGCTTACCTGCCTGGGAGCGACTACCGCTGCGCCCACTTTAGGGTCGGCATGGAGCATCACCCCGCAGGCTAGGGCCGGCATTGCTGCCAGCCCCCCCAGAACCGCACCTAGAAAGATTCCCCTTACCATATCGGTCTACCTATGGTGGAGGGAAATATGTTATCAAGATAAAAATGCAGCTGCGCCATATAACCCACGCCATTCCCGGAAGCGCTGTTGAGCGGCAGTTGCGCTTCGAAGCCTAACTGTACCTGAGTACCCATGAAAATGACACCGGGATTGACGGTGCCGGTCGTATGACCCGACCTGTCACCGTTGGCTGGTGTCTCGAAAGCAAATTCCACGACTGGAATCGCCGTACTGAACGGCGCGGGCCATTCCATATCCTTCACATGCTGCTGCAGGTACGGCACGCTGTATTGCAGTGTCGCGCCCCATTCCACCGCCTGCGGATTGCGGCTTCGCTCGCCCGTATCGGTATCGGTGGAAAACCGGCGGGTCGGCAGAGCGTAGCCGAGCGATCCGGTCAGCGCCAGCGGTTTAAGCCAGGCGACGGAATCCGGCAGGTCACCAAACCCTTTGCCGGCGAACAGGGCGGGTGTCAGGGTGGAAAAGCTTTCCGCCCCCACCCGCTTGGCGCCGGTGCCGCCGATATCCGCATCCAGCCCCGCCGACATCATCCATTCATGCTCCGTATTTTTCAGGAACACGTATTTGGCGCCGAGCGAGAAATTATCGAAACCGCCCGTCCCCTCGCTATCCAGCCAGGCGCCGCCCGCCGAGAGACCGAAATCCTCGGTAAGCCGTTTCGTATAATCGAGGGAAGCGTCGGTCTGCCACGCGGCGGGACCCCCATCCTCCTTCTGTTTGAAACGCCCGACCTGGGTATTGAGCTCATCGGAAACGCCGGGATCTTCGACGCTGAGCGTCGCGGGAAAGATACGGTTGCCGACGATGGCGTGGGCATGGGTGGAAGAGACGCTTAGACAACATAAGGTGAGTGCCGTTGCGCTTAACAGTACGTAATTAGACATGGATTCTCCGTAAATATGAAAAGCCTTCAGCGCCACAAAAGCGTAAGGCATGATAAATTCGATTTTTATTTCAGATGGATACAACAGATATGGGCGGCGCACGGCTCGCGAATGGCGACCAAACGGCTGTTGGCCGGAAGAAGGCTCCACTGTGCATGATGGATGCGCTCCCGCCGGATATCGTCGCGTTGAAAGCGATAGCAGGTGGCTGGGTAAAATCTTTCAGGCCGTGCGCGGCCAGATAACATAAAGGGCATTTATAATGCGATGCGGATTGATGACGCCGTTCCTTCAGCAACTCCTTCCACGTCACCCATTTGAAACCGTCACCTGTACAGATCAGGATTTTTTCACCGAACAAAGCATCCGCCTGTTTTACGGAAGGCGGGGACGGAAGGTTATAGACGGCGAAAAACGGCAGCAACGCGTTCAGCAGGAACGCGATGAGGGCGACGGCAGCGATGGTAGGCAGGACATTCTTCTGCATGAATGCAGCAGACCATATCGCGTCCGCTTATTTACGCAACGATATTTTCCTTGCGGGAAAGGTCGCACACCTGACGCAGCATTCCGTAATTCTGATGGATCAACTGATGCAGGCGCAGTATTTCCGATACGTCCTGCGTTGAGAGATACTGCCCCTTGTCGCACAACTCGGCGATGGCTTTGGCACCGATATTGACCGAAGCGCCGTAGAGCTTGTGCGCTCCGTCGATCCAGTGCTTCGCGTTGCGCTGCTGGAGCGCGGCGCGCATTCCGTTGATGTCTTCCGCGGCCTGTTTCAGGAATAAGGCGATAAGGGAGTGCTGCAGGGATATATCCCCATCGGTCACGTCGTTCAGATGCGCTTTATCGAGATGGGTTTCCACCGGAATCGATGGCGATGAGCCACTTTGCGTAAGACCTTCGCGGAAATCCAGGGGTACGGGCGGTTGCGGGATGTTCGCCTTCGCGGACCCGAAGGGCTGTGCAAGCGGAATGATGGCCTCTTCATTTTCACCTGAAGAATCGGAAGGCAGCCATTTCGCCAGCAGCGACAGCAGGCGCGTCTTGTCGATCGGCTTGCTGATATAGTCGTCCATCCCGGCAGCGCGGCATTGTTCCTCCGCCCCTTTCATCGCGTCGGCGGTCACCGCGACGATCGTCGTACGCCTTTCTTTTTCCGAGGCCCGCAAGCGGCGGGTAGTCTCAAATCCGTCCATTTCCGGCATCTGGCAATCCATGAGGATCAAGGGGTAGGAACGTGCCGCGACACGCTGGAGGGCGGCGCGGCCGCCGTCCGCCTCATCCACGTGCAGGAATCCGATTTTCTTCAGATGCATGTTCAGCACCATCAGGTTGACGGGATTATCGTCCACGATCAGGATAGGCGCGTCCAGCCTGAGCGCAATTTGCTTCTGACCTTCCTGAGCCGTGTGGCGGGCGATGGGCGTATCGGTATACGTCACCGGCAGGTCGACCGTGAAACATGTCCCCTTCCCCTCCTCGCTGGTGAAACCGACATGGCCGCCGAGCAGTTCCACCAAGTTGCGGCTGATGGCGAGCCCCAGACCCGTGCCGCCGTACATGCGGGCGGTGGAGCTGTCCGCCTGCTGGAACTTGCCGAACAGCTTATGCTGTTTGTCTTTCGGGATGCCGATCCCGGTATCCTGCACCGCGATCCGCAGATCTAACCGCCCGTCCGGCCGCTTTTCCCCGTCGACCCGTACCGTGACCGAGCCGAGGGCCGTGAATTTGATGGCGTTGCCGGTCAGGTTCATCATGATCTGCTGCAGACGCGCCGGATCGGACAGGATCGTGGCGGGTACGCTCTCTGCCATTTCCAGCATGAACTTTATGCCTTTGCGATCCGCGACGGGACGCTGCAGGGCTTCGGTGCGTTTCATCACGCTGCGGATATCCATCTCGAGCCGCTCGATGGCCAGCTCTCCCGCTTCGATCTTGGAAAAATCCAGGATGTCGTTCAGCAGCATCAGGAGGTGCTCCGCCGACTGGCTGATGATGGTCAGCAGGTCACGCTGCTGACCCTCGCGGCTGGCTTCCAGCAGCATCCCCGTTAGGTTGATGATCCCGTTCATCGGCGTGCGCAGCTCGTGCGACATGGTGGCCAGGAATTCACCGCGGGCGCCGTTGGCCTGTTCGGCGGCGAGCCGGGCCTCCTCGGTACGGCTCTGCTGGGTGCGAAGGGCGTGCTCATACTGCTTGCGCTCGGTGATTTCGTAGCAATAGACGATCACGGAGGGAACCGAGCCGACGGTCGAGGGAATGATGGTCTGATGGTAATGTTTTTCACGGTACACTATGTCGCGACTTTTCGGCGCTTCCACTTTCGTATCGCTCCACGTTCCAAGCCCTTCCAATACGGGATGACGGATGCCGAGCGCCTGAAGATCGGGATAATGTTCCACCGCCGCCGAATTGACGAAGACCAGCGTTCCTTCTTTGTTTATCTGGATGAGGGGATACGGATTCTGCATCGGCAGGATGGCGATGCGATGCGCTTCCTCCTTCGCCTGACGGAGCATATAGCGAGCAGCGGTCAGCTGCTTCTGCGCGTGGATATGCCTTGCGCCGAAGCCGGTGAGCAGCAGCAGGGATGCGACCAGCCATTCCATAGGCGCCAGACCTTACGCCGCCGCCAGTTTCTGCCGTACGAACGGCGAAGAGGCGACATATTCCATGATCTTGGCGCGGGTGAACGGCTTGCCGACGAACCCTTTCGCCCCCGCCTGCATGGCCCGGAGCACCGTTTCCTTGTCACGACGCCCGCTGAACATGATGATATGCGCCTGCGGGTCCAGTTTCAACAGATGTTCGAGCAGGATATGCCCGCTGATGTCCGGCATGCCGATATCGAGGAACAACACGTCCGGCGCGCGTTCCAAATACACTTTCAACGTTTCGCGGCCGTTACGCGCCGCGGCGGAGGCGTAATCGCGCTCCAGCAGGTTGATCGCCAGCGTGCGGGAGAACTGGTCGTCATCGGCGATCATCACCAGCGGCTGCAGGCGGATCATGCGGCGCTGGGTCAGCGTCGCTTCCCATTCCGCCTCCACCATCCGCAGCGTTTCCTCCACGGCACGCTGCGCTTCCGTGTCCACGTCCTTTTCGCGCTGCTGGTCCGCCGCCGTCTGCAGCAGGGCGATCTTGGCACTCAGCAACGGCTCGATCTTTCCCCAGTCGAGCCAGATGTCCCACGTCGCGCAGTGCGAAGCGAGCGACGGCAGTTCCAGCGTTTTCGCCATATGTTCCACCACCCAGGAAAAATGCATTTCCTTCATATCGCGAAGCCCGATGACGATATCCTTGTCCGCGCACAGATACACGTAAGGCTGATGGGGAATATCCAGCTCCTTGAGCCCGGCGCTTAGCGCCTGAAATATCTCCTTCCGGCCGTGGGGAAGCGCCGACATGCCGAGGTAGAAGCAATGGTGGCCCGCCACGCCCACGTTACGCTTGCGCAGTTCCTGCAGCAGGATCGTTTCGGTCTGTTCACTGATGATAATCACGGCATCCTCTTAGGTGTGTTGATAAATTCATGCGGCCCGGAACTGGAACGCGCTGACGGTATCCGCCAGGATCACGATGGCTTCTTGGTAGAGGCGGGTCATTTTCTCCTCTCCGTCTTCCGGTTCCGGTTTATTCTCCGCGCACCGCCTGCCCATCGCCTCCATCTGCTTGGCGTGATTGGAGAGGCGCTCCGCTCCCATCTGCATGGCGGTGGATTTCAAGCTGTGGGCGGCGCGGATGACGCCGTCCCTGTCTCCCGCCTCAAGGCCCGTGCGGATTTCCTCGAGCCGCGTTTCGCTGCCAGTGATGAACATCGTCACCATCGCGTCATATTTCCCTTTCAGGATTTCCCTGGCCTGGCGGACCGTTTCCATATCCAGTACGGCGCCTTGAACCTCCACCTCCTCCTCTCCCTCCATGACGGGAATCGACGAGCCCGCAAGCGGCATATCCCGCTGTGTCTGGCCCGGTTGATTGACGGGGATGGCGCTAGCGGTAATTTCCACGCCGCGATTCTTCACCCAGGACGATACCACGTTTTTCAGTTCTTTCTTACGTACCGGCTTGCTGATATATTCATCCATGCCGGCGCTGAGACAGCGTTCACGGTCGCCCTTCATGGCGTTGGCGGTCAGGGCGATGATCGGCAGCGTGGCGCGTACCTGCCCTTCGCTTTTCAGGCGGCAGATGATGCGGGTGGCGTCGAACCCGTCCATGACGGGCATCAGGCAGTCCATCAATATCAGGTCATACGGTTTGTTCTGTACTTCCTGCACCGCATCCTTGCCGTTGGCGACGATGGTGCAGACGCAGCCCATCTCTTCCAGTATTTCTCGGATGAACACCTGATTGATCAGGTTATCCTCCGCCACCAGCACGCAGGCGCCGGTCGCGGTTAGTTCCTTTTCCGCCTCGGTGGAAATGTTGCCGCTGAAACCGGTATCCACCCGGATGAGCTGCTGCGTTTCCCCCTGCTGATACCGGCTCCAGATCATCGCCAGCGAGCGGGCCATGCCGCGTGTCTCCACGGGTTTGGGGATATAGGCGGAGAAGCCTTTTTTCACGAACTCCTCGTCGGCGAGCGGGCTGCCGGCGGAGGTCAGCATCACGAGGCAGGCGGAGCGCAGGTCGGGATAGTCGTTGATCATGCTGGCCAGCATATCCCCCTGGATTTCCGGCATCAGGTAGTCGATCAGCACCAGCTGGAACGGGTCCATTTCCGCACTTGCCTGATGCATCATGGCCAGCGCCGTCTTGGCGTTCTCGGCGCTCTGGCAGCGCATGCCCATCTGGGTCAGTTGTTCCGTCACCAGCTGGCGGATCACGGCGAAATCATCCACCACCAGCACTTTAATATCCCGCAATACGGGGGGTTTGGAAAGCGAACGGTATTCCTTGCTGTTGCGCCTGCAGGTCACGGTAAACCAGAAAACGGAACCCTGCCCTTCCGTACTTTCCACGCCGATCTCCCCGTTCATCATGGCGATCAGGCTCTGGGAAATGGAAAGCCCCAGGCCCGTGCCGCCGAAACGGCGCGTGGTGGAACTGTCGGCCTGCATGAATTTTTCAAAAATCTTGCCGCATGCCTCTTTGCTGAGGCCAATGCCCGTATCTTCGAGCATGAAACGCAGTTTGATCTCATCCGCTACTTTTCCTTCGGATTTTTCTTCGGAAATGGTCAGCGTGACATGCCCCTTTTCCGTGAACTTGATGGCATTGCTGATAAGGTTGCCGAGAATCTGGCGCAGCCGTACGGGATCGGCATAGACGAACTGTTCGGTACCCGGAACGTAACGCACCGCCAGTTCCAGCGCCTTGTCTCTCGCCTTTACCGAGTAGAGCCGCGTGATTTCGTCCGCCAGTTCCAGCATATCGACCGGCATGGGATCGAGCACCATCTTGCCCGCCTCGATCTTGGAGAAATCCAGGATATCGTCGATGATCGTCATCAGCGACTCACCCGAATTGATGATGATGCGCGCATACCCTTCCACCTGCGGGTTCGGCTGCGTACCGAGGATCAGTTCGGCCATGCCGAGGATCCCGTTCATCGGCGTGCGGATTTCATGGCTCATGCTCGCCAGGAATTCCGACTTCAGGCGCGACAGGGTTTCCGCTTTCTGGCGCAAGGCGGAAGAGCGTTCCATGTTGACCGCGAGCAGCCAGGCGCAACAGATCCACAGCAACAGGATGACCACCACCATGATGCAGATCATGGTCATATCGAGATTGGCGGATTTCTTCTCCGAATCCTCCTTAAGCGACTTGACGAAATGCGCCAGCGTTTCGTTGTAACGGTTTTTATCGGAAACATAGGTGTTATTGAACAGCAGCAGCTTCGCCTGCTCCGGGTGCCCTGCCTGCATCGCGCCGAAGGCCTGCCGGTCTATGAGGCTCAGACGTTCGTTGATCAGGCTGATTTCTGAAATCAGCGGCTGGTTGGACGAATGGGATTCCAGTCCGAACAGCGTAGTGAGAATATGTGTCAGTTCGGGATCACTGATATCGTAGCGCTTTTTCCATTCCGTATCACCGGTCAGCACGGCCATGCGCGCCGACATGGTGAGCACCTCGTCGAGATAGGCCGCCTTGTCGCTGAGCCGTACGATTTCCATGTTCCGGGCGACGGAAACGGTGAAGGTCTGGTACAGATGGTAGACGGCGATGAGCACCACGATCACCAGCGCCGACATCGCCACGGAGGATTTGATGAAAAACGAATTACGCAAGATAGTCGTCATAAGCAGATTCCACGTCGTTTCAGTTCGTTACCATTCAAGCCGCTTCTGGTGGCTCACGAATCCCACCGCCTGATTGCCTTTCGCGTTGTAGGTCAGCTTGTCGAAACTGAGCGCGTTGGCCTGGGCGATGCCGCGCCCGTGATTGTCGCTGGCGCGGGCGGGGTCGATCATCAGGTAGCTTCGCCATTCGAACCCTTCCCCTTCGTCTTCGATCACCACGTACATCCCCTGTTCCTTGCGGGCGATGGTGGCGGTCGCGGTCTTATGGGCATGAAGGGGGGATTGCTGCAGGCGGTTGATCTCCGCACGCCAGATGCCCGCCGTAAGCCATTCCGTTTTCTGCTGATATCCAATGGAGAGATTGCCATGCTCGACGGCGTTCATCAGCAGCTCACCGAGTCCGCTGAGCACGCGCTGCGGGTCCGGGAAGCAGTTCGCCATGAAAGCGGCCAGGTTTTCCGCTTCGCTCAAGCTGCGGAACTGAAACTTACAGGTATCGATCAGGTTGAAGCTGGTGCGGTGCTGATGCAGTTCCTCCGCCAGCACGCGGGCCTGGCGTGATTCGCGGATGGCGGCGGAAAGCACGGAATGCAGGATTTCTCCCTGCACCGGCTTGGTCAGGTAATAAAAGACCCCTGCCTCCAGCCCCTGCCGGATATCCTGCATGGAATCCGCCGCCGTGATCATGATGACGGGGATTGCGCGCAGCTGCGGCGTTTCCTTGATGCGGCGCACGGCGGAGAGTCCGTCCATCACCGGCATTTCCCGGTCCATCAGCACCACGTCGATCCGGTGGCGGTGCGCCTGCATGCACGCGATGGCTTCCTTGCCGTTGGCGGCTTTCAACAGTTCATGTCCCATTTCCACCACGTATGCTTCCATGAACGCCATGGAAAACGCGTCGTCTTCCACCACCAGCACCAGCGCGGGTTGTTCCTTGTTTAACAGGAAATCCCTGCTTTTTTCTATCATCGACGTGGTCATGAGGATGCTCTTTTTCCGGGTTAACGTTCACTGAATGCGCTTTGCAGCGAGGTATGGATGGGTTTGAACAGATATTGCAGCAGGGTTTTCTGCCCGGTGACGACATCGGCCATCACCGTCATGCCCGGCAGGATGGGATTGTCGCGGGCGCCGACATACGCGTTATCCGGGATAATGCGCCCCTGATAGTAACGCTCACCGTTTTCGCTGACGAAGGTGGTGGCGGAAATCTGGTCCAGTGTTCCGTTGACGAAGCCGTAGCGCGCGAAATCGTAGCTGCTGAATTTCATCCGCACTTCCTGCCCGGTCTGGACGTGGCCGATATCCTGCGGCGCGATTTTGACCTGTACAATCAACTTTTTATCGAGCGGGACAATTTCCATGATGGTCTGGCCGGGTTGAATCACGCCGCCGATGGTATTGACGGCCAACCCCTTCACCAGCCCGCGCACCGGGGCGCGGATAACCAGCCGGTCCCGCCGCTCGCGCAGTTTGCGCAGGCCCTCGATGTTCTGGGCTTTTTCCGCTTCCAGTTCCGCCAGTTTCTCATGGGTCGTATCGCGATATCCGGCGCCGAGCGCTTCCAGCCGGTGCTGGTATTCGGTGACCGCGGTCTCCGCCTGGGTGATCTGTGCGCTCAACTGGTTTTTCTGGCCCTGCAGCTCGATGACCCGCTGCTCGTCCTGAAGGTTCTGGATATGGGAAGCATATCCCTTGGCGGCCAGTGATTTCCGGCGCTGGTACACGTCGTCCGCCAGACGATAATTCTGGTTGGTGGTGGCGATGCCAGCCCTGAGCCCCTTCACCTCCTGCTTTTTTTCCTGCAGCTGCTTGGCGATGATAAGGGCTTCCTTGCTTCGGGCTTCTTCCGTTCCTTTGAACCACGCTTCCTGATCGGCGATCATGACCTTGGTGACACCCTTAATCTTACTGAAATCCGCCCGCCGCTTTTCAAGGAACGCCCGCATCCGCTCGATGCGCATGTCCATTTCACGCTCCGAGCTTTCCGCTTTTTCCATATCTTCGCGGATACCGGCGTCATCCAGAGTCACCAGCGGCTGCCCCTGCTCCACTTTATCTCCGTCGGCGACGTGGATCTGCCTGACCAGCCCTCCTTCCAGATGCTGGACGAGCTGCTGGTACCCGGCAGGCACCACTTCACCGGGAGTACGCGCCACTTCATGGATGGAGGTGCATCCCGCCCAGACGAGGAAGGCGAAGACCGAAACGGAAATGATCCCCATCGTCATGCGCAGGATATGCGGGTTGACCGCCTCCTCCAACTGGATGGCCTGCGAGAGGTAGCGCGTCTGTTTCTCACGCTTTACGATGGAAACCGGGTGCTGAAGGGAAAATTTCATGTCGTTGCTCCTGAAGGACGGTGATGCAGTGCGGCGGTGGAGAGCAACGGCAGGATGACGTCCCGCGCCCCGCTGAAGGGGGTTTCCGCACCGCGCAGCCAGACGATGGTATCGCTCATTTTCATGAAGTCATCACGGTAGAGACAGCAGATCACGGTACGTTTCCCTTTCGCATGGGCCAGGTAGCGCTTCAGGTTTTCCCCAACCTTTCCGGAAAGCAATGCGTTGGGCAGTTCATCGATCAGCAGCAGTGGCGCCGGATGAAGGTAGGCACGGGCCAGCGACAGTTTCGTCGCCAGCGTCGAAGTCAGCTTGACGCCGTGATGCATTCCGATGACGGTATGCAACCCTTGCGGCAGGCGCTGGACATCGGCCAGCGCGTCCGCCATTTCCAGCGCCCCCAGCATCTGCGTTTCCGTGGCCGTGGGGTTGGCGAAGCGGAGGTTTTCCATCACGCTGCCGTGAAAGAAATGCGCCACTTTGGGCACGTAGGCGATCTGGCGGCGCAGGTCCGGCGCGTCGATCTGGCGGATATCGAATCCGTCGATGCGAATGGTGCCGGCGCTCGGCAGGTGCATCGACTGGATCAGTTTCAGCACGCTCGCCTTGCCCGTGCCGTTGGCGCCGGTGATCGCTACCAGATCCCCCACTTTCGCCTCGAAGCTCAGGTCCTGGAAAATATAGTCCGATTCCTCGGAATAAGCGAAACCGACATGGTGGAAGGAGACCGCCCCCTTCACTTTCGGCAGGCGGGAAAACGCGTGCGCTTCTTCCGATTCCGTCTCGATATCCATCAGCAAATTGACCTGATGGATGCTGTTGCGCAGCTGTTCGAGTCGCGGCACCATCGTGCAGAGCGAGTAAAACGGGGTGAGAATCCGCCAGACCAGCATCATGCTGGCGACCAGCGAACCGGCGCTCATTTCCCCGGCCCACACATGCTCCGCCCCGAAACCGATGGTGGAGACGGCGGCGCAGACGGTCAGCGCGTTGGCGATGTTTTCCGCCACCATGCCGAGCCAGCCGAGCTGGAAATGGGCGATCATTTCGCGCCCGGAAAGGTGCCGGAATTTGTCCTGCCACTTGGCGGCGAGGCCGTGCGTGCGGATGCCTTCCATCTTCTCGAATGTCTCGATGGTGAATTGCTGCCGCACCGAGCTGGCCTTGGCGGCGATGCGGATGGAGACCTTCACTTTCTGGCGGATAGCCATGAACAGCGCGACATATCCGAGGACGGCGGTCAGCGGCACCATCACCAGCGAGCCGGAGATGCACGCCATGGCGATAACGGCCACCACGACGAACGGCGCTTCGATCAGCGAGAGGAACACCGAGCCGCTGAAAAAATCCCGTACCGATTCGAACGTCTTGATGCGGGCGATCTGCGCGGCGATGGAGGCTTTTTCGATTAGCGTCGGCGACAGGCCGATCAGATGCGCGAAGATGCGGTTGCTCACGATGTTGTCGAGCCGCCCCGCCAGCCAGGAAAGCCCGTCCGAACGGATGCGGCGCAGTTTCCATTCGAACAAAATGGACACCATCCCGCCCACCACCAGCATGGGCAGGGTTTCCATGGACCCGACGGCGATGACCCTGTCATACACCAGAATCGTGAAAATGGGCGTGGAGAGCGCGATGATATTAAGTACCAGCCCGGCGCTCAACACTTGGATAAAGGTACCATGAAACCTGCCGAGCAGCGCCCGGAACCATGTATAACCGCTACCGGTGCGCATGAAGCGGGAGGTAGGCGCGCGGTGCTCGTCATAGGCCTGAAAGAACCAGATCTTGCCGCCTTTTTCAAAGGAGGACGGCACGTAACTCACCAGTTTGGAGAGCGGATCGTAAAACCGCAGCTGTCCCTGCCCGTCCCGCCCGAGCACGATGCACGGCTCGCCCTGCTGCGGGATGAACAGGCCGGGCAGCAGCCTCTCGTCGATGTCTGCGAGTTCCGATTCCGAACGCTGGCAGTAATAGCCCATATGGGCGAGAGTATTAAGCAGGTCGGTCGCGTGGAAGGCCTCCGTATTGTAGGGAAGCGCTTC
The DNA here is from genome assembly GCA_965248995.1 of Rickettsiales bacterium. Taxonomy (GTDB): domain Bacteria; phylum Pseudomonadota; class Alphaproteobacteria; order Rickettsiales; family UBA998; genus CBDFKY01. The sequence continues at coordinate 162,842 of CBDFKY010000022.1, read as the reverse complement.
CAGGATGCGGCGCACCGGGCAGTTCGGCTCCAGCGTCAGGATCAGCGCGCACAGGCAGATTTCCCAGCTGCCTTCGCTATGAAACTGGGTGCGGCCCGCCTCGGCGATCGCCTGCAGCATTTTCAGGATCGGCTGGCTGTTGGTGAAAATCTCGTACGCGCTCTCGAACGGATTAAGCGGTGTCAGGAGAGGTTGCGAGCTCATGGCGAAGGATTCCGCAGCGACATTCATAGCGCCGGCTCCCGATATCCCTGCAGGAACATCTGTTTCACCGGAACGGACGCCGATTCTTCCAGGTGGCCGTCCTGCAGCGTGTAATGCCTGTCGGCCAGCGAACGGATGTTGCGGTCGTCGGAGACGAGCACCATGGAAACTCGGGATTTCAGCCGTGCCAGCAACTGGTAGATATGTTCATATCCCTCCCGGTCCAGCGCGACTTCCGCATTGTCGAAAAGGATCAGCCGGGGCTTCCTGGCGAGCGCCCGCACGATGGAAATGCGCTGTTTCAGGCCCAGCGGAATATTGTCGGTTTCATTGCCGCTCAGGAACGTATCGAACCCGCCCGGTAGTTTTGCCACGTCGCGGTCCACCGCCATCAGGGCGGAGATTTCCCGCGCCTGCCCCTCTTCGATCTGGCCGAAACCGGTCATGTTGTCGCGAATGCTGCCCCGGAAGATCATCGCCTCGGTGCGGATATAGGCGATATGGCGGCTGAGTTCCTGCGGCCGATAGGTGGCGACCGCTTCGCCTTCCACGAGGATTTCCCCCGAATTCGCCGGATACAGCCCCGCCATCAGTTTAAATAACGTGGTCTTACCGCAGCCATGCCCGCCGGAGATCAACACCGCCTCGCCGGGGCGCAGTTCCAGCGATGCGTCGGCGATGACCGGCGTCGTTCCCTTGCCATATCCGAACGTGACCTGCTGCAAGGTCAGCCGTCCTTCGGCGAAGACGGGCTGTTCATGCGCGCGGGGCGCCGTTTCCTGCTGCGGGGTTTCCAGCACGTCGGTGACATGGGCAGAGGCCAGCACGAAATCCTGGTACCGCGTCCACAGCACCAGCGCTTTCTGCACCGGCTGCATCAGGCGGCCGGACAGCAGCATGGTAGCGATGAGGGAGCCGGTGGTCAGCCTGCCCTCCAGCACGCACCACGCCCCGGCGCTGATGACGGCGGTCATCATCAGATGCCCGAAGATCGCGCCGCTGTTGAAAGTCAGGGCCGTCTGGCGCGTCACTTCGTAATTGGCGAAGGTGGAGGTTTCCTCCAGCGCTTCGTAGCGGCGTTCAAAATATTTCTCCATCGCGAAAGATTTGAGCGTATGCACGCCTTCCAGCGCTTCGATGAGGAAGTCGAACCTGTGGTCGTCCGCCGATTCACGGACACGCAGCATGTCGCGCAGATGACGGCCGTTCAGGAGCGAGACGCCTGTAAATAGTAAAAGGATAAACGCAGGCACCAGTACCAGAATCCCGGCGATAAGCGCGATAAGGCCTAAGGAGAGCGGAACGAAGAGCAGTTCCGCGGCGACGGTCAGCGCCTGCCCGTTGTAAAAATCCTTCAGCTTGCCGACGCTTCCCATCCGGTGCAGATATTCCCCGACACCACCCCACTGCGCCTTGGCGAGGTCCGCCAAGAGTACCTTGCCGAGCATCAGGCAGCTCATGCGGTGTTCATACGCCGCCCCGGCGCGACCGATGGCGTATCCCCGCATCAGCCGTAACGCCAGTTCCAGCATGACCGCGGTGCAGACGCCCATCGTCAGGACCGGCAGCGTGCCGGAGCCCTGATTCGGGAGTATCCGGTCGTAGATCTGCAGGCTCATGACAGGCAGCGCCAGCGACAGCATGGTGATCGCCAGCGAACTGACCAGCAGGGACCCCGCGTTGCAGGAAAATCCTTCCGGGGTCAGTGGCGACAGGCGGCGGGAGGCGAATGAACGCAGCGGCATGATGGGATGACTCCGATGTGCGGATGCTTACGCTTCAACCGAACAGGCCGTGGGCATGGGAACTGCCCGCCATACTGCCGCCGCTGAGGAGTGGTTCGTTATGGAGGATATGCAGGCCATGATCCACCGTGCCGACAGGGTCGGGCAATACGTCCGCCGCCCCGCCCATATGGCTGGCGATATCCCCGTACATACCGCCCCCGTCGGTATGGATCGCGCTGGTCCATCCGCCGATGGCCGCGTCGCTTCCGGCCGTGCCGCTCACGATGCCGGAGGTGCCGCTGCCGGTGCTGCCGTGCAGCAGCGAGATGGCCCCGTCGATATGGATGTCGATATCTCCCGTCACATGCTCCACGGGATCGAGCGACACTTCCGCATGGACCGGTGTTTCAATCCCCGGCGCAACGGTATGCAGGTCGATGGTGAGATCGCTGTCGCCGCCCTGACTTCCGCCGGAATGATGATCTGCAGACCCCGTACCGACCGTGCCCAGTACACTTCCCGCCGTGTTATGGGCAATGTCCCCGATCTGCGTAAGGAGGTCGTGTCCGCCCGTTCCGCCAGCGCCGTCATTGACGATCGGTGCCGCCTGATGGCCGAGGGCATTGACGGAAATGGCGACCGGCAGGTCGATGTCTCCCGTCACCTGCTCCACCGGATCCAGCGACACCTCGGCGGTGCCGGACAGCACGCCGTGATCCACCGCCTGAATGCCCATCGTCAGGCTCAAGTCGCTATCACCGGTAGCATTACCGGTAGCGGAATGGTCAAGCGGACTTATGCCTCCATGCGCCCCGATATCGATATCTCCGGCGATGTTTTCTACCGGACTGGTCAGGAAATCGGTCGTCCCGCCGGTCGCTATCTCATGCCCCGCACCGCTCAGGTGAAGACCGAGGTCGCTATCACCCGGCTGACCTCCGCTACCCCATAATCCGCCACCGTCCGTCAGCAGGTTTCCCGCATCATGGTGCAGCGTATCAGCCAAGCCCGATACCGTGGACTCCAGACCTCCGGCAACATGCGAAACGGTATCGACCGCCCCTTCCGCCAGCGACCCTGCCGGAACCGGGTCGCAGCCATGTTCTCCTCCGGACAGCAGCGTTGCCGCGTCATGATGCAGGGAATCCACCAGACCGGAGGCGGTCGCTTCGATCGCTCCACCCGCATGCGAGACACTGTCCGTAACTCCTTCCGTAAGCGTGCCCAGTGAAACGGGATCGCAGCCATGGCCGGAACCTGATCCCGGCAGTCCGCCCTCTCCGCCCAGTATCGTTACTACCTCGTGATGGAGGGTATCCACCAGACCGGAAACGGTCGCTTCGATTGCCCCGGCCACATGCGGAACGCTATCCGTAACCCCTTCCGTAATCGGCCCTAACGAAACGGGATCGCAGCCATTGCCGGACCCCAGGCCCGGCAGTCCGCCCTCTCCTCCGAGTATCGTTCCCACCTCGTGATGGAGGGTGTCCACCAGACCGGAAACGGCGGGTTCGATTGCTCCGGCCACATGTGAAACACTATCCGTAACCCCTCCCGTAATTGCGCCCGGGGAAACGGGATCGCCGCCATTACCGGAACCCGGAACCGGCAGTCCGCTCTCTCCTCCCAGTATCGTTCCCGTTGCATGATGCAGGCTGTCCACCAGTCCGAGCGCCGCAGGTTCCAGCGCCCCGGCCACGTGCGACACGGTTCCGTTCACCGTATCCAGCAGTGAGCCGACAGCGGTCGGAGGCACGCCCAGCGTACCCAGCGTGCCGCCGACCTGATGCACCACGTTGCCCAGAAGACCGGTGAGATCATGCAGCCCTCCCGCCGCATTGGGCAGCAGAGCCGCCACCTGCGGTACGATACCCTGCAACTGGCTCACGCTGTTGCTGAGAGACGCGCCGGTATCCTGCAGCAACGGCAGCAGTAATGTCGTCTGAGGCAGTGCGGCGACGGACGAAATGAGATGACCTATGGTATCCCCGTGCGGCGCTGTTCCGTCCAGCAGATCGCACAGCCGGATATCGGGCAGTTTCACCCCGCCGAGAGATGAGGAAACCGAGTCCACCAGACCGGTTACGGTACCACCCAGATGGTTGACCTCGTTGAGCAGCGGGGAGGTCAGCTGCGTGAGATTCGTGATCAGCGTACTGACCAGCTGACTGACCTGTTCGCCGCCGAGTAACCCTGTATTTGTGCAATGCAGGATATTTTCCAACAGGTGGGATGTGTCGCCGATGATGCCGGTGACCTGATGGATCGTGTCGCCGAGCGTCGTCACGGTCTGATAAATCGTCGTTCCCAGATCCCCGGCATTTACCTGCACGTTGATCAGGGTATGGTCGCCGCCCTGATGGATGACCGTATCGCCGTTTCCTTCCCTATGCGTACCATCGGTTCCATTCGCTCCGTTCCCGCCCGTGCCGCCGTTATGGCCGTCCGCTCCCGCCGGACCCTGCGTATTTATGGGTAACACGCTGGCAGGAATACTTCCCCCGATCGCCTGCGGCGGCGAAACGGGAAAGGAGGAACCGGTATTTTCCCCGTTCGTTCCGCTGCTTCCGTTGACTCCGTTGTTTCCATTTCCCCCGTCTCCGCCATCCCCGCCACCCGCGATATAATGCGCGGCGCCCAGAGCCGTGGAAGACTGCGCCAGGGCGTTTTCCCCGGCAGAATGAACCAGTCCCTTATCCTCGGCGACGGAGCCGATCGCCCGGTCCGTATCGCTGGCGCCACCTCCGGTCGCACCGGTTCTGGAAGCGGAAAACTGCATATTCTCCAGGGCCGCCGCCGCACCCGGCACGTAAGACGCGCCATGTCCGGCATCGCTCACCGCCGCCCTGCCCGTGTCGCCTAACTGGTCGATTGCGTGCTGTGCCTGCAGGGCCGCATCGGTCTGGGAAGATTGAAGGCTCGCATAACTTAAATTTCCCGATCCGAACAGGCTTTCGGTAGCACCGTGGCTGTCTTCGGCGGAATAATGATCGGCGTCCAGTTTTCCCGGCTGTGTAAGCGGAAGGAAACTGAATCCGTCACTGCTGATATTGAAGGATATGTTGGACATCTGCCATGGGGTGGAAAGAAAACTCTGCTGCATTGTACTTCTCCTCTGTGCTAAAGATGATCTTTAGTTGAAAGCAAAAATGATAATACAACCTATAGGTTTACATTGTGTTAAATGGCGCTGTTCCACTTTCACGTCGTGGAAAGAAACAGGGGCATGGATCAAGATTTTCCAGGCGACCCTGGATATATTGATATCACTCGACGGCTTGGGACTGGACAGCATAAAACATGCCGGTATTTCCAGCCAAAGAAGCCCTGCTCAATTACAATTTTTCTGTAATCTCTGATAATCTGCCGTTCTACCATACGCCTGTATTTTGATTTGCTCGCTAGTCCAAGTTAAATCTGATGGGATAGTGCTCGCATCCCGGTAACCAAAGTTTGATCGGCGCGATCGGCTGGTTTACATTAGTTAGGAGCAATCTGCGCAGGCGAAATAAAAAGGGTTTAGGATGACAGACTTTGAAGCGCCGCTTTGCAACAAAGCGAGTTTTTACGTTCCATATTTTTTTGATCATTACAACGCTTTCAGAGCTGATACCGTAATCCCATATAAACTGCTCTACCTTCCCCCGGGTAAAAATTGCGCCCGTCCTGGCCGCCCGCGTCCGGAATGACGTTGTAGGTGGCGACGTAATGTTTATCCAGGAGGTTGCGTCCTTCGATATAGAAACTCATGTTGCGGTCTTCCTCTTCCCACAGGACGCGGGCGCCGAGGATGGCGTAGGCGGGAGCGTAGAGCGTGTTGGTGAGATCGACGGGCGCGCGGGCGGGTGACCATTCGATGTTGGGGCCGAACGATATGCCGGAAGGGTGTGCGTAGAGCGCTTCCGCCCGGATTTCGTGTTCCGGCACACCGGGCAAAGCGTTGTCGCCGTAGAGCGGATCACCGTCCAGCGTGTAATGGCTGTAAGTATAGGCGGCGCGCAGTTTCCAGACTCGGGCGACATCGCCGCCCACCCCCAGTTCGATGCCGTCGCGCTTGGTTTTAGGCGCATTGATAGTGTCGGTATCGCCGCTGGCGAAGCGGTAATTGACGAATTCATCCCGCAGCCAGCCGTGGAAATAGGCCGCCTGCCAGTGCGCACCCTGCCATCTGCCACGCGCACCTACTTCGGCGGTGGTGGCGCGCTGCGCCTTGAGCCGGTTGAAACCGGGATTGTTGCCGCCGGAAAGCTCCGCCCAGGTCGGCGGCTCGAAGCTGCGGCTCAGATTGGTGAATGCCTGCGTGTCGGTATCGATGTCGTAACGGAGTCCGATACGCGGCGAAAATCCGGTATAGTGCGTATCCTGCTCTGCGTCCGTCGGAAAATCCTGTTGAATATCGCGCAGGCTGTATGCGCCCTGCGCTCCCGCAATCCCGAAAAGCCTGCCCGCCAGCTGCTGTTCCACTTCCGCGTATGCCTCGGAGGTCAGGGCGGTAAGATCACGATCGAGGATATGCGCCCCTTCTTCGCCGCCGGCATTGCGGTAGCGCGTCTCATCGGCGGTTCCGTAATACTGGTTCATCCCGACCAGCCAGCGGCTCTCACCGTAACGGTGTGTGTATTTCGTCCGGATACCGGTATCGTTGTTATGCTGGAATTCGTAAGTGGTGACCGGGTTGTCGAGATGCCGGTAGGCGTAGAACACCGTGGCCTCGAGGCGCTCAGTCCCGTCATCCCAAGCCAGCGTATCGCCAAAGCGGGTGATGTCGAGGTTGCGCTGGTAGTCACCTTTGACGTTACTCCGGTTCGCGGCGCGCGGGTCGGTGCGGATCTGCGCCAGTGAAACGGCACCGGGAATTTCCGCGTCGGACACCGTGTGGTTGAGGGAGGCGCGGTTGACGAGGCGGTCGCTTAACCGCCAGCCCCAGTTTCCGTTGAAGCGTCCCGTCATTTGCGCGTTCTGCTCGCGGTAGCCGTCCTGCGTGAATCCGGTGACGGCAGCGAACATATCGCCGTCCTGCCAGTCTTTTCCGGCGAATGCTTGCGCGTGCGCCGTGCCGAAACTGCCGCCTTCGGCGCGGATGCCGTACCCGTTGCGCGTCACGCCGGTCGGCGTGACGAGGTTGATCGCCCCGCCGAAATTGCTTGCGCCATAATCCAGCGCGTTGGCACCGGGAAACAGTTCGGCGTAGCGCACCAGCCACGGGTCGATCACCGGAAACTCGAACTCGCCGTCCGCCATGTTGATCGGGATGCCGTCCTGCAGCATTAGCAGCCCCCTGCCTTGAAACGCGTTGGCGAGACCGGAACCACGTACGGAGAGCCGGAGCGACTCCGCACCGTTCCTCGGCTGTGCCACCACGCCTGGTGTGTAATCGGTGATGTCCTTTATCGTCTCGGCGCGCTGGTCGCTCCATTCCCGCTCATCAATAACCGAGGCATCGCCTGGAATTTTCCTGATGTCTTCCTCCGCCTGCGTAAGGTCGCCGATGGCGGCGACCGCATGGCCTTTCGCAACCGTCAACTCCGTTCGCGCGAAGGCGCTGGCGGGGAGCAGCGCAGCGCTTAACGCAAGAGCGATCGGTTTCCATGATGCGTAGGCCACTGTTGATTTCCCTTACTGCTATTTTATGCGAAAAAACCGTTACGTATGCCATCTAACGCAAGCGGCTGCAAATGCATTTGCATCGTCTTGCATAACGCGCTGATTGCCGGGGATGCTCCTGGCGCCATGTTTACGGGAACAGGAATACCATGAAAAAACCGTTTACCGCTTCTCTACTGTGTCTGCTGTCCGTAACGGCGGCCTGCCATGCCGAGACTCCACCGGATCAGGGCTACGGCTCGCATCCCGTGTTGCCTGAGCCGGCTAAGAGTTTGATTCCGACAGTCAACGTCGCGCCCGCGAAAAGCTGGCCGGCGGGGGAAAAGCCCGCCGCGCCGCAGGGATTCACCGTGACGGCCTACGCGTCCGGCTTGGCGCATCCGCGCTGGATGTACGTGCTGCCGGATGGAGACGTGCTGGTGGCCGAGACCGATGCGCCGCCCAAACCGGAAGACAGCAAGGGCATCAAAGGAAAAATCATGAAATTCGAGATGCGCAAGGCCGGCTCCAGCACCCCGAGCGCCAACCGCATCACGCTGCTGCGTGGAATCAAGCAGGACGGCACGGCGAAGAGCAGCACCGTTTTCCTGCAAGGCTTGAATTCCCCGTTCGGCATGGCGCTGGCAGGGAATGATTTTTATGTCGCCGATACCGACGCATTGCTGCGCTTCCCTTATAAGCAAGGAGACGCCTCCATCACTGCCAAGGGCGAGAAAGTCGCCGACCTGCCCGCCGGACCGATCAACCATCACTGGACGAAAAACGTCATCGCCAGCGCGGACGGCTCCAAGCTGTACGTAACGGTCGGCTCCAACAGCAATGCGGCGGAAAACGGCATTTCGGTGGAAACCAACCGCGCCGACATCCTGCAGATCAATCCGAAAGACGGCGCGATGCGCGTCTTCGCTTCCGGTCTTCGCAACCCCAACGGACTGGCTTGGAATCCGAAAAGCGGTGCGTTATGGACCACGGTCAACGAGCGTGACGAACTCGGCGGCAACCTGGTGCCGGATTATATGACGTCGGTAAAGGAAGGCGCTTTTTACGGATGGCCTTACAGCTATTATGGACCGCACGTGGATGCACGCGTGAAACCGCAAGATCCGGAAAAGGTCGCCACCGCCATCGCACCCGATTATGCGCTCGGCAACCACACCGCGTCACTCGGCCTGGCGTTCTATACGCAGCAATCGTTTCCGGCGCATTACCAGGGCGGCGCGTTCGTCGGCCAGCACGGATCGTGGAACCGTAAGCCCATGAGCGGGTATAAGGTCGTCTTCATACCTTTCAGGAACGGGATGCCCGCCGCAGATAAGCCTGAGGACTTTCTCACCGGCTTTCTGGATAAAGACGGAAACGCCTTAGGCCGCCCCGTAGGCGTAGCGGTAGCGCAGGACGGTGCCTTACTGGTCGCCGACGATGTCGGTAATACCGTATGGCGGGTTGCTCCGCACTGACAGCAAAAATACGGTACCGCCTGTGAATATCTGCTATTTTGTTCCAACCTAAAAATATTCCTGCTTATATTCACAAAGCCTGGATAGGGCTATATGTCTGACTGTATGAAATATAGGTATGGCTCCGCATGGTATGGACCAAAACTGCTTTCAGAGCGGAAACGCATGATGCTGAAGCTGACCAGCAGGTAGATTTCCGCCATCAGGCAATACAGGAAGAATATAATTCGCTTTGATCTCACATATCCCGGAATTGAACCGGAATGTCTTGCGTGATGAGTAATAAATGTCGAAGAAAGGCAGATAAAGATAAACAACCGGTACAGTCCGTTTAAAAAATCGATTTCTCTTCAACCGATCCATGAAAAAATCGTTGCATGTCACGATGCAATTAAAGATGAATCGTTCACGGGATATCGATTTTTTAAATGTAACCTTGGGAGAATGATCAAAATGGCAAGATATAATGGAACGAACGGCGCGGATCGCATCGCGGGTACTTCAAAAGCGGACTTCGTGCTCTCAGCTCATGGAAACGACCTGATCGTCACGGGAATGGGAAACGATACCGTATTTTCAGGCGGCGGCAGGGACACGGTTCAGGCCGGCGATAACGACGATCTCCTCTCCGGTGGCGCGGGCAGGGATCTGATCAGTGGCGGGAATGGAAACGATATCATCGTCGCGAGCGGCGGCAACGACATTATCGGCGGGGATGCCGGCGACGATATTCTCTCAGGAGGTGCGGGCAGCGACGTGTTCCAGTTCAAGGCGAATGCGGGAAACGATATCATCACGGATTTTCAGTTCGGGAAAGATGTCCTGAATATTTATGCCGGGACTTTCGGCAATGAGAAGAATATCGCGGTAAGTTCATTCTGGGAAATTCAAAAATTCATCGCCCATTACGGACTCAGCGTCACCGATGAAGGGCAGGACGCTGTTAAGATTCATCTGGACGCCAATCAGAGCATCACCTTGTTGAATGCCGGTACGAAATTCGGTTTTGCCCCCGCGACACCGAACGATGCGGGTACCAGCGCGGACGATCTCATTTTCGGCGCGTCACAAAATGGGCATCTGGTGGGCGGCACCGGAAACGATACCATTCTCTCCGGCGCGAATGGCTCATTCGTCGAAGGTACCGCCGGGAACGACGTATTGATCGGAGGTGCCAGAAATGACATTATCGGCGGCCAGGAAGGAGATGACTTTCTGTTCGGCAACGCCGGCAACGATATCTTGAGCGGTGGTGCCGGTAATGACGTATTAACGGGCGGCGGGGGTGCGGATACGTTTCAGTTCAAGGCGGATTTCGGGCATGATACCATCACGGACCTTCACTTCAATCAGGGGGATCGCGTGGTGTTTTACGCGGGCGCGGTCAGTGCGGGCAACGTGGTGATCGACAGTCTCTCCGACCTGAAGGTGTTTGCGCTGGAGGCGGACGTGACCCATGTGGAAGGGGCTAACCTGGTGGTATCCTACGGTGCGAACAGCGTGACGTTCGTAGGCATGGGCGATCTGGTATTTTAAGCGTTGAACCGTAGCGCGTTGCGTCATCGCCGCGCAACGCGCTACGGGCCGGTTGACCGTCTGCCACACTCCTTGCATGAGATTGCGAGGATGGTTGAGGTGTTCGATATAAGCAGCGTTACTTACGTCCCTATCGCCAGCAGTATGAGAACGGAGGTGAAAAAAACTCTGCGCGAGATCGTGCCGAGCGCAAACCCATCATCAAGGAGCGCTATCAATAGATATCCCGTGCGGCTAAAGAGCGGTTTACAAACAGCGCTACTACCGTGCATATCGCCCCTGAGAGAAGATAGGCTCCTGCCATGATAAGCCCCGCATGGCTGGATAACCATAGCGCAATGAAGGGAGCGAAGGCCGAGCCGATCAGCCACGCAAGATCCGAGGTCAGTGCCGAACCCGTGTAGCGGTATTGCGGTGGAAAATTGCTGCTTACCACGCCCGAAGCCTGACCGAAAGACAGTCCGAGCAGAATGAACCCCATACACATATACATCATTTCACCCATCTGTCCCGCATTCAGCAACAGGGGTGCAAAGCCGCTGAATACCGCGATACCCCCCGCCACTACCGCCAGCAAACGCCGACGCCCGAAACGATCCGCCGCGACTCCAGAAGCGATAATCGCGCTTATACAGATAAACGCGCCCACCATCTCGATCATAAGGAACCGTGCGGGGCTCTGATCCGTATGCAGAAACACCCATGAAAGCGGGAAAACCGTTACCATGTGAAACAGGGCGAAACTTGCCAGCGGCGCGAATGCGCCGAGCACGATGGTGCGCCGTTGCCTGAACAAGGTTTCGAGGACGGGGGCGGGCTGCAAGGCACGGTCTTCGAACAGGACCACGTATTCCTGCGCCAGAACCAGCCGAAGCCGTGCGAACAGCGCCACCACGTTAATGGCAAAGGCGACAAAAAACGGGTAACGCCATCCCCACTCGGAGAAATCCACCGCGGAGAGATGCGTGAGAAAATAAATGAATAATCCGCTGGCGAGCGCCAAGCCGAGCGGTGCACCGATTTGCGGCAGCATCGCATACCATCCGCGACGATCCTCAGGCGCATACATGGCAAGCAATGAGGGCAACCCGTCCCACGTGCCTCCCCATGCCAGCCCCTGACCGATGCGGAACAGGGCAAGTATCCATGCGGAAGCCACACCGATGTCCGCATGCCCCGGCACGAATGCCGTAACCACGGTGGACGTACCCAGCATGAACAGGGCGATGGTGAGCTTCACCCCTCGCCCATATGCCCGCTCGATCGCCATAAAGATCAATGTGCCGATCGGACGCGCTATGAATGCCAGGGAGAAAATAGCGAATGTGCCAAGCATGCCGTCAAGGGGAGAAAGCTGGGGAAAGACGAGTTTCGGAAACACCAGAACGCACGCAATCGCAAACACGAAAAAATCAAAAAATTCGGATGTGCGCCCGATGATCACACCGATAGCGATGTCACCCGGGTTCCCGTGGATATGGTCGGCCGCCTCTTCACTGGTGTAAGTGTGCGACGCGATGTGTGTGGCCATGAATGTGTCTCCCGAAGTGCCTGATGACATGACGCAGGCAATCAACCATAGAAAACCTATCGGTAGATTAACATGCCATACTGTCTTTTCGGTTATTTGCGCCGTAAATGGCAGTGGACAAATTGTCCAATGCCCCTTTGAACATCGTCCTGCTATAGAGCGCTTATAAAAAAGCCCTAGAGAACGATGTTCAGATTTTCCCCTACCCTCGCCTCCGTGGCGTCGTTATGTGCCCTCAGCGCCTGCAAAAGCGTCGTGCTGTTTCCTGCAGGGGATGTGGCACAGCAGCAAAGCCATATTCTGATGACGTCCGTTTACCTGATGTTGTTTATCGTGGTTCCCGTCATGGGGCTCACCGTCTGGTTTGCCTGGCACTACCGTGAGAGCAACCAGAAAGCGCGCTACACTCCCGATTGGGATCATTCCACCGCGCTGGAACTGGTGATCTGGTCAGGTCCGCTGTTCATTGTTATTCTTCTGGGGGCGGTCACCTGGCTCGGTACGCATATGCTCGACCCCTACCGTCCGCTGCACCGCCTCTCCGCCACCCAGCCTGTTACTAAAGGCACCGTACCGCTGGAAGTGGAAGTGGTGGCGCTGGACTGGAAATGGCTGTTTTTCTACCCGAAATACGGCATCGCTACGGTCAATGAGCTGGCAGCGCCCGTGAACCAGCCCATCAAGTTTTACCTTACCGCCTCCACCGTGATGAATGCGTTTTATATTCCTGACCTTGCGGGACAGATTTATACCATGCCGGGGATGCAGACGCAGCTTTCAGCGGTGATGAACAAAACGGGCGAGTATGTAGGTTTTTCCTCGAATTACAGCGGGGCCGGTTTTTCCCATATGCGCTTTGCCTTCAAAGCGATGGAGGAAAGGGAATTTTCTGCGTGGGTTGAGGGTGTTAAAAGTAAAGGCGGTGAGCTGAATGGCAAAAACTACCTTGATCTTGAGCGACCCAGCGAAAAAGAACCGGTGCGGTATTATGCCAAAGTGCAGTCGGGTCTGTATCAGTCCATCCTGAACATGTGCGTGCGCCCCGGCAGCATGTGCATGAACGAAATGGCGGCGATCGATACCAGAGGGGGGCTGGATGCCTCCAGCAGCTACAATATGCTGGCGCGTGCCACCACACCCTATCCACCGCGTCAAACAGTGCTTGGTCCGGATAAAACCTATGTCGGGACGCTGTGCGCCACGAACGGGCTGGAATCTGCCCGTAATCCGCTCCTGCCACTGTACCCGGCAAGTCCGTTGCCCTTGACGGGAGCCAATATACCGGCACCTTTATTCAATTCTGCCAATAATTTATAGTCATGACCCTTGATCCCTCTTTACTGAAATTCATTTTCGGCCGCCTGACGCTGGACGCCTTGCCGCTGCATGAGCCGATCATCCTGGTCACCTTCGCGGTCGTTTCGCTCGGCGGGTTGGTCGGATTCTCACTGCTTACCTATCACCGCTTATGGGGGTATCTCTGGCGTAACTGGTTCACCTCCGTGGATCACAAGAAAATCGGGATTATGTATGTGGTGCTCGGGCTGGTCATGCTGGTGCGCGGGTTTACCGATGCCGTCATGATGCGGCTGCAGCAGGCGATGGCGTTCGGCGGTTCGGAAGGGTACCTGAATCCGCACCACTACGATCAGCTGTTCACCGTACATGGGGTGATCATGATCTTCTTCGTCGCCATGCCGCTGGTCACAGGGTTGATGAACTTCGTCGTACCCCTGCAGATAGGCGCGCGGGACGTTGCGTTTCCGTTCCTCAATAATTTCAGTTTCTGGATGACGGTGGGCGGGGCGCTGCTGGTGATGGCATCGCTGTTCGTCGGAGAATTCGCCCGTACGGGCTGGCTGGCCTATCCCCCTTTATCGGGGATCGATTACAGTCCCGACGTAGGGGTGGATTACTACATCTGGTCCCTGCAGATCGCGGGGGTCGGAACGTTGCTCTCCGGCATCAACCTGATCGCGACGATCGTGAAAATGCGCGCGCCTGGCATGACCATGATGCGTATGCCTATCTTCACCTGGACGGCGCTCTGCACCAACATTCTGATCGTCGCCGCTTTTCCCGTACTAACCGCGGTGATGGGGCTGCTGTCGCTGGATCGCTATGTCGGCACCAATTTCTTCACCAATACCTTCGGCGGCAATCCGATGATGTATGTCAACCTCATCTGGATCTGGGGGCATCCCGAGGTCTACATCCTTATCCTGCCCGTGTTCGGTATTTTCTCCGAAGTGACCTCCACTTTCTGCGGCAAGCGGCTGTTCGGCTATAGCTCCATGGTGTATGCCACCATCGTGATCACCATCCTCGCCTACCTCGTCTGGCTGCACCATTTCTTTACAATGGGCTCAGGCGCGAGCGTCAATTCGTTCTTCGGCATCACCACGATGATTATTTCCATCCCCACGGGTGCGAAAATTTTCAACTGGCTGTTTACCATGTATCGCGGGCGTATTCGTTTCGAACCGCCGATGATGTGGACGGTCGCGTTCATGCTGACGTTCGTCATCGGGGGGATGACGGGGGTCATGCTTGCCGTGCCGCCGGCGGATTTCGTGCTGCATAACAGTTTGTTCTTAATCGCCCATTTCCATAATGTCATCATCGGCGGGGTACTGTTCGGTTTGTTCGCCGGGATCAATTACTGGTTCCCGAAAGCCTACGGGTTCCGCCTGGATGCACGCTGGGGCAAAATATCGTTCTGGTTCTGGCAGGTCGGTTTTATTCTGGCATTCGCCCCGCTCTACGTTTTAGGGCTGATGGGTGTTACCCGCCGTATGCGCGTGTTCGATGATCCCAGCTTGCAAATCTGGTTTATCATTGCCGCCATTGGGGCAGCGCTGATTTTCTGCGGTATCGGCGCGTTTTTCGTACAGATTGCCCTCAGTATCAAAAACCGTAAAGCCTTGCGTGATGTCACGGGTGATCCATGGAACGGTCGCACGCTGGAATGGGCAACCTCCTCACCGCCGCCCGACTATAACTTCGCCTTCACCCCCATTGTGCATGACAATGACGCATGGGCGGATATGAAAGCGCGGGGATACGTGCGCCCGCTCAGCGGTTTCCAGTCGATCCATATGCCGAAAAATACAGGCGCGGGAGTCATTCTGGCGGGTCTCAGCGTGGTGTGCGGTTTTGCGTTGATATGGTATATCTGGTGGCTGGCGGCGCTGAGCTTTGCGGCGTTGCTGGCGGCAGGTATCGCACATACGTTTAACTATAAACGTGATTTCTACATTCCCGCCGATACCGTCATTACGACGGAAGCTGAGCGCAGCGCGCTAATGAACGAGGGCACGTCATGAGTACCGCCGATGCACATCAGGATGCGTTTTACATGGGGGAAGATCACCCGCATGGCGATGAAGGCTCGACGCTGCTCGGTTTCTGGCTTTACCTGATGAGCGACTGCCTCATTTTCGCGGCGTTGTTTGCGATGTACGGCGTGCTCGGGGGGAATTATGCGGCGGGCCCTTCACCAAAGCACCTGTTCGACCTGAAACTGGTGGCGGTCAATACCAGTATGCTGCTTCTCTCCTCCATCACGTACGGCTTCGCCATGTTGACGATGGCAAAGGGGCGCGTGAACGCCACCCTGCTCTGGCTTGCGGTGACGGGGCTGTTCGGTGCAAGCTTCATCGGTATTGAACTCTGGGAGTTCCGTCACCTCATCAGCGAAGGCGCCACCCCTCAGCGTAGCGCGTTCCTTTCATCCTTCTTCACGCTGGTGGGAACGCACGGGCTGCACGTCACGGCGGGGTTGATCTGGCTGGTAACGCTGATGGTGCAGGTGAAGATGCACGGATTGATTCCTGCCAACCGCCGCCGCCTCACCTGCCTCAGTATGTTCTGGCATTTCCTGGACGTGGTGTGGATCGGTGTTTTCACGTTCGTTTATCTGATGGGGATGCTGCGATGACCACTCACGACCATGGCCACCATAACGACCACGAGAACCACGACGCGCACGATCACGGCAGCTTCCGCAGCTATATGACGGGTTTTCTGCTGTCCGTGATGCTCACCGCCATCCCGTTCTGGCTGGTAATGAACGGCGTACTGAAGAATCCCCAGGCAACCGCCGGCGTCATCGTCGTGTTCGCCGCGCTGCAGATCATCGTGCATATGATCTATTTCCTGCATATGAACACCAGATCCGAAGGCGGCTGGAACATGCTGGCACTGATCTTCACCAGCGTACTGGTCATTATCACGCTCAGTGGCTCGGTATGGGTGATGTATCACCTGAACCACAACATGATGCCGATGTCGGCGGACGCCATGCGCAACATGCCATGATACGAACCCGTAAGGATCGGCTGGTTGTTACGCTGTTACTCCTTGCGATCGCACTTTTCATCAGCCTCGGCATCTGGCAACTGCAACGCCGCACGTGGAAACTGGAGTTGATCGCCCGTGTAGATGTCCATATCCATCAACCCGCCGCTCCTCTCCCCGCTCCGAATGACTGGCCGGGCGTGAATGAACACCATGACGCATACCGCCATGTCACGGTGCGGGGCCGGTTCCTGCATGAAAAAGAAGCTTACGTCCAGGCATCGACGACTCACGGGACGGGTTACTGGGTGCTGACCCCGCTATACACGGATACGGGATTTACGGTGTGGATCAATCGTGGCTTCGTGCCGCCCGAGAAACGTGATCCGGTAACGCGTCTCGACGCTCAAACGAAAGGTAGCGTGCGCGTCACGGGCCTGCTTCGCTTGTCGGAGCCGAAGGGCCGCATATTACGCCGTAACGACCCTGCGCAGGATCGATGGTATAGCCGCGATATTGCGACCATGTCCCAAAAGCGCGGATTATCCGATACCGCTCCCTATTTCATTGATGCGGACGCGACACCTAATCCGGGCGGCTGGCCGCTTGGGGGCCTGACCGTGGTGTCTTTTTATAATGAACATCTGGTCTATGCCATCAGCTGGTTTGCTCTTGCCTTGATGCTGCTCATACGCACCATCATTGCTTTTCGCCGGAAAGACGTATGAGGTTATACTGATAAAAGCACTATAAAACATATGACTATACGTGCATTTTCGTCTTAAACCAGTATACTCATACCATGGAATTTTCTTCCGCCATTGAACAAAAAACCCACCGCAAGAACCTGCTGCAGCTGGTATATCTGCGAAGCATTGCGATCAGTGGGCAGCTTTTCACCATTTTCTCTGTACGGTATGGATTGCATATCATGCTGCCCATACCCGCCATGCTTTGCGTTATCGGGTTTCTGTTCGTGCTCAATGGCGTGACGTTTTATCGCTACAAAGCGGGCAGGGAGGTCACCAGTACGGAACTGCTGATCGCATTGCTGCTGGATGCCGCCGCACTGACCGTGCAGCTCTATTTAAGCGGTGGGGCGGCGAACCCCTTCGTCTCGCTCTTTCTGTTACAGGTCATTATCGGTGCCATTTTGCTCAGTCCCCGCTATGCGTGGACGCTGTTTATCGCCACACTTGTCTGCTACTTATGTCTGACATTCCATGTGCAGGCGCTCAAACCGATTCCCCCGCATCACGTGGAAAATTTCTTCTACCTGCATATTCACGGAATGCTCGTCAGTTATACGCTGGCGGCGTTTCTGCTGGTGTTCTTCATCACTCGCATCAGTGCCAACCTGAAGGAACGGGACATGCTGCTTGCCAAACTCAAACAGCAATCGCAGGACGCAGAACATGTCATCCATATGGGACTGCTTGCGGCGGGCGCGCGCATGAGCTGGGCACGCCGCTCACCACCATTTCCGTGATTCTGAAAGACTGGCAGTCGCTCTCCATACCTGACTCCGGCGCAGTACTGAATGAAGATATCGAGATGATTCAGCGTGAGGTGGCGCGTTGCAAGGATATTGTCTCCAGTATTCTGCTCTCAGCGGGTCAGGTACGCGGTGAAGCGGCCGAAATGGTGCCTCTTGCCGATTTTATCCGGTCCGTTGCGGAAAACTGGAGGGCGGCGCGCCGTCCACCCACCTTCACCTGGCAATGCACGGTGGACGATATCCCCATCATCTCCGACAAGATCATTCGTCAAACGCTGTCCAATCTGCTGGATAATGCGTTCGAAGCATCGCCCGACTGGGTGAACCTTGACCTGACATGTGATGGTGAGGCCATCATCATCCGCGTGGAAGATCGCGGCGCGGGTTTCAGCGCGCACGCATTGAAAAGTTTCGGTACGCCCTATGCCAGCACCAAAGCAGGGCACGGCAGGGGGTTGGGGCTGTTCCTCGTGGTAAATACGCTGCGCAAACTGGGCGGAAATGCGCATGCGGAAAATATAGCGCATGGGGGTGCGGCGGTCACACTGCATATTCCGCTCAGCAGTGTAAGCGCGAGGTCATCATGACGGAACGCCGCATTTTAATCGTCGAGGATGACGCAGCCCTGGCGTCTACATTGGCGCGCTCTTTCAGCCGTCGGGGTTACACCCCTCACAGGGTCAGCAGTACGGAGGAAGCACTGGCCATCGCCCCTGAATTTCAACCGGCGTATGCCGTAGTGGATCTTCGCATGGCCGGCGCGTCAGGTCTGGAATGCGTCTCGGGTCTGCACGCCTTTGACACGGACATGAAAATCGTGGTGCTCACAGGTTATGCGAGCATCACCACCGCCGTGGAATCCATCAAGCTGGGAGCGTGCCATTACCTCGCCAAGCCCTCGAACGTAGAAGATATCATCGCCGCGTTCGATAAAACCGAAGGGAATACGCAGGCGAATATCACCCACACCACCACGTCCATCAAAAATCTGGAATGGGAGCGTATTCATGAAATGCTGACGCAAACGGATTTCAATATTTCCGAAACCGCCCGACGCCTGGGCATGCACCGCCGCACGCTGGCGCGTAAATTAGAGAAGAGACAGATTAAATAAAAGGCTGGCATAGCTTAGATTAAGTGAGGCACCAGTTTTTCAGAGTGGCAAGTTGCTGTTCTGGGGTGCCGTATTGGTGAAGATCAGCACGTCCTTTTCGTTGGCACCGTCGAAATCATAAATGTTATCATTTCCATCGCCGCGTGCGTATTATAGCATTTTCTAATTAACCTCGTATTTTTTATGCTATACTGCATTCTATGACACGAGCATATTCGATAGATTTAAGAGAGCGGGCGGTGGATTATTTTTGGGGCTGGCGGCAAAAAAGATGAAGTGTGCCGGATATTCAAAATTTCTGCTGACACGCTATATAACTGGCTTCGGCAATACCGCGAAACGGGTGATTTATCGCCGAAACGTAAGGGGTCCCGCCTATGGAAGCTGGATCATCCGGCAATCATAAAATACGTTGAAAGCCATAGTGACTCTACGTTACAGGAGATTGCTGAATATTTTCAAACTGGCAAAAGCGCCATCGACTATAGTGTTTCCGAATAATTTCCGTACGGAAATTTTCGGATAAAAACACTATACCCAATTCAATAATTATCCGTATGTTTGAATGAGAAGATTGAGGGATATTTCTGGTGTGTAGGATCGGTATCGTTTGATGGTGCCGAAACGTTTTTCGATAGGATTGAGATCGGGAGAATAGGGAGGCAGGAACAATAGCGTTGCCTGTCGTTGCTGAATAAGCTGTTGTGTTAAAGTAGATTTATGGAAGGTGGCGTTGTCCATAATGACAACGCTGTTAGGGGTAAGATGCGGGCAGAGTTCCTGCTCTAGCCAAGCATTAAAAACGGCAGTGTTGCAGGTACCCTGAAAGAGGAAGGGGGCAAGCATTTGCTTGCCGCACAAGGCTGCCAGGAAACTGGTGCGGGGTCTGCGCTGCCCGCTGCGTTGCCCATGCACACGCTTGCCTTTTCGGGCGAAGCCATGCGTGCGTTCGGCGGTGGGTGCGAAGGCGCTTTCATCGACATACACAAACTGCTTGCCCTGCATCCGGTAACGCCACCAGCGCTTGAGGTACGCTTTGCGTTTCTCGTTGTCGCTTTCTTTATACGTCCAGGTTTTTTTTACGACTGATGTTCAACCGCTTCAGCGCATAGCAGATCGTACTCGGCCTTACCCCAAAGTGTACCGCCAGTTCCTTACCCATTACCTCAGGTTGACATTCCACCGCCTGTTGCAGTGCTTCCATGTCCAGTTTATGCGCCTTGCGCGGACCCGGTTTCTTCGCTTCCAACCGATCACGCGTGATCCAATCAAACACACACCCATGGTGTACCCCAAACCGACGGGCAGCTTCCGCCTTACTTCCACCGCCCCTGACATACGCAACAACGCGACGCCGTAAATCCATGCTATGACTCATCATAACATAATACAATCATCCGTGTAAATTTTGAATTAACTATAAAAACACTATAAATTATATGGTTATAGTCATTTTATCCGATTAAAACCGTACGGTTTTTAATCGGAATGACTATATATTTTGAACAAGCACGGCGTGACACGTAAAAAAAACCACGCTGTACGCGGAGCGAGACGAGGAAAAACGCGCAGCATTCCAGGCTGAGATCGCGGCAATGGATCCCAGGAAAATCGTGTATGTGGACGAGAGCGGCGTTGAAGACACGCTTCGCCGCGAGTATGCCAGAGCGCCGCGCGGGGTGCAAGTCATCGCTGATATATAGTCATTCCGAATAATTTTGTTGCGAAAATTTTCGGATAAAAACACTATAAAATATATGATTATAGTCATTTTATCCGATTAAAACCGTACGGTTTTAAATCGGAATGACTATAAAAGGCAAAAAATCGCAAAGAATCAGCCTGATATGTGGCTTACTCGGCAAAAAGCTCATCGCGCCGCTGGCCTTTGAAGGCTACACAAACGCAAATGTTTTCAACCAGTGGCTGGAGCAATGTTTGCTCGCCGAGTTGCCGCCAGGGCATACCGTGATTCTCGATATAGCGCGTTAACTTTACATGTGGACATTTCATGTCCACATGTAAAGTTAACGCGCTATAACTATATGATTTATAGCAGTACTTAACTTTGTAAGTAGCACATATTCATGTGCAATTACAAAGTTAAACTGCTATAATGCGCGCTTCCATCACTCAGCAAAAACGCGGGAACTTATTGAAAATGCTGGATGTAATCTCATTTATCTGCCGCCGTATTCGCCTGACCTTAACAACATTGAGCCGTGGTGGGCGATCCTGAAAAGCTATCTGCGAAAGATTTTACCCGATGCTGAGTGCCTCATCCATGCCATCAAACGCGCTTTTGAAAAAATGAATTATTATAAAATACTCAGAAATTAATTGGGAAATGCTATAGTTGCGCCACCCAATGATGGCGTGTTTGTTTCAGGCGGTTATTTTCCATGGTGATTTCGTCTACCAGCTCGCGATGACGGGCGGTAAGTGCCTGCACGGCTGCAACATCGGGGGTAAGCGGAATATAGAGTTCCGGCTGCATCCGACAGCCATAAAGCGCGATCTGCAAAGCATCCAGCTTATCGGTTTTGGCCGAGCGTCCAGCAGAGCGGATGAAATCCTTCACCCAGCGTGGATTGACTCTGGCTACCTGATGCCCTGCCTCATGCAACTCTGCTAAAACGGGCAGTTCCAGCCCGCCCGTGGCTTCAGCTGTCACCAAGGCCACGCGATGCGGTACCAGCCATAGCAATAGCTGCTCATGCCCGCGCGGCGTATTAGGAAAAGTGGCATGGCTTCCCAGTGGGTGCATATAAGCGTCCAGCTTGCGTTTGGACACATCAATTCCAACATATTGCTCCATTGATTTCGTCATTTTCCTGCTCCATTATCAAAGTAACCCAGTCTTGTACGATGCGGTCTCACACGACCATGCGACTGTTCGGGTTTAAGGTGAAAAAAGCAGGTGAGGAGCCACGCTCCCCGCGGTATCTAACTACCAAGTTCAAAGCGGTCTCCCACCTGCACACCCATTCTTACCAAAATGCAAAAAATACGTGTAGGGGGAAGATACAAGTTCGAAAAACCTATCGTAAGAAGGTTCCCACTGTCCTTTAGGTAAAAACCTTGGACATGCGACAGTGGCTCCCCGACCATAAGAAAAAAGTCAAGGAGCATGAATAACGGTCATACAGCCGCTTACGATGAGGTTTCGACGCCCCACATCCGCCTATTAAACAGATGCGATTTTACGTTAAGCGACAGGAGCGAGATGGTCAAGTGCTATTCATGAGCTTTAAAGCGTTGTCATGGCAAACGGCAGCAATGTTAAAGAATTTATCGATGCGAATAGAGTGCAAAGTCGATAACAAACGCATTAGCGTAGCCAGCCAAGGCTCACGTCTTGAGCGTTCATTATCCTTCAATTCCGAAGTAACAGCTTCTCAGCTCGAGAGAAGCGCATAGGTTAGAACCGTACCTATGCCATAAAGACAAAATCATTGGCGTGGAGATCGATCTGCACGCCATCCAGGCGGATTTCCTGATCGGAGGTGCCGTTATTGTCAGAATCGATGCGGATAAGGGTATAATTGCCCGCCGCTACCTTCATATATCCGAACTCCACCACGCCACCCGTGTGCATCGCGCCGGTGCCGACAAAGCCCGCCGCACTTAAGCCGTAACCTAGCAGGGCGATTTTATCCCCTTGCGCGATGCTGAAATCGGTAATGTGGTCGGCATTGGTTCCGGCCCCTATATCGCCTTTGGTGAACTCAAAACGATCCGCGCCCGATCCGCCGGTAAGCAGATCAATCCCAATGCCGCCTTGAAGTGTATCGTTATCATACCCGCCGTCGAGCGAGTCATTACCCGCACCGCCAATCACCAGGTCATTATTACCACCGCCACGGAGGGAATCGTTGCCTATGCCACCGTCCACCGTGTCGTTACCATAATCGCCAGAGATCGAGTCATTACCGTCACCGCCCGATAAGGAATCATTGCCATTATCCCCCGTCAAGGTATCATTCCCCGCCAGGCCGTAAATAGTATCGGAGCCTGTAGTACCATCAAAATCATCGACGCCCGTCGATCCCGTCAGGGTGAGCGTGTGGTAGTCCACCGTGAATCCCGCCTTGGCATTGACCTGTGCCAATACCTGATTTTCGCTCAAGGCGAACTGGTCGGCATGGGAAGCGACGATGCCGCCGATATGTCCCCAGTAAGCCTTGTTCTGCGCCGCGTCCGTCGGTTCATGCGCATTGGCGCGCGTCAGGATATTGGCAAGCGTGTCGTTCATCACCACGTCGCCATTTTCAAAACTGTAATAGCTGTGCGCGAAAATATCCTTGAACACGCTTTGCACCAGCACGGCTTCCTTGATATGCTCCGCCAGCGAAAAATACGCATTATGCAGCCGCGCCGAACCGATGGAATCAGGTGTGGTCTGACCGTTGATGTTGACGAAGTTTTCCCCGACGAATTTTTCAATGACGCCGAGCGTCTGGCCGTTGACATAATTAATCGGGCTGCCATTCACAAGGCGCGCCCGTGAATTCGCCGCCACGCCTTCTTCATGCGACCAGAGCGTGAGCATCGTATTGATATGCTGATTCACCAGCGTCATGTCGGTAGCGATGTTCAGATGCGTGAGCGTATCCATTTCTGTTTTAAGCGCGGCGTTTTCTGTAATGGCCAGGTGCAGGGACTTCACATCGCCATACCCGCGTGAGAGTGGATAGAGCAAAGAATCCGCCGTCACCGTCGGGTTTTTGGTGAGGTCACTGCCGACATAATGACTATCCACCAGATTCACTGCAAACGCCACATCATAGGCTTTAGAGATAACCGCACCGCTGGCATTTTTGATGTTCACAAAGCCGTCTACGGTGTTTCCGGCATTCGTGGCGGTATAGGCTTGCTTGGCCACATCAATCTGCGTGATGTTCAGGGACGCCAGCGTTTTGAGTTCTCCGGCGTCGGTGACGCCATTGCCATTTCCGTCCTGCCACAATTTTAATGAGGCAAGTTCACTGCCCGTGAGTTTGCCATCGTGATTCAGATCGAGCGCCGCCAATTTAGCATACGCCGTCGTACCGCCATCGGCCCCGAACATTTCCCCGACATTGTCGATCACCCCATTGGCGTTTTTGTCCTTCACTAAAAACGCCTCCGAAGGCGCAACCCAGCCGCCTTTTTCGGCGTATCCATCCTTGTTAAAATCGAAATGCGTGCCGTCGGCAAGTGCTGCAAGCGACAAGCCGTCATTATGCACGTCCACTACGAGCGGCGTGAATTTGAGCGACTGGAAATACGAAGCCATGTCGGTGATGAGATGGGATAACGCGCCATTCCCCGTAGTCAGCTCGCGCACTTCGTCATAGAGCCATTCGGCTGCAGCTGCGCCGTAAGTGGCAGTGACCAGGCCTGCGCCGATGACCAGTCCTGCCAGCACTATGGCAGGCACTTCCGCCACGGTAAGCAACGCACCAGCGGCAAGTACGGCGGCTTGCGTCCCGAACAGACCGCCCGCAATGCCACCGGCCTGCCCAGCGAAAAAATGTCCCATCAGGTCGGTGGCATGGGCTGTATCGCCCGCCGCATACGCATCGGTCGCCTGGCTAAGGGTGTAGAGGCCGGTGACGATGCTACCGGCGATTCCCAGCTTGCCAAGCAGCGCCGCGTTGCTGCCGCCCAGAATTTCAGCCACATGCTCGAGCGCAACCACTTTTTCCTTCGGTATAAAATTCTCGCTGTCAGGCTTGAACCATTCGGAAACATGCACCAATCCTTCCGTGGTATCCGGCAGGAGTTTATCCGGCAGGGTAGCACCATGAAATAGATTGCCCTTGACGCTGACATCGGTGAGCGTCTGATTTGCATCGCGCACCACGGCCAGATGGTCAGCCATATTGCCAATCGCAACGGTATTCATTTGCGTAGCAATGGCCTCATACGCGCTCGCTTCACCAAGGCTGGGCGCCAGTTTGTTGAACATCGCCTGGTAATCTGAAGTGTGAATGCCGTCAATGGATGGGGTTGCACTGTGAAGCATTGATTGCACTTCGGTCGCGCTCCACACACGTGTCTTGTCGTAATCATCGACGATCTGCGTAATCGGTACGTGATCGTCCGTGGCGATGTACTTGGCGGAAGCCTTATCAAACAATGAATCTGAATTAATACGTGTCGAACCGTCCGCCGTCGTACCGTTCAGTACGGAGGCGAGTTGGGCTTCTTTTTGTGTTGGTGTACCAGAAAAAGAACCTTCCAAAGTATTTTGAAAAATTTCATTATTTAGTAATTTGCCGATTTCCGTGTTATTGATAATTCCAACATCGGAGCCGTATTTGGCGGCAACAGCCTTGGCCAAATCGCCGGCATAAAGGGAGTTGCCGTCTGTGCGAATGCCACCACTGTAGGTTAATTTAACTTTTGCCGTTCCCACTGAAGCAGGCATTTTTTCAGTAATAGACAGCAATTCTGCCGTGGTGAGCTTTTGATTATTTGCAGCAGCTTCGTTGATATACTTAATCGCATCTAGAGCAGTGGTTCCGGTGAATGGCATGATCTTAAATCCTAAATCGTAAATTACCAGGCAAGTAAAAATTCTTTGACCTTTGAGTATGAACTAAAATCCGTAGTGAACTTTCCCCATACTTCGGAATTGGAAGTTGTCGGATAGTGCTGCATACAGCTCTCTAGCATAAACACCACTTCCTGTTCGCGCGGCATCAGCGCAGGAGGGATGTAGATGCGGAAGAGCTTGTAATGTACATCTACATGGTAAGGGTCGGAAAACACTTTTGTTCTAAAAAGATGGGCGATAGCTTTTTCACCGCCCCATCGCTGTTCCCAAGAAATTTCAACTCTTACTCCTCTTCCCCGTTCACCGTTAGGGCCTACAGAAGTGCCGAGTGATCTAACAACAACACCGGTGTCTGTATCCGTTACTGTCCAAGTGGTTTTATCGAAAATGAAAGTCATGAATTCACTCGTGTTTTGAAGCTGTTACACACGAATAGTTCTAGCAGGAATCGCATTGAAAAGCGAAAGGATTTTTATGAAATATTTATAAGCGTTTATGTAGGTAATCGCTTCCGCAGCAGTAGTTCCGGTAAAAGACATGATCTTAAATCCTAAATCTTAAATTACCAAGCAAGTAAAAACTCTTTGACCTTAACGTATGAGCTAAAATCGGTAGTAAATTTTCCCCATTCTTCAGGGTGGGAAGTTACCGGAAAGTGCTGCATGGCGCTTTCCAGCATGAACACCACCTCCTGTTCCCGTGGCATCAGCGCGGGAGGGATGTAGATGCGATAGAGCTTATAATGCACATCCACATGGTCAGGGTCGGGGCAGACTTCCGTTTTGAAGAGATGTGCAATCGCCTTTTCGCTGCCCCAGCGTTGCGGCCAGGAAATTTCTACACGCTGCCCCCCTCTTTCACCATTAGGCCCTACAGAGCCGCCCAGCGATGTAACGACAACGCCAGTATCCGTATCGGTATCGAAGATAAAAGGCATGAAATCGCTCTTGTTTAGAAGCTTTTATACACGAATATTTCTAGCAGAAACTGCATCGAAAAGCGAAAGAATTTTTATGAAATCTTTATCTATATTTATGTAGGTAAATGCTTCAGTTGCAGTGGTTCCAGTAAAAGACATGATCCTAAATCCTAAATCGTAAATTACTAGGCAAGTAGAAATTCTTTGGCTTTTGAGTATGAGCTAAAATCGGTAGTAACTCCGCCAAGACT
Organism: Rickettsiales bacterium; assembly: GCA_965248995.1. Classification (GTDB taxonomy): domain Bacteria; phylum Pseudomonadota; class Alphaproteobacteria; order Rickettsiales; family UBA998; genus CBDFKY01. Next base: position 136,158 of record CBDFKY010000022.1, on the reverse strand, counting down.
CTCAGGATTGAAAGTGCTTGGATAATGCCGTAAGCAGCTTTCTAGTACGAACACCACCTCCTGTTCGCGCGACATAAGAGCGGCGGGGATATAAATGCGGTAAAGTTTCCAATGCAGTTGCACATGGTTTTCATCAAGAAATTCGTGCTTGATAAAAACATGAGCGATCGCTTTTTCACTGCCCCAGCGGCGATCCCAAGAGATTTCAAATCTTTCTCCACCTCCCCGCTCACCATCCGGCCCGACGGAACCACTCAGGCATTTCAGCACTATCCCATGTTCGGTGTCGGTAACGGTGCCAGCTCTTCTTTTGAAAATATATTTACGTGGTACGGTAAGTTCTTCATCATGAATATAATGACTAAAATCCGCCGTCACCTTTCCCCATCGTTCAGGATAGTTGTTAACGGGACAATGAAGCAACAAACTTTCAAATCCCTCTATGATGCGCTGTTCCTGTATGATGATAGAATCCGGTATATAAATACGGTAAAGCTCCCAATGCGTATCTACTTTGTCCTGGCCCTGTTCATCCGTAAACCAATGTTCTTTCTTAAACAAATGAGCGGTGACTTCTGCTGTTCCCCATTTTTCAGGAGAAACCAAGGTAACGCTTACTCCACCCCATTGCCCCGCATATTTTCCTAAGAAGCCTCCTTCCTTTTTTAAGATTATATCGGTTTCCGTGTCTTTCAGTGTTTCTTCGCGCCAATCCCATAGATGTTTTCCGCCTTGAGCGATACTCTTGTCATGCGTGTAATGGTTGCAATCGACTGTAATGGATGCAATTTCTTCCATCGCGTAAAGTTGCCGATGATGGTGCATAGCTTCCGCCATCGTTTCAACAATCTCTTTTTCATGGGGCATCAGGGAAGGTGAAAGGTAAATACGTTCCAACTTCCAATTCAGATGAGAATACGCATAACTTCCATCCGCATATTTTGTTCCAAGTGTCCAATAAGCGAAGGCTTTTCCTTCGCCCCAAGCGTTAGGGCATGAAATCTCTACACGCTCCCATGTCATGTCATCTTTAAAAAAAACGGACTGTCTAAAGATTTCAACACAATACCGCGTTCGGTATCGGTGGCAGTCCAAGTATTTATATCAAAAACAAAAGACATAATTCGCTCGAAGTTTGAGGCTGTTACACACGAATAGTTTTAGCAGGAATAACATCGAAAAGCGAAAGAATTTTTATGAAACCTTTATAAATATTTATGCAGGCAAGCGCTTCAGTTGCAGTGGTTCCCGTAAAAGGCATGGATTTTCTCTCTTATTAGATAAAATTAGTTTGAATTAAATAGGGGTGCGCACGGAAGAATCATGGTGATAAGTGCTAAAATCGGTAGTAAATTTTCCCCATACTTCGGAATTGGAAGTTGTCGGATAACTTCCTCCAGCGCAGCGTGGAAGGTCGCCACCGCCTCTTCCAGACGCTCCGTACCACTTTCACGCGCTCCGAGTGCTCCCAGCGCATTCCCCAGATTATTCTGTGCCATTGCCCAATCCAGCGGTACGCGCTCGCGGGTGTTTTCTTTTAGCGCCTCACGATAGGCCGCCACCGCTTCTTCCAGACGCTCGGTGCCGCCCTCACGGTTTCCGAGTGTTTGAAGCGCAATCCCCGGATCATTCTGTATGGTAGCCCATTGCAGCGGTACGCGCTCGCGTGGGGTGAGTGCCAACGCCTGATAATAGATGGCAATGGCATCGCACAAGGCTTGAATATCACCTTTATCCTTACCTTCATGATAAATTGCGGAGGCTTGTTCACTCAGGCAAAGAGCACGGATGTAAGGGTAGGAGGAGGGAAATTTTGTTGCCGCCGCTGCAAAATGGCTTGCCGCTTCACGGTAGCGCAATTGCGTCATGCTGATATCACCACGACGGGCACGGGTAACGGCAGACCGGAGCTGGCGGTGTTCAATGTCGCGATCTTCCAGCGTTTCTGCCTGGGCTAGCAAATCATCAGCTTTGCTATATTCCCCTGCCTCCAGCGCCTCTTCTGCCTGTTGATACAGTGCCTTCATCTCATCAGATGCATCAGGCGGCAGTTCTGCCAGTTTTGCTTTCAACTTCAGATAATGGCTAGTGATTTCCTGTAATTTTGTTTCATATTGCTCAAGAAGAACTTGCTGTTCTTTAATGCTTCGCAGAAAGCTAACCACTGCTTTATCGGTGACATTAAACTTCTTGCTAAGTTCCTCGATTTCCTTGTTTTTATAGATCAGCAGTTCGTCCTTGTCTTTAAGGGCGGCTTTATTCGTATCAACAATTTTTTTAACCGTAGCGTCAGAAATCCCGATAGTACATGCAATCATGTCACCACCTACAGCCGTTCCACCTGTATCGGCTTGAACTTTTCGTTTTTCCATATCATGGTTAGCGTTCCTCATTGTTGGGTGTAGGGGTGGATGGAACATTGATGTGATTGTTGGTCATGTTGCCGCCAACAGCAATACCGCCATTCTTTGCTATAACGGTGCGTTTATTCGGGGATAATTTTTTGAAGACTGCGAGAATTGCACCAATAGCGCATAGAGTGGTCAGAATCAGCATCCACATTTCCATATCCTTACCGATCCATGCTCTGCTGGTTGCCATGTCTTATCTCTCCACACATTTAATTAAAAAAATTAGGACAATAGTTTACCAAATATACCTATCAGATAGCCTTTTTGACAGATGGTTCAGAAAATATAAAACTTTCACAGGAGTTTATGCACACAGCAGAATGGTTTCAAGAGTAAAAAACGGCATACATATGTATGGCAACGATTCAGCATATCAAAACTGTCTTTCATGGGACAAATACCGCGACGCTTTTAGTCGCGAGACCTCTTTCATAACGCCGACATCCCGACCAAAGCCGAGGTGACAGGTTGTTTACGATGGAGTCACCACCACCGCTCTTGTGAGCTTCTTAAGCAGAACACCGCTCAGATCGACACACGGTAATTTTTATTTGCAGCATGGGAAATCTGCATTCGATTTTCACTATCCACTTTCTCTTGCTCCCTCTTTTCGCCATACTTATCCGGCACCATCTGTGAAGTGTTCTTGAATCAGGTGCGCAAGCGGCACTAATTCTGGAGTAAGGGAAGAGCTTTATGGCAAGACCAGAAAAAAATAGTTCTATTCAGCATAAAAGAGCGCAGGATATATTCGTTGATAGGGTGGAGCCATTAGCGCTGGCTTGCAAAACGCTCTCTGAGCTCACCAGCCATACGGCGGATTTGCTCGTATTTTATGGTGCGGGAGGGCAGGGAAAGTCCGCTTTATGCAAGGAAATAAGGAGGCATGTATCCGCAACCCAGGCCTATGATACTGTTCATATAGGCTTAGTTGACCTGCACACGAATTATAACCAGATAGTCGCATATCCCTCGCTGCACCTCAGAAATGCGATGAACGAAAAGAACCGCAAAGGAAAAAGGGTTTTATTTCCCGCGTTTGACCTGGCGTTTGCCTATTGGTGGAAACTGTCCGGCAAAGCGGAACACATGCCGATATTACTAAACCAGGACAGTTGGTTGGGTCATAAGTTCAAAGAGCTGGTGGGAGATTCGGCGGACAAAGCTTCCGGGAAAGCAATCGAAACAATTTTTGACGGCACGGCAGAAAAAGTTCTCGACAGCATATCCATATTTAAGATTGGCAAGGAGGTTACAACTGTTTTGTGGCAGCGCTCGAAAAAAAACAAAACGATTGCCGGTAACGATATCCTGGCAGAATTATTCAAAAAGCCCGACTTGAAGCCCTACGACATTGAAAAAAATTTACTCAAAATTCTCGCGTCCGATATTGAAGAGCATCTACTGGAAAATCCAGAGGATAAATTTTTAGTTTGTCTCGATGAGTATGAAAAAGCGTTTCCGCAAGGGCGGCTCCATAAAAATGACAGTGAGTTTGACAGGAGCATCAGGAGTTTTTTCAACGAAATAAACGGAACGCTCTGTATCATTTTCGGGCGGGAGAAACTGGCGTGGGAACATTATCCCGATGAGATGGAGTACAGCACGATAGACAAGCAGCAGGAGTGGACAGATTACATAACAAATGCGCATCACTTGCTGAACGGGCTTGCGGAGCCGGATGCCCGGGATTTCCTGAGTAAGTCAGGAATCAATGATGAAGCGATTCAAACCGCAATGATCGCGGGGTCCTCCGCCCCCAATCCTGATTCTGATGCAACGGAAGCCTATCCGGTGATGCTGGATTTAATGGTGGAATATTATTATTTCCTGAAAAACAGCCACCGCCACCCGACGGCAGAAAATTTTGAAATCGAGGATGCGGGGTTCCAGCAAAAGGCGAACAGCCTGCTCACCCGCATTTTCAGGGATTATCAGACGGCGGGGCTGGAAATTACGCTCCGGCGCCTTTCGGTCGCCAATTTCTTCACCGAAGAACTGATGGAAACACTGGTAAAAGAATTCTCCACTGGCTTCGCACCCGACCATTTTAATGATCTGGCGGCCCTCTCCTTCATTCAGCGGGACCAGCAGGGATATTACGTCATTCACTCAGCCATCCGCGATGTCCTGCGCGCGGCGCTTTGCAGAAATGATGAGGAGGCATTAAAGCAAACTCACCATTTCCTTTTTGAGTATTATGCAAAGCGGGCTATCCCTGAGAGCATACGCACCATCATGGAAAATCACATCGTTGCCCTGCAGCAAGCGGCGTTTCATCACCTGCAGTGGGATATATCCGGTTTTTCAAGCTGGTGGCATGAGAGCTTTCAAGTATTTTGGGAGGCGGGCTTGAGCGGTGACTTTATTCCTACCATGGAACATAATGTGCGGGTATTCTCGGAGAAATTAGGGGAAACGCACCCTGATATTGCTAAAAGCCTGAATGATTTGGGCATTGCGTGGGGGGAAAAAGGCGAAGTCGACACAGCGATAGCATATTTTGAAAAAGCCCTGGCGATACGTGAAAAATCCCTGCCCGCCGACCACCCTGATATTGCTATCAGCCTGAATAACCTGGGTGTTGCGTGGAGGGGAAAAGGCGAAGTCGACACAGCGATAGCATACCATGAACAAGCCCTGGCGATACGTAAAAAATCCCTGCCCGCCGACCATCCTGCTATTGCTGCCAGCCTGAATAACCTGGGTAATGCGTGGGATAACAAAGGTGAATATGATAAAGCGATAGCGTACCATGAACAAGCCTTGGCAATATATAAAAAATCCCTGCCCGCCGACCATCGTGATGTTGCTGCCAGCCTGAATAACCTGGGTAATGCGTGGTGGGGAAAAGGCGAAGTCGACACAGCGATAGCATACCATGAACAAGCCCTGGCGATACGTAAAAAATCCCTGCCCGCCGACCATCCTGATGTTGCTGCCAGCCTGAATAACCTGGGTGTTGCGTGGGGGAGGAAAGGCGACGCGACAAAAGCGGAAGCATATTACCAAAAAGCCCGTGAGATTACTAAAAATAGGATATAGTACCACCGCCTTCCAGCATTTATCCATCAAGGGAATGGAGTCCGATCCTCAAGCGCTATTCATGAGTTTTAAAAGGTGGCATCAGGATTAGTAACGGCGGCACAATGGAATGTTATGTGAGGAAGGCGTTTGGATATTTTTGAGTCCAATAATAGCTGAACATCGCCTTCAACAATATGATTTAAAAGTGAATTCTCCAACATATCTGATGTGCAAGAAGTTCCACTTTCCACTCGCTTTTGCTCCATACATTTTACAGCGGCGTGATACGGTGTTGAAATTTTTTCACTTCACCTGCAGAAGTTTATGTTTTTGATATAGTTAATTCAAAATTTACACGGATGATTGTATTATGTTATGATGAGTCATAGCATGGATTTACGGCGTCGCGTTGTTGCGTATGTCAGGGGCGGTGGAAGTAAGGCGGAAGCTGCCCGTCGGTTTGGGGTACACCATGGGTGTGTGTTTGATTGGATCACGCGTGATCGGTTGGAAGCGAAGAAACCGGGTCCGCGCAAGGCGCATAAACTGGACATAGAAGCACTGCAACAGGCGGTGGAATGTCAACCTGAGGTAATGGGTAAGGAACTGGCGGTACACTTTGGGGTAAGGCCGAGTACGATCTGCTATGCGCTGAAGCGGTTGAACATCAGTCGTAAAAAAAACCTGGACGTATAAAGAAAGCGACAACGAGAAACGCAAAGCGTACCTCAAGCGCTGGTGGCGTTACCGGATGCAGGGCAAGCAGTTTGTGTATGTCGATGAAAGCGCCTTCGCACCCACCGCCGAACGCACGCATGGCTTCGCCCGAAAAGGCAAGCGTGTGCATGGGCAACGCAGCGGGCAGCGCAGACCCCGCACCAGTTTCCTGGCAGCCTTGTGCGGCAAGCAAATGCTTGCCCCCTTCCTCTTTCAGGGTACCTGCAACACTGCCGTTTTTAATGCTTGGCTAGAGCAGGAACTCTGCCCGCATCTTACCCCTAACAGCGTTGTCATTATGGACAACGCCACCTTCCATAAATCTACTTTAACACAACAGCTTATTCAGCAACGACAGGCAACGCTATTGTTCCTGCCTCCCTATTCTCCCGATCTCAATCCTATCGAAAAACGTTTCGGCACCATCAAACGATACCGATCCTACACACCAGAAATATCCCTCAATCTTCTCATTCAAACATACGGATAATTATTGAATTGGGTATAAACAAAGAAAAATCTTAAATATCTCAGAAATATGGGGCGGTTTTAGTTACACTTTCAGCAAATAGTGAAAATAATAAAAACGTGGTGTTCATTGAATCACTGCCGCTAAGTATAGGCGAACAGAATAAGCACTAAGCACTGTTTTCATCGTTTTTTCTTCTTTGACTTTTTAAGGTGCGGCAGTTTTGGCGATGGTTTTACTAACAGAAAGTGGCCGGTTTTCCAGTCAGTGATGGCTTGACTCAAACCGTAAATGGGCTGAAAACGCTCCGAATTAAGGTAGAGATTAATGAGCATATCTGCCAAAATTGGGCCGAGTTTGGAAACTCCATAAACGGTATTTAATATTGCAAAAGTTACATTACGCTTATTAGTGAGCGCTGTATTGATTTTCCAAAAATCAATAAGAAAATAAAATGCTACACGTAGCCCAGTGATTATATCAGTCGTTTGCGCTACCAGCTTGGCTAAAATATTGAGAAACGGTGGCGTAACTTTCCATTCTTGCTGCTGCAAAATCCATATCAGCGATGCTGAATTAAAAGTCGTAAAATCATAATCTGCCTCTAACATCCATGCTACCGCCGCCAAATACTGAGGCGTCGAAATTGTCGTTGGAACAGTTTTATATTTCACCATTTCCAACAAAGCGATCTGACTCCACGCACCTGCAACGCCAACTGCTTGCTGCGCTATACCACGTAACAGTAGATCATCCGAAAGCAGTGTCAAACCATGCGATGCGGCTGTGATGATAGTATCTGCTGCAGCCGCTCCTAACACCAGTTGAAAATTGGCATATTTCTGCCGTTCTGCCGTCAGCTTGTGCGTCGGCTGCGCGATTGAACAATTCTCTTCAAGCCATGCGGTGATCGCAAGCAGCTTGTCATTGAAGGCTTTTGCCACTTCCAGTGATATGTTTTGAATGTAATAGCCAGTTTCAGCCTTGCCGATCGTACCGCCTCCCTTACGACTTTCATGGTCTTTCTCATGAGCATAACGCCTGAACTGCTCGATAGTAGCCTGGCACACATAAAGGTTAGAATAATGGGCTTTGAGCGCATCGAGCAATCCGATCTCATTGAACGTGATGATCGAGGAAATATCGAGAAGGAGCGGCGTATCGCGCCGATCCATGTAATGCTGAACAAGCGCATGCTCTTCGTTGTTACCCAGGCAGCATTTCACGCGCATACCGCGCCCTTCAATCATGCCGAAGCAAATTTCGATCACGTCTTTGCGCAGCATCTTCGCAAGGCTATAGACAGATACTTGCTGATTATAATAATCTTGGAGATTGCTTTCGACGTAAGCCTTGTTCTGATCTAGGTCGTTCAGCACTGCTTCCAATCCTGCTGGAATTTCACCTGGCACCATCGGTCCCATATCAACGCGAATGAGATTTTTATCACCTGGAAACAGTTCTGAATACAGTTCCATGCTTTCGTGCAGCGCGTAGAGATATTTGCTTTTCACTTCCTCGATTGTCATCTTGGTCGGCGGCAAGGTTCCATCCAACTGGAATGTGAAACCTGTTTTCTGCCCAAGCATCTGCCGTGCCATCGGATGACTCGCTCCGTAACGGCGAGCGCTTAAATCCTGCTCTCCATCTGGCACGATATGTATCCATTTGCTTTGCGCGCCGTCATTGAGCTGCACCGCCGTACCCATTTTCACAGCATCGGCATCCAGTACCTTTCCACCATCGTCCTCGCGCATCAGGATCAGATGAAGATAATTCAAATGCGCCTTCGGATTATCGTAATACCGTTGGCGCGCCTCAAATGTGATATTTAATGCCTGCTTAAAATTACCTCGCACTAAATGCAGGTTCGCCACCGCCAGTATACATTCCAGAATATTTTGGCTAAAAGAGTCATGCCGCGCAAGGAAAGCATCGATTTTTTCCATTTTGCCCATGCGATACATGAGGTTGGCATGGCGTAATCCGATGCGGAAATCGTCAGCATGGCGCGCTAAAAATGCTTCATAGATCGCCTCAGCTTTCGACAAATCCGGCAGGTCTTCATAAATCTTGCCTTCAATTTCAGCATAAAATGTCGTTGGCTCGAAATACCGATGTGTCCCCTCAATAATTTCTAGCGCCTTATCTATCTTCTCGGATTCATAGTAACTACCGATCAGTTGCCTTAAAAATTGCGAGTTCGCACGGCGGTCTACAAAGCTTTCGTAAATTTGTGCCGCTTTTTCATAATATTTCAGATTAAAGCAAAGTTCTGCCAGTTCTACGCGTTCCAAGATGTTACCATTGGCCATAACTGAGACCAGTAGGGGATCAATATTCGCTTGAGCTACTTCAGTTTTATCCAACGCATATGCCAATCGGGCGGCATTGATTTTAAGCAAGTTATTGTCAGGATAATCTGACATGCCTTGTGCGATGCAGGATTTTGCAGCTGAAAAATCACCTTGTGCGATTAAGACATCCATCAAAAACGTATAGGCACTGATACGAATATCTTCGTTTCTCTCCTCACCAAGCGCTTCTTGCAGCGCTGAGACGGCAAGATCCAACTGCTGATTTTCTCGATAACACTGTGCCAGCAGTAATGGTTTTTCCGGCGATAGCTTTTCATCGAGTTTTAACGTATGTACAATCGCGCCCGTCAAATCTTTCTGATCGAAACACAGTATTGCTTTGAATTTATGCACTTCATTTTCATTCGGTCGTAAGGATAATGCAAGATCGATGCAGGTTTGCGCCTTATCATATTTTTTCTGTTGTCGGTAAGCTTGCATCAAGTTCAGCAGCCAGCTTAACCGCTCCGCTGCATGATCAGCTCTGGCAATCGCATCCCATGCACCTTGCAATAAATGTACGATCCGCTCCAGTACCTGTGATGAGTGCGGATCAAGCTCCTCGGCAATTAAGCGTTCTTTATGCTCATACAACTGTTTCAGCAGCGTAGAGCCAAGCGTGCCCTGTGTTTCTATATCATTTTTGTTGACCGCAAGCGTTAGCTCAAAATAATGTACTGCCTGCTCAAGCATATCGCGGTTCAGTGCGGCATATCCCAAAGCAAAATTAATTTTCTCGGCATGTTTTAATGCGATAGGTACCCATGCAGCTAATTCATCCAGCGGCGTTTCTTTCGGTGCAATATTGATGCGAACCGCATAAATGTAAGGTTCGGTTTCATCGGCGGCGGTCGCACGCCTCAAATACTCCTCAGCTTCAGCACTTCTGCCCAAGCCTGCCGCGCCAAAAGCGGCATTCGACAATGCCAAAGGATGGTTAGGATCATACTGCAATGCCTCAACGAAGAGATTGTGGCCTTCATCAAGTTGTCCGTGCCGCAGATGGCAGATGCCAGTATAGATAAGAATACGGTGCCTGACTTTAGCTGCGGTCGCCGCAAATGCACTTGCCTTCAGTGCTGTCAAACGCCGCAGCGCTTCTCCCGTATTAAACCCATCGATAAGGGACTTGATCTCTTTGAGCTCCGTATCATGTGGTCCAGCGCATTCATCTATTTGGAAGGATTGACTGCTTGCTACGGCGGCGTTGCGGAAGTCGTTAGTTTGCATTTGTTCCAATGCGAGCAGCATTTCATGGCGTTGATACGAGATATTTACGGAAGTTGCTTGGGAAAAAAACAGATAAAAATCTGTAATTCGCAGTGCCCTTTTTTCTGGCTTAGAGGCGAAAACATAGAGGTGATCAATTAACTCTCCTAACACTCGGATTGCATCTACCGCGCGAACACGTTCTTGATTACCATATAAAATCAAGTGGTGCCGAAGTTCCTGTTGAATTTCTGGCAAGGCAGGGCTTTCAGGATAAAATCGGACAGGGTTGATAAGCTTTTGCAGCACCTGCGCGGCATCGGCACATTCAAGAAAAGAACGTAGTTCGGCAGATACTTTGTTATCCTCAACCAAAAAATCCTTAATCTTTTGAGCATCATCTTCGCTGGCACGCTGCCAAAGCTCGATCCCTTTTACGTTGTCACCGAAGGGAGCATTTTTTTCCTTTCCCACGGATGATGTGGTAAGATAGCGAAAGACAATATCCTTGTCAGGGTTACGGATCACATGTCCCCAATAGTTGCTGATGGCTTCCACCACAGAGGTGCTGCGCAGCGTAATACTCCCACTACCCTTAGTATCTTTTACCTGCGTCGTAATAGCGCGCCCCTTCGCCACCACATCGAAATCTTCAGCAGTCTCTAAATAGAGTGTTTGATGGGGTTCCAGTTGCACCCAGGCGAGTGCGCTTTGCAGCACTTGGTAGTAATAGCCGCGCATCGCGGGGTCGGCTTGGCGGGCTTTTTCCGAAATCAAAGGAGGTGTTGGCGCGTCACTCATGCGGTCGAATTACTCTTTTCGCTTACGGTAGCGTGTCGAGCGACCTTGACCGATACGTTCCAGCCGCTTCATGTCTTCCAGTTTTTTAATGATCGCTTCCACGGTACGCGGGGGGAAACCAAGCGCTTCAATGGCCATGCCACGGCTGAACTCTGATTGCTCTTGCGCCCAATTCCAGAGCGCCAGTTGCTTGTCCGATAGCAGTGATTCAATCGTATCACCTTCCAATAAGCTCAGCGCTTTGCGCGCTTGGGCGCGGAATATACCGAATAAAAACAGCAGCCAGGGTGTCATGTTTTCAGTTTCTGTTTTCCAACTGCTCTGTGTTTTATTCAGCGCAAGATAATAATCCGCTTTACTTTCCTCAATCAGCTTTTCATGCGATGCCACCATCACAAAATCGTAGCCATGCTGCAGTAGCATCAGGTTGGTCAATAACCGGCTGGTACGCCCATTACCATCCTGAAAAGGATGAATCGCCAGATATTCAAAGATGAAGTTAGCGATCAATAGAAGCGGATGTTTAAAGGACTCGCTGGTTGACCAGCTGTACCATTCGCATAAATCGCGCATCTCTTTCGGTGTCAGATAAGGAGGGGTTGGTTCAAAGATTATACCGACCAAATTGCCGCTTTGATCTTTGGCTTCGACACGGTTAGAGCCGAATTTGTACTTACCCTTATGTCCCTCGTCTTTTTCACTATAAGCCAGCATATCGCGGTGAAGCTGTAAGATAGTAGATTCCTTAATAGGAATCACGACGTGATTATCGAATATCAACCCGAGCATTTCCAGGTAACCCGCCACTTCCTGTTCATCAGGTGTCTTGAATTTACGTATATGAAGATTTTTGTATAACGCTTCCACTTCCACATCGGTCAGACGATTGCCTTCAATACGGTTTGATGCCCCAGTAGAGGTAACGATCACACTGTGCGTAAGGCGCTTAATGGTCTGCGGCATGATTCTATTGGTTAAGCGCCAACTGTTCTTCACAGCATCAATCTCTGCTATTAAGCTATAGATTTGCTCTGTAACAGCGCTAGGCAAATCCAAACGGATGCTTAATCTATTAACTTTCCAATCCATATAATCTCACGCGTTAACAATGTGAGATTATGTGAGATTATGTGAGAAAAGGCAACTATTCACTTATGAATGCTATGAATAAGTTATTTCCGCTAATTTACCCCATTTCCCATGCTTACACCAGTCCCGCATCGTTTCAACGCTTGGGTGTTTTTCATTAGGAAAATAAATCCTCACTTGTGAATTCAATTGGTCAATTGAGCGTCCACGGCCAAGTCCTATGTAAAAAAAAGCTCGTACCATTCCTGCGGTTTAGAAAATGGTTCTGGACGTGGAGGTTTTCTGGGCATCGTTTACTCTTTAAAAAAGGCGTTATCGCTTTGAATAATTTTCATGAAAACGGAATTTATAGAATCATCTTGCAGCTTATAAGATCGGAAATAACCCCTCTTGAATCGACATCGCTCATGTTGCACCTGCCCCCTCCCTACCCTCCCCAACGGGGAGGGATGCGCTTCGCGCTTTTGTGGTTATGTAAAGATGTTTTGGACCTAGGGACGGACAATACACCCCTAAAGGGGTGTGCACTTGTCTGTCCAGAGACGGCGCGGACAACATGCATGCCATGTCTGGGTTTGTCCAATATTGTCTCTTCAATTATAATTGATACGGAATAACAGGTTATGGAGGATTTCAGATATTTTGACATATGTCTGACCTTGTCCAGAATTTATGCATTGACCATACAGACATAGTCACCGATTACACGAATTCTATTCGCTTTCTGCAATGCTTCCACAGCGCGTTTAAATGCTCTTTTTTTGGAATCGGGCTTATCGGAATTGGAAATGTTTTCGTCATCGCAGCATTGCTGCCATTCTTGGAGCAGAATACATCCCGCTTTATCCGCAAAAGATTGCGCCTCTTTTGAATTGGGGATTTTTTTGGCAATACATTCCTTCAGGACTCGCAGGGCCACTTGCGGCGCTTTCGATAGCGTACCCTCCCGATCAGTCATCAGTGTCGTTTCCAAGATACAACTCTTTTCTAAATTTCCGTAACGGTCACGAACAGGAATTTCCTTCAGATGAAAGGACATTTTTATCCCTTCCGCGCCATCCTTCTGTTTGACAACGGTTGCCAATATACGGTTCTGCTTTTTCTGGACTTCGATAACCGTGTCCATAGCCGCATGGAGCGAGGAGTGCCCGCGCATCCCGCGATGACCATTTTTTCCACAATGATGGATCAGGCTCACATGCGCGCTGCATGCCTCAGCGAGCAACCCGATATTCGAGATGACCGCCGACATATCCCGAGAAGAATTTTCATCGCCACCTACCATCGCCCGCCACAAAGTATCGATCACGATCCAAACCACCGGTGTTTTAAATTCTTCAGCACAGGCGTTAATTTGTTCGATCAGCGGATTCACATCCGCTTTTGGATTAAGCAAATCCACACTGCACGGCAGTAAGCAGAACGGAGTATTTTGTCGAATTTTATGATGCTGCAAATAACCAGCAATCCTTTTTTTCATCCCTTCCTGACCTTCACAGGCTATGTAAACCACCAGACCTTCTTCGCACGTTCTTCCATGCCAGGGAAAACCCCGTGCGATCGACATCCCGACATCCAGCGCAAGAAAACTTTTTCCAGATCCAGACTCTCCATAAATAGTCGAGATACCAGAACGCGGCAAAAATCCCTCCACCAGATCGGAATTCGTGAAATCGAGCGTACTTACAATTTTGTGGCATGAGAAAAGTCGCAACCTTTCGGTACTGCCTGACGGTTTTATCGTTGAGGGTTCGGAAGCGGATGCAGACGGCTTCTTCGAGATAGCAGTCATAAAATATCCTGCCGTGAAAAAGAATTCATCATATGATTAAGTATGTTTGCATATGCGCAGGACATCAACACTCGCCCCCTTAGCCGTTCAATACTACGTGCGCGAATCCATTGATCGATTTCCTCTTCAATCCATCCAATGCGACCGTGCTGACCCGCACTTAACTTGATGCGCTGCGGGAAAGCATTGTTTTTCTCAAGCCTATGTAGGTGGACATTGGAATAAGTGATGCCTTTAAGTTCTTTCAGTTGCTTTCGTGATAATATCCGCATGGTTTCCTCCTGTTGTGTTATGTTCATGCCTGAAAACTGATGACATGTAAAAACGGAGGTTTTTTGCATTTCGACAAAAGTAGCGTTTTTTGAAATGGGAATACATCGCGCCTGGATGTAGCAATGCGCGGGGGACAGTAATTTGGTTCAGTTTCCCTTGCTTCTTTTCCTGCTGGTCAACGGCATACACGTAACCAGCACTTCACTGGAGAAACCAGACATACTGAAGTGAACAGGGGTGCGAAACTGAAAGGAGGTGAAAATCAACATGCAAGTAGATGATGGTATTCCAGAAACGTGATCAAAGCATGCTATACGCCTAGGAGTTCTACTCCAACGCTTTATTTTACCTAGTGCCTGACGTCATACAAAATATCAGCCTAATTCATACAAAATATCAGCCTAATAGGTAGCACACGGCAAACTGTTACCCCAGCCGTTACCCCAAATCATAAGATAAAAGATTTTCGATCATGTTATTCGCATAACCTTTAAAAAAATATGGTGCCGGCTGCAAGAATCGAACTCGCGACCTGATGATTACAAATCAACTGCTCTACCATCTGAGCTAAGCCGGCACATAACGGCGTGGGAAGGTTTTTAGTATGCTACGACCCGTCCGTCAAGTCTCCCGATGCGGGCGGTTGCGTTTTTTCCGAAAGGGCACGCTGGAATTTGGCGACGAAGAAGCCGTCCGTCCCATGGGTTGCGGGAGACAGTTGCAACTGATGCACGCTTTCTGCCAACCCGGCGATGGAGAAGGGCGTGGCACTGAATTCTGGATACGTTTGCAGGAACCAGTGTACCTGCTGCGTATTTTCCTCCCCGAGCAGCGAACAGGTGGCATACACCAGATATCCGCCTTCTTTCACCAGCCGGCTCGCGGACGCTAGAATACGGCGCTGCAATGCGACCAGCTCTTCCAGATCCGAATGAGCCGTGCGCCATTTCAGATCGGGATTGCGCCGCCATGTGCCGGTACCTGTGCACGGTGCGTCGACCAGCACCCAGTCGGCGCTCCGTTTATGGCGCTTGATGCCGGCATCGGTTTCGGACGTGATCAGTCTGGTTTCCGCATTATGCACACCGGCGCGGCGGAAACGCTTGGCGGCTTCTTCCAGCCTGCCACTATGTACGTCGAAAGCGAGGATACGCCCAGCGTTATTCATGGAGACCGCGATCGCCAGAGTTTTGCCGCCCGCGCCGGCGCAGAAGTCGATGACCCGCTCCTTAGGCTTCGCCTCCACCAGTGAGGCGACCAGCTGCGAGCCCTCATCCTGCACTTCGAACCAGCCGTCGCGAAACATCTGCAGGGAGAACAACGCTTCACGGCGCGCCAGTCTCAGGCAGTCGGGGGCGTAAGGTGCAGGTTTCGCGTGATGAATACCCTGCTTTTTCAATCCGTGCAGCACCTGTTTCGGGACCGCTTTCAATGTGTTGACGCGTATATCGAGCGGCGCTTCGTCCATCAGCGCATCCAGCAGGGCAGGCGTGGCCTCGCCGTATGTATCGTTCAGGGTTTCACAGAGCCACGCGGGCAGATTATAACGGACGGGCGGAGGCATGGTCGCATCCTGCACTCCGCGCCGCAGCGCCGCGCCCAGCATCGCTTTTTCCCCCGCCGTCAGAGCCGGCGGCGCATATTTTCCTTCGCCATGCAGCTCTTCGATCTGACTAAGCGAAAGCCCCTGTTGAAACGCCGCACCCAGCATCACCAGCACGCGGGGGGACGCGGCGTGCTGGGACTGATGAGCAAGCCAGGCGAGGGAGGCCTTGCGCCGGACGATGAAGTAAAACAATCCCGCGATGGAAGCGCGGTCCTTGGAACCGATATAACGCCGGGCGCGGAAAAAATCCGCCACCAGAAGGTCGGCGGGTTTACGCTCACCGTTTCCCCAGAACGTTTCGCACACGCCCAGCAGTTCGGTGACGGCGGCCAGATGGGCGGCGGGTGTCATGGATCCTTCTCTCTAAAGGATGATTTCAGTTGACGGAGGCCGGATCCGCCCCTTCCAGCGCCGCCTGTTCCAGCGCCGCCTGTTCCTGTGCCGCCTGTTCCTGTGATTTACGCTGTTCGAACAGGGCCATGAAGTCGATCGGCTCCAGTACCAGGGGCGGGAACCCGCCGTCACGCGTGATGTCGGACACGACCCGGCGTGCGAACGGGAACAGGGTGAAGGCGCTGTCCACCAGCAGAACGCGTTCCAGCAGGTGCGGCGGGATATTCACCAGTTCCACGATTCCGGCGTAGGTCAGTTCCAGCACGAACAGGGTGCGCTCCGCATCCGCGACCACCTTGATGACCATGGCCAGTTCGTACAGATGCTCATCGATACGCTGCGCCTGCAGATCCAGGCTCAGATCCACTTTCGGCTGATCCTTCACGCCGAGCAGGCTGGCGGGCGCGTGGGGATTTTCAAAAGACAGGTCTTTGATATACTGCCCTTTCAGGGCGAAACGGGGAGCGTCGGCGGCATCGGTCATACGGAGGGAAATTCCTTGGCAAAGCTGATTATTGCGTTTCAAAATACGGAGTTTCATGGAAAAAGCCATGTTTTTTTCCCGCGATGTTTGGCTTGTGTTTTTTCAGACACCCTTTATAATAGGCGTTGTGGGGATTTCATCCGTTTGCCGCCACGTCCCGGACCAGTTCAGGGGCGAATCGTGCTAAGCGGGAGGTGCGAGACGCATTGCAACCTCCTCACGTGATTTTTTTTCATCTCTCGAGGAGAACCACTACCGTGATGTATACCCATAACCGCCGTCAGGGCAGCTATATCTTTACCAGTGAATCCGTGTCGGAAGGCCACCCGGACAAAGTCTGCGACCAGATTTCGGACGCGATCCTGGATGCGTTTCTCCGTGAAAATCCGTATGCGCGCGGGGCGATCGAGGTGCTGGCCACCACCAACCACCTGACCATCGCCGGGGAATATCGCGGCGTGTCCTTAAGCAAGAACGCCATCAACGAAGTGGCGCACCAGGTGGTGAAAGACATCGGCTACACGCAGAAAGGATTCAGCTGGGACAACATGCAGGTCATTAACCTGCTGCACGAACAGTCGGCGGATATCGCCATCGGCGTGGATGCGGGCGACAATAAGGATGAAGGCGCGGGCGATCAGGGCATCATGTTCGGCTTCGCCTGCAACGAGACAGAAAGCCTGATGCCCGCCCCGATCTGCTATGCCAACGCCATTCTCAAGCGTTTGTCGGAAGGCCGGCACGCAGGCCGTTACCCGCTGCTCGGGCCGGACGCGAAAAGCCAGGTATCGCTGGTGTACGCCGACGGCAAGCCGGTACGGGCCGCGTCCATCGTGGTTTCCTGCCAGCATGACGAGAGTGCGACCCAGGCGGACGTGCGGGGCATGGTGATGGAAGTGATCCGTGAAGTGTTTCCGTCCGACTGGATGTGCGAGGACAAGGAAATCTACATCAACCCGACCGGCAAGTTCGTGATCGGCGGACCGGACGGCGACACGGGGCTGACCGGGCGCAAAATCATCGTCGACAGTTATGGCGGCGCCGCGCCACATGGCGGTGGCGCGTTCTCAGGTAAAGACCCGAGCAAGGTCGACCGTTCCGCTGCCTACGCCGCCCGTTACCTGGCGAAAAACGTGGTGGCGGCAGGGCTGGCGGAGCGCTGCACGATCCAGATTTCTTACGCGATCGGCGTGTCCCATCCCATTTCGTTCTACGTCAATACGGAAGAAACGTCGCTGGTGGATGAAGCGGGCATCGAGGCCGCGCTTCGTG
Organism: Rickettsiales bacterium; assembly: GCA_965248995.1. Classification (GTDB taxonomy): domain Bacteria; phylum Pseudomonadota; class Alphaproteobacteria; order Rickettsiales; family UBA998; genus CBDFKY01. The sequence goes on along the minus strand of CBDFKY010000022.1, from coordinate 118,258 downwards.
AACTGGTCAATCTCTCACCGCGCGGCATCCGCGAGCATCTGAAACTGAACCAGCCTATTTACCTGCCCACCGCTTCTTACGGCCATTTCGGCCGTGAACCACGGGCGGACGGTGCGTTTTCCTGGGAGAAACTGGATCTGGTGGAGGCGCTAAGGGCGCATTTCAAAGGCAAGGAACGCAAACGGGCGTAGAAAGGATCCATGGCGGACCTGCTTATAAGCGTAAGCTTCCTTTTTATAATGCTGATAGGGGTGGTTACCTTACTGCCCTCAAAGTTATTTTTAGGGAAAAGAGCATTTTTTCATAAGACCGCCATTCGCTCCCCCGCATTGCTGCTCGGCTTATATGCGATATATGAATGTGCCATGTCACCGGAATACGACATACGGATAGACTTGCTGTTTCTCTATCCGTGGCTGTATGTCACGGTAACCGTAGGGTTTATACGATGGTTCCTACATATGCGGCATAGCGGGCGCTTCAAGCATTCCGCCTGAGAAACGGGTCGTGCGGAAACGGGTCGTGCGGAAACGGGTCGTGCGGAGCGGTCCGCTGTTTCCTTACAAAAACATGGCGCCTGAACTATTCCGCTTTACCAGTAATATTCCGCGATGACGCCGATTCCGGCAAGCGCCAGGCCGATAATCGCGATGGTCAGGCCGAAATCATAAAAAGTGTTCTGGGAGCGTTTCATGGGCGTAGTCCTTGCAGGGCTGAAGTAAAAACGAGACATAATCGCGTCGAGCTTAGCAAGCGTTTTTAAAAAGCGCAAGCAGCGCCTGATGATCGGTTGCATGACGGGCGAACGGAAAACCGCGGTATATGCCTTTTTCCACCTCCACGTTTCCATAGAGAATCGACATCATGCCGCCAGCTGTGGCGCATTCCAGATCCGTGGTGGTATCGCCGATGAACCAGATATCCTTTCCCATCGCCAGTCCGGCACGCTCAAGCGCCATTTTCGCAGGCGCTGTATGGGGCTTGTCATGTTCCGCGTCCCCTGCCCCGACGGCGACGTCGAAATAACCCTCCCATCCGAGATGGCTGATTTCCTTGCGGAGGTTGTCGCCTTTTTTATTGCTCACCAGTCCGACGAACGGGACGACGCGGCGCACATGTTCCAGCAGCGGCACCACGTCGGCCAGGGGCTGCAACTGCAGAAGATGCCGCGAACGATAGGCATCCATGTAGAAATCCCCCGCCGCTTCCCACTCCGATCCGAACATGTCCGGAAACGCGTCCCGCAGGGATTTTCCGACCTTCAGCTTGACTTCTTCCAACGTCCACGGCGTCATGTTCCAGTGCGTCATGGTGTCAAACAGCGCCTGATGAATCACCGGCCAGGTGTCGACCAGCGTATTGTCCCAGTCGAACAGCACGGCTTTGGGAAGCGGAAGCGAGGCGATATTTTCATCGGTCGAGATATGCATGGAATGCATGGATTACCCAAAAAATATGCACGTAGCGCACAGTTTGCGTTTTGCGATCATCGAGAATTGTGGTATATTCGTGTTTCCGGTGAGAAAATAGCGACCTGCAAGTCATTTCCCACCAGAAACAAGGACTAACTTAACCTATCAGCGAAACGTAACGTCACTCGCTGCCATTTCAGCTTACAGGAGGATGCATGACTACTTCAGCGCATATCATAAGTCTACAGGATAAATATGACAATTTGAAGAAAGAGATCCGGGAAACGATGAAATCGCCCGCGTTCGACGAATTGAAAGTGGTGGACATGAAAAAGCATAAACTGCGGCTGAAAGAAGAAATCCTCTCGCTATTGGAGAAAACCGGATAGGGCTGCCGATCAACTCTCGTCAAAAAAGGCCGGTGGAAACACTGGCCTTTTTTTATGCGCTTTTTTTATGCGTAAGTGTGAAACCGTCATTTTTTCTTAACAAAGCGTTGTTAAGATCAATTCATAAAGAAACAATCACCATCTATGGAGTGCCAAGCGCATGTCGGAAAACCACCAAGACGATAACTATCATGGAAACGGTAGGCTTTCTGGTGCACTGGGTAAGTCAAGCGCCTATGGAATAGCTGCCGTACCATTGCTTCTCGGAGGCGCAATGGCGATGGGGAGTAGAAATACACCGCTCAAAGTAATAGGAGCGACAGTGGCAATCGCAGCGGCAATCGCGCCGGTCGCGGGATTGATTCAAGGCTGGCACAAAGCCGATACCGCCATCAAGGATCATGACGCTCTTGTGAGCGAACGCGATCTTTATAAAAACGCCGTGACCAATGCCGTCCATCAAGGGCTGCTGAAAACCGAACAGACCCTTTCCGTCAGCCCCGCGTGAAAGTAAGATTTCTGTCATCCTGAGCACCGCGAAGGATCTCTGCATACTGGCAGAGTCCTTCGGCGTGGCCTCAGAATGACATGCTTTTTCAAAAATACTTACTGAAGAATACTTTCCATCCGTTCGCTTTCTCGATCCCGCAGGTCAGCGCACTGCGCGGCCCCAGCTTGCACCAGTTGTTCGCGTCCCGCTGGCAGGCGGCACCCCTGAAGCGTTCGCCTTTGCCGTGATAACCGAGCAGTTCCGAAAAATAGCGGCAATGGACGCCGGAACTGGAAGTGAACAGCGGTTCGGCGGTGATCTCCCCGAACAGATCCGTCGAGGCCATCCAGCGGTACGGCTGGTTGGCGCCGGCGTTTTTCATGGCATAGTAAAAATACGAGGAATAGCTCTGGACGTCCACTGGATCCATCGTTTCCACCAGCCGCGCCGAAAAGGCGCTGTTTCCGTTGACGATCGTCCCTTTGATTGCCGGCAGCGTGGCGACGGAACCGAAGGAAAGCGGTTTTTTATCTTTTTTACCATTGGTTGCGGCCTTGGCTGTTTTCTCCCCTTCCATGCCCGGCAGGGGCGGCGCCTCGCCGTGATCGACAGGTTTGGCGAAAAACATCACCGACCCGATGAGGGCGAACACCAGCAGCACGCCCAGATAAATAAGCCGTTTCGGTTTGACCAGAAAGAAATACACCGCGTGCCAGACCACCAGCCACAGATATTTCCGGGCGGGACCGAGCAGCATTTTAAATAGTTTCCAGATACCGCCCACGATGGTAAACGGCAGGTCGAGAATCGCGCTGACCAGTTTGAACATGGTGCGCCTATGCCCTCGCCCGATACAGGCCGGCGATGTCTTTCACCTGTTTCAACGCGGCGTCCGCGATCAGGCGGGCTTTGGCTTCGCCGTCCGACAGGATCCCGTCGAGATACGCCGGATTTTCCATCAGCACGTGGTATTGCCGGCGGATAGGCGCGAGGTGAGCGATCAGCGCCTCGCTGACTCTCGCCTTGAAAGCGGAAAAATTCAAGGAGGCATTTTCCTCCGCCGCCTCAGAAATGGTCTTCCCCGTCACTGCCCCGTACATGCTGAGCAGATTCGCCACTTCCGGGCGTGTTTCAGGGGCGTAAGTGATGCCGGTTTCCATATCGGATTTGGCCCTTGTGATTTTCGCGGCGATCGTCTCGGCGTCATCGGTCAAATGGATGCGCGACGCTTCGGACGGGTCGGACTTGCTCATTTTGCTCCTGCCGTCGCGCAGGCTCATCACCCGCGTTGCCTCACCCAGGATCATTGGTTCCGGCAGTGGAAAATGTTCGACTCCGTAACACCGGTTGAAGGCTCCGGCGATGTCGCGGGCCAGTTCCAGATGCTGTTTCTGGTCTTCCCCGACGGGCACGTGGGTGGCATGATAAAGCAGGATATCGGCCGCCATCAGCACCGGATAGCCGTACAGGCCGAGGCTGGCGCTTTCCTTATGTTTCCCCGCTTTTTCCTTGAACTGGGTCATCCGGTTCAGCCAGCCGAGCGGCGTCAGGCAGTTGAGAATCCAGGCGAGTTCCGTGTGAGCAGAAATCGTGGACTGCGCGAAAATCGTGCAGACGTCCGGATCGATGCCGCAAGCGATATACGTCGCGGCGGTGGTGCGGATGCAGTGGCGCAGGTCCGCGGGCTGATACGGTACGGTGATGGCATGAAGGTCGGCCAGCATAAACAGGCAGTCATAATCGCGCTGTAACCCTACCCAGTGACGGATGGCACCCAGATAATTACCGAGATGCATGGCGCCGGTCGGCTGGATACCGGATAAAATTCTTCCTTTTACCTGATGATGTATCATGCGTCGCGTTTCCCTGATCTGCACGCACGGTTATGGCAAAAGCGGACGCGTAACGCAAGCAGGTTGGATAATTATCAAAAAATCGAATGGTTGCGTCAGTCCTCCTACGCCAAGGCTACGAAGGACACTCAGTTTTGCAAGACCGCGCAGGGCGCGGGCAAAACTGGTGATCTGGGCGGGACTCGAACCCGCGACCCTCTGATTAACTCCACCACTTCGGCTTTCGCCGCCATTCCCGCAACCGCAGAAACGTTCGTGGCCCGGACTGTCCCTTCACCTTCACCGCTTGACGCGGCCTTAGGTGGATGCCGTCCAGTCTCTACACCTTCCTTACAGCTCTCTTATGAAGAGGGGCTATAAGGCTTGGCTCGGGATTGCCGTCACCGCAACGTGGACGGGTTCCCCGACTTTGACATCTTCTCATCCGCGCGTTTCCACGCGGCGACCCCTTACATTTGAAGTCAGATGCTCTACCAACTGAGCTACCAGATCACTCTTTCTGCCTTCCATACGTACAGGAAAAACAGAACGGTGAGTCTTAAACGGGTTTGTGAAATCTTTCAACAGGTTTTATTGCAAAACGGTAAAGCCGTTTTGACAGTAGAAACTTCTAGCCCCCTATGCTAAAAAACCTCCTTCACGGAGCGCCTATATTTATGAAAATCCTTTTCCTCCACCAGAACATGCCGGGGCAATACAAGCATCTGTGCCGCGCATTCGCCGATGATCCCGCCAATCAGGTGGTGTTCCTGACCAAGCCGAAGAATTTCGAGTTGCCGGGAGTACACAAGGCGGAATACGAGGTTCCGCGGGAGCCCTCCCCTTCCACGCACCGGTATCTGACGGGCACGGAACGGGGTATTCTGGCCGGGCAGGAAGTATGGCGCATGTGCCATAAGCTGAAAACCACGGAAGGTTTCATACCGGACGTGATCTGCACGCATCCGGGCTGGGGCGACGCGCTGTTCCTGAAGGATATCTATCCCGATTCGCCGATCCTCAGTTTCCTTGAATTTTATTATCGCGCCACCGGCGCGGATGTCGGTTTCGATCCGTCGGAACCGAGGCATCCCGATGACGCGGCGCGGGTGCGGGCGAAGAACATCGTCAATTTGCTGAGCCTGGAGAGCATGGACTGGGGTATTTCCCCGACCTTATGGCAGCAGAGCCTCCACCCGGCAGAATACAGGCCCCGCATCTCGGTACTGCATGACGGCATCGATACCGATTTCTGTGCGCCGGATGCGAATGCCGAACTGGTCATCAACGGCGTCACGTACCGGCCGGGTGAGGAAACGGTGACGTACATCGCCCGCAATTTCGAACCGTATCGCGGGTTTCCGACCTTCATGCGGGCGGCGGAGATCATCCTCAAAGCCCGCCCGAACTGCCGCATCCTTGCCATTGGCGCCGATGAAGTCAGCTACGGACGGCAGTTGAAAAAAGGCGAGACGTGGCGGCATCACATGATGAAGGAAGTGACGCTCGACGAAAACCGCATGATCTTCCCCGGCGTGCTTTCCTATCACCACCTGATCAAGCTGTTCCAGATTTCGGCGGCGCATATCTACCTGACCTATCCGTTCGTGCTGTCCTGGTCATCGATGGAAGCGATGAGTTCCGGCTGCGCGATGGTCGGATCACGCACGTATCCCGTACAGGAAGTGATGCGGCACGGCCAGAACGCCCTGCTGGCCGATTTCTTCTCGCCGCAGGAAGTGGCCGAGCAGGTTATCCGCGTGCTGGAAGCGAAGGACGGAATGCGAGAGATGCGGCTGGCTGCCCGCCAGACGATCATCGATCACTATGCGCTGAAAGAGTTGCTGCCCCTCCATATGCAACTGATTACCGATGTTGCGGAGCGCAAAAATCCTCCACCGACCCACGAGGTAATGATGGCGCGTCATGCAAGTTCGGAGTTTCCAGAGTTATTAAAAGCGGCTTAGGGAATAATCCTTTATAAGGCAATTTATTTACTCACAGTAGATTTTATCTTGACTCACAGTAGATTTTATCTTGCGGCGTATAAGCAGTTAGCATACACTTACAAGCATGAATACGCGCACATCACATAATGTACAGATTTTGATGGAAGGTGGTTTCAGCCAATCCTTTGCAGAGGGGATTGAAGATGCGTTTAATGCGTATTCTGCACACCCGGAAAAATTTGATGAGCGTTATTGGGAATATCGTTTATTGCGAGCGGGTGCAACGCAGGCACAAGTAGAGGCTCTTTTCCTTTTACTGACTGATAGGAAAGCAAGAAAACGTTTTCTTGAAAACGAGTGACCCTCATGTTATTACGCTTTGATGAAAGCGGATAACCATAACAAGATTGCTGAGGCATTCAAGAAAGATAATCAAGCCAGCGCCCTTCGCTATGCGATTGAGGAGCTTGAACAAACCATTGAAAAAATTGAGAAAACCCATCTATCTAAAAAAGATTTTGACGCACTAAATGCGCAGTTGTGGTATAAACTGAAGCTATGGGGAAGCATTGGTAGTGCTGCATTTGTGGGTATAGGATATGTGTTAGGCAAGCCAGAAATGTTAGATAACAAGCCAGAAATGTTAGATAACAAGCCAGAAATGTTAGATAAACTGCTAACTCTTTTTTCTCAAAAATAAATTGGTAGACATTGATGGCAACCAAATCCCCCGTCGCACAAAAAAACCAGCAAAAAGCCGCCCAACTTCAGGCATATAAAACCGCACTGAAAAAGGCGAAACCTTTCGCCCTGCCGGAAACGAACAAGAAGATCGTTGTTTCGCTAGGGTGGAAATCGGCGGTGAAAGGGACGCTCAGCCGCCATTTCCCGCTGGACGCATGGGAGGAGGTACGGATCGACCGGGACTCGGCTGCCGCACCCGATCTGGTCTCTGACCTGCATTCCATTGCCCAGATTGCGGATGATTCGGTGGACGGGGTGTGGATCAACCATCTCCTGCAGCGCCTGAGTTTTCCGGAAGCGGCGTCCGTCCTCAAGGAAGCGGTGCGGATGCTCAAGGAAGGCGGCGAGCTGCTGGTTTCCGTACCGGACATGCAGCTGGCCGCCAATTACCTGGCGAGGGCGGAAGGGGAAGCGGAAATTTTCCGCTCACCGGCCGGGGTCATCACCGCCGTGGACATCATGTACGGTTTCCAGCGGATCATCGAAGCGGGGGACACCACCCGCATCCATAAAAGCGGCTATACGGCGGAATCGCTCGGTTATTTCGTCCGTCAGGCCGGATTATGCAACCTGCATGTGCAGCGTCATCCGCATGATCTGGTGGCGCTGGGTAGAAAACTGCCCTATGGCCATCCCGACCGGGTGGAGCGCATCGTGATGGTGGCGAGCAACGGGGCGGGCGCCAACACGCCGGCGGTGCCGGAACCGGCCAGGGCGGCGCAGCCGCAGGCGGTACGGTTCAATGATAAGCTGGAGACGGAGCCGAAACGGTGGAAACCGCTCGGCCTTAAATAAGTCCGCTTCGGTAGACCGTACAGGCGTGGACGAAAGCCTGAATCATCGTCCTATCCGCCACGCTCACAAAAAATTCCGGATGCCACTGCACCCCGATGCAAAACGGGTGAGCCGGATATTCGATGCCCTCGATCACCCCGTCCGGCGCTACCGCATTCACCCGCACGCCATCCGCCACGCGGCTTACCGCCTGATGATGGGCGCTGTTGACCTGAATTTCCAATTCACCGATCATGCCTGCCAGCTGCGTACCCTCGACCAGCTTCACGCTATGCCCCGCTTCATGGCGGGGATTGGGCTGTTCATGCCGGATCTCGCTCTTCACCATGTCGGGGATATGCTGGATCAATGTGCCGCCCAGCACTACGTTGAGCAACTGCTGGCCGCCGCAGATGCCGAAGATCGGCATATTTCGCGCAAGCGCGCCGCGTACCATGCCATATTCAAACCGCGTTCGCCTGTCCTTTACCGTGACGGTTTCGCTCACCACCGCCTCCCCGTAAAGCTCCGGTGAAACATCGAAATTGCCGCCGGTGACCACCAGCCCGTCGATCGTTCCAAGGTAGGTTTCCAGATGCTCCGCATGGTGCGGCAGGGCGAAAGGTACGCCTCCGCATTCCGCGATCGAGCCCGCATAATTTTCGCGAAGGGCATACCACGGATAACGTGAATACGTCGCCGCCGTCTCATAGTCCAGGGTGATGCCGATGATGGGAAGGCGCTGCATCCTTATGTCTATAAATCGGCTTGCCGGAAGTGTGAAGCATAAAAGGGGTGCGAATTTGTTTCAGGCACGTTATACAGGTCATCAGGTATTTATTTTTTGCAGGTGGGACCATGCCCGTTGATCTGATTGTGCTGGCCGCGGTGGCGGTGTTCGTGTTGCTCAGGCTGTACGGTATCCTGGGGAAGGATGCGGGGATCGACCCCGCTTCCATGCGGGACGCGACGTTCGACCAGAGCAGCAAGGTGATCGAACTCACCCCGCAGCAGCTGGAGCGGGCGCCCGTGATACCGGAAGAGGAACCGGACGAAGGCATATCCGACGCATTGAAGGAAGGCGTCAAGGCGATCCGGCAGGAAGATAACGGGTTTCGCCTGAAAGCGTTCATGGACGGGGCGAAAGTGGCGTTCGAAATGGTGCTGGACGGATTTTCCAAGAATGATCAGGAGACGCTCAAGATGCTGCTTTCAAAGGATTTATTCGATGCGTTCCAGACCGAGATGAAACAGCGCAGTACCAGCGACGAATTCGCGGAAACCACGCTTATCTCCATTCTGGAAGCGGAAGCGAAAACGATCAGCGTCGAAAACAAGAAAGCCACCGTCATGGTGCGTTTCGTCAGTGAGCAGATCCAGGTGAACCGCACCCGCAAAGGCGAGACGGTGAAGGATTCCACCTCCGCGATCGAGCAGGTGGAGGATGAATGGGTGTTCGCGCGTGACCTGCGCTCCCCCAATCCGAACTGGACCGTCACCGCGACGTAATGCACAGGGCGTTTTACGGGATGATGGCGGCCATGGTTTTAAACAGCGCTACGGCATCTGCCGCCACTTTGCATCCGGTCCCTTTTTCCGCGTTGCAGGGATGGTCGGAAACGCAGGCGGCGAAAGGACTGAAGGCATTTCAGCGAAGCTGCGCAAAGGCGCGCACCCATCCGCTGAACGCCTATGGCCGCATTGTTTCACGTGAAACATGGGCGGCGGTCTGTACCTCAGCTATTCACACTTCCGATGCAAACGCAAAAACCTTTTTTGAGCATCGCTTCAACGTATGGCGCGTAAGCGACGGTAGCGCACAGCAAGGATTGCTGACGGGATATTACACTCCGACGCTGCAAGGCGGCCCGCATCCTTCCGCCGCGTATCCGGTACCGCTTTACCGCAGGCCCGATGAGGCCTTGCGCACGCGCTACAGCCGCGCCGAGATCGAATCGGGAGCGCTTAAAGGCAGGGGGCTGGAACTGCTGTGGGTGAGCAGCGCCATCGATGCGTTCTTCCTGCATATCCAGGGATCGGGCTATGTGCATCTGGACAACGGCGAAACGCATAAACTGGTGTTCGCGGGAAAGAACGATTTTCCGTATACGGCGATCGGTCGCCGGTTCGTGCAGGAAGGAACGGCGAAGCCGGAAGAGATGTCGATGCAGTGGCTGCGTCACTGGCTACAGACGCATCCCGCCGAGGCGGAGGGAGTCATGCGGCGTAACCAGTCCTACATCTTTTTCGCGCTCGGCGACAGGCAAGAATCCGTCAAGGGAGCGGAAGGCACGGTGCTGACCCCCCAGCATTCCGTCGCCATCGATCCGGCCCACATTGATTACGGTGCGTTACTCTATGTGGAAACCCACTTCCCGGACGGCCGGGAATATAACGCCATCGCCGTGGCGCAGGACACCGGCAGCGCCATTCGCGGGGCGCTACGGGCGGACCTCTATACGGGCGTGGGGGATGAAGCGGGTGAACTGGCGGGCAGGCTGAAAAGCGACGCGGCGTTTTACGTCTTGCTGCCGAGGGTCATGCCATGATGCCTTTGGAAGATAGCGAAGCGTGGCGGCAGGCAACGGAGGGAACGATCCCCCTTCCCGCCACGCAGCAGTCGAAAGTACCGCCGTCCGTTACGCCCGCGTTCACGCATATGAAGCCTGCCGTTCCTCAGATAAGGCTGTCGGAAATGCAGGCCGCTTTTCTGACGGGCACCCTGCCGACGCTGGATGCGAAGCTGGTGCGCCGCATCCGGGTCGGGAAGGTGACGGTCGAGCGGACACTGGATCTGCATGGTATGACACAGGCGGCGGCATACGACGCGTTTCAACGTTTCATGTATGCCGCGTACGGTGAAGGCATCCGGCTGGTGCTGGTCATTACGGGCAAGGGACGGGTAACCGAAGCCGGCGTCCTGCGCACCGCCCTGCCGAAATGGTGCGCCGAGCCGCCGCTGCGGCAGATGATCATCGCGTTTCACCAGGCGTCCCCGCTGCACGGCGGCGAGGGGGCCTGGTATATCAGGGTGCGTAAATATGAAGGGTGAGACGGGTGGTATCATTCCGCATATCCTGGTGGTGGATGACGACGCGCGGCTGCGGGAACTGCTGGCGCGGTATCTGGGTGAGCAGGGCTGGCTGGTGACGGTCGCGAAACATGCGGCGGACGCGCGGGTGAAACTGAGTTATTTTCAAGCGGACCTTATCGTACTCGACCTGATGATGCCAGGTGAGAGCGGACTGGCACTGGCACAGAGCCTGCGCGTCTCCGGCCAGTCCGCCCCGATCCTGATGCTGACCGCGATGGGAGAAGCGGCGGAGCGGATCGCGGGGCTGGAAGCGGGCGCGGATGATTACTTAAGCAAGCCGTTCGAGCCGAAGGAACTGCTGCTGCGTGCCCGAAGGATTCTGGAACGCACCATGCACAAAAGTGACGCCGCTTCTCCGTTCATCACGTTCGGAGACTACCGGCTCGACGTGCAGGCACGCCGGCTGATGCGGGGTGTTTCGCCCGTCCACCTGACGGAGAGCGAGATGAACCTGCTGCTGGTCCTGGCGGAACAGCTGAACCGGCCGGTGTCCCGGGAAGCGTTGAGCGAGGCGATCGCGTCCGGCGAAGAAGAACCCAATTCGCGCAGCGCCGACGTCCTGGTGACACGCCTGCGCAAGAAAATCGAGACGGAACCGGCCCGCCCGCTGTATCTGCAAACCGTACGGGGGGAAGGATATGCGCTCAGAAGTTAGGAAAACGATGCAGGCTATTGATTCCGTTCAGGATATTATTCCTCTCTACGACGGGTTTGTGATCGACCTTTGGGGCGTGGTGCATGACGGCAGCGCTTTATATAGCGGGGTGAGGCAGAGTTTCGCCGCCCTTCGCGCCGCCGGAAAGCGCGTGGTGATCCTCTCCAACGCGCCGAGGCGGGCGAGCCGTTCCATCCGCGGATTGCAGGCGCTCGGTATCGGGAACGAGGCGTATGATGGTCTGGTGACCTCCGGTGAGGTGACGTACCGGCATATCGCGCTGCATCATAGCGGCCAGCGTTTCCATTTCATGGGCGAGGAAGAGGATACGGATATTCTGGAAGGAATCGCCGCCACGCGGACCTATTCCCTTGAAAAAGCGGAATTCGTCCTGAATGTCGGCCAGTATCATCCGTTTCAGCCGCTGGAAGAGCTGCACGGCGAGCTGCACGCCATGCGGGCGCTTTCCCTGCCGATGCTGTGCGCCAATCCCGACCGTGAAGTCGTGAAAATAGATGGCACCGTCTACCCCTGCGCCGGTGAAATCGCCGATTACTACGCCGCGATCGGCGGGCAGGTCACGTATATCGGCAAGCCTTATCCAGCGGTTTACGCCGAGGCGGTGCAGGCACTCGGCCTACCGGACGGTATGCGTATTCTGGCGATCGGCGACAACCCGCTGACCGATATCCGTGGTGGGAATGCCTACGGACTGGATACGCTGCTTATTTCGGGTGGGGTACTCAAACCTCTGTCCGGTTCACCTGCGGCATTGCAACGGCAGTTGGAGAAAACAGGTGACATTCCCACCTATTATTGCGCATCTTTCGGGATCATATGACGGTTATCCCAATGAACGAACCCATCCCACTGACCGCCAACCTTCAGATCATCGCCGAAATGATTCCCACAAGCGTGAAACTGCTCGATATCGGCTGTGCGAAAGGGAACCTGCTGGCGTGGCTGGCACGCCACCGGCAGGTGCAGGGACGGGGCGTCGACATCGACAAGGACAAGGTGCAGGACGCCATCGCGCGCGGTCTCTCGGTCGTTCAGGGGGACGCGGAAGAAGACCTGCCGCATTATCCGGACGACAGCTACGATTTCATCATTCTCAACCAGATCCTGCAGCAGATGCAGGATCCGGTCGCGGCGCTGCGCCATGCGGCTCGCGTGGCGAAACACGTCATCGTCTCCGTTCCAAATTTCGGGCACTGGCAGAGCCGGTGGTACCTGGCGTGGCACGGCAGGATGCCGGTGACCTCGCAACTGGATTATCAATGGTACGAAACCCCGAACATTCATTTCTGCACCCTGCGGGATTTCGTTGCCTTCACAGAAATGCTCAATTTGAAAATAGAGCGGCGCCATGTGCTGACGGCACCTGCCCTTCCTTCTTTCCTCGCCACCCTGCCCTGGGTCACCAACCTGTTCGGTGAAAAAGGCATTTTTCTGCTCTCGCGTGCATGAGCGGGTTGCGCAAACCCTTCTTTTATGATGAAATGGCGTGGAACAGCCAGCAAGGTCCTTATGCCGCACGTCAAGATTTACCAGCCCGCCAAAACCGCCATGCAGTCGGGGCTGGCGAAAACCAAGCGGTGGAAGCTGGAATATAAAGCCGTTTCAGGGCAGTTCGTCGAGCCGCTGATGGGATGGGTCGGGCAGCGGGATACGCAGCAGCAGTTCGACCTGTTTTTCGAAACGTCCGAACAGGCGGTCGCCTATGCGGAGGCGAATGGTCTGACTTACCAGCTCCTCGAACCTCATGCCCGCCATCTGCTGCCTAAATCCTACGCGGAAAATTTCAAGTTCGAGAAAATTCGTAAAACGAACTAAAAACGCCCAATAACCGTTTAATATATTCTATATTTTAGTTGACCTGTACTTAATCTTAACTGAATTGTCATAATTTCTATTGATGGCTTTGCTATAATAGGCGAAGGTCAAATACTGATTTCAATTTCATGATATTTCATAAGACTTAGATTTAGGGTCATCACGTGAGCGATACCGTCTCTTCTTCCATCGACACGACCGGCGACAGTTCGCAGAACGCGCAGATGCAGGCTCTGCTGGACGGCCTGCGCTTCGACATGACCCGCGTCACCGTCGAGCATGGCACCTTACCGGCCGCCTCCGCCACGCATTTACCGCCTGAAGCTTCGAGTTTCAGGCTTTCAGCGGCACCTTCCGTACCACGTGGGGGGCACACGAGAGAGTAGAATTAGCACAGTGTCGTTTCATAAAATCCGTCTTCTTTTCATACATGCTTTCATATTTCCCTTAAACAAACCGTCATCAATACAGCGCCAAATCCAGGTACTACACCAGACTCTCCCCTCTCTGACGCTCCTCCAGCGCCTGTTTAAGCTGGTACGCGCGCTCACCGACCACCATTCCGGGTGACACCGCATTTTCCCTTTCGCTTTTTTTCCGGTTGAAAGGAAGCACGGCGTTGGCGATCAGCCGGTCTTTCTCCTGTTCCTGCTGCAGCGCCAGCGCCGCCGCCGCGCCCTGATGCTTTATTTCTTCAACGCGAGCGGTGGGAAGCGGAATTCCTTCCAGTTTCGCCACGTCTGCCACTTTTTCAATTTCTTCCTCCACCCACAGCTCGGTCTGCTTCTCATCAGTTCTACATCGCGCTTCGTAGCGTGAATTGATCGGGCCCCGGGGTTCGCCGATGTGAGCCGCCGTCGTTTCGGAAACCGGCTGGAACGTCACGACGTGCGCGATGTCCTTCAGGCCTGCCCACGCTTCCTTCGCGTTCAGTGCGAACAGCCCGTCCGTAAAGCGGTACGCCGCCGCGTCCATCACCGGCGTATCCCACATCTGGGCCGTTTCATATTTCGCCTCCATATAGCCGGTGTAGGCCAGCTGGGTGGTGGCGAAATTATTCGCCAGCCAGGATGCCTCGAGGTGAGCGCGATCGGCTTCGATGCCGGTATGGGCGCTCAGCGTCGTCGCCACCGGCTGGGCGACGTTCTCATCCAGCCAGTGGGCGTACTTGTTTCCTGCCTTCCCGATGGGCGCGATCGCCGTATCGAATATCCCTTTCGGCTGGGCGTACGGATCGTAATGCTCGTCATGGATGCTGAATTTCCGTGCATTACTGTAAAGGGGCGTACCGTCCCGGATATCCTGCGGACGCGCGGCAATATCCATGTAGGGAACGGTGACACCCCCTTCCACGAATTTCTGGTCGGGTTTCGTCACGTCGAAGGCGCGGGTAGGCTTCGTCGTGATCAGCTGGCCGTTCGCATTGTCCACCATCGTATGCGTGGCACGGCCCATGCTGACCCGCACCGGCCAGAAGGCGAGCATCGCCGGGGCCATGTAGATCTGCGATTTGATAAAACTCTTGGTAAGGTATTTGATGCCTTCCACCGCTCCGTGCGACGCGGATTCCAGCGGTTTTTCCGGCAATGTGAAATGATCGCCCCAGCCACGCTCGCGAATGCTGGAGGCGGTATGCGCCACGTGGTTGTAGAGATCCCGGTAGAGCAGCGTGTAAAAATTATACTTCGTGAAGCGGTCATGCAGGTCCCGCGCGCCGGTACCCTGAAAAGATCCTTCCATCGTGGCGCCGCCATCATTCAGGGCGACACGTTCCGCCGCGCCGAATCCATCGTTCTGCAGGCTCCACATGGCGGCGTTGTCCGGGGAACCGGCCGTTACGCCGTTATGATACATTCCCCGCTCCAGCCTCAGCTGCACCGTGTAGAACGGCGCCGCGAACCAGTCCTCCATCTGGTCGTAGGAGAGGATCTTCCATGTCTGCCTCAACGAGGATACGGCGAAATCCTTCCAGTCGATGCCGTCGTCATGCATCCAGCTTTTCTTATAGTTCGGATCGAGCGCCATCACCAGGTTGCGTCCCAGCGCCGCGCCGATACTGCCGGACGCGAACTGCCAGGTACGGTTGACCATTTCTTGGCCGTAAGTGAGGCCATGCGTCTCCGCCACCGTATAGACGGGTGCGCCCGGCCTAAGCGCTTCCTCTACCATATGCGGTTTCGCGACGAATTTATTGAAACGCAGCAGTTCCTTCGCTTCCTCCGGTGAAGTGAAATGCCCGATCGTCGCCTGCAGGGGCCCGGTCAACACCGTATCGAACAGTTCCGACAGCAATTGCGGTCCTTTGGCGAGCCAGTGCTGGTCCGCGACATCCACGCCCGGCTTCCAGACCTTCAGCATGTAACAGCCGGCCGTAAAAAAAGCCGCGCCGGTCAGGCCTCGCGCCACGCCCTGCGTGAACCACCGGCCCGGCAGGGTCTTATACAGCGGATCCCCGCCCGTTTTCCGTTCTTCCTGAATGGAGAACGGGTCCGTATACAACCTGGCGCTCTCATTGACGTCGCTGTTAGCGCCGAGCAGCCAGGAATGCCGGGGCGCCTGCGTTGAAACAGGATAGGAGGCCGTATAGGGCGAGCGGGAGTAGAGAGGGATTTCCACCCTTTTATTTTATCCAAAACCCGTGAAAAATGTGTGACAGTTCCGTGATGTTTCCAGCGCATCACTGGTATGCGTTTTTTGCATGGCTTAACCGTTAAAACATTCCTTTGACAGATGCCTCCTCACCCATCATAGAAGGAAGCCATGAAACGATCTATGGTGATACGGTGCGCCGGCCTTGCTCTGCTGATGTCCTGCGGCGTCGCGAACGCCCAGACGCTGCATTTTACCGCCAAACACTGGCGGGCCTACACCTACGGGGATGCGGACGGCAAACAATGCTACGCTGCGAGCGGACCGGTCAAACAAACCGGCAATGACAAAGGCAGAGCGGATCCCTTATTCCTCGTGACGCGAATAGCGACACAGAGGGACGAGGTGAGCGTGTCTTCCGGTTACCCGTACCGCGAGGGAAGCGACATCGTCGTCGTTGTGGACAGGACGGCGTACCATTTATTCGCCAAGGCGGACCGCGCCTGGACGAAGGACGCAGCCACCGACAAGGCGATGGTGGCCCGGATGAAACACGGCAAGACCGTCACCGTCAAAGGCGTCGGGGCGAAAGGATTTCATACGCAGGACAGTTATTCCCTCGCCGGTTTTAATGCCGCCTACCAGAAACTCGGGGCGCTGTGCCATTAATTTTATAACCAACACTATTTCATCAGGAATTTTATGCGGACTTCATTTATTGCTCTCCTTTCATTCTCCGTGCTGATGACGCCCTCAGCGGTACGGGCGCAGCAGTTCCAGATCGACTCCGGCCAGATCCAGGGGGCGGTGCAGGGGATGCTGATGCAGTCCATGTTCAACATCACCGATACCAACCATGACGGCAAGGTCAGCCGCCAGGAAGCGATCGATACCGCGGCGAAACGGTTCGACGAGGCCGATACGAACCATGACGGATTCATGACCAAGGAAGAAATGCAGGCGGCGGCGAATCACCAGAAACCGCGCCGTCAGTCACAAAACACGCAAAATAGCCTGATGCCGTTGCTGAATGGCGTGATGGGCAGCCAGAATCCGGAGGCCCGGACGCCGGGGGCCCGGACGCCGGTTGCCGCGCCGGTTGCCCCCGTTACCCGTCAGGATCTGCCGCCTTCCCAGACGCGGTGACCTCTCCCTTACGCATCCTGCATGTCGGCAACGGCAATGAAAAGCACCGGGGACGTCGGTTTTACGATGTCGGGCGCAAGCTGCAGCACGGCCTGATCCGGGCAGGTCATAACGCGCTGTTCTTCAGTGACCGGGACACAGCGCGTAGTTCCGGCCTGCTCGGCACCAAATGGCGAGGGGATGCGCACTGCAACGACCGGCTGCTGGAGGTGGCGCGTTATTTCAAGCCCCATATGCTTCTGCTCGGCCATGCGGACATCATCACCAACGACACGCTGCGGGCGCTCGGAGATGAACATCCGGCGCTCCGCCTCGCCCAGTTCAACGTCGATCCGCTGTTTCGCCCTGAGAACGACGCGGCGATCCGCACCCGCATTCCCTTCGTGGATGCGAGTTTCATCACCACCGGCGGAAAAGTGCTGGAGCGCTACGCCACCGCGACGCACGCCGCTTTCTACATTCCCAATCCCATCGACCCCGCGCTGGAAACCGCCCGGGCTTTCGAGCATGAGCGCACCCCGTACGACCTGTTCTACGCGGTGCGCGCCACCACCACCACCGGGTCGCAGGAAGGCAACGACCGCCTGCTCATTCCCCGCTACCTGCGCGCGCAACTGCCGGAGCTGCGCTGTTCCTTCCACGGGTTCGATCGCGTGCCGGAACTGTTCGGCGCGGCGTTCTACGAAGCGGTCGGTCAATGTACGATGGGGCTGAACCTCAGTCATAAATCCACGACGAAAGGCGAGGTGATCGTCGCAACGGAAGAGGAAAAAATCCTTTATTCCTCAGACCGGCTTGCGCAGTATCTGGGCTGCGGCCTGCTGACGTTCACGGAGAGCGGCTTCGCGCAGGAAACCCTGTTTACGCAAGAGGAAATGGTGTTTTTCAGCACTTACGAAGAACTGGCGGACAAATTGCGTTTCTATCTTGCGCATCCCGGCCAACGGCAAAAGATCGCGCATAACGGCTGGATGAAAGCGCATACGAAGCTGAACGCCACGCTGGTCGCTTCCTATATCGTCGATCGCACCATGGGTTGGCCGCTTAGCGCTCATTACTGCTGGACGGAATTATAATCCATCTTTCGTCAGTAGTGACTCATGTTGAAGTGCGCCATCTGGGCTGGCTTCAACTCTCCCTTGAGGGTGAGTCAAAACAAGGCAGTGTTTTGGTGGGGGACTTTTCGGATAGCGGCCCCCCCACCGAATCGCGCCGAGGCGCTCTTCGGCTCCCTCTAAAGGGGGCGGCGAAACACCCCGCCGGCTTTTCGAACTGAATCATCACTCTTTCGTCTGGCACTTTCCCGAAAAACTGTTATTGGTTAACGTATTCACGTTCGTTTAGCCGGTAAACAGGTTCCCATGGCAGATATCTCCCCTTTCGCCCCTAAAACATACCCGGCCCTGGCCCCGCTGAAAGGCGTGGAGATCGCGACGATCGGCGCAGGCATCCGCTACCAGGGCCGTGACGACATGGTGCTGATGGTTTTCGGGGAAAAAGCGCAGGTGGCCGGGGTCTATACGCGTTCGCTGACCGCCGCGGCACCTGTCGCATGGTGCCGGGGCGCTGCCGAGGACGGGAGCGTGCGGGCGCTGCTCATCAATTCAGGCAATGCGAACGCCTTTACCGGGGCGCAGGGGGTGCGCGACGTGCGGACACTGGCGGAAGCGGTCGGCCGGGCGGTGGGATGCGCTCCCGACCAGGTGATGCTTTCCTCCACCGGCGTCATCGGTGAATTCCTACCGGTGCCGTGCATGCTGGAAGCGATTGCGCCGCTGCATGAACAATTAGATGCCGGACATTTCGAGCAGGCGGCCCGTGCCATCATGACGACGGATACGTTCCCGAAAATGGTGACGCAGACCACGGATATCGGCGGTGTTCCCGTGACCATCCACGGCATCGCGAAAGGTTCCGGCATGATCGCGCCCGACATGGCGACCATGCTCGGTTATGTCGTGACCGACGCCGCCCTGCCCGCTTCCGTGCTGCGCCCCCTACTGACGCGAGGGGTGGCAAAAAGTTTCAACTGCATCACCGTGGATGGGGATACCTCCACGAACGATACCGTCTTGCTGGTAGCGACGGGGGAAGCGGATAACCCCTCGATCGACAACGCCGGCGACCCGCTGCTGGAAGCGTTCAAGACGGCGCTGCGAAGCGTCCTGCAGGAACTCGCCACGCTCATCATCAAGGACGGGGAAGGTGCCACGAAGTTCGTAACCCTGCATGTTACGGGAGCGGAAGACGATGAGTCCGCCCGCGTGATCGGCCTCAGCGTCGCCAATTCCCCGCTGGTCAAAACGGCCCTCGCGGCCGGTGATCCCAACTGGGGGCGCATCGTCGCCGCCGCAGGGAAAGCGGGGCGCTGGATCGATACGGATAAACTGGTCATCCGGTTCGGAGATCTCGTCATTACGGAAGGCGGCTGCGTTTCCGGAACGTACAGCGAAACGGATGCCAAAGCCTACCTGCAACGCCCTGAGATCGTCATTTCGCTGGATGCGGGCGTAGGCGTGGGCGAGGCGACCGTCTGGACGTGCGACTTCACGGAAGGCTATATCCGCATCAACGCGAATTACCGTTCCTAGTGAATCAGCAGCGAGGTCGGAACGTTCCGGTATTCCCCGCTTCGCACATCGTCACAGAAAGCGATCTTCACCGCGTAGAGTTTTCCTTCCAAAGACGCGTCCCAGAACGCGAGAAACTTTTTCAGGACCGGAAAGTCGGGGTTGAGATCAAGGTCCTGCCAGATATAGGCCTGCAGCAGGCTCGGATGATCGGGCAGGCGATAGAGGATTTCCGCCGTGGTCAGCCGGTAGTCCTGCAATAGCATTTTTCCGATATCCTGCATATGATTGAAGCCTACCATAAAAATCCTTACGATTTTATTGCTTTTTTCAGTCGTTTCAGTGTTTGTTGTGGGCGATGTCCACATTTTCCACCCTGCTGCCCGCTCTTGTACTGCTGCTTTTGTTAAGCGCGTGCGCCGCACCCGTATCCCAACCTTACACACCCTCGGCTCAGCCTTCCGTGATGCAAGAAGATACTATTCAGGTCAGCGACGGCACCACGCTCGCCATGCGCACCTGGCTGCCGGAAAATTGCCCACCCAAAGCAGTGGCGGTCGCCCTGCATGGCTTCAACGATTACAGCCATGCCTACCGCCGGGTCGGGGAGACGTTGCGTGCGCAGGGCATCGCGGTCATTGCCTACGATCAGCGGGGCTACGGGCGTTCGGGTGAATTCGGGGTCTGGCCCGGTAAAGAGAATCTGATACGGGATCTGGGCGATGTCACGAAAGCGGCACAGGTCCGGTATCCGGGGGTTCCGCTCTATATCATGGGGGAGAGCATGGGCGGGGCGGTGACGCTGCTCGCCGCCAAAGCCGGGGCGCTTCCGGCTGAGACCAAGGGGCTGATCCTGATCGCTCCGGCGTTATGGGGCGGCGACAGTATGGGCTGGTTCTACCGGGCGCCGCTCTGGGTGGCGGCGCATACCGTCCCGTCGATGAAAGTCGGCGGCAAGAACCTCAATATCCGTCCTTCCGACAATATCGACATGCTGCGGGAACTCAGCCGCGACCCTTTGGTGATCAAAAAAAGCCGCTTCGATACGCTCTACGGCATCGTGCAGCTGATGGACGAAGCGTACCGGCAGGCGGAGCATCTCCCCTTCCCCACGTTGTTCCTTTACGGAGCGCATGACGAAGTCATTCCCAAACCGCCCGTCCTGAATGCGATGGAGCGACTGCGGGATCAGCGTATCGCCTACTATCCGCACGGCTTCCACATGCTGACGCGCGACCGGCAGGCCGCCATGGTCAATGGCGACATCGCGGCGTGGATCCTGAATCCTGCCGATCCCCTGCCTTCCAGCATGGACAGCGAGGTCGGAAGCCGGCTGGCAACGGATATGCGGAAATGAACAGCGCACTATCTGGAAGTAAAGACGTGCTTTTCTAAGAACCAGTCACGTAAACCCTTTTATGCAGCTGCAAACGGTCAATTTACTGCGATTCGATGCTCATGTACCTTAAGTACACTGCGCTTCGAGTCTCGCAAATCAACCATTTTCGCTAGCCTAAAAAGGTTTACGTGACTGGTTCTAATTCTCCATTAGTCAGTTTTAAATAGATAATTAACATTCATAAATAAATCATAAATAAATCTTAAAAAAGAGTTTATAGTAACTCTTATAGATTTTTTATAGTTTTTTTATGGCAACTCCTCTTCTTACTCGGTCAATAGCAATTATCGGAGGCGGTATTTCCGGATTAACGGCGGCTTATTATGCGATCGAACAGGGCAGTGATCCCTACGCCATCCGCATATACGAAGAAGATTCCCGCCTCGGAGGCAGAATCAGAAGCGGGCGGCTGGGTGGTCAGACCGTCAATCTCGGAGCGGAATTCGTCTACGGCGACCATCATCAACTGATTGCCCTGTGCCGGGCGTTCGACTTACCGCTGATCGAAGCCACGGACCAGAATCATCCACGCTATCATTATGCCGACGGCACCGTACCGGAAACGCATGATTTCCTCAAAGCACTGCAGCCTTTGCAGGCGCTTATTCACGCCGACCGTACCGCGATAGAAAAGGACTGCACGGGCGCACTTGCCTCGGTTTTCGATGCCATGTCGATGAAAGATTATCTCCGGGAAGTAAATCAGCGCGCTAAAATGCAGGGACAAGAGGATTTTTTCGAGGTCATTCAAGTAGTGGAAGGCGTATTTGCGGCGGAATGCGGCCGGCCGGTGTCGGAAATCTCGGCGTTTCGCTTCATCAACGAATTCGCGGAAAAGGACGCGGTGCTGGCGGGAGATTACGGCTTCAGGATCGAAGGAGGTACGGAACGGCTGATTCAGCGGTTACGGGAGTATCTCTCGGCAAACGGAGTTGCGTTCCACATCGGATATAAACTGGAAAGGCTGCGGCAAAGCGACGAAGGGACCATATTGCATTTCACCAATTCCCGGATTGTCCATACAGATCATATTATCCTGGCCGTGCCGGCCTACGCGCTGTCCTCCATTCAGGGGCTGGAATCCATTGGACTGCCTGACGACCTGCTGCGCACGATGGAGGAACTGCCCTACACCGATAACCTGCTCAAATGTACCGTGCAGTTGAAACCGGACGTCCGGATAGACCGGAGCTGCACTTTTTCCGCGCATGGTTTTCAGGCCTGGATGCCGACCGAACATTCTGTCACGTTTCTCGTGCATCATGAAAAGGAGGAAAATCCTGATGACATCATCCGGCGGGTTACCGAACTCTACGCTGAGAGTACGGGCGGATCCGCCGATGATCTGTTCGAGCCGCGCGATTGCGAACATGTCACTTATGCTGCCCCGGAAAAAGGGAAGCATTGCTGGGCTGCGCCGGGTCTTCATCATTATCCCGCGTTAAAAACGCTGGGTGCGAGGATTGAAGCGGCGATGGAAAACCAGCCTATCGCTTTCACGGGCACTTATAGTGTTTCCGAATAATTTTCGTACGAAAATTTTCGGTTAAAAACAATATAAATTATAGGGTTATAGTCATTTTATCCGATTAAAACCGTACGGTTTTTAATCGGAATGACTATACATTCCTCACATGACCGGGGACGGAAGGCTCAGCATCGGCTGTATGGAAGGAGGCGTCTGCGCTTCGAAACATGCGGTCGAGCAGTTGATGCGGAAAGAAACCCGGGTGGTGCGCGAATCTGTCCAGCCGATAGAATTCCCCTTTCCCTCGCGGATTTCGCAACATCCCGTGTGGCCGGATGAAACTTTCATCCAAGGCAATGCGCGTGGCGCCTGGATTTCGCCACCAGCGGTCGATGGCGATCGTTCGCTCGGGTCTTGAGGCGAGACTTCCATGTTTAACCGGCCATAGGCAAGGCGTCATTCCGGCGAAGGCGGAACCCGTCAGGGCTACGGAGTAAATTCAGCCGGAACATGACCGGATGCAGGCTTTCACTCGCGTAAAAACAAACGCACAGATGCAAAAAAACAGCTGGGAACGCGAGTCCGCATTCCCAGCTGATCGTCATAACGAACGGTACTATCGCCTAGAAGATGAAATCGCTGTTCGTCAACGCGACGTGCCCGTCCAGCGCGATATCCAGATTGGTCTGGTCGCTGATGAGATGCGTCTGGTTATGCGCCGCATCGAACTCCAGTCGGAGTTCTCCGAGGCCGGTCTGGCCGTCGTGGGTTTCCAGTCCGGTAAAATACTGCAGGGCGTGCAGGTCGATCTTGTCCTTGCCGGTTTCGAAATCGGTGATGGTATCGACCGCACCGGAAATCCGGGTGCTTTCCGTGAACGTGTTATAGACGAACACGTCGGCGCCCGCACCACCTGTGAGCAGATCGCCACGCGCTCCGCCGGTGATGGTATCGCTGCCCGTGCCGCCGTCGATCGTATCGCTGCCGAGGCCGCCGCGCAGACTGTCCGCGCCGCCGTCGCCGCTTATGAGGTTGTTGCCGCTCGCCGCTTCGATGGTATCGTTGCCGGTGCCACCGGAAAGCGTATCGTTTCCGCCGCCGCCGATGAGGGAGTCATCACCGGAATCCCCGGTGACCAGGTCGTTATCCTCACCGCCGTAAATGGTGTCGTTGCCGGACCAGCCATGCAGCGTGTCGTTGCCGGCGCCGCCGTAAATCAGGTCGTTGCCGAGGTCGCCGGAAATCTGGTCGCCGCCCGCGCCGCCGTCCAGCGTATCGTCACCGCCGCCGCCGTCCAGGGTGTCATGTCCGGAGCCGCCATAGATCACGTCGTTGCCGGAACCGCCGTAGAGGGCGTCATCCCCGCGGTGGCCGTAGAGCGTATCGTCACCGGCATTTCCATACAGCGTGTCGTTGCCTTCTTCGCCGCCGATGACGTCGTTGCCGTCATTGCCGTAGATCACGTCGTCGCCTTTCGCGCCGAACAGCGTGTCGTTGCCTTCACGGCCTGAAATCGTATCGTTGCCTTCATCGCTCAGGATGCTGTCGTCCCCTAGGGTCCCGACAATACTGTCAGCGGTAATCGTTCCGTAAATCGTCATGGTTTTTTTATCCTTATCTGGTCGTTGTCGGACGGGACCATAAAACAGTATTAATGCTTAATCAAGCGTTTACTTGAATAGAAAATTAATTTTTATTTTTGCAGCGCACAGGGAGCTACAGTTTGGCCTTCAGCAACTCATTCAACAGCTGCGGATTCGCCTTGCCGCCGGAGGCTTTCATAACCTGCCCGACGAAGAAACCGAACAGCTTGTCCTTGCCGCTGCGATATTCCGCCAGCTTTTCGGGATTGGCGGCCAATACCTCGTCGATAGCGCGCTCGATAGCGCCGGTGTCGGTCACCTGCGTCAAGCCTTCGCTCTCCACGATTTCCGCCGCCCCTCGCCCGCTTTCCCACATCCGGTCCAGCACGTCCTTGGCGATTTTGCCGGAAATGGTGTTATCCCCGATCAGGCGCAGCAGTCCTGCGAACGATTCCGCCGAAATGGGGGATTCACCGATGGTTTT
The DNA here is from genome assembly GCA_965248995.1 of Rickettsiales bacterium. Lineage (GTDB taxonomy): Bacteria > Pseudomonadota > Alphaproteobacteria > Rickettsiales > UBA998 > CBDFKY01. Next base: position 93,844 of record CBDFKY010000022.1, on the reverse strand, counting down.
CTCCATCTTGTTCAGCCGTGCGAACAGTTCCCCCGCCATCCAGTTCGCCGCCAGCTTGGGATCGGCGACCACTACGAGCGACTCATAATACGCGGCCACTTCGCGGTCCGCCACCAAGACCGAGGCATCGTAAGGCGTCAGGCCGTATTCGGAGACATAGCGGGCTTTTTTATCGTCCGGCAGTTCCGGCAGATGGTCACGGATCTGCGTCAGCATCTCGTCGGGCAGGATCAGCGGCAAGAGGTCGGGATCGGGGAAATAGCGGTAATCCATCGCGTCCTCCTTGGAACGCATGGTGCGGGTTTCGTTGTTCGCCGAATCATACAGCCGTGTTTCCTGGTCGACCACCCCGCCGCCTTCCAGCAGTTCCACCTGCCGCTCCGCCTCATGCTGGATGGCGCGCATCACGAAACGGATGGAATTGAGGTTCTTGATCTCGCAGCGTGTGCCGAGCGCCGTCTCGCCGCGCCGGCGGACGGACACGTTGGCGTCGCAGCGCATTTCCCCTTTTTCCATGTCGCCGCCGCAGGTTTCCAGATAGCGGAGAATGCTGCGCAGTTTCTTGAGATACGCTCCCGCTTCCTCCGGCGTGCGCATGTCCGGTTCGGAGACGATCTCCATCAGCGCGATGCCGCTGCGGTTCAGGTCGATGAAACTGTCGGTCGGGCTGTGGTCGTGCAGGGATTTGCCGGCGTCCTGCTCCAGATGCAGGCGGGTGACGCCGATTTCTTTCTCTCTGCCACCCTCCAGCTCCACATGGATGATTCCCTTGCCGACGATGGGATCGAGATATTGTGAGATCTGATAGCCCTGCGGCAGGTCGGGGTAAAAATAATTCTTGCGGTCGAAGACCGAGCGCTGGTTGATTTCCGCCCGCAGTCCCAGTCCCGTACGCACCGCCTGAGTGACGCAGTGCGCGTTGATGACCGGCAGCATTCCCGGCATGGCGGCGTCCACCAGCGAAACGTGGTGGTTGGGTTCCGCGCCGAAATCCGTGGCCGATCCGGAAAACAGCTTGGAGTTCGACGCCACCTGCGCATGCACTTCCAGCCCGATCACCATTTCCCATTCGCCCGACTTTCCCTGAATTATGCCCGCCTGCTGTGTCATACATCCTTCCTTTTTCATGATGGCAAGGCCATTCATAACATTGTATAATGCGGCAAGTCACTCGATAGTTTTCATAGTCAAGAGACATGTTCCGCCGATTTGCCCACCGAACCGCCATTCCCGATTCGCCTGCCTGCCTGCCGCCGGGCGCGCGCATCTACGCGGTCGGCGATATTCACGGTCGCAAAGACTGTCTGGAAAAGATCCGGGAGCGGATCAGGGAGCACAGGGAGTCGCATCCGGTCGAGTCGGCGCAGATCATCTTCCTCGGGGATTACGTGGATCGCGGCCCCGGCTCGAAAGAAGTAGTGCAGACGCTGCTTGACATGCAGAAAGCCGAGCCGAACGTCCTCTGCCTGATGGGCAATCATGAATGGGCGCTGCTGCGTTTTCTGGACGGGATGCTGTCGTATGACGACTGGTATCCCTGGGGGGGAGATACAACGCTGGAGAGCTACGGCATCGATCCTGTGTTTCCGGAAGAAGACCATGCCTTGTCGGAAGACATGCGGCGCCGGTTCGCGGGCGTTTTTCCAATCGAGCATGAAACGTTCCTGCGCGGACTTCCCCTGCATCACGTGTGCGGAGATTATATTTTCGTCCATGCCGGGCTGCGTCCGCATATCGCCTTGCAAGACCAGGTTGCGGAGGATTTGCTGACCATCCGCAAGGATTTCCTGCAGCGCCCGGTCACGATCGGCCAGACCATCATCCACGGCCATACGATCTTCGAGGCGCCCCATATCCGCGAGCGCAGTATCGGGATCGATACCGGCGCATATGCTTCTGGCAGATTGACGGCGATCGTGCTAGAAGGATCGGAGTATCAGTTCCTCACCACCTGAGCGCCCGCATGTTTCGATTCTTCGCCCTGTTATCCCTGTTGTCCACCGTAGTGCTGAACACGGCATACGCCGAGGAGATCGGCTCGGTTTCCACCGTGTTCAAACTGCTCTCCCCCAACGACAAGATCCGTATCGAGGCATTCGACGATCCTCTGGTGGACGGCGTGACGTGTTATCTCTCACGGGCTGACAAAGGCGGCTGGAGCGGGGCGATCGGCGTGGCGGAGGACCCATCCGAGGCGTCGATCTCGTGTCATCAGACGGGAGCGATCCATGTCAAGCAACACCTTAAACCCGGAGAAATCGTGTTCAAGAAACATACCTCGCTGGTGTTCAAATCCATGCAGGTGGTACGGTTTTACGACGCCAAGCGCAAGGCGCTGGTTTACCTGGTCTATTCCGACAAGATCATCGACGGAAGCCCGAAAAACTCCCTCACCGCCGTGCCGGTCGAGGACTGGAACGGCGTCAAGCCCGACATAGCGGCAATGCAGTGACTTCCACGATAACGCTTTACAAGCGGGCCATAATCCTTATGATGCGCTACGCTTCGGCAAGGGCGGTTAGCTCAGTTGGTTAGAGCGCCACGTTGACATCGTGGAGGCCGATGGTTCGAGTCCATTATCGCCCACCACTTTACGCCTTTGGCTTCGGATGGTTCGCCGCTGCGATGGCGAAGCCATGTGAAGCCGACCTCAGGCGTGAGAGTGTCCCTCGAAGCTCCGAAGGAGCGGAGTAGTGCCGGTTCAAAGTTCTCTGTCCAAATCGTTCTCTGTCCAAATCCACCTTTTTTTGGAAATTTCCTTAAAATACAGATAACAGAATAACCTGAGTCCGTATTCTACCCGCAACCCGGTTTTCGTCCTTATCAAAGACCGCGGTTGAACGCATCCCGCGCCGCATGCCTTGCATCATCCCAGACCAAACCGGATTTTCCCCGAACATTTTCCCAACCGTTTCCGAGTTCCCTTTCCACTTCGTCGAACGCAGCGTTCGGATAATGACCACGCGCCGCCGCTCCGTATTTATAGGCAGGCTTATATTCCTCATAGCCCACGGTTTTATCCGCGTATTCGCAGGCATCGTACATTTCTTTCCAGTGCGCGTTTTCCGTAGGATTCGCCGCTTCCGCAACGGTTTTTCCGGTGAGCGCGCCGATGATTCCGCCGATCATGCCGCCCGCCGCCATGCCCAGAGGTCCAGCAACACCCCCTGCCAGCGCTCCCGCCGCCGTTGCGCCGCCGATACCCGCCGCAGCGCCGAGCACTCCGCCCATGCCGGTTTCCATGGGGTGCATATGGGATTCCACGGTGAGGGTACCGTCGAGCATTTCCTTATTTACGTTTTTCCCGTTGTTTATCGTCATGTATCACTCTCATTTTTAATGCAGCCATCATTATCAAGGTATTCATAAAGTTTCGAACCTGATTATTTTCTTTAACGTCAATTTCTCATAAATGAGCATGTTCGCACATGAGACGTGTCAGTTCGCTGATTTAAGAAGTTGAAAAAAAGCGAAAACAGGTTATAGTACCGGGGGTTCAGCATTTTACTTATAGATAAAAAACATGGCAGGCATCGGCTTCGAACTGAAAAAACTGGCGGACAGGGACAACCTGATCGGCGTGGTTCATGCGTATGTGAGCGCAGGACTGGCGGCGGCGGGGCCCTGGCTGTTCACCATCTTGGCGATTGCGGGGATCACGATCCTCTATGCCGATTTCCTGAGTTATGACGAGCTGATCAATTTCCGCGTCATCCTGATCTACAACCTTGCCGCCTCGCTGGTGCTTTCCGCCCCGGTGTTCATGGTGATCACGCGCTACATCGCCGATGCGGTCAGCGCGAAGGACGTCACCAACGTGCCTTCCACCCTGCTCGGCTGCATGATCATCACGCTGGCCATCCAGCTGCCTTTCGCGCTTTTCTTCTATGGCTATTACTTCGATCTGCCGCTGGCGTTGCGCGTTTCCGCCGTCGCCAACCTGTTCCTGCTGACCCTAGTGTGGCTGCTCGGCGTGTTCCTGATGGGGCTGAAGGATTTTCACGCGGTAAACTGGTCTTACGGGATCGGGATGCTCGTCGCCGTACTGCTGGCCCAGTGGCTGCGCACCGATTACGGCGCAGCGGGCATGCTGAACGGGTTCAACGCCGGGATCATGGTCATCGTGTTTTCGCTGGTGGCCAAGGTGTTCGCCGAATATCCCTACAAATACCAGTCGCCGTTCGGGATGCTGTCCTCTTTCCGCCGTTACAAGCAGCTCGCATGGGGCGGGTTCTTCTATAACCTGGCGATCTGGATCGACAAGCTGATCATGTGGTGGGCGCCGGAACGCACGATGCTGCCCAGCAAGATGATCATGTATCCGGACTACGACAGCGCCATGTTCCTGGCCTACGTTACCATCGTCCCGTCCATGGCGGTGTTCGTGTTCAGCGTGGAGACGAATTTCTTCCAGCGCTACCGCCGTTTTTACGACGATATTCTGGAGCATAAGCCGCTCTCGCGCATTCGTGAAAACGGGCGGAAACTCGCGGACAGCGTCCTGCACCATGCCCGCACCTTCATGGTGGTACAGGGTACCATCACGTTTCTCGCCATCGTGCTGGCGGCACAGATTCTCGGGGCGCTCAATATCAATTATCGCCAGATCGGTATTTTCAGGCTCGGCACGCTCGGCGGGATGCTGCACGTGCTGGCCCTGTTCGAAATGATCCTGCTTTCCTATTTCGACAGCCGTATCCGCGTCATGTGGCTGCAGTTTTTCTTCCTGATCAGCAATATCGTCTTTACCCTCATCAGCATGCATCTGGGTTTCGCGTATTACGGATACGGGTATTTCCTCTCCGCCGCCCTAACCTTCCTGCTGACCTCGTTCGTGCTGTACCGCTTTCTCGGAAACCTGCCCTATCACGCATTCATCACTCATAACAACGCCGTGAAACTGGCGCATTGACATGAGCATTATATATGGCTGAGACGGCAGTCATCACCCCCGCTTCCCCGGAAACGCCGCTCGATCCCGAAGGAGCGGTGCTGATCGGCAAAGGGGGCGAACAGTTCCAGACCCTGCCGCTGAAATACGCCAACCGTCACGGCCTGATCACCGGTTCCACGGGAACCGGCAAGACGATCACCCTGCAGTCACTGGCAGAAGGGTTTTCCCGTCAGGGCGTACCGGTGTTCGTCGCCGACGTCAAAGGCGATGTCGCAGGGATTTCGCAAGCCGGGACGCATAGTCCGAAGATCGACGGGCGGGTCGCGGAAATCGGTATCCGTGACTTCGCCTTTGCCGCCAGCCCTACCGTGTTCTGGGATATATTCGGTGTGTCCGGCCACCCGGTGCGGGTCACCATTTCCGACATGGGTCCCCTCCTGCTGACCCGCCTTCTGGAATTGAGCGACGCGCAGGAAGGCGTCCTCGCCATCGCCTTCGCCATCGCCGATAAGGAAGGGCTGCCGCTGCTTGATTTCGATGATCTGCGCGCCATCATCCAGCATGTAGGGGAGGAAGCGGATGCCATAGCACACGAATACGGGCAGGTGTCCGCCGCGACGGTAGCGACCATCCAGCGCAAACTGCTGCAGTTCGACCAGGCGGAAGGGGATCGCCTGTTCGGCGAACCGGCGCTGAATATCCATGATTTCATGCGTACCGACATGACGGGGCGCGGCGTCATCAACGTGCTGGCGGCCGAGGCGCTGATCCGTTCACCGGTGCTGTATTCCACTTTCCTGCTGTGGCTGATGTCGGAACTGTTCGAAACACTGCCGGAGATCGGCGATCCCGACAAGCCCGTACTGGTGTTTTTCTTCGATGAGGCGCACCTGCTGTTCAAAGACGCCCCGGCGGCGTTGCAGGATAAGGTGGAGCAGGTCTGCCGGCTGATCCGCTCGAAAGGGGTGGGCATTTATTTCATCACGCAGAATCCGCAGGATATCCCGGTGAGCATTCTCGGGCAGCTGGGCAATCGCGTGCAGCATGCCTTGCGCGCTTTCACACCTCAAGACCAGAAAACGGTGAAGGCGGCGGCGGAGACGTTCCGCCCCAATCCGGCGTTCGATACGGGGGACATGATCACCCGCCTTGCCGTGGGCGAGGCACTGGTTTCCACGCTCGGGGAGGGCGGCGTACCGGAGTTGGTGCAGCGTACGACCATCCGCCCGCCCGCTTCGCGCATCGGCGTCATTACCGCGGAAGAACGCGCCCGCATCATGCAGAACAGTCCGGTGCGCGGCATATACGACACGCCGCTCAACCGCGATTCCGCCAAAGAAAAGCTTGCAGCGCGGGCGCAGGCGGCGGCACAGTCCGCGGCAACGGCGGCTCCTGCCATCGTACCGCAGGCCGCTTCCGGGGGAGAGACGCATCACCAGCCACGCGGCGACATGCTGGGATACAGCCGTAACGATACCTTTACCGAGGCGTTGATCAAAAGCACGCTGCGCAGCGCCGGATCGACGCTGGCGACGCAGATTACCGGCAGGCTGGTGCGCGGGTTGCTCGGCAGCCTGATGAAATGAGGCCGTATGCGTAAGACAGCCTCATGAATAACGCGACCCTGTTCGATATTTTCGTATTCCTGCTGGCGGCCTGTCTCGCCGTGCCGCTGGCCAGCCGTTTCAAACTCGGTTCCGTGCTGGGGTATCTCGGTGCGGGCATCGCGATCGGGCCGTTCGGTCTGGGGCTGATCGGCCATAGCGAAAGCGTCATGCATTTCGCGGAATTCGGGGTGGTCATGATGCTGTTCATCATCGGGCTGGAACTGGAGCCTTCGGTGCTCTGGAAACTGCGGCGCGCAATCCTCGGGCTCGGCACGATGCAGGTGGTATGCACCACGGCGGCGTTCACGTCGATCGGCGTCATGATGGGGTACAGCTGGCAACTGAGCGCGGCGGTGGGGATGGCGCTTTCCCTTTCCTCGACGGCGCTGGTGGTGCAGATGCTTCAGGAAAAGAACCTGATGAACACGAAAGTCGGTCAATCCTCCTTCGCCGTCCTGCTGTTTCAGGACATGGCCGTGATTCCGTTCCTGATCCTGATTCCGCTGCTGGCGCCGGATCATGACGCTTCCGCCCTGCCGGGCACCCATCATTCGATCATTTCCACCCTGCCGGGATGGGGTAAGGCGGTGGCGGTCATCCTGGCGATCGTCGCCATTATTCTGGTCGGTCGCTACCTGCTGTATTATCTGTTCCGGGAAGTGGCGCGCACGCGCCTGCGGGAAGTGTTCGTCGCCCTGTCCCTGGCGCTGGTGGTGGGAGTGGCGCTGCTCATGCAGTGGGTGGGCGCGTCCCCGGCGCTCGGCGTGTTTATCGCAGGGGTCGTGCTGGCCAACTCGGAATACCGCCATTCCCTGGAAACCGATATCGAACCATTCAAAGGATTGCTGCTCGGGTTGTTTTTCATCACGGTCGGCATGGGAATCGATTTTCATCTTCTCGCCGGCCATCCTTTTTCGCTGCTCGGCATCGTGCTGATGCTGATCGTCGTCAAGGCCGTCATTCTGTCTATCCTCGGCTATGCATTCGGCCTGAAATCCCATCATGATTACGTGTTCAGCCTGTGCCTGAGCCAGGGAGGGGAGTTCGCGTTCGTACTTCTGAAATTCGCGGCGGGCCTCAACCTGCTGCCGGACATGGAAACCCGGTCGCTGATATTGATCGTAGCGCTTTCCATCACGTCCACGCCCGTCATTATGCTGGCGTATAGCCGCCTGATCGCACCGCAGGTGTTGCGTAAGCATACCTCCGCACCGGCGTTTGACGTGATCGATGAAAAACATCCGATCATTATTGCCGGGTTCGGGCGGTTCGGGCAGGTGATAGGGCGCTTTCTCTCCGGTCAGGGGGTGAAGATCACCGTACTGGAGCATGATCCCGACCAGATCAACCTGCTGCGTAAGTTCGGTTTCAAAGGCTATTACGGGGACGCGACCCGCCTTGACCTGATGATCAACGCCGGTGCGGCGGATGCCAGCATGCTGGTGGTGGCGGTGGACGAGGTGAAGGCGTGCTTAGACATCGTACGGCTGGCCAAGGAACATTTTCCGCAACTGAAAATTTTCGCCCGCGCCCATAACCGCCAGCACGCCTATGAGCTGCACAAGCTGGGGGTGGATTATTTCAAGCGGGAACTGTTCGACTCTTCGCTGGACGTCGCCAAGCACGTCATGCTGGCGCTCGGGCGGGATGCGAAGGAAGTGCAGCATAAAGCGAAGCAGTTCAAGCATCACGACGAGACGACCCTCAAGGAGTCCTTCGCGTTTTTTGAAGATGAGCCGTTACTGGTAAATTTCGCCAAGACGCGCCGCGAAGAGCTGGAACGGATTCTACGCAGCGACATCGAAGACCACGCCCGTCATACCGAGGAACTGGCAAAGACGGAAGAAAGGGGCGTTTTAGAACCAGTCACGTAAACCTTTTTAGGCTAGCGAAAATGGTTGATTTGCGAGACTCGAAGCGCAGTGTACTTAAGGTACATGAGCATCGAATCGCAGTAAATTGACCGTTTGCAGCTGCATAAAAGGGTTTACGTGACTGGTTCTTAGTTCAATGAAAATAACTTATACCGTTAACGGGACGTCAGAGATGGTCGTAACGGCGTAAGCCGGTTCCCGGCAAAAATACGTATGAGGCGAAGCATCACCGTGCACCAAGGAGAGCAGAAGCTGGATACCGGCCTTTGCCGATATGAGGCAGCGTGGACGATACTATAGTGTTTCCGAATAATTTCCGTACGGAGATTTTCGGATAAAAACACTATAAAATATATGGTTATAGTCATTTTATCCGACAAAAACCGTACGGTTTTTAATCGGAATGACTATATCGCCAAAAAAATCAGCCGCTTTTGTTATCCAGCTCGTTAATACGGTCTTTGAGCAGGTTGGAGGGATTGAACGACAGCACCGTACGGGGCGTGATGACCACTTCCACGCCGGTTTTGGGGTTGCGGCCGATACGCGCCTTTTTTGAGCGCAGGTTGAAAGTACCGAACGAAGAGAGTTTCACCGGCTCATGGCGGGCCAGTACGCGAGTGATTTCCTCGAACACGGCGTCCACCATATCGCCCGATTCGCCGAGCGACACTCCCAGTTCCTTGTAAACGGCGTTCGCCAGATGGGCGCGGGTGATGGTCTGTCCTGTCATAATCTTTCTACTTTTTCGTTTCCTTGCGTTATTCTACCAGCGAATCAGGCAACTGCCCCATGTGAAACCCGCCCCGAGAGCGGTAAGCATGACCAGATCGCCGGAGCGGATAGTAGCATTTTTCGCTGCTTTTGCAAGTGCTAAGGGGATGGAAGCGGAAGAAGTGTTGGCATATTCCTCCACCGCCATCACCAGACGCTTCTCATCCAGTCCCAGACGGCGGGCGCAGGCCGTCATGATACGGGCGTTCGCCTGATGCGGTACCACATGGTCGATCTCGCTGAGCGCCACTCCCGCCCGCGCCGCCAGCTCTTCCACCGCTGCGCTCATTTTTTCCACCGCATGGCGGAACACCTCCTTGCCTTCCATACGCAGCACCCCGGCGCGCTGGTTAAGGGCCACGCCCCCGTCCGTATGCAACAGGTCGCCGTAAGTGCCGTTCGAGGCGATCATGCTGGCGAGAATCCCGCGAGGCGTCGCGGGCGAATCCGCCGTCTCCGCCGAAAGCACGCACGCCCCTGCCCCGTCTCCGAACAGGATAGCGGTGTGCCGGTCCTGCCAGTCCACCACCCGCGACATGATTTCGGCGCCCACCACCAGCGCATGGCGATACGCTCCCGTTTTCATCAGGGCGTCCGCCACGTGCAGGGCATAGACGAATCCGCTGCAGGCCGCGTTCACGTCGAACGCGGCCGCTTTTTCAATGCTTAAGCGATGCTGCAGGCGCGTCGCCGTCGCCGGGAAGGTTTCGTCCGGAGTGGCGGTCGCCAGTATCACCAGGTCGATGTCGGAAGGGTCGAGCCCCGCGTTGGCCAGCGCCTGCCGGGCCGCGTGCGCACCGAGATGCGACGTCAGTTCTCCTTCCGCCGCGATATGGCGTCGGGCGATCCCCGTCCGCTCGCGTATCCAGCTATCCGACGTCTCGAGCGTCTGCGCCAGTTCGTCATTGGTGACGATCCGCTCGGGCACGTACGCCCCCACTCCTTTTATGATGTTCTGCCTCATGCCTTTTACGCCTGCGCGCTCACCTGTTCCGTCCCGGCATCATCAGTTCGCCTGCGCGGATTGTCAAGGGGGGCCGTGTGTTTTTTCAATTCTTCCAGAAGGCGCGTATTGACGCGGGCGTCGACCAGTTGATACGCGGTTTTCATGGCATGATAGAACGCATACCCGTCGGCACCGCCGTGGCTTTTGACGGCGATACCGTCCAGACCGAGGAACATCGCTCCATTATAGCGGCGCGGATCCAGCCGCCGCTTCATCATGACGAAGGCCGGTTTGGCCAACAGGTAGCTCAGTTTTCCCATCAACGAACTGCTGAGCGCCCGTTTCAGTTCCTGCGAAAAATACCGCGCCGTGCCTTCCAGCGTTTTCAGGGCGACGTTGCCGGTAAATCCGTCCGTCACCACCACGCCCACGTCACCGTTGCATATGTCGTTCCCTTCCACGTATCCCCGGAAATGGACGCTCGGCGTTTTGCGCAGCATTTCGGCGGCGATATGCAGGTCTTCATGCCCTTTCATTTCTTCGGAACCGATATTCAGCAGGCCTACGGAAGGATTGGCCTGTCCGAGCAGGATCCGGGAATACGCATCGCCCATCAGCGCGAAATGATACAGATCGTTCGCATCGCACTGCACGTTGGCGCCGATATCCAGCATGACGATACTGCTGCCGCGGTTGGGCATGAGGCCGGTAATGGCGGGCCGCGATATTCCAGGCAGGGTTTTGAGCACCATTTTGGAGAGCGCCATGAACGCGCCGGTGTTCCCGGCGGAAACCACGCCGCAGGCATGGCCGTCCCGCACCGCCTTGATGGCCAGGCGCATGGAGCTGTTTTTCGCCTGGCGGAGCGCGACGGAAGGTTTTTCATGGCTGGAAATGGCGACTTCCGCGTGGATGATCTCGCATTGCTTCGCCAGCGCCTGCATGGAACGATGTGCCAAGTAACGCGTCAGTGTTTTCTGGTTACCATACAGCAGGAACCGGCGGTCCGGCTGTTTCCCGTGCATGATCTGCAACCCCTGCATCACGATTTTCGGGGCATGGTCGCCCCCCATCGCATCAATCGCCAGCGGCAGGTCAGGCTGGGGCAGGGTGGGTTGCGTCATACCGTTCGCGCACAACAGTCGGGAGGTTACGTAAACCGCTAATGCTTGACTTTCGCGTCCGTCACTTTACGGCCGTTGTAATAACCGTCGGCACTGACATGGTGGGGACGTTTCAGGGTACCGGTGGTTTTATCTTCCACGACGGTGATGCTGGCCAGCGCATCGTGGGCACGGCGCATATTGCGTCTCGAAGGGGAGGTTTTTCGTTTGGGGACTGCCATAAATATGCGGCTCCTGAGCCTGGAAAATAAGATGATTGAAGAATGAACGAGCTACTATAGTGAGGTTCTGAAATAAATCCAGTGGTAAATGCAGGAGCGTCCATCGATTTTTTATGCGATCCTTACAAAAACGTCATAAAAAATCATTACATTCGACGCGATATGTAGTATGGAAAACATCATGATGAAACGCACCTGCGCCGTTATTATAACGCACAACACCGGGATGAGGATACGTGACACGCTGATCGCGGCGCTGGGTGGCGTGGATTTTGCCGTCGTGGTGGATAACGCTTCGAACGACCAGACCCGCCAGGTGATCCGCGACGTCATCCAGGAGACCGGCGCGCACCGCATGGAATTGATCGAGCATCCCGTCAATAACCTGGCAAGGGCGCAGAACATGGGCATCCGGCGGGCGCGGGAACAGGGATACGGCTGGGTGCTGCTGCTCGATCACGACAGTATGCCGGAAGCCGGCATGGTGGAGACCATGAAGGCGGCGTATGTCCGGCACCCGAGTCGCGAGAGAATCGCCATGATCGTACCGAATCTGAGCGACCAGTTCTCCTGCCGCCCGGCGCGGTATGCGCGACTGTGGGCGCATGTCGTCCCGTTCCGCAGCGGTTTCGGCCGCCATGAGACGCTGGACGATGTCATGGTGGCGATCGCTTCGGGCAGCTTGATTCCCATGCATATTTTCGATGCCCTCGGCCTGATGGACGAAAGCCTGTGCATCGACAACGTGGATTATGATTTCTGCCTGCGGGTGATTCAGGCGAAACACAAAATCCTGGCGGTACGTTCCGCAGTGCTGAATCACGCCCTCGGACATTGCCAGGACCACACCATCGCAGGGGTCCGGGTGACGACGACCAATCACAGCCCGATGCGCCGGTATTACATCTATCGCAATCGGCTGCGTCTGTGGCGCAAGCACGGTGCCGCCGTTCCCGCTTACGTGGCGCTCGATTTCTGTGCGATCGGGTATGATTTTTTCAAGATTCTGGCGCTGGAATCGGGAAAACGTGAGAAATTCCGTGCGATCTTTTCAGGAATGCGGGAAGCGTTTTTTCCTTCGAAAACCGGGGATCTGCTGCCCGCCGAAGTTAATGCGCTGATTGCGGCGAAACAGTAGATTTCCCGATCAGTCCCGCCATATCCTCTCCCAGCCAGTCGATCTTTCCCTCGATCGTCGCGACCAGGTTGCCTTTTGCGTCGATCAGGAAAGACATCGGCAACCCCTGCATCTGCAGTTTGGTATATTCCAGTTGGTCCTTATCATGATAATGACTGAGGCCCCCTAACGCGTGTTCCTTAATGAACGGGGTGATGGCTTCGAACCCTTTGGCATCCTCATTGACGGTGATGACGCGTAATTGCCCGGGATATTTCTGCTGCAGGGTCTGCAGCAGCGGCAGTTCCTCGACGCAGGGCGTACACCAGGTCGCCCAGAAATTCACCAGCCGCATCGTGCCGTTGCTGTCCGCCAGATGTATCTGCTTACCCGCCGCGTCATAAAACCCAATACCCGGGAACGGCTCCCTCACCTGTTCGACATAGACGCGCAGGCCTTCGCGCAAAGGCTTGGGCGGCGGCGAGGTATGGGGATTCATCGAAGGGAACACCAGCCACATCAGGACAAGGAGGGAATTCATTTTTTCCCCTGCGCTGCGCTTGTATGCGTGTTCGCGGCACCGTCTTTCACGGTTACCAGATGCGCGTAGACGGTCACCATGTTATAGAGCGGTTTCTTGGTCGCCCACTCCCCGATCCCGATCCCGTATTTCAAGCGGTCGATCAGGACGGTGACATCCGCGGTGCGGCTGTCATCTTTGCCCGAAACAAGCACATATGCTTCGAGCGGCAGGGTTTTACCCAGCAGGGTCAGTGTGCCAAACGCTTTGTAATTGTTAGGTGTCGCCTGCTCCAGACCGGAAACCTTGAACGTGGCGACCGGGAATTTTACCGTGTTCAGCCATGCCGGGTGGGCGATCTCCTGCTGCACCTGCGTGTTTTCAGCGGTGATGGTCTTGTCGCTCAGGCGCACTTGCCCCTCGGCGCGGGTATTTTCCGGATGGTCAGGATCAAAATCCATCGTGATGGCGTAATCCTTGAATTCCCCCTTGATGTTTTCGCCGCTCAGCGAAATGAAAAATTTTATGCTGCTCTGCTCCTTCAGCAGGCGGTATGGGGCGGCGGAAACGTTGCTGCTCAGGCTTGCGACGATACCGAAAATCAGGAATAAAAAGAAATTACGTTGCATGGGAACACCTACCTTTGTTTTATGTATTACCACATTAAACGCTCATTCTTCAAACAATTCCGATGCATCTAGTCCCCACAGATACTGCCGTCTCACCCAACCGGACAGTTTCCCTTGGGTGGAGGCGACGCTGATCCTGCACCAGCTGCTGCGGCAGGCGAGCGGCGTCACCACGACATGTTTCATCAACCGGGCCGAGATGCCGGCGTTGTTGTCGGGATGGGAATGCAGCAGGATGTCGTTGCTGACGGTCATGGCGGTGCGCGTCTTGGTGACCATGCGGTGATAGATCCAGCCGGTCTCGCCGTCCTTATCCTGAATTTGCAGCCATTCGTTGTTCTTGCCGATGATTTCCACCGGCATCCCGCGCACGATATAGACCCAGATGATGGGATAAATATTGCCGGGGCCGACCCGCATGTTGACCTTGCCGGAACGAAGCGACATGAACACGTGCGCCGGCTCGGCGTGAGCGGCAAAAGGCCAGCCGCCTCCCATCAGCGCGATGAATACGATACCGCATAAGCAGCGCAACACGGGCCGCGCCTTTAAGCGGTTATTTTTTCATCGTTATGGATGCCGAGCAGTTTGAGCTTGCGGTGCAGGGCGGAGCGCTCCATCCCGATAAACGAAGCGGTCTTGGAGATATTGCCGCCGAACCGGGAAATCTGGGTCATCAGGTACTGTTTTTCAAATATTTCCCGCGCTTCCCTCAAGGGCATGGACATGACGATGTTGCCGTCGTCCTGATGGGGGAGATCCGCGTGGGGATGGCGGAGATCCGGCGGCAGCATGGTGTCCTCGATCACTTCACCGGCGCGGCCGGACGACATGATGACCGACCATTCGATGACGTTGCGCAGATGCCGGATGTTGCCGGGCCAGCTGTAAGCCTGCAGCACGGCGAGCGCTTCGCCGGACAGCGCACGCACGGGGATTCCGGCGGCGCGGGCCGATTCCTTCAGGAAAAACTGGCTGAGTTCGGCGATGTCTTCCCTCCGTTCGCGTAACGCCGGCATATGGATCGGCACGACGTTCAGGCGGTAGTATAGATCCTCACGAAAATTCCCTTGCCGCATTTCCTCCAGCAGGTCGCAGCTCGACGCCGCGATGACGCGCACGTCGACCGAGACGCGCTTGGTGCCGCGCACCCGCTCGAACGACTGGTCATGCAGGGCTTTGAGCACCTTGCCCTGCGTTTCCTTATTCATGTCAGCGATTTCGTCGATGAACAGCGTCCCGCCGTGCGCCCGCTCGAACAGGCCGAGCTTTTCCGCGCCGCCGCCGGGGTTGTTACTCTCGATACCGAACAGCTCCGCGTCCACCTGCGCGGGGTGCATGCTGATGGCGCTGAGCGTCACGAATGGACATTTGGCGCGCAGCGACTGTTCATGCAGCAGGCGGGCCGCCACTTCCTTGCCTGTCCCTTCCTCACCGGTGATCAGCACGCGGCTGTTGGTCGGGGCGACCTTGTCGATCAGGGCGCGGATCTGCTGGATGGCGGGGGAGCTGCCGATCAGCGTGTTTTCCATCTTGCCGCGCCATTTCAGTTCCTCGTTTTCCGACCTAAGGCGCGACATCTCCCGCGCCTTATAGAGCACGTGCAGCAGATGCGCCGGTTCGAACGGTTTTTCGATGAAGTCGAACGCGCCCATCTTGATGGAATTGACGGCGGTCTCGATATTGCCATGGCCGCTGATCATGATGACCGGCAAGGTCGGATAACGCTCCTGGCTCAATTCCAGAATGCCCAGCCCGTCCAGTTCGCTGCCCTGCAGCCAGATATCCAGAATCATCAGACTCGGCACCCGCTCGGCCAAGGCTTTCAGCGCGGAATCACTGTTATGGGCGGTGCGTACGGCAAACCCTTCATCCTCGAGGATTTCCGACATCAGCTCCCGAATGTCCGCTTCGTCGTCTACTACCAGAATATCGTTGAACATGGGACCGCTTCTCCTTGAAACCATCTGAGTGACATATCCGCACGAACTGTGACAGATACGTTACATTAGCTATTCCGTTTGCAAATGCAAATGCAAAAGACGGCCCTTTTCAAGGAACCGGTACATGATGAATATTGCCGCAATGATCGGTGTAATCTTTGCCATCCGCTTCCTTTTGCGGAATCGTGCATTCTTTACCGTCGTTCATCCATTTGAACTCCAGATCGGACGCTTCTTTTTCGTATTTTTTCCTTTTCGCAGCAGTGGTCCTGTAATACACGCCGTCTTTATCGCGATATTTCGCGTAATCATCCGCTTCCGGCACATCCGTGCATAGCGGCGCTATGGGATCTTCCGCGCGGCTGTCTTTTTTCTCGACGCAAAGCGGACGCACGAGGCGTACCAGTCTGCGATAAGCGGTTTCATCCCGGTGATAGGCTTTAATCAGCATTCCCTCCTCCCATGAAAGCGACGCATGTGTCGCTTCCTTTTCCAGCGCGGTGCGGATACCGAGCGGCAGGGATAGCTGCCTGTCGAATATGCTGGCCGGAATGGTCCCTGCGCGCCCAGCCATTGCCGTTAACAGGATTATGCCGGATACGGATAACGGTGTGAACAGCATTTTCATGCCTGAATAGTCCCCTCATGTCGCAACATTTGCCCGGTCGGGCAGAGATCGAGCAGGACGCAGCGCTCACAGGCGGGGTTCCGCCAGTGGCAGCAGCGCTGGCCGTGGAACATCATGATTTCGTGATTATCGTAAATCGCCTGCGCATCCCAGTCGGCGGGCAGCAATGCCGCCAGCAGGACATGCGCCTTGTTTTCGGACGTGCGTTCCGGAATCAGGCCCAGGCGGATGGCGACGCGGTGATGGTGGCTGTCGACCGGAAGGGCGGGACGGCGAAGCGTGCTGAACAGTAAGATGGCGGCGCTGGTTTTCGGGCCGATACCGGGCAGGGTCTCAAGCCAATTGCGCGCTTCCTCCACCGTAAGGCCACTTAAAAAATCTAGCGACAACGCATCGCACCGGGTGGTGATCTCCCGCAGGATCGCCTGGATGCGCGGCGCTTTCTGTTCGGGCCACGTCACGGCGCGGATGGTTTCGCGCACCTGTGCGACATCAGCGTCACGCACCGCTTCCCAATCGGCAAACCGGGCACGCAACGCCTTGAACGCCGTGCCGGAATCGTGATTGCGGGTACGGTGCGAAAGCAGGGAGGACACCATTTCACTGAGCGGATCGAGATGATGAAAATACGCGACCGGGCAGCCGTAAGCGGCGCACAGGCGGTGATGCACTTCCAGCTGCAGGGCCGCTTTGGAATGCTCCACCTTCTGTTCCGAAGGCAGGAATAGCGGCCCGGTCATAAAAACGCCGCTTGAATCTATTTATGCAGCAGCGAGGCGGGGTCCAGCGCCTTGCCGCCCTGATGCAGCGAGAACTGCAGTTGCGGCGACGTCACGTTGCCCGTCTTGCCGACGAAACCGATCAGCTGCCCGGAAATGACGGTGTCCCCTTTCGCGACCACTGCGTCGCTCAGATGCCCGTACGTGGTAACGTATCCTTTAGCATGCTGAAGGATGACCATCGTGCCGTATCCCTGCAGTTTATCCCCGACATACACCACCGTGCCGTCCGCAGCTGCCCGGATGGGTTCGCCCGAACGGCCCGCGATCGCGAGGCTTTCATTGCCGGAAGCCTGAAAATTTTTCAGCACCTCTCCTTTGAGCGGCCAGACGAAATCCGGCGGTGCGGCGGGAGCGGAGGAGACGACGGGGGCGGAACGGATGCCGGAAAGCTCACGGCCCGCTTTGTTCGCCGCTTCCGCCTCGGCAATTTTCTGTTGATGGTCGCCGCCCGCAGGCATGTCCTTCGACCAGCCGGAAGGCAGCAGGGAATCCGTTGCCGCCACGGCGGGCGAGGAACGCATCGCCTGCGCCTTATCGGCGGCCTGCTGGGTTTTCAGTTCCTGATTCGTACCGGGCACCGCCGCCGGAGTATTCGGAGCTTTCGCAGGATCGATCGGCGGCAGGTCGCTGGAGGCGACGGGATCGACGGAGGCGCTCAGGCCGTAGCTCTGGTGGGAGTCGTCGACATATTTCGCATCCTGATCCGCGGACATGTGCGCAGGATGGGCGCTGCTGTATTTAGGGAGCTCGTCGCCCTTCAGGTCATAATCGGCGGTGCGGCCGAATACCTTGCCGCCCTGCTCGTCGATCGGCGCGGCCCGCTCCTGCAGGCAGCCCGCCAGCAGTATCATCCCCATAAACAGTAACGCGATATATCTCATGATACCATTCCATAAGACAGTTGCGTATAATTGCAACTGATATTTCCTTGGTATTCGGTTTGAAGCTGCCGTCATCCTGAAGCAGAGCCGAAAGATCCAGTGCGAAAGGAGAAAATCCTTCGGCCTTCGTCTCAGAATGACAACCGCGGGTTATCTTCAAAAACGGCCTGCAACGGATATTGCCCACAAGGCGGTTGCCTCACCGGGCGGCAATGTGCTATGTGCTCACGTTCTATGGATAATCCTTCCACCCCCATGAAACGCGTCATCGCGGCCAGCATGATCGGCAACGCGCTGGAATGGTTCGACTATGCGCTTTACGGCCAGATGGCGGTATTGCTCGGCGCGCTGTTCTTCCCTTCGCAGGATACGTTCACGCAAACCTTAAGCAGTTTCGGCGTGTTCGCGGCCGGTTTCGTGGCGCGTCCGTTCGGCGGGGTGGTGTTCGGCTGGGTAGGGGATACGTTCGGCAGGCGCAAGGCGCTGACGCTCTCCGTGCTGCTGATGGCGGGGTGCACGGCGGCCATCGGCTGCCTGCCTACGTACAAGGATATCGGGGTCGCCGCGCCGCTGCTGCTGGTGTGCATCCGCATCGCGCAGGGGCTCTCCGTCGGCGGGGAGTTCAGCGGCACCATCATTTACCTGGTGGAGCACGCCCCGACCGGGCGCCGCGGCCTGATCGGCGGGACGAGCATGATGTCGCTGGTCATCGGCTTCCTGAGCGGCTCGCTCACCGTCAGCGCGCTCAGCGGCCTGCTCGGAGAAGAAGCCTTCCATGCCTGGGGCTGGCGGATTCCGTTCCTGAGCGGCCTGATCATCGGCGCGGTCGGGTATTTCCTGCGGACCCATTGCTCGGAAAGCCCCGTCTACGCCGAAGCGCATGCCGGGGGCCACCTGTCCAAGACACCGGTCGGCGAGGTGTTCAGATCCTACAAGGTGCCGATGCTGCGGGCGATCGGCGCCTATGCGCTCACCACCGGCCCTTTCTATATCGTCGGCATCTATTTCATCGCCTTCAACCGTGACGTCTTGGGCTTGAGTTTCGCGGAATCGATGCGGATCAACACGTTTTCCATGCTGGCCATGCTGGCGGCGGTGCCGTTCTCCGCGTATCTCAGCGACAAGACGGGACGCAAACGGGCGCTGGTGGCCATCGCGTTTCTTCTGTTCGCTCTTTTGATCCCGCTGTTCTCCCTGCTTGAGAAAAGCAGCGGATTCGGGACGATCGCCGCCGCGGAGGCCGGTCTCGCCACGATCATCGGCCTCGCCATCGGAATCAAACCGGCGCTGCTCGCCGAACTGTTTCCCACCCGGGTGCGCTTCACCGGCATGGCGATTTCCTATAATCTGAGCACCACCCTGTTCGGCGGCACCGCGCCGATAGTGGCGCTGTGGCTGCTGAACCGCTTCCATACCCCGCTGGCGATCGGCGCTTACCTGATGATCATGTGCGCGGCGGCGATGCTTTCGATGTGGAGCTACCGCGACCGGAGCCGCGATCCTCTTTGAGAAGGGCAAGCCATGGGTAACGACCAGACATTCGAGGAATCCCTCCAGCAGTATCGCCGCGAAATCGACGCGATCGACCGGCGGTTACTCGATCTTTTCAAAAAACGCTCACTGATCGTCGCAGAGGTGGGAGCGTTGAAATCGGCGGAAGGGGTCAGCGGCAGCTATATCCGGGCCGGGCGGGAAGCGAGGATGCTGCGCGACCTGCTGGACGCGGCGGGGGATACGCAGTTCCCGAAGCCCGCCATCGCCGCGATCTGGCGGATCATCATCGGTAGTTCCACGGCACTGGAATCGCCGCTGCGTACCCTGACGTTCGCGGACGATGCGGAAGGGGTGCACGCCGCGGCGCAGTATTTCGGCCCGCAGGTGGAAAATCTCAGCCTGAGTGAAGAGGCGTTTTTTGCGGGCGTCGCCGGGAATCCCCATACCATCGCCGTGGTGCCGTACGACCTGAACGCATCGTGGTGGCGGCACATGCCGGATCCCATGCGGGTGTTCGCCTGCCTGCCGTTCGTGGGCAACGCCCCGACCCATCTGGCGCTGGGACAGGTAACGCCGGAAGAAACGGGGGACGATATTTCTCTGTTTTATGATTACGGCAGTAAAACCGTCTTCACCCGCGCCGGTTTTCACAGCGCGATGCGCCCGTTGACGGGCGGCACGGAAGCCGTGCTCCACATCGGCAGTTATGCCGCGCCGTATGCGGTATAATTCCATGAAGCGCTTCGCAATCGTACTGGTATTTACGAAAAAGCCATGCTAGAGCTAGCGCTTTAGTGAGTGAGAGAGCACGCGGAACGACGATGTTTACCTGGAAAGCGACCGATATGGCGATCGACCTCGGCACGGCGAATACGCTGATTTATGTGCCGGGTAAGGGGATCGTGCTCAATGAGCCGTCCGTCGTGGCGATGAAGCAGGAAGACGGGGTGATGATTCCTTACGCGTTCGGAGATGAAGCCAAGAAGATGCTGGGGCGCACGCCGGAAAAGATCGAGGCGATTCGCCCGATGAAGGACGGGGTCATCGCCGATTTCCGCATCGCCGAGGAAATGATCAAGCATTTCGTTTCCTGCGTGAACAACAAACGCAGCTTCATCGGACCGATCATCGTGATCTGCGTGCCGTCCGGCTCGACGCCGGTAGAGCGCCGCGCCATTCAGGAAAGCGCCGAGAACGCCGGGGCGCGGGAAGTATATCTGATCGAGGAACCGGTAGCGGCCGCCGTCGGGGCGGGCCTGCCGGTGACGGAAGCGACGGGCTCCATGGTAGTGGATATCGGCGGCGGTACCACGGAAGTGGCTGTGCTCTCCCTCGGCGGGATCGTCTATTCCAAGTCAGAGCGCGTCGGCGGCGACCGGATGGATGACGCCATCATCGCCTACCTTCGCCGTTACCATAACCTGTTGATCGGTGAAGCGACGGCGGAGAAGATCAAGAAGGAAATCGGCGTTGCGTCTCCTCCGATCGAAGGAGAAGGCCGTACCATGGTGGTCAAAGGCCGCAACATGTCCAACGGTACGCCGATGGAACTGAATTTCAGCGAATATGAAGTGGCGCACGCGCTGGCCGACCCCGTCAACGCCATTATCGACGCGGTGCGCACCGCGCTGGAACTGACCCCGCCCGAGCTTTCCTCCGACATTTCCGACAAGGGCATCGCCATGACCGGCGGCGGCTCAATGCTGCGGCATCTCGACAGCGTCATCAGCTATGCGACGGGACTGCCCGTGTTCGTGGTGGACGACCCCCTGCCCTGCGTGGCGCTCGGCACCGGCAAAGCGTTGGAAAATCTGGCGGCGTTTTCGACGGTGCTGTTCAAGCAGGAATAAATCCGCCCCTTCGTCATCAAAGTGACATGCTACGCCTTTAATGTGGTCTAAAATCAAAGGAAAGATTTGGTGGATTGGGCGCATATCAGTCACGGGAGAATCAAAGCACGGGATTACTGGGAATGGATAGTGCCCGATGCCGGAGAGGCGACCCAGTCCATTCGCGAAACATTTGGGGGCATGTTCGGCAGCTTGTATAGGGAAAATAGTCTTGAGAAAAACCCGGAAGGAATTACTCATGCTTTAGGATTTGATGGTAAGCGTTGGTACACTGGATCTTATGCTCAATCCCCTGAAGATTTTCTACATTTGACTACTCGTGAAGATGTCATCCATTATGCACGGGATCAGACGAATAGTCGTACCCCTTCTCGGATGCACGGATTCGTTAGTACCGAGCCTGGCACACTTGAATCCATCCCGTTTCTTGACAAAGAAGGGCTTAGAAAGCTTCATGAAGAACATGTCATCCCGATATGGGACAAGTACGGTGCCCAACCTATCACCACCGCATTCGGAACTCCTGAAGGTATGAAAGCGGTCAGTGAGCTTATTCCTCCCGAAGCGCTAGCACATCTACAGGAAGCGCAACGGTCCGGAACCCCTACATTCATCACGTTTGATCCGGCTACTCAGCAATGGCAGAACAGAACATCGGACAGGTTATTTCAAAAAGCGGTCGCGCCCATAGCTGAAGCAGTCGCGCATACGCCGCCTGCCGCTGCCGAATCGACGGCGGAACAGGCGACACAAAAGGCGGGCAACGGATTGCTGCAAGCGCTTTATCACGAAGGCGCATTGACAGGTAAGGGAAAGATGGCGGTTGCCGCCACCGTCTTAGCCACCGTAGGAGTTACGGCGGCGTGGTTCGTATATTCCCATAAAGCAAAAAGCGCTTCTCTTGGAATCACGCAACAATCTGCAAAACAGAAGTGGGCAGAACGTGTCTCCGGTGAGCCCGCAAACATGTCTGTCAGTGCGGCACTCGGATAATATTAAAAGAGCATGTTCATACGAAATGAAAATCCGACGCGTGCAGATCAGCCGCATGGTGATTTTCCAGAATGATTTTGCTCTCGGCGTTGTGCCCGTATTCGATGATCACATCGTTGCCGCTGTTGACGAAATGCAGGTCGCCGTAATGCAGCCCGGCGATATGAAACTCCACCTTATCCTGTCCGACCGTGAAATCCTGAATGGTGTCCACGCCGTCTTTACCATGGAAAACGAACGTATCGTCCCCGCCGCCGCCGAACAGCACGTCGTTGCCTTTGCCGCCGTCCAGCGTATCGTTTCCGCCGAGTGAGCTGATGGTATCGTTGCCCGTGTCCCCGTAATAGGTTTCATTGATGGAGCTGAAATTGCCGATGCCGGTAAGCTGATCATCTCCGCTGCCGCCGTGCATGGTGTACTGGTCACGCTGCGCCAACGCTGTGATCGTATCGTTGCCGGAACCTCCGAACAGCTCGCCGGAAGCATAACTGCCCAGCGTGATCGAATCGTTTCCCGCTCCGCCCTGAATCGTGAACGCGCCGAACGATCCTTCGATCGTATCGTTGCCCGTACCGCCATACACTTCGTTGACGCCTCCGACGCCCTGGATCACGTCATCCCCGGAACCGCCATGGACTGTAAAGTGCGCCTCCGAACCGGTGTAGCCGGTGGTGATCGTGTCATTGCCGGCACCGCCGTTTATCTCATAATTTCCGCTCACGCGAAAAATGCCGAGGTCATCATCTCCGCCGCGCCCGTCGAAGACCGCCAGTTTCTCGATCGCACCGCCCGGAGTGATGCTGTAGGTATCGTCGCCGCTGGTGAACGTATGAACAGACATGATAGGGTTCCTTTATGATTCTGACTGATGAACGCGTGATATCATTTTGCTCTTAAAAGAGGCCACATAATTTTTCCATTAAAAACTACGGGTAAACTTCACGGGCTTTTTTACAGGATTGTCTTGAACAATTCGTACAGCGCGATCGCCGCGGCATTCGATACGTTGAGGCTTTCCATCTGCGGGTGGATCGGCAGTTTGACCAGCATATCGCAGCGCTCCGCCGTCAGACGCCGCATGCCCGCTCCCTCCGCGCCGAGCACCAGCGCCGTGGTAGACGGGGTGAGTTTCGCCTGGTGGAGATGGGCTCTCGCCTCCCCGTCCAGCCCGACGCACCAGTAACCGCTTTCCTGCAGTTCCTTCAGGGCACTCGCGATATTGCCGACGGTGATCAGCGGCACTAGTTCCAGCGCCCCGCAGGCGGCTTTGGCCATAGCGCCTGATTCTTTTGGCGCGTTGCGGTCATGCACGATCACAGCACCCGCATCAAAGGCAGCGGCGGAACGCAGAATCGCCCCGACATTGTGCGGATCGGTCACCTGATCGAGCAATAGCAAGGTTTTGCCTGATGCCATCACTTCATCCAGTTCGCGCGCAGGAAACGGTGACACCTCTATGACGATTCCCTGATGCACTGCGTCAGGGGAGAGATGCTTTTCGATGCGTTTGATATCCGTGATTTCGCATCGGATGTCGCCAAGCACTGCGCGCAGTTCTTCATGCATGTTGCGAGTAATCAATACCTGCCTAACGGTGCGGTGTGGATTGGCAAGCGCAGCTAAGGTAGCGTGGCGACCATACATCCAGTAGGTATGAGAGGAGTTCTTCATAAAATTATCGCCAACATGATAAGGGGATGATTTAATCATTTTGTCATATACTTAGTGTAGATTAAGTGTAGTTTTATTCTGATGTGAAGGAGAAGAAAGATGGCTAGCACTCAATTTGATGGAGCTGAAGCAATTTTAGATAATGGAAGAAAGGGCATAGATAATCTTAAAGTTACCATTAAACCCGATATTAGTTTTCCAGATTCACATGTAATCATGGAAATTCAAACAGGTCATAAAGCCGTGGCTGAAGAGATTGCAAAAGCAATTAAGGATGGAATAAGCACATATCCTGTAGATTATCCAGCAAATGATCCCGTCCATATTTCTTCTAATGATCGAACGATCGTAGTTCATGGGCACGCAACAAATGAAAGATTGACAAAAACACGGTTCCAAGATGCCATTACCAAAGCTGCTACTGCAGAATTAATTGATCCTGAATTTGTTAAAAATTTCAATAAAAGTATAGGATATGCAGTTGAATCAGCACAACAAGGTGTGTTAACTCTTCCAGAACCATCGCAAGAGCGGAGCGGTAGAGATGGTCGTTCGTAGATCAAACCACTTCACCCAACCGCTTCAGCACTTCCGCTTTCCCTAACAACGGCAACACATGGAACATGCTGGGTGAGGCGTGCGATCCCGTCACCGCAGCCCTTAGCGGGTTCATCACTTTACCGAGCTTCAGCCCCCTGCCCTCACCAAATGCCTTGCATGCCGCTTCGATATGCTCCGCGTCAAACGGCGTGACTCCTTCCAGCGCGGCTGCCAGTTCAGGTAACCAGTCTTTGGCTTCGATAAGCATTTTTGCTGCCTGATCGGTGTACGTCGTCGGACGATCAAAAAAGAACCGTGCGGACTGCGCCAATTCCGCCAGCGTCACCGCTCTCGCCTGCAATTCGGGTAGGGCCGCATGATACGTCGCCCGCTCATCCTCACTTAAAAGCCGCTCCAGCATCGCTTCCACGAACGGCAGGCTGAGTGATTCCATGCGGTGACTCTCCGCCGCCCGGAGATAATGCGCGTTGACATGCCCCAGTTTGTCCATGTCGAACCGGCTCGGCGATCTGCCGAGCCCTTCCAGATCGAACCAGGCGGCGGCCTGCGCGTCGGAAATGATCTCGTCATCGCCGTGCGACCAGCCGAGTTTCAGCAGGTAATTACGTATCGCTTCGGGCAGGTAGCCCATCTCGCGGTAGGCATCGACGCCGAGCGCCCCATGCCGCTTGGAGAGTTTCGCCCCGTCCGCCCCGTGAATCAATGGAATATGCGCTGTTTCCGGCATCTGCCAGCCGAGCGCCCGGTAAATCAAGGCCTGACGGAAGCTGTTGGTGAAATGGTCGTCACCGCGAATAATATGGGTGATGTCCATGTCATGGTCGTCCACCACCACGGCGAGCAGATACGTCGGCGTACCGTCCGAGCGAAGCAGCACCATGTCGTCGAGGTCAGCGCAGGCCACGGTTACTTCACCCTGCACGGCGTCATTGAGAACCATGTTTCCTTCCTTCGGTGCCTTCAGCCGTACGGAGGGAGTGACGCCCGCCGGGGCATCGGCAGGCGAGGCGTCCCGCCAGCGGCCGTCGTAGCGGTATAGTTCGCCTTTTTTTTCTGCCGCTTCCCGCGCCTCGGCCAGTTCGCTGGCCGTCATATAACAATGGTATGCATTCCCGGAGACAAGCAGTTCATTCACCACCTCGCGGTGACGCCCTTCCCGGGAAGATTGCAGGACCGGCGGCGCATCCGGCCTCAGGCCGAGCCATTCCAGCCCGTCATAGATAGCCCGGGTAGCGGCCTCGGTGGAACGGGCTTTGTCCGTGTCTTCCACGCGCAGCAGGAAACGGCCGCCGTGGCGACGGGCGAACAGATAATTGAAAAGGGCCGTGCGCGCGCCGCCGATATGCAGGAAACCGGTGGGGGAAGGCGCAAAACGGACGGTGACTGTCATGCGCAACGCTATAAGCGGATTACCGGGCGTTTTCCACTGTTTTCATTCCCCATCGCTTTTTTATGTGTCTTGGATATCACAAAAAGAGGCCGGTACAAAATAAAATACAGTATAAATGTGATCTGTATTTGTCTCTATTAGTACGCTATTAATGCTCAACCCATCTGCTTTATGACGGTTCTGTGACAGATCGGTGAATATTCCGTTGCACCTGTCGTTTGTTAGTTGAGAGTTATGATCGGACCTTGCTATAGTAAAAATGTAGTAACGGAGCACCACATGACACTGAACCTTATCATTGACGCAAGCAAACCTATCGACATCAGCGTCCCAACGCGTTTTCACAACCTTGTTGCGGATATGTTCGTAGATGTTCCGGGAATGACCGTTAATGGTATTTCTACCGTAGTGCCCCAAAATCAGACGCTGGCCGCAAACAGTGCGGATCAGGATATCGTCAGAACAGCGAAAAATCTGGAACGGCAGTTCAATTCGAACCACAGCGTCGAAGTCGCTTTTGTTCCTCCTGTCGATAGCCGTCAGGCGCAGTTACTGCATGATAGCGTGCAGGGAGCCGGGTTCGAGCCACTTTCTCCTGCGATCGGTTCGCACACCGCCGCCGTGGCCGCTTCCCGCCTGCCCAGCTTTTCAAAATCCACAGGCAACGGGTTTTCACTGTCATAAAAAACCGTTCGTCCGTGACTGATCAACAAGGTCAATCTTCACACGCCCGCCCCGTCATCACATTCAAAAACCTGCGAAATTAATCTTTTCTTTTGTTTTCCGTGGCATGAATCGGTATAGTAGCCAGAAGATCAACCAGAAACAGAGAAAACCGCTTTGAACGAGTGGAACCAGAAAGAGATCAGCGCCAACGGCACGAGTGAGGATGAAGAGCTCCTCGCGCGCGAAGACATCATTATGCTGATGCAGGGGAAAAACGCGTTCAACGAGCGTATTTACTGCTATCTCCGCCTGAGCATCAACAACCTCCGTAATATGAAAGAAGCGATCCTCCGCAAGGAACAGTTCATGCCGAGCGATTACGGCGAAGTGCTGGCGGCGGGGAACGGGTATCCTCCTCCGGAACTGCGGGCCGAAATGGCCGTGACGTACGGCATGATGCAGGCGCCGAAAATCGAGGCGGAGAAAAAACCGGCCCTGATGCAAAAACCCATGTGGGAAGAATAGCCGCCATCCATGCGAAAACCGCATGGCAGCGTTGCGCTTTACGCATCTCCACCCCTTGCCCATTCCGTGAAGATATGTTATGAGCCGCCTCATACCTGATGGGATTTCCAAATGACCAGACTACTCTGTTGCACCGCTCTGTTGATGACCGCCTTGATGGCCGGCGCGGAGGCGAGAGAGCAAATCCGGGCGGTCGGTTCCTCCACCGTGTTCCCGTTCGTCGCCGCGGCGGCGGAGCATTACGGCGATAAAAGCGGCAAAAGCGCGCCGATCGTGGAATCCATCGGCACCGGAGCGGGATTCGCGGAATTCTGCAAGGGAACGGGGGAAGATACCCCGGATATTTCCGATGCCTCGCGCCTTATTACCGATTCCGAAAAAGCGCTGTGCGCCAAAAACAAGGTGGATGACAGCGTTGAAATCGAAATCGGCAAGGATGGCATCGTGCTTGCCGGCAACGCCAACAGCGACGCGTTTCCCCTGACCCGCAGGCAGGTCTTCCTGGCGCTTGCCAAGGAAGTGCCTCTCAAAGGAAAACTGGTTGCGAATCCGTTCAGGAAATGGAAGGAAATCGACCCTGCCCTGCCCAGTCAGCCGATCGAGGTCTATGGTCCTTCCACCACCTCAGGCACCCGCGACGCGTTCGTCGAACTGGTCATGGAACCTGCCTGCATGCTGACGCCGGAGTTTCGCACCGCCTATAAGGATGAAAAAACCCGCAAGCTCGCCTGCCACGCGCTCCGTGAAGACGGCAAATATATCGAGGCGGGGGAGAACGATAACCTGATCGTGCAGAAACTTTCCCTCAATGAACGGGCGCTCGGCATTTTCGGCTACAGCTATCTGGACCAGAACCCCGACAAGATCCTCGGCCATACGATCGAGGGCGTGGCACCTACTTATGAAAACATCGCCAGCGGTAAATACCCCGTGGCGCGCGGACTGTACGTGTATGTCAAGAAAGCGCATCTCGCCACGGTCAAGGGGCTGAAGGGATTTCTGGAGGAGCTGACCTCTGAAGAAGCGTTTTCGGATGAAGGATATCTGGCGGACAAAGGGCTGATCGCTCTGCCGGAAAAGGAACGTGCCGTCGTGCGGGCGAAAGTGCGGGCGTTGTAGCACCTGTTATTCCGAGCGCTGCGAAGAATCTTATAGAGCTTGACGAGATCCAACGCTCACGCTCAGGATGACCATCCTCCGCTATTGTATTATCTGCGTCGCTTCCTATATCTAACTCAACCATGGCCTCAAACCGCTTCCAGCTCACCTCAGACTACACCCCATCGGGGGACCAGCCGCAGGCGATCGACGCGCTGATCGCCGGGCTGAACGAACATGCGAAAGATCAAGTGCTGCTGGGCGTCACGGGTTCGGGCAAAACCTTCACGATGGCCAACATCATCGCCCGCACCGGTCGCCCCGCCATGATCATGGCGCATAACAAGACGCTGGCCGGGCAGCTGTATCATGAGATGAAGTCGTTTTTTCCCCATAACGCGGTGGAATATTTCGTCTCCTATTACGATTACTACCAGCCGGAAGCGTACGTGCCCCGCTCGGATACCTATATCGAGAAGGACGCATCCATCAACGAACAGATCGACCGGATGCGCCACTCCGCCACCCGCTCGCTGCTGGAACGCCCGGACGTGGTGGTGATTTCCTCCGTCTCCTGCATTTACGGTATCGGATCGGTCGCGACCTACAGCGAAATGATCTTGCAGCTGGCGGTGGGCGATAAGGTAAGGCAGGACGATTTCCTGCGTCGGCTGATAGAGATTCAGTATAGCCGCAACGATATCGGCTTCAAGCGCGGCACGTTCCGGGTGCGCGGCGACAGTCTCGACGTGTTTCCTTCACACCTGGAGGATCAGGCGTGGCGGGTTTCGTTCTTCGGAGACGAGATCGACGGCATCCACGCGTTTGACCCGCTGACCGGGGAAATGCAGGGTAAAATGGAACGGGCTACGATCTATGCCAACAGCCACTACGTTACGCCGCGTCCGACCATCGACAAAGCCATCAGGCAGATCAAAGTGGAATTGAAAGACCGGCTGGAGCGCCTGCACGAGGAAGGAAAGCTACTGGAAGCGCAGCGGCTGGACCAGCGCACCACGTTCGACCTGGAGATGCTGACCGAGACCGGCACCTGTAAGGGCATCGAGAATTACTCCCGCTATCTGTCCGGCAACGCGCCGGGCGAGCCGCCGCCGACCCTCTTTCAATACCTGCCGAAAAACGCGCTGCTGTTCGTGGATGAAAGCCATGCCACCCTGCCGCAGATCCGCGGCATGTACAACGGGGATCGGGCACGGAAAACCATCCTGGTGGAATACGGGTTCCGCCTGCCCTCGGCGATGGATAACCGCCCGATGAAATACGAGGAATGGGACGAGCGCCGCCCGGAAACCGTGCATGTCTCCGCCACACCTTCGGAACTGGAAATGCAGATGACCGGCGGCGTGTTCGTGGAACAGATCATCCGCCCGACCGGGCTGATCGATCCGGAGCCGATCATCAAGCCGGTGGCGACGCAGGTGGAGGACCTGTTCGGGGAAATCCGCGAGACGATCGCCAAAGGCTACCGCGTGCTGGTCACCACGCTGACCAAGAAAATGGCGGAACAGCTGACCGAATATCTCGACGAGCATGATATTCGCGTGCGCTATCTGCATTCGGACGTCGACACGCTGGAGCGGATCGACATTATCCGCGACCTCCGCCTCGGCGCGTTCGACGTGCTGGTCGGCGTCAATTTGCTGCGCGAAGGGCTGGACATTCCCGAATGCGGGCTGATGGCCATTCTGGATGCCGACAAGGAAGGATTCCTGCGTTCCGCCACCTCGCTGATCCAGACCATCGGGCGGGCGGCGCGCAACGTCGACGGGCGGGTGATTCTCTACGCCGACAAGATCACCAACTCGATGCGCATCGCACTGGATGAAACGGCCCGCCGCCGCGCCATACAAATGGCCCATAACGAAGCGAACGGCATCACGCCGCGTTCGACCAAGCGCAGTATCGCGGACGCGATCGATACGGGGAAAGAAGCGGAAGAACAGCAGGTGACGCTGCCTTCCTCCGGCAAGAAAGGCAAAGGCGGAGCGGGGTCCAGGTCGACCGTCCCCGACAAACACGCCGACAAGGAAACCCGCATGGTACAGATCCGTGCCGCCATGCTGGAAGCCGCTTCCAACCTGGAATTCGAGCTGGCCGCGAAATACCGTGACGAGCTGGACCGGCTGCTGAGGGCCAAACCGTAGGGATTTCAGCGGATATCGAACCCCAGGATTCTGGCCTGTTCCGTTTTAACGGTTCCGTGATATGTGCTAAACAATACGTTGCCGTCCGGCCTGACATAATAGCGGTTCATGCCTCCATGGCCGTATATTTCGAACATTTCACCGGTGGAAGGCGGGTTCTTTAAAAACGCTATCGCCTGATCCAGGCTATGGGGATCTCTGGCCCGGGTGCTGCATCCCGGTCCGTAATCTCCCATTTGCGTCATGGCCTGTTTGACCGCTTCGGGTGCGTCTTTGAGGTTCATCTTTTTTGTACCGGCGCAGCGTAACAGGTGATTTCAACGTTAAGAATACCTCATTTTTGACGTATTGTACAGTTTTGCCGTTTCCGTAAGCGTGCGTTTATCCGCGATCATTCCCATTTGCCGTGGTTTGTGAAAACATGGTGCCTTGTGCTACCGGTTTCGCGTCAACCATTCCAGCAGAAACGAAGATACCGGCATGGTTACAAAAATCGCTTGACCTTGGAGCGTACTCAGGGAAGTAGGATATTCAAAAGCGCCCCCTTCCCGCAACAACTGCCTTTTACCCTTTGAGGAACAACGACATGAAAATTTTTCACTTGAAACCGTTACTGGCATGCTGCCTTACCTTTCTTATCGCCGGTCAGGCGGTAGCGGTCTGTTCCGAAGCCACGCAGGCCTATCAGGCGGGGATGCTGCGGATGCATAGCGCGATGGACATCACCTATAGCGGACAGGTCGACAGCGATTTCGCCCGAGGCATGAAGCCCCATCACGAAGGGGCCGTGGATATGGCGGACGTGGAACTGCGCTACGGGCACGATGCGGAGATGCGCTCCATGGCTGCGTGGATTCGCGTCGCACAGGAAGGGGAGATCGGCGAGATGGCCAACTGGATAGACCGCCGTGCCGCCGAACCGCCTTACGGAAGGGCGGAAAAACCGGGTGCCGTCACCGCGTTCAGGGAAGGAATGCACGCCATGCACCGGGCGATGAACATCACCTATTCCGGCGATGCGGACCGGGATTTCGTCTGCGGCATGATTCCCCACCATCAGGGCGCCGTCGACATGGCGAGGATCGAGGTGAGCGAGGGGCGCGATCCCGACATGCTGAAGCTGGCGGGCGGCATCATCCGTTCGCAGGGCGGTGAAATCGCGGTGATGCGGCGCTGGTTACGGCGCCACCGGATTATCTGCGAACAGAGTGCGGAGGCGATGTCGGGAATGCACCATTCTCAATGAATGCCCTGGCTTACGCGTTTTGAGCGGACCGGCAGCGGCGTGGACGCGGGCGAGCCGATCTGTTCACAATGCTCATTGAGATGGATCCGACCGATATTCGAAGGAAGCTCGTCACCGAACGCCTTCAAGGCCCTTACCCGGTCCTCACCGGAAGGATGCGTGTAGGTCTGCGGGTCGATCCGGTTCCATT
Organism: Rickettsiales bacterium; assembly: GCA_965248995.1. Lineage (GTDB taxonomy): Bacteria > Pseudomonadota > Alphaproteobacteria > Rickettsiales > UBA998 > CBDFKY01. The sequence continues at coordinate 62,055 of CBDFKY010000022.1, read as the reverse complement.
CATCGGATCCTCCGGTAAGTCTGGTCAATGTTTCAATCGCCGAGCGGGTCTGGCCTTGAAGCATCACTCCCACCATATCCGCTTCACATTCCTGCTGTCGTTGTTCACTGAGGGATAACGCGGCACCACGGTTCAGCGCATCCGCAATGCGGTTAGGGTGATTTTCGATATCGTGGCCCAGTTCATGATATATAACCGATATCAGGCTATCGATGGAGTTTTCCTCCATGAACTGTCTTCCGAGAATCAAAGCTTCTTTTCTATCCGTCGTATCCATTTTGCCGTTCGCATCTTTCTTCCCCAGAGGATCATTGCCGTAACCGGCCACTTCCTGTAAATTCCAGGCTTCCGCTACGAATACGGGCGGAAAGGTTTCATTGGGGAATTTTTCATTAAAATTCTTTTTGACCTTTTCAATTCCCTGCCATAACTGCTCGCCTTTTTCCTCCCCGAGGATTTCTTTGGCATATTTCCTGGTAAGAACGCCCCCCTGAATAAAGTCCGAAAGTTCTTTTTCGAACGCCGGATCACTGGGAACGACCGGGAGATCCTCCTGCTGTCTTTTTCTGGAAAGGTCGGGCTTTTCGGGCTCACCTTCAAACCAGCGTTCATCTCCCATTTTTCCTCCTTACTTTTAATCGATTCGGAATTGTTCTATCACACTAAAATTTTATTGTTTGTTAAGTTTTAATAAATGCAGAAGTACGCCCCCTTGCTTGCATCCGTAAGCGAGCCGTGCCATAGTGGCTTTTTCCATTTTTGGGGGGCATATGTTGCTACAGGCGCTGGAAGAAAAATGCCAGGAGATGAAGTTGAAGATGACCGGACAGCGGCGTGTGGTAGCTCAGGTCCTGTCCGATTCGGACGATCATCCGGACGTGGAGACGCTCTACCAGCGGGCGAACGTCATCGACTCGAAGATCAGCCTGGCGACGGTGTATCGTACGGTGAAACTGCTGGAAGAGGCGGGCGTGATCGAGCGGCATGATTTCGGGGACGGCAAGGCGCGTTACGAGGAGCTGTCCGAAGAACACCATGACCATTTGATCGACGTGCGCAGCGGTCAGGTCATCGAGTTTTCCAATCCCGAAATCGAGCGGCTGCAGGAAATCATCGCTGCGGAGCTCGGATATGAGCTGTGCGGCCACCGGTTGAAACTGTACGGCATTCCGCTGGAGAAAAAATAGTTTACCGTAAGCGTCCCGCCCCCACCCAGTAACCGGGAAATGCGGCCTGCAGGAGGGCGGCCGCATCTTTCGCGCTCACCGGATCCGCATACAGACCGAAACAGGTCGCCCCGCTTCCGCTCAGGCGGGCGGCGATGCAGTGTGGCGTCCGGGCAATCACGTTTACCATTTCACCGATCCGGGGGCAAAGACGCATCGCACTCGGCGTCAGGTCGTTGCGGAACTCTTTCCAGTCGGTCAGCGTGACGGGTGCGGAAGTCCATTCTCCGGGTTGAAGCCCGCCGAATACGGCGGCGGTCGATAATTCCTGCAATGGGTTGACCAGTACCGCGTAGAGCTCCGGGAATGCCTCGCCGAGCGGCGTAAGATGATGGCCGATTCCCTCCATGACGCAGGCGCGTCCATACAGGCAGACGGGTATGTCCGCGCCGAGCGCCGCCCCTGTCGCCGCCAGTTGCGCATCCGACAGATCGAGATTCCATAAAGCCCGCAGCAGGACAAGCGCCGCCGCCGCGTCACCCGAACCGCCGCCGATTCCGGAAGCGACCGGCAGGTGCTTGGTGAGGGTGATACGCGCCCCCGCCCGTACGCCTGACAGGCGTTGCAGCGACGAGGCCGCCCGCATCACCAGATTATTCTGCCCGTCCGCCAGACTGCCGCCGAATCTTCCGCCGACGGCAAGGGATAACGTATCGGCGCGAGCGACCGCCACTTCATCCCCCACGTCGCAAAACGCAACGACGCTGTGCAGGAGATGATACCCATCCGCACGTTTTCCCACCACGTTCAGCGACAGGTTCAACTTGGCATGGGTTTTGTAACTCCCCCCTTGAGGGGGAGTCCAAGAGGGCAAGCGGAGCGCCGTCCGATTGGGTGGGGGGTCGGACATCTATCCCCCCCCACCGAATCGCGTTGACACGCTCTTCGACTCCCCCTTAAGGGGGGAGTATCCGGCTTCTCTCACTTCTTGATCCACCATGTCTGGAACGCATTATCATACGGCGGGCGGATCTTCGGAATCCCGAACATATCCCAGTAGGCCATGCGGAAATGGGAGATGGAAAAATGCGGAATCAGCAGATGTTCATGCAGGACGATGCGGTCGAGCGACTGCGCGGCGGTAAGCAATTCCTCGTAACTGCCGGCTTTGGCGATATGGGAAAGCAGCATATCGGCGGCGGGACTGCAATAACCGGCAAGGTTCTGCCCCCCCTGCACGCCCACCTGGCTGCAGGCGTAATAGGATTCCTGTTCCTCCCCCGGATAGACCAGCCCGAGGTTCCACCAGATGGTGGAAATGTCGAAATCATAGGTCTGCAGGCGCTTCTGGTACTGGGAATCGTCCACGGTGCGGAACGTGGCGTCGATGCCGAGGATCAGGAGGTTGCGCCGCATCGCCATCACCACTTTTTCCATGGAGCGTTGCGCGGCCAGAAACTCGATGGTAAGCGGCTCGCCTGTCTTCGCGTTGACGCGCACCCCGTCCCGGATCACCCATCCGGCGTCTTTCAGCAGCTGGTCCGCCTGTTTCAGGGAATCCCGCACGAAACCGGAGCCGTCGCTGACGGGGGGCGTATAGACCTTGGCGAACACATCGTAAGGCAGCGCGTCCCGATAGGGCTCCAGCAGTTTCTTCTCCGCCTCGGACGGCAGTTCCCGCGCCGCGAACGGGGTGTTCTGGAACAGGCTGTTGTTGCGGTCATACGCATCGTAGAACAGGGTACGGTTCATCCACTCGAAATCGAACGTCAGGCCGATGGCCTGGCGCACCCGCCGGTCGGCGAACTTGGCGCGGCGGGTGTTGAGCACGAACGCCTGCATGCCGCGCGGAATCCTGTTGGGGGTGTTGTCCAGGATCACCCGCCCGTCCTTCGCCGCCTTGAACTGGTAGGCGAGCGCCCAGCTGCGGGCGATATATTCCTCGCGGAAATCATAAGCGTGCGCCTTGAACCCTTCCAGTGCCACCGTTTCATCACGGTAGACATCGTAGCGGATATGGTCGAAATTGAACGATCCCTTACGTGACGGCAGGTCTTTCGCCCAGTAATCCTTGACGCGCTGGTAGACGATGAAACGGCCGGGATTCATCTGTTCGACCTTATACGGCCCGGAGCCTATCGGAAATTCGAGGGAGGTCTTATCGAATTCCTGCTTGCCGTACCAGGCCTTGCACAGTACCGGCAGCGCCGCCGCCAGCGAAGGCAGTTCCCGGTTGGTGGTGGCGAACGCGAAGCGCACCCGGTGCGCGTCCAGCGCTGAAGCCTCCATCACGTCCTTGTAACGCAACTGGTAGAGCGGGTGGCCTTTGGTTTTGAGGATATTCAGGGAAAACACCACGTCCGCCGCCGTAACCGGCGTCCCGTCCTGAAACCGCGCTTTCGGATTGAGGGTGAAGGTGATGGAGCGTTTATCGGCGGCCAGCGCCACGTCCTCTGCAATCAGCGGATAGAACGTCTGCGGCTCGTCGAGCGAATTCACCATCAGCGAATCGAAGATCGAGACGATGCCGGGAGCGGCCAGCCCCTTGAGAATGAACGGATTGAGACTGTCGAACGTGGCGGGATATTCCAGCCGTACGGTCCCGCCTTTCGGTGCGTCCGGATTGACATAATCGAAATGCCTGAAGTTCGCAGGGTATTTGGGCTCGCCGAACAGCAGCAGCGCGTGAGCCGCATGGGCGGCGTCCGTCCATAGCGCGATGGCGAGAAGAAATAACAGACCGGGCAGGCGCATCATCCGGCCATACTGCAATGGTTATGCTTTTCTTACAATCATAAACTGGGTAAGGTAGGGGGATGATCACTCTCCATACCTCACTGGATCAGGGAGGATGCATTCCGCTGCATGTGACTTACGATGCCGAAAGCCGCTGCGTCGAGATGCAGATCCGCCTTGGCGGGCATGAAGATTCCGCCCTTCGGACGCATCTGACATCACTGCTGGGGCTGGCGGATACACAGCGGGAAGTGCGTTTTACGGAAGGCCCCCCGTATGTTCTGAATGCCGCGCTTACGGCCACCGCTTCCTCCTTTGCGCTTCACCTGAACCACCGTCCGCTGGGCGGATGGGAAGTGGTTTCCGGTGAGCTGACCGAGACGGTCGCGCTGACGCATCGGCTGAGCGTCATGGAACTGCGGATGCTCGGACAATTCCCGCACGCCTGCGTGCCGTACGACCGGCGGGTGCTGGATCAGGCGGTCGACGCCTACGCTCCGGTGACCGACCTGCATACACATCTGAGTTCGCAGATTCGCGCGCGGGCGCTGCTGGAAGCGGGCGCGGCAGCGGATGTCGGCTACCCGGTGGAACTGCTTTCACTCATCGGGTGCGACACGCGGCGTTTCACTACACGCCTGATGGATTCCACCGCCTTCACGCCCGCCGCTTCGGACGGACTGCTCTGCGAACAGGCGGGTAACAGGGTGCAGGGGATTATGCTGCGTGACCTGCTGGCCCACCCCGACAGTGCGCAGCGGCTGGCCGCCAGCATGGAAATCGCTTATGACGAAGTCATTCCTTTCGATGCGCTGGAGCGGCGTATCTACCGCATGCGTAATCCGCTCGCCAAACATCCGGGGGTGGTGGAAGGAATGATCCTCTCCATCGCCGAGGACTACGCGGCGCAGGGCGTCGCTTACGCCGAACTGGCAGTTACGGCCGCAGGACAGCCGGACTGGCTGGAACGCGCGGTTCTGGGCCTGCGCAAAGCGGAAGAGCGCACAGGCGTCGCGCTACGGTTGCTGGCCGCCCTGCCCCGCTCGCTCTCACCCATCGCGGCCATCACCCAGCTGGAGATGATCAAGCGCGTGGCGCAGCATCCCTACGTAGTGGGCGTCGATTTTCTGGGTTATGAAGCGAACAAGACCCGCAATTTCGGCTGGGCGCTCAGCAATATCGCCCGCTTCGCACACGCCCAGAAAGCCGGTATCGACCGCAGCGGCACCGGCTGGCAGTTCGCGGATGATTTTATCGTGCGCGTCCATGCGGGGGAGAACGGCAAAAATCCGGATAATGTCGCCGAAGTGCTGGCGATCGCCGAAAAATACGGCGTGCGGGTACGGGTGGGACATGCCGCGTACGGCAACGACCAGGTGGATAAGAGGCGGGCGGCCCGGCTGGCGGAGGCAGGGCTGCTGATGATCGAATTCAACCCCGATTCCAACATGGCGATGAACAATATCGACCGGGCCGAGCAGCTGCCTATCAAGCAATGGGCGGATATTCCCTACGTCATCGCCTCCGACGGGGCGGGAATATACCGGACGGATAACCGCCAGCTGCTGGCGGCGGCGACGTTCGCGGGGCTGGAAATGGACGATCTGGCAGCGATGCGGGGGCATGAAGAGGCGCATATCTCGGTGCAGCGGCGATTATTTGAAGCCAAGGAAGCGGCGTACCTCGCACGGCACGGAAGCGACAGGAATTTCATCGCCTGGTTGAAACGTGAAAAAGCAAGCCTGCAGGAGCAGGACATCATGGCCCGCCTCGCTCCGAAAAAACCCCTGCTGATCGCCGGGGCCTCCGGCAGCAGCTGGGGGCGGATCGACATGGCGACGCAGCGCGACATCCGCGACGCCATCCGCCGGCTGGTAGCGATGCTCGATCCGGGGCGCGTCTATTTCGCGGTAGGACGCGTCAAGCAGGAAGGTATCGGCCAGGCGCTGGACGAAGCCCTCTCGGCGCGGGAAGAAGCGGCGCCGGACGCACTGCCGTTCGACGTGGTGGGGATGCTGTCCGGCCACCAGAACATGCCGGCGCTCGCCGATTATATCAATCATATCGTTCCCTTAAGTGGGGAACTGATGAGCGTGCCGACGCAGATGACGGCCCTGCTGAGAGAATATGGCGGATGCGCTCTCTATATCGGCGGCAGCGCGTTCACGCGGGATTTCATCATGTGCAGCAAAACGCTCGGTATTCCGTTCGGGGTGATGGCGAACGTGGCGGGGGCATCGGGGGAAAAAGCCAGCGTGCTGAGTGAAAGCCATGTGTTCCATGATGCGGAAAGCATGATCGCGCATGTCAAAACCATGATGGGAGAAGAAGTTTTTATCTAGCCGGTTTTACAGCGCATTTTTAAATTTTAATTCTATTAAATAATATTTTAAAAATTTTGATTTTAGTATAATCTATCGTGTCAAAACTTTAGTTACGCTGAAAAATCGCCCTCTATAAACTACAAACATGAACATTCACGTGTTCGATTTAAGCCGCGAGAAAATATCCGAAAGCCTGACCAGTCAATTACTGGAAATATGGATTTCGGAATTAGGTACGAAAACCGATACCGCTTTCGGGAAAGAGGATGTACTTTCGCGATTACATGACGGCATCGCCATCATCGCTACCGAAGGAGAAACACTGATAGGAGCGGCTCTGCTCTCATCAGCCCCGGCACGTCACCTGACGGATCCGAAAAACTTTCTGGTGAATATTCTGCCGGAAAGCGAACTTCAGAAGTGCCCGGATATCGTCCATGATGAAGCGTTGACGGAAAAATTCGAGCAAAGCGCGTATCTGTCTCTCCTGGTAGTCCATCCCGATTACCGGAGACAGGGAATCGGAACCGCTCTTTTAGAAAAAGCCCTGGCGCTTTCTTCCGAAGGAGTCGGCCTTCTGGTGATGCAAGACCTGGATTTGGTCCACTGGTACGGGCAGAGAGGGTTCACGCCATGCGTCTGGCTTGCAGCGGAATATCCGACGTTACAGGGGACTACAGCCAAGCGTCTCGTCATCCTTATGATGTCGCAAAGCCCGGATAAAAACTAAAAACGCCTTTTCTCACCTCCCGGTTCATACGCTGGGAGTTTTTTTATATTTTTCGGTCACCGGTTTCCGGCTTACGCTTTCAGCCCTTACCCGTTCTGTTCTTCCTGACGACGCAACTCGTCGATCTTCTCGGAAATCACTTTTTTCGGGTCGATCGGTTGGAAAAATTTGCTGGCATCGGTACCGTACATTTCCGCCACTTTCAAGGTGACATCGTCCGGAGGCACGTCGCCTTCCGCCGATACGATGATCTCTCCGTACGCGTCGAACTCATACAGGTCCAGCGTACCGTTCTGTTCCGCCGTCTTGAACGGGTCGTACATGCTCGGCTTCACCGCCACGTAGCACCAGAATGGGCCGCCATGTTCCATGGTGCCGTAGACAAGCATGATAATCCGCGAAATATTGTCGGGATCATATTTATCCGTTGCTTGATTATCATTATCAGCCATTGAAGCTCTCCAAACTATAGAGGATCAGTAAAACGTTATGCGGCATTTGTCAAACCCGACATGACGAATTGTAAAATACCGCCCTGACGGTAATATGACAGTTCATTCTGCGTATCGATCCGGCAGAGCAGGCTGATGGTTTCGATCGACCCGTTCGCCCGGGTGATGTCGCACAGCACGTCGCAGGCGGGCCGCAGCGAGGAAAGACCGCGCAGCGCAAAGGTTTCCTTGCCGGTCAGGCTTAAGGTGGAGCGCGTTGCCCCATCTTTGAACGTCAGCGGCAGGATGCCCATGCCTACGAGGTTGGAACGGTGGATACGCTCGAAACTCTCGGCAATCACCGCCTTGACGCCGAGCAGTCGCGTGCCTTTCGCCGCCCAGTCGCGGGAAGAACCGGTGCCGTATTCTTTCCCTGCGATAACGACCAGCGGGATGCCTTCGGCCTGGTAACGCATGGAAGCGTCGTAAATCGGCATCACTTCACCGGTCGGCAGGTAGGTCGTCACGCCGCCTTCCGTGCCGGGGGCGACCTCGTTCTTGATGCGGATATTGGCGAAGGTGCCGCGCATCATCACTTCGTGGTTACCGCGGCGGGACCCGTAGGAGTTGAAATCGGCTTTTTCCACGCCGTTCGCTTTCAGGTAGAGCGCCGCCGGAGACGTGGCGGAAATATTTCCCGCCGGCGAAATATGGTCGGTCGTCACGCTGTCACCGAGCATGGCGAGCAGCCGTGCTCCCATGATATCACTGCTGCCGTTCACCCCGGTACTTTCCTCGAAGAAAGGCGGATGCTGAACATATGTGCTTTTCGGTTCCCATACGTAGGTGTTGCTGCGCGGCGTGTTGATCGCCTGCCACATGGCGTCGCCCGCGAACACGTCCGCATATTTGCGCAGGAACATCTCCCGGGTGATGGAACGCTGCACCACCTGTTTGATTTCGTCGTTGCTCGGCCAGATGTCTTTGAGGTAAACCGCGTTGCCGTGTTTGTCCGTTCCCAAAGGATCTTTGGAAATATCGACGTTGAGCGACCCGGCTATGGCATAGGCCACCACGAGAGGCGGAGAGGCGAGATAATTGGCTTTCACCAGCGCATGCACGCGGCCCTCGAAATTACGGTTGCCCGAGAGGACGGAGCACACCACCAGGTTATCATCCTTCACCGTCTGTTCGATTTCCGGCATAAGCGGCCCAGAATTGCCAATGCAGGTCGTGCAGCCGTATCCCACCAGATTGAACCCCATCGCGTCCAGATCGGCGGTGAGGCCGCTATGGTCCAGATATTCCGTAACGATTTTGGAACCGGGCGCCAGCGAGGTTTTCACCCACGGCTTGACCTGCAGGCCCAGCGCACGGGCTTTGCGCGCCACCAGTCCCGCCGCGATCATCACGCTGGGATTGGAGGTATTGGTGCAGCTGGTAATCGCGGCAATCACCACGTCCCCGTTATGAAGGGAGAAATCCTTATCGGCCACCGGCGCTTCCGCAGCGCTCAATCCTTCGAATCCCTTGGCGAACGACGCTTTCGCGTCCGCGAGGTTGATCCGGTCCTGCGGACGTTTTGGCCCGGCGATGCAGGGCTGCACCGTTGAGATATCCAGATATAGCGTATCGGTGCAGACCGGGTCCACTTCCGTGCGCCACATATGCTGCGCTTTCGCGTATTCTTTCACTAAAGCGATACGCGCCTCGTCCCGGCCCGTCAGATAGAGGTAACTGATCGTTTCCTCATCCACCCCGAAAATACCGCAGGTGGCGCCGTATTCAGGAGCCATGTTGGCGATCGTCGCCCGGTCCGCAAGGGAAAGATTGGCGACGCCGGAGCCGTAGAATTCCACGAACTTGTTGACCACGCCTTTCTTGCGCAGCATTTCCACGGCGGTCAGCACCAGATCGGTGGCGGTGACGCCTTCCTGCAACACGCCTTCCAGCTTGAAGCCGATCACGTCGGGAATCAGCATGGAGACCGGCTGTCCCAACATCGCCGCTTCCGCCTCAATACCGCCCACACCCCAGCCGAGCACGCCGAGACCGTTGACCATCGTCGTATGGCTGTCGGTACCGACCAGCGTATCGGGGTAGGCGACGGTCACGCCGTCCTCTTCCTTCGTCCACACCACCTGCGCCAGATATTCCAGGTTCACCTGGTGGCAGATGCCGGTGCCGGGCGGCACCACGCGAAAATTGTCGAACGCCTGCTGGCCCCAGCGCAGGAATTCATAACGTTCGCGGTTGCGCTCCATTTCCAGCGCCACGTTTTCCTCGTAAGCATGAGCGGTGCCGTATGCGTCGACCATGACAGAGTGGTCGATCACCAGATCCACCGGGGAGAGCGGATTGATGACATCCGGGTCGCTGGCGCGTGCCTTGACCGCGTCGCGCATCGCTGCCAGATCCACCACGGCGGGCACGCCGGTGAAATCCTGCATCAGTACCCGCGCCGGGCGGTAAGCGATTTCATGGCTGGACTGGGCCGTTTTCATCCAGGCGGCGAACGCCTCGATATCCGCTTTCGTCACCGTGTCGGCGTCTTCCGAGCGCAACAGGTTTTCAAACAGCACTTTCTGGGAAAACGGCATGGCATCGATATCGAAATCCAGCGCTTTCGCCGCGATGGGAAGCGAATAATAGACATATGCCCGTCCTTCCACGTTCAGGGTGGACTTACATTTAAAACTGTCGACGCTTTGAGAGACCATGCGTATATTCTCCTGATGTTACTGAACGCTTTCAAGTAATTACAATACTATTGCTTTAAAATTCCTTAAAAGCTAAACAGAATGGAATGAAGAATCACTCATGAAGGCATGTCATTTACTGTAAAGTATTCATGTGATTCCGTGATCATGTACAATGAACTCCTACCGGCACCGGGATTATCAACTGTTTTTTAACCGCTTATGGTGCATTCCACACACACTCATTCCTTAAAATCGGTATTTGCCTGTGAAAACATCCATGGCGCACGCGGCGGCGTTCCGCTCTACGATCAGGTAGGATTCTGCTTAAGCGAAGGGGCGGTACTGGCCGTCACCGCTCCCAACGGATTCGGCAAGACGACCCTGCTCGCGCAAGTTGCCGGGTTCAGACAGTTGCGTTCCGGCGCCATCCACTGGTTCGACCAGCCCGTGACCTCACCGAAATCCTATGGCGGGGATATGCTGTATATCGGTGACAGCAACGGGCTTTACCCGGAGCTGACGGTGGGTGAGCAGCTGGATTATATCGCCCGTGCCTTCGGGCAGCGCGAACGGCTCGCCGCCACGGTGCATTATCTGGAGCTGGGCCCTTACATGGACGTGGCCGTCGCCGCGCTGTCGGCGGGATGGAAACGGCGGCTGGCGCTTTCCCGCCTGTTGCTGATTCCCGCCCTGCTCTGGCTGCTCGACGAACCGTTTGCCCATCTCGACGCCCATGCGTCGGCTCTGGTGGCAGGAATGATACACTCCCATGCCGAACGCGGCGGCCTGACGATCCTGACGGCGCCGCAGGTGGAGGCGGCACCGAAATTTTACCATACGCCGGTGTCCGTACTGCAGCTGACGGATTTTACGCCTGCCAGCGCTTACCCGTCTGATGCGTGACATGGTCGCGGTAGAGTGTCAGTAATTTCAGGGTGATGTCACCCGCCTTGCCCGCGGAGAGAGAAGTCTCGTCGATCCGGGTGACGGGCAGCACATGGGTATTGGCGCTGGTCAGGAACGCTTCGTCCGCCTCCATGACCTCTGCACGCGAAATCATGCGTTCCCGGTAGGGAATATCCGCCTTTTCACATAGCGCGGCGACCACCTGCTTGCGCACTCCTGGCAGAACTGCAGGGCCGGCCGGATGGGTATGCACGGTGCCGTCCTTGACGATATACGCTGTTGAGAGGGAGCCCTCGGTCAGACAGTCCTGTGCATTGAACAGGAACGCTTCCACCGCCCCCCCTTCGTACGCGGCCTGCCTCGCCAATACGTTCGGAAGCAAAGCGATGGATTTGATGTCGCAGCGGCCCCAGCGTTCATCCGCCAGCGTGATGACCTTCACCCCCTTCGTGTAGGCATCGGGGGCGGCGGGCTTGAGTGGCATGACGCTCATGGTGATGCTGGGAGGCGTCTGTTTCGGAAACAGGTGGTTGCGTTTCGCCACGCCGCGCGTCACCTGGATATAGAGCGAGCCGTCACGATAATCATTGGCCTGCAGCAGGCGCTGCACCACCAGTTCCAGCGCTTTCTTCGTCATTGGCGCCTCAATGCGTAGCGCCTTGAGGGAGGCGTCGAAGCGCCGCATATGCGGTTCCCAGTCCAGAAACCGGCGGTGATAGAACATCGCCACTTCATAGATTCCGTCGGCGAACTGATACCCCCGGTCTTCCATCGGCACGGTGGCCAGATGATAGGGAACATATTTCCCGTTTACGTATGCGACTCTCATGCGTTTATTCTTACCGCATACCGATGCAGGAGTGAATAGAAATAAGAGAGAAAACGGGACCTATTTACTCGGGCCTTTGGCTGCTCCATTTGGTACGGCAGGCACCGGCGAAGGGCTTACGCTGCCGATAGTAGGATGAGAAGGCGCGACATCCGGACAGGTGGCATTTTTGTCGTCCACGTCTGTTCGACAGACTATATGTAAATTCGGATCCTGCCCTGCACGCGATTCAAGATTTTTCAGACCGAGACTGTTGAACTTGTTCTGCGAATCCAATACCCCCGCTTTTTTTGCCGCTTCGATCGTCTCCGGATCCGCTTTTCCGGTAATCTTGCCTTTGGAAAGCAGATTTTTTTCCGCGAGGGCATTCTGCAACTCTAGAATCTGCTCCTTGGACATGGCGTTCAGATAGGCATGCGGAGCCGTATGCAGATCCTCGGGAATCAGCTTGAATCCCTTATCCGTCAGTACGCCTTTCTGATCGGCGAAGCCGGCTGTTTTCGCCGCCGCAATCGTTTTAGCATCGGCGATGCCGTTCATCTCGGTCGTGTTAGGCAGGTAATGCCCATCCACCAACAGTTGCTGAATATAACGGATAAATCCATGCGGGTATTCCGCAAGCAAATGGCCCGCTTGCGGAGCTTTCGTTGACGCAGCGCTCGTATTTGAGTGCTGTGGCGTGGAGGAAGGCTGCGCAACGAACCCGGTTGGATAATGCTTTTGCGCCTCTGCATATTTCCCCGGATTGGCCAGTTTGTAATCATTATCGAACTTTTCGAGCTTTGCGATATCCAGCGTACCGCTGCGGTCCTTTACCACCCCCCTGTCGGCAAGGTAACGGTTGGTGCCGGGTCCGATGAGGGAATCGATACCGTATTTTTTCACCTGATCCCTTACATACGCCTGATCCGTATCCGCCAACACCTGCTGGAGATATGCCTGGTCTTCCTTGCGAAGATCATAGGTATGCATTCCCGGTTTCACGTAAGCCCAGCGCCCGTGAGGCTGAGGTGCCGTCGTCGAAGGCGCGGGTGCGGCCGCTGGCGGCGCGACGCTGGCGGAAGGAGCCGATCCCTCTATGATGTCCGGAAATTTGAACGTCACGTTGTTCACTATATCGGATACGGATTTCTGCACGTACGGCGGCAGCGCCTCCGCGATAGAGGAAGGGCTGGAGACAGGGGCGGGAGTCTGGGTATCGGGCATGTTGTTTACTCTGGTTACTAAATATTTACATTAGCAGAATCAGTACTTATATACTATTACCATAACAATAATGTATGACAGTCACGTTAATTCCTGTGGAATGATTTTATAAAGCTTTTGTGACGGCTACAGCGCCGTTACGCTGGCAACGGAATGTTTCTGCAGGAACGCTTCGCAGGCGGCATGCCCTTGGGCGTCCCCCACATGCAGCATATACCCGGCGGGATTGACGATTCCCGCCATCGCTTCCGGCATCTCGGCGAGGAGCTGGTTATAGACGTGATTCATGGAAAAAATCGTCTGTTCCATCCGGTCGAACACGGAAGGATGCATCAGTTGCAGACCGGTGAAAAAATAAGGCGCGGTTTTCTGCATTCCCCGCCGCCACAGCATCCCATCGGTATGACAGAAAAAATCCCCGGCCCCGTTCAGGCCGATGGCTCCGAGCGTCGGATGCAACAGCAGGGCGAGTTTCAACTCAGGACGCAGAGTGAAAGCACGGCGCAGTTGCGCGAGGTAATTGCCGCTTGTCGGCCACAGCACCACATCGGAATTGACGGCATAAAACAACCTGCCTTCAAAATGCGGCAAGGCGCGTTTGATGCCGCCGCCGGTTTCCAGCGCTGTCTCCTCATGGGAGAAAATGATGTCGCCGTCATAACCCTGCGCAACCACATGCGCGATGAGCTGGTCCGCCAGATAGCAGCAGTTGATGAGGATTCGCTTAACGCCCTGGGCCAGCAACGCTTCGATCTGCCATTCGATCAGCGCCTTGCCGCCTATCTGCACCAGCGGTTTGGGCAGCGTATCGGTCACCGGGCGAAAACGGGCGCCGCGTCCCGCCGCCAGGATGATCGCCTGCGTGACAGGCTGCCCCTCGTGGCTTCCCATCTCCACGACGGTCATCAGCGTTGCTGATGCAGGGGGGCGGTCGCGATGTCCGCCACGCGCTTGCGGGCGTCCGAATCGAAGTATTTGGCGACCCAGCTCTGCACGTCTTCCAGCGCGTCATGCTGGATATCCTGCATGAAATACGCCCAGACCCGGTCGATCATCGCCAGGTAGCGCGGTTTGCCGTCGCGCCGGAACAGCCGCACGAAATAGCCGAGGATCTTGGCGTTGCGCTGCGCGCCGTACAATGCGTATTCCGCGAGGAACGCTTTCTCATCCAGCTCCAGCGTGCGGATGAATTCACCCTTCAGCTGGGCCTGCAGGGTACGCGGCACATCGCGCCGGGCGTCTTCCAGCAGGGAAACGAGGTCGTAGGCGAGCCTGCCCTGCACCGCATCCTGGAAATCCAGCAGGCCGACCCGGCGCAGCCCTTCGCGCTCTTCCAGCCAGCAGAGATTATCGACGTGGAAATCACGATGCACCAGCACCTGCGGGCGCAGATCGCTGCTGCTGATCAGGAAACGCCAGAGCAGTTTCCAGCTCTGCTGCGCTTCCTTCAGCAGGGAACCGGACAGCACTTCGGGCAGGAACCATTCCGCGAACGCCAGCACTTCCCTCTCCAGCATTTCTTCCGAATACAGCGGAAGATCGGGGGTGGCGAATCCCTCTTCCAGACCCTGACGGCCAAAGGCGATCAGGATGTTGGTCGCTTCGTTATAGAGTTTTTTCTGCACCAGCTCGATATTCTCAATGGCCGCGTCATGGAAAAATTTCGAAAACAGCGTATTGCCGAAATCCTCCAGCAGCAGCAGCCCTTTTTGGGGGTCGGCATGGAGGATTTCCGGCGCGGAAAACCCGCGATCCCTGAGCAGCGCGTCCACCGCAACGAACGGTTCCACCGGCTCCTTATCCACGGGCGAATCCATCAGCATGCAGGTCTGGTTCTCATGGAAGATCCGCTGGTAGCGACGGTGCGACGCATCCCCGCTGATTCTCACCTTCCGCCCGCCGTCTTTACCGCAGTCGGCCAGAAACTCGGCGATTTCCTTCTGGCGCTGGCGTTCGGCGGGAGTGGGCATCGGCATTACCGGTTTGATAAGAGAAGAGGTGGTAAGCGTTTCATCCATGCGGCATTCCCTGTGATCACCAGGTCACGATAGTGAAGGGAGGGGTTAAAAGCAAACACAATATGCAGGGTTTCGGCGGGCAGGTAAGAGGTTGCGATTTCCGGCCATTCGATCAGGTTGATATGGGTCCGCAGGGTATCCGTCAGTCCGGTTTCCTCTATCTCCTCCGCGTGTTTCAGGCGGTAGAGATCGTAATGGGCGACCGGAAGGCGGGTGGTCGTCTCATAATGCTGCACCAGCATGAAGGTGGGACTGGCGACGTCCACCTCACCGCACAGCGCCCGGATGAAATGCCGGGCGAAAAACGTTTTTCCTGCGCCCAGATCACCGGTCAGAGCGAGGCAGTCGCCCGGCTGCGCCGCAGTGGCGAGCGATGCCGCCAATGATCCGATTTTATCCGCAGAACGATTCGGCAGACTAATATTTGTCATAATTAATTAATATCTACTGACAGTTTTTTGCTATACACGCTTTACCGAACGTAGTCACCGATTACCACGTATTTTTGCCGAGATGGAATAACGCTATGTGCAGCATCGCAGAAAAGCCGAAACCGAACGCTTACGAGTTCGGATGTCAATGGACCGCCGAAAAGCTGGCGCCGCTCTGCACTATCGACGATAAACATTTCGGTGAACCTTCCATGGAAAAGACGATCGTCTCCCACATTGTCGCCGAGCTGCGGGCAAGTGGGATACCCGAGCCCCGTATCGCCTGGTTCGAAAAGGATTCCGTGCCGTCGCTGCGCAAGGCGTTGAGAACGTTCTGCATGGATGTCGGGGACATGGTGGTTGCCGCAAACGCCGAAGATCCGGAAATCAGGGTTCACCTGGAAAAGCAGCAGCGGCTGGAACAGTTCCGTCGCCCCTCCTCCTCGTCAAACCTCCCGGCCCGCTGAAAAATTATTCCCGCTCTTCCATCCACGCCGTCTGGATGGCTTCGAGAATTTTTTCGCTGCAGCCGTCGGCTTTTCCTTCAAATCCTTCTAGACCGAGGATCCAGTCGCGCAGGTCGGTATAACGCAGATTCACGTTATCCGCGCCCGGATGCGCCTCTTCCAGCGCGATGGCGATTTCCAGCGTATCGTTCCATTTCATCATGATTTGTTTTTTCCGCTTTGCGTTTAACGTACTGTTAAAGGATTCCCCGTATTTTAGCTTCATTACATTCACTTTGTCCAATACCTCTTGGCGGGAGCTTCGATACACCATGACCCTAGATAAAAATATGAATGTCCTGATCGTCGACGATTATAAAACGATGCTGCGCATCATCAAGAACCTGCTCGGCCAGATCGGCTTCGCCAACGTGGACGAGGCGACGGACGGCGGTATGGCTTTCACCAAGCTGAAGGAAAAGAAATACGGGCTGGTGATCTCCGACTGGAACATGGAGCCGATGTCCGGCTATGAACTGCTACAGAAAGTGCGCGGGGAAGACGCGCTGAAAGCCATCCCGTTCATCATGGTGACGGCGGAGAGCAAGACGGAGAACGTCGTGGCTGCCAAGCAGGCGGGGGTGAGTAACTACATCGTGAAACCCTTCAACGCCGAGACGTTGAAGCAGAAGATCGAAAGCGTCTTCGCCGCGTGAGCGCGGCACGGTTACGCGCAACCATATCAGGGGTGACAGCATGACATTAGCGCAGGATCAGATCGGCAAGGCGTTGCTCAAAAGCCTGATTCGTATCTTGGAAAGCAAGGGTACGATCAGCATCGACGATATCGCCGGTATTTTCGAGGACGTGGCGCTTACTTCCGGCGTAGGCGACCCCCGGATCGACCGGTTCGTGCGCTCGGAAGTCACTAAACTGGCGCAGTACATCTCGCAGGCCCGCAAGGAAATCTTCGATATGGTGCCGGAAGACAGCGGTACCGAATTTTTCGGCTCGGCGGGGGAAGAACTCAACGCCGTGGTCAAAGCCACCGAAGAGGCGACGAACTCCATCCTGGACGCCGCGGACGCCATCACGGCGTCGGCCGGAGCGCTGCCGAACGATGCGCATAAGGCCGCGATCATGGATTCGGTCACTAAGATTTTCGACGCCTGCAATTTTCAGGACATCACCGGCCAGCGCATCACCAAGGTCATCAAGACGCTGGAATACGTGGAAGCGAAAATCGCCCGCCTCGCCAAGCTGTTCGGCAGCGACAGCTCGGACATCATGGAACTGGCGGGCAAGGACAGCGAACGCATTCTGGAGGACACCCGTTCCGACGCGGCGCTGATGGGCGGACCGCAGTTGCCCGGCGCGGGCGTGACGCAGAACGATATCGACGCATTATTCGGTAGTTAAATCCTTCTCGATTTTCTATCATTGACCGCATGGAAACGGACGATGAACGCTGGATGCGCTATGCCCTGAGCCTGGCGGAACGCACTGCGGGCAGGACGGCGGAAAATCCGGCTGTCGGATGTGTCATCGTCAGGGATGGACGGTGCGTAGGCCAGGGATGGACGGCGCCGGGCGGCAGGCCGCACGCGGAAACGCAGGCGCTCTCTTCCGCGGGCATTCATGCGCATGGGGCGAGCACGTATGTCACTCTGGAGCCCTGTTCGCATTATGGTCATACCCCTCCTTGCGTCAACGCATTGATAGCCTCCCGCATCCGACGGGTGGTGATCGCCTGCGGTGATACGGACTTCCGCGTGGCGGGAAAAGGGATCGCCCGTCTGGAAGAAGCGGGGATCATGGTGGAAGTCGGTGTATTGCGGAAACAGGCGGAAGCGCTCAACAGCGGTTTTTTCCGGCGCATCCGCGAATCCCTGCCCTTTATCAGCGTGAAAATCGCCACTTCGGCGGATGAGAAGATCACCGATCCCGACCGGCGCTGGATCACTTCGGAAGCGTCCCGGCTGCGTGGCCATCGTCTACGGGCGGAGCATCAGGCGATCGTGACGGGGGTAGGGACCGTGCTGGCGGACGATCCCGAGCTTACCTGCCGCCTGCCGGGTCTGGAACCCGCCTCTCCCCTGCGGGTGATTCTCGATCGCCATTTGCGCACGCCTCCGCAGGCGGCGCTGGTGCGGAGCGCCCATGAATATCCCACCTGGATCCTTACCTCAAAAACCCAGCAACATCCTTCCGCCCCTCCTTTAATACGCGGCGGGGTAACGCTATATTGCCTGCCGGAAGCTTTCGGATTTCACGAAGCGATGCGCCTTCTGGCTACCAAAGGCGTTCACCGCGCCCTGATCGAAGGGGGGCAGGCACTGACCACGGCGGCGCTCGCGTCGAGCATCGTCAACAGGCTTTACTGGTTCAAGGCGCCGCATGTCATAGGGGAGAAAGGGTTGCCGGCACTGGGTAATGGTCAGTCACTTTCGGTAATTGCATCATCCGGGATACTGACTGAAACGCTCCCCCTGGAAAATGACCAGCTGAAAACCGTACGGCTGCTACCTTAAATCGGCATCTTGATGATTTCCTGATACGCGGAAATCATACGGTCGCGCACGGAAACAACGGTGCGGAGCGTTAGCTCGGCATTGGCGACGGCAGTCACCAGCTGGTGATATTCCGCTTTACCGGCCAGTGCCTTGGCGCTGATCGCCTCGCCTTTATATTCCGCGCCCTTGGCTTTCTCCAGTCCGGTGGTGACCAGTTCCTCGAAACTGGGCTTGAAACGCGAGGATTGTTCGCCCGGCAGGCCGAGCGCATCGGGAATGGCGGAATCCTGCCCCCCGCGCTGCATTTTCGCCGTATTCTTATACGCGGCGGTCGCCTGCGAAAAACTGGACTGGGAAGAGTTGATCTCTGATGCCATGGAATGATTCTGCCTGATTTCGCTTATGAACGCAACATATTCACGGTTTGCAGCAGCATTCCCTTGGTGGTCTCCACCATGTCGATATTGGCTTCATAGGCACGGCGGGCCTCCCGCATATCCACCATTTCGAGGAGCGGGTTGACGTTGGGCATCCGCACGTACCCGTCCTTATCCGCCGCCGGATGGGAGGGATCGTAGCGTTTGGGGAAATCCGTCCTGTCCACGCCGTATTCCCCGACCTTGACCAGATCGGCATGCATTTCACGGTCCAGCTGGTTCTTAAATGTCACGACTTTGCGGCGGTAAGGGTCCTCATTCGGGGAACGGCCCGTGGAATCGACGTTGGCGATGTTCTGCGCGACAATGCGCAGCCGGTCGCTCTGCGCGTGCATGCCTGAGGCTGCGATATACATGGAATTGACGAGATCTACCATAGGTTGCTCCTGTTAATGATTAGCCAGCCTTAATTACCGCCCTGTCCCAGCGCGATTTTGAACATGCCGGTCGTCTTAGTATAGAGGTTGGTGACGGTGGTGTAATCCAGGTTGTTCTGCGCCACCATCGCCATCTGTTCCTCCAGCGCGATGTTGTTCTGCACCGGAGTCGTCTCAAACGTCTTGCGCTGTTTTTCCTGCCGGAACTGCTGTGTGGGGCGACTACCTTCCAAACTGGAGCCCGTACTGGTGGCGCGCATCTGCAGGCGGCGTGATTCCGCCAGCGCCAGCCGGTCGAAATCCAGATCCTTCATTTTCTTGGCCTTGTATCCCGGCGTATCGGCGTTGGCGATGTTCTGCGCCAGCACGTCCTGCTTCTCGGAGAGATAGGCCATCTTGGTCTGCATCATCTGCAGCAGCTTGATACCGGAATAATCCATGTCCGCTTAACCTTAGGAAAGACAGTTCTGTTTTTCAGGATATATGCGAAATTCGTGCCAGTTTATCGTTATGCCTGCTGCTGGACATATTCAACTTTCGATGCAGGGCTGATCGTCCCGTTTTCATGCGCCTGCATCACCACTACTTGCGGCTGTTGTACCGCCGGGGATGCTTCCTGCTGTGCGGATGGAACCGCCGCCGGTACGGCAGTCGCTTCCTGCGCCGCCGCACGCTGTATAATGGTGCGCGCCACGGTGGAAACATTCTGATTGAAGGCGGCAAGCGCCAGTACGGAGCTGGCGGAAATCTGCTGTTCCTGAATCATTTCCGGCGTCATGCCTGCCGGTGCGCTGCCGGAAGCCAGTGCGGCACGCATATCGAACGCCCTCGTGACCGCTTCCGGCGACAGCATATTATTCTGCGCAAATGCAAGAATTTCCTGTAACTGCTGCGCGGCGTTCGGCGTAAGCGGTACATTTTGCCCATCCGGCGCACCCGCTGCCGCCTCCGGAACGAGCGCACCCAGCAACAGTTGATGTTCCGGCGATAACGCGTTGAACGCGACCGATACCATGGCCTGATGAATCGCCGCCTGGGACAGGTTATCCTGCCCTACGGTCTGCACGGCATCCTGCGAAGGACGCTGCATGTCCGCTTCATTCGCGGCGTAAGCCGTTGCCGCCGCCAGTACCGCCCCCGTCATCGCGGCCATTTCCGCCTTTTGTACGCCTTCGGAAATATAGGAATGTACTTCCGGCGGCAGCGGCGACGCATCCGGTGCGGCTGGTTCAGGTGCGGCCAGCGTGGGTGATTCCGCATTGGCCAGTTCCGGCTGGGACATCGGTGAGCGCAGAATCGCTTCGCGGAGCACCCGCGCCATTTCCGCCCGCTGCGGGGAGAGGGCCCGCTTCGCTTTACCGGAAACTGCGGGACCGTCGGCAAGCGACAGGTCATCATCCTGTTCATCCGCCAGGGCGCGCGCCGCTCCGACCAGCGCCGCGTTGAGCATTTCCATGGAAGCGGGTTTCGCTATCAGCTCCGACAACGTCGCCGCAGACGTCAGCAGCTGGGAAAGATCGGCCTGCAGTTCATCACGTCCGCCCGGATCGGCGGCGTCGATCTCGCTCATCACCTCATTGGCGGCGAACATCAGCTGGCGCAGGACCAGCCCGGCGTCGATGGTGATGCCGCTATCCACGGAGGCAGGCCGGGAAGAAAGCGGGGGCTGGGGGATTTCAGCCGATAACGAGGCGGGGAGGTCCGTCGTCTGCGCGCCGGATTGTACCCCTGCCCCATCCGGGGCATCCTTGTCGCCGGTTTGCGACCATGCACCGTTAAACAGCGGGTACGTAAAAGCGGAAATGACCGCAGCCTGCCCTGCTGCAGCTTCAAGAGCACCTACGTCGACGGGAGTGGACATACTGATTTACCTTATAACGTTGAAATGACTGAACGGATCTATCGTATCCGTCACTTATGACAGTTATGTGACCTTTGAGCGCTTTTTTTGATTATTTTACCCGTGTTTTAGTCCCGGTGATACGGGTGGCCGCTCAAGATCGTCTGGGCGCGGTAGATCTGTTCGGCCAGCATCGTCCGCACCAGCAGATGCGGCCAGGTCATTTCCCCGAACGAAAGCAGCATGTCAGAAGGCTTGAACAGGGTTTTGTCGAGGCCGACATCTCCGCCGATCAGCCAGGCGACACGCCGCGTCCCGCTGTACTGCCATTGTCGCAGGCGAGCTGCCAGTGTGCGGCTGGAGAGAGTCTTGCCGATTTCATCCAGGATAATATAATGCTCGGCGCCCGCATCCTTCGCGTGCGCAAGAAGTAGTTCCGTTTCGCGAGTTTGGCGGTGCGCCACTTCAAGCGCAGGGAATCCGTTCAGTTCACGCAATTCCACCGGCCAGCGGGAGCGGCGGACATATTCCTGATAAAGTGATTTCTCCAGACCTGCTTTCCACTTGCCGACGGTGAGAATCAGCTGGTGCATAGGAAGCGTGGGCTAGACCGCCGCGTATTGCTGGTCAGGGATGGCCACCGCCCACATTTTCTCCAGGTTATACAATTCCCTTATCCCCGGCTTAAACAGATGGACGACGATGTCGCCGGCGTCGATCAGTACCCAGTCGCAGCTCTCCAGCCCTTCGATGGAAAGAAACGGCAGGCCCCTTTCCTTCAGCGCCTTGGAAAGGCTGTCGGCCATGGAGGAGACGTGCCGGTTGGAACGGCCGTCCGCGATGATCATGGCGTCGGCGAAACTGGTTTTTCCTTTCAGATCGACAATCGCAATCTGCTCGGCCTTGTCGTCTTCCAGTGATGCGATGATGGCGTTCTGCAATGAAGCCTCATGGCAGGACTGCCCGTTGCCGGAATGCCCATCGTTGAAATGGCTGTGGGTGTCGATAAGACACTCTCCTTACTGTAGTTTTTTCTATTGTTTATTATATTCCAAAAAGGCGTGGTTGCCAAGTATTTTCCGCAAATGCGTGGCACTCTCCGGATGTCTGCGGATAAACACCACGTTCCACGCCGGCGGCGCCGCGCCGGCAAGCGTTGACGCCGGGCGGCGGCGGGCGGCATAGCGCGTGGCGAAGCGCATCCTTGAAGCGCGGTGGGTGGCGCTCCCGCGGTCCATCACCGCGACGGGGACCAGGGCGGCGATCTCTTCCCAGCGCTTCCAGCGATGAAACCCCGCCAGATTGTCCGACCCCATCAGCCAGACGAAATGGTGCCGCGGGAAGCGGCGGCGTATCAGCTTGAGAGTGTCGACCGTATAGCGGATGCCGCAGCGTTCCTCCATATCCGAAACATGGATATGAGCATGGGAAGCCGCCTGCCGCAACGCATACCGGCAGCGCACATCGAACGGCGCCAGCGTGGCGGGATCTTTCAACGGATTGGCGGGACTCACGATCCACCATATCGCATCCAGCCCCAGACGCTTACATGCTTCCTGAGAGATATGGACATGTCCTGCATGGGCAGGATTGAACGAGCCGCCGAGCAGCCCTATCCGCAGCGGTGAAGCGGCGGTAAAGCGCCGCAGACAGAAAGTACAGATCATTTTTTTAAACTATACCATAAACTAATAAAGTACAATTTTCTATGCAATGAAATAAAAAGTAATCATTTTTTTCTCATTCATAAATATATCATAAATCATCTGTATAGTCATTTATGAGATTTAATATTTTATTTATGAAGGAAATGAGACATGGCAGATCCAAAAGATAGTTCCCAGAATCCTATTGAAAAAGGGGATTGGCAAACACTGGAAGTATCCGCCCAATCTGCCGGCTCTTTAAAGCCCCACTACTTCAGACAATGAAAAAACGCAGGCGGCTGAACGCATGAAGAAGGCGATAGATAGCGTCAATGCAGAGGAAGCTGTACGCCACGAAAGACTGAACTCTCCCGAGCTTGATCAAATTGTCAGAAAAACCGTCATAGATACCGAAATTGAACTTGGCATTCCCACCAAGGGCACCATGTTTAGTAAACGCGGGGTTGAGACCATTTTTGAGGCTCCTACGGAGGCAGAGCAGAAAATTATCGAGAAGCGCGTTGAAGCGGTAAAAGAAAAGTTCTTAGAGCAGACCGTTGTCGTTTCACCAACTCATCTTGAAAGTGATGAGCTGTCCGAACCCAAGACAAAAGGGGCTGCCGGGAAACATACGGACTTGCTTAAAGGTGCGAATCTTCCCGAGGTCACAAGCCGGATTGTTCATTCTCCCGAAGATAAACATGTACCCGCTCCCGCTAAAAGCGCAGGAAAAGCATCCAGTCTGGCGCTTTGATTTCATCAACGCGGCAGGTGACGGACCGCGGTGAACATTGACACCGTGAAAAGAGATAATGGGTTCGCTCAAAGGCGCCTTTGCATAATCTGTTGAGAGAACATTGCACTGACCGGGCAATTCTGGTTATCTGCGTGCCATGGACATATCTCCCCGCCTGCTGCTGATCGACGGTTCCGGATTCATCTTCCGCGCCTACCACAAACTGCCGCCGCTCTCCCGTGCCGACGGCACGCCGACCAATGCAGTCTACGGATTTACGTCGATGATGCTGAAACTGCGCGAGACCATGCCCGCCAGCCACGCGGTGGTGGTGTTCGACGCGAAGGGCGCCACGTTCCGCCATGCATTCTACAGCGAGTATAAATCGCACCGCCCGCCCCCGCCGGAAGATCTGCTGCCGCAGCTGCCGCTGGTGCGGGAAGCAGCTATTGCCCTCAACCTTGCCATTATCGAGCAGGACGGGATGGAGGCGGACGACATCATCGCCAGCTACGCCACCTGCGCCGGTGCGGCCGGGATGGACATCTGCATCGTTTCTTCCGACAAGGACCTGATGCAGCTGCTTTCCCCCACAGTCACCATGTTCGACCCGATGAAGAACGCGGATATCGGCGTTGCGGAAGTCGTGGCGAAATTCGGCGTGCCGCCGCATCAGGTGGTGGAAGTGCAGGCGCTGATCGGTGACAGTTCGGACAATATCCCGGGGGTGAAGGGCATCGGTGTCAAGACCGCGGCGGAGTTGATCCAGCGGTACGGCACGGTGGAGAATCTGCTCGCCCATACCCATGAAATCACGCAGGCCAAACGGCGGGAACTGCTGGAGACCGGGCGCGAGTCGGCGCTGATATCCAAGCGGCTGGCCACCTTGAAGCGGGACTGCGCCGACCTGCCCGCTTATGAAACGTTTGCGATGCAACCGATCGTGCCCGATACGTTAAGAGCGTTCTGCGAAATGCAGGGATTCAAAAGCCTGGTCGGCAGGATCAAGGGGGGCGCCCGCCTCGTTGAGAGCTCCGGCGTCCGCGAGAAGAAACCGCCGACCGGTGAGACTATCGCCACCTCTTACCGGCTTATCCAGACGATGGACGCGCTGCACGAACTGCTGGAGCGCGTCCGTATTTCGCCGCATCTCGCGTTCGATACGGAAACCACTTCCGTGGACGCCACGGCGGCGGCGCTGGTGGGTATTTCCCTAAGCCTGGAAGAAGGGGAAGCGTATTACCTGCCGCTGGCGCATAAAATACAGGCGCAGGGCGAGCTGGGGACTTCCGCGCAGGCGGACGGGCAGAACCTGCCGTTTGGCGAAGCGCTGGCAGCCCTCAAACCCATCCTCGAAGACTCCGCCATCCTGAAAATCGGCCATAACATCAAATATGACTGCGTGATCATGGCAAGGAACGGTATCGACGTCGGTCCTTATGACGACACGATGCTGCTTTCCTACGTCCTGTCCGCCGGAGGCAGCCTGCAGGGCATGGACGCGCTGGCGGAAATGCATCTGGGGATCACGCCCATCGCGTTCAAGGAAGTGACAGGGACGGGCAAGGCGCAGGTCACGTTCGATTATGTCCCGCTGGAAAAAGCCTGCGCGTATGCGGCGGAGGATGCGGACATCACGCTGCGCTTCCACCATCTTTTCAAACCGCAGGTTCTGGAACAGCGGCTCGTCTCGGTTTATGAGCGGCTGGACCGCCCCCTGATCGCAGTCGCGATGCGGATGGAACTGGCCGGAGTCAAGGTGGACCGTTCCTGGTTGATGGAGCTTTCGAAACGGTTCGAGAAGGAAATGAAAGCGCTGGAGCAGGAGATCTACCGGCTGGCGGGCAGGCCGTTCACCATCGCCTCGCCCAAGCAGCTGGGGGAAGTGCTGTTCGATGATCTGGCGCTGGGCAAAGGCAAGAAGTCCGGCAAGTCGGATGCGTATGTCACCGATGCGGAAACGCTGGAGGAACTGGCTCTTACCCATGAACTGCCCGCAAAAGTGCTCGCCTGGCGGCAGCTTTCCAAGCTGAAGAGCACGTACACCGACGCGCTGCTGCGCCAGATCCATCCACAGACCGGACGGGTCCATACCAGCTACGCGCTGGCGGCCACCGCCACGGGGCGGCTAAGCTCGTCCGATCCCAATTTGCAGAACATACCGATCCGTACCGAACAGGGCCGCCTGATCCGCCATGCGTTCATCGCGGAACCCGGTTACACGCTGATGTCCGCCGATTATTCGCAGATCGAGCTGCGCCTGCTCGCCCATATCGCCGATATCGTCCCCCTGAAAGAGGCTTTTCACGCGAAACGCGACATCCATGCCGCCACCGCCGCGCAGATGTTCGGGGTGGACGTGGACGCGGTGGACGCCGACATGCGCCGCAAGGCCAAAACGATCAATTTCGGGATCATCTACGGCATCAGCGCCCACGGGTTGAGCACCCGCCTCGGCATCGAGCGGAGCGTTGCGGCGGACTACATCACCGCGTATTTCAAGCAGTATCCAGGCATCCGGGCGTATATGGAACGTGCGAAGGAACAGGCACGGTCGCTCGGCTACGTCACCACCATGGCAGGCCGGCGCTGCCATACGCCGCTGATCAATGAAAAACAACCCAACCGCCGCGCCTTCGCGGAACGCGCCGCCATCAACGCGCCGATCCAGGGCACGGCGGCGGACATCATCCGTGCCGCCATGATCGCGGTGGATGCGCTGCTGCAGAAGGAACAGACACGCTCGCGCATGCTGCTGCAGGTGCATGACGAACTGGTGTTCGAAATCGCCGAGGGAGAGGAAGCGCTGATTCCCCGTATCGCCCGGACCATGGAACAGGTAGTGCAGCTCAGTGTCCCACTGGTGGTGGAAACCGGCACGGGCCAGCACTGGGGGGAGGCGCACTGAAGCGCCATGCACCGGCACATGTTCACGATGAAATAAAAAAACCCTGCGGGGCAGGGTCAGTAATCCGTGATGGGAGTCAAGCTCATTCTGGCTGGATTGACAAAATGATCCGGAAAACGCTGTGTGAAATATTCCATTTCCACCGCTTTGTCGAAGAATTTGATGCATGGAAGCGTGTTCAGCATCTCCTTATGGAGGCGGAAAAAATCGTGATTTTCGTCCATGCCGGAAGCCCGCCATGTTTCGAATTGCTTCAATCCGTACAAGAGCAGCGCCTGGGTATCAGGTGCCACTTGCAATGTCCAATGGTGGATGCTGGCTTTTCCGCTGAAAGACAGGGTTCGTAAAAACCGTATGTTTTCCGCGGCGACCACATTGCCCCTCAAAGCGTCCTGATGCCTTAACATAGCCATAAACAGTATGTTAAAAGCTTCAAACGCTTTCAGTAGGGCAAGCTTTTCCTTCTCCGAATCCGGCAATGCATGCAGTACATGGATTGCCTCCAAAAGTGTGGTTATATTCATGAGAACTAACCTTAATTGAAGAACACATAAAAACTAAACGAAATGCTGCATTGCAGCAAGAGGATATTTCACGTTCCCAGTTTTTCTACCGTTTCCCTCACCGCGTCCGTTAACACACGTAATTCCTCCGGTGAAATGATAAACGGCGGCATAAGGTAGAGGATGTCCCCGTAAGGCCTCAGCCAGCATCCCTTTTCCAAAAGGAGTGGTCGCAGTGCGAACGGATCGAAGCGAAGCGGGTCGCATTGCACCACGCCGATCGCCCCTTTGACACGGACGTCCACTACGGCGGGATGGCCCGCCAACGGCATCAGCGCCTCACGCAATTGAATCTCGATGGCCCGCACCTGCGCCAGCCGGGGCTCGCTCTCGAACAGATCCAGCGAAGCGTTCGCCACCGCGCAGGCGAGTGGGTTGGCCATGAAGGTCGGGCCGTGCATCAGGGCGTGGGCGCGGGAGTCGCTCAGGAACGCCTCATAGACGGATTCCCGGACAAGCGTGGCCGCCAGCGTCATCATGCCGCCCGTCAACCCTTTGCCGATACACAGGATATCCGGTGTGATACCCGCCTCATGACAGGCGAACATCCCTCCCGTGCGCCCGAAACCGGTCATGATCTCGTCGGCGATCAGCAGGACGTCGTGGGTCACGCACAGATCCGCCATGAAACGTACGTCGGCCGCATCATAGAACCGCATTCCTCCTGCCCCCTGCACCAGGGGCTCGACGATCAGGGCGGCCAGATGCGGGGCTTCGAAAGCGAACCGTACGGCGAACGCGGCTTTTTCCGCTTCCGTGCGGGGTACGGGATAAGCAGCCGCTTCCACCAGATTGGGCAGGTAGGCGGCGTGCATCCCCCGCGCCGGGTCACTGACCCCCATCGCTCCGAACGTATCGCCGTGATAGGCGTGCTCTAAGCAGGCGAACCGGGTTTTTCCCGCCACGCCTTTATTAACCCAATATTGCAGGGCAATTTTCAGCGCCACTTCCACGGAAGTGGAACCGGAGTCCGAAAAAAACACCCGCGCGAGCGGCGCCTGCCCTTCCTGCGAAGCAAGCGTCGAGAGCCGCCGGGCCAGCGTGAAAGCGGGTTCGTGCGCCAACCCGGCAAACATCACGTGCGGCATGATGTCGAGCTGTTTTCTGGCCGCCGCGACCAGATGCGGATGGTTATGGCCGTGGCAGGCGCTCCACCACGAACTGATCCCGTCAATCAGCCGCCGCCCGTCGCCGAGTACGATATGGCATCCCTGCGTGTGCGATACGGGCAGGGGCAGCGGCGCGGTCTGCGCCTGTGCGTAAGGCTGCCAGATATGCGGCAGGCCGGATTCATACCAGTCGATCATACGATAAACGGATTAACAAATCCGGTTCAGATCAATTTTATATCCGGCCTTTTTTAATTCTCTGCCTAATTGTATTTTCCATCCTACGCCATTGTCATAATCGATATAGAGAACACCATCATAATCCGATGGTCTTTCAACATTATTTTTTACTAAGGCGACAACCTTCTGCATCCCCAGTTTTCCGATAAAAAACCCTAACTCAAAAATAACGTTTTGACGGGCCCTGAATTTTAATGTCGAGTCGTCCTTGGCTTTTCCTTCATCGTCGGGCGTCATAATCACAATGGCGAACTTACAGCTTTCAGAATGTTCCTCAAACTTACTGATGAGAGTATGCCCTTCATTTGCCTGTTCATGAAGGATAACAGGGTTCAGCCCCATCTCCTTCAAAAATTCTTTAACATCATATTTTGCGTCGCTATGGCCATGAACGATAAATATGTTGGCACGTTTTTCTTCAATCGAAGTTTCCTTGAAAGGAAGAATTTCAGCAGTATTATTAAACGTCAAAACACGGCTCAGCTGTCCGCCTCTCGTTTCGCGGGATTCAATGATGCGTCTTTCCTCTAAAAGTTCGGTTTTAACGCGTTCATAGAGTTCCGGCGGCCATTCCAGGGAGTTCCTAAGCTTTATGTTGCCTATGGATCCCTCTTCAGGAATAGCATCATAGAGTTGGTTGGGGCGGTTT
Source organism: Rickettsiales bacterium (assembly GCA_965248995.1). Classification (GTDB taxonomy): domain Bacteria; phylum Pseudomonadota; class Alphaproteobacteria; order Rickettsiales; family UBA998; genus CBDFKY01. Next base: position 33,112 of record CBDFKY010000022.1, on the reverse strand, counting down.
TTTGAGTATCTTGGCATATTAAACCTTCACTTAGGATGTCAAAATTACAAAGGAATATCATAGCGTTTTACATATTCACATCGGTAACATACGAACCGAATTGAAGCAAAATCATTTTTTCGAATTTCCCTGTCAAGCGGCAGGATTTTCTTGAGGTATAAACAATCTTTATTTTTTAAACGGCACGGGGAAACTAAGAACGCGACGGAACCGGCAGCAGGATCACCACGTTCAGCCCTTTGATCTTCCCTTCAGCATCATACCGGTTGCGCATAGTGATCTTGCCGCCATGCGCCTGGACGATGTCGCGGGTGATGGCGAGCCCGAGCCCGACGCCCCCGGTCTCGCGGTTGCGGGATTGTTCCAGACGCGTAAAGGGGCGGAACACCTCTTCCATCGCCGCTTCCGGGATGCCCGGCCCCTCGTCCTCCACGCCGAGCGAGAGCCAGCCGCCGGTGATATCCAGCGCCACGTGGCAGCGTTCGCCGTATTTCAGGGCGTTGGTGATGACGTTCTGGGCGGCTCTTCGCAGCTGCATCGGGCGGATCGGCAGTTCCACCGTGTCGGGAATGGTGTAGGTTATCGCCGCGCCCGCCGCCAGGTAGGACTGGATGATGCTGCGCAGCCAGTCGGCCATGTCTACTTCCTCGGTCGGGATGGATTCGTCGTTCCCGCGCGCGAATTCCAGATATTCGTTGAGCATGTGCTCCATTTCGTCGACATCCTGACGCATGGCGCGGATATCGTCCGTTTCCCGCTGCATCGCCAGCTGCAGTTTCAGGCGGGTAAGCGGCGTGCGCAGGTCGTGGGACACGCCGGTGAGCATCGCCACCCGCGTCGAGACCTGCCGGGTGATGCGGGCGCGCATCACCATGAAGGCCCGCCCGGCGGTGCGCACTTCTTCCGCCCCGTGCGGCCTGAAACTGCCGACATCCTGCCCGCGCCCGAACCGGTCCGCCGCTTCCGCCAGCCGGGTGATCGGGCGCACCTGGTTACGCAGGAACAGAATAGCGATCAGGGTGAAGACGGCGGCGGAACCGACTACCCACAAGACGAAAATGGTGGTGGTGGAGCTCTCCAGCCGTTTATTGCCGACATCGATCTGCAATATCTGGTCGGGCAGGCTCAGTTCGGTGCGGATGGTCTCACTGTCCGGCCTCGGATAATAGATACTGAAAGGCACTTCCAGACGCTTTCCCAGTTCCGCAGCGTAGCGCGTGAACCGCGCCTGGTCGGCGCTTGCATGGAGGGCCTGCCGGGGAAGCAGGTGAATCCGCATATTCATCATCGCTCCGTACATACGCAGGGAATTTCCCCGCTCCGCCAGCGGCAGGCGCATGGCGCGGTCCGTCATGATCGCCACCTCCCCGGCCAGCGACGAGGACAGATGCCGCTCGATGCTGTCCCAGTGACGGTCGTAAAAGACGGTAAGCGCCAGGCATTGCGCCAGGATCGTCGGCACCGTCAGGATCAGCAGCGCCCGGGCGAACAGGCTCTTGGGCATGGCGATTTTGATCTGTTGGGTAAGGAAACGGTATGGATTCATGCGTGCGGACTTGTTTTTGACGTCCTCAGCATACCATGTCATTCATTCAATACACGCTTTATCATTCAACCCCCTCACAGGAGAACCTCATGGCCGACCCGCAGGAAACCGACACCGCATCCATTCAGTCCCCCGGCGTACAGACAGATATCCACGGCAACCCGACGGATACCGACATTCAGGGGAACCGGCCTAAAGACGCACAGGGAGATGAAGAGGAAGATTTTTACGGGAATCCGCAATAGCTCATGCGTATCGGATATATACCTTACTATTGTCGACATGTAATCTTAACATATTTTAACTTGAAATTATACCCAATTCAATAATTATCCGTATGTTTGAATGAGAAGATTGAGGGATATTTCTGGTGTGTAGGATCGGTATCGTTTGATGGTGCCGAAACGTTTTTCGATAGGATTGAGATCGGGAGAATAGGGAGGCAGGAACAATAGCGTTGCCTGTCGTTGCTGAATAAGCTGTTGTGTTAAAGTAGATTTATGGAAGGTGGCGTTGTCCATAATGACAACGCTGTTAGGGGTAAGATGCGGGCAGAGTTCCTGCTCTAGCCAAGCATTAAAAACGGCAGTGTTGCAGGTACCCTGAAAGAGGAAGGGGGCAAGCATTTGCTTGCCGCACAAGGCTGCCAGGAAACTGGTGCGGGGTCTGCGCTGCCCGCTGCGTTGCCCATGCACACGCTTGCCTTTTCGGGCGAAGCCATGCGTGCGTTCGGCGGTGGGTGCGAAGGCGCTTTCATCGACATACACAAACTGCTTGCCCTGCATCCGGTAACGCCACCAGCGCTTGAGGTACGCTTTGCGTTTCTCGTTGTCGCTTTCTTTATACGTCCAGGTTTTTTTTACGACTGATGTTCAACCGCTTCAGCGCATAGCAGATCGTACTCGGCCTTACCCCAAAGTGTACCGCCAGTTCCTTACCCATTACCTCAGGTTGACATTCCACCGCCTGTTGCAGTGCTTCTATGTCCAGTTTATGCGCCTTGCGCGGACCCGGTTTCTTCGCTTCCAACCGATCACGCGTGATCCAATCAAACACACACCCATGGTGTACCCCAAACCGACGGGCAGCTTCCGCCTTACTTCCACCGCCCCTGACATACGCAACAACGCGACGCCGTAAATCCATGCTATGACTCATCATAACATAATACAATCATCCGTGTAAATTTTGAATTAACTATAAATTTTAGTTGAGAGATTTTGGAAGTCTAAAACTTCGTTTTTAGAATGTTCCATTACTGTGTACTTCGCTTATGTCTACACCAGATGCTCAAGAGCAACAACTGTTGCCTAATCCTGTTACGATTACGATAGAAGATGATGACGTGGAAATCGGGGATGCGAAATTGCTTCTTCAAAATGGTAACCTTATCACCATTTATCCCATTATGTTGGAGCTAATTGGTCTTGAGGTTGCCAGATTGACCATAGCTCAGCCACTCGACGATCTTCAAGCGGCACCCTCTTATGCTATTAGTAGCGATGTGGGAGTGTTAGTGTTGGAAACCCCCGTCGAGCATCTTTCTACGGAACGTCGCCACGTTCTAGGCTCCATCAAGGTCCGCGATGAAGAGGGTCAATCGGTTGGAGAAATTCTGACCCGTCGCCCTGCAACGGACGCGGATCTGGTAGAGCTTTTGGAACCGCGTGAGTGGTTCCTGAGCTTACTGTCTGAAGCCCTGAACGCGGATGTTGTAGATGGAGTCCTCGTCATCATTGACGAACCTTAGCACTAAGGCTGTCCATCAATCGCTTATCTGATCTCTTCTTAAGAGCTATCACCACCTTCGGGTAGTGATAGCTTTTTTTTGGCCATGTACGGGGTTGTCACTACGGCTTGATTCTGGCATGGTAACGATCATGCTGACCATCCCCAAAACCATCCGCACCCCCGCCTATGTCGCGGACCGCGCCCGCATTGAAGCGAACCTGTCCATCGCTGAGCGCATCAAACGTGAAACGGGATGCACGATGCTGCTGGCCACCAAGGCGTTCGCGGCGTTCGGACTGTTCGACAGTTTTCGCAACGTCCTGGACGGCACCACGGCGAGCGGGCTGTATGAAGCGATGCTCGGTGCCCGGCATTTCGGCGGGGAAGTACACGCCTATTCACCGGCGTTCACCGCCGCGGACATCGAGGGCCTGAGCCCCATCTGCAGCCATATTTCCTTTAACTCGGTCGCGCAGCTGCGAAGCTATGGCGAGCGTTTCGCGGTGAAGGGCCTGCGTTTGAATCCGCGTTTGTCACTGGTGAAAAACAACGCCATTTACGATCCTTCCTCCCCCTGCTCCCGCTTCGGCGTGGAACTGGATGCCCTGACGCAGGACGTGCTGGGGGACATGAACCTGCTGCATATTCATAATCTCTGCGAGAGCCAGGCGGAGGACTCGGTGGCGCTGGTCGACCATGTCATGCAATTATGCCCGCATGTCCTGGAAGCGGTCGACCGCGTCAATCTGGGCGGCGGGCATTATTTCACGCATCCCGACTATGACGTGGACGCGCTGATCGCCGCCGTCAATCGCCTGCAGTCCCGTTTCGGCGTGCGCGTCATCCTGGAATCGGGCGCCGCGCATGTGTATGACGCGGGATATCTGGCGGCGAGAGTCGTCGATGTGATGGAGCGGGACGGGACGCGAATCGCCATCCTCGACGCGTCCGCCACCTGCCACATGCCGGACGTGCTGGAAGTCCCCTACCGCCCGCACGTGATCGGTGACGATGCCACGCACGGCCATGAATACCTGCTGGCGGGAAACACCTGCCTGACGGGAGACATCATCGGTACGTACCGTTTCGCGGAGCCGCTGCGTTCGGGTGATACCGTGGTTTTCACCGATATGATGCAGTACAGTTTCGTCAAGAACACCACCTTCAATGGGGTTCCACTGCCGGACATCGGAGTATTGGAAAAAGACGGCACGTACCGCGTGCTGCGATCGTTCGGGTATGAGGATTTTGAACGGCGGCTGTCTTAGAACGGGCCATTCTGCCGGCCCGCGCATCCACCGGGGATCATGGAAGTATCCTATTCCCGCTGACGATAGATGTCCCTTCACTTTCTACGACGCCGCATTCCCGTTTGGCGCATTCATATCGATCATCCCGCTTTTCAAAAACCGCTCGTTTTCCCGCCGCAGTTTCGCCCCTTCCGCATCATAGAGAAACGGCAGGGTGGCATAGCGCTTTCCCCGAGTCACCGGGGTCGCCTCATGCAGGAGGGAGCAGGAAAACACCGCCGCCCCGCCGGTCGGCGCGCGGTAGGTAGCGCGCCCGAATTCGGGAAAGCGCAGGTCGCCGCCCTCATACGCTTCCGCATTCAGGTTGATGGTGCAGGCGAAGCGGCGGTGGGCGGTGGCTTTCGTGGTATTATCCCGGTGAGGCATGAAAAATCCCTTATGCTCCCCGTCATAGCAGGCGACGATATAGCGTTCGATATGCGTGGCCTTGAACTGAAACGCCTTGAAGATTTCCAGGACGATGCGGCGTTCGATCCGGGCACACAGAGCCAGGCGGATGGTTTCGTCCGTGACGGTGTAATCCGAGCGGCGCTTGAAATGATGGTCGATCCTGCCGACCGTATAGCCGTCCTTCTGCTTCATGCTGCCGGATTCCTTTCCCCCGTGCTCCTCATAGAGAGAAATCAGCGTGGCGCAGAACTCCGGCTCCAGCACACGGGGAATGATCAGCACCGGCGCGGTGATCGGCACGCCCGCATGCTCGTCCACCTTCGGCAGACCCTCAATGCAGGCGCGCACCGCTTGATTATGCTGCTCGGCATCTTTAAGCGGAATGGCGGCGATGACCCGCAGGCCCGGGTCGAGGACCAGGGTAAACGGGCTGTAGCGGGTGATCCCTTCCGTCTTGGTTTTGTCCGCGTCGATCGCGCCGTACAACGTGCTTACTTCCTGCTCAAAATCCCAGAAATAGCGAAAACCGGGAACCATTTCTCTCACCCGCCCTTCCACCTCGTCGCCCCGGTCGATGCTGACGCCGAAGAACGAAAGATGTTTATCGTCGAAATGCGCCCGCATCTCGCCCGTAAAAAAAGCGATGGCGCGTGCGTTTTTTTCAATCGCCATCGATCCGTAAAAGCACAGGACCAGGAAGCGGCCGGCGGCGGATCCGAAATGGAAAGAAGGATTGTTGGTGGAGCGTACCGCGAAATCGATCGTAGGGTCGCCGCTTAGCCATGCGTGCGTGTTCATACATTCCATACTGGACGTTATGGAGCGGAGCCTACTCCAAGGCGGCTGCGCAGGCAACGATTTGTTTCAGATCAGAGCGCGAACCGGTTACCCGGATAGACCCGCCGCACTTCCGGATTGGCGACGATGGCTTCCGGCATCCCTTGACGCCGGGGCTACCTGCCATTCCACCAGAGGCACTCCTGCTTACAAGCGCGGCTATGGTTAACGATGTTGCGATAAATATCCCCGAAAATATCGCCGCGCTTGCAAATAATCGACAACGCTCTACAACCATCCCATGACCCAAGCCCGCCGTGAATATGTCCTGACCATCGCCTGCCCCGACGTGCGGGGAATCGTCGCCGCCGTCTCGGGATTTATTTCTGGCCAGCAGGGATTCATTTTGGAATCCACCCAGTACGGCGATCCGGCCACCTCCACTTTTTTTCAGCGCATTCATTTCGCAGCGACCGAACAGACGCCGCACGACGCGTCTCTGCGGAAACTGTTCGCCGACGAGGTCGGCACACCTTTCAAAATGCGCTACCACCTGCATGACGGCCTGCGTAAGCCGCGGGTGATGATCATGGTCTCCAAAGCCAGCCACTGCCTGAACACGCTGCTGCACCGGTATCAGAGCGGCACGCTGAACGTGGAGATTCCGCTGGTCGTCTCCAACCACCCGGACCTGCAGCGGCTGGTGGCGTGGTATGACATTCCGTATTACCACCTGCCGATCGACAAACGGGGAAAGGAGGCGCAGGAAGAGCGGCTGCTGGAACTGGTAGAGAGCCACGCGGTCGACGTCATCGTGCTGGCCCGCTACATGCAGGTACTCTCCGCGGATCTGTGCACGGCGTTCGAGGGAAGGGCCATCAATATCCATCACTCGTTCCTGCCGAGTTTCAAAGGGGCGAAACCGTACCATCAGGCGCATACGCGAGGGGTGAAACTGATCGGCGCCACCGCGCATTACGTGACGGAAGACCTGGATGAAGGCCCCATCATCGAGCAGGAGGTCGCCCGCGTCGACCATACCTACAGGCCGGAAGATTTCGTCAGCGTCGGACAGGAGATCGAGAGCATGGTGCTCTACCGCGCCGTGCGCTACCATACCGAGCATCGTGTCCTGCTCAACGGGAATAAGACGGTGGTGTTCAAGTAACGGGCCCTCACTTTGAAATATGATTCAACTTATGAAGAATGCATCGTCACGTTTATAGATATTTTAGGATTTAAAGATTTATTAGATTCATCATCAGCTAAAAAAATTGCGGAAATTTTAAAAAGATTTCGAGGTTTTTCTAAGCCTACGCTGAAGGATTCGAAAACTAGTTTTAGTGAACGAAGGCTTTACACTGCTGCGGGATCTGAAATAATCTCAGACGCTATTGTTAGATTTCGAACCATTGGAACAGAATGTTTTACAGGAGCTTTTGGATGGGAACTATTAATTTTATTGAACTTGCAAATAGCATGTATAAAGCAAAATATTTTAATTCGAGGCGCTCTAACAATAGGTGAAATGCATGTTGGCCGAAATTTGAATGGGCCCATTTTCGGTCCTGCACTCGTTGAAGCTTATATATTTGAAAATACCTCTGCTATTCACCCTCGCATCATTATTAGTAAGAAAGCACTCAAAAAATATCGAAAAGATAAGCGTTTGTGGAATGAAAATAATCTTTGGGAAGATGAAAAAGAACTTTTAAGTAAAATTACAAAAAAAGATAAAAAGGGGGTGTGGTTTATTGATTATAGTGTTTCCGAATAATTTTCGTACGAAAATTTTCGGTTAAAAACACTATAAATTATATGGTTATAGTCATTTTATCCGATTAAAACCGTACGGTTTTTAATCGGAATGACTATATCTTAGAGCTAGTTTAGGTGAAATGGATCACGGTTATTCAGAATGGATCAATTTTTTGCAAAACCATAAAAATATTATCAAAAAAAGATTTTCTAAAAATTCTTCAGAAAAAAATAATTGAGAAACTTGAATGGATGAAAGAGTATCATAATGAAGTCATTAATGAAGAAATACTTTCTTTTGCTAAAAAATCATATGAACTTGAAGTTTTGAAAGGTTTATTGATCGAATAAATATCCGTTTCAAGCGAAGACGAAATCCCCGACATGCATGTCAAGCTGAATCCCGTCCAGACGGATTTCCTGATCGGACGTGCCGTTATGATCGGAATCGATGCGGATGAGCGTATAGTTTCCGCTCGCCACCTTGGTATAGCCGAATTCCGCGGTACTGCCCGCGTGAAAACTCGCATCCGCGACGAAATGCGCGGCGCTGAGCCCGTATCCCAGCAGCGCGATCCTGTCGTTCTGTACGCGGCTGAAGTCGGTGACATGGTCGGCGCTCGCGCCCGCGCCCGTATCGCCTTTCATGAAAATGAAGCTGTCGGCATTGTAGCCGCCGGTCAGGATATCCACTCCGGTACCACCGGTCAGGCTGTCGTTACCATAGCCGCCGACCAGCGTATCCCTGCCGCCGTCGCCGTGCAGCACGTCCGCGACCGTGCTGCCGGTAATGGAATCGTTACCCGCCGCCCCGCTGATCACGTTGGCCGCGCCCGTAAAACCAACGATGACGTCGTTTCCCGAGGTCGTTTGTTTTAACAGCAGCTCGGTGCGCAGCTGCGCCACGGTTTTGTCGCCGCCGCCTGCGAAGGTGATATGCTCCAGCGTATTGCCTCCCGCCTCCAGTCCGCGTTTCACCGTGATGGAATCCGTGCCGCCCGTAAAAGAGACGGTAAAATCGTCGCTGTTGCCGATGCGGCTATACAGCGCCGCGGTGGACGCATACCCCGTGATGGAAAGCGTGTCGCCGAGATCGGTGCTGTTGCCGTAATCCTGGATCGTATCCGTACCGTCTCCTTTAGCGAAGAGGAAAAGATCGTCGCCCCCGCCGCCCTGCAGGAAATCCGCGCCGGTGCCGCCGCTCAGCGTGTCGTTGCCGTAGCCGCCGAGCAGGGTATCGTTGCCTGCGTCGCCGTGCAGTTGATCGGTGAGCGAATTGCCGCTTAGTGAATCATTGCCCGCACCGCCGCCGATGGTATTCGCCGCGCCGTAAAACCCGTTGATGGTGTCATTTCCCGCGGTCGCCTGTTTTGCCAGCACGTCGGTGCGGATCTGGTCGATCTCCTCCCCGCCGCCGCTGGTGAAGACGATATGTTCAATCGCGTTGCTGCCGCCCTGCAACCCTTGCTTTATCAACACGGAATCACCGCCGCCACCGCTGAAGGAAACGGTGAAATCGGTGGTGTTGCCGATCCGCGTGTAGCTGGCGGCGCCGGACGCATAACCGCTGATGGTCAGCGTATCGTCGTCGGCGTTGTAGCCGTTGTCGGAAATCGTGTCCGCGCCGTCGAGTTTCGCGTAATGATATGCATCGTTCCCCGCGCCGCCGACCAGCGAATCCGCTCCCGTCCCGCCGCTCAGCGTATCGTCGCCGCCGTTGCCGATCAGCGTGTCGTTCCCGGCGAAACCGGAAATGAGATCAGCGTATTTACCGCCGCCCAGACTGTCGTTGCCTGCCGTTCCGTCGGTCTTATCGTCGAGCGTGATGCCGAGGAATTTCATGTCGAAACTGTTGTCGGAGACCAGCGCGATGGTACCCGTCTTGTTGGTGCTGTCGATCGCGATCTGGTTTTCGGCTACCATCCGGATAGTATGGCCGCCGAGCGTCCAGCTGGTAGCGCCGGATGTGTTGGTGACATAATGCGCAAGCCCCGCCAGGGGAGCGCCGTTGATGACGATGCTGCCGTCGCCGTCGCTGTCGATCACGTAATCCGCCTGATTGGCGCCGGGCGAAGTGGCGGAAGCGGCCTGCGTGAGCATATAGGTGTCATGCCCGGCTCCGCCTTCGAGCGTATCGACTTTCGTGCCGCCCGTGAGTTTGTTGTCGGCATCATTACCGTAAATATGGTTGACACCGAAAGCGGCGCCCATCACGTCCTCAATCGTAATGACATGCTGATAATTGGTTTTAGGGTCAAGCGCCAGCGCAAACACTTCCCCTCCGACTCTGGAGAAATGCGGCGTGTTGTCGGGATTGAATCCATCACGCAGGTCGATCGTCGCGGAAATCGCGCTGCTTGCGTCGATGACGTCATGCCCGCTGGCTCCACCTTCCCATAAGGTATGTGCGATGTTCTGCGTTCCGCCAATGGGGATGGTATTTATGATATTTGCGGCTGCCCCGTCGAAATGTGCGCCGTATTTCTGCTGGAGCAAGGCTATGTCATAGACCATGGGGGTGGTGAGTATTTTATTTTGAACATACATATCGTTAGTTGAAGTGTACCGCATGATTGTCGCATCCGCCGTGTATTGAGCGAAGGCGGGAGCATCACCTAGCCCATGGCCCGGATGATCCATCCCAAGCGTATGCAACAGTTCATGAATATAGAGAGTGCTGTTTTGCGTACCTTCAATAACCGCAAGGCCTGAAGTAATGGTTGGAACGGGGTCAGGATAACTCCATCCGTAACCGGCAAATTTGGGATCGGTAATCGTTGCACTAAGTAATCCGAGTTGCGCCGTCGTAGGAGAAGACGCAGCGGCGAAAGTTATGTTGGATACATCCATGACTGCGCTCATCGCCATCATCCATTTGGCGGAATCACCGTTGCCGGAGATGGCCGTATGATTGTCTGATAAATCCTGTTTGAAGTCTGAAGTATTGTAGGTTGAACTGAACGTGTAATAAACGGGTTCAACGTTATTATCCGCGTTTCTGGTTGTCCATTTCTGCTGGGAATCAATATCTGTTTGGTAAGGTAACATGGTCATTTTCCTTTCTTTAACAGATTTCGAATCTTACCGCTTGTTTTGGATGTTTCGGAATCTCGAATTTCTTTGGTGGGCGCACAGTTGAAATGCGAGTTTCCTGCATTGGAATTGCTTACTATCCAGTCATTCATACCGACATCTGGTGAATCTTTTATATGCAGTCCATATACCACGTAAGTTTTTCCATAGGCAAATGGGCAGTAATCCACCGTCTTCAGTCCCTCCGGATTAATTCTTTTTTTCGCTTTTTCAGCAGGATCATAAGCAATTTTAACAGAAATCCTTTTGCCTATATTACCTTTCAACACTTCCAAAACGGAGAAATTTCCCCAGCACGAACCATCCTCCGGCCAATCCATGACGGTTGCATCCACACTAATAACTTTTCCTATAAAAATCGTATCTACTCTTGAAGAATTGTTCACCCAGTACGCACCTGATTTTTCTTCCACGGTACAACCTACTTCCAATGGATGATATGCCTTCGCCGCGCCAGAGCAAAGCAATGCAGAGCAGAGCAGGCCTACAAAAAATTTCTTCATGGATACCTCAAAATCAATGAATGAACAAATTAGCACGCTCAAGAAAGGCGAATGTGAAGGTTTTATGACATCGCAAGAGCGTACTTTTCCCCCGACTCCGGAGAAATGCAGCTTGTTGTCGGCATTGAACCTGTCACGCAGGTCGATCGCCCCGGAAATCGCCTTGCTGGCATCGATCACGTCATGCCCGCTTGCCCCCTCGAACTTCGCACCGTATTTTTGTTGAAACAGGGCGATATCATAAATCATGGGGATAGTGATGATTTTATTTCGAATATACACATCGTTATAGTGTTTCCGAATAATTTCCGTACGGAAATTTTCGGATAAAAACACTATAAAATATATGGTTATAGTCATTTTATCCAACAAAAACCGTACGGTTTTTAATCGGAATGACTATAGTGGAAGTATAGCGCATAATGGTAGAGTCTGCGGAGGATCAGCCGTCCAGAAGCTCAATGGTTTTTTTCCACTAAAACAATAACTTTCAAGCTCCCAGTTTGCCTGCGCTGCATTAGAGCAGAGCGGGCTTGCGAACAATTTCTTCATGGACACCCCCCGAATCAATGAATGCATAAATCAGCACATTGAGTACAGGGGGAATATGAAGGGTTTATGACGGTCTTTTTTTAAAATTGGAGCAACAGTTTACCGCTAACGCTGCTTCCCGAAATAGATCCCGCCGCCGTTCAGGTTGTCAGTCGTCCGGTTGAACGTGTAATTACCACCGATTTCCGTGGCTGCGGCACCATACAGCGCACCGTTCGCCTTGCCGGCGATATCCGCCGGAGTGCCGCTGCTGACCAGCGGCACGCTGTAGGTGGCGTCGCCAGAAGGAGCGACCGCAGCCGTGCCGTTATTACGGAGGTTCAGGTCCGATCCCTGGACCGTTCCGAAATTCAGATTGAGGTTGTTCAACTGCGGAGGGAGGCCGGTCACATAATTCACCGTCGCATCCATCGTTCCGGCAACGTTCTGCGGGTTGATGCCCGATTTCACCACCGTCGCATAGGCCTCTCCCTTATAATTGGCGCTATGAGGCGCCAGCAGGGAGGCGTTCTGGGTCACCTGCCCGACGACATAGGGAATCATGGCGGCGTAGTCATCATGACCGCTGCCGGCGACGCGTTCCCCCACGTCACCGGACCAGACGCCCCAGTTGACGAACTGGCAGTCGTCGCATTTATAGCCTCCGGACAGGCCGGATTTGGCGTTGTTCACCGCGCCGCCGCTGACGATGAACGCCTGCGCGGCATTGGCGCCGGTCGTGCCGCCGGAATCGAAGGTCTGGCTGTTGGCATGCGTGGTGCTGCCGGACTGCGCCGCGTATAGCCGGTTGTTGATATAGACGCTGTTGTTGGGATTGGAGAAACTGGTGGTCGTCGTGTTGTATCCTCCGCCGCCGCTGCCGTTGGTATTATAATCCTGCACCGCGATGGAACCGCCGACCACTCCTCCCGCAGCGGGCGTCAGGGCCACGTCCGTATTGACGTTATTGCTGAAAATGGTGGGGGTGTAATTGGTACCGTTATGCACCATCATCACTCCCGAAGCAAAGCCGGTATGGTTGCCGACGCTGCTCGGATTGGCGACCTGTGTGGCGAGGTCGCCGCTGATGTTCCCTTTCAGCGCGATCGCCTGCGTTCCCCGGTTGGCGACGGCCCCGCCGGTCAGTCCCAGCTGGGTCTGTGCCGTGGAAGCCACGCTCGTTTTATTGGTAGGCGTCAGGTAATTCACCATGGCGCCTTCCACCGGACCGTTCACATTTCCGAAGACCGCGCCGTTCACCGCGAACGCGTCGCCTTTCAGGCTGCCCGAACCGCCCGTGGAAGTGCCCGCCGCCTCAGCGGTATAAGCGAGGCGCTTGCCTGCGATGTTATAATCGTTGATGGCACTGGGAGCGGCGTTCGCCTTGCCGAACGCACCCGTGGCGCTCGACTTGCCGCCGACCGGCAGCCAGTTCACCTGGCCGCTGAACAGGTTTCCGGCCTTGCCCGTTTTCCAGTCGATCGCCGTGCCGAATTCCGTCTGTTGCGATTGCGGGGCGGCGTCCGTATCGTTGATGCCGCTCGCCCGGTTATAGTTGAAATTGCCGAACTGGTTGCCGTTGCCTTCCCCGACTTCCGGGAGGAAATCATAAAGCAGGACGCCGTTGGTCGCCGCACCGTGCACGCTGCCGCTGTTGGCGGCGGTGACGGATCGCGCCGCAGCGTCGACGAACGTGCCACTATTGTCGAAAATATTGCTGCCGACCACGAAATTGATTTCCTTGCTGGAATCGCTGAGCGATGCGGCGGTATCTTCCAGATGGTATGCTTCCATCGCTCCGCCCTGCGTGCGGTACCCTTCCACATGACGGCTGCCGATCACGCCGTTCTCCACGACGTTCGCCGTCGTATCGGTTACGCCGGCGCTCGTGAGCTTAGGAACAATGATGTTACGCGTCGCAAGCGGGGTGGCCAGCGTGGAGGTGAAGGAAATCCGGTATTTATCGGGGGATTCCTGCGTGATGTTGACATCGCCCTGGTTGGCCACGTCGAGGAAGCCGTCGCTGTTGGTATCGGAAAGAACAAGGAATTTTCCCGTGCGCCCGCTCACCGCGGTGAAATTTTCCGCCAGTCCCGCCCCGCTGCCGGCTCCCGCTCCGGCCCCGCCTGTTGCCGCGACCGGAATGTTAGCTGTCGGAATAACGGTGGGCAGGTTTGCCGCCGGGAGGGTGGAACGCGGTAACGTCGGCGTGGTGCCTGTTGCTGCAGCGGAAACGGGAACCGGAACGGATACGGCATCTCTTAAAAAGTTTTTCAACCCGTCATTCGCCAAGACCTGCGTCTGCAGATTGCGGGCGTCCACCAGGGCGCGCAGTTTTTCGGGAGCGGTCGCCGCCGTCTGTGTCGTGCCGTCTTTCTGTTGCGTGGCAAGATTGGTGCTGAGGGCGGCGATATCCAGCGCGGAAACCGAATTTCCTTCGACGAACAGGATGGGGGCGGAAGGCTGGGCCGCATTAGGCTGGGCCGCATTAGGCTGGACGGCGGTCTGGACAGCCGGTGCGTTGTTCACGGCAGAGGTGGCAGCCGTTACCGGGACGGGATTGGCAAGCGCCGCCGCATTGACGGCACCGCCGACGGGACCGTTGGCCGCCGCGGGAGCAGGAACGGCAAGCGGTTCCGGCGATCTTCCCTCCGTACCCAGCTTCATCTGTGGCGCTACCGACTGCGGCGTCGGCGTCACCGGAGCGCCGCCGCCTGCGGAAGCGGTATGCGCGAATTCGCTCAGGCTGGCCTGCACCGCCGAGACCGGAAGCGGAGCCGGGATCGCCCGCGCATCGGCCAGACTGAGGCCCGTGCCATACTGCGTCGTAGAAAAACGGTTGCCCGCCGCGTTGGTCATGGTCATTTCCCTGCCGTAGACGAACACGGCGTCCGTCCGGCCGTTCGCTTCCACGTGCGTATCAACGATCCCGCCCCTGATTCCGATGGTCGCCACCGGGGTCTGGATCGTCACCGGATGCTGCTTGGAGAGCGCGCCGCCGATGAAGCGGAACGCACCTTTCACCGTTTTCATCCCCATCTCGCCGGTGTCGGTGGCGGGATTATAGATGAAATGGTCGATCTTCAGTTCCGAATTCTCGTTGACCGTCACGGTGGAACGGTCTTCGAACACCAGCTGCGCCTTGCCTTTGCCATCGGTCTTGACCGTATCGTCCGCGAAAATGCCGTCGCCGAGCTTCACCTGCCGTTCCTTGCCGTCCACGCCGAGAATACGCACCGAAGGATCGGCCGCGCTGACCACGCCGATCTTACCGGCGGCGAGGGCTGAGGTGGAGAGCAGCGCGAACGTCGAAAACGTGGCGGCGGAGAAAAAAGTGAGGGCGTTGCGGTTCATGAATGAACTCCTTGGGGGGAAAATCAGGAAAAATGTTAGAGTCTGGCGAGATACGACTCGGCACGCGCCTTGGAAGCGGGGGTAGCGCCGGTATCCGTGGCTACCATGCTGAGGTGCTTTTTCGCCATATCTTTAGAATTAAGCAGGTAATACAGCACGCCGACCTCCAGCCGTACTTCGCTTAAACGTGGGTTGAACATCAAAATACGTTCGAGCGGAGGGATAGCCGCTTCGTAATTGCCGATCTTCACCGCTTCTTCCGCGTAATGCAGCGCCGCTTTCACATCGCCGGGATTATCGTAGCTATGGTGGAACGCCTGGATGAAACCGGTATTGTCCACCGCGTAGCTATTGGCGGGAGCCGCGGTCAGGAAAACGGCGAGCATGCAGCCCGTAACGGACAGAGCCCGTAAGGTGGAGTCAACGGATACGCGGCGCCTCATAGATTTCTCCCTTTTCTTCTGATCGTAAGTGTTAACACGTTAGCGTAAAAAGATTAATATAATGTAAGGATTTCACCGGTAGAATATATTACTGATAAGGCGATGCGGCGCAGGCGCTCTTTAAAAACCCGGTGAATGCCATGCGATAGGGCCATACCTGCCTTACGCATTCGCCATAGGTCATTTTTTTGTTCAGGATTATACTCTTAGCATGTCGATACCCGCTTATGTCCTCTAAACCGGCCGGCAACGTGGCGATTCTCGCGCAGGCTACCCATATGCTGAGCCGGTACGGGGTGCATGTGCATGGCAAGGCGTTTGACTCGGTCTCTCTGGCCGCGCAGAACCTGCTGATCTTTCAGGCGATCAATCTGGCGGCAAAGAAGAAAGATAAAGCGTTTTACCACCTGAAAGCGAATGTTTTCGTCGCGGCCGCGGAAGTGGGATATGAGGCCGGTGTCTGCGTACATCGCGGCGTGGACAAAAAGGGAAACGCGGTCTGGGCGATCTATCATCCGGAGGTGGGCACGATCGGCTGTCACGATAAATTCGGTGAAATCGACGCCTTACTGAAAAACAAATCCCGCATCCGTCATACCGAGATGCATCAATGGACGGAAGCCAGCCGCCAGCATTACGGTTTTCTCCAGCTGCGTGAACCGGAAGTGCTGGAATTCCTCACCGAGCGCACGCGGCCGGATTTTGATGCAGGCGCGGAGGCGGCACGCCGCCACGTCAATCAGGAATGGGCGGACTTCATCGATGAGCGTCGCGGGAAAAACCCGAACAGCGGACAAGGGATTTAAAGGAGACCGAAAAAACAGCCCTCTTACGGATTTGCCGCATCGGCCTTCGCCTTGCCGCCGTGAAAACCGAAAATTCATCGGGTGTGGATGTCCACATCCGGTTTCCGGGAAGGCGGCGTCTGCCGGATAACGTTGCTGTTGAAGCCTTCGTCGAAAGGCACAGCGTTCTGGGTTTCCAGTTTGATGGAAGCCAGTTTCAGGTCTTTGGGAATATGCATACTATACAGGCTGCGGTCTTCGACCGCGAACATGACGGCCAGCGCCGGTCCGAAATAAGCGGGGGCCATTTCGGCGGTAGGGCGGGCGGATGCGATTTTTTTCAGGATGTCGTCCACCCTTTCCTTCCCGTAATCCTGATCCAGGGTAGCATGGGCCCGCTCAGCCTGTTCCGATGTAAACGGTACGCCCAGATGACGGTTCAGCATGATCTCCAGCTCGTAGGATCCCACGCGAGAAATGGTGATGGACGGGGCGATATGGTGCTGCAGGTCGGTCATCAGATAATCATACATCAGGTTCATCGCGCTTATATCCCCATGGGCAAGCCCCTTGTTATCCCCCGCGGTCTGCAGGAAACGCCGTACGTCCTTCATGAAGGTTTCCTGATTTGCCCCGGACAGATCCACGAATTTCGAACCTTTAGGCAGGATATTGTCGGCGGCTTCCTGCGCTTCCCCTCCATGACAGGACGCCATGAACACGTCGAATTTCCTGCGGTCATGCGCCGTGGCCAGCGCTTTGAACAGATCCGCGGTGTCGATGCTGTGGCCCTCGGTCAGTTCGAGGCGATGTTGTCCGCCTTTGATGCCGCCGTGCGCCAGGATGAAGACGGTCATCTCCCCTTTTATCTGCGCCTGTGCCCGGGTGATGTCTTCCAGAGTGACCAGCCTCTTCCCATCCCCGACCGATACCACGTTCACGCCGGTTTTCTTGAAATTCTCACTAGCGAGAGTGACGTCTTTTTCGCTGTAGGAGGTGCCGCCGGGTCCGGCGATGATGAAAATGGATGGAGAATCTGTCATAAGGGATAAAATCTTTAGAATTTATTCACTATATCATCATTAAAAATTAATTTATATTGTTTTTGTACCGAGGTTTTCCGATTCGCCATTCCGGTTACCAGCAGCGTTGTCTTTCGGGGTATAATGGTGTATGCCTGATTCCATGAAACCTTCACTCGCCACGGTATCCGTGCCTGATAATTCCGCCGCCACCATCATTGCCTGCGGACGCCATACGTTGAACTGCGCGATCGCCGGGCTGGACGCCGTATCGGAGGCGCTGGACGAGCGCTTCGCCGCGGCGGTGGAGTGCATCGCCGCCATGAGAGGCCGCGTCGTGACGACAGGCATGGGGAAAAGCGGCCATATCGCCCGCAAGATCGCCGCCACGCTCGCTTCCACGGGAACGCCCGCCTGTTTCGTGCATCCCGCCGAAGCCAGCCATGGCGACATGGGCATGATCACGGAAGGGGACATCATCCTGATGCTCTCCAATTCGGGGGAGACCGCCGAGCTGGAAGCCATCATCACTTATGCCAAGCGGTTCCGTATTCCGATGATCGCCATCGTGCGGCGCGCCGCTTCCATGCTGGTGGAATTGGCGGACGTCGCCGTGGTACTGCCCGCCATGCCCGAAGCCTCCCCCACCGGCGCACCCACCACCTCCACCACGATGATGCTGGCATACGGCGACGCGCTTGCCATGGCCCTGCTGGAACAGCGGGGGTTCTCCTCGGAGGATTTCGGCGTCTTCCATCCCGGCGGCAAGCTGGGCAAGGGCCTGCTGCGCGTGGCCGACCTGATGCACGGGGCGGAAACGCTGCCCATCGTCCGGCCGGAAGACCGGATGCAGGACGTGCTGGTGGTCATGACCCGCAAAGCCTTCGGTTGCGCGGTGGTCGTGGCTGCGGACGGAACGCTGGCGGGCATCATCACCGACGGCGATCTGCGCCGCCATATGGGCCCCACCCTGCTCGAGAGACCGGCGAGCGCCATTATGACCGTCAGCCCGCTTACCACCCGCCCGGAAGCGCTGGCCGCGGAAGTCCTGAATATTCTCAATACCCGCAGCATTACCAGCCTGATCGCCGTGAAGGACGGCATCCCGGTCGGCCTCATCCATATTCATGACTGCCTCCGTGCCGGTGTGGCATAACGGAAGGATAAGGTTCATGCCCTTTATCAGCTGGGACTCCCTGAAAGTCTATACCCGCTTCGTCCATATCAGCAAACTGGCGCTCAGCCTGCTGACCTTGTTCATCCTGGTGTTCATGGTAGCCATTCCGCTCATCGTTAAACAGAAATCCGGGCTGCGCGTGGCGTTCACCTCGATCGAGGAAAAGGAAGACTCCCCCCCGGTCATGATGCATCCGCGCTATCAAGGGGTGGGCACCGACAACCAAGCCTATACGGTCACCGCCGAGAACGCCCTGCAGACCGGTGATTCGACGCTTCACCTGGAAAAGGTCAAGGCGGACCTTATGTCGCCGGACGGGTCATGGATGAAATTATGGGCGGACCAGGGGCTGATGAATATGACGGAGCAATCTCTGCTGCTTCAGGGAGACGTCCAGCTCTACCATGCCAATGAAACCGAAATCCATACTTCGCAGGTGCGGCTGGACCTCAAAAGCATGACGGCGGTCGGTGAATCGCCTGTCGACGTACAGGGAACGTCCGGACGGATTCATGCGGATCGGTTCGTGGTGCTGGACAAAGGCGAGCGAATCCTTTTTAGTAACCATGTTTCCGTTTTACTGGCGCACTGAATCCATGAAGTTTTTCCGCCTATGCGTACTGAGTCTGGCCGCCCTGTGGATCGGGGCCGCCTCATCGTGCGCCGCGTCCGCGAAAAAGGGGGCCGGCGCGGATCAGGCGCCGATCGCCATCGATGCGGATTCGCTGGAAGTGATCCAGAGCCGCAATCAGGCGATATTCAAAGGAAACGTCATCGCGAAACAGGGGGACATGACCCTTCGCTCCAACGTGATGACGGTGTTCTACAATGCCAAGAAACCGGCGGCTTCCCCGGCGAACGCCTCAGCGCTCGGTTCGCTCTCCAAGATCGAGGTGGACGGCAATGTTTCCCTCATCACGGCGACCGAATCCGCCACGGCGAGCCATGGGCGCTACGACGCGGTAAAAAACAAGGTGTTCCTGAGCGAGCACGTCGTGCTGAAACGGGGCGGCAACGTCCTGAACGGCTCGGCGCTGGAATATGACGTGGTTTCCGGCAGTTCGTTGCTCTCAGGAAGCGCACCCGCCGCGGCGGCGAAAGCCGGCGCTCCGGCGGCCACCGGAACCCGCGTGCGCGGCCTGTTCGTGCCGGAGACGAAAAAGTGACCGTCAATCTGGAACTGCTGTCCAACAGCGCCGCCAAAGAGGGAAGCCCGGCCTGGAAGGGTAACCCTTCTCCCGACCGGGAGAGTTCGGGCTTGGTATGCCGCCATCTCGGCAAGAGTTACGGCAAGCGGCCCGTGGTCAAGGAAGTTTCCCTGCAGGTGCAGCGCGGTGAGGCGGTAGGATTGCTCGGCCCCAACGGCGCCGGGAAAACCACCTGCTTTTACATGATTACCGGACTGGTGCAGCCCGATTACGGCCAGATCCTCATCGAAGGGCGTGAAGTCACCAGCCTGCCGATGTATCGCCGCTCCCGCCTCGGTGTCGGTTACCTGCCGCAGGAAAGCTCCATTTTTCGCGGCTTGACCGTGGAACAGAATATCATGGCGATGCTGGAAGTGAACGAATCGGGGCTGGACCGGCGCCGCAGCGCGCTGGAAGATTTGCTGATGGAATTCTCTATCATCCACCTGCGCCACGCCCCCGCGACGCAGCTGTCCGGTGGGGAGCGCCGCCGCGTGGAAATTGCGCGGGCGCTGGCCTGCAACCCTTCGTTCATCCTGCTCGATGAACCGCTGGCGGGGATCGACCCGATCGCGGTCGGTGACATCCGCACCATCGTCGGGCAGTTGAAGAACCGCGGCATCGGCGTGTTGATCACTGATCATAACGTACGGGAAACGCTCGATATCATCGACCGCGCCTACATCATTCACGACGGCATGGTGCTGACCGAAGGCACGCCGGAAGCCATCGTCGCCAATCCGGAAGTGCGGCGGGTGTATCTGGGTAACCGGTTCGCGCTATAGGCGTTTTTGCACAGCCTTGAAATGACTAGCCATGCTATCGGCTGCTCCGCGTGATACCGGCAGAGGCAGGTATGAGACCTTAATTTCCCACTAACAATATAAGTCCACTATTTTTTTGTGGTGACCTTCATCAAAATGTCATGCCTGTGGCATATACTGAAAAAATGAAAAGATAGGCGGAATGAACTATGGCAGCTGAAGGTAACTTTCTGACGAATGCGTTTTCGAGCGTCATGGGAATGATAAAGCCCGTGACCGATGTGGCGAGCCACGCGGTGGGTGCCGTTGGCGGCGTTGCACAAGGAGCTTTAACGTGGGGGAAAGCGCATCCTGCTATGGCGATAGGTGCGGTGGCACTAGCGGCGGTGGGAACGGCGATCGTTGCCAACAATATAAATAAGGACAAGGAAGAAAACACGAATGTGCGCGGTGGCTGGGCGGACCGTGAAATGCAGCGCCGTGAAGTTGGCGGCCAGAATATCGGCAGATAATACAGTTGCACCGCTCAATGAATACTTTTTGATGACTGCAGCGGATAGGAACTGATATCCGCCTGATTCTTCTTCTGTTTTCTAGTCGATTCCACCTTTACCGTTTCCAGTGCCGGCAGCGTATCGTCTTTATGGTTCAGCTCGATGGAATTCGCGTGGAAAGGGACATGGAACGTGACTTTCGTTCCTTTATCCAGGGTGGATTCCAGCGTCACCTTTCCTTCATGCAGTTCCACGAAGCTCTTTACCATGGAGAGTCCGAGCCCGGTGCCGGGTTTGCGCACGCCGGCGGTGCCGCGGTAAAACTTGTCGAACACTTCCCGCTGATCCGCCTCGGAAATGCCGACCCCGTTATCTTCCACCCACATGACGATGCCGCCTTCCGCCCTCTGTGCGCCGAGCACGATGGCACCCCCTTCCCGTGAGTATTTCACCGCATTGCTGAGCAGGTGAAACAGGATCTGGCGGATGCGGGTCTCGTCGGCCCGCATCATGCCGATATCCTCGCTGCATTCGATTTTCGCCGTCAGCTCGAATTCCCGCAGCCGCTCGGAGAGCAGTCCCATCATGGCGTGCAGCAGGCGGGCAACGTTGAATTCACGAATATTGAGCGTCATGTATCCCGCCTCAATGCTTGAGAGATCCAGGATATCGTTGATCAGGTGCATCAGATGCTGGGAGGAATTATGGATTCCTTCCACATATTCCCGTTGTTTTTCGGACAACTCTCCGAAGTAATCCTGCCGCAGCATTTCCGCAAACCCGCTGATGGAGGTAAGCGGGGAGCGCAGTTCATACGACATATTGGCGAGAAACTCTGTCTTGAGCTTATCCCCCGCTTCCAGCGCCTCGTTCCGTTCGCGCAAGGAACGCTCCACCAGCGTGGTCGCCGTCATATCAAGGTAATTGAGCAGGATACCCCCGTCCGGCAGCGGCACCACGCTGCAATCCAGCACCGCGCCGTCACTGCGCTCGATCCGTGAATTGAAGTAAGCCCGTGACTGCACCTGCCCGATGAAATCCTGCTTGAAGGTCGCCCAGTCCGCCGACTGATACAGCCCGCGTGTTTTCTCCAGCATGGCGGAGATATGCGTGCCGTCCGGCAGGTCTTTTTCCTCCAGATCCCAGAGCGATAAAAACACCGGGTTTTTCAGGCGCAGTTTCCCGTTTTCTCCGAATACGGCGATGCCTTCATACAAATTGTCCAGCGTTTCGCGCTGTACGGCGATCAGCGTATTGTAAGAACGCTCCAGCGCCAGACGGTCCGTCACGTCTTCATAGATGAACAGCACCCCTCCCGCCGAATGCGGAATCGCCACGTTTCGCACGGTGCGGCCGTCCGGAAGGTAGAACAGTTCCTCATGCGGCCCGGTCACTTCGTTGAACAGGCGCAGGCGCTGCTGCTTGAAGGCGGGAAAATTCACCTGTTCGGGGAGGCGGCGCAGCTCACGCAGATGTTCCAGCATTTCGCCGAAGGTGGGCTCTCTCGCCAGCCACGCTTCATCCAGTCCCCACATACGGACATACGCCTGATTATAGAATTTCAGGCGCGTATCCAGCCCGTAAATGATCATGGCGCTGGACGAGCTGTCGAGCAGGTCTTCCAGCGTGGTGAGGTGATCGGCGATCTGGCTCTCCGCCTTCTCCAGCGCCGTCACGTTGCGGGCATATCCGACAACGGTCTTGGTGTCTTCCACGTACATCTCGGTAATTTCGAACAGGTGGCGCTCCCCTCCCACGACCAGCCGGTAGCGCTGACGCTCGCACCCTTTTTCCGCTTTCGCCTGTTCCGCCAGCCGCCGTGCGCCCCGGAACAGTTCCGGCATTTTTCCGTCCGTTCCCACCTCATCGTTTTCCTCGACGATCTGCAGGTAAGGCAGGTTGCAATAGCGGATGGAGAGATCTTCGCCCCGCACCCACATCGGCTGTTCCACGTGGTTTAGAATGGCGGTATGCCAGTTCGTCTGCAGTTTCAAGGCGTCGTTTTCCGCCTTTATCTGCAATGAAGTGCGCTGCGCGCCGCTGATATCCCGCAGCATCAGCAGCCGTGCCGCCTTTCCCTGCCACGAAATCGCGTCCACCATGCCTTCGCAGAATTTGCCGCCGATGGTTTTGAAAATGAGCGAACGCTGGGCGGCGTCGTTTTTTACGGGGCCTTCCAGAAACAGGCGGACGGTTTCCTGCTCCGACGCTTCCACTTCGCTGATCATCGACTCCAGCGAATGGACGTGTTTCTGATGCCTGAAGAAACGATCCAGCGCTTCCGAATACAGAATTTTCCGGGAAACAGGATCACACACCGCCAACGCCCAGCCATGCTCCGCGAAGTGCGCAAGCAGGGTGCGGGCCATTTCATTCTTACAGCACAGCTTGCGATAGGATTTCCAGGCGAACAGTACCACCCCGATGACAAGCGCCAGATCCAGCAGCGCCATGGTCGGTAAGGTTGCGAGCTGATTCATCACCTGTTGCCCATATGTTTAATAACGGTACGTTTCCGCTTTATACGGGCCCGCCACTTCTACCGAAATATACTCTGCCTGCGCCTCGCTAAGCTCCGTCAACTGCACGCCGAGTTTGGCGAGGTGCAGACGCGCGACTTTCTCATCCAAATGACGGGGCAGGACGTAGACCTTATTTTCATATTTCGACGCATTCTGCCACAGTTCCATCTGCGCCAGCACCTGATTGGTGAAGGAAGCGCTCATCACGAAACTCGGATGGCCGGTGGCGCATCCCAGGTTGACCAGCCGCCCTTTGGCGAGCAGGACGATCCGCTTGCCGTCCGGGAAGGTGATCTCGTCTACCTGCGGCTTGATCTCGTTCCAGCCGAAATTATGCAGGGCCTCCACCTGGATTTCATTGTCGAAATGGCCGATATTGCAGACGATGGCGCGGTCCTTCATGGCGTGCATATGGTCGACGGTGACGATATCCTTGTTGCCGGTGGCGGTGACGAAAATATCGCCGAGCGGCGCCGCCTGTTCCATGGTGACCACCTGATACCCCTGCATGGCCGCCTGCAGTGCGCAGATCGGGTCGATCTCGGTGACCAGCACCCGCGCACCCTGGCTTTTGAGCGCATCGGCGCAGCCCTTGCCCACGTCGCCATATCCGGCGATGACGGCGATTTTCCCGGCGATCATCACGTCGGTAGCGCGTTTCAGCCCGTCGGGCAGGCTTTCGCGGCAGCCGTAGAGATTGTCGAATTTCGATTTGGTCACCGAATCGTTGACGTTGATGGCAGGCATTTTCAAGGTGCCTTTCTTCACCATCTCCAGCAGTCCGTGCACCCCGGTGGTGGTTTCTTCCGAGACTCCCTTGATCCCGGCGAGCAGGTGCGGATAATCGGTATGAATCAGACGGGTCAGGTCGCCGCCGTCATCGAGGATCAGGTTCGGCTTCCATGCGGAATCCCCTTCGATGGTCTGGCGGATGCACCATTCATATTCCGCTTCCGTCTCGCCCTTCCAGGCAAACACCGCAACGCCCGTCGCCGCGATGGCCGCCGCCGCCTGATCCTGGGTCGAGAAGATATTGCACGAGCTCCAGCGCACTTGTGCCCCGAGCGCCGTCAACGTCTCGATCAGCACCGCCGTCTGGATCGTCATATGCAGGCAACCGACGATGCGGGCGCCTTTCAACGGAGATTTCGCACCGTATTCCTCGCGCAGAGCCATCAGCCCCGGCATTTCGGATTCCGCCAGGGAAATTTCCTTGCGGCCCCATTCCGCGAGAGTGATGTCCGCCACTTTATAATCCTGAATATTCATCTGCTGCTTTACCGCTGAAGCTGTTGTCATGTGCTATTGAATCCTTATTTATTAAATAATTTCCTACCATGCCTGCATTGAGGGCAAATTGCAATCTATCGTTTCGCCGCCGCCCTGTTCAGCCGGTCATTGACGGCAAGCCCGATGCCGGTGGGGGGGATGGGCATCACTGCAATGGTGAGGGCACCCGTCATATCCAGCCGCCGCAGGTAATCATAGAGATGGTACGCCGCCTCTTCCGGATCCGCCGAAGCGCTTAAGTTTAAAAATGGAATATCGCGCTGCAGCGCGGGCGGCGGCCCGAAAGCGAGGAAAGCTTCCCCGGGCATCGCATCCGTGGCATTCAACCGTACCGTCGCTCGCGGGGCATAATGGGATTCCAGCATTCCGGGTGAGCGCAGCGGATCAGCCGCCGCCGTCGCTTCCGTTCCTGTATGCAGGGACGGAAGCAGAGGGAAGAGACGTTCCAGCGGTATGCTGCCCGCCCGCAGCAACCGGGGAATTTCGCCGCTGCAATCCACCACGGTGGATTCCAGGCCGATCCCGCATTCCCCCCCGTCCAGAATCAGCCGGAGCGCCCCCGGACTCTCACCGAACTCCTCCCATACATGGCTCGCACGCGTCGGACTGATCCGGCCGGAGCGGTTGGCGCTTGGCGCGGCGATGCCGGCGCCGTACGAGGCGAGCAGCGCCTGGGCGACCGGATGCCGGGGGATACGCAACGCCACCGTGTCGCCACCGCCGAGCGCTCCGACCGCGACGCTTCCTGCCCGTAAAGGTAACACCAGCGTCAGCCCTTGTGAAAATAACTCCCGCACCTTACCCGCGGTTTCGGTGAACTGCCCGTAACGCTCCGCCATATCCGGATCCGTCACATGCACGATCAGCGGATTGTGGGAAGGGCGTCCTTTGGTGGCATACACGGCGCGCACCGCCTCTTCATTCTCCGCCGCCGCGCCGAGGCCGTACACCGTTTCGGTGGGAAACGCGACCAGTCCGCCCGCCCGCAGTATCTCCGCCGCCTGCACGATATTTTCTTCCGTTGGAGATACAATGGGTAAAGCGTTTGACAGGGGGTTCGGCATCGTTCTAGGATAAGTGGTATACGGCACCCTTATACAAGCGGAGAAACCCATGCGTCAAAAGGTCATTACGATTGCCCAGCAGAAAGGCGGAGCGGGGAAAACCACCGTCGCGGTGCATCTGACGGTGGCACTGGCGCAGAAAGGGTATCGCGTGGCGGTGGTGGATATCGACCCGCAGGGCAGCCTGACGCAATGGCACAAGATCCGGGAGGAGCGCCTCGGCGAGGGGTATACCGGAATGCATTTCTCCACGCTTTCCGGCTGGCGGGTGGGAACGGAGGTGTCACGGCTGAAGCGTCATTACGACATCATCCTGATCGACAGCCCCCCGCACGTGGAAACCGAAGCGCGCACCGCCATCCGCGCCGCCGACCTGGTATTGATTCCCGTGCAGCCGAGCCCGACCGATCTCTGGGCGACGCAGGCGACGGTGACGCTCGCTAAAAATGAAAAGATTCCGGTACGCACTGTCCTCAACCGCGTCGCCGCCAATTCCAGGCTGGTGGAACAGATACGGGCGCAGCTGCCGGAACTGGCCGCCACCACGCTCGGCAACCGCGTCGCGTTCGCTTCCGCGATCATGGAAGGACGGGGGGTGACGGAAGTCGATCCGCGCTCCGCCGCTTCTGTGGAAATCAAGGCGCTGGTCAGCGAAATCGAGGCGCTGTTTCCGGGTGAGCAAGAGGACGAAGCGGTCGCTTAAGGCTCGTTAAAGCGAATGGTTTTGTTTCACGTGAAACAATGTATTAGCCCATCCCTGCCCCATATCCCGGCGCTTGCATCCTTTTTTTCCGCGTGATATCTGTGCGGTATGCAGATTCTCCCCTCCGACCAGGCTTTCCTTAAACTTCCTTCCCATGAAGGCTTCACTTATGAAGAAGCCAAGGCGGTAATCATTCCGTTCGGACTGGAAGCCTCCGTCAGTTATGGCGGCGGCACCAGCCAAGGACCGCAGGCGATGATCGACGCCTCGCCCGAGCTGGAGTTGTTCGACGAATCTCTCTGGTGTGAACCGTATAAGGACATCAGGCCGGTCACTCTCGACATCCCGGCGATCGCCCGGCCGATTCCCGCCGCGCTCGACCAGCTGGAAGGGCTGGTGCGAAACGTACTGGCCGACGGCAAGTTCCCTATGACGTTCGGCGGCGAGCATTCGATCACGGCGGGAATCATGCGTCCGTTCGCGGAAAAATACCCTGATCTCGCCATCCTGCATTTCGACGCCCATGCGGATCTGCGGGACGGTTATATGGGCGAGCATTACAGTCATGCGGCGGCGCTGCGGCGCTGCGTCGACGACGAACGGCTGTATAATCAGGGACATCATATTACGCTGGTCTCCTGCGGTATCCGCAATATCTCCGCTTCCGAAATCCCGTTTCTGGAAGCCAACGCGCACCGGATTCATATGTACTGGGGCAAGGATATGAAGGAGTGGCGCGTCGAGGAGATCGTCTCCCATCTGAAAGACAGGCCGGTCTATCTTACTTTCGACGTGGACGGCTTCGACGGCAGCGTCATGCCTGCCACAGGCACCCCGGAACCGGGCGGCCTGTTCTGGCCGGACGCACTCGGTATCATTACCGAAGCGATGAAAGTCTGCGACGTGGTGGGCGCCGACATCAACGAACTGGCGCCGATCGCCGGATATCATGCGGCGGATTTTCTCGCCGCCAAACTGGCATACAAGATACTCTCCCTTAAATTTTCCTGCATATAGGTAAATTAAAACGTCAGGGTATTGCAATTCGGTAAAATCTCTTTTAGTTTGTGTGCAGTTTGACGTTTGATAACCTTATGGCATTTTTACGCCACATCGTTAATTTTTTATAAAACAATTACCTGAGGTTTTGGGTAAGAGAAGCCTTGCGCAAGTTATTTTGACATTTTTATGCCGGGAGCCCTGCCATGCCTGTATCAAGAACTCCATCCAAACGCCGT
Organism: Rickettsiales bacterium; assembly: GCA_965248995.1. GTDB lineage: Bacteria > Pseudomonadota > Alphaproteobacteria > Rickettsiales > UBA998 > CBDFKY01. The sequence goes on along the minus strand of CBDFKY010000022.1, from coordinate 5,430 downwards.
TACAGCCCGCTCGCCATAACGGGCGTCCTCGGGGCAGCCCTGCTGGCCGGCGTCTTTTTCATGCATCACGGAGATGCGAAGGACAGCCCGCAGAAACAGGCGGCGATGCCTCCGGTGCCGGTCACGACGCAGACCGTGTCCGCCGGGCAGGTCATGGTCTGGTCGGAATTCTCGGGCAAGCTTACCGCCGTGGACGCGGCGGATATCCGCCCGGAGGTCAGCGGCCGCATTACCGAAATCCGTTTCCGAGACGGGCAGGAAGTAAAAAAGGGGCAGATCCTCGTCGTGATCGATCCCCGGCCTTTTGAAGCGAACCTGGCCAAGGCGGAATCCAACCTGACGTCCGCGAAAAGCAATTCCACGTTCGCCAATCAGGAAATCGAGCGGGCCCGTAAGCTGGTGCGCACCCATGTGGTGGCCCGCCAGGCGGTGGAACAGAAAACCGCCGCCGCCCAGGTCGCCACGGCGGCGATCGCCTCTGCCGAGGCGGAAGCGCGGCAGGCACGGCTGGACGTGGAACATGCCTACGTGAAAGCGCCGATCAGCGGGCGCATCAGCCGTGCCGAAATCACCGTCGGTAACGTGGTGCAGGCAGGGGGGAACGCGCCGGTGCTTACCAGCATCGTGGCCCGTCAGGCGGTATATGTCGATTTCGACGTGGATGAACCGACCTACCTGGAGGCGGTACGCAGCGACGCCGGTCAATCGGGAGGGGAACGCAGCATTCCGGTACGGTTGAAACTGCGGGGCGATACCACGCCTTATGACGGTCACATCCTCGCGTTCGACAACAAGATCAGCAACACGTCCGGCACCATCCGCGCCCGGGCGCTGTTTGAAAACAAGGACAACGCGCTGATTCCGGGCATGTTCGCTTCCGTGCAGATGGGGCTGGATGCCAAAGCGGGCACCATCCTGATTCCGGAACGGGCCATCGGTACGGATCAGGACAAGCGCTATGTCTACGTGATCGGGGACGCCAACAAGGTCGTCTACCGCGAAGTGAAGCTGGGTTCCTCCATGGAACAGCAGCGCATCGTCCTCTCGGGCCTGAGCGCCGGTGAGAAAATTATCATCGACGGCGTGCAGCACGTGCAGCCAGGCGCGGTGGTCGAGCCTAAGGAAGCGGCCGCAGAGACGGGTGGGAAAGACTCATGAATTTCTCCCGCTTTTTCATTGACCGGCCTATTTTCGCGGCCGTCCTCTCCATCGTGATCTTCATGGCGGGGGCGATTTCCATTCCGCTGCTGCCGATCTCGCAATATCCGGAAGTCGTGCCGCCCTCCGTGGTGGTCAGCGCCCAGTTTCCGGGCGCCAACCCAAAAGTGATCGCAGAGACGGTCGCGACACCGCTGGAGGAACAGATCAACGGGGTGGAGAACATGCTGTATATGTCGTCTCGCGCGGCAGGGGACGGGAATCTCAGCCTTACCGTGACCTTTAAACTCGGCACCGACCCGGATCTCGCCGCGCAACTCGTGCAGAACCGCGTGAATCAGGCCTTGCCACGCCTGCCCGACGTGACGCGCCAGCTCGGCGTCTCCACGCAGAAAAGTTCGCCGGACCTCACCATGGTAGTGCATTTGACTTCGCCCAATGCCCGTTATGACATGCTGTACCTGCGCAATTACGGTATTCTGAACGTGAAAGATCCGCTCTCCCGTATCCCGGGCGTCGGGCGGGTCGGTACGTTCGGTTCCGGAGATTACGCGATGCGCATCTGGCTGAACCCGCAGAAAATCGCCGAACTGGGGATGAGCCCGCAAACGGTGGTCAACGCCATCCGGGCGCAGAACATCCAGGTGGCGGCGGGCATCATCGGCGGGCCGCCGTATGACGACAAGCTGGAAATGCAGATCCCGATCAACGCGCAGGGGCGCCTGCAAACACCGGAGGAATTCGAGCAGGTCATCATCAAGCGCGACCACGGCGTGGTGACGTATCTGAAAGACGTGGCGCGCGTGGAGCTTTCCGCCTCGGAATACGCACTGCGCTCGCTGCTCGACAATAAGCCCGCCGTGGCGTTCCCGATCTTCCAGACACCCGGCTCCAACGCGATCGATATTTCCAACCAGGTGCGCGCCCTCATGAAGGAACTGAAGACGCATTTCCCGGACGGGATGGATTATTCGATCGTCTACGACCCGACGGTCTTCGTGCGCGGTTCCATCGAGGCGGTGAAGCATACTTTGGCCGAAGCGCTGCTGCTGGTGGTACTGGTGGTGATCCTGTTCCTGCAGACATGGCGGGCGTCCATCATTCCGCTGCTGGCCGTGCCGGTCTCCATCGTCGGGACGTTCGCCATCATGCATATGATCGGATTTTCCGTCAACGCGCTTTCCCTGTTCGGGCTGGTGCTGGCCATCGGGATCGTGGTGGATGACGCCATCGTGGTGGTGGAAAACGTGGAGAGGAACATCGAGCGGGGACTGAGCCCGCGTGACGCGAGCTATCAGGCGATGAAGGAAGTGACCAACCCGATTATCGCCATCGCGCTGGTACTGTGCGCCGTGTTCGTGCCGATCGGGTTCATCAGCGGGTTGACGGGGCAGTTTTATAAGCAGTTCGCGCTGACCATCGCCATTTCCACGATTATCTCCGCCTTCAACTCACTGACCCTGTCCCCCGCCCTTTCCGCGCTGCTGCTCAAATCGCACAACGCACCGAAGGACTGGCTGACCCGGTTCATGGATCGCTGGCTGGGCGGCTTCTTCCGCGTCTTCAATCGGTTCTTTACCAACAGCTCGGAACGCTACAGCCGGGGCGTGCGCGGTATTCTGGGCCGCCGTAAAGGCGCGTTCCTCGTATATCTCGTGCTGCTCGCCGCCACGTACGGGTTTTTCAAGCTGGTGCCGTCCGGGTTCGTGCCCGTGCAGGACAAGCAATATCTGGTGAGTTTCGCACAACTGCCGCAGGGCGCTAATCTTGAGCGGACCGAGAAGGTGATTCACGACATGACGGAAATCGCGCTCAAGGAACCGGGGGTGGAAAGCGCCGTTGCGTTTCCGGGTCTTTCCATCAACGGGTTTTTGAACAGTTCCAGCGCGGGCATCGTGTTCGTGACGCTCAAACCCTTTGAGGAGCGCACCTCCGCCGCGCTCTCCGGCGGGGCGATTTCCGGGACGCTGCAACAGAAATTCATGGGTATCAAGGATGCGTATATCGCTATCTTCCCGCCGCCGCCGGTTAATGGACTCGGGACGATCGGCGGATTCAAGCTGCAGGTGGAGGACCGTGGCGATCTCGGATATGACGCGCTCGCCGCGACCATGAAAACGGTGACGGACAAAGCACGCAAGGTTCCGGAACTGAGCGGGATCTTCTCCAGCTACGACATCAATACGCCGCAGCTGATCGCCAAGCTGGACCGGACCAAGGCCCAGCAGCTCGGAGTCGATGTTCAGGACGTGTTCAGCGCCATGCAGATTTATCTCGGTTCGCTGTATGTCAACGATTTTAACAAGTTCGGGCGTACATACCGGGTGATCGCGCAGGCGGACAAGCAGTTCCGCGCCCATCCGGACGACATCCTGCGCCTGCAGACCCGTAACGAAGCGGGCCAGATGGTGCCGCTGGGGTCGGTCCTGACGCTGGATGAAACATATGGCCCCGAGAGCGCCTCGAACTATAACGGTTTCCGTTCGGCTGACCTGAACGGTGGCGCGGGCCCCGGTTTTTCATCCGGGCAGGCGCAGGTGAAAATGACGGAGATTCTCAATCAGACGTTGCCGAAGGGCATGAGCTTCGAGTGGACGGAACTGACATATCAGCAGATTCTGTCGGGGGATACGGCGACGTATGTTTTCATTCTATGCATGTTCCTGGTGTATCTGGTGCTCTCCGCCCAGTATGAGGACCTGTTCCTGCCGCTCGCCATCATCCTGATCGTGCCGATGAGTATCCTCGCCGCCATGTTCGGCGTCTGGATCAGTGGCGGCGACAATAATATCTTCACGCAGATTGGGCTGTTCGTACTGATCGGTCTGGCGTGTAAGAACGCCATCCTGATCGTGGAGTTCGCCCGCGAGCTGGAGCAGCAGGGGATGAGCACGATCAAAGCGGCGATCGAAGCGGCCCATCTGCGGCTGCGCCCGATCCTGATGACGTCGTTCGCGTTCATTATGGGCGTGGTGCCGCTGGTGACCGCTTCCGGAGCGGGTGCCGAGATGCGCCATGCGATGGGGGTCGCGGTGTTTTCCGGGATGATCGGAGTGACGTTCTTCGGGCTGTTTCTGACACCGGTGTTCTATGTGGGCCTGCGAAAACTGGAAAGCCGCCTTCATGCGGGAAAACAGGAAGCGCACAGTCCCGTCGTGCTTTCCTATCCGCCTTCAGAGGTGCCGCAGCACCAGCAGCAGCACGATCAGCGCCAGGAAAATATGTAAAGCCTTCATGAAAATGACATGGAACAGGTATTATACTATATGGGATGAGTGAAACGGCTTCCCTTCCCTCCAACAAAAAAGAGGATAATCATCCCCTTGCCCTTAGTACGGTAAGTGCGGTAGTGGCTGGCGTGGCCACACAGCAAGCGTTGCATTACCGGGAAAAGGCAGCAGGCTTTAAACCCTATCCCTTGAAGGCGGAACACCGCGAAGCCGTGCAGCAAACGATGGAACTGATCCAACAAGGGATTAAAGAAAATATTCCGTTCGAGCAGTGGAAGGAAGAACTGCCGGAAGTGGGTAAAAAAAGTTCTGAAATAGTAGAAAACATATTTAATTATACTTTACATAATCCAAACTTTGAAGGTGGTTATACTACTATTGCGAATCACTTTAGCCGCATATTGAAAGAGCAATCTTTTAATTATACGCCATTCATTATTGGTGGTGCGGCGGTAGTTGCTGGCACTGCCACATTCATGCTGAACCAGAAATCCCAGCATGCATTCCTCCCCCATACCTATGTAAGTGATATGAAGGCGGAACCTCTTGTTGCGGTGGAACACACGCCTAAGCGTTAGGCAAAAAAAGAACGCCCGCAAATGCAGGGCGTTCAGACACGAAACATGACTACGCTTTCAGAGACTGAACAAACGCCATCATCTTTTGCACTTCTTGCTTATTTGTTGCCGCTTGCTCACGGAGAGACAAGGCGTATTTCTGAACACTATCAGCACCCACCATATCCCAAAAGATGCGGATGGCGCTATAGCCATAGCCGAGTAGTCCTAAAAGCGCCAAAGGCAGCGCAATCACTCCTCCAGCAGCCATGAGCGCCGTAGAAGCAACAAACAAACCAGCAGTTTTGATGGTGTTATTCCATACACCCTTGGGATCATCAATTTTTTCGTACTCAATGATAGTTTTTTGAAAAAGATCAATGGAACTATCGTAAGCGCCGAGTAAAAACTGACAAACCGCAGACATGGTTAACGCTTCCGCAGAGAACAAAAAACACTCAGGTAAACCCTTGAGATTTGCATAT
>CBDFKY010000021.1:0-9651 GCA_965248995.1 Rickettsiales bacterium | reverse complement strand
CCCGCGCATCCCCGCACGCGGCATCTGGTCTCGGGCGTGGTCAGCGGCATCGGGGGGTACGGCAACTGTGTCGGCGTGCCGACCGTCGGGGGGGAATGCAATTTCGACGAAAGCTACAACGGCAACATCCTCGTCAACGCCATGGCGGTGGGGCTGGCGGATCAGGATAAGATCTTCTACGCCGCGGCGGCAGGTCTCGGCAATCCGGTAGTGTATGTCGGTGCGAAAACCGGCCGGGACGGCATTCACGGCGCGACGATGGCGTCGGCGGAGTTCGACGACGCGTCCACTGAGAAGCGCCCGACCGTGCAGGTGGGCGATCCGTTTACCGAGAAACTGCTGATCGAAGCCTGCCTGGAGCTGATGCAGACGGACGCCATCATCGCCATTCAGGATATGGGCGCAGCGGGACTGACCTGCTCATCGCTGGAAATGGCCGGTAAAGGCGGACTCGGCATCGAACTGAATCTGGATACCGTACCGCAGCGCGAGCGCGGCATGACGCCGTATGAAATCATGCTCTCCGAAAGTCAGGAGCGTATGCTGATGGTCATCAAGCCGGAACGCGAGGAACTGGCGCATACCATCTTCCGCAAATGGGAACTGGACGTGGCGACGATCGGCACGCTGACCGATACGGGCCGTCTGGTCCTCAACTGGAAGGGAGAACAGGTGGCGGACCTGCCGATCGCGCCGATTTCGACGGCGTCGCCGGTGCTGGATCGCCCGTACCTCCTGCAAAAACGTGAAGCGGCGGACGTGCAGCCGGAGAAAAGCATTTCAGTGAGCGATGCGCTCACCCTGCTGATCGGTTCGCCGAATCTTTGCTCCAAACGCTGGATCTGGGAGCAGTACGACCATCAGGTGATGAACGATACGGTCGTCAAACCCGGCAGCGACGCCGCCGTGGTGCGGGTGCACGGCACAACCAAGGCCATCGCCATCTCGACCGACTGCACCCCGCGCTACTGCATGGCCGACCCGTTTGAGGGCGGCAAACAGGCGGTGGCCGAATGCTGGCGCAACCTGGTAGCGAGCGGCGCCAGCCCGCTCGCCATCACCAACTGCCTCAATTTCGGCAATCCCGAAAAACCGGAAATCATGGGCCAGATCGTGGGGGCATTGCAAGGTATGGCGGAAGCGTGCCGGGCACTGGATTTCCCGATCGTCTCCGGGAATGTCTCCCTGTACAATGAAACCAACGGCAAAGGTATTCTGCCTACCCCGGCGATTGGCGGGATCGGATTGCTGAAAGACGTGACCAGGCACATGACTCTTGCCTTGAAAGGCATGGGCAACACACTTTTACTGATCGGTGAAGGGCATGGCCATCTGGGAGCGTCCGCTTATCTGGAAACCGTCGAAGGCCGAAAGGAAGGAGCGCCGCCTATGGTTGATCTGGAGACGGAAAAGCGTCATGGAAACCTTGTGCACTCCTGGATTCAGGAGCGCAAGATACTGGCGTGTCATGATATTTCTGATGGAGGCCTGCTGGTGGCGGTGGCGGAAATGTGTATGGCGGGGAATCTGGGCGCGTTGTTGGAGCTGGAAAACTTCGGTATGGGCGCGCTGTTTGGTGAAGATCAGGCGCGGTATGTAGTGGAAGTGGCGTCCGAACAGGTGAAACATCTGAAGGACAGCGCGGCGGATGCGAACGTACCGTGTGTCGCTATCGGTAAAACGGGAGGTGACCGGCTGGAGCTGAACGGAAAACTTCTGCACCCCATCGCAGCGCTGCGTACCGCGCATGAGAACTGGTTTCCACACTTCATGAACAGTTAAGGAGAGATGATGCCCCTGCTCGCCGCCGATATCAAAGCTCGCATACAGGCCGCCCTGCCGGACGCCACGGTGACCCTGCTGGATCTCGCTGGGGATAACGACCACTGGCAGGTGACGGTAATCTCGCCCGCATTCACGGGATTGTCACGTGTCAAGCAGCATAAAATGGTGTATGACGCTCTAGGTACCGATATGGGTACGACACTTCATGCGCTGAGCGTCATCACGAAAGTGGCGCCGGATGCCTGACCTGCAATCATTTGGAGAAAACCCATGCATGAGAAAGAATTATCCGACCTGCTACCCCACGTAAAAGACGCACTGGGCGATCTGCATATTTCCGGGGGACAGGAAGCGGATGCATCGAAATTGCTGCACCCTACAGAAGTCACCGTTGAAACGCAGGCGGCGGAACGTGCGGCCAAGCGGAAAAAACAGCTTGAACAGGAAAACGCCCTGCAGCTCATCAAGCAGAACACGTCCGAACCGGCATAACCGTTTTCATCAGTCATCATGTTCGATTTTTCTTTCGGTGAATTGCTGCTGGTAGCGGTGGTCGGGCTGCTGGTGCTGGGCCCGAAGGAATTTCCCGTGGTATTGCGGTATCTTCGCGGCATGATCCGCAGTATCCGCGAAACGTCCGACGCATTGCGTCAACAGGTCGACGAGATGCTGGACATGGAAGACATGCGTGCCGCTTCCCGTTTTATCAAAGGAGAGGACGGCAAACTCTACGAATCGTTCGGCCTGATGGAAGCGCTGCCGAAAACCGCAACCTCATCCGCAACAGCGCCGATCAGCCCGCCGTTGCCGGCGGAACCATCTCTTGAAGCATTTCACCGGCAGCATACGGCGGCAACGGAGCAGGCGCCCGTTCCTGCACTCATATTTCCTGTAAACGATTCTGTGCATGTCGCTGATCCTCCCCCCTCCTGAGCCGCCCTACCAGACCGCTTCGGAGCGCACGGAGAGCATTCTCGGGCATCTGCGTGAACTGAGGACGCGGCTGTTTCTCAGTATTCTGGCATGGCTGGTATGCAGCGGTATCGGCTACTGGTTCATCCAGCCGATCCTGTCATTCCTCACCGAACCGCTGGCCGACGCGTTTCCCCGTACCGAACATCGCCGCCTGATTTTCACCGGCCTGCCGGAAGCGTTCGTCACGTACGTCAAGCTGTCGCTGTTCGTGGGATTCCTGGCGGCGTTTCCCATTATCGTCACGCAGCTTTACCGGTTCATCGCGCCGGGGCTGTACCGCACCGAACGCCGCGCCGTCATTCCCTTTCTGGCCGCCGCACCGATATTATTCTACACGGGGGCGGCGCTCGCCTATTTCTATATTTTCCCCCTCGCATGGAAGTTTTTCGTAGGCTTCGAACTACCTACCACGAGTGCCGGGTATGGCCTGCCGATCGAACTGGAAACCCGCCTCAGCGAATATCTCGCACTGGTGACGTCAATGGTGCTGGCGTTCGGCATCGCTTTCCAGTTACCGCTCGCTCTGGTGCTGCTGATCCGTGCAGGCCTCATCTCCACCGCACAACTCACCAAAGGCCGGCGCTATGCTATCGTGATCCTGCTGATCATCGCGGCACTCCTCACCCCGCCCGACGTGTTTTCCCAGATCGGTCTGTTCATTCCGCTCTATGGTCTTTATGAAATTGCGATTATTGCAGGAAGAAGGGTGGAAGCATCACGTATTAATTAATAAATAACGATTGTTATCTATAGTGACTTTTAAATGTTGAGTTTAAATTTGTATTAATATATAATTATTATTAATTAATTTAAAATAACCGAACCAGCCGACGAGTCAAATATGGTCGAAATACAAAACAATACTCAATTAATTGCTGATGGTGCACATTTACCCGTACCTTGGAAACTGGACCGAGAATTTATTGATACTCAGGCTGTATTGGACAAAGCCGCGGTGCTGACCAGTATCGGTATGGCAAAAGTGGACATGACGGTTACACCTGAAGCACGCAGAGAAGCAATTTCTGCGTTAAACAATGAATTGAATGAGGCGGAATTCAGACATAAAGCGGCGATTGGATCGGCCACCCGGGAAGAATACGAAAAAAAAATGCATGATCATGGGTATGAACCTTATAAAAAACCCATTGAAGGAAAATTGAGCGGTGAGTTGCCAAAAGAAATAAACGCGCCTCAAATTGCCAGCAATACTGTTTCGTTCGGCGAACTGGTGGCGGGCATTAAAAAAGTTGATGGCATTACGCATGGCAACGATGCGCATCCTGCACCCGGTCCGACCCCAGTACCTGCACCTTCCGCCAAGGGTGTGGGCGGCATCGTTTAAAAGCGCTTGCTTCTCAACGTTTGAGCGTCAACACCGCCCGCAACCCCGGTGCGTTATCCTCCAGATTCAAGCTTCCCTGATGCAGCACGCCGACCGCGTTCACGAGGCTTAGGCCTAAGCCATGCCCGGCCGTATGGCGGCTTTCATCCACCCTGAAAAAGCGTTCCTTCGCCTTTTCCCGGTACATTTCGGGGATGCCTTCGCCGTTATCGGCAACGACCAGAACGACCTCCTTTACCGCCACCTTCAACGATACGGCGAGCTGGCCGCTTGCGGGCGTGTATTTGCAGGCATTATCCACCAGGTTCACCACCGCCTGCCCTAACAGCTGCTTATCCCCCTTGATCTCCAGTGGTGATTGTGGAAGTTCCTGAACCAACTTCAGATGTTTCTCCTCGATAATCGGCTGGTAAAACTCCAGCACGTCCCTGACCAGCTGCGCCAGATCCACCGAGACAAACAGTTCCGCGTCGGCGCGGGATTCCGCCTTGGCGATGCTCAGGATATTCTCGAACATCTCGATGATTTCGTCCAGCCGCTCCACCTGGTCATAGATACTGCCGCGCACGTCGCTCTCCAGCTGGGGACGCTCGGCGAGGGCACGCAGTTCCAGACGCAGGCGGCTGAGCGGGGTGCGCATGTCGTGGGCCAGCGCGTTGCTCGAATCCCGGAACGTATGGATCAGCGAGCGGATCCATTCCAGCATCCGGTTGATGTTCCCGGCCAGCCGGTCGAATTCGTCATGCGCCCCCTGCTGGCGGATGCGGTAATCCAGATTGCCTTCCATCACCGCGTCGCAGGCGATGTTGAAGCGGCGGAAATGGCGGGAAAGGAGCCAGATGATGAACGCGCTGATCACCAGCGATACGGCGAAGGACAGGAAAATATTGTTCATGATCGCTCCGAAAAACGCATTCTGCAGGCTGTCGAGTTCGCTCATGTCATACCCCAGCAGCAGCGCGTCGCCATTGGTATATTCCGAAATGCTCACCAGCAGATGCAACGGCGTGATCTCATCGCGGACGGGAAAGGTAATTTCTGCGTAATACCGCCCGCCCATCTTGACGTCCGGCCAGGATTTCAGGTTGCCGGTCAGCACGTTGCGGTGCCGCAGCAGCATGTAGAGATGTTTGTCCCGCATATTGTCAGACATATGCCGGAACGTTTCCTCCAGCGTGCCGATCCCGTGCAGCTCCACCACCTCGTCCATCTCCTCTTCGTGCGCATCCAGAATCATCTGGATGTTCTTCAGCGTGCTCTCCACGTTATGGGTATAGATCAGGATACGCTGCGCGATGAGCAGGGCGCTGATGGTGGCAAAGATCATCAGGCCGGCCCGGAAGGAAAAGCCCGCGAGGGTGGGGCTAACCTTTCGCATCCTTGTTTTCCCGGGCGGAAATCTTGTAGCCCGCCCCCTTGATGGTTTTGATGAGGGAATGCGTGAACGGCTTGTCCACCTTGATGCGCACTTTGCTCATCTGCGCGTCGATCAGGTTTGTGTTGGGGCTGAAATGGAAATCCCACACCCCTTCCAGCAGCATGGTGCGCGTCACCACCTGCCCTTCGCGCCGCATCAGGAATTCCAGCAGCTGGAATTCTTTCGGCTGCAGGTCGATTGCCTGCCCGCCGCGCGTCACTTCGCGGGTCAGCAGGTTCATCTGCAGATCGCCCACCACCAGCGTGGTACGCTCCGTCTGTTCCGGCGAGGAGCGGCGCGCCAGCGCTTCGACGCGGGCGAGCAGTTCCTCGAATTCGAACGGCTTGGTCAGGTAGTCGTCACCACCGGAGCGCAACCCCTTCACCCGTTCCTCCACCTTGCTGAGCGAGGAAAGCACCAGCACCGGCGTCTTGTTACCGCTTTTGCGCAGCGCCTCGATCACTGCCAGCCCGTCCAGCTTCGGCAGCATCCGGTCCATGATCATCGCATCGTAGGTCTCTTCCGTCGCCAGGAACAACCCTTCCATCCCGTCCTTCGCATGGTCGACGTTATGGCCGGCCTGCTTCAGGCCCGACGTGATAAAACGGGCGTGACTTTCATCGTCCTCTACCACCAGCACACGCATCACTTTTTCTCTTTTTCAAAAAAACTGCCGCGCAGAGTATAGCTCATACGCGGCAGAAATGTTAGACTTAAAGTAAACGTTCTGATTACATCGCTTTGGAAGCGTCAGCGGTTTTCGCTTTCACGCACGCTTTGAACGCAGCTTTATCCGCTTTGTGTTCGCCGCGGCATTCTTTTGAAATTTCGCTGTATTTTTCTTTAGAAACAGCGGTGGTGCTGGAAGTGCTGGTCGTAGTGGTGGTCTTACCAACGACAGGCGCTGCAGTGGTTGCACTCGTGCTAGTTTTTTCGTTGCCAGTTTTAGCAACGGATTTTGCAACGGCGCCTTCGGCAGCGAAACCGGCGGAAGCGGAACCCATGATAGCAATAGCCAGCGCGGCGGAAAGAATGGTATTTTTCATTTCGAAATCTCCTGATATCGTAGTGTTTTTAAGAATATGCAGACCATGATCGGTTACATAATATTGGTTATACGCCCCTGAAACTTTCGTCCCTCTCACGGGGGGCTCAATTTTTGTTGAGATTGCAAGAGGGAATTTTCCGGAAATTCGTAAAATATTCATTTTACATCCCGGCATTTTTTCCCTAGGTTCCACAATAGAAGAGCAGCGATTTTTACTGCGGCACCATGCATTCCACCTCATATAAAATAATTTCCCATTCTTCCATCGCCATGCAAGTGAAAGACGTTCTCAAACGCTGGTGTGAATTGCTGGCGGCGCGGCAGACGGAAGAGCTGGTGGCGATGTATCATGAAAAGGCGGTACTACTGGCCACGCTGGTCAGCGAACCGTTGATGAACCCGGAACAGAAACTCGTCTATTTTGCCGCGTTGACCGCGCGCACCGGGATTCATGCGGTCATTCATGAAGAATATGTCCGTACGTTAGGAGACAGCGCCGCTGTCATCAGTGGCTTGTATAGTTTTCATTTCCAGGAGAACGGCATTGCCATGGAAATACCCGCCCGCTTTTCGTTCGTGCTCGAGCAGGAAGCGAGGGGCTGGATGATCGTGGAACATCACTCTTCCCGCTTGCCTGTCTGACGGTTTTACGGTTTAATACCGGGTATGCTACGTTACGCGATATATTATGTCCGCCACGCCAACCTTTTGTATCTGGCAGTTTATCTGGTTGGAATAAATCTCCTGACCTACCTCGCCTACCGTTATGACAAACGGGCGGCGATTGAGCGACGATGGCGGCTTCCCGAATCCACTCTTCACATGCTGATGTTCGCCGGCGGTACGGTAGGTGCATTCGCGGCGCAACGGATTTTGCGGCATAAAAACCGTAAAACCTCCTTTCAAGTGAAATTCTGGCTGCTGTTCGTTATCCAGGCGGCACTGATCGCTTATGTCTTCAGCGCATGATATTATGAAGTTTTAACGACACTTACAGTCCTTGCTATGTGCGGGCCGCATGACTATGGTAGGATGCAGTTCGGGAACAAGCGAAATACCGGGGACGCGGGCAGTTGGATAAAAAAGAAAAGAAAGAACTGATTCGCGCGCGCGTGCGCAAGGTGCAGCTGCTTGCCCGCCATTCCCTGCAGCATCAGGAAGCGCGGGACGAATTTTACGAAGGCCAGGCGGCCATGCTGGAAGCGCAGCATGACGCGGCGCTTATCGAAGAAAGCAAAGGCGAGGAAGAAGCGTGGAGCGCCCGCACGCAGCAGATCCGCAACCGGCTGACAGGCCAGAAGCGCAGCGCCACCGACCGATGGAACCGCTTCGCCGGGACGTCCTCCGCGGGGGCGATGGGACGTTAGCCGGGGTCTCACATCACCCCGTACTCGTCCCAGTCCACCTCTGCTTCCGAAATAGTCTCCCCGCGCATAGAAGGGCCTTCCGTGTGGACGCGCTCACGGTCACCGCATATCAGATAATGCCACTCCGGCAGGTCATAACCTTTGGCGACCAGCCGGTACGCGCAGCTGTAAGGCAGCCATGACAGGCCCTGCACGTTGCCGGGCGTGATTTTCACGCAATCCGGCACTTTAGCCTGGCGATGCACGTAATCGCTGCATTGATGGGAATTCAGGCAAAGCAAATGACAGGCCACGTTGGTCAACGTCATTTTACCAGTGGTACCGTCCTCGATACGGATCTGGCAGCACAGCCCGCAGCCGTCGCAGAGCGATTCCCATTCGGGTTCGGTCATCTCGGTGATCGGCTTGGCGAGGAAAGCGGGTTGATCCATCCATTCATGGATACGTTAATGAAGCGAAAACACAAGCAAATCCTTGCATCGGCCTGCCGCTTATGTTACTAGAGTCCCTCAATTCGCACATAAGGCAGTTTCCGGTGGGTCGCCATCTTTTGCCTTATGGAGGGTTTAACCGGAACAATCAAGGAGTTACTCTACTATGTCTACTGCCGTTTTTTCAATGAAGGACATGATCGAAGCAGGCGTGCATTTCGGTCATAAGACCAAACGCTGGAACCCTAAAATGGCCCCGTTCATCTACGGGGTGCGCAACGATACGCATATCATCGACCTGAACAAAACCGTGCCGCTGATGCATAACGCGTTGCAGGCCGCTTACAATACCGCCAAGTCCGGCGGACGCATCCTGTTCGTGGGCACCAAGCGCCAGGCGAGCGACGTGATAGCCGACGCGGCGAGGCGTTCCGGCCAGTTTTACGTGCATCACCGCTGGCTGGGCGGGATGCTGACCAACTGGAATACCATTCAGAATTCTATCCGCCGCCTGCATGAGCTGGAAGGAAAGCTGCAAAGCGAGAAAGCGGTGTTCACCAAGAAGGAACTGCTGAACATGGAGCGCCAGAGCGCCAAGCTGGAACTGTCCCTGGGCGGCATCCGCAAAATGGGCGGCGTACCGAACATGCTGATCGTCATCGACGTGGTGCATGAGGATCTCGCCATCAAGGAAGCGGCCAAGCTGAACCTGCCGGTGATCGGCATCGTCGATACCAACGCCGATATCGCCGGTATTACCTATCCGGTACCCGGTAACGATGACGCCACCAAAGCCATCGTGCTGTATTGCGACCTGTTCGCGCAGGCTATCCGCCAGGGTATCAAGGACGGCGGGCATGCCCTGCCGGAAGAAATCGAGGCGAGAGAATCCCGCAAGGTCACCCTGACCCAGGCCGCCAAGGAAGCGGCAGCCCTGGAGAAAGTGGAGATCGGCGGCGTAAAAGCCACCACGAAAAAAGAATCGATGGCGGCAGCGGCGAAGCTGGCCACCAGCGCATAATCCATACCGGAGAGAGAAGATGACAGTGATTTCAGCGAATCAAGTGAAAGCCGAACAAATCAAGGAACTACGTGAAATGACCGGCGCCGGCATGATGGATTGCAAGAAGGCGCTCATGGAAACGAACGGAAATCGTGAAGAGGCGGTAGACTGGCTGCGGAAGAAAGGCCTTGCGAAAGCGGCGAAAAAAGCGGGACGTATCGCTGCGGAAGGGCTGGTGGCGATTGCCACTTCCGGTAAAGCGGCGGTGGTGGTGGAGCTG
>CBDFKY010000020.1:0-4353 GCA_965248995.1 Rickettsiales bacterium | reverse complement strand
GCGCACTGGTGCGGCGGGAAGATACGCCGCAGGCGCAGGTGGAGCAGGTGGAGGCGAAAGAAAAAATGCAAGCTGCGCCCGGGCGGCAACGCGACTAAAATGGCCACAATCCGTTTCTAAACCGATCACGCTTCACGGCGTTTCACAGGGTAACGCTTGCCTGTCGCGCTTTTTTTCGGCAAGAATGGGAGAATTATTTCACTTCATGCGGTTTCGACATTTATGAGCGATCTCCCCGTCAAACATCCTCGCCCCCTCTCCCCGCATCTGCAGATCTATAAACCGCAGAGCAGTTCCGTCCTGTCGATCCTGCACCGTATCACGGGAGTATTCCTTTCGCTCGGTTCGCTGCTGCTGGCGGTATGGATTTTCGCCGCCGCGTATGACGAGCGGCTGTACGACAGTCTCGGCGGATTTTTCCGCAGCCTGATCGGGACACTCGCGCTGATCGCCTGGTCGGGCGCGTTTTATTATCATTTGTGTAACGGCATCCGCCACCTCTTCTGGGACGCCGGCAAGGGGCCTGGACGTCGCCACCGCCGACAAGACCGGGATAGCCGTATTGCTGGCTAGCGCGAGCCTGACCGCATTCACGTGGTTCGAAGTATGGGAGGCCGGGGTATGAACGGGCATAAAGGACAATTTCGCTCCCCTCTTTCCAAAGCCAAGGGCTTAGGGTCCGCGAAGGACGGGGTCAGCCACTGGGTATGGCAACGGTTGACCGCCCTCATCATCGCGCCGCTTTCCCTGTGGCTGGTGGTGTCGCTCGTGAAACTCTCGCGTACCGGCGGCAGCGCCGAGATTTCCGACTGGATGGCCAATCCGTACAACGCCCTGTTATGCACGCTGTTCCTCGGCGCGATGTTCATCCACACCATGCTCGGCATGCAGGTGGTCATCGAGGATTATTCGCACCATCCGCGTAGCAAGATCGTGATGCTGATCCTCAACAAATTAGTGTTCACCCATCGCCCTGATCGCCACGGTGATGTCGGTCGGCAAGCTGCATTTCATGTCTTAAGGGTGTTCATGATTGAAAGCTTCCAAGCAACGTATTATTTGACATTATATGCTAGTATCTTAACGATACAGCGATGATGGGAGATAATGATGCCTGAGATAACAGAAAATGCAACCACGCCACCTGAAAGCGCGGATTACGAACCTGCGCTGATTGCGAATTATTTTATATCAATGGGGGTGATACAGAACAAAAATGTAACTCCCATGAAGTTGCTTAAACTCGTTTATATCGCTTATGCGTGGTACTATACGGTTTTTGGAAAAACATTGTTCAGAGAACGACCGGAAGCATGGAAATATGGGCCCGTTATTCCTTCTATTTATCATGAGTTTAAGCGTTTTGGATCTTCTCGCATTATTGATCTTGCAACGGTTTATCAAGATGGACAAGTGATTACGCCTTTATTGTCAGAAGATGATCCTTCCGCATGGCAATCTTGCCAGATTACTTCCTTTAGTATGGAGAGAATATAAGGACAAAACCGCACTTGAATTAAGTGCGCTCACCCATGAAGCAGGATCGCCATGGCATAAGGCATATGATGGAGGTGGTTATGGATATTGTCCAATCGCATTGGAGGAAATGAAAAGAAGATGCGAGCCAAAACTCCGAGAGGTATTAAGTGTCCACTGATATTTCAGAGATTTGGCAGGATGAGCAACTTTCTGAAGCATTGCGTACTGAAGCGTTACGTGCCGATCCTCTCCCAAGAAGACAGGTTATTCATGACAGCTTGATGCAGGCGCATGGGCAACTGGATCTGAAAGCGAAACAAGATGCCATTCGCCTGAAACGCTGGATCGGTGTATTGATGTGTGGATTAGTTTATTTTTGGCTGATTTTTGTTGGCTATATTATCATAGCAGTGGGATTGCAATGGATTAAACTTGATAATTCTATCATGATTACATTGCTTACTACCACCACTATCAACATTCTAGTGATGTTACATTCTATCGTTAAAAGCCTTTATCCTCAGTCTTCAGGAAAATAGTTAGGAACCACCATGACCACCCCATCCTATCCTATCATAGACCACTACCATGATGTCATCGTCGTCGGAGCAGGCGGCGCGGGACTGCGCGCCACGTTCGGGATGGCGCAGGCCGGGCTGAATACCGCATGCATCTCCAAGGTGTTCCCGACCCGCAGCCATACGGTGGCGGCGCAGGGGGGAGTGTCCGCCGCGCTTGGCAACATGGGGGAGGATGACTGGCGCTGGCATATGTACGACACCATCAAGGGATCGGACTGGCTGGGCGATCAGGATGCCATCGAATATATGTGCAAGAACGCCATGCAGGCGGTGATCGAGCTGGAGCATTACGGCGTCCCGTTTTCACGCACCAAGGAAGGAAAAATCTACCAGCGTCCCTTCGGCGGCATGACGACGCGCTTCGGCGAAGGCCCGGCGGCGCAGCGTACGGCCGCCGCTGCGGACCGGACGGGCCATGCGATCCTGCATACGCTCTACACGCAGGCGCTGCGCCACAAGGCGGAATTTTTCATCGAGTATTTTGCGCTCGACCTGCTGATGAACGAACAGGGCGAGTGTCAGGGTGTCCTCGCCTGGAATCTGGAAGACGGCAGCATGCACCGTTTTCAACGCACATCTGGTGGTGCTCGCTACCGGCGGATACGGCCGGGCGTATTTCTCCTGCACCTCGGCGCATACCTGCACGGGCGACGGCGGGGGCATGGCGCTTCGTGCCGGGCTACCGCTGCAGGACATGGAGTTCGTGCAGTTCCACCCGACCGGGGTGTACGGCGCCGGGTGCCTGATTTACCGAAGGGGTGCGCGGAGAAGGCGGATACCTGGTCAATAGTGAGGGCGAGCGTTTCATGGAGCGCTACGCCCCTTCCGCCAAGGATTTGGCCTCGCGCGACGTGGTCAGCCGCTCGATGACACTGGAAATCCGCGAAGGGCGCGGGGTCGGTAAAAACAAGGACCATATCTACCTGCATCTCGACCATCTCGGCGCGGACGTGATCCACGAGCGCCTGCCGGGCATTGCCGAGACGGCGAAGATTTTCGCGGGCGTCGATGTGACGAAGGAACCGATTCCCGTCCTGCCGACCGTGCATTACAATATGGGCGGCATCCCGACCAATTATCACGGCGAGGTGGTGACGCTCCGGGACGGCGATCCAGACGCGGTGGTGCCCGGCCTGATGGCGATCGGCGAGGCGGCCTGCGTTTCGGTGCACGGCGCCAACCGTCTCGGCCTCCAACTCCCTGCTCGACCTGGTGGTGTTCGGCCGGGCGGCGGCGCTCCGGGCAAAAGAACTGCTCACTTCCAACATGCCCCGGCGCGCACCGCTCAAAGCGGCGACAGACGTGGCGCTCGCGCGCTTCGACCATATACGCCACGCGAACGGAACCCGTTCCACCGCGGAGATTCG
The DNA here is from genome assembly GCA_965248995.1 of Rickettsiales bacterium. GTDB lineage: Bacteria > Pseudomonadota > Alphaproteobacteria > Rickettsiales > UBA998 > CBDFKY01. Next base: position 926 of record CBDFKY010000020.1, on the reverse strand, counting down.
CCGCGAGATGCAGCGCCTCATGCAGGACCACGCGGCGGTATTCCGTACCGATGAGAGCCTGAGCGAAGGCCGCGCCAAGATCGACGCTACCCTCGCCTCCTACCGCGACGTGAACGTCAAAGACCGCTCGCTGATCTGGAACTCAGACCTGGTGGAAGCGCTGGAACTGGACAACCTGCTCGGCCAGGCGGCGGTCACCATGCACTCCGCCGAAAACCGCAAGGAAAGCCGCGGCGCGCATGCGCAGGAAGACCATCCGAACCGGGACGACGAGCACTGGATGAAACACAGCGTCGCCTGGATCGACGGCAACGGCGCGGTCAGCATCGACTACCGGCCGGTACATCTCTATACGCTGACCGACGAAGCACCATATATTCCACCGAAGAAACGGGTGTATTGATGAAACAGAGAAGGGTCTGCCACTCCCCTCTTGAGGGGGAGTTAAAACACGTTGTGTTTTGGTGGGGGGCCCTTTCCGCTTTCAAAGCCCCCCACCGAATCGCGCGATGCGCTCTTCGACTCCCCCTCAAGGGGGGAGTAACAAGCATGGCGATGCTCCTCACCGCCTGCGCCCATCCGACCACCGTGCCGATGCAGGCCAGTCCACAGGAAATCGCCACGGAAGAAAACTACCAGAAGGAATTCGTCAAGAACGCCTATGCGAGCGGCTATGTTCATGGGGCGGACAGCACCGGACCCTCCCCCTCCAAACGTCTGAAAAGCGTCGCGCCGCGTATTATCCAGGCGGCCGTGAAACTCTGTGCGGAACAGCACTGGCGGGCCGATGCGCGGGATTGCGGCTATGACGTCTCCCTCACCCATCCGGGCAGCGGCAGCAAAAACCGCATCAACGCGTATGCGGACGGCAAGAGCATCTTCATCACCTCGCCGATGGTGCGTTTTACCCGGAGCGACGACGAGCT
>CBDFKY010000019.1:0-51857 GCA_965248995.1 Rickettsiales bacterium | reverse complement strand
TGACCACCGTGACGTAATCCCCCGCCGTGATGGCTTCCTCCTGCGGCGGCGTGCGCAGTGACTTGTCCCACCCTTCCGTCTGGCGCACGCTGACGTTGCGCGTCTCGATGCTTAAAGTTCCGCCTTCCTTCATCGCGTCGCGCGCGTTGACGGCGAGGTTGATGATGACCTGTTCCAGTTGACCCTGGTCCACTCTAACGGGCCAGAGGTCGCGCTGGTGGTGGATATGCAGCTCGATATTCTCACCGATCAGCCGCCGGATCAGGCTGGAGAGTTCGGCGAGCATGTCCGTCAAATCGAGCCGTTTGGGCTGCAGGGTCTGCTTGCGGGAAAACGCCAGCAGCTGGCGCACCAAATTGGCCGCCCGGTTGGCGTTCTGCTTGACCTGCATGATGTCCGCGAAGGAAGGATCCCCGGCGGGATGGCGCATCAGAAGCAGGTCGCAGAAGCCGATCATCGCGGTCAGCAGGTTGTTGAAATCATGCGCCACGCCCCCTGCCAGTTGTCCCACCGCCTGCATTTTCTGGAATGCACGAAACGCAGTTCCAGGTTTTTCTGGTCGGTGATGTCCACTAGGAACACGTAGAGTTTTTCCGACTGGCGGCCTTGCGCAGGAATGAGCGTCACATGCAGCGAAACGTTCACTTCCTGTCTGTCCGGCGTATGCAGGGTGAAAGGGAGATTGCCTTTCGCGGATTTTGCCGTTTTGGCCTGAGTAAGCGCCTCCGTAAAACGCCCCCGATCGTTTTCGTCAAGAAATTCCAGAATCGTTTTCTGCTTATATTCCGGGTCGCTGACATGCAGCAGATCGCAAAAAGCGGCATTCGCCTGAATGATATGCCGCGTTTGATTGACTTCCGCCAACGCGATCGGACACTCGGAGACGAAAGCGTCAAGCAGGTGGGAGAGAGGGAATTTCGAGGAAAAGATACCGAGCATGGAAACGGCCTTCAAAAATATGCACTAACGTTACATTATAGGTATTTCCTAATATAATCATAGTACCCTGCCGACCTGTAAACGCAATATCTTCCCTGCTGTTGCGAATATGAACATGGGACACTTTCGCCGGACGTGCCTCGCCTTTCAAAGGCTGGACATTCACCTGGTAATGCTCAGGATCGTCCGAGAGAGTGGAGGAATGTTTCCGCGGAGTGAGCCCTTTCAGGAAATCCGAAATGTTGCGGCCCTCCAGCTGTGATATCGCGCTGTAACCTATCCATTCAGCGAACGGCTGGGTGCAGCAGATGATTTCACCGTTTCCGCCCAGCACATAGGCGAGGTCGCTCAACTGTTCGCAAAGAGCGCTGAGGATACTCTGCGCTTCTTCGGAGCGCGAGACTGCCGGAGCGTGTTCGTCCCTCGATTCCGCGAACAGCCGGGCGCTGACGAAAAAATATCCGGATGGCCTCGGCAGGGGGATGATGCTCATCCGCGCTTTCATCCGCTGGTCGTCCTTCAGGATATTGACATCGAACGTGGCCTGTTCCTTGGCGATCAGCACATGGTTCAGACGCTGCAGGTTCGCCTGCGGGGAGTTGCTGTCGGTCACGATGGCGTCCAGCACCTGGGAACTGTTTTTCACCAGGTCTGGGAACAGTTTGTAAAACCCCGTGTCGGCGTAATACATCTGGTCGTCCTGCGAGACGATCAGGGAGAACAGTTTTCCCTCCCGAAACGCGGAGGAGAACAGGGCATTCTGGAATTCGATGGACGTCACCAGGTCGAGATGTTTCTGCAGCGTGACGACGGAAATAAGCGTCAGCGCGCTCAAAATGAGGGTGATGACCGTCAGGAAACCGATATCGCCGCCGATCAGTTCCTTGAAGTAGGCAAAGATGAAAATGGTGAGCAGTCCGAGGCCGTAGCAGATAAAGGTGCGCACGATACTGCCGTGCCGGCGGCGAAAGATGAAATCGGCCTGTTTCTTGGCGATAGAAATATTGCCTGCTTCATAATATCGTACCATAATTTCCACCTGCCTTTTTTTAAACGGTACTCATAGGTTACACCTGACTGTAAGCCATTTATATTTTGCATACCACTACGCTAGATTGGGTCAAATTTATGTAAAAAGCGTTTAGAATGCAAAATAATTACAACCGAAGGAGGGAAGGCGGATCCGGCGTTATATTTCCCCTTGTATCTCTGCCATGGCGAACCTATAGTGCAGTTCCGAAAATAGCCTTTTTTTGAACAAAAACAATCCTGTTTTTACTTCCGAAGTATTTCTTTCCTTATGCTTGCAACCTTTCGCCGCGCTTCCCATAGTTTCTTCGTCAAGCTGTTGATGCTGCTCCTCGTGGCGAGTTTCGGGTTATGGGGCGTTCATGACATCACCTCGATAAAAACCGCCGCTCCGGTGGCCACGGTAGGCAGCGAGGAAATCACCGAAGCGGATTACATGCGTGAGCTGACGCGCCTGCGCACGAATCTGGGGGAATATTTCACGCCGGAGATCGTAGCGAAGCTGCATCTGTTCGATCTGTCGCTGGGGGATCTCATCAGCGACCGGCTGGTCTCGCAGGAGGCCGCGTTCATGCATGTGGTGATCGGCGAGGAACTGCTGAAAGAAGCGCTGGCGGCGGATCCCCAGTTCAAGAACGACAAGGGGGAATTCGACCGCGCGATGTTCGCGCAGCGGCTGCGCCAGTTGCGCATGAGTGAAAAACAATATCTGGATTACATGGCCGGCACGCTTAAACAATCGTTAATGGAGCAGACCATCACGCCGCCGAAAATTTTTGACGAAACCTTGTCCAAAACCCTGTTCACCATTTCAGGAAGAAGAGCGTAACGCCTTGATTTTCCTAATTGACCATCCCGGAACCAGGCCGGTTGCCGCGCCCTCGGAAGATGCGTTGCGCCTTTATTACGACGCCAATAAATCAGCGTACGTCGCCCCCGAATATCGCGTGCTGAATTACGTTATCCTGGATAAAAAGGCCGGTCAAGGATGCGGTCATCGTGACGGATGAGGAACTGCGAAACGCCTACCTCACCCGCCAGCAGGAACTGATGACTCCGGAAAAACGGGATGTGGAGCAGCTGTTATACGCGGACAAGGCCGTCGCGGAGCAGGCCTACGCCATGCTGCGCACCGGCAAGTCTTTTCAGGAAGTCGCGAAACTGATCCCGTCGGTGAACCGAGATGCGAAAGATCTGGGGTACGTCACCAAGAACCAGCTTCCGGCGGCGGGGGATGCGGTATTTGCTCTCGGCAAAGCGTCCTATACCACTCCGGTCAAGACGGATTTCGGCTGGCATATTTTCTATGTGAAGGATATTCGCTCCGCCAAAATTCCTTCGTTCGAGGAGATGAAAGCGACGCTGCGGTCCGATGTTCTGGAACAGCATACGCATCAGACGCTGGCCCGGCTGGTCGAAAAGTTCGAGGACGCGACGGCGGCCGGCATGAGTCTGGCGGACGTGGCGAAAACGATGAGCCTGCCTCTTAAATCCAGCGACGCCATCGACAGTCACGGACAGCATACGGATAACACGCTCGCTCTGGAGTCGGGGCAGTTCGGCGCGCTGATCGAAGCGGGCTTCGCGCTGAAGGAAGGGAAGATATCGGAGATCGGGAGACTGGCGGACGGGGGATATTTCCTTGTACAGCCTTCGCACATCACGGCTGCCCGGGCGCGGACGCTGGAAGAAGTGCGCGGCGCGGTCATTACCGACTGGACGAACGAGGAACGCCGCAAGGCCACCCGCGCTTACGGTGAGACGGTAAATGCGGCGCTCGCCGGTGTGACGAGCGAGGCGCAGGCGAGGCAGATACTGGCAAAGCAAGGCATCACCACGGTCGGGAAAATCCAGGCGAAACGCGCCGGAATCACTTCCACGGACGTGCCGGGATTTCATTCCGATATGATAAAGCAGGAGGTATCACAGCATATCTTCGAGCAGGGTTCCCCTTACCATACAATGCCGCTTACCGGATACGGCGAAAAAGCGTTTCTCGGCGCTTTGTATCTTGATGTGGTACAGAAGCCGCTCGGCCAGAAAGACGAACGGTATCATGATATCACCCAGCGTTTGAGCCGCCTTTACGAACAGGAAATCAGCCAGCAATATCTCACCGCCCTGCAGAACCGCTTCCGGGTGACCCGTAATCGTGAAGTATTGCAGCGGGTGATCGAGCATTTCTAAACGATGTCCCTGTTTCCGCGTATCGTGCCCGAGATCGCCGAAGCGGTCGCTGCGCTGAAGTCGGGGCAGAACGCGCTGCTGTGGACGAAAGTCGTCACCGACACGGAAACGCCGGTATCGGCGATGCGCAAGCTCATCGGCGAAAGCCGGGATCAACCATGTTTTCTGCTGGAATCGGTGCAGGGAGGGGAAGCGAGGGGCCGGTATTCGATGCTCGGCCTGTATCCGGACCGTCTGTGGCGCTGCGTCCAAGGAATTGCGGAACTATGCGACCTGACCGTGCCATCTCCCGCTTTTGTTCCCCTGCCGGCGCCCCCGCTGGAATCATTGAACGCGCAGATCGCGGATATCGCGATGATCCTGCCGGAAGGCGTACCCTCTTCGGCGGCGGGTCTGGTAGGGTATCTGGGCTACGACATGATCAGGCAGGTGGAAACGCTGCCCCATGCCAATCCTGATCCCATCGGCATTCCCGACGCCTGCCTGATGCGGCCCCGCCTGATGCTGATATTCGATAACGTGGGGGGTATCATGTATCTTTCCGCTCCCCTGTGGTGGGACGGTTCCTCCTCACCGGAACAGGCCGCCGCAGCTGCGGAAGCGCTGATTCGCCGGACGCTGCAGCAACTGACCACCACGCAGGATGCGGGAGGGTATTTCGATCCGGAAGCAGGCGCCCCGCTGACGTTCGCTTCCAACACGACACTGGAAGAATATAAAGGAATGGTGGAAAAGGCGAAAGACTATATCCGCGCCGGGGATATCTTTCAGGTCGTGCCTTCCCAGCGTTTTTCCGCACCCTTCGCGGTGCATCCGTTTCATCTGTACCGGGCGCTGCGCTACCGCAACCCGTCCCCGTTCCTGTTTTACCTGAACATGGGAGCGTTCACGCTGGTGGGATCGAGCCCCGAAATCCTGGTGCGGCTACGCGGCGACGTCATCACGGTCCGCCCGATCGCCGGAACGCGGCGTCGCGGCGTCACACGAGCGGAAGATAAGGCGCTGGAAGAGGAACTGCTCGCCGATCCCAAGGAAATCGCCGAACATCTCATGCTGCTGGATCTGGGCCGCAACGACGTCGGCCGGGCCGCGAAAGGCGGCAGCGTGCGGGTGACCGAGCGGATGACGGTGGAGAGGTATTCGCATGTAATGCACATCGTCTCCAACGTGGAAGGGATACGTAGAGAAGATGCTTCCGCGATCGATTGCCTGATGAGCGGTTTTCCGGCGGGCACGGTCAGCGGCGCCCCGAAAATACGCGCCATGGAGATCATCGACGAGCTGGAAAGCGAGGGCCGCAGTTTTTACGCCGGCGGCGTCGGATATTTCTCCGCGAGCGGCTGGATGGATACCTGCATCACGCTGCGCACCGCCCTGGTAAAAAACGGGACGATCTACGTGCAGGCGGGGGGCGGGGTAGTGGCGGACAGCGACGGGAACGCGGAATACGAGGAATCCTGCAACAAAGCGAAAGCGATCATGGCCGCCGCCGAACTGGCGATGCAGTTTGCGAAGAGAGAAGGGTAAAGCCACCGGTATTAATGATTGCAAAACTTTTGAAGACGGGGTAATAGCCCTCTAGTTTATTGTTGTGCTTAAGCCAACTCCAAAGAAGTTTTCTTTGCTATTTCGCGGCTTCAAGTCAGCATGAGCATGTACGGACCTTTGCTTTTTTTGAGGTTTATTATGTGTCCAGGAAATCGTTGTGTCGTGGGTCAATATGCTCGTGTTTGGGTACAAGCCCAGGACATGAACATTAAACTCAACGAAGGCGTAAATGAGAGAATCGTACACGCAATCTGCGAGTACGCTTATTTGCTCAGATTAGATGCAGATCTCGCTGTAGATCTTGTGTTGTTCTTACAAAATGCTCAGGTGGAAGAGTGGTTCGAATCGGATCCCCGATTCGCAATCACAACGCAGCTTAAAGCAGCTCTAAACCCTGGCCATGACAGATATCTCTGTCTGGCTGCGGCATTTCTGAAAAACGCGGGTTACTCGGCGCAGGATTGGTGGTTTAACCTCCAAACATTCTTAGCTGGTCGTCTCGCGGAAAATCTTTATCTGGAAGATGACAGCTGCGATCTGCCCTCGACCTTCGGTCGGGTGGACGAATTGCCTGTTCTCTTTACAGAAAAATAGTCATTCCGATTTAAAACCGTACGGTTTTAAATCGGATAAAATGACTATAAACCTATAATTTATAGTGTTTTTATCCGAAAATTTTCGTACGAAAATTATTCGGAAACACTAAAGTATCCATCGCTGCATAACATAAACTTTTAAGCTTGCTTAAAAGTTTTTTTTGACCCGAATATACGCCGTTTTCCGGGCTCGAATACCTGATAAATCAAGGGTTTTTTAAAGGAATAGTTTGACCTCGCTTTCTGATAAAGCGTAGAAGTAAAGCAGTATGAAGCGCGTCCTCCTCCTCGACAATTATGACAGTTTTACCTACAACCTGCTGCATTACGTGCTGGAACTCGGTGTAGAGGTGGAAGTGGTACGCAATGATGCATTAAGTGTGGCGGCAGTCGAACAGCGCCATCCCGACGGAATCATTATTTCTCCCGGTCCGGGTGAACCGAAGGATGCCGGTATCTGCCCCGCCGTCATTCAACAGCTGGGGGAACGCATTCCCATTTTAGGCGTCTGTCTCGGCCATCAGGCGATCGGGGAGGTGTACGGCGGACAGGTGGTGCGCACCGCTCCCATGCATGGCAAGACCAGCCTGATGCATCACGAGGGGGAGGGGGTATTCAAGGACCTGCCGAGCCCGTTCACGGCGACGCGGTATCATTCGCTCGTCGTCGATCCTGCCACTTTACCGGCCTGCCTGAAACGGACCGCATGGACGGAAGACGGCATCATCATGGGCGTATCGCATCACACCTTTCCCGTGCACGGGGTGCAGTTCCATCCTGAAAGCATCGCATCCGAGCATGGGCACGCGTTGATTAAAAATTTCCTGGATATGCTTTGACCATGCAACGGCTGTATGGTGCTATCAGCGCAGCCGGGTGGCGACAAAACCTGTGTCTGACGGTGGCGGGAGCACTTAGCACGCTCGCCTTCGCCCCTTTTTTCGCCACTCCGGTGTTATTCGTTACGCTGCCGTGGCTGATGCATCGCGTGCGCGTAAGCGTTTCGGGAAAATCCGCGTTCCGGACAGGATGGTGGTTCGGGCTCGGTTACAGCATCGCCAGCATCTACTGGTTTTCCTATGCGCTTCTGGTCGATGCGGCGCGGTTCGGATGGCTGATTCCATTCGCGCTGCTGGGGATCGGCGGGGCACTGGCGGTGTATCATGGGCTGTGTACATTGGCGGCATATCGTTTCCGTAAACTCCCGATAGTGCCGTACTGCCTGGCTTTCGCTTTATGCTGGACGGTATCCGAGATTCTCCGTTCCTTGCTGTTCAGCGGATTTCCTTGGAACCTGCTGGGCTACGGCTGGGGAATGAATGAGGTGTCGCTGCAGGCCGCCAGCATCGGCGGCGTATGGTGGCTTTCACTTATTACGATAGCGCTTGCCAGCGTTCCGCTCTGGTGGCGGGAGAGGGCTTACGCCAGTGCAGTAATAGCCGTGCTGATTTTCGGCGTCCTGCTGGGTTACGGAGCGTTTCGCCTGAATGCCAACCCTACCCGTTATGAACCGGGGGTGATGCTGCGGCTCGTGCAGGCGAATATCCCGCAGACCCTGAAATGGGACAAGAACGCGGAACGCTCGAATCTCGACCTGCATGTCAAGCTCAGCCTGTCGGCGGGGTATGAGAAAATCACCCACCTGATCTGGCCGGAAAGCGCCCTGCCGTTTCGCTTGGAGGAAGGAGGATTCCTGGCATCGGAACTGGCGAAGATCGTCCCGCCACGCGGTGCTCTGGCGACAGGCGTGGTACGGTTCGTGCCTCCTGCCGCGCCGGGCAAGCCGCCCACTGTGTATAACAGCCTGAACATACTGGACGCGGACGCACATATCGCGGCGGTCTACGACAAGCGCAAACTGGTGCCGTTCGGGGAATATGTGCCGTTGCGTTCCGTCCTGCCGCTTGAAAAACTCACTCCCGGCGGGCTGGACTTCTCGACCGGCACCAATGCCGACCCGATCCCAATACATGGCGCGCCGGACATGCGGCCACAGATCTGCTACGAAGCGATTTTCCCCTGGCTCAGTAACGGCGCCTATCCGCACTGGATTCTCAACATCACCAACGACGCCTGGTTCGGCCTCAGTTCCGGCCCTTACCAGCATTTCGCCATGACGCGGATGCGGGCGGTGGAGCAGGGCGTGCCGCTGATCCGCTCCGCGAGCGGAGGGATCAGCGCGGCGATCGACGCTTACGGCAGGGTGCTTTCCCTACTCCCTCTCAATACCCGGGGAGTGCTGGATACGCCGTTGCCCACGCCAGCTGCGGCGAATACGCTCTACGGGGAATACGGTCAGGGCGTCCTGATCCTGACCATGCTGGCGATGGCCGCCTATGTCTTATTTCAGGCCTCTGCTGCCGGGCTTTACCGGCGGAATGTCGCCTAACTCTTCCGGCAGGTCGTCCAGCCGGTACGTTTTCACGTCCAGCGTCAGCAGGGAGATCAGCGGGAAAGGCAAACCGTGCGTGCCGTTGGAGCGGTCGATCAGGCTGCATTCCGCGACCACTTCCGCACCGTATGATTCGATGCAGGCGACCGTTTCCAGCGAGGATTTGCCGGTCGTCACCACGTCTTCCACCAGCAGTACCCGCTGGCCTTCTTGCAGGGCGAACCCGCGCCTCAGCGTGAAGGTTCCTTCCACCCGCTCGCAAAACAGGGTCGGCAGGCCGAGCTGGCGTCCCATCTCATACCCGACCACCACCCCTCCCATCGCCGGAGCGACGACGATATCCGGAAGCGTGCCGAGGGCGGCGCGCAGTTTCTCCGCCAGCGCACGGCATAGCCGTTCCGCCCGGTTCGTATCCATCATTACGCGGGCGCATTGCAGGTACGTATCACTACGAAGACCGGAGGAAAGAATGAAATGGCCGCGCAAAATCGCATCCGCCGCGACAAATTCCTGCATTACATGTTCAGGGGTCATGCCGTCTGTGTAGCAAGGGAAATGTTATCAATCAAGCGCGTTGTGCCGAGGCGCACGGCGGCGAACAATCTGGCATTTGCGAGGTCTTCGGTGTGTGAAAGCGTCCCGGCGTCGCGTATTTCCAGATAGTCGAGGCTGGCGAACCCGGCTTCCAGCAGTGTTTTCCTGCCGTAACGCAGGCTTTCTTCCATGGATTTTCCGGCGTGAAGCCAACGCTTTATTTCTTGCAGGGTATGATGGAGGATCGGTGCGATTGACCGTTCTTCGGCGGTGAGATAGGCGTTGCGGGAGGAAAGCGCCAGGCCGTCCGCCTCTCGTACCGTCGGAATACCGACCACTTCTTCGATCAGACACAAATCATGGTTCAGTCGTCTGATCAGGGTAAGCTGCTGAAAATCCTTTTCCCCGAAAAACGCAGCATCGGGCCGTATGATCGAGAAGAGCAGGCTGACGACGGTCGTCACTCCGGCGAAATGGCCGGCCCGGTGCGCTCCGCACAAGACGTCGCTGCCTTCCGCCACCGTGACCGTCGTGGCGAATCCTTCGGGATAGAGATCGTTTTCCTGCGGTGTGAATACCAGATCTACCCCTTGTGCTTTCAGCAACGCCAGATCATCGGACAAAGGGCGCGGATAACGGGATAAATCCTCACTCGGCGCGAATTGTTTGGGATTGACGAAAATACTCGCTATCACATGGTCGCACCGCTGTTTCGCCGCTTTGACCAGCGCCAGATGCCCGGCATGCAGCGCACCCATCGTAGGAACGAACCCTACGTTTTCCGTAAAGGCGGCACGCGCCCGCCTGATCTCCGGGATGGAACCGTAATGCTTCACGAAACGGACTTAAGCGATGATATTAGGATAAAGTTCATGTTCCAGACTGTTGATCTGGTCCCGCACGGCCAGTTTTTCCTTTTTGACGCGTTGCGCGGAGAACTCATCGAACCCGGAGGCGGAAAGCTTTTCTTCCAGCGTCTGGTGGAGTTTACGCAGCGCATCCAGCCTGTGAAAAAGTTTTATTTCGTAGTCTTCCGTCATAGGCGATATCGCAACTGGTTAAAGCGTGAGAATGGAAAAAGTTCATTTCGTTAAAAATCGAGTTTCACCATAACAAAAAATTCATCCTCTTTCAACCATTACCTATGCGCATAAGCGGAAGATTCCGCGGATTTTTAAGTGATTTTTGAAAAAATCTTTGCGCAGAGCCGCTTTGTTCATGAAACTGTCATGCACGAGGATTATACAGGTAAGGAATGATTCATCACGAAAGGTGGAATATGTTTGATCCCAATGATTATATTCAGGTGCTGGACAGTGATCTGGTGCTATGTTCCAATCCGGTGGCGGATGGAGGATTGTCTGCGATTACGGTGAATCTCTCCCTCAGCGAGGAGCGCAAAGCGATGTTTCAGGACTCCATCAAGCGGATGGTGCTCAACAAGTTATTTTCCCCGAAATTTGCAGAGGTGATCTTTTCCGCGATGGAAAGCCGGGTTCCTCATTTAAGAATGGCATAAGGAGAGCGATCATCATGGGTATACTTGAAACATCTTCATTACAGGACGTCGTCACTGCGCTGGGGACTGACAACCCGGTCATGACGGTCAGGATCACGAAAGATCCGGCCGGGAACGAGCAGATCGACGTCGTCACCAAGCAGGGGATGGAATCGGCTGCCGCACAAGGCGGCGCGCATCTGGAAGTCAGCGGCAAGCAGAAACTGGCCCTGGATATTCCCGCCGAAACGATCGCGGGGCTTGAGCAGGCGCTGGAAAATTCCCCGGTCGGAAACACGGCGCAGACCGCGGCCTTTGAGCAGTTGCTGCAGCAGCCTCTTGCCGTCTCCGCTCCTGCCGTGCCGACGGCCAGTACCGATCAGGCGATCGTCATCCAGCCGATCGACGCGGAAAAAGCGATTTATTCCGTGCAGCTGAACCCGGAACTGGTAAACCAGAAAGTGCTGGACCAGTTGGACGCATTGGCGGCATCTGAGGCGTTTGGCCCACAAAGTCTGCAAGTGGTAGGGAAAATCAAGGAAGCGATCGCGCCGCTTCGCCCCGATCTCGCGTCATTACAGCAGGCAGCAAGTTTGCAAGGAAATGCCGCGCAGTTTGATGCGCAGGGCGAGGGCACCAAAATTGTTCCCACCTCCGCCAGTTCAAAAATATCCGAAAACAGGTCGGATGCGCAGATGGAAGGAATGGCGCCCATCGCTTCGGCGCAGGAGTCCTATATGAATGAAGGAAGCTTTGCGCGGGCGAATGCTTCAGGCTCCGCACGCACGGATTCCCAGACGGAAGTTAATCCGAGACTGGTCCATAACCCTTCATCGCACGGCAGGATAGTGGAGGCGGAGGCGATGGTCCAGAGATAATCGTCAGGGATACAGCCAGGTCTTGTTCCATCCGCCTTCTGCCCGAGGCATGAACACGCAGCGTTCATGCCAGCGGTGAGGGTGCTGCTGCCACAGTTCCATTTCCATCGGCACGATCCGCCATCCCGACCAGTGCGGAGGACGGAGAATTTCCTGTCCCCTGAAACGCTCCGTCATCAGGGCGATCCGCTCTTCCAGATCGTCGTAGGAAGTCATGGGCGAGGATTGGGCGGAAGCCCAGGCGCCGATCTGGCGTTCGCGGGGGCGGCTCGCGAAATAGGCGTCGGCCATGCCGTCATCCACGGCCTGCACAGTGCCGACCACGCGCACCTGCCGGTCCAGCGGCATCCAGTAGAAACACAACGCCGCGGTGCGGGAATGTTTGATTTCCCTGCTTTTGCGGCTCTCCAGGTTGGTATAAAACACGAAGCCCCGCTCATCATAGGCTTTCAGCAATACGATGCGTACCGAAGGCGCATCGTTCGCCACCGTGGCGAGCGACATGGCGGTCGGCTCATTGATCTGCGGATGGGCTTTCGCTTCCTCGAACCACACGGAGAATAAATCATAGGGATCAGTACAGTCGCGTAAACTTACCATGACGTTATCCCTCTAAAACCGTTCTTTCAGCCAGCCTGCCAGCCGCACGAATCCCTGCGTGATCGGGATATGGCGATGGCGGTTCTGGGCCTGCAGCAATGTTTCTTCAAACGGGCGGTTGCCGGCATAATGCAGCATTCCCACGGCGGCGGAGAATCCCGCCGAACTGACGGATTCCGCCAGTCCTAAAAACGCTCTCGGCTTGGCCAGCCGCACCTGTTTGCCGAAAATGCTGGTGGCCAGTTCCCGCACGCCCACCAGCTGGCTGCCGCCGCCGGTGAGCACGACATATTGACCGATACAGGCGAGCATGTGGTTGTCTTCCAGATGCGCATAAATCAGTTCGAAAATCTCTTCGACGCGCGGGCGGATGATGCTGACCAGCTGGGCGCGGGAAACGGTGGTCTCATCGGTGGAATGTTCCTCACCGATCAGCGGGACATGCACCATGCTCTGCTCGTCATTGGCGGAAGCGAGTACACTGCCGTAGAGCGTTTTGAGCCTTTCCGCGTGGGTGATGCCGGTCGACAGTCCTTGCGACAGATCTTTCGTGACATGCGCACCGCCCAGCGGAATCACGAAATTATACGTGTTGGATTCGGCGGAGAACAGCGCAACGCTGGTCGCGAACGCCCCCATATCGATCATCATGACGCCGAGTTCCTGCTCATCCGCCTCCAGACATCCGAGTCCCGCTGCATAAGGGGAGGCGATGAATTCGGCGATGTCGAGATGGCAGCGCGAGATCGTGTTGGCCAGGTTCACCATTTTGCGCTGATCGACTGTGATGACGTGCAGGTCCGCTTTAAGCATCATGCCGTACATATTGCGCGGATCGCGGATACCTTTCGCTCCATCCAGCTGGTATTGCGTGACGAAGCAATGGATGATCTGGCGGTTTTCCTGATCAACAGCCTGGCATCCCTCGCGCAGGATGTCGGAAATATCCTGTTCGCTGACCGCGCCGCCGGAAATGTTCAGCTCGACATGCATCAGGTGGGAGCGGATGTCGGGCAGGCTTAGATTCACCATGACGTTGTCCACGGTGGCGCCCGCCATTTTCTCGGCCAGGCTGACGGCGGCGGCGATGGAGGCTTCCGCGGAATGGCTGTCGGTAACGGTGCCGCCCCGCAATCCCTGTGCATGGTGATGCCCGATGCCGATGATGTGCAGTTCTCCCTGGGCGTTGGGCTCGGCGATGAAGCAGGCAATCTTGCTGCTGCCGATGTCGAGCACCGCCACGCTGCCTTTCTGGCTTTTGATCGAATGATAATGAAGGGGAGACTGCATGACCGGACCGCCCTCACGCATCGCTGGCTGAAGCGTCATCGTCCGGCGTGCCGTCTTCCGGCAGCGTGATGAACACGCGGTCGTCTACCCGCAGATCGATCACCTGCACGCTCTGCTTCAGGATGTCGTGCTTGCGGTTCATTTCCGAGAGTTTTTGCCATGCGGCTTTCGGGTTCATTTCGGGAAGCAGGATTTTCACCCCGTTGGCGAAATGAATATCCCACCGCCGGTCACTGACGAACACGGCGGCGACGATCTGTTTGGCGAGCGTCTTGTCCGCAGATAAGAATTCCACCAGATTGGCGATATGTTCCGGGGCCTTGTCCCCGACCATCGTGACGAGGTAGGGGTACTTGGTGGTATCTTCCTCCGGCATGACCACCCCTTCATCATCCATCACCTGCAGTTTGTCGCGGTGCTGCCAGAGGACGAACGGGGTGCGTTCCGTCAGCGTGATGATGATGCGCCCGCTCAAGTCCCGCGTGACGGCGGCGTTTTTCACCGTGCCGATCGCCATGACCCGCTGGCGTATGTCTTCCAGCGATACCAGGAACAGGGAATCCCCCACGTTCAGTCCCACGGCGCTTACGATATCGTCGCCATGCGTCAGGTGCCGTCCTTCGACCATCAGTTCCTTAAAGCGGAATCCCATCCCGGCGGACGTTTCCAGCCATAGCGAATGGGTCGCGTCGGCAACCTGCCGGTCGATGCGTGTTTCCACCGCCGCCCAGAGCAGGAAGATGCCGAGAACGGAAGCCACCACCGTCGCATAGCGTTTCTGTTTCTGCTGTTGTTTCTTGCGGGCCCGTTCCGCCAGGGCGCTTTTATTTTTGGACGTCTTTGCCTGCGCCTTGCCACGCTTCCCAGCAGGAGAGGAGGCAGGCACTGTCTTAGCCATGCGCCGCCACCGCGTCGGTGGTGGCGTGCTCCACCAGATGACGGATCAGGTCCGCGAACGTGATGCCGTGATGCAGGGCGATTTCCGGAGCGAGGGAAAGTTCCGTCATGCCGGGCTGCGTATTGGTTTCCAGCAGGTAGAACAGGCTCTGGCCGATCCCGGTATCGTCATAACGGAAATCCGAGCGGGTAAGTCCCCGGCAGCCGAGCGCCGTATGGGCACGTTCCGCCAGCCGCAGCACTTCGGCGTAATCCGCCTCTGGCAGCGGAGCGGGCATCAGATGTTCCGCCTTGCCTACCGTATATTTCGCCTCATAATCATAAAACTTGCTTTTGGTGCGGATTTCGATCGCGCCGATCGCCTTGCCGTCCAGCACCGCCACCTGGATTTCCCTTCCGGGGATATAGGGTTCCACCAGCATACTCAAGGCCGGGGGCAGGGAGCGCATGGCATCCAGGTCACTTTCCTCGAAGATCAGGAAGACGTTGACGCTGGAACCGTCGGCGACGGGTTTTACCACGAACGGTTTAGGCACCGGAGAATGGTCAAGAATGTCAGCGACGGTAAATACGCCCCCTTCCGGACAGCGCAGACCGGATGCACGGAACACCGCCTTCGCCCGCGCTTTATGCATGGCGAGCGCCGAGGCGAGCACGCCGGAATGCGTATAGGGAATCCCCAGCAGTTCCAGCAGTCCCTGTATCGTGCCGTCCTCACCGTATTGCCCGTGCAGGGCGTTGAAGACGATATCCGGTTTCAGTTCGGTCAGCACTTTGCCGATATCCGGCGCGACGTCGATGGCGACCACCTCGTATCCGAGGAATTTCAACGCTTTTTCAGCGGCGGCACCACTGCTGAGCGATACTTCCCGTTCACTCGACCATCCGCCTTTAAGTAATGCTACACGTAATGCCATAGTCCTGTTTAACTTCCTTTTTTGTTACCGATGCGCTTGATTTCCCATTCAAGGCAAACGCCGCTTCGGGCGGCGACGCGTTCACGCACTTCCTCACCGAGCGACTCTAAATCATCCGCCGTCGCATTGCCATGATTAATCAGGAAATTGCAGTGTAATTCCGAAACTCCCGCATCACCGTGGCGTAAACCGCGACACCCTGCCTCGTCGATCAGCGCCCACGCTTTATGCCCGTCGGGATTGCGGAACGTGGAACCCCCGGTTTTACTGCGCACCGGCTGCGTGGCCTGCCGATTTTCCGCGATGGCTTCCATCCGGTGGTGAATCGCCGCCGGGCTGTCCGACTGTCCGGCAAACGTGGCTTCGGTGACGATCCACCCTTCCGGCAGGCGTGAATGGCGGTAGCCGAAGCCCGCTTCTTCGGCGCTTAAAGTATGCCGCTTCCCCTGTCGGTCGACCGCGGTAAGGGACGTCGCCGCGTGCGCTATCTCACCGCCATACGCCCCCGCGTTCATTTTTACCGCCCCACCGATGGTACCTGGAATACCCACGAGGAATTCCAGCCCCGCGATCCCGGCATCCGCGGCGTAGCGGGCAACATTGACATCCAGGCATCCGGCGCCGGCTCTCATCGTATGGCGGTCGTGAGATATCGCCGTAAAGCCTCTCCCCAGACGAATCACCAGACCGGAAATCCCGCCGTCCCGGACCAGCAGGTTGGACCCCACCCCGATCACGGTCACCGGAATGGATAGCTGAAGCTGGGCCAGACAGCGGGAGAGATCGTCCTCATCTTCAGGAGTGAACAGCCATTCCGCGTTGCCGCCTGCCCCGAACCAACAGCGCGGCGCCAGCGGAACACCGGGCCGCAGGCGCCCGCGAACTTCAGGCATGGCGGAAACGCGGAGGTCTATGGAATCGGCGGCACTGGAATTCATCAACGCACATTACCGTCATTCGATACAAAAATCGAACGCTTTATCAGCGTTTCGCTTAAAAACGGTTATTTTCCATTCTGAAAACACGATTTCGATAACCATATGCCGTATAATAACTTTTTTGAGGAAAGACCAGAGAATACCGCGTCCTGTAGAGAGAGAAGTTTAAGCGAAATCACAATAAATCCGCCCATGTTAGCAATTCATTTACGCCTGCCGGGGTATAGTATCCGGTAGAATACATATATTGATCCGTCATGCAGCCAAGGTGCTTCTACCCCATGGTCCTACCTTACCCCGATGATTCCCATATGTTGACGCCTCCCCCCGGTGCACTGCGCTCCCATGATGAGATGGACAATACCGGCGGTTATCCCACGTTTCTGGTGGAGCGTCTGCAGCAGGTGATCGACGAACGCGACCCTTCCCGCCATGCGGCCCTTGTCCTGATTTCCATCGACAACATGCCCATGATGATCAGCGGGTTCGGCCATAAATCCACGGAGGAAGCCGTGCATTCGCTGCTGCGGTCCCTGCAGCAGCTGCTGGATTATGACGGCGAACATATGATGATGGCGAGAGCCCAGAAGGACCAGATCGCCATCGTCCTGCATCATCAGGAAACTCTCGTGTTCGAAGAAATGTCGCAGACCATCGCGCGGCACATCAAGCATTTCGGCTATGAATCGTCTTATGGTTTCATGCATGTGCTGGCCTCGGTCGCCGCCATCATCCTGCCCGGCAGCACGGTGAACGCGCACGACATTCTTAATCAGGCGTATATCGCGGTCAAAAGCGATAAAAGCGTGCAGAGCTGTGATTTCGAGCCAGTACTGATGAGCACGTCGAGTAGCCGGCAGGAAATGAACATGGTGAACTACATCACCCGCACCATTCGCGACGGCCAGTTCTGCATGGCGTACCAGCCGATCGTCCGTTCCAAAACCGGTGAACTGGCGCATTACGAGGCGCTGCTGCGCGTGGTGAAACCGACCGGCGAGATGACGACGGCGGGGCCGCTTATTCCGGTGGCGGAGCGGATGGGCCTGATCGACATCATCGACGAAATGGTGCTGGATAAGATGCTGGAGGAAATGCTGGCGGAGCCCGAACTGAAGCTTTCCTTCAACGTCTCCAACCTGACGGCGAATTCCACAGCGTGGCTGCGGAAGTTCAGCCAGATCGCAAGAAGTTATCCCGATGTGGTCTCCCGCATGATGGTCGAGATCACCGAAACGGCGGTCCATCTGGATTTGCGGCGCACCGCCTATTTCGTGGCGGCGGTCCAGGCGGAAGGGGCGAGCGTGGCGCTCGACGATTTCGGCTCGGGCTATACCTCGTTCCGCCAATTGAAATCCCTATCGGTGGACATCATCAAGATCGACGGGGTGTTCGTTAAAGACCTGACCGAGAACCATGATAATCTGTTGTTTATCAAGACGATGCTGGACTTTACCAATGGTTTCGGGCTGGAGACGGTCGCCGAGTTCGTGGAAAACGGCGAAACCGCGAAACTGCTGATGGATCTGGGTGTCCATTACATGCAGGGATATTATTTCGGGTTTCCTTCGCTCAAACGCGCCTGAATTCTTAGTGAAATGTCATTCTGAGCGCAGCGAATAATCTCCTGCTGCACCAAAACCCTTCACTTACGTTCAGGATGACGCGCGGCAACGCACTCCGAAAATTATTCAGTTGGAATACGCCCGCACCCGCATGGATTTCTGCTGATCATCCTTCGCTTGTTCAGCGGCCTCGCGCTGCTGATAATCCGCATACCACGCATCCTGCAGTTTGTCACACCGCAGATGCAGATCCGCCGATTTACCGACCCCTTTGGCGCGCCGCTGCCGGTTGGAAATCATGGCATCCAGTTGCTTGACGATCACCGGTTCCATTTTTTTCTTCATGGAAATGGCGATTTCCGGAGGAATGCCGAAGATTTTGTAAAGCTCGTCCATCGTCTCCTTCACCTGATTACGCTTCTCGGTGACATTCTGGGCGATTTCCTGTTTGCTGTACTTGTCCTGTCCCGACGTATAGTAATAATGCATGTATTCTTCCTCGCAAACTTTGAACGCCAGTTCCTTGACGAGCTTTTCCTTGCGTTCCGGACTGTGGCGTTCCTTCTCAGCGGCCAGTTTCTCTTCCGTCAGGCCGCGGATCAGTTCCGCCGATTCCTTATTTCCGTAATATTCGGCGATTTCCAGCGGCAGCAGGCCGTTCAAATCTTTCACCGTATAATCCACTTTCGCTTCCTTGATCAGGAATTCCATCATCTTCGTATTGTTTTCCCGCGCCGCGATGACCACCGGATATTGATTGTTCGGTCCGCCACGGTTCAGGTCCGCCCCTTTCTGCATCAGGGTGCGTAAAACGGGTATGGCGTCGTCGTCGGTGCGGGAGGTGGCGACCGACACCATCGGCAGGCCCACGTCGTTCACCGCGTTCGGGTCCGCTCCCTTCTTCAGCAGCAGCACCACGTCATCGGCGCGGCTGAAGCGCACACGGTACGCAAGTTCTTCCTCCAGCGTGACGGCATGGGCCGGCAGTGCGATGAGTAAGGTGACACAGCATATCAGGAAGGTAACCCACACTCTGTTCATGTTTCAGGCTCCCGTGCCGGGATTTTCGCTGAAATGTCCGGCAAACTTTTCTTTGACGTTTTTAAACTCTTCCGCTTCCGGCAGGGCGGGTTTCTTCTGCGTGATGTTCGGCCACAGCATCGCATATTCCCGGTTGCGCTCGATCCAGTCCATCACTCCATCCGACTCGGGGACGATCGCCTCGATGGGGCATTCCGGCTCGCACACCCCGCAGTCGATGCATTCGTCGGGGTGGATGACCAGCATGTTTTCCCCTTCGTAAAAACAGTCCACGGGGCAGACTTCCACGCAGTCGGTATATTTGCATTTGATGCAGGCGTCGGTAACGACAAAGGTCATGATCGGTTCGGTTCCATAGCTTTCGGAATGCAGTATAGCGTAAGGATAGTTCCTCTACAATCCAGTAATCATGCTGCGTTGCGCAATAGAAAGCTTGACATTTTCATGTCAATGTCGTTGCGTTGCGGCGCAAAACCGTAGTATAGTATAATTCTGGTTTCTTGGGGAGGAATATCATGGCAACCGCACTTACCTTACCACCGATTGAAAAAGAAGCGTCCATTTCCGCCACAGTCAGCGCCCGACTTTTCGAATTCATGTACGGCACTTCCGAGCGTACCTGGATCACGATGACGGTCGCGTTCACCCTACTGGCGCTCGGCATCAGCATGATGCAGAACACCGGAGCGGGCGCGGCCTGCATGATCCAGTAAATGCGTATCAATGCTTCAGGCGCTTAGAGCGAACGTCTGAAGCCGGTGCTTCAGGCTGTCATAGCGTCCTTCCGCCAATGAGATTTTATCGGTCAGCCAGTTCCAGATATCGGCGTCCTGTTCGTTCAGCAGCGCTTCATACAGCGCCAGTTCGGTGACCGGCTCCAGCGAATACAGGCACTGATCGGCGAAATTACCCAGTATGACGTCCGTTTCCTTACATCCCCGGTGCCAGCTGCGGTAGCGGATGCGGCGGATGCGGATATCGTTGGAATCTTGCGGAGCGGTGTTGTTCATGCGGTTCATGGTATCCGAGTCGGGCTTTACATGCAAGGGTGGATGGCTTAAGAATAGGGGATGACAGCGCCCCAGAATTATGACCATAAAACCCGCGAATCTCACTGGCAGCAGGAGTGGGAAACGAAGCAGGTGTATGCCTGGCGCGGCGATCAGTCCCGCGAGCAGACTTACGTCATCGACACGCCCCCACCCACCGTGTCCGGGCAGTTGCATATGGGACATATCTTCAGCTACGCCCATGCGGATTTCATCGCCCGTTACCAGCGGATGAAAGGTAAGGACGTGTTCTACCCGATGGGGTTCGACGATAACGGCCTGCCGACCGAGCGGCTGGTGGAAAAAACCAAAAAAATCCGCGCCACCGATGTTTCACGTGAAACATTTATATCACTCTGCGAAGTAGTTTCGCGCGAGGCGAGAAAGGAATTCCGCGACCTGTTCAGCAGCAGCGCGTTGTCCGTCGACTGGAAGCTGGAATACCATACCATCAGCGAGGACGTGCGGCGCATCAGCCAGGCATCGTTTATCGATCTCTACCAGAGGGGACAGGTAAGCCGCCGCCTGCAGCCGATGCTGTGGGACCCCGTCGACCAGACCGCCATCGCGCAGGCGGAAGTGGAGGACAGGGAAATGGCGGGGGTGTTCTGCGATATCCGCTTTACGGTGGAAGGGGGCGGCGAGTTTGTCATCGGCACGACGCGCCCGGAAATGCTGCCGGCGTGCGTGGCGATTTTCTATCATCCAAATGATGTGCGGTATCAGTATTTGAAGGGTAGGCAGGCAATTACGCCGCTGTTCGGGATGCGTGTGCCGATTCTGGAAGATGAGTCGGTGGAGCCGGACAAGGGTACGGGCATCATGATGTGCTGCACATTCGGTGATGAAGCCGATATTGTAAAATGGCGGAAGCACGGGCTTGAGACAAAGATTATTTTGAATAAATATGGGAAGATCGAATCAGAAAACGTACCTCAGTTGCAAGGATTGAAAGCCACCGCCGCACGCGAGAAAATGATGGAACTGCTCGACGCTTCCGGTGATCTGGTGGGTAAAAAACCGATCACCCATGCGGTCAAATGCGCGGAGCGTTCGGGTGCGCCGCTGGAAATTCTGCCGACGCAACAATGGTTTGTGAATGTGCTGGAGCATAAGGAAGCGCTCAAACAAAAATCCGCCGAGTGCGACTGGAAGCCGGAGTGGATGGCCAAGCGCATGGAGCAATGGATCGACGGGCTGAACTGGGACTGGTGCATCTCCCGCCAGCGTTATTATGGTGTACCGTTTCCAGTGTGGTATAAAAGAGAGCGTGGTACTCAGCAACTGATTGATCGCATAGTTGCCGAGACTACGGAACTTCCTGTTGATCCGCTCCGTGATTATCCTTCCATCTATAAATCAGATAGATATATTGTTAAAGAACAGAGTATTGATCTTAATGACCGTATACATGGAAAATATTGGATAATTAAAGATTCCCAAACAAATGAGGAGTTCGAGTTAGATCCAGACTTTGATGTCATGGACACATGGGCGACGAGCAGCCTGACACCGCAGATCAGTGCATGGGGTGCAACAGACTCCGTCATTCCCGCGCAGGCGGGAATCCAGCCTTTAACAGATTCACTGGATTCCCGCCTGCGCGGGAATGACGATGTTGCGGATTCCCAATTCCCGACTCCAAATTCCCGGTCCGAAGCGCTCTTCCCCGCCGACCTCCGCCCGCAGGCGCATGAGATCATTCGCACTTGGGCGTTCTACACGTTGGCGAAAGCGCATCTGCATCATGACTCTATCCCCTGGAAACATTTGATGATTTCCGGCTGGTGCCTGGCGTCGGACAAGACCAAAATGTCGAAATCCAAAGGCAACGTCGTTACGCCCAAAGCCCTGCTGGAAGCGCATAGCGCCGATGCGGTGCGGTACTGGGCGTCCACGTCGCGGCTGGGTGCGGATACCGCGTTTTCGGAGGAGGTGCTGAAGATCGGGCGGAAGCTGGTCAATAAATTGTGGAATGCGACGAAGTTCGTGATGGGTATGATGGAATCGGGAAATGAGGAATCAGGAATCGGGAATCAGGAATTTCCCGGTTCCGGTTTTCTCCGATTCCAGATGCTCGACCGTTGGATGTTGTCCCGCGTTCATCACGCTATCGCTGCCGCAGATGCCTGCTTTGCCGCCTATGATTATGCCGGGGCCCGCGCCGCGGTGGAAGACGTGTTCTGGAATGATTTCTGTGACAATTACCTGGAGCTTGTGAAAGCCCGCGCTTATGGTAATATGGGGGAGGAGGGCAAGGCCTCGGCCATCGCCGCCTTATCCGCCAGCCTGAATGCGCTGCTCAAGCTGTTCGCGCCGTTCGTGCCGCATATCGCGGAAGAATTGTACCATCTTGCTTATCCTCTGGAAGCAGCCGAAAAAGGGTCCGTCCACGCGCGCGGCAACTGGCCGGATTCCGATGCGTACCTGCAGGATGCGGAAGCGGACGCGGCAGGCGCCGCGGCGGTGGCCGTGCTGGAATTGATCCGCAAGGCGAAGTCAGGTCGCGGCGTCTCGATCAAATACCCGATCGACGTCATCTATCTCACCGGGGCAGACGCCGCTTTCCCGGAAACGGTGGCGGAAGACTTCAAAGCGGCCGGAACCGTCGCCGAATGTTTCTTATCCGCTGCGCCCGGGGCGGTGGATGTGTCACTGGCGGATGAAGCCAAAGGGTATCACCTGTCGGTGATTTTTGCGAAAGAAGCGAGCGTTGCTTAAGTTTTTCTCAATAGTTTTCATGTTACGAGTGTAACATTCATTGTGTAAGAGGGATTAGGATATGGCTACTTCAGAGATAACGGTTGCATTCGGGGACGGCATCGGCCCGGAAATCATGGACGCTACCCTGTTCATCCTGAAAGAAGCCAAGGCGAAGCTCAACATCGAGACGATCGAGATCGGTTCCGCCTATTATAACCGCGGTGTTTCCACCGGCATCCCGCCGCATGTGTGGGATACGCTGCACCGTACCAACGTGCTGCTGAAAGCGCCGATCACCACGCCGCAGGGGGGCGGGTACAAAAGCATCAACGTGACGCTGCGCAAGACGCTCGGCCTGTATGCCAACGTCCGGCCGGTGCGCTCTTACCATCCGTTCGTCCAGAGCCTGCACCCGATGATGGATATGGTGATTATCCGCGAAAATGAGGAGGATCTGTATGCCGGTATCGAATATCGCCATACGACCGACGCCTACCACGCGCATAAGGTGATCACCGAGTCGGGCAGCGAGAAGATCATTCGCTACGCGTTCGATTATGCGGTGCAGAACGGGCGCCGCAAGGTGACCTGCATGTCCAAGGACAACATCATGAAAATGTGCGACGGCGCGTTTCATCGGATATTCGATGCGATCGCCAAGGAATATCCGGACGTGGCGACGGACCATTACATCATCGATATCGGCTCGGCGCGCATCGCCTCCCGCCCGGAAGTGTTCGACGTGATCGTCACCGAAAACCTGTATGGGGATATTATCTCCGACATTGCGGCGGAAGTGTCCGGTTCGGTGGGACTGGCAGGGTCTTCCAACGTGGGCGATGATTTCGCCATGTTCGAGGCCATTCACGGCTCCGCGCCGGACATCGCCGGCAAAGGCATCGCCAATCCATCGGGCCTGCTCAACGGTGCGGTGATGATGCTGGTGCATCTGGAGCAGAACGACGTCGCCGAAGTGATCCGCAATGCCTGGCTGAAAACACTGGAGGACGGGATCCACACGGGCGACATCTTCAACAAGACCAGCAGCAAGGAGCAGGTGGGCACTAGAGCGTTCGCCGAAGCGGTGGTGGACCGGCTGGGGCAGGACCCTTACATGTTCAAGAAAGCCGAATTCCAGCCGCTGCCGGAAGGGCGCAAGAAACCGAGTGAGTATGTCGACATCATCGAATGCGAAAAGTCGCTGATCGGAGTGGATATCTATATCGGCTGGAACCATCAGACGGTGGAATCTCTAGCGGAAAAACTGGAGGCGGTGACAGGGGACGAGCTGGTGCTGAAACTTATTTCCTGCAAGGGCCTGAAAGTCTGGCCGCAGGCGGATGCGAAAGTGGGTATCAGCGATTGTTTCCGCTGCCGTTTCATGGTGGGTAACGAGGCGACGATTCTCACCCGCCGCGCCACCTCCGATCTGGCAGGGCGCATCGCGGACATCGACCTCGACGTGGTGCAGATGATCAACCTGTTCGATTTCTGCGGGGAATTAGGATTCACCAAAAGCCAGGGAGAGTGACGCTTACGCGCCGGGTCCGCCACGTTCCTGCAGAGGGGAGGCGTTTGGAATATTTCCGGGATAAGGTTGTTCGGTCTGTCGCAGAGGCTGAGATGGTGCTGGTGCAGTCTCCTTAGAGGCAGAAGCAATTTCCGTTTCCGGTTTTTTCCCGGTCACACCGTTCCAGACGCCGCTGGCCAATTCACCCATTTTACCCACGCCCGTCGGTGTCATACCGAACAGGCTGCTCAACATTTTCCCGATGTTCCCCAATATAAGCTGAGCGGCACCCAGCAGTTTTTGCGGCCACCCTTCGGAACGCATGTTCTCCGCGCCCGATTGAAGCGTATTATTGGCAAGGTTGACGCCGCCTACCGCCATGTTTTCGATACCGTGGCCCACATTCGTCAATAGGTTGTTGTTCTCATCACCTTTCGCCATACGGTCTCCCGTCATGTTGTTGAATTGCGCTTCCAGCATGTTGGCAGGTGCGGCCGCCATTTCTTCCAAATCGGTGGGTTTGCGGTTCGGATCGGAAAATCTGCTGTAGCTTACCATACTAGTTCTCTATCTATTCAATTCACCTATAAAGACTACGCTAGCATAGGTTTGTTACAGTTCATCGTATCATGGTCAGAAAGCGGATAGTTTAAGCGTCCCGTCAGTTCTTTCGGGCAGACCTGCCAGAAATGACCGCGCACAAATTCCCACTGGTTCAGAATATTGGCCGCGTGGAGTGAACGGGTAGCCGTTGCGTAGGAGGCGATCACTTTTCGTAATTCCTCTTCCCAGTAGGCGGAGGAAAGGGAGCAGATAACGACGCTGTCCCCATTGACCATTCCCTCGAACGAACCGGCTTCGTCGTACACGAAGGCCATGCCTCCCGTCATCCCGGCGGCGAAGTTACTTCCCACTTCGCCCAGAATCACCGCCGTGCCGCCGGTCATGTATTCGCAGCCGTTGGAACCGCAGCCTTCCACCACCGCGACCGCGCCGGAATTGCGTACGCAGAAGCGTTCACCGGCGCGTCCGGCGGCGAACAGCGTTCCGCCCGTCGCGCCGTAAAGTACCGTGTTGCCGATGATGGCGTTCTGTTCGGTAGGCAGGGTGGAGGAGGGGGTGGGGCGCACGATGATGGTGCCGCCGGACAGCCCTTTTCCTACGTAATCGTTGGCATCGCCGAGCATTTCGATGGTGATGCCGCGTACCAGAAACGCCCCGAGCGATTGACCGGCGGAGCCTCGCAGCAGCAGGTGGACGCGGGATTCGGAAGCTAATTCCCCGTTAAAGGGGGAGTCGGGGAGCGCAAGGCACGATCCGGTGGGGGGATTTTCTTTTTCAGCCCCCCACGCATCGCCTGCGGCTACGCCTTGTCTCTGCTGCTCTCCCTTAAGTGGGGAGCGTAGAGGATTGCGTACCAGAAAGCTGGAAAGCCGTGCTCCGATGGAACGGTGGGTATTATTCACGTTATAGTTCAGCTGCACTTTCTGGCCGGAACGGATGGCGGCTTCCGCTTCTCTCAGCATATCCTCGTCCAGCGAAGGTGTGACGGGATTACGTTCTCTGAGCGTGTTGATCCGCGGCGCTTCCCCACGCTGCATGGGCTGCGTCAGGAGCGGCGTCAAGTCCAGAGTGTTGACGGCGTCGGAATCCGGATGGCTCAACTGATGCAGCAGGTCGGTACGGCCGATGATATCGTCCAGGGACACATAGCCGAGGCCGGCCAGAATTTCCCGCACGTCCTCCGCGAGAAAACTCATCAGGTGAATCACTTTTTCCACCGAGCCGTCGAAATGTTTGCGCAACTCCGCGTCCTGCGTGCAGATACCGACCGGGCAGGTGTTGCTGTGGCACTGGCGCACCATCAGGCAACCCATCGCCACCAGCGAGAGGGTGCCGATGCCGTATTCCTCCGCGCCGAGCAGGGCCGCGACGACGATGTCCCTTCCGGTTTTCAGGCCGCCGTCCGTCTGCAAGGTGACGCGGTGGCGGAGTTTGTTGAGGCCCAGTACCTGCGTCACTTCCGCCAGTCCCATTTCCCACGGCGCACCGGCGTATTTGATGCTGGTCAACGGGCTCGCTCCGGTCCCGCCAACGTGGCCTGAGATGATGATCTTGTCGGCCATGGCTTTGACCACGCCGCTCGCGATCGTGCCGATGCCGGACTGGGAGACGAGTTTTACCGAGACGATCGCCTCCGGGTTGATCTGTTTCAGGTCATAAATCAACTGGGCGAGATCTTCGATGGAATAGATATCGTGATGCGGGGGTGGGGAAATGAGCATCACCCCTTCCGTAGCATGGCGCAGGCGGGCGATTTCCGCGGTGACCTTGAAGCCCGGAAGCTGTCCGCCTTCACCGGGTTTGGCGCCTTGTGCCACCTTGATCTGGATTTCCTTCGCGGCGTTCAGATATTCCGCCGTGACGCCGAACCGCGCCGAGGCCACCTGTTTGATGGAGGAGTTGGCATTGTCGCCGTTGGCATAAGGCAGATAGCGCTCAACCCCTTCACCGCCTTCGCCGGAATTGGACTGCGCGCCGATCCGGTTCATGGCGATGGCCAGCGTCTCATGCGCTTCCGGGCTCAGTGCACCGAGCGACATGGCGGGCGCTACGAAACGTTTGCGGATGGTGTGCACCGATTCGACTTCATGCAGGGGAATCGGCTGCCGGTCCGACCGGATACCGAGCAGGGAGCGGATATGGATGGCGGGCAGGGCGTTGGTGGCGGCGGCGAAATCCTGATACTGCCGGTAGCTGCCGGTGGCACACGCCGTCTGCAGGCGGTGGATGAGCTTGCCTTCATACCCGTGCATTTCGCCACGGTTGCGGTAACGGTAGAATCCCCCTACGGGTAAGCGGATCACGTTGCCTTCCTCCTGGTTCCATGCGGCCTGGTGCTGGCTCATGCTGCGCGCATGGATCTCTTTTAAGCCGATGCCCGAAATACGCGAGACCAGGCCGGGGAAAAATTCCGCCACCAGTGAGCGGGACAGGCCGATCGCGTCGAAGTTGCGTCCGCCACGGTAGGAGCTGACGACGGAGATGCCCATTTTGGACATAATCTTAAGCAGGCCCTGTTCGTAGGCGGTCTTGAGGTTGATAAGGGAGGAATCGGGAAAGTGGGAATCGGGAATCGGGAACTTGGAATTTCCTGATTCCTTTTTTTCCCGATTCCCGATTCCTTGCAATGCTGTCGCTTCCGCCAGATACGGGTAGACAGCGGTCGCCCCGACGCCGATCAGCACCGCCATGCTGTGCGTATCCCAGACACCGGACGTGCGGGCGATGATGGAAAGCAGTTTGCGCTTGCTGGCCCTTACCATGTGTGTATGCAGGGCGCCCGCTGCCAGGATGATCGGCATGGCGACGCGTGTGGCGCTGATGTTGCGGTCACACAGCACTAGCGTATGCTTGCCCGCGTCCACCGCATGGGCGGATTCCCGCAGCATCGCGTCGATGGCGTGGCGAAGCGCCGATTCCGAGTCGGTCGCGGGATAGGTGATATCGAGGACATGCGTATAGTCGCCGGCGTGGTTCAGCAGGGCCTCGATGTCGTCCTCCAGCAATACGGGAGAGTCCAGATGAAGTAGATGGCTCAGGTCGGGATCATCTCCCAGAATGTCATGCATCGCGCCGACGCGGGTGATCAGGCTCATGGTATGGGCTTCGCGGAGCGGATCGATCGGCGGGTTGGTCACTTGCGAGAAATGCTGGCGGAAAAAATGATGCAGGCCGCGGTAATGGTCGGACAGAATGGCGAGCGGCGTATCGTCTCCCATGGAGCCGACCGCTTCCTTGCCGTCCCTCAGCATCGGCGCCAAGATCAGTTCGATATCTTCCTGAGTGATCCCGGCGGCATAGTGGCGGATGGGGAGACTATCAATCGTCATCCTGAACGAAGTGAAGGATTTCGTCTCGGGCAATGGATCCTTCGCTTCGCTCAGGATGACGGCGTTCATTTCGGGTCTTTGAATCGCCGTTACCTTACCTGCATAATTCTCTCTTGCGGCCAGTGCGTCCTTCAATTCCCCGTCATGATACAGTCGCCCTTCCGTCATCTCGACCCCCATCATCTGGCCCGGGGAAAGCTGGCCGAGTTCCAGAATCCTGTCGTCCGAGATGGGAACCATGCCGGTTTCCGAACCGATGGTCAGCAGCCCGCCTTCGGTGATCGCGTAGCGTAGCGGACGCAGGCCGTTGCGGTCGGTTCCGGCGATAACCCACTGCCCGTCCGTAGCCACGATCGCCGCCGGGCCGTCCCACGGGGACATCAGGCAGTTGCAGTATTCGTAAAGCGCGCGGTGCGCTTCGGGAATATGTGACTGGCGCGACCAGGCGGGCGGGATCATCATCAGTTTGGCGAAGGGCAGGGATTTGCCGGACAGGGTGATATATTCCATCACCGCGTCCAGCATCGCCGTATCCGATCCGACCGGCGGGACGATCGGGGTGACGTCGTCGCTGTAGGTTTCAAAACGCTTGGCCCCGAAACAGGCTTCGTAACTGCTCATCCAGTTCAGGTTGCCCCGCAGCGTGTTGATCTCGCCGTTATGGGCCAGCGTGCGGAACGGCTGCGCCATGCTCCAGCTCGGTGCGGTGTTGGTGGAGAAGCGCTGGTGGAACATGATGTAGCGGGAGGTGACCAGCGGGTCGGTCAGTTCCGGGTAGAAGGCGGAAAGCTGCGCCGCCTGGAACAAGCCTTTATAAACGATGCTGCGGTTGGAAAACGAACAGATATAGCAATCGTTGATGGCCGCGGCGCGCGCCGCCTTTTCGATACGCCTGCGAATGATGTAGAGGTGGGTTTCGAACAGGATTTCCGCTTCATATGGCAATGAGCGGATGAATACCTGCATGATTTCGGGCCGCACCTTGTTGGCGTCGTCGCCGATCACTTCCGCCCGGACCGGTACCTGCCGCCAGCCGATGATATCGTAGCCGAAGCGCACGATTTCCGTCTCGATGATGAGGCGGGCCTGTTCCTGTGCCTCCGCGTTGGTGCGCGGCAGGAACAGCATTCCCACCCCCACCAGGCAGCCCTCGCGCTCTGCCCGGCCATATGCCGGCAGTTCCTCGGCGAAGAACGTCTGCGGGATCTGCAGGTGGATTCCCGCCCCGTCGCCCGTTTTGCCGTCCGCGTTTACCGCCCCGCGGTGCCAGACGGATTTCAAGGCTTCGATTCCGCGTTCCACCACGTCGCGGCGCGGGGTACCGTTGATGGAGACGATAAGGCCTACGCCGCAGGCATCGTGTTCGTCCCGCGGGTCATACAGGGGATAGTCGGGGTGGCTGCCGTTGTCGTTCTGAGGCGAAGCCGAAGAATCCTGTGAGGTTGAGTGAGATCCTTCACTTCGTTCAGGATGACAACCGTTAGCAATTGTGTTCCAGTCTTCGCTTAAATCTTTCCACGCAGGATTTGCCGATTCAATCAGCGCGTTCTTTTTCATGCGCAGCCATCCTTTAATCTGTTTTTCACGTGCAATAGCCGCATGTATGTCTGTTGTTTCTTCCATGTAAACCAGTTTGGAAAGATTGTATCGTTCCGAAAACCCTTTGAACAGTTTATGTTTATGTTCATAGATCCGTCGCTCAAGGTTGTTGGTGACGCCGGTATAGAGCACTTTGTTACTTTTATTTGTAAGCAGATATATCCAATACTGTTTCATCATCGGCTCTCGTGCCTGAGGTTGTCATCCTGAACGTAGTGAAGGATCTTTTTCAACCGTATGAGATCCTTCACTACGTTCAGGATGACAACTTCTACGTTCAGGATGACAACTTCTATGCTCAGGATGACAACGGCGAACCTCACGCCACTTTTCTCATATTATTTTCCATATAGCGCATCATCTGCGCCGCCGCGTCGCGTCCGTCGGCGATCGCCCATACGACCAGCGACGCCCCCCGCACGATGTCGCCGGCGGCGAATACGCCTTCCAGGGAGCACATCATGGCCGCATCCACCTTGATGGTGCCGCCCGCACGTACGTTCAGGGCAGGTTCCTCGAACAATACGGGCAGGGGTTCCGGCTCGAACCCTAGCGCGGCGATGACCATATCGGCGGGAATCTGGCGTACCTGGCCGTTGATAGGAGTGGGAAAGCGCCGTCCCGAGGCGTCCGCCGCGCCAAGACGCATCATCTGTACGTCCAGCGCCTCCACACGCGCCTCACCGTGAAAGCGGGCGGGGGCGTGCAGCCATTCGAACACCACGCCTTCCGCTTCCGCATGTTTCACTTCGCGCATCGAACCCGGCATATTTTCACGGTCACGCCGGTACAGGCAGGTGACCGAAGCGGCTTTCTGGCGAATGGCGGTGCGTACGCAATCCATGGCGGTGTCCCCTCCGCCTACCACGACGACGTGTTTTCCCTCGGCCACCATGTGCGGGACGTTAAGTGCCTCTTCCAGACCGGCGCGGTTGCTGGCGGTGAGGAAATCCAGCGCTTTATGCAGGTTGGGTTGATGCTGATGCGCAATGTCCCACGTTCTCGCCTGATAGACACCGGTGGCGATCAATACGGCGTCGTGTCGGCTGCGGAGTTCGGCGAAGGAGATATCCCTGCCGATATCCACGTTTAAATGAAATATCACGCCGCTCGCCTCGAACTGCCGGATGCGGCGCAGCACCACATGCTTATCCAGCTTGAAATTCGGGATGCCGTACATCAGCAGTCCGCCGGCACGGTCGGAACGGTCATAGACGTGCACCGTGAATCCTTTGCGGCGCAGCTGTTCCGCCGCCGCCAGACCGGCCGGGCCGGAGCCGATGATTCCCACCGACTGTCCACGTTCATACGATGGCGTGAAAGTCTGCACCCATCCTTCATCCCATGCCACCTCGGTAATGTATTTCTCAATCGAGCCGATGGTGATCGCGCCGAAGCCTTTATTCACCACGCAGTTTCCTTCACATAAGCGGTCCTGCGGACAGATGCGTCCGCAGATTTCGGGAAAACTGTTGGTGGAGGCGGCCATTTCATAAGCGGCGCGCAGGTTTCCCTCCGCCGTATAACGCAGCCAGTCGGGAATGTTGTTATGCAGGGGGCAGTGTACCTGGCAGAAAGGCACGCCGCATTGGAGGCAGCGCTCCGACTGGGCCTGCGCCTGTCTGTCGGCGAACTCCCGGTAAATTTCCGCGAAGTCGCCGGCCCGCTCGTCGGCAGGGCGAAGTTCAGGATAAGATTGGGGGGTGCGGTGAAACTGCTGCATGGGAAACATTCAGAAAAGAACGTTCAGTCAACCATGCCGTTATCATGCGCGCAACAAAAAACCTGCCGCATCAAGGGGATTTGATGCGGCAGGTTCTGAGAAATGAAAGATAATCTACTGTCCGAGCGCCGGAATAGGCGCCGGATTGAATTTCGGACCACCGGCGGAAGGAACGACCGTGTTCGTGCTTTGGCCGCCGCTGACGCCCGGAACGGAAAGTCCCTTCGCCTGCTGCATCGCCGCCTGTTGCTTCAATGCCTCGACGATTTTTTCGAACGCCGGTTTGGCGGTGGAAAGCATGACGATAGGATTGTCGTCGACATGCGCCAGAATGGTTTTTACCTGATCAGGCTGGTTTTTTACTCCCCAGGCAATCGCGTTCTGCACTACGTTTCCATCGTTCGTAGGGATGCCGACTTTGTTCAGGTAGGCTTCCGCTTCTCCGAATATCTGCTTTTGCGTTTTGTCGTCAAGAAGACCCATTTCCTTGAATTCAGCCAGTTTCTGGTTGAACTTCTGGGTCACCTGCGCTGCAAGCTGCTGCTGCTCAGGCGTAAGCGCTGCGGGTTTGGGCTGTGCCGACGGGACTATGGCAGGCGCCGAAGCACTGGCCGTGTCAGGATGCAGCTGTGTTCCTTGAGCCATGCGGTACGTAGCGTGGGGATCATTCAATTGCGCATTGTTGGCGGCGGCCTGCCTTGCCGCTTCCAGATTCACGGAAATGGCGCCTCCCGTAGTGGCCGGTACGACGGCAGGTGCCTGATGAGAAGCTGCATAGTCAGCATAGGTTTTTGCATCACGTTCAGCGCGGTTGTGGCCGTTGGTGATGGATTGGGCCAGCATCTTTTCAAACTCGGCGCGGGATTCCGGTCCGCGGGCAACATAATGGCCGTTAACGAACAGCATTTGCGCAGGCCCGGCGGGAGCGGCGGTGCCGGTGGGAGCGGCGCCGTTAGCGGCCTGTCCTCTTTCCACCAGCGGTCCGGCAGTTTGCGCCGTTTCCTTTAACCCGTCACGATAATCCTGACAGACGTGATCCGCGACACGCCGCAGCGGAAAACCTTCCCCGCGCTTGATGGCTTCGAGCGTATTAGGGTCTGCATACTGATTCAGGGCTCCCGCAAACTTATGAATGAATTCCGGCGTGACCTCGCCGTTCGTATCGGACATCCCAAGTCCTTTCTTGATATTATCCACATACTTCAATGGTTTTTTACCATATTTATCCGGGTTGTTTTCCATTTCGCGGAACGCATTGGCCAGATCCTCGTCGGAAATACCGTTTTTCGCAGGCTGGGCCGCGGTCTGGGCCTGGCCCTGCTGTTTGTATGCGGCCTGCGCGGCCAGCGCTTCCTGCTGCAGCGTGTCGAATCCGGCTTTCAGTGCACTCGACGCTGCTTCGGGTGTTCCGCCCTTAATGCCGGCGGCGATGTCCGGATGAGTTTTCTGAAGCCATGCGGAAAAAGCGCCTTCCGGGTTTTGACCTTTCGGGATCTGAACCCCGAGTATGGTCAACGCATCTCCCAACTGGCTGGAAGTGTACTCGCGAAGCGCTTTATCCGCTTCAGGAGAAAGATTTTTCGCCTTGATGCCTGCGTCGATCAGGGCGTTGATTTTTGAATGGATTTCAGGATCTTCAGGGGGCAGGGTGATCGGTGCGGGCCGTGCCGGTACGGGTGACGCTCCGGAATTCTCAGGCGTGCCGCCGGTGCGTGGCTCCAGCGGGTAACCCGAGCCGTTGCCGGAAGGGGGCTGCTGCTGCGAGCGCTGCAGGGGAGTTTTATCCAGATTCGCGGCATCGAACGCCGCACTGTCGGCCAGCTGGCGCCATGCGTTGACGTTTCCGGCTTCCAGCGGAGAAATATTGTTGAAACGCTGGCGCGCATACGACGTGACCGCCTGCGAAAGCGCGATCCCGGCAGGCTCTCCGTTGCCCTCGATGGGGATGGAGCTGTTCGTCAATGCTTCAAGATTTCGGATGAACGCAGCTTTTTGCCCCGACGGAAGGCTGAGGAATCCCGTAAGCGCTTCCTGCCGGTCGATGTCGCCGTCATTATGGCGATCGTCATACTGGCCATTGTCCGCGGATGAGGAAGGCGCGCGATCCGGCTGGCCGTAACCTTTGGTACGTTGTCCGTTACGTCCCGCGTGCGATTCCAACTGCCGCCATGCGCCGATGTCTCCGGCTTCCAGTGCTGAAATGTCGTTGAAATGTGCACGGCCGTATTCCGTAGCCGCCGCCGCCAGTTCGGGAATCCGCACGCCGCCGGAGCGGCTGAAGATCTGGATGCCGGTCGCCCGTTGGAGGTTATCCGCCAATGCTACCCGTTCATCGTTTGACATGCGGCGCAGTACCCGAGCCGCCTCAGCGGCGCTGATTTCGCCGTTGATGGCGACATCGTTTTCGTTTTCACGCGTGCTCAGCGAATACGTCTGCGGATTGGTCAGTCCCCGGCGGCCTTGTGGATTATATCTATCGTACCCGCCATTTTCAATCTGCTCATCTGTCTGGATAACCGTGTCTTCTCCCCCATTCGGATTGCTGATGCGGGTCCGGCGGGTCCGAGTGGTGGTTTGAGGCACGTCCACCTCTCCACCGCTGCCGATGGAAGCGAGAACCGCTCTGTTTCTCGCCGTTCTGATCTGATTGGACGTGGTGCTGGCTTCGTTGCCGCTGGTTCTTACACCCTCGTCGCTTTTATCGGTGCGCAGGACGTCATCCCCCGCCCGCCGTGCGCCCACCACTCCGCGAAGAACGTTGGTGACGCCTTGAATGGTGGTGTTCAGACCGGCGATGTTGCCAAAAGGATTTTCAGCCATAGTATCAATCTCACTCTTAAATATATGTCGTGGTTTCAGTTTATATTTTCATCATACGCAGGCAATATGTCATTTTGATGAACCCTGCTTTGCAATTGCATGACAAATAAGCCTCATTACTCAATATTCACCAAGTGAAAGCAATTTCTGAAGATTAATGATTGGTAAGACAGCTCTATCTGTTCTTGTACGGTATTTATTATAGTTGAATCTATAGTATAGGCCTGATTTCAGTAAAAAGCTATCGCCTCTTTGATTTTACCTGACAGTGAACGCTACGTCCTTTAAACCATATCTATGGACAAAAAAGCGGTGATATTACTGAGCGGCGGACTTGATTCCGCTACCGTGCTGGCGTACGTGAAAGCGCAGGGGTACCGGTGTTATGCCCTGAGCTTCGCTTACGGGCAGCGACACGGGGTGGAACTGGACGCGGCCCGGATGGTGGCGTCCACGCTGGGGGCAGCGGAGCATAAAATCGCGGAAATCGATCTGCGGCTTTTCGGAGGCTCGGCGCTGACGGCGGATCTTTCCGTGCCTAAAGTGGGGTCCGTGGAGGAGATCGGCACCGAGATACCGGTGACATATGTTCCGGCGCGCAATACGATTTTCCTTTCCTTCGCGCTGGCGTGGGCGGAGGTGCTTGGTGCGTACGACCTGTTCATCGGCGTCAACGCGGTGGATTACAGCGGGTATCCCGACTGCCGCCCGGAATTCATCGCCGCATATGAGGCGATGGCGAACCTGGCCACCGCCTACGGGCTGGAGCAGGGGCGGCATATCACCGTCCATACGCCGCTGATCCACATGACGAAGGCGGAAATCATCCGACTCGGCAGGTCGCTCGGCGTGGATTACGCCATGACCATTTCCTGCTACGATCCGTCGCCACAAGGCGTACCGTGCGGCACCTGCCATTCCTGCCGCCTGCGCGCGAAGGGGTTTGCGGAAGCAGGAGACATGTGATAATGAGGAAATGTTTCGCCGTCATTCCCGCAAGTGCGGGAATGACGGGCCGCGTAAGCGAAATGACAGTACCAATTTATAATCAAAAAATATAATATTTTCCCATGACCGAATCAGCTATCACCTACGACGTTTCCACGTTCTACGCGTTTTTTCCTGTGGAAAGCGCGCTGCTGATACGTCACCAGAAAGCGTTGGTGGCCTCCATGCACAAGCATGAAGTGAAAGGCACGATCATTCTGGCCACGGAGGGGATCAACGCGACGATCGCCGGCGAAAGCGCATCGCTGCAGGCCTGTATACGTGCCGTGAAAAACATACTGGGTTGCGAGTTTTCACAGCGCGTCAGCGTTTCCGCCTTCCAGCCGTTTACGAAAGCGAAGGTGAAAGTGAAACCCTCGCTGATCAAGCTGGGTGCGGAGGTGAAGGATATGTCCGCTGTGGGAATGTATGTCGCGCCGAAGGACTGGAACGCGCTGATCGCGCGGGATGACGTGATCGTGCTCGATACCCGTAACGTCTATGAAACCCATATCGGCACGTTCAAAGGAGCGGTCGATCCGGGAACGCGCAACTTCAACCAGCTGCCCGCCGAGTCGCTGGAAGTGCTGAACCTGCCGAAGGACCGGCCGATCGCCACCTTCTGCACCGGAGGGATACGTTGTGAGAAATATACCGCCTGGCTGAAGGAGCAGGGTTACGCGGAGGTCTATCATCTCCAAGGCGGTATCCTGAATTATCTTGAACAGGTGGCGCAAGCTGATAGCTTGTGGGAAGGGTCGTGCTACGTGTTCGACGAGCGCATCGCCGTCAAGCACGGCATGGTGGTGGATGAAAGCGTGGCCGCCTGCCCGGCGTGCGGGCATTCCCTTACTGCGCGGGATCTGAAATCGGAGCTTTATGTCCACGGCGAGCATTGCCCGCATTGTGAGACGTTTCCGCCGTCGAATGCGGTGGAAAAAGCTGTGCAAAAAAAGGAATCATCGCTCTAAGTTATCGTCTGCCCTGGCCATGATTTATGGTGCTTGGAATCAAGTCTCCGGGTAAAAAGGACATTCTAAGCCCATCCGCTTCCTGCTCCAGGTTTCTGCGTTGTGTTTCAGTTATAGTTAATTCAAAATTTACACGGATGATTGTATTATGTTATGATGAGTCATAGCATGGATTTACGGCGTCGCGTTGTTGCGTATGTCAGGGGCGGTGGAAGTAAGGCGGAAGCTGCCCGTCGGTTTGGGGTACACCATGGGTGTGTGTTTGATTGGATCACGCGTGATCGGTTGGAAGCGAAGAAACCGGGTCCGCGCAAGGCGCATAAACTGGACATAGAAGCACTGCAACAGGCGGTGGAATGTCAACCTGAGGTAATGGGTAAGGAACTGGCGGTACACTTTGGGGTAAGGCCGAGTACGATCTGCTATGCGCTGAAGCGGTTGAACATCAGTCGTAAAAAAAACCTGGACGTATAAAGAAAGCGACAACGAGAAACGCAAAGCGTACCTCAAGCGCTGGTGGCGTTACCGGATGCAGGGCAAGCAGTTTGTGTATGTCGATGAAAGCGCCTTCGCACCCACCGCCGAACGCACGCATGGCTTCGCCCGAAAAGGCAAGCGTGTGCATGGGCAACGCAGCGGGCAGCGCAGACCCCGCACCAGTTTCCTGGCAGCCTTGTGCGGCAAGCAAATGCTTGCCCCCTTCCTCTTTCAGGGTACCTGCAACACTGCCGTTTTTAATGCTTGGCTAGAGCAGGAACTCTGCCCGCATCTTACCCCTAACAGCGTTGTCATTATGGACAACGCCACCTTCCATAAATCTACTTTAACACAACAGCTTATTCAGCAACGACAGGCAACGCTATTGTTCCTGCCTCCCTATTCTCCCGATCTCAATCCTATCGAAAAACGTTTCGGCACCATCAAACGATACCGATCCTACACACCAGAAATATCCCTCAATCTTCTCATTCAAACATACGGATAATTATTGAATTGGGTATAAAGCTGATATGGCTTGCTTTGCAGCGACGGACTGGTCTTTCTCTAAGCGTACGGTGTGTTCACCCAGTACATAGCCTTGCCGAGAAACCAAGTCGGACAGGTTTCCGATCGCTTGTTTAATGGTACTGGTGAAAGTGTCTCCGTGCGATGCGAGATCCGCATCGCTCGCAGTCAAAACAGCGGAATACGCTGGCTTCAATTCTTCAACCAAAGGCGCTCTTTCCCGTTCATCCGCTATTTTTTCTACTAAGCTTTTGCCGGCGGGAGCGGCTTCTGATGGCTCGAATTTTTCTTTCCATGAATGTAGACATATAAAAATCTCCCTATCCTGCTGATGATAAAATCTCATTGTCTCGCTGATGATCAGGGGCCAGGACGGCCACGTGAAGCACCCGGAGCCAGATCACCTCCTGCGCTGCAACGCGCCGCCCAGCTTTTTTCCAGATGCGCAACCTGCTGTTGATGTTGTTGCTCCCTAGTATGCGAGCTCTTTAGCGAATGCGGAAGCGAGCGCCGAATCGTTTTCTTTTTCCGTTGTGCCCGTTAAATCGGCTAACAGCTGTCCGCCTATATTTCTTTGTTCCTGCGGATGGGACAAAAAATCACCGCTCGCAGCCATTTGCGTGGCTTGTCCCATGATATGGTTTACGCGACCATCGAGTTTTTCCGCTGCATTTTCGGCGGTCTTCGCTGCAGCTTGAGAGGCGGCTGCGCCAGTTCCAAGTAGGGCGGCTCCCGCTACCTTTTGCTTGTCTTCCTGGGTGATATTTAATTGCGATGCAGCCGGTGTGCCCGTTAAAGCTCCTTGCGTAATTTCGGATGCTGTGACCATATAAGCTGGTCTCCCACGTAACTGTTTTCTCAATTCTTCATACTATCACTCAAATATTACAATTTTATTTCTTTTGAACCTCTTAAAGATTTTATGAAACGTAACACAGACAACGCTACTCTCGCCGCCCACTGGCATCCCGATACCATCGCCGTAAGGGGCGGCACGAAGCGCAGCGAGTTCGGGGAAACCTCCGAAGCGATCTTCCTCAATTCGGGTTTCTGCTATGACGATGCGGAAACGGCGGAGAGCCGTTTCAACGGCGTTGCACCGGGCTATGTCTATTCCCGCTACCTCAACCCGACGCTGCATATGCTGGAAGAGCGGCTGGCCCTGATGGAAGGCGCGCCCGCCTGCGCCGTCATGGGGAGCGGCATGGCGGCGGTGTTCGCCTCGCTGATGTGCCATATGCGGGCCGGGGATCACGTGGTGGCGCATCGCGTGCTGTTCGGTTCCTGTCATTATATCCTGAACGATATCTGCCCGCGCTTCGGCATTGAAGTTTCGTTCATCGACGGGACGAAGGACGCCGCATGGGACGAAACGTTTCGTGCCAACACGAAAGCGGTCTTCATCGAATCGCCCGCCAATCCGACGCTGGAAGTGGTGGACATCGCCATGATCGCCAATAAATGCAAGGCGCGCGGAGCCATGCTGATCGTCGATAACATCCTGGCCGGGTGCGGGGTGCAGTCGCCCTTAGCTCTCGGCGCGGACGTGATCGTCTATTCCACCACCAAGCATATGGACGGGCAGGGGCGGACGCTCGGCGGCGCGATTCTCGGTTCCGAGGCATTTATCAAGGAGGTCGTGACGCCGTTTCACCGCCATACCGGCCCGGCGCTCAGCCCGTTCAACGCCTGGGTGATCCTGAAAAGTCTGGAAACCTACAGCCTGCGCATGGAGCGGCATTGCGGTAATGCGCTGAAAATAGCAGGTTTTCTGGACGGCCATAGGGGCGTGGCGCGGGTCATGTATCCGCATCTGCCGTCCCATCCGCAATACGACATCGCCAGGCGTCAGATGACGAACGGCGGCAGCATGATCGCGTTCGAAGTGGCCGGTGGTAAGGCGGCGGCTTTCGCGGTGCTTAACGCCCTGCAACTGATCGATATCTCCAATAACCTGGGTGACGCCAAAAGTCTGGTGACGCATCCCGCTACCACTACCCATGCCAACATGACGGAAGCGGCGCGCTCGGAAGTGGGAATTTCGCCGGGGTTACTGCGTCTGTCCGTCGGGCTGGAGCATGCGGACGACCTGATTGCGGATCTGAGCGCGGCATTTGGATGAATTTGCATGGCTCCCTGGCGCCTTGTCATAATCTGGCCTGTGAAAAACGCTTTATGGTAGCGTATGCAATAACCATGAGGTAAAACAGTGCCATGATACGTATCGCCTTTTTTCTGTTTATCGGTATTTTTTTCGTCATGGAAGGATGTGAGGGGTATGCCTCCACGATCGTTTTCCCTTACGAGGCAGCGCTGCGCGAGAAGGGCGGACAGCCTGCGCCGCATCAGAACGTAGACATTCCGGCTGTGCGTGTTACCCAGCCCGCACCACCGCCCGTCATGCCCACCCCGTCGACGGCGCCTGCCGTTCCCTTGCCACTGGAAACCTCGAATCTGGGAGCGGACGTGGAGCATGCTCCGGCCGCCGTGGCCGGGGACCGGTATGCTTCGCATTGTGTTGCCACCCCCGCTTTAGGGCGCATAGGCTATCCGGGCAGGGAAAATATTCCCACCTCCAACATGCTGGCCCGCCCGGAAGGAAAATCCATTTTCGCGGACGGGGTACGGCTGTATCTGACAGGGCGGGTGTTCGACGCCGCCTGCGTGCCGCTGCGGGAAGCGCGGGTAGAAATCTGGCAGGCCGACGACAAGGGAAATGTCCGGTACGTGCGGCGGGAACGCTTTCCAACCCTTACCAGACCTTCGCCGGGGCAGGGCAGGTGGAGACGGACAATCGCGGGGAATATCTGTTTGAAACCGTGGTTCCAGGAGCACTCCCGCATCAGGCGCCTTCCATTAATATCCGCATCAGTCACCCGGCATTGCGCGCTCCGCTCACCACTACCTTATATTTTTCGGGCCAGAGCGGCAACGAGGAAGATCCGGCTTACCGCCGTCTGCCGGATGTCGTAAAGGAACTGGTCACCCGTGATTTGATTCCGTTTGCGCTGCCGGATAAATCGCAAGGCGTGCGCGTCCATCATGACATTACCGTGCAGGCGAGGGACGGGTTTCGGAGTTTTTGATTCATCGAGCTCAGATCTGGAGCGGGCATAATATGCAACGGTTGATCAAACCGACATAATACGGTTTCAAAATATTTTAAGCAATGAAAGCAAAGGAAATGAAAGCAAAAAAATGCTTCGTTATTTATGATATCTTCATAAGTAACAAAGCAATCCGTAGGATTTATAGTTAATTCAAAATTTACACGGATGATTGTATTATGTTATGATGAGTCATAGCATGGATTTACGGCGTCGCGTTGTTGCGTATGTCAGGGGCGGTGGAAGTAAGGCGGAAGCTGCCCGTCGGTTTGGGGTACACCATGGGTGTGTGTTTGATTGGATCACGCGTGATCGGTTGGAAGCGAAGAAACCGGGTCCGCGCAAGGCGCATAAACTGGACATGGAAGCACTGCAACAGGCGGTGGAATGTCAACCTGAGGTAATGGGTAAGGAACTGGCGGTACACTTTGGGGTAAGGCCGAGTACGATCTGCTATGCGCTGAAGCGGTTGAACATCAGTCGTAAAAAAAACCTGGACGTATAAAGAAAGCGACAACGAGAAACGCAAAGCGTACCTCAAGCGCTGGTGGCGTTACCGGATGCAGGGCAAGCAGTTTGTGTATGTCGATGAAAGCGCCTTCGCACCCACCGCCGAACGCACGCATGGCTTCGCCCGAAAAGGCAAGCGTGTGCATGGGCAACGCAGCGGGCAGCGCAGACCCCGCACCAGTTTCCTGGCAGCCTTGTGCGGCAAGCAAATGCTTGCCCCCTTCCTCTTTCAGGGTACCTGCAACACTGCCGTTTTTAATGCTTGGCTAGAGCAGGAACTCTGCCCGCATCTTACCCCTAACAGCGTTGTCATTATGGACAACGCCACCTTCCATAAATCTACTTTAACACAACAGCTTATTCAGCAACGACAGGCAACGCTATTGTTCCTGCCTCCCTATTCTCCCGATCTCAATCCTATCGAAAAACGTTTCGGCACCATCAAACGATACCGATCCTACACACCAGAAATATCCCTCAATCTTCTCATTCAAACATACGGATAATTATTGAATTGGGTATAATATCCGCTCCCTTCTGCACCGATATGCATCTTGTGAGATTCGGATCCAACCGTCAGGAGTGTCATGCTCCCATTGGTTTTATTGATAAACCATGCTTGGTCAGGTTTGCCGTCTCCATCGCAGTCGCGGGTTTCAACAGTGAAGCCACGACGTTTTGCACTTGTTGCGAGCGTTTCCAGTACGAGTTCCGACTCATCAAACGAGTTTGTATCTCTTCC
The DNA here is from genome assembly GCA_965248995.1 of Rickettsiales bacterium. Classification (GTDB taxonomy): domain Bacteria; phylum Pseudomonadota; class Alphaproteobacteria; order Rickettsiales; family UBA998; genus CBDFKY01. The sequence goes on along the minus strand of CBDFKY010000019.1, from coordinate 10,389 downwards.
GAGAGCGTCTACTATAGTCATTCCGATTAAAAACCGTACGGTTTTAATCGGATAAAATGACTATAACCATATAATTTATAGTGTTTTTAACCGAAAATTTTCGTACGAAAATTATTCGGAAACACTATATATCAGAATTAGCATCTCCCCAAATGCATTCAGGTTTATCAAAATCGCCAGTATATCGGGTGACAACTGATACGAACTTCCCCCAGAATTCTCTGCCGTCCTTAGAGTTTCCTCTAACGACTTCCTGATGCCAGTCTCTTGCAAAAGAACAGGTTGGAACTTTATCCTGTGCAAATGCAGCTCCTGCTCCGGTGGTTATAGCCAGAGTAGCAGCAGTAATCCAAAGGCTAAACATATGACGCATGGTATTTTCTCATTGGAATAAACGAAATGAACTTTGCTGCGTTAACAGTAGTGTAATCTATTGATTAGGCGTTATGAAATGCCTTTAAATAGATTGTCATTATTTATTTTATGGAGGATTTAGTTAAAGTTAATTAATATTACTATTTATAGTTAAAACTTAATTTTCTGTATTAGAACAATCAATTTGTTAAATATAACAATATCTAAGAACCAGTCACGTAAACCCTTTTATGCACCTGCAAACGGTCAATTTACTGCGATTCGATGCTCATGTACCTTAATTACACTGCGCTTCGAGTCTCGCAAATCAACCATTTTCGCTAGCCTAAAAAGGTTTACGTGACTGGTTCTAAGTGTATATTACGATTGTAAGTATCTACCGTGTAATATTTTTTGATTATCATCCCCAAATGATGTGCTTCGCCTGCAGATTTACATTGTGAAGAGAAGCGTCTTTATTATCTATGCCACGTATTTCGGAATCTTGATTATAAATCAGATATAAAAGAATGAACCGCTTTCACAATCGCCTCGACCGTAATGCCCACATGCGCATAAATCTCCGGCGCGGGGGCGGATTCACCGAAATGATCCATACCGATAAAGATTCCGTCTTCCCCGATGATCCGGTGCCAGCCGAAGGAGCAGGCCGCCTCCACGCCGATGCGGGGCAGGCCACGGCCTAATGTTTCCGACCGGTAGGCGGCAGGTTGTTTGAAAAACAGTTCCATGCAGGGGAGTGAGACGACGCGGGTCCGGATTCCTTCCTGCGCGAGCTGTTCGTGCGCGGCGACCGCCAGGGACACTTCCGATCCCGTGGCGATGATGACGGCGCGGTCGTCCTGTCCGCCGCCGCGCAGGATATATCCCCCGCGGCTTGAGAGGTTTTCTTCCACTGGCGTGATGCGGACCTGCGGTATCGCCTGACGGGTCAGCGCCAGAACGGAAGGGGTGTGCCGGTCAGCTACGGCGAGCGTCCAGCATTCCAGCGTTTCCACCCGGTCGGCAGGGCGGAACACGTGAACGCCGGGGATGGCCCGCAGCGACGCCAGATGCTCGACGGGCTGATGGGTGGGGCCGTCCTCACCGACGCCGATCGAATCGTGCGTCATCACGTAGATCACCCCCTGTTTCATGAGGGCGCTCAGGCGGATAGGGGTGCGCATATAATCGCTGAAGACCAGGAACGTGCCGCCATACGGGATGAAGCCGCCATGCAGGATCAGCCCGTTCATGATGGCACCCATCGCGTGTTCGCGGATGCCGTAGTAGATATAGCGGCCTCCGTACTGGCCCGCCTGAACGGGTGAGAGGGACGCCGTTTTCGTCAGGTTGGAACCGGTCAGGTCTGCCGATCCGCCGATCAGTTCCGGAATTATGTCCGTGAATGTGGCGAGGACGTGCGCCGAGGACTGGCGGGTGGCTTCCTTTGCGGGCGTGGCATGATATTCCTGTTTGAGCGCGCGTGCCGCCTCCGCCCAGTTATCCGGCAGTTCGCCGGAGACGGCGCGGGTAAAGGCAGCCTGCGTATCAGTGGGCTGTGCGGCGAACCGTTGCTGCCAGGCCTGGTAATCATCCGTATGGGCGCTGCCCGCTGCCCGCCATGCGTCAATGATATCGGCTGGAATGTCAAACGGTCCCGCGTTCCAGCCCAGCGCCTTTCTCGCACCGGCGATTTCTTCCGGACCGAGCGGCGAACCGTGGCTGGCAGAGCTGCCCGCTTTCGTGGGAGCGCCGAAGGCAATCGTGGTTTTACAGGCGATGAAGGAGGGAGTCGGCGTGGTTTTGGCTTGAAGCAGGGCGGTGCGGACGGCCTGCGTGTCGTGACCGTCCACGCCTACCGCGTCCCACCCAAGCGCCTTGAATCTCGATACCTGGTCTTCCGAGGTGGAAAGGCTGGTGGAGCCGTCGATCGAAATGCCGTTATCATCAAACAGCACGATCAGCTTGCCGAGCTTCTGATGCGCCGCGAAGGTGGCCGCTTCCTGGCTGATGCCTTCCATCAGGCAGCCGTCGCCGACCACGCAATAGGTATGGTGATCGACCAGCGCATCACCGAAGCGCGCATGCATCATGCGCTCGGCCAGCGCAAATCCGACCGCGTTGGCGATTCCCTGACCGAGCGGACCCGTGGTGGTCTCCACCCCTTCGAGAATTTCATGTTCGGGATGGCCGCAGGCTTTGGAGCCCATCTGGCGAAACCGCTTGATCTCGTCGAGCGTGCATTGTGCATACCCCGTCAGGTACAGCAGGGAATAGAGCAGCATGGAGCCATGTCCCGCCGAGAGGACGAACCGGTCACGGTCCGGCCAGCGCGGTGCGTCCGGGGCGTGTTTCAGTATTCCGGTCCACAGCGCGGTGGCGGCGTCCGCCATGCCCATCGGCATTCCGGGATGGCCGGAGTTGGCCTGCTGCACCGCGTCCATGGAGAGGGCGCGGATGGCGTTGGCCATGGTGCGGGCATCAGGAGCGGCGGAAGTGGTTTGAAGGGAGGAGCGCGTCATGCTGAAGCTTTAGCAAGGAATCCCGCCTCACGCAAAGGGTAATTCCTGGTTTGAATTAAACCGTTGTTTCTAAAAAGTTGAAAACAATTGCTCACCGGATTTTGTTTGGGGTGCAAAATCACGTAACCCCTATTACTTCGAAGCTATTATCAGTGCGGTACTCTTTTTGCTGCCAGTACCAAGGTTACCGCCTTTTTGACGATACCTGCCAGCATACTGCAACACATGAGATCAAAAAACAGATAGGTGAACAAGCCCCTTGAATCATCAGCGTTGGCAATGTCAGCGTAACCGTAAATGGCAATAGCAATATAGAGCATCACCAGGAAGGCAAAAGATTTTTTGCCTGGCATATATTGTATAGCGAAAAAGGGCGCGATACAGAACAATACGAATAGACAAAGTGTCCCACCAACAAAGTCCATAATTTTTCCAATTAAAAAAACAAGGGGCGAACGACATTTTCACCGGAAGTTCTCCCTACATGCGCCCGGGCCGTGGCGTTATCAAGAACATCGTTTTTTCCGGGAGCGGAATCAGAAATTCACTATGCCACATTCTTTCTTTCCGGTATTTCTTAAGCCCGACATAATTTTGGCAAAGGAATCACGCCTCCGGCTTTCTCGCCACATACTGCACCATCTCCTGTTCGGGATAGACCCGAACCAGATCGTTCGCCAGAAGCTGGAAACCGCAGCGTTGAAGGTGGTGACGGATATAGCCGTCGCTGTGGCCGAACTGACCGCGATCCGGCACCAGCCCGTAACGCCCGTCCAACGCGAAGCGGTCCACCTGGAAAATGAAATAACCGCCGGGTTTCAGGCTGCGGATCACGCCGTCGAACACCATTCCTATCTCCCCGACATAGTTGAAGACATGCGCGGCGACGGCAGCGTCGAATCGCGCTTCCCTCGCGTCTATCGCATAATGGCGGATGTCCTGCAGAAAAGTTTCCGTATAGACGCGCCGTCCGTCCGGACGGCGTTTGGCGCTGGCCGTATCCAGCATGGATTTACAGAAATCCACGCCTACCAGCTCTTCCGCGTGTTCGGCGAGCAGTACGCCGCACAGACCCGTGCCGCAGCCGAGTTCCAGAACCTGATAGTTCGTGCGGCGGCGGTCCAGCAGATCCCAAAGCGTCCCGTCCGGGAACTGGTGGCCGCGATATCCCATTTCCTGCTGCAGCGCTTCGTATTCGCTGGCGTTGTTATTGAAATAATCCTGCGCGATGTCATACGGCATCGTGGTGGGATAACGGTCGGCATGTACGGAAGCGGGATCCAGCGTCGCCAGCATGAAGGTGGCGTTTTCATTGTCCGGCTCCATGGCGACCAGGGTCTTGAGAGCGGCGGCGGCCTTTACCTTGTCGCCTTCCGCAATGTAGCAGCAGCCGAGCAGGTACAGCGCCCGCGGATGGTTCGGCGCGAACCAGAGCGCCAGTTTCAGGCGCAGGATCGCATCGCGCATCTTGCCGCCGTCGGCCATGCGTTTGGCGATTTCGTAATTCGTCTCGGGAATATGCTGGGCTTTGTAGATCAGCGTGTCGAACCACGAGGTGTATCTGCGGAAGAAGGACATTTCCTGATTCAGGAACCCTTTCCACCCCGGTTGCTGAGTCGTTTGATAGGTGACGATCGTCGGAGCGATTTCGGGCGAAGGGAGGTTGGGGTCCTGTATCATAATGCGCTGTCCGACATAAAATAAATGATTCCATCTATACTATCCTAAAATAGTCCCCTAAAACAGGATTACTTGCAAAACGTATTTGTAACGGCCATCTGCGTCGTCATGTGCCTCCTCAAATCCTCATGTATTTAGTGTACATTACGGTTTTGCGGGGGCGCATTCCCGGCATCCGGTCATTACACATGCGTTTTTAAAATGAAATGTCCGGAGGGGGCTTATGACGGGGATGCGCAACATATTGGAACTGATCGGCAATACGCCACTGGTGAAGGTCAATCATCTGGATACGGGTTCTTGCGAATTGTTCCTGAAGCTGGAGAGTCATAACCCGGCCGGTTCGATCAAGGACCGCATCGCCCTCGCCATGATCGAGGCGGCGGAGCGGGAAGGCACGTTGCGGCCGGGCGGGACGCTGGTGGAGGCGACCGCTGGGAATACGGGGCTGGGACTGGCGCTGGTCGCGTCGCAGAAAGGATATCGGCTGGTGCTGGTGATTCCCGACAAGATGAGCCAGGAAAAGATTTTCCACCTGAAAGCGCTCGGGGCGGAAGTGGTGATGACCCGCTCGGATGTCGGTGTCGGTCACCCTGAATATTATCAGGATATGGCACGGCGCATCGCTTCGGAGCGGGGTGGGTTTTACGTCAACCAGTTTGAAAACCCGCATAATCCGCTGACGCATGAGCAGTCCACCGGCCCGGAAATCTGGGAGCAGATAGAGGGGCGGATGGACGCGCTGGTCTGCGGCGTCGGTTCGGGAGGGACGTTGACCGGGCTCGGGCGGTATTTCAGCCGGGTCTCCCCTTCTGTCGAAATGATACTGGCCGATCCGAAAGGTTCCATTCTCGCGCCGTTCGTCAACGAAGGGATAATGATCGAAGCCGGAAGCTGGCTGGTGGAGGGCATCGGGGAGGATTTCATCCCCAAGAACTGCGAACTGGATTACGTGGCCAGAGCGTATACAATCACGGACGCGGAGAGTATCGCCACGGCGCGGGAAGTATTGCAGAAAGAAGGGATCATCTGCGGGTCGTCGTCCGGTACGCTGATCGCCGCGGCTCTGCGCTACTGCCGGGAACAGACGGCACCCAAGCGGGTGGTGACGTTCGTCTGCGACAGCGGCAACAAATATCTTTCCAAAATTTACAACGAATACTGGCTGGACGATCACGGGCTGGTACTGCGCGCCGAGACCCACGACCTGCGCGACCTGATCACCCGCCCGCATACGGCGAAGAACGCCATCACCATCCTGCCGTCCGACAGCCTGCAGGCGGCATACCGCAAGATGAAGATGTACGACGTGTCGCAGCTGCCGGTAATGGGCGACGGCAGGCTGCTCGGTATTTTAAGCGAGATGGATATTCTCGTCGCGGTCAGCGGCCACGCGGAAGGCTTTTTGATGAGAGTCTCCGACGTGATGGTGAAACAGCTCCATACGGTCGACGCGAAGACCTCCATTACCGAGCTGTTGCCGATATTCGAGCGGGGCATGGTGGCGATCGTCATGGACGGTGCCGATTTTCTTGGCTTAATCACCCCGATTGATGTATTGCAGCATTTGCGCAAACGTGTGGGTCATGCATGATAACCCACAATTTTAAGGAGAGACTATGAACAACGCGGTCGGCTGGTTTGAAATGTATGTGGACGACATGGCGCGCGCCAGGAAGTTTTACGAAAGCATCTTTCACACTACCCTTACCCAGATCGATGCGGAGCAGAAAGAGCTGCAGATGTGGGGATTCCCGTCGGATATGGGAACATATGGCGCCTCCGGTGCGCTGGTTAAGATGGAAGGGATAAAGCCGGGCGTGGGCGGGACGCTGGTTTATTTCATCAGCGAGGACTGCGCGGTGGTGGAGGCGAGGGTGGCGGACGCCGGCGGCAGGGTGCAGAGACCGAAAATGTCGATCGGTGAGCATGGGTTCATTACGCTGGCGATGGATACCGAGGGGAATATGTTCGGTATTCATTCGATGAAGTGATTGCACTGCATTGACAAAAATTGCCATTCTATGGCATCGTAGCATAAACATTAAAGAGTAGTGTTATGTCCGCCATGAATATTTCCTTGCCGGAATCATTGAAGGGTTTTGTGGATAGCCAGATCAAAACTGGGGGATACAGCACTTCCAGCGAATATATCCGCGAATTGATCCGGCAGGATCAGAAAAGAAAAATAGAGCAGCGTCTTAACAGTTTGCTGCTGGAAGGGCTGGAATCGGGCGAGCCGATTCTGGCGAACGCCGCGTTCTGGGAGGAAAAGCGGCGCTTTCTCTCTTTTGAAACATGAAACATGTTTCCTTTTCACCAAAAGTGGATAAAGATATTGATGCATGCGTTTTATGGCTACGTGATCAAAACCAGTTAATAGCGAATAAATTTCTTGATGCCGTTGAAAAGACCGCCTCTAAACTGGCCCACATGCCTTCACTGGGTTCAAGGCAGTATGCCGATATCGCTTTGTAGCGGAGTATTCGTATGATAGCGGTCGAGAATTTCAACAATTACCTCCTCTTTTTTGTTGAATATAACGCTTCCGTGAATATCGTTCGGGTACTGCACGGTGCACGGGATATTTCCACTATTTTACAATCGGAATAACGCATGACCAGACAGCATAACACCCACGGATTTGATACCCGCGCCATTCACGCCGGACAGACGGTGGACGAGACCACCGGGGCGGTCATCATACCGATCTACGCCACGTCCACTTACGCGCAAACAGCGCCGGGCGAGCATAAGGGGTTCGATTACGGGCGCAGCCACAACCCGACCCGTTTCGCCTATGAGCGGGCGGTGGCGAATCTGGAAGGGGGCAGCGCGGGTTTTGCGTTCGCTTCGGGGCTGGCCGCCGCTTCCGCCGTGCTGGAACTGCTGGAGGCGGGCTCGCATATCGTCGCGATGGATGATCTGTACGGCGGGACTTACCGGTTGTTTGAGCGGGTGCGGAAGCGCTCGGCGGGGCTGGAAGTGACTTACGCGGATCTGAGCTGCTCAGAATGTCTGGAGGAGGCGCTTCGCCCGGATACGAAAATGGTCTGGCTGGAAACGCCGACCAACCCGCTGCTCAAACTGGTCGATCTGGAGCGGATATGCGCCATCGCCCACCGGCATCAGCTGATCGTCGTGGTCGATAATACGTTCGCCACGCCGTATCTGCAGCGCCCGCTGGAACTGGGTGCGGATATCGTCATTCATTCCGCCACCAAATATCTGAATGGTCATTCGGACATAATCGGCGGGATCGCGGTGGCGGGCGGGGATAAGGAAATCGCCGAGCGGCTGGGATTTATTCAAAACGCGGTCGGCGCGATCGCCGGACCGTTCGACAGTTTTCTGGCGCATCGAGGCGTCAAGACGCTCGGCCTGCGCATGGAGCGCCATTCCAGCAATGCGCTAGCCGTTGCAGGCTGGCTGGAAGCGCATCCGGCGGTGGAGCGTGTGATTTACCCCGGTTTGCCGAGCCATCCGCAACATGCGCTCGCAACACGGCAGATGAAAACCGGCGGCGGGATGGTATCCGCCATCCTGAAAGGCGGGGAGGCTGCGGCGGTCGCCATGCTGAAGCGGGTGGCCATCTTTACCCTGGCGGAAAGTCTGGGGGGAATTGAGAGTTTGATCGAGCATCCTGCCATCATGACTCACGCTTCCATTCCTGCGGAGGTTCGCCGCAGCGTCGGTATAGAAGACGGGGCTGATCCGCCTTTCGGTCGGTATCGAGAACGCGGAGGATCTAATCGACGATCTTGCGGGTGCTCTGACGTTTCAGGCGTAGCATCGGTTTTTCGATTCCGTACCATGACAGCAGGGCGCATATCCCCACGCACGGAATCACCGTAAGCGGAAACCAGACCGGAGGCAGGGACCTGCCAATCAGCTGCATATAGGTCTGCTGCAGGGGAAACGCGAAGATATACACGCCGTAGGAAATATCGGGGAACCGCCAGCGTGAGGGCTGCAATCCGAAATAGAGTGTGGGGTAGGGGATCAGCAGCAATGTCGCGAACCCGACGGAGGGGGTTTTGAAACTCCCTGTCAGCAGTATCAGGCAAAGCCATGCGATGTCGGCGCGCAGCGTGATGCGGTCACGCCAGAGATACAGGGCGCTGCCGAGCATGAACGAGATACCGAACTTGGCAATCGCCAGGCTTTCCATGTAGAAAACCAGTGGGGGGTACGGCAGATTTAGCACATGATTGAAAGCGATCCAGAACGCCGCGACTATCCAGAGAATGCGTTCCGGAGTCAGCAGTCTTAAGAAAGCGAGCACCGGTATCAGCAGGTACATGGTGAATTCGATGCGTAGCGTCCAGAGGGAACCGTTGAGAGCCAAAGGAATCGGGTTCGTTTCAAACACGCCGGGCAGCGTGCCGACCTGCGGATACAGCAGGATATTCTGAAGATAATGCCACGTGGCCGGATCATGCAGGTACGTGTGCAGGGGAAGGGAGGTCAGCGCCGCGCCGAGCGCGATACTGCACAGCGTGACGCCGATCAGTCCCGGAAAAATACGCAGGCTTCGGTTGAGGAGAAACGGTTTCAGCGAGCGGGAGGCGAGATAACTGCCGGTAATCAGATAGCCGCTGATCGTGAAAAAGACCATCACCGCCATTTCACCGGCCAGACCGATCTGCGGGAACAGATGGTTTTTCAGGCCGTAGATCGGGATGGAATGGATCAGTAATACGGTCAGCGCGGCAAGCAGTCGTATCAGGTCGAGACGGTTGCGGGAGCGGGGCAACATCAGTCGTTGGCGGCGAGGACGTCGAGTTTTTTGGCCTGCCGCGTCGGCTGGAAATACGGCATCGGATCGACGGTCTGTCCTGCGATCTGCAGCGCGTAATGCAGGTGGGCGCCGGTGGTGCGCCCGCTGGAGCCGACATTGCCGATCACCGCTCCGGCCATGACATGCTCGCCTTCGCGCACATGCGTGTCGCTCAAGTGGCCGTAGACGCTGTAACTCTCTGCATCATGACGGATCTTGATGAACCTGCCCATGGTGCCGCCGCGTCCTACTTCCTCGACGATTCCCGTATGCGTGGCCACCACCGGCGTGCCGATATCGGCGGCGATGTCCACCCCTTTATGCAGTGAGTAGCGTTTCGTGACCGGATGGGTGCGATAGCCGAACGGCGAACTGATATATTGTTTGTAAGCGCGGGGAATGGGCCAGACGAAATCCCCGTCCGCGCGGGGAACGGGTATGTTACCGAGCGGCGTGTCATCGTGAAGGAGAAGGGAGGCTTCACGGAAATCGCGGCCCGCCGGAATTTTCGTCTGCACCGGCGGCGTGAGGCGCAGGACCTTCACTTCTGGGAATCCCTGGGACTTCTGGTATTTCTTGAGCGGCATGAAATCACCGCCGGCGGACGCCGTGCCCCCTGAAGGCCGGATGATATTCACGCCTTTCTGTTTTTCCAGAGAAAAGAAGCGTTTGCCCGCTTCGATCGCGGCATGGGCGGGATTGGATGACACAATGATGGAAACTATCAGCAGATTCAGGATAAAAAATCCGTTCCATATGCACTTGCTGTAACTTGCTTTTGACAAAGACGCCGTCTTTACTCTAACGTGCGGGAGAATGACGGCATGACCTGCCTTTCGCAAGGAAAGCTTGAAAATCGATAGCCCGACAACTGATAGTGCGTGATCCATGACGATGACCAGACTGAATGTCGCTTCCGATATATGTGATGTCCGTAATGTCACGCGCGCTTTTCCATTTTCATCGCTTCCCCGGAACCCGGCCCCCTGGAACATAGCGCTCTCCGGCTCGGTTCCACGCGTGGCGTCAAAATATTGTATTTCAAGAATT
>CBDFKY010000018.1:0-8043 GCA_965248995.1 Rickettsiales bacterium | reverse complement strand
CGACCGTGGACGACCGTGACAACTGGCAGCATACGCTCCGTCACATCGCCCGTGAAGGATGCTGCTTCGTGCTCAGCGCCTGCCAGGTTCTGACGCTCGATCATTTCCCGGTCCACTGGCGGGAGCATGCAAAATTACCTGCCAGCAATACTCTGATTCGCGGCGGCAGTTGCATCGTGAACCCCATGGGGAACTACATAGTGGAACCGGTTTACGGCGAAACGCGGCTGCTAATCGCCGACATCGATATGGAAGAACGCATAAAAGCCGGGTATGACCTTGACGTGACGGGGCATTATCACCGGCCGGATATTTTTTCTTTTGCGTGGATTTGAACGCTGGCGCTGTTTTACTTCCATCCGCTACAGTTTTTAAACTTAAGTATTGAACGGAGTAAAAAGAGTTTTGTCATCCTGAGCGTAGCGAAGGATCCCGTCCGGTTGCAGATGATCCTTCGCTACGCTCAGGATGACAATAGCAGCTATAGTCGTTCGCCTTTAAAATGTCCCATTTTATAAGGCGATAAAACGACTATACTTATATGTTTTATAGTGATTTTATCGCATTTATAATTCCCATAAAATGGGGAATTATAAATGCGAATCACTATATCCGTTCGGCTTTTACGTTAAATGACTCTATAAGAAACAAGAACCTTTGCGAGGCAGGGGGTTTATGAACATACGAACCGTGCGGGAAAACGGCGCTTCGTTGAAAGCGAGCTACCGGATTCCAACCTTGCCGCTGCCTGACGACCCCGAAAATAAAACGGTGCTCAGAAAAGTGAAAGAGGCTTCGCGCGCGTTAGCTGAACTCAAAGGATTCGCTTCCACCATGCCGAACCAGGCGATCCTTATCAACACCCTGTCATTGCAGGAAGCAAAAGACAGTTCCGCCATCGAAAGCATCGTGACCACGCATGACGAACTGTATCAGAGCGACATCGCACTCCAGCAATTCGCCAGCCAGGCCGCCGGGCACGTGCATCTCTACGCCTCCGCACTTCGCAACGGATATGGAAACGTGAAGAACGGTGGCTTGCTGACCAATGCCCTCATCAAAGCGATTCAGCAGGAACCGGAAGGAAATGACGCAGGCTTTCGTTCGCAGGCGGGCACGGCGCTTAAAAAGATTTTACCGGTGAAACGGTCTATACTCCGCCGCAGTCCCTGCAGGAGATTGAAGCGCATATGCAGAATCTGGAGCGTTTCATCAATGACGACAGCCTTGCCGACATGGACGCTTTGATGAAGATGGCGATCATCCACCATCAGTTTGAAAGCATTCACCCGTTCTTTGACGGGAACGGCCGTACCGGCAGGATTATCAACATCCTTTATCTTGTAAAGCACGGCCTGCTCGATACGCCTATCTTCTATCTTTCCCGCTACATCAATCAAACCAAGACAGATTACTATAGTGTTTCCGAATTATTTTTGAAGGCCTTTGGAAAATAGTATAGCGTCTTTTTGAATGGGGCGAGTGACGGGTTTCGAACCCGCGACCTCCAGTACCACAAACTGGCGCTCTAACCAACTGAGCTACACCCGCCATACCCTTCAAAAGAGTCACCCTAGATACAATAGCCTGAGGTCCGCGGTCAAGCACTTCCTTTTCCTTGGCGGCTATGCTACGAGTCGGACATGAATCCGTTTCGCCGTCCCCTCATCCTGGCTTCCGCCTCCCCCGTACGGGCGGAAATACTGGCGGAAGCGGGAGTCGCGTTTACGGTCGTTCCCTCGCCTTATGATGAAGAGGCGGAGAAAGACCGGATCAATCATCTGGCGCCGGACGTTCAGGCGGCGTTGCTGGCGCGCGGCAAAGCGGAGACGGTGAGCTACCTTCACTCAGGCGCATACGTGATCGGGGCGGATCAGATTTGTGCGATGGAAGGCCGCATTTTCGGCAAGCCTGGCACGATGGATGCCGCCATTTCCCATTTAACGGCTTTGCAAGGACGTACGCATTTCCAGCATAGTGCCGCTTGTGTCTATCGTGAGAGGAAGCTTTTGTGGGAAGAAGTGGAAACCGTCACTCTGCGCATGAAAGCTATGGATGCACAAGCGATAGAGGCCTATCTCGAGAGAGATAGACCTTTTGGCGCCTGCGGCGCCTATGCGTATGAAAAAACGGGACATACGCTGTTTGAATCGGTTCAGGGCAGCACCTCTGCCATTAAAGGGCTGCCGCTGGACGGATTGCTTGCTTTCATGCGTGAGCGCTAATCTTTTTTGCGGCAGCTGCCTTTGTCACCCGCTTTCGTACCGGGTACGCGCTCATATCCTTTCCAGCAGGATTTTTGACTCGTTTTCGATTCAGCGGGTTTTTTCTTCGCGGTCATGGTGTTCTCCTTATGCGTTAACAAAACCATTGTCGGAGAAAATTCATAAAATGACCATTATCAAGAAATAGCCTGCCGTAGGGGCCGCATAGGTATGTCCTTTAAAAAAAATCCCGATTATCGCTAATCAGGAGAGGTAGAGCTTAAGATTAATTTGGAAGCCTGCCAGTTGATCTGCATTCTGTGTTTCAGGAATTTCAGATGAGAATCGGAGAGAGGATCTCCGGTAAATTCTATTGTCCCCAGGAAAAGTGGATTATCCGTACCGGTCGAGCGAGGAATTACGGAGTAATCAACCATTTTCTGTTGATCCTCCGGGCTCCACATACCGATCAGACCACCGATGGCGGCTGTTTGCATGCTCGCTTCCCTTAACTTGTAACCTTCAGGAAAGGTTACATACAATGTGTGATTCATGGATATAAATGATAGACGTGCTTTCATCTTAGTATTAATAAATATTTATTTCAATCTCTATAGTCGTTCAGTTAGAACGTTCCCGGATAGCCGACAAGGACAAAACGACCTTTAGGTTAAAGTCAGGCCTGTTCAGCGCTTGCGCATTTTGATGGTATTTGCGGTATCATTTGCTATAGTCCGGCGCATCATAGGCAAGGAAAACACCATGAAACATTTGAAAACACTCGCATTCGGATTGATAGTAGGAGGAATGATGGCAAAGAACGTCGCGGCGGCGGACGCGGAAAATACGATTTACCTGGACACGAAAGACGGGCGGATCACCATTGAACTGCTGAAGGACAAGGCGCCCCAGCATGTGAAGCGGATCAAGGAACTGACGCGTGAAGGATTTTATAACGGCGTGGTGTTCCACCGCGTGATCGACGGGTTCATGGCGCAGACGGGCGACCCGACCGGTACGGGTTCCGGCGGTTCTTCCAAGCCGGACCTGAAAGCCGAGTTCAACGACGTGTCGCATAAGCGCGGCATCGTCTCCATGGCGCGGGCCGGCAGCCCCAATTCCGCCAACAGCCAGTTCTTTATCGTACTCGCCGATTCCACGTTCCTGGACCGTCAATATACGGCGTTCGGAAAAGTGACTTCGGGCATGGACGTGGTCGATAAGATCAAGAAAGGGGATAAAGGCGATAACGGCAAGGTGAGCGAGCCTGACAAGATCGTCAAGATGACGGTGGCGGCGGACGAGGCGAAAGGCGCTAAGACTCCGGCCGCCCCTGCCAAAGCGGCGGTCGGCCAGTAACTCCGGTTGCTGGAAAACCGCTTGCAAAACCTTGCGATCAGACTAGTTTAAGCGCGTTGACTTTTGTGTGAAATTTCATTCCCTGTGCCGTTTCGTTACATTATGGCGCAGGGAATTCACATATATACCCTAGGAGTATCATGCTATTGATTATGTATTTTCAACAGCCCTCGCTGTGGAATAATGCGGTTATAGTGCTCACTGGTGGCAAAATCTTTTTTCTGATTCCTGATTTCGATCCTTTCCCAAGAGGGACACCGGCCGATCCCTGGGGAGATAACGATCCCAACCAGAATCCGGACGATCAGACCGGCGCCGATGATCGTTAGCCCATTACTCTTGTGATGGGTTTTTTTTGCTTTCCGGATTACCTTATATTTTTATGCAAACGTCCCTGTTCGATTTTCATCTCCCCGAAGACCGTATCGCCCATATGCCGCCGGAAAAGCGGGAGGACGCGCGGCTGTTGCATGTCACTAGTTCGCAGTTTCATGATCGCCATATTTATGCATTGACGGACATGTTCGACGCCGAGGACGTGCTGGTGTTCAACAATACCCGGGTCATCCCGGCGCGGCTTTATGGCAGGCGCGGGGAGATGTTCGTCGAACTGCTGCTCCATAAATGCCTTTCTGCGCTCCACTGGCGCTGTTTCGCGCGGCCCGGCAAACGTTTGAAAGTGGGTCAGACGCTGGTTTTTTCCAGCGAGGATGCGACGCTCACCGCCACGCTCACGGAAAAATGCGACAGCGGGGAAGTAGTGGTGCGCTTCGACTGCGCGGATACGGAAACTTTCTGGCAGGCGCTGGAGAAAATCGGGCAGATACCGCTGCCGCCTTATATCGCCCGGAAAGACGGGCATACCGCGGAAGACAGGGAGCGCTACCAGACGGTCTATGCCAGGCATGCGGGTTCCGTCGCGGCGCCGACGGCAGGGCTGCATTTTACGAACGATCTTCTGGCAGGGTTGCGGGCGAAAGGGGTGGAAATGCACGAGATCACCCTGCATGTGGGGGGCGGCACGTTCCTGCCGGTCAAGGCGGAAGACACCGCGGATCATGTCATGCATAGCGAATACGGCGAAATCCTGCCTTCCGTCGCCGATGCCCTGAACGAAGCGAAGCGGTCGGGCAAGCGCATCGTGGCGGTCGGAACGACGAGCTTGCGGACGCTGGAATCGGCGACGGACGCCGACGGAACCATCCGCCCTTTCGCCGCCGAGACCTCCATTTTCATCACCCCCGGTTACCGTTTCCGGGCGGTGGACCGGCTGCTTACCAATTTCCACCTGCCGAAATCCACCCTGTTCATGCTGGTCTCCGCCTTTAGCGGCCGGGAGCGGATGCATGCGGCCTACGCACATGCCATCGCTCGGAACTACCGTTTTTATTCGTACGGGCGATGCCTGCCTGCTGGAGCGGACCCCTTTCCATAGTAATTCATATAGTCGTTCGCCTTTAAAATGTCCCATTTTATAAGGCGATAAAACGACTATACTTATATATTTTATAGTGACTTATATGTTTTATAGTGATTTTATCCAAAGATTTCCGTACGGAAATTGTTCGGAAGCACTATGACGTGTTGTGGATAATATGTGTATAAGCGGCGTATGCGTACCATCATAAGCGGGGGATAGATCGTGCTGGACGCTTATCCCTGTTTTGCTCCCAGCTTATACCGCCTTCTTCCCCCGATTTAAGTTTTCACAGGCCGTAAATATCGCCGCTTGTGGATAAAGGGGATAAGCCCGTAATCCGTTCGCATGAAAAGATTTTATCGCCCGGGATTACCGCAAACGCTGTGGAAGGAAGCGGGATAACTCTTATGCACCTGATTCACAGCTATCCACTATCCACTACATCATCCTTCTTTTAAGAAATTAAGTATATTAAGAGGGACCCTGACAGAGGAAAACATGATATCCGATAATCGTGAAGGATGCGTAAACACCTCCTGATATTTTTAACGTCAAACCAGGATTTTAGATGAGTCCCCCTTGACTTTTACGGATGCGGGGCACATCATCGCGCCTGTTTTCACCTCGTAGATTATGGTTCATGCGTCGCTCGTTGCTCCTTCCCCTGTTTCTCGGTACGTTGCTTGCCTTTGCCTGCGGTATGGGTTTTTACGAACGCATCCACCCGGTTTCACCGGCCGCGCCCGCTGCCCCGCTCTCTGTAACCGTCAAGGAAACCACCGGCTCGACCGTCGCCACCCCTTACCATGGTGACACGGCCGGAAACTACCTGAACGCCCATCACGCCAGCCTTATGGGCGATCACCGGAAAGCCGCGGAATATATCGACAGAGTATTCGGAAATACGCCGCCCAAGGAAGGCATCCTCATGCTTTCCATGCGCCATCACCTGCTTTCCGGAAACGTCGAAAAAGCCATCGCCCTCTCCCACCGCACCGCCCCATCACAGCAATCCTCCGGCGCGGTACAGCTGCTGCAGCTCGTCGAAGCGTTGCACGGCGGTGACGCAAGAGCGGCGACCTTAGCCGCCACGAAATTGAAGCCGGACGGACTGCAATCCCTCATCCTGCCGTTTACCGAAAGCTGGTTTTCTTTCGCCAACACGGGCGGAACGGTGAGGGTGGACGTGGCCGATACGCTTAAGCAGGGCATGTACAACGTCCTGCAGAGCTATCATGAGGCGTTGCAGTACCAGTTGCTCGGGGACAAGCAATCGACGGGCGCTTCGTATGAGGCCGCCATTTCTTCGCTGCGGTTCGTGCCCGACGCCACCATTTTCGCCGCCGTACGGTTTTTCGAAGCTTCTGGTAAGCATGAGCGGGCGATTTCGTTGATAAAGGGCGTGAGAGAGATCAAGGGCAGGGAAGCGTTCTGGAACCTGCGTGATGACGCCGGTTACGTGACCGAGATCAGCGCCTATGGCGGTTCCGCCGTCACCTCGCTCAAAGGCGGTATCGCCGAGATTCTCGCCAATATCGGCTCCCTGCTGCTGCATGAGGGGATCAACGAAGAGGCGCAATCCTTTTTCCAGCTTT
The DNA here is from genome assembly GCA_965248995.1 of Rickettsiales bacterium. GTDB lineage: Bacteria > Pseudomonadota > Alphaproteobacteria > Rickettsiales > UBA998 > CBDFKY01. The sequence goes on along the minus strand of CBDFKY010000018.1, from coordinate 1,465 downwards.
CCCTCTACGTACGGCCGGAAGACCAGCTCACCCGCCTCAGCCTCGGCCAGGCGCAGGAGGAGAGCCGGCAATATGCCTCCGCGATAGCCACGTACCAGCGCGTGAGCGCGCCACCGTTTTTAAAAGAAGTCGCGACGCTTTATCTCGCCAGAACCTATCATGCAAACGGGGAAAGCGGGCAGGCGCGCGCCCTGCTCCACAAGATGCAGGAAACCCGGCATGCTGCCTACAACGTCGCGGTGATGCTCGGGGATCTGGAGCGTATCGACAAGCATTACGCAGGCGCCGCGGAAGAGTATGCCCGGGCACTGGAAGCGTTGAACGGACTCAAGCCTTATGACTGGCCGCTTCTGTTCCAGCGTGGCGTGATGTATGACCAGGCGGGAGACTGGGACAAGGCGCTCGCCGACTTCCAGGCAACGCTGAAATTGCAACCGAACGAACCGCAGGTGCTCAATTACCTCGGCTATAGCTGGCAGATGCGAGGAGAGAAGTTGGAGCAGGCGGAGCAGATGCTGAAAACCGCGCTGGCGGCTTCTCCGACCGAGCCCAACATCATGGACAGTTACGGCTACGCCCTTTATCTTAAACGAGACTATAAAGGAGCTTACGCCCAACTGGAGCAGGCGCTCGGCCTCATGCCGGAAGACCCCACCATGAACGAGCATTATGGCGATATCCTCTGGCATCTGGGTCGGCAGACCGAAGCGCGCTATCACTGGGAACGGGCGCTGCTGTTCAAACCGACCGAACGCGGCGCGGAAGAACGGATCAAGGAAAAGCTGGAGAAGGGATTGGCGAAATAAGCCGGTGCTATTGCACCAGGCTGATCCGGTCCGCCGGACGGTAGCCGAGCAGGGTGGTGAGGCGCTGCAACACCGCTTCCGTTTCATACGCGAACAGGGTCGCGTAAGCCGGGTGTATTTTCACCGTGAGCACGGCGCCCGTTAAAACCTTGCCGCCATTCTTTCCCCTTCCCCCGCTAAGCCTGAGCGGTTGCGCATAAGGAGCAAAACTTTCCCCCACCGCTTCCGGCCAGTAATGCAACAGGGGCGCATGGTCGAGCCCTCGCCTTTGCAGTACGCGCTGCATGGGCTGGGTTAATCCGCTGGCCAGAGGAACTGGGAAAAGGCGGTAAGGGCGTTTGGACATGTTCCCAGCATAGAGTCATTTTTAAAAAAAATGGTTATAATTATATGTTTTATAGCGTTTTTATCTATAGTGATTCGCATTTATAATTCCCCATTTTATGGAAATTATAAATGCGATAAAATCACTATAAAACATATAAGTATAGTCGTTTTATCGCCTTATAAAATGGGACATTTTAAAGGCGAATCACTATATATCAGGAATTGTTATGAAATGACGAATTCTTAATTGGGAGCACTATAGAAAGGGTTTTCAGCGGATGCAAGACGCGCTACACTGAGGTGATGGACGCAGTACAGGGCTTTCTCAACCT
>CBDFKY010000017.1:0-3535 GCA_965248995.1 Rickettsiales bacterium | reverse complement strand
TGAAGGCCTGCTAAACCATCCTCTGCGAAAAGGCGGATTGCGACTTGAATTTATGATAGGTTCCGACGAATAAATGCAAGCTGCTAAACCATCCTCTGCGAAAAGGCGGATTGCGACTGATCCTTTCCCGCTCACCTGCCTTTGTCTTTGCCTGACTGCTAAACCATCCTCTGCGAAAAGGCGGATTGCGACTCAGCACAGTATCGTCGTGTTGGCTGCTTTCATATTCTGCTAAACCATCCTCTGCGAAAAGGCGGATTGCGACCGCCCATACTGTTTACGAGCATTTCCTTAGCGCCGCTGCTAAACCATCCTCTGCGAAAAGGCGGATTGCGACGCGTGCGACGCCAGGCGTTGAGTTGCGTAAGTGAGTCTGCTAAACCATCCTCTGCGAAAAGGCGGATTGCGACCGTTGTCGATGACGTATTGCTTCCACTCACGCATGTCTGCTAAACCATCCTCTGCGAAAAGGCGGATTGCGACGACGCTCGTGAGAGTATTGTGGAGGGTCAGGTTTGATCCTGCTAAACCATCCTCTGCGAAAAGGCGGATTGCGACAGGCTTCTGTTCAAAGTGTACCTTGATCTCTTCCGGGGCCTGCTAAACCATCCTCTGCGAAAAGGCGGATTAGCCCGTTTAATCACGTTGAAAGGGTATATGGATCAGTGTTTATCAGGAAGGTCAAAGACTTTCCCGTCGGAGAATCGCTCCACGCTGTTTTATTTATTGCCCGCTAATCCTTATTTTTACCCATCCAACCGCTCCGGCCATGACCAACACCCTGCGTTATCCGCTTCGCAACATCAGCCCCGAGACGATCCTTGACCTGCAGGAAAAGTATCCTAACGCTTCGGTGCGCATCGAACTCAGCGACGAACCGGTCACGGGCGGTTTAAGCGAACAGGAATTCTGGATGTTAATCGCCCGCCTCGATTGGAGCCAAACGGGAAACGACCTGGCAGTTATCGAACCGGTGGTGGTGGCGTTGGCCGCCGGCCCGCTTCGCCACATCTACGATTTTAAGGATATTCTTTCCTGGAAAGTTTACCTGCTGGATACGGAGGAACACGCCCGTAATATCGGCGATAACGCCTACCTGGAACAAGAGGATGAATTTTCACCGGATGGATTTTTATTTGCCCGGCTGGCTGCCGTAGCCAACGGCCGGGAAGTATATGAGCAGGCCCGCCAGGATCCGGCTGCCATGCCCAAAAATCTGGAGTTTGCCCCGTTGTTACATATTGCCAACGATGCGTATCAGCGCCAGAAAGGCGCCCTGATGCACTTTGTGCCTGCTTATCCAATTGAGACCTTCAGCAATCCGAAGGGCTGGGAGAAAAATGCTGCGTAAATCCCATTTAAGCAACCTCTTCATGCACGGCAACGACAAGGAAAATTCCAACCCGCATCATCTGTACGATATTTTCAGGAGTATGAACCGGGATACTTTCAAGTACGGTATTTCGGATGACCCGATCGATGTGGATGGACTCTCCGCTCGCTCCCGCGATCAATTGGAAGCATTAAACCTGGCCGCAGAATACCATAAATTCGATGCAGTAATCCTGAGAACCGATATTCCAGGCCGCAGAGAGGCCTTGAAAGTTGAGCGGGAATACATCGATGCGTACTATGAAGAGCATGGCCATAATCCGATCGGTAATAAGTTTCCCCGTAGAAAGAGCGGGTAGGTAATTTCCGCCTCGCCAGGTGTTCGCCAATCCCCCGCCGCACGTGGTGTTTTTCACCACGTGCAACGCCACCAGGATGCTACGAATAAGCCAAAACTGCGAACCGCCAAAAACAACATAAGACGGTTAAAGCCGGGCATTGCGGGGTAAATGCTCGTGGTGAAAACACCACGAGCGGCGGAAACGGGTAATTGCTCATGATATCCACCTAAGCTGTTTTTGTCAACCTGACGGGAACTGTCCGCTCTACGAGTGAAAAACGTACTTAGCGTGGACGGTTCCCGTCAGGATGACAAACGTAGCGTACACCACGCATGCTTAATAGGCGAATGGTACCGGCTCCCATACCCGGCCAAAAGCGGTATCCGGCAACAATTGATCCCGCCCGCACTTTGATCCAAATCCCCCTACCCCAGCCCTTTCCCCGCCAGCTTCCGGTACACCCGGTCGTCCTTCCCCAGCACGAAGCCCACGAACTCCACCTGCCCGCGTACCGACTGCCGGAAGCGGTCGAACACGTAGGCGTGGAAGATGCCGCGTTCGCGCACGGCCTCGCTCAACAGCCAGCGCAGCATCCGCACTTCCTCTTTCAGGCGCCGCAGCCAGGGTTTGCTCAGCGTGGGCAGGGGTCCGCGACCGATGACCAGGCCGGTGATCTCCGGTTGTTCGAGGCGGGATTGCAGCCGCAGTTTCGCCTCGTTGAGTTTGAAATTCTGCAACAGCAGGATCTGCCGGACGGCTTCCAGGAAGGCCGGACGCGGCTGCGCGGCAAAGGAAAAGGTCATGTCGTCGGCGTAGCGGGTATATACGGCGCCGGCCTGTTCGGCCAGGATGGTCAGCTGGTGGTCGGGCAGCAGGCAGACCAGGTTGCTCAGCACCGGCGAGGTCGGCGCCCCCATCGGCAGGCGGCCCTGGCAGGTAGTCAGGCCGGTCAGCACGTTGGTGAGTGCCGGTGGGAAGAAAAACAGGTGGCGGAAGAGGTTGCGCAGGTGGGTCAGCGTGACGGTGTGGAAGAAATCCTGCAGGTCCACGTTCAGGAACCACTCGCTTTTGCAGTGGGCCAGCGCATTGGTGTAGATGTTGCGCGGCTGCGGATCATCCTGCGGGCAAAGCAGGAAACCCTGCGCGCAGTCGGGCCGGAGGCCGTAATACACCGCCTGCAGGTAGCGGTTGAGCCGTTGCTGCAGCACTTTCAAAGCCGGGGCCGGGTGCTGGATAAAGCGCTTCTGACCGCCGGGCTTGGGGATGTAGAAACTGTGGTACTGCGGGTGTCCGGCCAGTTGGAGCAGGGTATTTTCCGGTACGCCGAGCAGGCGGCCCAGGCCGGCCGGATCGGTCAGGGCCTGGAAGTGATCCGACAGGCCGGCCAGTTGCCGGATCCGGAGTTCGGATTTGAAAGACGTGAAGGGATAGTCCATGATGATCTATTTTTATTTCCGGTCACCCGGATTCGGGTAGCCGGAATCGGATTGGCAGTTTAAAAATCGCGGAACACGAAAGCCTGGGCCATCCGCAGGATCCGCGCATCATTGCTTTGTTGGAGCAGCAGTTGAAAGGCCGGTTTGTCTAAGGGCAATACGGCCAGTTTATCGGTCGGGGCTAGTAACAACCGCCATTCCTGCTCGAGATCGCGCAGTTCTTCGGCGGCCACCTGGCCGAGGAAGACCGATTTTTGGTACCGCAGCAGCCCGATTTTGCGACAAGCCTTATGGATGCGCAGGCGCAACCGGTTGCTGCTGATGTCATAGGCGACCCAGCAATACATGCGGTGAAAATTTTTTACAGCGATAGATAAAGCACCTGAGTAACGCTACTCAGGATAGGAAGAAGGTGTTTACACCGGA
>CBDFKY010000016.1:0-261784 GCA_965248995.1 Rickettsiales bacterium | reverse complement strand
TCGCCGATTTCGTGGTGATTCGCTTGAATCTGGCACGCAGGGCCGCGGCTACGCAAGCCGAGGTGATCGTCTTTTGCGGCGTCAGATTCATGGCGGAGGGCGCGAAGATTCTCTCACCTGAAAAACAGGTGTTGTTGCCGGATATAGAAGCGGGGTGTTCGCTGGAATATTCCTGCGAAGGGGAGGCGTTCAAGGCGTTTCGCGCAGCGCATCCGGATCATATCGCCATTACTTACATCAACTGCTCGGCGGCGGTAAAGGCCGAGACCGATATCATCGTCACTTCCACCAACGCTGAAACCATCATCGCCAGTATTCCGGAAAACCAGCCGATCCTGTTCGCGCCGGACAAGCATCTGGGGGGGTATCTTTCACGAAAAACGGGACGGGACATGCTGCTGTGGGACGGGGCCTGGCATCGTGCATGAGCGATTTTCGGAAAGCGAGCTGGTGAAACTGCGAAGTCTGCATCCGGATGCGCATATCATCGCGCATCCCGAATGTACGGAAACCTTGCTCGGCTATGCGCACCATATCGGTTCCACGTCTTCCTTGCTGAAATATGCGGAAACGCATCCCGGAGAAGAATTCATCGTGCTTACCGAGCCGGGCATCATCCACCAGATGCGGCAGCGTTCGGCGAACAGCCTCTTTTATCCCGTTCCGGGTGCGGCGTCGGGTGCGTGCACCCGCGTGCAACAACTGCCCGTATATGAAACTTAATACGATTGAAAAACTCTATGCCTGCATGCGCGACCGCAGCCCGGAACTGATTTTAAGCGGTGAGATGATCGAGCGGGCACGCAAACCACTGGAGCGGATGCTGGAACTCTCCAGGATGATACCGGATTCTTCCGTCAAAGGCAGTTAGGGCATAACCGGATTTTCAGGTTTTGGATTGCCCCTGACCTGCTGCGATGCCTTCGGTCTGCAAGATCATGTTCATAATCTCCTTCGCCTGATTGGGGGAAATGGCGTATGCTTCTGAAATAAAGCTTTGAAGTTGTCTCGCCAGCTTGTCCAGCCGTTGCTGATTCCGCTCCTGTCCGTTGTTGGGGCGAATTCTGTCCGCGAATCCGTCGCTGCGTTCACTGTCTGTTTTATGCGCCGTCACCATTTCCTGATTCGCTTTCATTGCTTTGATGACAGGGGCGAATATGTCCGAAGCGTCGGAAACAATTTCCTCCGCTGTTTTAGCGGAAGGTTCGACGCCCAGATAAATCTGATACGCCATGGCGCGGCCGCCCATTGAAGTAACATCTGGCAGTTTGTCGGTGAGGATTTTGACCGCACTCTTCATCCCATCTTCGAACATTTTCACTTTTTCAGCGACCTGCGCGTCAACTTGCCTTATGCGGGCTATATCGCTCTGGCGGGCTAAATCTTCCTCAAATATACCGATCTGGTCGAAAACGAGTTTAACCGGCAGCGTCTCCAGGGATAGCTTGGCCCTTACAGGCAAAGTTTGCAATTCTTCTGAGAAACTGGGAAGTTTTTTCTGTTGGGGAGCATCCTGTGAAGGATCTCCTGAATGAACGGCGAGACTTGGCGCGTCTTTGTAAATTTGGGCAATCTGAGCTTCCAGTGAAGTTCGGCGTGCCACATTCGTTTCAATAGCCAATGCATCATTAAACATTTTAAGTTTTTGAGCGTAAATAGCTGTCGAGCCGTCCTCAGCCGGTGCCCGCACCCGTGGTGTATAGGGTTTCGCCGGTTCGGATCTTTGAGGTTGAAACTGATCGCGGCGGTTCTGAAGGTTGGGCTGTCTGCGGGCGGTCCCCCAACATTTCCCTCTAATTCAGTCAGTTTCGCTTCGGCAGCGGTTATCTTTTGATCCAAAGAAAACTTTTCAACTACACTCGCAATGGCACGAGCTCTTCTTAATATGCTTAACTTATCGTGTTGAGCTTCCCATTGCTGCTCCAGCGCATCCTGCTTTCTGTGTGAGAGGAAATTTCATCCGTATGCTTAAAATCGGGATCATTCTTTTCATAACAGCGTGCCTGCGCTTTTGCTAACTTTTGAATATATTCCTTCAGGTCAGCACTTCTCGAAGCGTCTGACCCGATAATGCTTTGCATATTGAAATGGTGTATCGCCACCCCCATCACATCGGGATCGTTCGTGCCGATGATATCCTCGATCGGATCGATCCCACTACCCTGTATGATCGATTTGAATTTTTCTACGGGGGTCATGCGGTGTACGAAACTTTGTTTACGCTGGCTCTGTTTCTCTTAAACTGCGCACGGATTTTTCCGTATGAACGCTGGGCTTTGTCGCCAGATGCAGCGCGTCCGCCTTTACCGTCACTTCCACGCTGCCGCCTTTGATCAACGTTCCAAACAGGATTTCATCCGCCAGCGGTCGTTTGATCTGGTCGGCGATCAGACGTCCCATAGGACGGGCCCCGCTCTTGCGGTCGTACCCGCGTTCCATCAGCCAGCTGCGTGCTTCTTCATGCAGATGGATGGTGATGTGCCGTTCGCTCAGTTGTTTCTGCAGTTCGCCCATAAATTTATCCACTACCTTACCGATCACGTCTTCGCTCAAATGCGCAAACGGAATAACCGCGTCGAGCCGGTTGCGGAATTCCGGCGTGAACAGGCGGTTGATCGCTTCGGCGTCTTCCCCGGAGCGTGCTTCCCGGCCGAAGCCGATAGGTGCGCGTTCCATGTCGGAGGCGCCTGCGTTACTGGTCATGATCAGGATGACGTTGCGGAAATCCACTTTCCGGCCATTCTGGTCGGTCAGTTTGCCGTAATCCATCACCTGCAGCAGTATGTTGAAAATATCCGGATGAGCTTTCTCGATCTCATCGAGCAATACCACCGCGTACGGCGTCTTGCTTACCGCGTCGGTCAGCAACCCGCCTTCCTCATGGCCGACATATCCCGGAGGGGCACCGATCAGTGCCGCGACGGAATGTTTCTCCATATATTCCGACATGTCGAAACGCAGCAACTCCATCCCCATGGTTTTCGCCAGTTGATTGGCAGCTTCGGTCTTGCCGACGCCGGTGGCACCCGTGAACAGGTAATTGCCAATTGGTTTATGCGGATCGCGCAGGCCGGCACGGGATACTTTAATCGCGGAGCTAAGCATTTCGAGCGCCTTGTCCTGGCCGTAGACATTTTTCTGCAGGGTCGCTTCCAGGTTGCGCAGCATCGCCGCGTCATCCATGGTGACGGTTTTTGAAGGCATACGCGCAATCAGGGAAACGACCGCCTCGATTTCCTTGTGGGTGATCACTTTGCGGCGCTTTCCTTCGGGAAGCAGCATTTGCGAAGCGCCTGCCTCATCCAGCACGTCGATGGCCTTGTCCGGCAACTGACGGTCATGAATATAACGGGCGGAGAGTTCCGCGGCGGCTTTTATCGCCTGCGGCGTGTAGCGTACTTTATGATGCGTTTCGTAGTACGGTTTCAAGCCCCGCAGGATTTTGACCGTGGTTTCCACGTCCGGCTCGTTGACGTCGATTTTCTGGAAACGACGCGCCAGTGCCCGGTCTTTTTCGATATGGTTCTTATATTCTTTGAACGTGGTGGAGCCCATGCAGCGGAAACGCCCGCGTGCCAGTGCCGGCTTAAGCAGGTTGCAGGCATCCAGCGCCCCGCCGGAAGTCGATCCGGCGCCGATAATGGTATGGATTTCATCAATGAACAGTACGGCACCGGGCAGTTTCTCGATTTCCTTGATGACCGCTTTCATGCGCTCTTCAAAATCACCGCGGTAGCGGGTTCCCGCCATCAGCGATCCCATATCCAGTGAGAAAATTACCGTCTTGCGCAGCACTTCCGGCACTTCATGACGTACGATCCGCAGCGCTAGGCCTTCGGCGATCGCCGTTTTTCCGACGCCCGCTTCGCCGACATAGAGGGGATTGTTTTTAGTGCGGCGGCATAAAATCTGGATAGTGCGTTCGACCTCACTCTCCCTGCCCACCAGAATGTCCGTACGCCCTTCAGTGGCTTTCTTGTTCAGGTTTACACAGAATTGCGTCAGTGCGTCGTTATTTTCCGCTGTCCCCGTTCCAGCGTCCGCCGAAAAAGAGTAGCCTTCCTCTTTCGGTTCATTTTCGGGCGTGCCAAGCGGCGGCTTACTGGATTTGAGCGATTCGTTGCTCAGGCCAATCCGCATATAATCGCCGTATTTTACGATGCCGTGGCTGATATAATTGACGATATCCAACCTGACGACGTTCTGTTCGGACAGGAAAAATACGGCATGGGAATCTTTTTCCGAAAACAGTGCCACCAGCACGTTTGCACCGGTCACCTCGGTTTTTCCGGCGGACTGCACATGAATGGCCGCACGGTGTATCGCCCGCTGGAATCCTGCGGTAGGTTTCGCTTCCTGAAGCATCTGTACTACCAGCGGCTGCAGGTCCCGCTCGAGGAACTGCATGAGCTGCCTTTTCAAAACCGCCAGATCCACCCCGCATCCGCGCAGTACCGCGGAAGCGTCAGGATCATCCGCCAGTGCAAGCAGCAGATGCTCCAGCGTTGAAAATTCATGGTGGTGAATTTTAGCAATCGCCAGGGCACGGTGCAGTGTCGCTTCCAGATTTTTTGACAACATAAATCATGTATCCCAAGCTGAATGATAGTAAAAAACAGTAATGATTCGACGTATGAAAGTATTTAAAAAGTATTAATATCTAATTTACTTTCATTTGATGACAGTTTTATGACATGAACCGAAGGAATGAGAGCGGAAGATTATTCCTGCTCAAGACGACACTGAAGAGGGTATTCGTGCTCACGCGCCAGACACGCCACCTGATCGATTTTCGTTTCCGCCACGTCACGGGTAAAAATCCCGCAGACGCCCGATCCCTGGTGATGGACCGCCAGCATGACGCTTATCGCTTCTTCCTGCGGCTGGTGGAAAATGGTTCTTAGCACTTCCACCACGAATTCCATCGGGGTATAATCGTCATTCAGCATGAGCACTCTAAACATGGGTGGCCGTTTGACTTTCGTCTGAAGCTCAAGAAGCAGCAGGTTGCCGTGATCTTCCCGTGGGTCGCTGCCCGTAATGTCTAGCGTGGTTCTCTTTTCAAAAGACATGGTCGCTGCCGCAGAAACCTCTGCTTTCGCTCTCATCCTCTTATTTGCTGATAGTGTCATAGAAACGATAATTTCCCGTTAAAAATCGCTTTCCAATCCGTTATGCCGCACCCTTTTTATCATTTTCCCGGAAACAAAACGGGGTGCGACAGAAAAAGGCGTTTGAAGATCGAAGGATATAATCCGTAACATAGGACAGTTTTCCTCTACGTCAAGGGAACGCATTTTACCCGTCACATATTTAGTAGATGTAAAGACTTGCGTGGTAGTCTTTGCACTTAAGAGTTGACGCCACCCAGAATGTATCCAAATATAAGATACACACTAACTAAGGAAAAAGAAATCCATGGAAACATCTGTTCTGATCGTGGAAGATGAAACGGCCATCGTGACGATGTTGCGCTATAACCTTGAGCGGGAAGGGTTTCGTGTGTATACCACCGGAGACGGGGAAGAGGCCGTCACGATGGTCAAGGAATATAAGCCCGATATCATCGTGCTTGATTGGATGCTGCCCTCCATGACCGGCATCGAGGTCTGCAAGCAGATCCGCTGGAACCAGGAAACGAAAAATACGCCGATCATCATGCTCTCGGCACGGGGTGAGGAAAGCGACCGTATTCGGGGTCTGGACGTCGGTGCGGACGACTATATGGTCAAGCCGTTCAGCCCCAGTGAGCTTGTGGCGCGCATCAAGGCGGTGTTCCGGCGCATTCGTCCTTCACTGACTGAGCAGCGTATGGAATATGCGGGGATAAAGATGGATCTCGCCACGCATAAAGTGACCCGTAACGGAGTGGAAGTCCATTTAAGTCCGACGGAGTTCGGGCTGCTGCGCTATCTGGTGGAACATCCGGGCCGCGTGTTTTCACGTGAGCAACTGCTGGATTCGGTGTGGGGGCATGACATCTATGTGGAATTACGTACCGTGGACGTCCATATCCGCCGTCTTCGCAAGGCGCTGAATTATAACGATAAGCAGGTGGATGTCATCCGTACGGTACGCTCAGCGGGTTACGCGATCGAAGCGCCCGACGGGCCCGGGCCTAATGCCGCTGATTTTGAATAGGATCCCCGTTCAGGCTGCGGCGGCCTCTTCGTCAAAGGCCATGCCGAGCGCTTTTTTATACACATCCAGCATGTATTCCTGCTCTTCGCGTTCGTGTGATTCCAGCTTGCGCAGCTTGAGTACGCCGCGCATGGCCTTAGCATCATAACCGTTGCCTTTCGCTTCGGCGAACACGTTGCGAATCCCTTCCGAAATATCGGCTTTTTCCTCTTCAAGCTTTTCAATACGCTCGATATAACTTTTAAGCTGGTCGGCCGCGACATTTCCAATTTTAGTCATCATTCCCTCGGTTATTGATGACCCCACTATATCGCAGTTTCCCGCCCTTGCAATAACGAACTTGTAATACATGGCGCACTGTGTTAGCCTCCTTCGTCCAAGGGAGGTAATAGTATCGTGATTGAAGTACATGTCAGAGATAACAACATTGAGCAGGCTCTTCGCGCGCTGAAAAAGAAATTGCAGCGTGAAGGCGTTTACCGCGAGATGAAAATGCGCAAACACTTTGAAAAGCCCTCCGAGCGCCGGGTCAGGGAGCAGCAGGAAGCTGCCCGCCGTTTCAGAAAACTGCAGCGCAAACGGGATTTTTTCGATTGATCGTTCCTTCCCGCATTCGTCTTTGAAACCATAGTGGATGATTGATGGAATTTAAGCAGTGTAACTTCTTGATTAATTTAGGAAGTTGCACTGTTTGCATTTTAAAAAAGGGACTGGCATCCGGTTTTTTTGTGGTGTAGGAATAGCGCATGTTCTCCAAATCGACTCATAACATTACCATTTCCGTGATGCCGGTCTATCTCGACGATCAATCGGACCCGGACGAAGACCATTTCGTATGGGCCTACACGATCAATATCGAAAATAGTTGCGGCCAGACGGTGCAACTCCTTAACCGGCGCTGGGAAGTTACCGACTGCAACGGCCAGATGCAACATGTCAAAGGGGCGGGCGTTGTCGGGGAGCAGCCGATCATCAAATCAGGGGAAGGGTTTCAATATACCAGCGGCACGGTCCTTTCCACTCCGTCAGGCTACATGGTCGGAGAATATGAAATGCAGCATACCGCGACCAAAGAGCTTTTTCTCGTCACTATTCCGGCCTTTTCGCTCGACAGCCCGCATCAGATTATCCGGCCTAATTAACTGAAATTTAGGTGGATCCGTGCTGTTGTGTCAGTTATGGCAAACCCTTTTCATGTAAAATTCTGGGGAGTACGAGGCACCATTCCGACACCGGATGCCCGCATGCTACGCTACGGCGGCCATACTTCCTGCGTCGAAGTCCGGTGCGGGGACCTGATATTCGCACTGGATGCCGGAACCGGCATCCTTCCGATGACGGAGCAAGAGGATATCCAGCGTTTGCACATACTGCTCAGCCATACCCATATGGACCATATCATGGGGCTTTGCTGTATGCGGAAACTGTTCGATCCGCAGTTTGAGGTTAATTTCTGGGCGGGTCACCTGATTCCCGAGAGGCTCCTGCACGAAGCGCTGGAACAATTGCTTTCGCCCCCGCTGTTTCCCATTGCGCTCAAGACCTTTCCTTCCGTCATGATGTTTCATGATTTCAGGGCCGGCCATGCCCTGCATCACGGAGATTTTGCAAAGCGCGGCATTTCGATTATTACGCTTCCCTTGAACCACCCGGATCGCGCTACGGCTTACCGCATTAATTATCAGGGTAAAAGCGTCTGTTATGTTACCGATGTGGAGCATGTCAGGGATACGCTGGATCAAGCTTTGATCTCATTCATTTCTGGATGTGATGTATTTATTTACGACAGTACCTATGATGAAAGGGATTTCGCTCTTCATGAGGGATGGGGCCATTCCACATGGCAGCATGCCGTAAAACTCGGCGAACAGGCAAAGGTCGGAAATGTCGTGCTGTTTCATCACGATCCTTATTCCACGGATGACCTGCTGGATGCCCGTGCCCGCGAGATTAAGGAAACATACAGGCAATCCGTCATTATCGCACGGGAAGGGCTGGTTTGCGACCTGAATTCGTATCGTGCGGGGGCCGCGGGGTCATCCCGCTGAAACCGTCAGCGTTTTGCAATCAATGCTGTTATTTGTGAAACGAGCGCTTGAGGCAGAAGGGAATGCAGTATACATAAGACCCCTATGAGTCATGACAGTGCCCCGAATCCGCATACGCTGCCCCTGAAGGCTCTTCTGGTAGATAGCTGGTATGATACGTATCTCGGCGTCATCATCCTGATCCGCGTATTTGCCGGAACGATTCGCAAAGGCCAGAAAATCCGCATGATGTCGAACGCTTCCAACTATGTGGTGGAGGATGTCGGGGTATTCACGCCTAAAAAACTGACGGTGCGTGAGCTGGGAGCCGGTGAGGTCGGCTATATCATTACCGGCGTAAAACAGGTGGCGGACACCAACGTGGGCGATACCATCACCGATGACCTGAAACCTGCGGCGCAGGCGCTCGCCGGATTCAAGCCCAGCCAGCCCGTCGTTTTTTGCGGCCTTTATCCGACCGATACCTCGGAATATGAGCATCTGAAGCAGAGCATCGCCAAACTGCATCTCAACGATGCCAGCTTTCATTATGAAATCGAAAGCTCCTCGGCGCTCGGTATGGGATTTCGCTGCGGATTCCTGGGACTGCTGCATCTGGAAATTATCCAGGAACGTCTGGAGAGGGAATACGACGTCGACCTCATCACTACCGCGCCCAGCGTCGTCTATGAAATGGATCTCACCAACGGGACTACGGTGGCGCTGCATAACCCGGTGGATATGCCGGACCCCACCAAAATCAAGGAAATGCGAGAGCCGTGGATTAAAGGGACCATCATGGTGCCGGACGAATATCTCGGTAACGTCCTTTCCTTATGTACCGAAAAACGAGGCGTTCAGCAGGACCTGACTTATATCGGTGGCAGGGCGATGGTGGTATATCGGCTGCCGCTCAACGAAGTGGTATTTGACTTTTACGACCGCCTGAAATCCTGCTCACGCGGCTATGCGAGCTTTGATTATCACATGGATGGATATGAAGAAAGCGATCTGGTGCTCCTTAGCGTTCTTGTGAATGCGGAACCCGTAGACGCACTGGCGCTCATTACGCATCGCTCTCAAGCGGAATTCAGGGGGAGGGCGCTGTGCAAACGTCTTAAAGATCTGATTCCACAGCATTTATTCAAGATTCCTATTCAGGCGGCCATCGGCGGAAAAGTAATCGCGCGCGAAACCATTTCAGCACTTCGCAAAGACGTGACGGCAAAATGTTATGGTGGCGACATTTCCCGTAAACGTAAATTGCTGGACAAACAGAAAAAAGGTAAAAAGAAAATGCGGTCGATCGGGAATGTGGAAGTGCCACACTCCGCATTTATCGCTGCGCTACGGATGGGTGAAGAATAGCATATGCGAAAATTGTGAATCTACTTTCCATAATATCCATTCTAGGATTACACTGTTGCTCTGCAAAATTTCACATGACAAATGGGATTTTCTTCATTACACAAATGTAATGACAATGATTGAAGCACCTTATTTAAGGCTGGATACGCAGGCGGAAGGAACTGTCCAACTGCTGAAAGTCATTGCCAACGTCCACCGCCTGGTGATTCTTCACCATTTGATGAGTGGTGAGACTACCGTTACAAAACTTGAACAATCCTTATCCATATCTCAGCCCGCCCTCTCTCAGCATCTGGCCCGTATGCGGCAGGAGGGGATATTGCAGGGACGCAGGCATGGACAAAATATCTTTTATTCCATTTGTGATAATCGCGTTAAAAAGCTGTTGCCTCTGTTAGAGGAATTGGCTGCCCATAGTTCGGCTTTTCAAGCTGCCTGATGTTCCAGTTCGCGATGAAGCACTGTAACGCTCATGTTTAACGTGGTTTTGAAGTATTTGCGCAATGTTTCGCAGATGTAGACAGACCGGTGGCGTCCCCCGGTGCAACCGAAGGCTAGAGTAAGATAACTTTTTCCTTCCAGCTGATAAAGAGGCAGTAAAAAGAAAAACAGGTTTTTCAGGTGATTGAAGAATATAGAAAGATGCTCATCTTCCTCAATGAATTTTGCAACGCCTTCATCTTTTCCCGTGCAGATTTTTAAAGAGGCATCGTAATAAGGGTTTTTTAAAAAACGCACGTCAAACACCATGTCGGCATTCTGCGGCAGTCCGTTTTGATAAGAGAAAGACAGTAACTGAACCGATAAATTTCCTGAAACCGTATCAGTAAGATGAGAAAGATAATGTTTTAGGGCATGTGGATTAAAACTGCTGGTATCAATCATTTCATCCGCCGTCATGCGCAACGGTTCCAGTAACTGCCGTTCCTGTTGAAGACTCTCGATGATCGAGTTTTCTTTATATAAAGGATGCCGGTGTTTCGTAGCGTTATAGCGGGCTATGAGCACGTCTGTCTGGCAGGTTAAAAACCAGAGTTTACACTGATACCGTGCTTTGAGCACTTCCAACTCTTTCAAAAAAAGATCCGAATCAAAATCCGGACTGCGTATATCCGAACAGATCGCCAAGCGTTTGATGCGGTGTTCCACCGCTTCGATGACGGAGGAAATAACCGCCATCGGTATATTATCCATACATGCGAAGCCAAGATCTTCACATGCCTTCAGCGCAACGGACTTGCCCGCCCCCGAATGTCCGGTAATCAAAATGAGCTGCATCAGCGTTCGGATCAGGCCGCTTTCGTCACCGCATCCCCGACATCGGGCGATACCCAGGCAATATGTCCGTCAGGACGGCGATAAATCATGTTGAGTTTATCGCTCGCCGCGTTGATAAATAACAATGCAGGCAATTCTCCCAAGTCCATGCGCATGACGGCGTCGCTTACCGTCAAATGTTCGATATGCGTATCATTTTCGGCGATAATCAACGGATTATCGATGGATGATTCCTCCTTCTCATCTTCGGAGGAAATCACGTAATGTGTTCCGGACATCCTTTTGAAGGCCAGTTCCTCCGGGGTTTTGCTGTTATGGTGGTTGGTGATCTGCCTTTTATAGCGCCGCAACTGTTTCTCGATTTTTGCCGCCGCCGCATCGAAAGCGCCGTAAGGATCCGAAGCCTCGGTGCGCGATTGCAGGCTTAGACCGGAATGCGTACCTAAATTACCTGAGATATCCACGCGAAACGCGTGCCCTTCCTTGGAAAGGATGACTTTAAGCGTATTGATCCGGTCCACATATTTCGCAACGCCTACGGAAAGTTTTTCTTCGATATACACACGCAGTGAGTCACCCACGTCCACCTGTTTACCTGAAACAATCACCTGCATAGAGCTCTCCTTTGAATGTTTTCGACTAAAACTTTACACGGTAGCCAGTATATCAACTGGCCCGAATTTATTCAATGTTTCGTTTTCCTGAGGGAAATCACCACACCTGTCGTCAAGATCGCCAAGGTAATTCCCAAAGAAAGGTCGGCGGGAAACTTACCGGTCTCGGGAAAGAGGAATTTGGCGAAAAATATTTTTGATCCGATAAATACCAGCAGGATGGAGATGGCGTATTTAAGATATTCGAACCGTGCGATCATGGCTGAAAGCAAAAAGTACATCGCCCGCAATCCCAGTATGGCGAAAATATTGCTGGTGTAGATGACGAACGTGTCCGTGGTGATGGAAAAGATGGCCGGAATGGAGTCCAGTGCGAAGATGACGTCGGTAAATTCGATGATCACCAATGATACCAGCAAGGGGGTAATATAGCGTGTCACCTTCCCAGTTTCCGGATGGGGCTTATTCACGACGAAGGCATTACCGTGAATCTGGTCGGTCACATTATATCGGCGGCTTAAAAATTTGAAAATTTTATTGTCACTGAAATCCGCCGCCTCATCCTCATCGCCTGCGAAAAGCATTTTTACGCCGGTAAATACCAGGAATGCCGCGAAGATATAAAGTACCCATTCAAACTGAGCGACGATGGCGGCCCCTACCCCGATAAAAATTCCCCTCAGGATGATAACGCCGAGAATTCCCCAGAAAAGCACACGATGCTGATATTGTCGCGGAATCGCGAAATAGCTGAAAATCATGGAAATGACGAAAATATTATCCATGGAGAGCGTTTTCTCCAGGATGAATCCGGTATAATACTGGAATGCGAAGTAAGAGCCGCGCTCCGCCCACACGAACAGGCCGAACAACAGTCCCATGGTAATGTAGAATGCGGAGAGTCGGATGCTCTCCTTAATCGTAATTTCTCGATCCTTTTTATTCAGGATTCCAAGATCAAATCCAAGCAGAACGATGACGACCACGAAAAAGAACAGCCAGAACCATAGTGGCACGCCAAGTATAATCATTGTCACCTTCCTACTATTTTACAACTATTATGCGACCAATTACTTAAAAAACAGCGTTGCATTATTTTCCATTCCTGTCAATCACGGGATTCCGGTACAAGCACTTCCCGCTTGCCGACATGGTTAGCGCTGCTGACCACGCCATCGCGCTCCATACGCTCGATCAACGTGGCGGCCCGGTTATAGCCGATTTTCAGGCAACGCTGAATATAACTGGTTGAGGCTTTTCGGTCACGTGCCACGATGGCGACCGCACGATCATAAAGGAGCCTGTCTTCCTCGGTCTCGTCGGCGCCGTCATCACCGGCTCCCTCACCTTCGGCGCTATCATCGCGGGTAACTTCCTCGATATATTCCGGAACGCCCTGTTTTTTAAGATGCGTGACGATATCCTCCACTTCGGAAT
This sequence comes from Rickettsiales bacterium, assembly GCA_965248995.1. Taxonomy (GTDB): domain Bacteria; phylum Pseudomonadota; class Alphaproteobacteria; order Rickettsiales; family UBA998; genus CBDFKY01. Next base: position 248,919 of record CBDFKY010000016.1, on the reverse strand, counting down.
CACTGATGAAAGGGCCGTGTACCCGAAGGATACGCCCCCCACCCACCATGTAGAGCATATCCCCCTGCCCCAGCAGCTGTTCCGCTCCCTGTTCACCCAGAATGGTACGGCTGTCGATTTTCGACGTGACCTGAAAACTGATGCGAGTCGGAAAATTCGCCTTGATGACCCCCGTAATCACGTCTACGGAAGGACGCTGCGTCGCCATGATGATGTGTATCCCTGCGGCGCGCGCCATCTGTGCCAGCCGCTGGATAGACCCTTCGATATCTTTCCCGGCGACCAGCATGAGATCCGCCATTTCGTCCACCACGACCACGATAAAGGGAAGCGGTGTGTTATCCAGTTCCTGACGTTCGTAGACAGGACGGCCCGTATCCGCATCGAAACCCGTCTGGACTTCACGCGTCAGCATTTCACCGGTACGCTTCGCTTCTACGATACGTTTATTGTAATTTTCGATATTGCGTACGCCGAGGCCGGCCATGGCGCGATAGCGGTTTTCCATTTCCTTGACCGTCCATTTCAGCGCCACTACCGCTTTTGCAGGTTCCGTCACCACCGGAGTCAACAGATGCGGAATATCGTTGTAGACGGAAAGCTCCAGCATCTTGGGATCGATCATGATAAATTTGCAGGTTTCCGGCGTATGGTGGTAGAGCAATGAAGTGATCATCGTATTGATGGCGACCGATTTTCCGGAGCCCGTCGTTCCCGCTACCAGCAGATGCGGCATTTTGGCGAGGTCCGCCACGATCGGTTCACCACCGATGTTTTTTCCGAGCGCCATCGGGAGATGCGCTTTCGTTTTACTGAAAATTTCATGTTCCAGAATCTCGCGCATGTAAACGGTCTGGCGCGTGGTATTGGGAAGCTCTATCCCCAGAGCGTTGCGGCCAGGTATGACAGAGATACGCGTAGATACCGCACTCATGGAGCGGGCGATGTCATCCGCCAGTCCTATCACGCGGGAAGATTTGGTTCCCGGAGAAGGTTCCAGTTCATAAAGAGTCACCACAGGGCCGGGATGAATGTTGATGATTTCACCATTCACCCCGAAATCCTTCAATACGGATTCAAGCATGGACGCATTCTGCTTAAGCGCTTCCGCGTTGATGTTGACCTGTTTTGTCCGGGGAACATCCGTCAGCAGGGAACAGGCGGGCAGTTCAAAATCCCCTTTCTTGTGACGCAGTTCGAAAGAAGGTTGCCTGCTTTTCGTCGCTTCCTGTCCACTGACATTGACATGCCGCACCGGTTTGGCGGATGAGGATTTGTTCTGTTCCACTGTCGTTTTTATTTCCGGGCGATGAATGGGATTCACCTGCAGGGAAGTTTGACGAAGATCAGAGAGTGTTTCCCTGTTTCCGGTAATCTGTCGATGGAGGCGGCGTCCCGCCTCCATCCCTGATTTTACGGTCCTTTGCGTTTTTTCGCGTATGCTTTCCCACTCATCCCGCCGTATGGCCAGCCCGTAAAACGTTGAAGCAGCGCACAAGACTGCGGCAACAGCGAGGATGACCGGCGACGGTATCATATGCGAGCAGGCGAGAGAGACAAGCATCCCCAGATTTCCGCCAAGGCCGCTGTTGAACAGCCATGCCGAAGGGGCGGGTATGAAAAACATGACGACGGAAAAGGTGATCAGTGAGACCATCATCGTCATGCAGCGCAGCGCCGGGCGGGTGAGCCGCTGATCAATCATCAGGCGCCAGCCCCAGGCCGCGGTCATCATGACGATCATTAGCGACCCGACCCCGAAAAGCTGCAACATCAGGTCGGCGATAATCGCTCCCGGTTGTCCCATCATATTCGCGGTAGGGGCGGTGGAGGCGCGATTAAGCGACGGGTCGCCGCTGTGATAACTGATAAGGGAGAGAAATAGAAACAACGCAGCGAATATGCATCCCAGTCCGGCGGACTGTGAGGTACGTTTCTTCATGCCGTAGGACATATGTCCTGATAAAGCGGATATCCCAATCATTCAATTATGCTCAACATCAGTGTATTGATTTTTTATCCTATCAATTTCGAATGATTCATTCCATCCTCTGCCGGTTTCACTTGTCAAAAAACAGCGCCAATCTTTAAAAGATCGTCTTAAAGAACACGTTTTACGGTACCTTTCCCTCTATTGTGAGGAGTGCGACGACTTCCGTCAGCGGTAAAACTTTTTGCTCATTGCTCCCCAGCCGTCGAACCGCCACGGTACGATTTTCCTGCTCACGGCCTCCCACAGCTAAAATAACGGGAATTTTTGCGTTGGAATGCTCCCTTACCTTATAATTGATCTTATCGGGTGAGATATCCTTGATGGTCCGTATGCCCACCTGCTGTAGGGCAGACACCACTTCTTCCGCATAAACGTCCTGAGCGCTTGTTATAGTTACCACGGCCACCTGGATTGGCGTCAGCCAGAAAGGGAATTTTCCGGCGTAGTTTTCAATCAAGATACCGATGAACCGTTCCATCGAGCCCAGAATCGCCCGGTGCAACATGACCGGGCGATGCTTCGCGCCGTCGTCACCGATATAATTCGCGTTCAATCGTTCAGGGAGAACGAAATCGAGCTGCAGAGTGCCGCATTGCCAGCTTCGTCCGATCGAATCCTTCAAATGAAATTCCAGTTTAGGACCGTAAAAAGCCCCTTCCCCCACTTCGACGCTGAAGGAAAGACCGGCCTGCGTCACCGCGTCGGCCAGGGCCTTTTCCGCCTTGTCCCAGGTCGCATCCGATCCGGCCCGCTTTTCTGGACGGGTCGCCAGTTTCACGTCGAACGCGTCGAACCCCAGCGTGGCGTAAACATTCTGCAACAGGTGGCAGAAACGCTCGGTTTCGGAGGCGATCTGCGCTTCGGTACAGAAAATATGCGCGTCGTCCTGCACCATTGCCCGCACCCGCATCAGGCCGTGCAGTGCGCCGGTGGCTTCATTGCGATGGCAGGAACCGAATTCCGCCATGCGTATCGGCAGTTCGCGGTAGGACGTGATTCCCTGATTGAAGATCTGCACGTGGCAGGGGCAGTTCATCGGTTTGATGGCGAGGACGTTTTGATCATCCTCGATGGTGAACATATTCTCGCGGAATTTTTCCCAGTGACCGGATTTCTCCCACAACGACCTGTCCACCAGCATCGGAGTCTTCACCTCGATATAACCGTCGGCCCGGATGGCGCGGCGTATATAATCTTCCAACAGCCGGTAGAGCGTCCAGCCCTTGTCATGCCAGAACACCTGTCCCTGCGCCTCCTCCTGAAAGTGAAACAGTCCGAGTTCCCGCCCGAGTTTGCGGTGGTCGCGCTTTTCCGCTTCCTCCAGCATAGTAAGGTGGGCCTGAAGCTGCTTGGCATCTGCGAACGCCACGCCATAAATCCGTTGCAGCATTTTGTTTTTACTATCGCCGCGCCAGTAAGCCCCCGAGATCCGCGTGAGGGTGAAGGCGGTGCTTAATTTGCTGAAATGCGGCACATGCGGGCCGCGGCAAAGGTCAACGAACGCATCTTCTCCTTCGCCTTGGCGATAAAGCGATATTTTACCAGCCTCGGTCGTGTCATTCGCGGCGGCAGCGCGGATAAGTTCCGCCTTATATTTTTCGCCGCGCTGTTCAAACAAGGCAATCGCATCGTCACGCGGCCACATTTCACGGGCCACCGTCATACCGCGCGCGATGATCTCTTTCATACGCGCCTCGATAATCGGCAGGTCTTCCGGAACGATGCGTTCCTCAAGATCGATATCGTAGTAAAACCCATGCTCGATCGTCGGGCCGATCGCCAGTGTCGCGGCGGGATAGAGTTCTTTCAGCGCCAGCGCCAGCACCTGCGCCGTCAACGTATGACGCATGATATCCAGTCCTTCCGGATCCTTTACCGTGAGCAGCGCGACATTCGCCCCGTCCTGCAACGGTTCGGAAAGATCGCGCTGCATGCCATCCACTTTCATGGCGATTGCGGCCTTGCTTAACCCGGCGCCGATGGATTCCGCCACCGTAAATCCGGTCGGCGGCGAATCGAAACTGCGCACGCTGCCGTCCGGCAGGGTGACGTGAAACAGGCTGGCCGAATGCGGGGAGGAAGGGGAAAGCGTCATGGTTCAGGGCTAACAAGGTTACCTGCAAAACGCAAGGGCTTAGTGCAGGAAAAGGCGTTCCCCTTCACACAGTCTTTGACTTGCGCGATTGCCGATGCTACAGAGCTAATCCTTGTTTCTGGAATCGTGGCCGAGTGGTCGATGGTGCACCGCGAAGCAATGCCTTGGCATTGTTCGCATTGTAAATAAGCGTGCGCTTATCATCGCCCATTCGTTCATGTTCCACCAGCGGAATCGTGGCCGAGTGGTCGATGGCGCACGCTTGGAAAGCGTGTAGGGTGCAAGCTCTCGAGGGTTCGAATCCCTCCGATTCCGCCATATTCCCTTGGTTAATCCATCTATCAAGATTATGCAGCCTCCTGCTTACGTATCTTCTTCAGCATCGTAGCGACCGCGACGCTGGTTTCCTGCGCTCGCTGCGAGATTTCCGACGTTACGGCGGACTGTTCTTCGATGGCGGAAGCCACGCTGGTAACATATTCCCCTAGCTGGTTGGCGGAGCGTAGTATTTCGGAAACGCCGGTTGTTACTTTCTGCGTCAGCCCATGAACGCTGTGAATCTGTGATTCGATGTTTTTCGTGGCGTCTTCCGTCTGTTTCGCGAGGCTTTTGACTTCATGCGCCACCACGGCGAATCCTTTTCCGGCCTCGCCTGCCCGTGCCGCTTCAATCGTCGCGTTGAGCGCCAGGAGATTGACCTGCCCCGCGATCGTCTTGATCATATCCACGATGTTCACCATTGTGTTCATTGTTTCAGACAGGCTCTGCGTCGCCAGGTTGGAGATGTTGGTCTTATCGATGATTTCTGCTGTCGAATGCTGCGAAAGCATCATATTCTTACTGATTTCACGAATGGATGCGTCCATCTGTTCAGTGGCGGCGGCGACACCTTGCACGTTTTGTTCCGTGGCGCCGGTAAGGGAGATCATGGCTGTGATATCGCTCGCATATTTCACCACTTTGTACGGCCTGTTTTCAGAATCGAAAATCGGGTTGTAGCTTGCCTGAATCCATACCTGCTTGCCGCCGCGCCCCACGCGGCAATATACTTTTTCCTCGAACTCACCTCTACGCAACCTGTCCCAGAACATTCGATACTGCTCGGAGGCGCTTTCTTCCGGGAGTACGAACATACTGTGGTTTTTCCCTTTGACTTCTTCCAGACCGTAGCCCATCGCGGAGAGAAAATTCTCGTTTACATTGAGAATCTTGCCAGCCATATCGAACTCGATTACCGCCTGCGATTTGTTGATCGCCCGGATCTGTCCACGGAAATCGGAATTTTCGAGTTTTTGAGCGGTAGTGTCGGTCGCGAATTTTACGACCTTTACCGGCTTGTGGTCGGCGTTGAAGATAGGGTTGTAGGATGCCTGAATCCATATTTCCCTGTCTCCTTTGGCGAGGCGTTTATATTCCGAACCTTCATATTCACCGCGCCGCAGCTTGGCCCAGAAGTGGTCGTATTCTTCACTTTTCGCATATTCCTTCGTGACGAACATGCTATGATGCCTGCCCTGGATTTCCTCCAGCGTGTAGCCCACCGTGTCGAGAAAATTCTCATTCGCCGTAATGATCGTGCCGTCCATATTAAATTCTATGATCGCCTGGGAACGGCCGATCGCTTTTATTTTTCCTTCATAATCCGCATTCTTTGCTTTCTGCTGCGTAATATCGGTAGCGAATTTTATCACCTTGACAGGATTTTTATTGGCATCGAATACAGGATTGTAGGATGCCTGAATCCATACTTCTCTGCCCCCTTTGGCAAAACGTTTATATTCCGCCGAAAAATACTCTCCCTTCTTCAGACTCGTCCAGAATTGTTCATAGCCCGGTCCGGAAGCGAATTCAGGATCGACAAACATGCGGTGGTGCCTGCCTTTAATTTCATCAAGCGTATAGCCCATCGCGTTCAGGAAATTTTCATTCGCATCCAGGATCGTTCCATCCATGCTGAACTGGATGACGGCCTGCGACCGGCTGATCGCCTTAACGATCGACTCCGAATCCGAATGTAGTCTCAACCCCATAAAACCTCCTTATGTAAAATTTATGAAAAATACTACACGGAGCTTATGGCATTAACATTAAATTACTATTAAACGCGAAATCATCCTCAACTTCAAGTGGTGACGCTTAACCGGAACGGAGATACCTTACCGCATCTTCCAGCTGAAAGAGGCTGAGCAACCGGCGGAGCAGTTGCCCTCTTTTGGAAGCAAGGTCCGGATCTTCCTCCAGCGCCATGGCCGCTTCCTGTTTCGCTGCCGCAAGCGTATCACCATCTTTATCCAGACTTAGGAAGCGATATTCCGGAAGGCCCGTCTGGCGCGTACCCAGCAGTTCGCCGCTTCCACGCTGTTTCAGGTCCGCTTCGGCAATAATGAATCCGTTATTCGTCTCACGCATGATTTTCAGCCGCTCTTTCGCCGCCTGGGAACAGCGTTCCTGATAGAGCAGCACGCAGCGAGACTGTTTTTTGCCGCGCCCTACCCTGCCTCGCAGTTGGTGCAGTTGCGCCAAGCCGAAGCGTTCCGCATTTTCGATGACCATCACAGTGGCGTCGGGCACGTCCACGCCCACTTCCACGACGGTGGTCGCCACCAGTATCTGAATGTCGCCACGCATGAATGCCTGCATGACCGACTCCCGCTCGGTCATGTTCATCCTTCCGTGCACCATGCCGACTTTTCCGGGAAAGAGAATTTTAAGCGATTGATAGCGCGATTCCGCCGCCTGCAGCGAAGCGAGCAGCGGATTGGTCACCATCCCCGACATTTCCTCCACCAGCGGGCATACCCAGTAGATTTTCTCTCCCTGATGCAGCGCCCGGCTCAACCCCGCGCAGAGCGCTTCCAGTTTCCCAGTTCCCATCGCCAGCGTTTCAATCGGTAACCGGTCGGCGGGTTTTTGTTTCAGCAGCGAAACGTCCAGGTCGCCATAACAGGCCATAGCCAGAGACCGGGGGATCGGTGTCGCCGTCATCAACAGGATATGTGGGGCTTTCTCCTCATTCACCAGTCCTTTGTCGCTGAGGGCCAGCCGCTGCGCTACGCCGAAACGGTGCTGCTCGTCGATCACCACCATGGCGAGATTGGAAAATTCCACGCCTTCCTGGAAAAGGGCATGGGTGCCGATGATCATCGCGGCGGGTGTGCTGCGCAGTTTTTCCCTCGCCTCTTCCCGTTGCCGGGATGTCAGGCTGCCTGCCAGGAAAATAACCGGCGTCGCCTGCAGACCTATCAATGCATCTATCGCATTAAGATGCTGCCTTGCCAATAATTCCGTCGGCGCCATCAATACCGCCTGATAACCTGCCGTAACCGCCGCCAGCATGGTCAGCGCCGCCACGATCGTCTTTCCGGCGCCCACGTCGCCCTGCAGCAGCCGGAGCATGCGCTCGCCCGAGCGGATATCCGCGTCGATTTCACTCAACACGCCCTTCTGGCCGTCGGTCAGGGTAAAAGGAAGTGAACGCAGCGCATTCAGCATCGCCGGATGTTCCCATAATGAAAGCATGACACCCGCCTGCCGGCGTTCTTCCATCCGGAGTAGCCGCAGCGCCAGCTGGTGCGCCAGTGCTTCGTCATAAGCCAGACGCGCTCTGGCCAGAACCGTTTGCTCCGGTGTGTCCGGGGTATGCAGATAGCGTAATGCCATGCTATGGGAGGGCCACCGGTAATGCCTTAAGGTGGAATCCCTCATCCATTCGTCCGATTCCGGCAGTTTTTCACAGGCAAGAGTGCACCACCTCGCGAACATCCGGGCGGAGACGCCTTCCGTCGCCGGGTAGAGCCCTTCCAGACGGCATACCTCCGAGGCTTTTTCCGGAGTGGTGATGATGTCCGGATGCGCCATCTGCCACATTCCGTCATAACGCTGGAGCGTTCCGCTGATGATGACTTCTTTCCCTTCCGGCAGATGCTGATGAAGATAGCGCGTATCGCTCTTGAAAAATATCAACAGCAGGCTACCCGTATCGTCTTCACACTGGATGCGGTAAGGGGAAAGACGTTTGCTTTGACGTGCGAAAGGCAGGTGTTTCAACACCCGCACCTGAATGGTCTGCACCGCTTCGCGTGCGAAGGCCAATGGAGTGATGGTCCGCCTGTCGATATACTCATACGGCAGATGCAGCAGCAGATCGCTCATCTTGGCATGGTAATTCGAAATTTTCCGCTGTTTACCGAAGTACGCATGCAGCCGCGAACTATTCTGTTCCCCAATTCCTTTGAGGATACCCACCGGCTGTTCAAGATAACGAAAAAGATCCATAAGATTTACAGTCGCGTTTCGTTTCCGAAGATCGTCATGAGAAATTTTTCCTTTGTATAGCAATCAGACCGCTGCATACTATATAATGTATAACACTTATTTGGCTTGTATACTTACACTTGAAACGGGTAATCATAAAGTCGAGGCACTATAATAAAGTATCATGTGAATGATCCATACACTTTCTTTACATATGCGTTCTATGATGACCATAGCAACGCGTTTAAGCGATAGAATTTACAGACTGAACGGGTAGTTTTTCAGTATGATGAAAAAGGTAGCTCTGCCGCCGATGACGAAGAAAGTGCGCTACGGCTTGTTCGGCGTAGGGTTCGTTCTGGTCCTTACGTTGCTTTCCAGCTTTATCGTCCCCCTTTTTCTGGACGCGGATGCGATACGCAAGCAGGCGGAAAAAGAACTTACCGAAGTGTTCGGGCATCCGACTACCATCCGCACCGCAGAGGTTTCTTTTTTATTTTATCCCAAAGTGTTGTTTCAGGGAATCGCCGTGCGTAACAGTGATACGGCGTCGTCCGATAAATTGCTGAACGCCAACAGCGCCGAGGTGGATTTCAGCCTGTTGTCTTTTCTGGAAGGCAGGCTTGAGGCGGCGAATATCGCACTGGACGGAGCCTACGCGGAAATTGAAGAGCTTACGGAAGGACATTATAATATTCATATGCCGGCCAAGGCGCATGGAGTGTTTTCAAAACGCCTGGCCGCTTCGGTACTGACGTTTACCGACAGCAGGATTCATTATACCCCCTTCCACGGCAGCGGGGTGTATGAATTGACAGGTGTGGGCGGAACCGCTTCTCTTAAAGGGAGCGGCAAACTGCATGTGGACGCCGGGTTCACGATGAACGGTGAGAATTTCGAAGTGCATGTCGCGGGCGAGGAAACCTCCCGCAATCCGGAAGATATGGTGGTAAATGTCAAGGCCGGCCTTTTCAAAGGCAAGGAGTCGCTGAATTATGAAGGGGAGATCGGACGCGAAAAATCCGTTTTTCTGGCCAAGGGTCAACTCACGCTGGATACGGCGAATCTGAAAGACTGGATGAATCTGACGGATATGAAGGCGAAAGAGGAAAAGCTTTATGAGGGGGTAGATGCCTCGCACACGTTGAAAGGCGGAATCCTCATCAATTATCGTGATAAACTGCTTTCTTTCGCCACCAAGGACCTCATTTTCGATCAACAGTCTCTCTCCGCGCAAGGGCAGATGGCGTTGTCCGACCGTACCCGGTTCCAGATCAACGGACATCTGGCGAAACTGGCCCTGCAGCCGATGGATGCGAAGGAATATACCACGGCGAGTGTCAACGACCTTCTGAAAAAACTGCTTCCCACCCATGCGGACGGGGAATTGAACCTGACGATCGACAACCTCAGTTACGGCAAGGTCAAGGCGGATAAACTGGTGGTCAACGGCTCCCTGCTGCAGGGGGAATTCGTGGTGAATCAGGCTACACTGAACATGGCCGGTACGACGCAGGTGCTGCTTTTCGGGATCGTGAAGCCGGATGCCAACAATAATATCAATATGGACGGCAACATGGAAATCATCGGGAACGACGTGCAGGCGTTTTTCTCGGCGCTGAACCTCGATGAGCATAAGCTGCTCGCCAATCATGAAGGCGCTTTTCGCGCCAAATCCAATATGTACCTGTCGGCCAAGCTCAGCAACCTGTCTGAATTCCGGTTCCAGGCCGGGCAGTTCCTGATGGAAGGCGGGGTGCAGTATGAGCCGGAAGGCAAGATCAACTACACGTCTTCGCTGCGGGTACGCGGCGGTAAGCTGGATTCACTGGCACGCTACATCAATCCGACGAAGACAGGCGTGTTGATCGAAGGGGATTATGATACGCCGAAAATTACGCTCCCCTGGCTGCATGCGCTGCAGAATCGCTACCAGTTTTCCATTATTTTCGAGGATTTCACGCTGTTCGATCAACCGGGCAGCCGTTCCCGCTTCATCGTCGATGTCGCGCCCGAAAAAATGGCGTTCCGCTCGGTGGATCTGAACGTGGGAGATACCCGCTTTACTGGAGATATCTCTATCGACCAGAGCGACAAGCTTCCTTCCATCATCGCGAATTTCTATCTGTCGGATTTCAATATCAGTTCCTTGTTCGGCCATAGTTTCCGCAAGCACCCGGTGGATCGCGAAAACATTCTGAGTATCTGGGAAGACAAACCGCTCAACATGGATTTTCTCAAAGGATATAACGGCCGTTTCAACATGAAGTTCGGCACCATTCATCATCCTTCTTTTGAAAGTACCGACGTGAGTCTGGATGCGACGATCGATGACGGCGTCTGGAATGTCGAATCCCTCAAAGCGAAATTGTGGGGCGGCGACCTGGACCTGAACGGGACGCTGGACGTGTCTTCCATCGCTTCCGCGAAAATAGAATTCCGGCTGAAGAACATCCTGCTTCAGGATATGTTGACTTCCACCGTCGACATCGACTCGCTGCGGGGTAAGATGAATATCAACGGCCGTCTGGATACCGCCGGTATCTCGATGAACAACCTGATCGACAACATGTCGGCGAACATCGTCCTGCTCGGCACCGATATCGTGGTCAAAGGATTCGACATGGCCGGGCTGATACAGGCGTTACCTACCGTGCGCAGCAACAGCGAAGTGGCGAACACCACCCGCGTTGCTCTGATGCGTGGCCAGACGACGTTTTCCATCGTGGAAGGGGCGTTCTACATCGCGGACGGCCTGCTTAAGACGCATGGCCTCACCTTGCGTTCCAAGCATGCGATCGGCAATCTGCAGGGCGCCGCCAACCTGATCAACTGGGCGATGGATTACGCGATCCAGTTCCGTCTGCCGACGCTCGCCGTCGCGGATGTGCCTGAACTTACGATGTTTTTCCGTAAATCCATGGATGATCCTTTGCTTCAGGTCGACACTCGCACGCTCGAATCTTTTATGACACAGCGGAAAATGAATCGTTAAAGAGTTTGGAGCGCATTATTTTTTCATGGAATGGCTTCGCGTAATAAGCTAGGGAATTCAGGGATCGGAATAACTATGGATGGCAGCAGATGAAACTGGTTACAGCGGGCGCGGAAGCCAAATTAGTGGAAGAACTGGCGATCATCCGAAGCGATACGCAGGATATGGTCGGCGTACATTTCCACTTCGACCAGCTGCTGGAGCATTACCGCAGCGACTACCAGATCAAGATCGCCACCAACCTGGTGACCGACCTGCTCAAGCATCAGGACGGGGGGATCTATCTTTTGCGGGATTGCAGCCTCGTGGTGCTCGGCAAGGAAATACCCCGCACCCTGCTGGACAAGGCTATCTTCCAGTTGCGCTACCTGTTTATGGACGATCCGCTCGCCTATACCACGGACGGCCATGAAAACCCCGCATTCTGCCGCCTCTATCAACTGGAGACGGATTTCGAGATTATGGCGGACATGGCCAGAAAACAGATGCTCGGTGGCAGGCAATCCACGGCCCCGGCAAGTACGAAAGCGGAATCACACCGTCTCGTGCAGGAGGGGGGGGCTTCACGCTTCTTCAATGCTTCCAACCTGGAACGTATCGAGAAAATGATTCGTGAACTGGATATTTTTCCTGCAGTGCGCAGACAACCGGTCTGCGCCACCATTCCGAGCATGTCGGTGCGGAAAGTGTTCGATGAACTCTATCTCAATATCACCCACCTGCGCGACCTGATCGGTACGGATATCGACCTGCTCAGTAACCGCTGGCTTTTCAAATATCTGACGCTGGCGATGGATGAGAGGGTCATCGCGCTGTTAAAAGAACGCTACAACCTTTTTTTAAGCAGCCCGATCAGCCTCAATCTCAACGTCCGCACGTTGATGTCAGATATGTTCGCTTCGTTCGACGCGTTTCTCAAACCTTCTACCAAGGTTTCCGTCGTACTGGAAATTCAGGCATCGGACGTGTTCGAGGATATGTACGCGTTTTTCTCGGCACGGGACGCGGTGCAGCGCTTAGGTTACCGAATCTGTCTCGACGGATTGAACCATCAGAGTTTTCCCCTGATGGACCGGGAACATCTCGGGGTGGACCTGCTGAAACTGCAATGGAATGCCAATATCAAAGGGGACACGTCCGGAGCGGAAAATCAGGCGGTGGTGCAGGCCGTCAAACGCTGCGGCGCCAACCGGATCATTCTCACCCGCTGCGATAACCGGCAGGCGGTGGAATATGGGCAGTCGCTCGGCATATCGCTGTTTCAGGGAAGATATCTCGATGAGCTGATCGACCCGATGTCCAGCACCGTCAATTAGCATGGCATTTCTTCAGTCCGATCCTTTTACCTATTATCTTTGCGGCAGTATCCTGATGTTTATGCTGGGGATCGCGGCGGGGAATTACGTGACCTCCATTATTTACCGCTTCCCGAAAGGACTGGTGATCGCCAACGACCCTCCTTACTGTGAATGTGAAAAGCGGATGTATCTCAGCAAACGGGATCTGTTTCCGTTTTTTTCCTGGTTCCTGAACAAGGGGCAATGCCGGTTCTGCGACATTAAAATTCCCGTGACGTATACGATCGTGGAATTCCTGTGCGGCTTCCTGTTCGTGGTCAACTGGATCGCTTACGGCATGGGAGAGGAGCTGGTGCTTGTCCTGCTGACGGATGCCATGTTCATCTGCGTAGCGGCGATTTACTATAATGAGTCGAAACTTTATCCCACGCTGCTTTTTATCTTGGGCGGCGCTGGAGCCGTTCACCGCACGTTGCTGGACGGCAGCACTATCGAATTCGTCTCCGGCGGTTACCTTGGGCTGATGATAGGGGTCGTGCTATGGTCGCTGGAAATGCTATTATCCCGGCAGAAAAAACCTTTTCCCGACTATGCGGTGATGCTGGCGATGGGCGGACTCTGCGTCGGTCGTTCGGAGTTGATCGTCTTCTTCATCGTCAGTTTCGTGATTGCCTGCCTGATGTTTTTCATGCGCGGTATTTCGGAACGGTTCCGGCAGTCGGAATGGATGATCGGTACGACGGTTTCCGTGCTTATGGCCCTTGCGCACGGATAAAAAGATGTTTGCATTTCCTGACGTATCGAAGAACCCGCGTATCCTGGTGACAAATGACGACTGCATCCATGCGGATGGTATCAATGTGCTGCAGGAAATCATGTCGGAATTCAGCGATGACGTATGGGTGGTAGCTCCCGAAATGGAGCAAAGCGGTGCAGGTCATTCTCTCACTTTGCATCAACCGTTAAGGGTGCGCTCGCTGGACGAACGTCGTTTCGCCGTCAGTGGCACCCCGACCGACTGCGTGCTGCTTGCGGTCAAACATTTGATGACGCCCGATAAACCCGTTTCACTGATCGTTTCCGGTATCAACCATGGGGATAACATGGCGGAGCATGTTACCTACTCCGGCACCATTGCCGCAGCGATGGAAGGGACGTTGCTCGGTGTTCCTTCACTGGCGTTTTCGCGTGCCATTAAAAAAGGCTCTGAGCCATTGTCGTGGGAGACGGCACGCGTCTCCGTGCGCAATGTCATCCAAAGCCTGCAGGGAATGAGATGGGAGAAAAACACGTTGCTCTCCGTGAATATACCGGATTGTGCGCCTCATGAGTTGCGAAGTATCCGGGCCGCCGTACAAGGCATACGCAGCGGTCAGGAAGCACTGGATATACGCCGCGACCCCAGAGGGCGGACCTATTATTGGCTGGGTTCCTCCGAATACCCTTCCTGTGTGCATGAAGCCACAACCGATTGCGCCTTGTTGCAGCAAAACCACATTACGATGACGCCGCTCTCGCTCAATCTTACCAATCATGCTATGCTGGGAATGATAGAACAGCACATAGCGCAAACCCATGATGCCGCAGCCTGATCTTTTTTCGCCCAAGGACGATAGCATTGCCAGCGCCAAAATTCAGCTCCTGATGGAGCTGCGCACCAAGGGTATCCGCAATCACTCACTCCTCGGCGCCATCGAAACCGTCGCGCGGGAGCGCTTCGCGCCACGGATGTTCGAAGCGCGGGCGTATGAAAATTCTTTTCTGCCTATCGCCGCCGGCCAGATGATGGAGTCTCCTTACATGATCGCCCGCCTGATCGACGCGCTCGACGTTCGCCCCCGTGATATCGTGCTGGATATCGGTACGGGTTCCGGATATCTGGCGGCCATTTTATCCCGGCTTGCCCGGCGCGTCTTCACGCTGGAGTGGCACCGTGAACTGCGGGAAGAGGCACAGCTTCGCTTTCACGACATGAACTACCGCACCGTCACCTCGCTGGTTGGAGACGGTCATAAAGGCTGGAGGGAAAGCGCGCCTTTCGACCGAATCATCGTGACCTCCGCCCTGCAGGCCATACCGAGCGAGCTGCTAAAGCAGTTGACGGATGACGGTATTCTGATCGCGCCGGTAGGGACGATCGGGCAGCCACAACGTTTATTGAAAGTCACCCGCGAACGATGGAATTACCATACGGCCGTTCTGGGAGAGTGCACCTGCGACTGGATGATGCACCCGCACTCCAGAACCTGAACTTAAATCTGGTGAATATGTACCTCGATCATCGGGGATTTTCCGAGTTCATCCGTAATGCGTTTGCGCAGGTTATTGCGGACTTTTTCCTTCACGGTCTGCAGTTTACCTTTTGTAGGCAATTTTTCCAGCGAAGCCAGCACTTCCTGTTCCAGCGCGTGACGCAGCGCCTCGTCTTCAAACGGATCGAGACAGCCGGGCGCGGTAATATCCGGCGGTGAAATCACGCCGCCGTCCTTATCCAGCACGAGCGACACCATGACGCAGCCGTTATCCTTCAGCCTGCGACGCATCTTGATGACGGGACTGTTCAGCGGAATCAGCGTCGAACCGTCCAGTCCTAGATAACCGGATTCGACCGTATCGACCACGCGCGCGTCGCCTTTTTTAAGCAGGACAATCGCTCCGTTGTAAGGTTCCACCGTTTCTTTCACGCCAAGCGCGGTGGCATATTGCGCATGGGCGCGGATATGTGCGGCTTCACCATGTACCGGAATGGCGATTTCCGGTCTCACCAGGTCATACATCCGTTTCAGTTCGCCGCGCGCCGGGTGGCCGGAGACATGGATAAACGCGTCACGATCGGTGATGATGGTCACACCCTGCCGCACCAGCTGGTTGGTGAGCCAGCGTACCCGCGTTTCATTGCCGGGAATGATGCGGGAGGAGAACATGACGGTATCCTCCGCAGCGATCCGGATGGAAGGATGCGTATGGGATACGATTTTGGTGAGCGCCGCTTTCGATTCGCCCTGACAGCCGGTGCAGAGCACCAGTAATTTACTGGCCGGTAGTTTGCTTGCCTGTTTTTCTGAGATTAGTTCGGGTGCATCCAGAAGGTAACCGCTCGCCTGCGCGGCTTCCGTGATCCGCCACAAGGAGCGCCCTGCCAGCACCACGCTGCGTCCGCACGCTTTCGCGGCGACCAGTACCGATTCGACGCGGGCAATATTGGAAGCGAAACTGGCGACAAACACTTTTCCCTTCTGTTTCGCGATCTGTTCGGTCAACGCGATGCGGACGTCGGATTCCGAACCGGACTCCCCTTCCACGAACACGTTGGTGGAATCGCAGACAATCGCGAGCACGCCCGCATCCCCGTAACGCTTCAAGGTGACCTCATCGGAGGCAGGCCCGACCAGCGGGTCATGGTCAAGTTTCCAGTCACCGGTATGCATGACCGTGCCATGACGGGTTTTGATGGCCACCGCCTGCATCTCAGGAATCGAATGGGTAAGCGGGATCAGATCCAGAACAAAATCCCCTACCTGAAACTCGCTGCCGATTTCGACTTCGGTCACCGGAATTTTGCGGGGAAAGATGCTGTTGGATTCCAGCTTGCGCTTAAGCACTTCCGCCGTGAACTTAGTGGCGTAGACCGGACATTGCAGCTCATCCCAGAGATAGGGCACCGCGCCCAGATGATCTTCATGCGCATGGGTGATGACCATGCCGACGATATTTTTGCGTTGAGCGATGAGAAAATCAATATCCGGTACCATGATTTCAATACCGGGGTAATGGTCGTCGACGAAGCCGATCCCCATATCGATGATCAGCCACTTGCCGTCCAGATGATAGAGATTGAGGTTCATCCCGATCTCGTTGGAACCGCCGAGGGGAACGAAATAAAAATTGTCTTTGTGTGCGGTAAAATTAAAAGCCATGATATCCTGTATGATGTGTTGAGAATCTGATATTTACCATATCAGGGTTGATTCAGTTCGACTAACGTTTTAAGCCCGTAAATGGTCAAATCCGTCACGGTTTCGTCAATCTGCGGAATGCTTCGGGCATAAAGCGGGGGGGCCAGTCCTCCGGTGGCGATCACGTAAGCGATTTCCGGATGTTCGGAACGGATGCGACCGAGAACGCCTTCGATCATTCCGACATATCCGTAATAAATGCCCGATTCCATCGCGGCGATGGTATTGCGCCCCACCACCTGAGCTGGCATCCGTATCCGGATACTGGGCAGTTTCGCTGCCGCTTTCTGCAGCGCGGCGAGGGATAAGTTCACGCCCGGCGCGATGACGCCCCCGATATAATGTCCGGATGCATTGATGACATCGAACGTGGTCGCCGTTCCGAAATCGATGACCACGACCGCTCTGCCGTAGCGCTTCCATGCCTCCACCGCGTTTACCAGCCGGTCCGCTCCCACTTCATGCGCGTTGTCCACATCCACGATGACGTTTAAATTTAGCATACCCGCTCCTACCAGTAGGGGCTCCAGGTTAAAATAACGCCGGCAAAGCTGCATCAGCTCAAACTGCGTTTCGGGTACGACGGTGGCGATGATGGCGCGGGTGAGCATAACATCCAGCGGCCGGCATTCCTGCATCAACTGGCGCAGCCACATCCCATACTCATCGGAGGTGCGACGGGCCTGCGTGGAGAGACGCCACTGCGCCACGAGGCTGTCGCCGTCAAATACCGCGAACACGGTATTGGTATTGCCGACATCAATCGCAAGCAGCATCCGTCATCTCCAGGCTGACATCACCCGCCGCATAGGAAAACACTTCGTTATCGTGGCGTAACAAAAGATGTCCTTCGGCAGTGATACCTTCAAACGTACCCGTTCGTTCCGATCCGCCGACGGACAGGGTAAGGGGATAATCTTGCGCGACAGTGTATTCAAGCCATTGCTGCCGGATTTTCTCAAACCCGTGCTCCAGCCATTCATCATAAATCGGCTCAAAATAATTTAAGAAACGGGAAAGTACGATTTTCGCGCTGATGATTTCCACCCCCACGGCTTTCAAACTGGTGGCGGGGTATCGGGTATTATCCGGGAAATGCTCGACATTCACCCCTATCCCTAAAATAACCCAGCGTGCATCGCTTTCTTCATCCGGCATGGTTTCAAGCAGGATTCCAGCCAGTTTTTTACCGTCCAGCAGTACGTCATTCGGCCATTTGAGCCCCAACCGGTGAGATTCCGGAATGACGGATTCCAGCGCGCGGTATAATGAAAGGGAAGCGACGAACGAAAGCTGCGCGAGGTGGGATTGCGGCGCGCAGGGTTGAAGAAGCAGGGAACAAAATAAATTACCGGATTCCGATATCCACTGCCTTCCATCCCTGCCCTTCCCGGCGGTCTGCGATTCGGCCCAGATAACGGCGCCGTGCTGACCGCCCGCCGCGGCAAGCCGTTTCGCCTCTTCGTTGGTGCTGTCTATGGTATCGTAAGACAGCAGATGGTAGCTATCGATGAAGTGTAGCGCAGACCCATCCATCAGGGAAACAATACCATCGCCGCTTCTTTTGCAGGCGCCATAAGCAATTCCGGCCTGAATACGATGACGTTCATGAAAATGGATAGAAAAAGAATATATCCGGTGAACGTTCTGGAATCGGTATGAATCGCCCCCCCGGTCACTTCGTCAAAATACATGAGTTTGACGATCCTTATATAATAAAAACAGGCGATCACGCTCGACAACGCCGCGATAACCACTACGCTGACATACCCGGCCTGCAGTGCGGCCGTAAAAATGAACATTTTAGCAAAGAATCCGATAAAAGGAGGTATTCCCGCCATGGAAAACATCAGTAACGCAAGTGACAGGGCGATTTTCGGATGCGTGGCGGAGAGCCCGGCCAAGTCGGAAACGGTTTTCACTTCTTTTCCTTCTTTCTTTAGCAGAATCAAACAAGCGAACAGTCCGGCACTCATCACCATGTAAATGAACAGGTAAAACAAAACCGCCTGTACTCCGGCGGAAGTCGCCGCAGTCGCCCCGAGCAGCGCATATCCCATATGTCCTATCGAGCTGTAGGCGATCAATCGCTTCAAGTGCTGTTGCACCAGACCTGCGAATGCCCCTACGATCATGGAACCAGCGGCCGCGACCAGTAAAACCTGTTTCCAGTAAAATCCGATTTCGCCGAACACCATGGATCGTCAGGTTCAAAAGAAAAGACATGATGGCAATTTTCGGAACCATCGCGAAAAACGCGACCACGGGGGTAGGCGCTCCGTTATACACATCCGGCGTCCACATATGGAAAGGCGTCAGGGATAATTTAAAACACAATCCCACTAACACCAGTACCAATCCTATAATTATAACATATAGCGAGGAAGAGTGGCCATGTATGGCTTGCGGCAGGGCATCGAACGAAAGCGTTCCCGCAAATCCGTAAATCAGCGAAATTCCGAACAGCATGATTGCGGATGCAAGCGAACCGAGGACGAAATATTTGATTCCTGCCTCGGTGGAATGCAGGTCATCGCGCTCGTATGCCGCCATGACGTACATGCATAGGCTGGCCATTTCCACCGCCACGTAAAACGACAGGAAATGTGAGGAGGAAACGACCAGCATCAGTCCGGCCGTCGCCATCAGAAACAAAGAGGAATATTCCGCGCTGCCATGGGGCAAGGTTCTAAGCCATTGTATGGACAACAGATAAGCGATCAGGGAAGCGATCAGTATCACTTGATTGACAAACACGATGAAAGAATTGATCTGTACCATGTCCATGAATGTGACAGGTTTCGTCGAATGCATGGAGCCGAACACCAGAAACGCGAGAATCAGTGACAACACGGTAAAGAGGGCATTGATATACAACGCATTGCGTACGCTCACGAAGCCGCTCACCATCAACATGAAGATAGCGATCACTATAAGAACGAGTTCCGGTGCAATCATGCCGAATGAGGGAATAACCATTAGAGCCTTCCTCCGTAAATACTGTGGAGATTAACGCCGCAATGCTGCTGCATATGTTCCAGGAGATGCTTAACGGCAGGCGAAATGGCATCCGTGACCATGTGAGGATAAATCCCGATGACCAACGTCAGAAGCGCTAATATTCCCAGAGTGAATTTTTCTTGGGAATGAATATCCGGCAGTTGTTTTATATCTTCTTTCACTAATGCCCCGAACGCGATACGCCGGTAGAGCCACAACGCGTAAGCGGCTCCAAGCACCATACCGCTGGCGGATAACAACGCGACCAGCGTGTTCGCTTTGAAAATTCCCATAATCACCATGAATTCCCCGACGAATCCCGACGTTCCGGGTAGTCCCGCCGAAGCCATGGTAAAAAACAGAAAAAGCGCGGCATAGCGTGGCATAACGTAGGCGACACCGCCATAACGGGCGATTTCACGCGTATGGAGGCGATCATATACCACCCCAACGCATAAAAACAGTGCGGCGGAGACCAGCCCGTGACTCAGCATTTGAACGATGGCCCCGTCCAGTCCCTGCTGGTTGAAGGAAAACAATCCCACCGTAACCAGGCCCATATGGGCGACCGATGAGTAAGCGATCAGTTTTTTCATGTCGGTCTGTACCAGGGCGACCAGCGAAGTATAGATGACGGCGACCACGCTTAACGTATAGACCAGCGGCGCAAAATACAGCGATGCCGCGGGTAACATGGGTAGGGAAAATCTTAGGAAGCCATAGCCGCCGATCTTTAGCAACACGCCGGCTAAAATAACGGATCCTGCCGTTGGTGCCTGCACGTGGGCATCCGGAAGCCAGGTATGAACGGGCCACATAGGCATTTTGACGGAAAAAGAGGCGAACATCGCAAGCCATAAATAACGCTGAACTTCCAGACTCAGACTCGGAACCCGTTCGGCCAATGTTGGAATATCCGTGGTTCCGAAAGTAAAATAGAGATAGAGCACCGCGACCAAGAATAAAATCGACCCCAGGAGCGTGAACAGGAAGAATTTGAATGCGGCATAGACACGGTTCGCCCCGCCCCATATGCCAATGATGAGATACATCGGGATCAGTACGGCTTCGAAAAACAGGTAAAAAAGGATTGCGTCCAGTGCGCAGAACGTGCCGATCACCAATGCTTCCAGTATCAGGAATGCCATCATATATTCGCGTACCCGCGTGGTGATGCTGTTCCAGCCTGCCAGAATACAGATGGGCATCAGTAACGTGGTGAGCAGGACAAGATAGAGCGATATGCCGTCCACGCCTACGTGGTAAGAAATACCTTGATTAACAAACCATTCATATTGCTCAACAAACTGGTAAGATGCACTGGAATGATCGAATCCTTTCAATAAAAGCAATGAAAGCGCAAAATTCACCAGTGTGGTCGCCAGTGCCGCGCTCCTTGCATTTTGTTGGTCGGAGGGAGAATTGCCCTTAATCAACGCTGAAATGAACAGCGTTCCGATCAGAGGTATGACGATAAGTGCGGATAAGACGGGTTGCGCGATCATAAATGAAATCCAAGGGAAGCGAACCAGGCTATCAGGAATGTCAGACCTAAGATCATGACGAAAGCATAGTCGAAGAGGAATCCGCTCTGCAGAATTGAAAACATGCGACCGCTTTTCAGGGATGCGTAGGCCAATCCGTCAGGGCCGAATCGATTGATCGTTTTTTCGTCGCCCTGTTTCCAGAACAGTTTTCCGAGTGCCAGAGCTGGACGCACAAAAATCGCATCATACAGTTCGTCAATCCACCATTTATTAAGCAGGAACAGATAGACGCCTCGAAACTTATTGGCCAGTGCTCTCGGCAATTCGGGTTTTAACACGTAGAAAACATAGGAAAGCAGCAAGCCCGCTATAGCGACGGCCAAAGGAAGAATTTCGACCCATTCAGGTATATGATGCGCTTTTGCGAGTACATCGCCCTCTCCTCCTGTCACGACCGACCCATGCCAGAAATTACCGGCAGGATTCACCATCCCGAACCACTCCGCACCGACGTAGCCGGCAAGAATCGCTCCTGCAACCAGCAGCAGCAGGGGGGCCAGCATTATCGCCGGCGATTCATGCGCATGATGCAGCGTATCATGCGAAGCGCGGCTTTTCCCATGAAACGTCATGAATAACAGACGCCCGGAGTAAAAAGCCGTGAGAAATGCGGCGGTTACTCCCATCCAGAAGGCGAAGTGCGCCGGAGTTCCGTTTGCGGCATAGGCCGCTTCGATAATCAGATCCTTGGAATAATATCCCGCGAAAGGCGGGATGCCTGCCAGAGCGAGCGAACCGATCCACATGAAGATATAGGTGATCGGCACATATTTCCGTATGCCTCCCATCCGGCGCATGTCCTGTTCATCCGACATGGCGTGGATCACGGAGCCTGCACCTAAAAATAACAAGGCTTTGAAAAATGCATGCGTCATCAGATGAAATACGGCGGCAGGATAAGCCCCCACTCCGCAGGCGAAGAACATATACCCCAGCTGCGAACAGGTGGAATACGCGATCACGCGCTTGATATCGTTCTGCACCAGCCCAACGGTCGCCGCGAATAGGGCGGTGAAAGCCCCTACCACTGTTATCACCTGCGAGGCCATCGGTGCGTGTTCGAACAGCGGAGAAAAGCGCGCCAGCAGGAACACGCCGGCGGTAACCATCGTCGCGGCATGGATCAAGGCGGAAACCGGGGTCGGCCCTTCCATCGCGTCAGGCAACCACGTATGCAGCAGGAATTGGGCCGATTTTCCCATACACCCGACAAACAACAACAGTCCTATCAGATCCAGCAGGCGCCAGTGTACCGTTAAAAAGTCGAACGTATCGGTATCGTAAGCGCTGATCTGCGCAAAAATCTGATCATAGGAAACGCTGCCGAACGTATAAAACGCGAGAGCGATTCCCAGTGCCAGCCCTACGTCCCCTACGCGATTGACGATAAAAGCCTTCATGGAAGCGGCATTCGCGGATTCCTTATGAAACCAGAATCCGATCAGAAGATAGGAGCTCAGTCCTACCCCCTCCCAGCCGAAAAAAAGCTGCACGAGATTGTCCGCCGTCACCAGCATCAACATGCAGAACGTAAATAACGAAAGATATGCCATAAAACGGGGTTTGTGCTCGTCGTGGCTCATATAACCGATCGAATAGATGTGGACGACGGCGGAAACCCATGTCACCACCACCAGCATGACGGCGGTCAGCATATCCAGGCGCAGCACCCAGTCCGCCTTGAAATCGCCCGAGGCGATCCACGGCAGCAGAAATACCTTGAAAGCGTCATGACCATGCAGAAAATAAGAAAAAACAAAAGCGGAGAGAACGGCCGCAACCACTAATCCCGCCGAAGAAAACAACTGCGCGAACCTGTCGCTGACCGCACGGATGCGCACACCGATCACCGCTGCTGAAAGCAAAGGAAGAAACACGATGAGTTTGACAAGAATCTCCATGGATTATCCTTTCAACTCGTTAATATCCTGCACCGCTATCGATCCGCGGTTACGTGCGTAAATCACTAAAATCGCCAGTCCGATCGCCGCTTCCGCCGCAGCTACCGTCAAAACGAACAAGGCGAATACCTGACCGGTCAGGTCGCCCCCATGCACTGAAAAGACGACGAAATTAAGATTTACCGACAGAAGCATCAGTTCGATGGACATCAACAGGGTCAGAATGTTTTTCTGGTTTAAAATAATTCCCGCTATTCCAAGTACGAACAGCATGGTCGAGAGCATCAAAAAATGAAACATGGTGATGTTGCCGAACATATGATTCATAAAGACAGCCCCTGACCAGGCGATACATCGACCAGTTCAACCGATTCGCCACGTTTGCGTTGCAGCTGCCTGCTGATATTCTGCCGTTTTACTTCCGTACGGTGGCGGAGCGTCAGTACAATAGCCCCGACCATCGCGACGAGAAGCACCAATCCCGAAAGTAGGAACGGATACGCATAGCGGGTGTAGAGAACATTGCCTATCGCCTGGGTATTGGTGACGGAGAGCGTGGGACTCGGAATAGTGGAGTCATGCAGAGATGCCGCATATATCACGGCTCCTAGGGACACGCATAACATCAATGCCAGAGCGATTCCGACAGGCAGCTGTTTGATGAAGCCCTCGCGCCATTTCGCAAAATCAATGTCCATCATCATCACGACAAACAGGAACAACACCGCGACCGCGCCGACATACACGATGACCAGTGTCATCGCAAGGTACTCCGCCCCAAGCAGTACGAAAAGTCCTGCGGCGTTGAAGAAGGTGAAAATCAGGAAAAGAACGGAATGTACAGGATTGCGCGCACTGATTACCATCACGGCGGAAAACAACACGAGAAATCCGAAAAAATAAAATAGCAGATCGGGTATCATCATTTTTCTATAAGGTTCAAATAATCCGCTTGATACATATCACGCACGCCCTAGGACGCAAGCAAAGATTCATGCTCGACCGCCGTTCAACGGTAAGGGGCGTCCGCCTGTAGCATCGCTGCCAGCTGCGGTTCCCATCGCTCACCGTTATTCAGCAGTTTTTCCTTGTTATAAAACAGTTCCTCGCGCGTTTCCGTGGCGAATTCGAAATTGGAACCTTCCACGATGGCATCGACGGGGCATGCTTCCTGACAGAAACCGCAATAAATGCATTTGGTCATGTCTATATCGTAACGTGTGGTGCGACGGGAACCGTCGGCGCGTTCTTCCGCTTCGATGGTAATGGCCTGCGCCGGGCAGATCGCTTCGCACAGTTTGCAGGCGATGCAGCGTTCTTCGCCGTTAGGATACCGCCGCAGGGCATGTTCGCCGCGAAAGCGTGGACTGAGCGGTCCTTTTTCATAAGGGTAGTTGATGGTCACCGGTTTTTTGAACGAATATTTCAAGGTCAGCCAGAAACCGACGATGATTTCCTTCAATAATAAAGAGCCGGCAGTGCGTGTAAGCGCAGTCATAGTTTCATCCTTGGTTCGGCACTAAATGATAATATTCCAGATACCCTGCCGTCAGCACCACCCAGAGCAGCGACAACGGCAGAAACACTTTCCACCCCAGGCGCATCAGTTGATCGTACCGGTAACGGGGCAACGTCGCACGGGCCCAGATGAATCCATACAGCAGGAACGTCACCTTGAGCACGAACCAGATGACGCCCGGTACCACGTTTAGCCAAGGATGATCGAGCGGCGGCAGCCATCCGCCGAGGAACAGGGTGGTCGCGATGGCGCTCATCAGGATCATGTTGGCGTATTCGCCGAGGAAAAACAGGGCGAACGTCATGGAGGAATATTCGACGTTGTAGCCGGAAACCAGTTCCGCTTCCGCTTCCGGCAGGTCGAACGGATGGCGGTTGGTTTCCGCCAGCGCCGAGATGAAGAAGACGATAAACATCGGAAACAGGCCGGTAAAGGCGAACCAGCCATGGGTTTTCTGCGCCAGTATGATGTCCGTCAGGTTAAGCGAACCTACTACCAGCAGGACCGTGATGATGACCAGCCCGATGGATACTTCATACGACACCATCTGCGCGGCGGAACGAATGGCGCCGAGAAAAGCGTATTTCGAGTTACTGGCCCAGCCTGCCATGATGATGCCGTACACGCCGAGTGAGGAAATGGCGAACAGGTACAGGATGCCGACATTGATATTGGCGAGAACGAAACCCGCGTGGATCGGAATGACGGCCCACCCCAGCAGCGCCAGCATGAATGTCAGCATGGGAGCGAGGATGAACACGACTTTGCTCGAGGAGGAAGGAATGATCACTTCCTTCAAAAACAGTTTCAGCCCGTCGGCGAAAGGCTGCAGCAGTCCGAAGGGGCCGACGACGTTCGGTCCTTTGCGCAGCTGCATTCCCGCGATGACTTTGCGTTCCATGAGCGTCAGATACGCCACCGCTATCAGAAGCGGCACCACGATCATGAGTATGCGCGCCAGCTGCAACAATAATGGCATAGCGGCATTGATCCATTCCTGCACGTTTTCCATCAGGCGGCTTCCTTCTTCAATCCGAGCACTTCGCGTGAACATGCCGCCATGGTCGGTGATACGCGGCTGATGGGATCGGTCATATAAAAATTATTCACCACTTCCTCAAACGCCCGGGTACTGATAATGCCAGCACTTGGAGCGGCGGAAGAAAGCCTTGCAGGAATAATATGATCCGTATGTGCCAAGTGCGGGAACATCCCGTACAGATGGTTGCGCAACTGTTCCAGTGAATCGAAAGGCAGCTTTTTATCCATCACTTCGGACAACGCCCTCAGAATGCGCCAACCTTCTTTCGCTTCTCCGGGCGGAAACGTGGCCTGTATCGCCTGCTGAGGCCTGCCTTCCATATTGACATATGTACCGTCCTGTTCGGTGTAAGCCGCAGAAGGCAGGATGACATCGGCCCTTTCTGCGCCGATATCTCCATGGTGGCCTTGATACACTACGAACGCATCACCGAAATAACGTGTGTCTATCTCGTCGACTCCCAGCAGGTAGAGCATGGAGATTTCCTGCTTTTCAATCGCCCGGAGAATGGCGGCGATGTCTTTGCCGCCGTCCTGGGGGATAAACCCGATATCCAGTGCGCCAGTCCGTGCAGCGGCGGTATGCAGGACGTTAAACCCGTTCCATCCATCCCTGAGCATGAAATGTGCGGCAATTGCTTTAGTAGCCTCAAGTACCGCTTTTCCGTCCGGGCGGGCCAGAGCGCCCGTGCCAACGATGATCATGGGACGCACGGCGTGTGAGAGGGTTTCGCAAAGCGCATGGTTGCCCGCCAGTATATCGGAAAGCATCTGCGGATTAACGCCCAGTTCCATGACCGGATACGTCAGATCATGCGGGTTGCCGAGGTTGGCGATGGTCACGCCACCCCGAAGGTAGCGTTTGCGGATGCGGGTATTGACCAGAGGAGCTTCCAGACGCGGATTCGTTCCGACCAGCAGGATCAGGTCCGCCGTTTCAATGCCGGCGATTGTACTGTTGAACAGATAATCCCCCCGCTCCTCCACCGTCAGATATGCGCCATCCTGGCGACAATCCAGATGCGGCGAGCCGAGCGCCGTCATCAGCTCTTTCAGCGCAAAAACTTCTTCAACGGGCGCCAGGTTACCGGCGAGCGCCGCCATGCGCTCCCCGGCCATTCCGGCGGTTCGTTCCTGAATCACTCCGAACGCCTCTTCCCATGAAACGGGCTGCAGCTTGCCGCCTTTACGGACGTAAGGACGATCCAGGCGCTGTACTTTCAATCCGTCGCACGCGTGGCGGGTCTTGTCGGAAATCCATTCCTCATTGATTTCCTCATGCAGGCGCGGCAGGATACGCAGCACGGCATTGCCGCGCACGTCCACGCGGATGTTGCTGCCGACCGCGTCCATCACATCCACGCTTTCCACTTTTTTCAATTCCCATGGCCGGGCCGCGTAGGCATACGGGCGGGAAGTCAGCGCCCCTACCGGGCATAAATCGATGATATTCGCCGACATTTCGGAATGCAGGGCCTGTTCAATATAGGTGGTCACTTCCATTCCCTCACCGCGCCCCGTGGCGCCGAGTTCCGGTACTCCCGCCACATCTTCCATGAAACGGATACAGCGGGTGCAATGAATGCACCGTGTCATCGCCGTCTTGACCAGCGGGCCCATATATTTATCCGGCACCGCGCGCTTGAACTCGTCGTAACGGCTTTTACCCTGACCATAATACCTGGCCTCATCCTGCAGATCGCACTCGCCTCCCTGATCGCAGATCGGGCAGTCCAGCGGGTGGTTGATCAGCAGAAACTCCATGACGCCTTCACGGGCTTTCTTGACCATGGGAGAATCGGTACGGACCTTCGGTGGCGTTCCGTCGGGGGCGGGGCGCAGGTCATTAACCCCCATCGCGCAGGATGCCACCGGCTTTGGCATGCCTGACGCTTCGACCAGGCACATGCGGCAGTTGCCGGCGATACGCAGCCTTTCATGGTAGCAAAAGCGCGGGATTTCCACTCCCGCCTGCTCGCACGCCTGGATAAGGGTCAGACCGGGGGCGAATTCATAGTCCGTTCCGTTGATATTGATCACTGGCATAGGCTGACTCTAATGGCGGGAGAGATGTTGAACCGAACTGAGCGGAGAAGGATTGATAACGCTTCTTTGTAATAGGGAATCGAGCTTTTCTTCAATAATTTTTTGTCCTTTCAATACTCTGTGCGACGTGACACCTGCGTAGAGAGAGAAAATAAAGCACAGGCACGGCAGCAGGAAACTGAGCAGTGAGTCTGAAAAGGCGGGAGCCTGGACAAAACGTGCCACCACGAAAAGCAGGCAAATCAGAAAGATAATTTGATAGAAGCGTTTACGCGATAAGGTCATGGCCGGGTTCCGATCGATATGTCAGTTCATAACCCCCAACGCCTCGTCATGCAAGGCGCGATTTGCACTCGCGACGATATTCAGCATCGGGCTGTCTAGCCGAAGCGGCCCGCCTTCCCAATCCGTAAGTATCGCGCCCGCTCCTTCCATGATAGGAATGAGCGCGGCGATATCATAGGGTTTTAATCCGGCTTCCACGATCAGATCTATATGTCCCGTTGCCAGCATCGCGTAGTTATAACAGTCTCCCCCGTATGTCTGAATGGCCGTCGCTTGGCGGATCGCTTCGAAACGAGGTTTTTCATCGTCATCGAACAGGTAGGGCGACGTGGTGGCGAAGCGAGCTTTTTGGAGCGTCTCACATGGGCTTGTGCGTAGAATGGTGGATTCGCTATCCCGATAATAAAGCGCATTTCCTCCCTTTTCCGCTGCCCAGCGCTCATTCGTAAAAGGTTGCTGCATCACTCCGAGGAGAATATCCGAAGAGCGCTTCAACGCGATCAACATGCCGAATGTCGGGATACCGCACGTGAAGGCACGGGTGCCGTCTATGGGGTCCAGTATCCAGCAGTATTCCGCTTCCGGCTGGTATGACGGCCATTCTTCCCCGATGATTCCATGTTCGGGATAACGCGAGATAATCACATCGCGAAGCTGCCGTTCCACCGCCCGGTCTACTTCGGTTACCGGTGAGCGGTCCGCTTTCATTTCCGCCCTCGCGGCTTCTGCCCGGAATCCCTGTTTCAGGAAGGGTGTCGCCTTGTCCGCCAGATCATGGGCAAAAGTGAGGAATTCTTTCTCTTTCATCCGTCCATTATAGTGATGGGGGAAAATTATTCAAAACCGATAACGCAGTTCGGCGCGAATTTCTTTCAGGCTGCCACGTAGCTTTACGTCGGTTTTCGGCGCCAGTGATACGGTACTCGTTATTTTATGGGTAGTGGTGTCGATGCCGAGGCGCAGCATGTCGTGCATACGGATCTTGAAGCCGGCCCAGCGTTGCTGGCCGTCATAGCGTTTCGTCGTGGATTGATAGGAATGTTCCTGCCAGAACCGCTCATTAGGAGAAATATCCTCGTTATCTTCCTCCCCGAGGCCGACATAGGGAGCAATCACCGCGTTTTTGGACAGGTTATACTGTAGCGTGGCCGAACGTTCTGTAGTATCAATGGTGAGGAAAGAGAAAGGAGCGACCGAAGGAAGGGTCGGTGCCAAGGATTTTTCCCACGCTGAGACGTTGCACGGAGTCAATAATGACACGCATAAAAATACTGCAGTGCGACACACCCCATACATGTATCATCATAACACATATTTAATATTATTTAAATATCAAATATGGCGTCATACAAGGTTTGGAACCGCTGAATGGCTCTCTTCAAGGCGTCGCTCATGCACTACCTCATGTAACTGTCTATCCGGCAGGCGCGCAAAAACATCGCTTTCCTTCGGAGCTTTTTTATATACCCGGTCCAAGTCGGCGCTGCTGACGGCATCGGGGATGGAAACATCGTTATTTTCCTTCCCCTTTCCTTGTATCGCGGCGAAAAGACGGCTGAGTTCGTAAAACGATCCGGTACAGACGCTTGTGTAAAATGTCTCGAAGGCCAGTGTTTTGAACAGTTCTTCAACCACGATACCGCTCTTCCCAAGAAGCGGACCGGCCGGCGTATGCTCGGTCAGCCAGTTGCCGAATGCGATCCCCGGATCATGAAAAAATTTGTCATTCAGACTACTGAAGCCTTTAGGATCGTTTTGCGAATTCCAGATCCATTTTTTCTCGGCCTCTTCCCCTACCGTTCCTACCTTTCCCAGAGTCACGGCGACCGGCAGTACGACGGACAACGTGGCGATTCTGGCACCGAGCAGGCTGGACAATCCCTGCTTTTCACGCGGATCCTCGTAAACGGAAAGATCATCCGGTACGGTGCCTGCCATCTCGTCCACTTTACGGGCCAGCGGAACACGGAATTTTTCCGCGAACCATACGGGAATAGTGAAAACCGTTCCGTCCACAAAGGAAAAGAATACCATTTTCCATGCCTTGGCGGATTTTTTATCTACATTGACGCCGACGTTCGCCAGTATGTTGGCGCTCCTGCCTTCGGTAATATCCTTTTCGAAGGCAATGCCGCGCCCATGGGCCCATTCGCAAAAAGCGGACCATGCCTTGTTTGACTCTCTGGATTGGTCAGCATGTACTTTGCCTGCTTCCGTAGTGAGGTAGGTCAGCAGGACCGATCCACCGATCACGATGAGGTTACTGGTCCCGTAAATGAGACCATCCATCACCTTTAATCCAAAGGAGCTGGGTTTCTCACCGGGTTTTGTACGCGCTTCTTCCTGCGCAATTTCCAACAATTGCGACACAGGAACAGTTGAGGGAGCGCTGTCCAGCGGATTTTTCATTAAAGCGATTATATCTCAAATGCATAAAACCTGCTTATGAACATTTGAAGAAAAAAACACATTTCAAATGTGTTTAATACTCATTGAAAGAGCGATCGTACAGTATCATCAGCGCCAGTAATGTCGCCGGCAGCAGTATCAGAGGTAAGATAATGAAGCAAAGCGCCAGAACATTGACGATCAGTAATCCCAATACCAGAAAATAAAACTCGATTCCCAGATTTTTCATCAGCTTATGATTAAAGCGGAATGCCTGTCCTAACGACAGCTGCCTGTCACTAAGCAGCAGCGGGACGTAGAAAAGGTAGGCCATCAAGGGTACCCCGGCCAGCAGCGTCAATACCCATGCGCCTTTGCCGATAATACCGGCAAGCATCCAGGGAATCGTAAAGGCGATAAGCGCGACGGTAAGCGAAACCACCAGCAGGGAAAAGGCCTGATGCTTGAGGATCTCGATAAAATAACGCAAGGACAACAACTGGACACGCGATATCCGCAGCATGGCGACCACGCATAACGAAAACAGTTCATAGCTTATCACCGGTACGAGAACGGTGCGGAGTCCCGCAGGAAGAACCATGATCCCGCCCCCGATGATAAAGAACAGAAGCAGCATGAAGCTGCCGGTGAGAATGGCGGCGGTCTGGTCTTCCTTCAATATGCCGAAACCGGCTTTCAACAGGCCGATAAAGGAAAGGCTCTGGACAGATTCCGAAGCCGAAAGCTCTCTTTCCGCTTTGTCCTGTTCGATGAATATTTCATACAGATCGGTGTGTTGATAGGCAGGTTTTGTATCCGGCTCGTCTGCGAATCCAACCAGATGATGTTTTTGCAGGGTTCCGTTACGGATTTTGCGGATAACCCCCAGCAGATCGAAAGGTCCGTCTTTTCCGCCTTCATATACAATATAATATGCCATACTGCCTTTATATCTCGCCTATGCCCTGATGTGCGTTACGCCGGTTTTTTCACCAGCATAATATGTGTCCAGTATATCAGAGAATTGATTGAGAAAAGCAATCCCTTTCATGGTTTTAGACACGATTATGCTTCGGGCGTCCTCTTTATCTTTACGTCGTTTCAACAACCCCCAGGTCGAGAGCGTATCAAGGGCGCGACAGACCGAAGGCTTGGAGATGTTGAATGTATACGCCAGAGAACGCACGGTATGCGCCGAATCCATCAGGTATACGTGCAGAAGGATACCCCACTGGCGAGTGGTCAGCTCGCAGGGCAGATGCTCCAGGGAAGCGGCGCAAAGCCGATACCAGTCATAGAGCTTTTGCTTGCCGGATTCATGCGCCATCAGAATTTCCCGTTTCCTGTCGTGCCGGTATGATTGCTTATTTCAGCGTTCATTACAATCATGATAAACAGGCCGATAACATCATGATTCATCTGTTGGTGACATTAAACGCGGTGGTGAGCGTTCCCTGCTGGAATTCAAGGGCCGTGGGATTGATATCATCGGCGAAATGGTAAATCCATCGCTCTTTCTCTGACTGGGGGTTCTTATCTTCCGGCATCTTGTCCAGAGGATTTCCGAGCGCCAGCTCCACCATGCTTTCACTGGCGCCTACGAAAATCCGGTGTTCTATCAGGAAATTTTTCTTCTCGTTGGAGATGGGAAGAAGATTGATATTGTCCAGTCGCTGCTTTTCCACTTTCGCTTCTTTATTCAGGCCGAATATGTCGCAGGTGACGATCAGTTTCAGATACAGCGAGGGAGACAATGCCTGAATCGCATAGGTGGCACCGGCAATACTTATCAAAACGGACGCAAGGATCGCCAGGGCGCGCATGGAAAATTCTACCTGAGGGCACGGGAGTGAGACGATTTGAATGATAAGTTAAAAACTTCAATAAATGCTTAATCTTTCCTAGCATTATGCATGAATTGCGTGAAGTTCTGCTTGACCGGCGTCAGATAACTGTCGATGCAGGGGGCCCCGCGGTAGAGCCCCTGATAGGAACCCGACGCGGCGATAATGATGTTGCCGGCTTCCTTGCCGGTGGTATCAAACGGCTTCAACGCGTCCAGCAGTGCAAGATAAAGCGCCTCATAATCATGGATGTTCGATTGTTTGCACCCGTCCAGGATCAGATAACTGACGAAGGCGTCTTCATAAGATGCCTTGATGAGATCCAGCTGTTTTTCTGCTGTAGTGACGGCAGCATCCGCCGTTCCCTTCGGTACCGTCTTCAGGGCCGCAACGGCAGGATTAGGAGGAGCGGGTACTACCGTCGCGACATGTCCAGTCATGCCATGTCCGCCGTCGCGTACCCGGTCTATCTGCATTTCAATGTCGCGGTAGATCATCAGCACGCATAGCAATGTCCAGAGCAGCAATGCTACCAGACCACGGGATTTGGCCAGATAAAACAGCGCCAGCGCCAGCTGGTTCTGGCCCTGGTCGGTGATGAGCGCAGCGTGACGCATGTTCTGTCTGGCCAGAGCGCGGGCCAGCAGCATCGTCAGGATGATGCACATCGCCCATTTAAGCCATTGCCAGCCGCTTAACTGGGCAACCGCATAAGAAACGAGCGTCAGATCGGGCATATCGGCTATTTTACAGGGGTGGACTCATCGCAGCTCACCGTACCATGCTGCCCTTCATAAAGAAAGAGCTGTTTCGGTGCAGGATCCGGAGTGCATGTATAGGTAAGACGAATTTCATCCATACAGTTGTTCAAGTGCTGGCGGGTTCCGTACAAGGCAGCGGTATCGATATCGCAGGCAGGCAAATCGTTACAGAGTGCCTGTAGTTTACTTGTCATTCCATCGGCCAGCCCTTGCATATCAGGACGGTTTTTTTGAATCTCCGGTATGGCACATTTCACATGAACGGACTGAATACGAAGAAAATGTGTTAGTTTTTCAGGGGTTCCGAAGGTTATCGTTCCGTCCATGATGATGTATGCCATATACGCGAAGACGGCTGCGGTAATGATGGTAATCTGCAGAGGATATTTCATAAATCGGGCATTCTCCCTGATCAGTGCCTGAAATGCCGGATGCCCGTGAACGTCAGCGCCATGCCGTAACTGTTCGCCGCGGCGATCACGTCCGCGTCACGGATGGAACCACCCGGCTGGATGATGGCGGCAATTCCTGCCTCGGCGGCGTGATGCACGTTGTCGTCGAACGGAAAAAACGCGTCGGATGCGAGCACCGACCCTTGGGTGGAAAGCCCTGCCGCCGCGGCTTTCTGGCACGCCACGCGCACGCTGTCCACGCGGCTCATCTGTCCGGCCCCGATACCGACCGTCCGCCCGTCCTTCACCAGCACGATGGCATTGGACTTGACATGCTTGGCAATCAGGAAAGCCAGCCGCATATCCGCTGTTTCGGCTTCCGTCGGGATACGCTTGCCGGCATGGACGAGCGGATCAGAGAAAACGACGTCATTCTGAGTCTGGACCAGATAACCGCCGCTGACGGTGCGGATATCCAGACTTCCGCCCTTAGGCTGCAACGCACCTTTAGTATCAAGGATACGCAGATTCTTTTTCTTCGCCAGAATTTCCAGGGCCGCCCGCTCATACCCCGGTGCAATCACCACTTCCGCGAAAAGTGGCGCGATCGCCTCCGCCGTCATCGCATCCAGCGGACGGTTCACCGCGATGATCCCGCCATATGCGCTCTGAGGGTCGCAGGCAAGGGCGCGCATATAAGCTTCGTGCAACGTCTGGCCGACCGCCACACCGCAGGGATTGGCGTGTTTGATGATGGCGACGGCGGTGGCGTCACATTCGCTGACCAGCGACCATGCCGCGTCCGTATCGTTGATGTTATTGAAACTGAGCTCCTTTCCCTGCTTCTGATCTGCAGCAGCGACAGTTCCCGGCGCGGCATCGGATGCATAAAAAGCCGCGGACTGATGCGGATTTTCCCCGTAACGCAATCGCTGGATACGTCGCATCGGCAGCGTGGCGCTGGTCGGATATTCGTCACCCAGCCTCTCTGCAAACCATCGGCTGACATGCGCGTCATACGCCGCCGTGCGCGCGAAGGCTTTCGCCGCCATTTCCTGCCGCAATTCCAGGGAGGTACGTCCCTCACCTTCCTGAATGGCCTGCAACACCCGTCCATAATCCTCGACATCGGTCACGACCGTCACGAAAGCATGATTCTTGGCGGCGGAGCGGATCATCGCCGGGCCGCCGATATCGATATTCTCGATGCATTCATCGACTCCGGCCCCCTTCGCTACGGTCGCTTCAAACGGATAGAGATTCACCACTACCAGATCAATCGGCTGGATATCGTGTGACTCCATCACCCGTACGTCCTTATCCCG
Organism: Rickettsiales bacterium; assembly: GCA_965248995.1. Taxonomy (GTDB): domain Bacteria; phylum Pseudomonadota; class Alphaproteobacteria; order Rickettsiales; family UBA998; genus CBDFKY01. The sequence goes on along the minus strand of CBDFKY010000016.1, from coordinate 214,279 downwards.
TCGCCCGAGCAGTCCGCCATGCACTTTCGGGTGGAGGGTTTTTACGCGTCCGTCCATAATCTCCGGAAAACCCGTATGATCGCTGACGTCCACAACGGGAATCCTTTCCTTTTTCAACAAAACGGCGGTGCCCCCTGTCGAGAGCAGTTTCACGCCGAACGTTTCACAAAGCGTGCGGGCGAATTCGACGATGCCGGTTTTGTCGGAAACGGAAAGAAGCGCGGTGCGGATAAGAGTGGTCATAGGCCTGCTTCATAAAAGATTGTCGCCGTAAATGCAATGCGCCGCACGCGTGTAAAAATGAAATATTCCTCACAAAAAGATTTATGCCTATTTTCCAGTTGAAAAACCCCGCCTCTCGTGTTCATATGCGGCCTGCGTAAAGGTAACGCATGAAAATCAATATGTTGCACCGCAACATCAACGCTGAAACTGGACGGATTATGGCAGGCAAAAATATGAAACCTTCACCCACTTCAAGCCTCGAATCCGTCCCTTCCACCGATAACTTACTGAAAATGTATCGGGATATGCTGTTAATCCGCCGTTTTGAGGAAAAAGCCGGCCAGCTTTACGGCATGGGACTGATCGGCGGATTCTGCCATTTGTATATCGGCCAGGAAGCGGTGGTCGTGGGAATGCAGTCGGCGTTGATAGAAGGGGACGCCGTGGTGACCACCTACCGTGATCACGGGCATATGCTCGCCTGCGGCATGGAAGCCAAAGGCGTCATGGCGGAACTGACCGGACGGGTGACGGGATATTCCCGCGGAAAGGGCGGTTCGATGCATATGTTTTCGATGGAAAAGCATTTTTACGGCGGGCATGGTATCGTGGGTGCATCGGTGCCGATCGGTGCAGGCATCGCGTTCGCCAACAAATACCGTGAAAACGGCAATATCGCGGTCACGTATTTCGGAGATGGCGCGGCCAACCAGGGCCAGGTGTATGAAGCGTTCAACATGGCGGCGCTCTGGAAACTTCCGTGCATTTTTATCATCGAAAACAATGAATATGGCATGGGCACATCTACCCGCCGCGCCTCTGCCAATACCGAGTTTTATAAACGTGGCGAAGCGTTCGGTATTCCGGGCCGGCAGGTGAACGGCATGGACGTGCTGGAAGTGGCGCGCGTGGCGAAAGAAATCGTGGCGCATGTACGTTCCGGTAAGGGTCCGTATTTGCTGGAACTCAAGACATATCGCTATCGCGGCCATTCGATGTCCGACCCGGCGAAATATCGCTCCAAGGAAGAAGTGCAGACGTATAAGGATCAGAAAGATCCGATCAATTCCCTGAAAGAATGGATGGTGGCGGAAAACATTGCCTCCGAAGAAGCGCTGAAAGCGGTGGAGAACGATATCAAGACACTGATTGCGGACGCGGCGGAATTTGCGAAAAGTTCGCCTGAGCCGGAAGAATCGGAATTGTGGACACATGTATTGGTAGGAGAATAAGCGATGGTTGAGACAACGGTACGGGTGGCGCTGCGCGATGCGATGGCGGAAGAAATGCGCCGGGACGCGGACGTGTTCGTCATGGGTGAGGAAGTGGCCGAATATCAGGGGGCTTATAAGGTAACCGAAGGCCTGCTTGCCGAATTCGGTGACAAGCGCGTGATCGATACGCCGATTACGGAACACGGGTTCGCAGGTATCGCGGTCGGTGCGGCGATGACCGGGTTAAAGCCCGTGGTAGAGTTCATGACGTGGAACTTCGCCATGCAGGCTATCGACCAGATCATCAATTCCGCCGCGAAGACCCATTATATGTCGGGCGGGCAAATCCGCTGCCCGATGGTGTTTCGCGGACCGAACGGTGCCGCTTCCCGCGTCGCCGCACAACACTCGCAATGCTATGCGAGCTGGTATGCGCATATACCGGGCATGAAAGTCATCGCCCCCTACGACGCAGCTGATGCGAAAGGGCTGCTTAAAGCGGCGATTCGCGACCCGAATCCGGTGATTTTCCTGGAAAACGAATTGCTCTACGGCGAAAAATTCGATGTGCCTGACGATGCGGATTACGTCTTGCCGATCGGGAAGGCTGCGGTAAAACGGGAAGGGAAAGACGTGACCATCGTCACGTTTTCGATCATGGTCGGCAAAGCGTTACAGGCTGCGGAACAACTGGCGAAAGAAGGCATAGATGCGGAAGTGATCGACCTGCGTACCCTGCGGCCATTGGATATCGGTACCATCGTCGCGTCAGTGAAGAAAACCGGTCGTTGCGTTTCCGTGGAGGAAGGCTGGCCGGTGGCGGGTATCGGTTCCGAAATAGCGGCGATCATCAACGAGCATTGCTTTGACTATCTGGATGCGCCGGCGGCACGGGTATGTGGCGTGGACGTCCCTCTCCCGTACGCCGCTAATCTGGAGCGCTTAGCTCTGCCGCAGGCGACGCATATTGCGGAAGCGGTAAAAGCGGTGTGCTACCGCAGGAAAAACGCGGCATGAAATATTTGAACATGCTGTGGGCAGGCACTTTCTTTTTGATGAGTGTCAACGCCTATGGCGGTTCGGCACCTTTACTGAGAGATAAAACACGGCGCACGACCGCTTTACCAGGATGCGTGCTGACACAAACGGTTTCCCTCACCATCAACTTCAATTCTCCAGTAGGTTCTCCGAGCAAAGCGAAGGAAACGTTCGACCTGATGCTTCAAACGGTGAAAGACGCGGCGGCGCAGGAGAAAATCGATAATCTTGCTGTGCAATCCATGAATTATACGGTCAGTCCGCAGCAGTATGGAATGACCGTGACCAATTATATGCTCAGCGGCAATGTCGGTTTCACTTTGAAAGACGTCGACAAGGCAAGCCACATCATGGAAAAACTCAATACGAAGGGAATGACGTCTTCCATGAGTGTCAGCGCCTATCAGAACGGGAATTGCAGTCAACCTTCAGCAGTAGAATAAAAAAATCATGAACCGCCTTATCCTGCCTTTGTTTTTTTTACTGTTGCCTGCAACCGTCTCGGCGGAGCCTCCCCCTCCTCCTCATACACTGCACGTTGCGGGTAGTTACAGCGTAAAAGCAAATCCCGATATTGCCTACGTGGATTTCACCGTCGTGTCGGAAGCCAAGGCCATTCAAGACGCCAAGGAAAAGGCGGATAAGATTCTCCACGCCGTGAAGGCGCAATCGGTGAAACTTGAAGTGGCGGAAAAAGATCTCAAAACCGGGTATGTCAACATTCAACCCCGTTATACTTACCCTGATAATCGTCCCCCCCTGCTGGATGGCTACACGGTTTCCTATACGCTTACGCTTACCGTCCGCAAACTGGATACCATCGGCAACGTGATGCAGCGCCTGGTATCGGCCGGAGTTACCCAGGTAAACAACGTGCGTTATGACATCGATAAAAGCGACCAGTTCAAGCTGGAAGCGTTGAAACAGGCGGTCGCGAACGGTCACACGAAAGCTTTGACGCTCGCTGATGCCGCAGGAATGAAACTGGGTGCCGCGATGCACATTGAGGAAGGTGGCGTCAGTTATATTTCCCCTGTCATGCCGATGGCGATGCCGATGATGGCGCGTATGTCGGACATGGCGAGCAAAACGGCCGGTGAAGTTCCCCCTCCCGGTGAGCTGGATGTCACCGCCAACGTCACCCTTGTATATGAATTGAAGAACTGATAACACCCTATTTTACACATGATCAACGAGACGATGTATGCCTATTGATATCCTGATGCCCGCCCTCTCCCCTACCATGACGGAAGGAACGCTTTCCAAATGGGTGAAAAAAGAAGGAGACAAAATTTCCGCGGGGGACGTGATCGCGGAAATCGAGACGGATAAGGCGACGATGGAAGTCGAGGCCGTGGACGAGGGTGTTCTGGGAAAAATCATGGTGGTCGAAGGCACGGAAGGCGTACCGGTCAATCAATTGATCGCTCTATTACTGGAAGAAGGGGAAGATGCCTCTTCCCTTTCCGGGCATGATACGGCGGCGGCACCCAAGGCGGCAGCTTCATCCGCATCCGTCCCGCCTACGGCTGCCACTGCTGCGCCAGTGGCAACCGCTCCCGCATCATCTTCTGCCGGATCGGAAAGTCAACGTATCGCCGCAAGCCCTCTGGCAAAACGGATTGCGGATCAAAGCGGTGTGGAACTGAAAGCGATTTCGGGAACCGGCCCCAACGGGCGAATCATTAAAGCGGATGTCGAAGAGGCCTTAGCGAAAGGCCCTTCCAAGGGGGCAGCTCCTACGAGCGTCGCGGCGATTGCCATTTCTTCCGGTCGCAACCCCGTCGAATTCACCGAAATCCCGAATTCCGGGATGCGGAAAACCATCGCCAAACGGTTGACGGAATCCAAACAGCAGGTGCCGCATTTTTATCTGTCGCTGGATTGTGAACTGGATCATCTGCTCGCAGCACGTAAACAGATGAATGATTCGGCGGAAGCGGCGGTGGGAAAAGACGGGAAGCCGGCTTATAAACTTTCCGTGAATGACATGGTCATCAAAGCCGTGGCGATAGGTCTGCGCGAGGTGCCCGCAGCGAACGCTTCCTGGACGGACGCGGCAATCCAGCAATATAATAACGTGGATATATCCGTCGCGGTGGCGATCGATGGTGGCCTGATCACCCCGATCGTCAAAAATGCCGATCAGAAAGGGCTGGGGCAGATTTCCAACGAGGCAAAGGATTTGATCGCCCGTGCACGTTCCGGCAAGCTGCAGCCCTCCGAATATCAGGGCGGAGGCTTTTCCATCTCCAATCTCGGCATGTACGGCATCAAGCATTTCAACGCGATTATCAATCCGCCCCAGGGCTGTATTTTGGCGATAGGAGCCGGTGAAGAGCGCGTGGTGGTGAAAGGCGGCGAATTCAAGGCGGTGACGGTGATGAGCGTCACGCTTTCCTGCGACCATCGCGTAGTGGACGGTGCGGTAGGGGCGCAGTTCCTCGCGGCGTTCAAGCGCTATATCGAATCTCCCGTACTGATGCTGGCATAGCCTTATGTTTCTGTGGACGTATATCGCTATTCTCTGCTTTTCAGCCTGGCTTTTTTCTATTACGGGCACCTGGTTGGTCCGCTTGTTGATGCGCAGTTTCGTGATACCACGCGACCCGAATGCCCGTGACAATCATCACGGCCCTGTTCCGAAAGGGGGCGGTCTGGCGATCATGATAGGGGTGGCAGGTTTTCTAACCGTGTCCGGTATGAACATGACTATCATCTGGTCGCTGGTACTCCTTACCGCCGTCTCTTTCGCGGACGATCTGATCGGTATTTCACCGCTCAAACGCCTGATCGTTCAATTCGCCGCCGCTACGCTTATGGTCAGTACGCTGCATTTTCCGATCATTCCCCACCTGATGCCGTTGAAGTTGGAATTCCTGGTGGTAGTATGCCTGCTGGTATGGGGCATGAACCTGACCAATTTCATGGATGGCATCGATGAATTGACCTGTATTCATACAGCCGCTGTTTCCATCGGGTTAATCGCACTTACTGCCATGCTGCCGACACTTCATAATTCCCTGGGCTACGATAGTGCGATCATGCTGGCCGCGGTGCTGGGTTTCTGGTTTTACAACCGTCATCCCGCTTCCGTTTTCATGGGTGACAGCGGAAGTATTCCGCTCGGCGCGCTTACCACATGGTTTCTGTTGTCGCTGGCTTCGCAGGGTTACTGGGTGGAGGCGTTGATACTCCCCGCCTATTATATCGTGGATTCAGGCCTGACCATGATACTTCGTCTCGCCACGGGTCATAAACCGTGGGAGGCGCATTCATCGCACGCCTATCAGAAATACGTGAGATCAGGCCATTCGCATCGAAGTACCGCTTATATCATCGGCTTGTGTAACCTTATCGGGGTTTCGCTGGCCATGACGTGCGCGGTCAAACCCGCGCAGGCTTCCCATTACCTGATCGCGGCATATGCGGTGGCTCTGGTGGTCTATCTTTATTTTCTTTCCTGCCCTCGTGTGGCCAAACCAAACAGGGCGACGGTCGTTGCACATGCGACTCCCTAGGCGTTCTCTCGTCGCGGTGGCGCATGATGTGCTGATGGCGGCAGTCAGCCTGCCCCTAGTGTTATATTTACGGTTAGGCGCCGGCGAGTGGCGGATCATAGCGCCTCGTTTTCTCCAGGATTTCAGTATATTCATGCTGTGTTTCACGGCGTGCGTTTTCCTTTTCCGGTTACAGAAAGAAGTATGGCGTTATATATCGATCCATGAGCTCCGTACCCTTGCCAAAGTGGTTACCCTGACGATCGTTCTGACCTACGCCATTCTGTTTTTATCGCACCGCCTGGAAGGTATTCCGAGGTCCGTACCCGTGATTCAATGGCTCGTACTCGGCGCGCTGCTCAGTATTCCCCGCGTGCTTTACCGCATGGCGCGGGAAGGCACGCCCACACAACGCACAGCGGCCAATCAGCCCCTGATCCATGTGCTGCTGGCCGGAGCGAACGATCAGGCCGAAGGCTTCATCCGTGCGATACAGCGACACCCGGATATGCCCTATCATGTCGTGGCGATCGTGGATGAAAAGCATCTGCGCCACGGGAGAAGTCTCCGGGGCGTACCCATTCTCTCCGATATAAGTCATGTGGAGGACGTTATTCACCGGCTGGAACAGACGGGAAAAAAACCTCAGCGCCTTATCCTGACCGACGATTATACGGGCACGGACATGGCGGAGAATCTGCTTAAAATATGCGAGGTACAAGGGATCAGTCTGGCACGCCTGCCGAAAATGACGGATTTTCAGGAGGGTGCCCATCTGGATATCCGCCCGATCGCCATCGAAGACCTGCTGGGCCGTCCGCAAACCCATCACGACGTGGCGTCTATGCAGCGATTGATTTCGCATAAACGAGTCATGGTGACAGGAGCGGGAGGTTCGATCGGCAGTGAACTGGTACGCCAGATCACCATGCTGAATCCGAAAACGTTGATACTGGTGGAGCAAAGTGAGTATGCGCTCTACCGTATCGAAAAGGAGATACGTTTACTCGCACCCGACCTGATACTGTATCCGGTAATTGCGGACGTGAGAGATTACCATCATATCCATACGCTGTTCAAGCGTTTCGAACCGCAGATTATTTTTCATGCCGCCGCGCTCAAGCACGTTCCCCTTGCGGAATTGAACGTAGAGGAAACGATTCTTACCAATGTACTGGGTACGCAGAATGTGGCGCACGCTTCCATCGAATGCGGCGCTGAAGCCATGGTGCTGATTTCCACGGACAAAGCCGTGCATCCCGCCAACGTCATGGGGGCGAGCAAACGCCTGGCGGAATATGTGTGCAGCGAGGCGGGTCGTGATGGCGCGCAGACACGCATCATCATGGTGCGGTTCGGCAATGTACTCGGATCAACCGGCTCGGTGGTGCCTCTTTTTCAGGAGCAACTGGCGCGGGGTGGCCCGCTTACGATTACCCACCCGGATATGGAGCGTTATTTTATGACGATCCGTGAAGCATCCGGACTGGTCATCCAAGCGGCTGCCCTTTCCGACCATACGAACATGCTCTACATTCTGGACATGGGATCGCCCGTGCGTATCGTCCATATGGCGGAACAGATGATTCGTCTTGCAGGATACCGCCCATACGAAGACGTCGACATCATTACGACCGGGCTGCGCAGCGGTGAAAAACTTCGGGAAGAACTGGTGTATGGCGATGAACCGTTAAGGGAGACGGACCATCCCCGCATCCGCTGGTGTATCCCACGCGATGAACGCAGGCTGGATGAGGCGAAGCTGGAATCCCTTTACGCCAGCTGTCGGCAGCATGATGCCAGTCAGGCAAAAGCGTTGCTTTCCGTACTGGTTCCCGAGTTTCAACCTTCTTCATGATACGCTCGCATGCTTATTCTTGGAATTGAAAGCAGTTGTGATGAGACCGCCGTAGCGATCGTCGGAACGGACGGCGTTATCCATGCGGAGGCTATTCTTTCCCAGATCGACGATCATCGCCCATATGGTGGCGTGGTGCCTGAGATAGCCGCACGCCAGCATATCATCCACCTCGAGCCGTTGATGGAACAGGTGCTTCACGCTTCCGGCATGCGTCTGGCAGATATGGATGCGATCGCGGTGACCGCGGGACCGGGTCTTATCGGCGGCGTCATCGTCGGCGTCATGGCCGCTAAGGCGATGGCGGCGGTACTGGGCAAACCGATCTATGCCATCAACCATCTGGAGGGTCATGCGCTGAGCGTCAGGCTGAAGGCACCCGTTGCTTTCCCCTACCTGCTGTTTCTGATGTCCGGCGGACATTGCCAGATCATGATCGTACACGCCGTCGGAGACTATGAAATACTGGGCCGGACATTGGATGACGCCATCGGCGAAGCCTTCGACAAATGCGCGAAAATGATGGGGCTGGGTTTTCCGGGCGGCATCCATGTGGAAGCGGCCGCCCGCATCGGAGACGACGCACGTTTTTCTTTTCCGCGTCCTTATCTTGACCGCCCGGGATGCGACATGTCTTTTTCAGGCTTGAAAACCGCGGTACGTACCGCGTTGCTGGAGCTGGATGCGCAGGGCAGAGTCAGCGAACAGGATAAAGCGGATGTCAGTGCTTCGTTGCAGACCGCCATCGCCGACATCGTGGAGCAGCGTTTGAAACGCGCCCTTGATTCCTGCCGAGACCGCGCCATTGCGCCCAGCGCTTTCGTCATTGCGGGAGGTGTGGCGGCAAACGGCGCGATCCGTCACCGGCTGCTTCAAGTTTCCGCAGAAACGGGCGTGCGTTTTGCCGCTCCTCCCCCGGCGCTCTGCACGGATAACGCAGCCATGATCGCCTGGGCGGCGGCGGAACGGTTCAACGCCGGTTTCCCTCCTCAGGATCTTGCCTTTGAACCGCGGGCGCGCTGGCTTCTCAGCGATGCGCCGCGATGAACAGGCGGCTGACATACAGGCAATAATCGGTTTTATCTTTGTCCGACGCCACAGGTGGAATATCAAGATGCGCACGCATGCAAATATCCGATCCTTTGATCATGGCGACGAAGATATTCGCCGCTTTCACGGAATCCGGTATATGTAGTTCACCTCTCACATGCAGGGCCAGCAGGTGCTCGGCGATCAGACGTTTAACGCGTGCGGGGCCGGCTTCGTAAAACAGCATGGTGAGTTTGGGACGTTCCTTAGGGTCGATCCCCATCAACATACGGTCCATTCCGAGCGCCGCGCATCCGGTCATCAATCGCATCAGGCTGCCAGCCAGACAGCAGAGTGATGCTTCGGCGTCATATTCATATAACGTATCGAATAACCGGTCAGGAATATATTCTTCGGATTTTGCGGCGATGACGGCGGAAAACAACGCTTCCTTATGCTCAAACCTTGAATAAAGCGTCAGCTTGGAAATACCCAGTTCCTTGGCGATATGTTCCATCCGGGTCGCATGCAGCCCGCGCTCCCCGAACATATTTCCCGCTACCGCGATGATTTCTTCTCGCCGCGCTTCGTTAAGAGGTCTGCCACGTTTGCGCGGCAAGGATACATTAGAGGAAATTACGGTCATTATGCGGAGAATTCACAGAAGATTCATACTTATCATGGTTTTTTTCATATAATATTCCAATACATGGATAATAGCAACGCGAACGATTCACCGCCGATCCAGAAACAAGTGCATGATCTTGCCGAAGCGAAATACAGCGAAGGCGAACTGCAGTGGAGAACCGCGCGCCGGTTTTTAGGGAGCGCTCTTCCTTCGGTGGTAACCTTTGGTTTAGGGGCGGCGGCACTTACTGGATTAGTGGTTTGCGGAGCCGCTCTTTTCAGCGTCGCCAGCTTTTCCGCTATCCTGCCTGCTGCCGCTGCCGTAGGTATCGGCAGCGCCGTGGTCAGCGGCATCGCAACCGGGGCGGCGGGCGCTTACCGTGTTTCTCATGATATTGAAGACCGAAATCAGGCCATTGACACACAAATTCATCATTTACAAGCCCAAGCATTAGAACATGGACAGGCTTTGCCGCAAGTCCCTTCACCCGAACCTGAGAATCCTGCCCGAAACAGTCCGCTGGTGCAGCAGATTCTGGAAAGAGGAAAACAAACATTCTCACCTTTACATATCGTGGAACAGGCAGCGCAGGATGCGGGGCTGGTCAAACAACCGTCACGATAACAAAATAATTGAACTCAGGATTTCTGGGCCAGAAGTTTACCTGAGAGAATCTGGGTCAGTTTTTCCATCGCCCGCGTTTCAATCTGCCTTACGCGTTCGCGTGAAATATTATAGAGCTGGCTTAAATCTTCCAAGGTCGAAGGAGGCTCCTGCAAACGTCGATGCTGGATGATATGTTGCTCCCTCTCACTTAAAGTTTCCATCGCACCGGTCAACATACGTCGTTTGTAATCCAGTTCCTGTGATTCCGCCAACTGTTCTTCCTGATTAGCATCAGAAGAAGCCAGCATATCCATCCATTCCTGATCGTCTTCCGTACCGATTCTCTGATTAAGAAACTGATCATGCGCCATCATTCGATCGTTCATGTCGATGACATCGCTTTCCGGCACATTCAGTTCCTGGGCAATATGACTTACCTGCGCCTGCGTCAGATTATGCTCAACCGCGTCAATCCGCCGTTTAATCTTGCGAAGGTTGAAAAACAGTTTCTTCTGTGACGCGCTGGTACCCATTTTTACCAGAGACCATGAGCGCAGCACGAATTCCTGAATGGATGCCTTGATCCACCACATCGCATAGGTCGACAGGCGAAACCCCAGTTCCGGGTCGAACTTTTTAACCGCCTGCATCAACCCGATATTACCTTCAGAAATGACATCCGTATGCGGCAGGCCATATCCGCGGTAACCCGAGGCGATCTTGACGACCAGACGCAAGTGGCTGGTGATCAGCTGATGGGCGGCCTGATAATCGCCATGCTCCACCCAGCGCTTTGCCAGCATGTATTCTTCTTCCGGCTCCAAAATGGGAAACTTTTTGATTTCAGCTGTATACCGCTGTAAACCCAACTCTGGAGAAAGCGGTGAGGTCAGCGCCAACGCTTTTGATGCTTCAGGCACGTTCTTTTTTCCAGTCATAACCATAACCGCGACCTTTTGATTTTTCGGGAGTTAAGCCTTTCATTCAATCTGATAAATTTCTTTATCTGTATCAAGTGAATATATAGTCATAATTTAGAAAGAACAGTTTTTTTAATAAATTTTGTTTCTGAAAAACTATATTCCAAATAGCTCAACCGTGCGGGTTTTGCATAAAAACCCGCACGGTCGTTAAAAAAGTAATTAAGCGGCGTATGATTTATTGGCCGGTTGATGGTAGCGTGCCACATCTGAATAATAAGATCCTCCGAGTTCCGGTAGGGAATCCTTATTGAAGGTAGGCGCCTTTTCCATGTTTTCTTTCGTCATATCCAGGATCAGACACTGTTTCTGATCGTTCCAAACAAAGCGCTGGTATGGAATAGCGAGCAGTTTGCTGTTCAGACTGGTTCCGAAAATTCCGCCGAAAGAAACGATCAGAAATTCCACCCGTCCTTCAGGCGAAACCACCATATCCTCGATTTTTCCAAGACCTTCTCTCGTATTATTTTCTACGGAGATGCCGATACACTCCGACGCGTAATAATTTTTTCCTGTCATAAAAACTCCTGATAATTTAATGAATTTAGTCAGTAACAACCTCCAAATCCGGGGTATGAACTAAAAATGAATGATGAATCATAAGGAAGCGATAAGATTACAAATGGAAATATATCAATATATTGTCTGGCATCGGGAAGATGCCGCCTGTAGAATCCATCCATGAGCATGAAATCGACGTTTCACAAAATGCATGGTTTGGGAAATGATTTCGTCATCCTGGATATGAGAGAGATATCGGGTTCTTTCGATGTTCCATCAATAACTCCGGCACGCAGCGTTGCCTTTATCGCAGACCGTCATCAAGGCATAGGATGTGATCAGGTCATCATCATAAAAAAGGGAGACATTCCCTTCATGCGGATTTTCAACGCCGACGGCAGCGAAGTGGCCGCCTGCGGTAACGCGACGCGCTGTGTCGCCTGGCTGTTGATGCAGGAAACCGGTCTTTCTCATACTGAAATTCATACTGCAACCGGACTGTTATCGGCATACTTGACCGAAACGAATGAGATTCGCGTCATGATGGGGGTACCAGGTCTCGCATGGGAGCGAATCCCCTTAAACCGGCAAATGGACACGTTACGGATCGTATATGGCGAATGTAGCGACGGTGTCGCCGTCAGCATGGGTAATCCGCATCTGGTCATGTTCGTTGATGACAGTGAAGCCTATCCGCTGGCGGATATCGGCCCTGTGCTTGAATGCGCGCCTCTTTTTCCGGAGCGGGCAAATATCACCGTGGCGGAAATACGGAGCAGGCAGGATATACGGCTGCGAACCTGGGAAAGAGGGGTCGGCGAAACCCTCGCCTGCGGAACGGCGGCATGTGCGGCGATGGTGGCGGCGCGACGCCGTGGACTGGTGGAAAAATCCGCTCGACTGCATGCAACAGGTGGCGCTATGTTGATTGAGTGGCCGGGGGACGAATCAGATCCAAACCACCCTGTTTTTATGACGGGGCCGGTGAGTTATGTCTTTAAAGGTGACATCACCTTACCGTTTTGAGTAGAATCGCGTCATGTCCACGCTCCCTCCCCTCTCCTCTATACCCCGCCGCGTAACGATTCCCGACCTGATTGCCCGCAAGCATAAAAAGCCCATCGTCGCGCTCACCGCTTATACGGCGCCGATGGCATCCATTCTAGACGGTCTGGTGGATGTTCTGCTGGTGGGGGATTCACTCGGCATGGTGCTTTACGGAATGGAATCCACCCTGCCCGTCACCCTGGAAGACATGATACGCCATGGCAGGACGGTGGTAGATGCAAGCCGCCACGCCTGCATCATTATCGATATGCCTTACGGGAGTTATCAGGCATCGCCTGAACAGGCGTTTCATTCGGCGGCGCGTCTGTTGAAGGAAACCGGGGCGCAGGCCGTCAAGCTGGAAGGTGGCATGGAAATGGTCGATACGGTCGCTTTCCTGACGCAGCGCGCTGTTCCGGTGATGGCCCATATCGGATTAAAACCTCAGTACGTCCACGTCATGGGCGGATATAAGGCGCAAGGTAAGACTGAGGAACAAAGCGCCGCTATTTTTAGAGAAGCGAAAGCGATGGAAGCGGCCGGAGCATTTTCCCTGCTGTTGGAAGGCGTCGAATCCACAACCGCCCGGAACATTACAAAAGCGGTCGGAATACCGACCGTAGGCATAGGCGCGGGTACCGGCTGTGACGGGCAGATCGTCGTTACTGAGGATATGCTCGGACTGTTTGAACGTACGCCGAAATTCGTTCGTCGTTTTGCTGCGATACGGGAAGAAATTCAGTCAGCTGTGCGTGAGTATGCCGAAGCGGTTGCAGACGGAAGTTTTCCGAGTAAGGAAGAAAGTTATTAAATCACATATTCCGGCGGCGGCTGATAGCGCCGATCGTGCTGTAACGTGGGCAGGTTCGTGCGCACTTCCTTTACCCGCTGCATGTCGATTCTCGCAGTAATCACACATGGCTCATCCCCTGCTTCCGCCAGAATCGTTCCCCAGGGGTCTACGATCATGGCATGGCCGAACGTGCGTTTCTGGCCGGGATGTTCGCCGCATTGCGCGGGAGCGATGACGTAAGCGCCGTTTTCAATAGCGCGGGCACGCAGCAGGATATGCCAGTGCGCTTCCCGGTCACCCGCGCAAACGTGGCGGGAATCGCCAGAATCTCCACGCCGTATTTCGCCAGATCACGGTAGAGATGGGGAAACCGCACGTCATAACATACCGTCATCCCCATTTTGCCCCACGGTGTTTCTGCCACCGTCACCTGGTCACCGGGGCAGATGCGGGCTGACTCCCGGTAAAAGCGATTCTCTCCGAAACAGGCGTCGAAGAGGTGGATCTTATCATAATGCGCCACCACTTTTCCTTCCGTATCCACAAGAATGGAACGGTTGAACCAGCGCTCGTGTTCCTGCATTGCGGAGTCGAAGGGACGAAAAGCGAACCGATCAGAATCCAGAGATGAAGCTCCCTCGCCAGTTCCTGCATCCGTATCAATCCCGGATGCGATTCCATCGGAAAAAGAGGAACGGCATCACTGTCCGAGGCACGCATGTAGAAACTGTTCTCCGGCGTCGCCACCAGTTCCGCGCCTTCCTCTGCCGCCTGCCGCACCAGCCGTTCCACTTCCGCAATGTTGGCAGCCAAGTCATTGGTAGTTGTCAACTGGATACAGGAAATTAAGGGTGCGAGCGTCATTTCATCAGATAAAAATCAGGGTTTTCTCTACTATGGCACCGATAATGTTTCCTGTCAGCAGCTATCATCGTTTCGTATAGTTAAGAAATACCGTTTCCCTGGCTTGTTTTTCCGCTTTTTGCTGATAACGGGTGGTTATCCAGTCCGCCGGAGGATTGCGCCAGTCCGCTACCGATGAGGCATTCCAGTAAAAATCGGGGAGCAGGCGAACTGTTCCAGCATATGCGCCGCGTAATCCGAATGGTCCGTCGCCAGTTGCACGGTTGCGCCCGTTTTCATTACCCTCATCAGTTTTGATAAAGTCACTTTATTGATGAGCCGGCGTTTATGATGTGCTTTCTTGGGCCATAGATCGGGAAATAGGATATACGGTTTGCAGGCAATGATCAGGTAATTCATCTAGCAACCGCTGAGCATCGTCAGGAAATAAAAGAATGTTGGTATAGCCTACCTGATGAATGGCATAAACGCAGTTCGCCACCGCATTTTTGTACGGTTCAGCCCCTAAAAAAAGGGTTTCAGGATACCGCGCAGCCTGATGAACCAGATGCTCCCCGCATCCGAAACCGATTTCGAGACATAGATGAGATGCAGCCTCAACCAGTTCTTTTACCTGAGATATTTTGATCAGGTATCGTGGCAGGTGCTCTTCCAGCATGTTGCACTGTTGTGAGCTATACGCCCTTCCATGTGCCCGTCCGTAAGAGCGCAGCGTGTCGCGCTGTCTAAGGATCAGCGGCACATCGGGTGGCATCATAACAGTAGCCTGAATACGTTCAGCCTCAAGAAGCGCGTCGTTCCACCCGTACATTTACGACCGGTTTGCGTCCTACGGAATAATAGGTGAAACCATGCCGCTCCATCTCGTCCGTGTTATAGACGTTACGCAGGTCGACGAGTACCGGCATACGAAGCAGTGAACTGTATTGTTCAGGAGTGATTGCCTTGAACTCCGCCCATTCCGTGGCAAGTACCGCCATATCGGCGCCTTTCAACGCTTCCGTGGCGGAAGCGGCGTAACTGACCATCGTTCCGATGATTTTCCTGCGCTTCATGCATTCCCTGCGGATCATACGCCACCACTTTCGCGCCGCCGCGTACCAGCTCATCCGCGATCAGCAATGCGATACTGTCGCGCACGTCATCCGTATCCGGCTTGAACGTCAGGCCGAGCAGGGCGATGGTTTTGCCACGCACGCTTTCTCCGGCGGCGCTGAGGATTTTCGCCACCATGCGATGTGGGCGCGCGCGGTTCACCGCGATCACCGCTTCGACGATCGTCGCCGGGCTGAGGGCCCGTTCCCCGATCGTCACCATCGCCAGCGTATCTTTAGGGAAGCACGAACCGCCATATCCGGGGCCGGGACGCAGGAACGGCATGCCGATACGGTTGTCGGAACCCATGCCGTACGCCACATCCTCGATATTTCCGCCGAGCCGCTCGCATAGATCCGCCATTTCGTTGATAAAACTCACTTTTGTGGCCAGGAAAGTATTCGCCGCATATTTGATCAGTTCGGAAGAGGTGATATCCGTGTGGATCAAAGGAGCGCCCTTCGCCGCGAACGGGGCATAGACCTGCGTCATCACTTCTTTCGCCCGCTCGGTTTCCGTGCCGATAACCACGCGGTCCGGCTGCATGAAATCCACTATGGCGTTGCCTTCGCGAAGGAATTCCGGGTTGGAGGCGATGTCGAACTGCAGGGAAGGATTGGTCTGGGAAATGATACGTTTCACTTCCTGCCCCGTACCTGCTGGTACGGTCGATTTGGTGACCACCACCGCATAATGATCCAGCGCCTTGCCGATATCTTCCGCCGCCGCGTAGACATATTGCAGGTCCGCGTTTCCGTCCAGCTTGCGTGTGGGCGTGCCGACCGCGATGACGACGACCGTGGCGTCTTTCACCGCTTCCGCGATATCGGTCGTGAACGTCAGGCGTTTGGACGCAACATTGGCTTTGACCATGTCTTCCAGGCCCGGCTCATAAATGGGGATGATGCCTTTTTCCAGTTTTTCGATTTTGTCCGCCACCTTGTCGACGCAGACCACGTTCCATCCGGCTTCCGCCAGGCACGTACCACTGACCAACCCTACATACCCCGTACCAATCACCGCAATTTTCATAGTCTGATGTTTCCTTCGTCGTCGCAATTAATATTTATTTGAAAGCCATAATTATTGGCTCCCTTGTTTTGTAGCAAAAACTTATGCTGCCGTCCAGCAGGAAAAGCAAAATAATTAATCTGTTTTAAATAAAAAGGGTCAAGGGTTAAGGAATTGGCTTTACTTTTTCGTCATACTCTCTATGTATGCTGCAGCACAACATAAATCTTAAAATCGACGGATCAAGTTTTTTAGATTTCACCAGAGGTTAAATCTTGACCACAGGAATAATGATGCAGAACGACAGTGATACCATTTCCATAACGCGTCCTTTTTTAAGCAACCGGCTGAGCAGGCAGGTGCCTTTCAAGTTCAGTCTGCTGCTGATGGTGGCGGACCTGTGCGGAGTGGCATTATCCATGACGCTGGCCCTAAATCTCCCGTTCTGGCCATTTCGGCTTGCCGCTGCTCACCCGAACGTGACGGGAGACGATACGGCGTTCGTCACTACGCTTCCGATGACATATTACCTCATGCTTTGTCTTTTTCTCGTCATCCGGTGCGCCACCCGCGGGCATTATACGCAGCGCGCCCCATGGTGGACGCAAATGCGCTCGGCGCTCGTACTGATCGTTCTTATCATCCTGTTCGACGTGATGGTGCATGTGACGCTGTGCCATAACCTGCCTTTGTTCCATATCACAGGGGTATGGACGATCGCAGCAGGGGGGCTTCTGCTGACGCGGGCCGTGGCTCTGCATATGATCAACAAATTGCCCGCCTGGCGGCTGGAAGTGGCACTCGTCGGCGATCCGCAGGTCATTACCGATACGTTTTTCGCACTGTGCGCCGACGGCCTGACCGGTTATGATATAAAAGTGGTTCTTGTACAGGGCTCTCCCAACCAGCCGCTCGACCTCACTGCTTTGCCGAAAAACCTTCCTTCCTTTGAAGTGATTTATCTGGAGCACGGCATCAGCGAATTCATCCGTGAACACGCGCAGTATTTCTATATCATTTCGCTGGAAAACCTGCGGGATACCCGCCGTGACCGCCTGATGGAAGCATTGAGCGAAACCGGACGGGATTACGCGCTGATCCCTTCGATCAAACGGCTGGATCTCTATGGCGTCTCCCCGCATTATTTCTTCGGTAACGATATCATGCTGCTGCATCGCCGCAGTGTACTTCGCCAGTCTATCCAGCTTTTCCTCAAGCGTATCATGGATATGGCAGGCGCCGGATTGGCCCTGCCGGTCATCGGCTTACTCACCGCGGCCGTATGGATCGTGAAAAAAGTGGAAGGCTCCAAAAGTCCTCTGTTTTACGGAGGCTTGCGGGTAGGAAAGGACGGACGGCTTTTCCCCTGCTGGAAATTTTGCACGATGAAGCCGGGGGCGGATCAGCTGCTGGGCGAAGTGCTCGCCAGCAATCCGGAAGCGCAGGCCGAATGGGAGAAATACCAGAAACTGCGGGATGACCCGCGTATCGATTCGTCCATTTCCAAACTGCTGCGTAAAACCAGCCTGGACGAGATACCGCAACTCTGGAACGTCTTCAACGGCGATATGAGCCTGGTGGGGCCCCGCCCCATCATCGAATCCCAGAAAGGGGATTACGGCGATGTCTATCCTCTCTATGCCAGCATCCGCCCGGGCCTGACGGGACTGTGGCAGGTCAGCGGCCGTAACGAGACCAGCTTCGAGCAACGCATCATCTGGGACCGCTGGTATGTCCAGAACTGGTCGCTCTGGCACGATATCGTGATCCTCATCAAGACGGTCAGGGTTTTTATTACTGGCTCCGGTGCGTATTAGCAGGTAAGATATCCCGATGGTTCCCATACATAATGTATCCGAAACGCTCAAGACCCTGTTTGACAAGAAAGAGGAAGCCGACGCCGATGAACTGACCATCGGTGAAATCATGCATATGATGCATGATCTCGGGTTCGGCATGGTGCTGATGCTGTTCGCGCTTCCGCTGATTATTCCGGGCCTGCCGCCTCCCATTCCGAGCATACTCGGCATTCCGTTAGGGTTGACGGGCTGGCAGATGCTGTGTGGGTTCAAAGAATTGAAGCTGCCCGCTTTCGTGGCGAACCGGCACCTTAAACGCAGCAGCCTGCAGAAAATCATCCTGCTTTCATCGCGCTATCTTCGCTTCGCGGAGCGCTATACCCGCCCTCGCTTGGGTTTCCTCACCTCACCAATAGGGGAGAGAATTATCGGCGTACTGGTAATGGTTTTTTTCGTGGTCATCGCGATTCCCGCGCCTTTTACGCACAGTATTCCCGCCCTTGCGATCGCTATTCTGGGCATTTCGGTCATTAAAAAGGACGGGCTGGCCGGGATGATCGGCATCGCGCTCGGCATCGCATGGATCTTCACCCTCATTTTCCTGTCGAAAGAACTGTTCGCTTTTATCGGCGGATTGTTCGGATAAAACCTACTGATGGCCATTTCTCCTACTCGTCTACTGATCGTACGGCATGGCAACACGTTTAATCCCAACGAAGAGGCCCGGCGCGTCGGTAAAACCGATCTTCCTCTGGTGGCAAGTGGTGAGGAGCAGGCCAGGCGGCTGGGCACCTATCTGGTATCTTACGGACTGGTCCCGGATATGGCCTACAGCTCTACCTTACAGCGCACGATACGCACAGCGGAAATTATCCGCGAGACGACAAAGGCGAATTTTCACATTTCGCCCCGCGCTTTGTTTGATGAAGTGGATTATGGTGAGGATGAGAATAAGCCGGAAGCGGAGGTCGTATTCCGTCTGGGTGAACAGGCCTTGAAATTATGGGATGAACAGGCAGTTGTCCCGGATGGCTGGAAGATTGATACCCATGCGTTCAGGGAAGGCTGGCAAACATTCGCGGCTGAGATAGCGCAGCAATGGCCCGGCAAAACTGTTCTGGTCGTCACAAGTAACGGGGTCGCCCGTTTCATGCCGATTATCACAGGAGATGTTGAAAGATTTCACGGCACTCATTCGCTGAAATTACGCACGGGCACGCTATGTGTGTTTGAACATGCTGGAGACGTGTGGGAATGTAGGGAATGGGGGCGGGCGGTGTAAGATTACCCTCCTCGCCCACCTTTTGCTACTTCTGATCCTGCGACGCCACGGCCTGCAAGAATAGGTGCATCAATCTTGTTTTCAGGTTCTTTCAGCGGTCTTGCCAACGCTTGTGAGTGCGTTTCAGCCTGCTCTCCCTCTTTTAATTTAGGGATTGGAGACGGGAGCGTTTCTCTTACTTGTCTGACTGGCCGTTTAAGTTCTGGCACTGAACGCTCTTCGAGCGACAATTCCGATGTAGTTGGTTCATTGGACGAAACATCACTGCTTGAACGAGGTGAGGGAATATCCGGTAATTTTTTCTTCGGTGATTTACCCGAGTGTGTAGGAGTTTCTTGGACCAATCTCGCATCATCAAATGAAAACTCTTCCAGTTTTTCAATTCCTTGCGGAAGTTCATGTTTCGATTGAAGGGCAGGGCTTGATTGTCCCTGATCTGACAACAATGATTCTGCCGTAGGAGGCTTTTCAAACTGACGCTCGAGATCTGCAACAAAATTTTCCCTTTTTTTGATGCCTGAGGTGCGGGCGTTCAAAACGATGTCGTCAAAATCCTTGCGTAACGATTCCGGCAGTTGATCCACAGGAATCTTCTCAGGGTTCATGAATTCCAGCGCTTTAGCAAGATTAGCATCGGAATGAATCAAAGGATGTTTGCGAATATCCGCATTTGCCTCAGTAAGCGCAGCTTCCAGTTTGTCCCATGTGTCTATCTCATTTTGCCGTTTCTCAACATCGGGATGGTCTTTCAAAAAAGCTCTTACGTTTTTGTCATGCAAATTCCGTGTAATACTTTCGATTGGACCTTTTGCAACTTTACCGTCCTCATCCACTGTCTGCGCAAGATCCGCCAATCCTTTGTCCAAAAAAGCGGCCGGAAGAGTGAGCATGATATCCTTGCGCCCCTCTTTGAAACTATTATAAGGTTTATAACTAGCCTTGATTTCTATCAAATCATGTTCAGGATCTGCAATCCCTTCTTCACCGGCTTTCGGATTGCTTGCAAATACGTAACGAACGGTCGTATGAAGCGCTATTCCATGCTCGCTTGCAAGGGCATTCAGTTCTTGAAGCTTATTAATGAATGCCGCCCCTCCCATGTTGGAAACGCCGTGTATCTCAAGACTGCTGGCTTGCTTTTCATCAATAATATGTCCGATTGCCCTACCGATCACCTCTTTGCGTTTTTCAGCGTCATCTGGAAATTTTTCCGCTGCTTTCGCTTCAATTTCCGCTTTTTGTGCGTCGATATCAAAGCGACTTTCGAATGCTTCAGACCAGATAAGCTGTTGTACTTTTTGCACATCAGTAGCAAGGCCTTGCAAGCTGTCCAACTCTGACTCTATGCTTTTTCTGACTTCAGGCTGTTGCGGTGTGCGGAAGCTTCGCAAGTCTTTGGGCTGATTACCTTCGAAACTTTCAATGTGATCTCCATTTTCTTCAGACATACCGTGTTACCTTTGACAAGTTCTGTGATATAAAAGATGTACCACAGGTACATAAAAATAACATTAAATAATTAATGGTTCTTTATGAAAATTTGATGACAACGACCATTTTCAACACTTGTCATGTTCGATCCAAACGATTTTTTCCATCTCTGGCAGTGCGTTCTTATAATGCATGTAATCCCGCATGACCTTCTGGACATATTCCCGCGTTTCCCGGTAAGGAATATGGGCTATGAACTGACGCAGCGGCAGCCGCCCGTAAGCTTTGCGCCATTTTTGAAGGTTTCCCGGGCCTGCGTTGTAAGCGATGAGAGTATAGGCGATATTGCGGCCGATGAAAGGCTTGGCCTGAAGATAGCGTATATACCGGTCACCCACCGCAAGACTGACGTAAGGGTCGCGGAAGTCGAACGGGTTACGCGGTACATAAGCGGAAAAATCCTTTGAGGCCGAGGCAAGCTGAATGCCGTTCTGCGGCAGCATGGAATGTGCCGTGTCCGGCATTAGCTGCATCAGGCCGAGTGCACCACGGTCCGAGCGTGCGTGCGGCTTCAGCTTCGATTCATTGAGTGCGATCGCGAGCACAAGGGCTCTGTTGGCGCTCTTAGGCAGCGAATAGACCCAGTGAGGTATGGGATAGTCGTCATCATGGGAAAAATTAATGTAACGGTAGCGACAGGTAGGCAAAGGGACGCGGTCATCCGTCGGTAAGGAAGCGCTCGCAACGGACACTTCGGTTATGGTATTACGGTCGTCAGAGGTTGGCAGAGAAGAGAAAGAAAGAAAAAGACTGCAGAAGCAGAAAATAGGTAAGAGTCCAACCAGACCGCCAAGGGCATAGCCCTTCAGGCGTAAATAACTCATTATGTTTAACATTCCTGTGTTGTACTATCACTTCAGGAGGTCATCGCTACACTACGGTAAGGCGACCGGCACTCTTAAAGATGATATGTTTTAAAAAGGTATCGTCATCTTTATCCACCCGCAGGTAACGGGACATTTTTTATGGGATGACAATATTGCCACATAGAGGAAATGATATATAACATAAAAAAACAATTATGCAAGGTTTGGCTTGCCTTTTTCTGAGGTCTATAAGGTGGACACAAGAAAAAATATTGTTTTTGAAGAGCTTCTTGAAACCGGTAAGACACCCCAGACAAAGGGGTGCCCATACGATCATTACGATAAGATGTATTTTAAACAAATGGTTATTGAATTGCTCCCGATTCCTGTACTGCTGCAGGCAACAGAGAAACCACTTCCGGTGCCTTGACAGGTGTAATCGTTCCCGGGGGAGAAAAAGAACCGGCGACTTCCGTCCCGACAGGAACTCCTGCCTCTACGGGAGGAACGAGTGTGGCCCCGGCGGTTTTTTCCGTCGTCACGTTGATCTGTGCCTTTATTCCTGCGGGCGTTTTTTGTCCTTTCGTGGTTCCAACCGTCGCCAGATCTACGGGCACGCCGATCGTTTCGCCTCTGAGCAGATAGGAGTCCACCTGTGCTATTCCTCCGGTAGGCGTCACCGTGACGAATTCATCCGCCTTCAGTTTGATCCCGTCGGCGGGATCGCTGTAAGCTCCCCCTTGTTCTGTGCCGATATAGACATTCCCCACCTGATCCATAGTAATGAATCCCTTTGCCGCTATAGTATAGCTTGTTCCCTGGTACGTCAGCACGCCTCCTTGCGGAAAATAGACGGCGCTGGTCTGGTTGAGATTGTTGTTCGCATAATCGAACGCGACGACGCCGGTCGCCTCGACATATTTAGGAGGATCGTCACGCGAGTAAGGCTGGCCGTTTTTCGTATCCGCCGCCGTCTTCGTATCGTTCGTCTTGCCACCCTTATTGTTCGCACAGATGCTGCCCCCGATGCTGCCGAGGCCGCAGATGCCAACGCTTCCGGATACGCAGTTGCCGGAGGCGCCGCCTGATGCCTGGATGCCGCTGAAATCGCCGCCGCCCGTGCCGCTGACCAGTCCGCCGATCGCGCCGGCGAGGTTGGCCAGGCAGTTGATGGCCTCCAGGGTGGCGGTAGGCGCGTGGTTCAATATATCAAAGCTGAAGAGGCCCGTTCCTTTGCCTTTCTGGCAGGGGTTATCCGCTCCGTTATCGCTCAGTCCGCCCGCATGTGTTTCCTCATACGAGTTACACGCCCTGTTTCTGTAAAAACGACCCGGACCGTGCGCCGGAGTTCTATTCGTATCATAACTCACCCCGCCGCCGCTGGTTGCCGTGAAGGCAGAGAGACCGGTATATTTTCCTTTTGCTCCTCTGGTGAACTGTGGCGGAATCTTACATCCGTCAGCAAGCGCACTGAATGTCTTCGCATAATCCTGCGGTTCATTCACAGGCTTGAAGCCATCACAGTTTCCTGCCGCGAACGTCATCTGCGGAGTGATAAAATACCCTAAACAGACGAGCATCATTGCCGTAGACCTGAATCCCGTCTTTGAATAATCAGGAAACGTAAGGTGGCGATAAAAAGAGCGTTCCATGGTAGCGACCTGTTGAAATATTGTTTATCGTTAGTTCTTTAATAATGGTTGGCCTTACTCTTCAGAATCATCAGAAAGGATCGTCATACACGGAATAGCGCTTCACGTCGTTCCAGTAAGGCTCGATACAGGAACTGAGACGAGGATCGTCACATGTCTCGGTATGCTCTCCCAGTTCCGCCATCGCCGCTACCGTCTGCGGCGGCAGTTTCGTTTTGTAGATCGTGATGTCCGCACCCATACCTGACTCGTCACTCATCGCGCAGGCATCGATATAACGACCATGGCTGTAGGGAGTAATCGTCAGGTGGTCCTGCGCAGGATCGAGCGTAGCGTCGGCCCCGTTCTTGATCTGCCTGCGGAATCGCTCATTGACGTTTGCCTTGACCTGGGCGATGTAAGGATTGCGCCATGTGCCTTCCGCTCCCTGCATCACCACATCTTCATCAAAAAGCAGAATTTCACCGACCGTGGCATCATCGAGACCTTTTTCAATCGGAGGCGTTCCATTGAGGTTCGGAAAACGACGGGTATTGTCAGGATCGCTGATGAAGCCTTTCCAGGTTTTAATCGGCCATACGACGTTCTGGAGACTGTTGTCCGGCTTGAGAAGGCTGATATTGGCCCCCATGGATGTCAGGGTAATATCTTCTCCCTCACGCGATTTGAAAAATTTCGTATGAAGAGAAATACATTTCGCTCCTTTGTTCATGGTGCGGACGTAATAGAGTTTCAGTTCCGACCAGCTGGAAATCGGATCGGGATTAGCAACGCCGCCCATGCCTTTTCCTCCGCCGATCGTACAGCTTTCCCCTTCCCTGCCCGCTCCCATCAGAGCGTAGTCGGAGCCGACCGTGCTGCCGGCGTTATAGGCGAAAGCGTATTCCGTGCCTCCCTTGATTGGCGTGGGGAACGTCTCAGCCGTTTCACCGCATTCGGTATTACTGTCCCAGCATCGCATATACGGTTTATGGTCGCCGAAATAATCCTTGAAGCCATACCCTTCCGGTACGCCCTGCGGGAAATTCTCCGGAGTCGCCGCGCGCAGTTTCAGCGTATTCATGCCGGTGAGCGGACGGGCAACGTAGTTACAGACCTGATACATCGGAACTCCGCAGATGGCGCGGGATATTCCAGGCATCTTGAACTTGTCCGCCACGTTCCAGCGGGTGGAACAACAAGGCTCGTCACTGCTGCATTTGAGAGGTTCCCAGATATATTTGTGGCACCAGGGCGTATTGTAGCACATGGTATTGAAAGATGTTTTCTTGATGATCCAGGGATCGAACATGTGTTTGCGGAAATTGAGCAG
The DNA here is from genome assembly GCA_965248995.1 of Rickettsiales bacterium. Lineage (GTDB taxonomy): Bacteria > Pseudomonadota > Alphaproteobacteria > Rickettsiales > UBA998 > CBDFKY01. The sequence continues at coordinate 189,548 of CBDFKY010000016.1, read as the reverse complement.
GTCCACTTCCACGTCATCCGAGCAGCGTACCGCATTTTCCGGGTTTCCGCCGTAAGGAGTCGCCAGTCCAGAATAGGAACGATCGGTACGTTCGAAGTCCCAGCGGGGAGTGTAGGGATGCGAAGGATCGATGATCTTTTCGAACTGCAGGTTTACTTTTTCTTTCTCCGCCAGATCCTCCACCAGGATCATGCCGAACTTATCCGCAGGCACGGGAATGGATTTGACGACTTTTACCTGAGTATCCTTGCCATAATTAGGTTCTGTCTCCGAAGCGCCTTTGCGATAAAGATACGTCTCGTCCATCAGCAGTTTCACCCACGCCACACCGATATATTCGCTTGGAACATATTCATAGAGTTCGTGCCTCGTCGGAGGGAGTTCCAGGCGGAACGGCTGGCAAATACCGGTATTGACCGTGTTGATCCTTCCTTGTGCATCATCAGGGTCACGCAGAAAACGCGAATGCTGAAGGATATACTGATTGGTACAGTTATCCAGCTCCCGGCGCATCCATATGGGGTCGAGCGGATCGGACTGTCCGGAAACGTCGCTCACCATCAGATCGACGGCGCAGCCCATCTGCATTGTCTGCGTAGGCAGGACCATCCGCTGGCTGTTGAAATACGGGTTCTGGCCTCCTCCTCCCCGGTAAGCGCTCTGCTGCAAGGGCTCGCGGACACCTTCAAGGCTCATGACGCTAACGAGAAACCATTTGTTCAAATCCAGCGGTGAAAAGCGTTTCGTTATTTTATGCGGCATACAGGTACCGGTCAAAGACTGCACCCCGGTAACGACATTCGGATCTTCAATTTTATTCAGGGTACTTTCTTTATACAGATCATGTCCCGCATCGGTGTTCTGCTCACCCGCTCCGTGGAAACATGCATCCTTCAGGGTGGCGTCCTCATCCATCGCCTGCGCGGTCGCGTATTGCGTGTCGCTGAAATCATACAGCGGGTTGCGCGACATTTCCTGTACTTCCAGCTGATATGCCGCAACTTTAGGCGGGAGGTTGGCGGCGTCAAGATAGGTGAAAGGAAACGCCGCATGGACTGGTCGCACGAAAAGCACAATCAGGCAGAAAAAAGGGATGAAAGCAGCGGGAGATAGTCGGGCGATTTTCATTCTGATATCCATCAGTGTATATTTAACTACTATTAATATTCTGTGCGATTATTTGACTATGTTACAATAATTCGCGGTAATTGTCACAAATAAAAAATAGTTTTATTATATTTTTTACTTTAAATTATTTGAAGTAATGGTCATAATTTTTTGGCTGGTATGTATTGAATCTAATTTCACGGTTTGAAAGTATTTTTTTATAGTGAAAAGGAAATCTTTAAAGGAACTTGTGTAGTGTCTTGCAGGATAAATCGAAAAAATTAATATTCTCTCTCAACGGACAGGCTTACGGAAAAATATGTCGAAAATCCCCACATTTACGAAAGAGCAATACGATGCGTTCGCTCAGGCGATCGAGGACCGGTCTTATTTCAGGGAGTCGCGTAAGTTTTATTCCGTGCTCTACATGTCCATCATGCCGGAACGCTGCCTCTACATGATCCTTACGTTTCTTGCCAGCGCCACCGGAATTTATGCCCTTGTGGCTCTGATTCTACTGCTTCCGATCGTACCGACGGAACCCCTGCTGTTCAATATGCAGAACGTCACACGGGACATTCCGGTCATCACGCCGTTGCGCAAAAGCCCGTATGAGCCGGTAAACCAGGCGTTGCAGGAATTTTTTCTGAAAGAATATGTGACGCGCCGGGAAAACTACAGCTTTGAAAAAATTCAGGCGGCGTTCCGATTCCTGCGCCGCTATTCCGACGATAACGTCATGAACATCTATCGCCGGTATATCGATCCGAATTCGGCGCGCAGTCCGATCAACCGTTATGAAAAAAAGGCCACGCGCGAAGTGTGGATCACCGGGATTTCCATTAAACGCTCCGACGGGATCGAAGGAGACGACTATCTGCAGGACCGGTCCTATGTTGCGGACGTGCTGTTCGAGGCTCGCGTTCTCAATAGCGCAAAAATCGAAATTTCCCACTGGAAAGCGCAGGTGGCTTTCGATTATACGCAGTTGAAAATGGTCCAGCCGACAGACCAGCAAAAAGGAAAGTTGAAAGTTACGCCGATGGCGTTTAAGGTGACGGACTACAATGTCGTTGAAGTGGCGGAAGGAACGAATAAATGATGATACTACAATGCCTAAAAAGGTTATGCGTTCGCTTCGCTCTCATCATATCGGTCCTGGGGGCTACCGCTTACCCCGCCCATGCCCTTATCGAAGCCCAGCCTCTCGCAACGGATTCCCGCATCAAGACCGTTCCCTACAGTGCCAACGATATCTATAAGTTCACGGGCCATTACGGCTATGAATCTTCTATCGAATTCAGTGCCGACGAAAAAATCATGACCATTTCCATCGGGGATTCCGTCGCCTGGCAGATCAAGCCGGCGGGCTCGCGCCTGTTCATCAAACCGGTGGAACAAGACGCGCTGACCAACATGACGGTTATCACGTCCGCCCATACCTATCACTTTGAATTACATGCAGAAGAAACCGATAACATCAAGGATAAGGAGATGACGTTTGCGCTCCGCTTCCTGTATGGCGACAACAAGGATGGCGAGAGCTCGGCCATGACGATTCATCAGGATCAGGACCCCGTTCCCGACCTTACCGATCCGGAAGTTCGTAAAACGCTAAATTTTAATTACTCCCTTGTGGGTCCTGAGCAACACTCCCCCATCCGCATCTTCGACGACGGTGAATTCACCTATTTCGAATTTCGTGATAAAAACGGTGAAGTGCCCGCGTTTTTCGCCGTTGACCCGTTGAAAAACGAAGCCGTCATCAATTTTCGCACCGTCGGTCCCTATATCGTCGTGGAACGTGTTGCACCACGGTTTACTTTGCGCAGCGGCGCTTATGTGATTTGCGTGTTCAATGAAAACATGAAAGTGGATACCATTCCCGAACCGGAAAAAGAAAGTTTCTGGCAGAAACTCTTTTAAATTTATTTTGAGGAAGAATGACGGATTTCCTGCATAGTTACGATTTACCGGAAGATGTAACGTTCGAAGGGGATATCGCGGTCGATTGCGAAGCGATGGGACTTCATCAGAAACGGGACAGATTATGTGTCGTTCAGATCTCGGATGGGCAGGGCGATACCCATCTGGTGCATTTTCCAACGGCGCGGTATGATTCCCCTTTTTTAAAAAAAGTGCTGGAAGACGCTTCCCGTGTAAAACTGTTCCACTTCGCCCGTTTCGATGTCGCTTTACTGAAAGAGTATCTCGGCATATTTCTGACCTCCGTGTACTGCACCCGCACCGCATCGCGACTATGCCGCACTTATACGGATCGGCACGGTTTAAAGGACGTCTGCAAGGAACTGCTGGGTATAGAGATATCCAAACAGCAGCAATCCTCTTACTGGGGAGCGGAAACGTTGACCGCCGGGCAGGTGGCATACGCCGCCTCAGACGTCTATCATCTGCACCGCATCAGGGATATTTTCAATGAACGTCTGGAGAAAGAAGGACGTCTTGCTCTTGCGCTGGCGTGCATGGATGTGATACCTACCCGTGCCTGGCTGGATCTGGAAGGGTGGGCGGAAGAAGATATTTTTGCTCACAGTCACTAAAAATTGTTATCGAGCGGAGCGATGTGCACGGTGCAAGGCGTATTTCGCCTGACCGATTAACTCTTCGAAAGGCACTTCAGCCGCAGTAGAACGGCCGATTATCACATACGCATATCCTGGTAAAGCGAAATCAGGAAAGCAAAGCCGCACCATTTCCCGCAATCTTCGTTTAACTCGGTTGCGCTTCACCGCGTTTCCTAGCCTTTTAGTTGCGGTAAATCCTACCATGCATTGCGACGGCAAAATTTCGTATGAATGTTTCAAATCAGCCGCAAGGGCATATTGAAATATGAAATGATGGGTGATCACTTTCTGGTTATGCTCGCGCAGCTCAACGAACTGCTTCCGCTTACACATACGGACGATATCTAGAGGCGCCGTCTCAATCAATCAAGAAATCTCAGTATAAGAAAATCCAAACACGAAAATCTAAGCGCTTAAACGCTTGCGGCCCTTTGCACGGCGAGCGGCTATCACGCGGCGCCCTCCCACAGTCTCCATACGCGCACGGAATCCATGGCGACGTTTACGGACGAGATTACTGGGCTGATAGGTGCGCTTCACAGGTGACTCCTTGATTATTACATTAGTTTTCTAATGTAAGTGGTGTATGATCGTCAACAGGAATTACCGCATTAACTGTTTTTTTCATTTTCAATGCCAGAATCCGGCTATGATCGTCCCGACTCATTGAACTTTCGTGGTAATTCCGCCTTACTATGTTTAATTATATCCGTGTTTTTAGTGGACTAAGTTTCACGCTGATCGTCGCGGCGGCGTTTTTTCTCGGCCTGTATTACAAGCACGTCGCGGGCGACGATCTCGTCAAGATGGTAGAGGTCAACTCCTCCGCCGTAACCGACAGTTATATCCACTCCGTCTGGTTCAAGCATCGCCCGACGCTCGTGCGCCTTTCACGCATCGCGGTCGAAAAATGGGCGAATTACCGGGAGTTCCAGGAATTCCGCCGTGAAAGCATCGCTTTTTTTGAGAATATGCCCATCAACCAGATGCGCATTTATCTCCCCGGCGGCGTGATGATACTGAATACCAACCCCTCAACGCTGGGCGGTGAGCCCCCCATGAGCCCGAGTTATGAACCGTTCGCCAGGGCGGTAACCGGTGATAAAGGGGTGGAAGTGAAAGCCAATGAGGAATACACGCTTCCCAACGGCGATAAAAAAACGGGAACGTTGGTGGAATCCTTCATTCCCGTTTTCGCGGAAGATTACGTGCATATTCTGGCCGACGAGCAGTCCAGTAAAGTCGAAGCGGTCATCTGTATCGACTACGATATTTCCAACCAGTGGAACAAACTCAGCAAATTTCAATATGTCGCCGTGATCGGCATCATTTTGATTTTCATAGCGTTACTGGGAATGCTGGTGTTTCTGTCGCGGCGGGCTGAAATGATTATCGCGCGGCAGCATGAAATCAACCTGGAACTGACTGCCGCCGCCGCCGCCGCCGAGTCGGAAAACCGTGATAAATCCATGTTCCTGGCAAATATTTCCCATGAGCTGCGCACGCCACTGAATGCGATTATCGGTTTTTCTGAAATCTTATCCAACGAACTGGAAACGGAACTGGCGGTGCAGCACCGTGAATATTTGCGCGATATCACCCAGTCCGGCAAACATTTATTGAGCCTGATTAATGATATTCTCGAGTTTTCCAAAGCGGAGGCAGGTAAGCTGGAAGTGGATCTTTCGGAAATAGACGGTACTAAAATGGTAAAGAACAGTATTCGTCTGATGATCCCGCGCTCCGAAGAAGCGCAAGTGACGTTGCTGGAAGATTTGCCGCGGAAACCGTTTATTCTTCATACCGATGCCAAAAAGCTCAAACAGATATTGCTGAACCTGCTCTCCAACGCCGTGAAATTCACTCCCCCGAACGGGCAGGTGAAAGTGACTGCATGGCATGATACCGTGCGTGACCGCGCCATCTTTATCGTGACGGATACCGGTATCGGCATCGCACCAAAGGATATTTCCAAGGTGATGACACCGTTCGGACAGGTGGAAAGCCATCTCTCCCGTCAATATGAAGGAACGGGCCTCGGCTTGCCGTTATCCAAAAAACTGGTGGAACTGCTAGGCGGTTCGTTCAGTATTGAGAGTGAAGTGAATGTCGGGACGACGATCACGCTGGATTTTCCACTTACCTTGAAACGTGACAAAGTGAACGTCTGATACGTTCATGCGCGTGTGACAGGAAAGATGCGTCGATACGGCGTTTAATGTACCGTACGCTCTTCCGTCTGCGCATTCTGTTCGGAAAGCCTTACCCGTTCCGCAAAGCTGAGCGATTTGCGTTCGGCGTCCGCATCGGCGAACCGTTGTGCGAAACTGATGCTGTAGGGCATATCACCCGCAAATGTCTGGGTGCCGCCGGGTGTCCGGGCTTCCACGAGGGTATCCAGAATACGGTTATGTTGATGTTGCGGCGGAGTGCCTACTGCGGCGGCATGTGAACGTAACTGCTGATGATTGGCATTGGTGTACCGGTCCCGTATCCATTCCTTCGCCTGAGATATATGTTCTCCCAGTCCCTGCCCTCTTTTCGGCTGCGCGGCAATATTCGGAAGCGTCTCCGGTATACCTGAGCGCTCTCCGACCGCGATGAAAGCGAGTTCATTCACTTTGATCATCCCGGCGTTGATCTTCTGAGACGATTCGGTGATGTGCAGTACCGGATCATAGAGTTTCATCAACAGGTTTTTTTCTTCAATGGGTAGCATGCTGAACAAGGCGTCCGGACCGTGTTTCTGCTGGATATCCAGCTTGATCTGCGGATGGACGGCTGCCGCGATATCCAGAACCTGTTCCGGCGTGACTTCCAGACCTTTACATTTCTGCCGCTCCAGCCCCTCCATTTTTTCATAGGCGCTGCGGTGCTTATCCGCGAACAGATCGTTCCCTACCGATTCCAGAAGGTTATTGGTGGCGAACATGATGACACCTACCGTCAACGACAGTCCTATCGCTGCGACCAGGGGCGCGGAAGCGGCGAGTCCGGCAGTCGTACCGGCGAAGGTCAACGCGGTTACCACCGCTTTTCCCTGCAGTGCGACGAAGGTAATGGTGCCAAGCGCCGAGAGAATATTGGCGCCGATCTCCACCATGCGGTTATGGTCGTTTTTCTTCAGAATCTGCTGAAAGAACGGCTGCGGCTCCAGACCGAGTTCCGGCTGGCCGTAAGCAAGCACCCGCAGATGATCATGCGTGACGTCCTTGGGGGAAATATGGAATTGCGCGGCGATTTCGTCGCGGCAGTTATTAAGGATCACCGTTTCGCGATGGTGGTGGATCATGGTGGACATGGCCGCCGTGATCGGGACGCCGGCGGCGATGGCGACCGCAGGCAGAAGCGAACCCCCGACGATCGGCGCGGCGAGGGAGACAGCGGTCATGGTCGCCCCCTTGCCCGTGATAAACACGAGGGCGCGCTTGGCGAACAAGTTCAGATCTTCAAATAACGAGGCCATAACATTATTATATTACAGCAGAAAGGCATGAAACTGGATGACATTCTTATGAAAATCGCTGCATCTCTTTTAATTCAGCGCTTGGTACGATAGTTTTTGCGGTTTACGAACTGCTCGACCAGTTGCTCGACGGCCTGCGTCGCTTTGGAGTTCAAACTATTCATTTTTCGGCCCAGCTTAAGCACCCCGTCGATACGCTCTTGCAGAAAACGCCATGTTTCCTGAAAATTGTCCGATTCATCATTGAGCCAGTAGAAAAAAGTGGAGGCGTATACTTTCATCAGTAAACCGCGTTTCGTATAAAAATTACTGTCGGTGGAGATATCTCCTGCCAGCTGCCATATCTTATCGGAAACGTTCCATACGCTTTTAACATTGCGTATTCCATAGCCGTTGACGATACACCAGGCGACAGACTGCCTCAGCGTGTCCTTGGCTCCGGCCATCAATTCGAGGCGGGTTTTGACCAGCCAATAAATACGTTCATGAACACGCATCGCGGAAAGCGCCGCCGCCTCGGCCTTTTGTTCCAGTGCGCGGTCGATCATTCCGGTATAATGCGTCAGCACCTCCATAACGCCGCCCGGAAACAGCAGGCGTGCTTCCAGAGGAGGAAATCCCGCTTTTACGGAGGCTTTGGTAAGGGTCGATTCGCTCCATCCCTCAAATGCGGCCAGAAAGATGGCGGAATTGGTCAGGACATCCTTTCGGTGCTGGAATCCGGCCGCTGCTGACGCTACATTGTCCATAGATCTAAATTGTAAATAAGGCCAGGCTATTCCACAAGCGCTAATTCCCTTTTAAACGGGAAACGGCTATACTAGCAAAAATGCCGGTTTATTTCGCCGTCATGATATTAATCCCCTCCTTCACCCCGTAGTCCAGATGAGTCTTACCCGATCCGAACAACTGCTTGCTGAAAAAACGATCTGCGTCCTTCTTTTGAACGGCGTTACGGCGGAAGGTACGCAGGTCTATGCTTACGTGGCGGTCCGGGCTGATAAAATGGCGAGCTTTCTACAGGCGCAAAAAGAGCCGGATTTTCATCTGGAAACCCATGCGGCCATACTGGCGACCGGCGCCGGAGAACCTTCTTCGCAGGTCCGGGAAACCATGCAAAAAGAGTATGGTTTCAATCATGCTCAAAAAATCATGTTGTCGCTTCCCTCTCAAGATTAGGCTAAAAACCTCCCCCCCAAGTTTCTGGAGAGTAACATAAGATTGAAAAATCAATGTATTCTAAAGGGTTTCCGGATGATACTTTGCCGTAACTTCAAAGTTTTTATATAATTTTGCGTATGGAATCCTTACTGTTGAAACGGGCGTTTTGTGGCTTCCTGCTGGGTGCGGGTGCTTATTGTATGTATGTGCCGGCGCTGTTTGCGCAAGCCATTCCGAATTCCGCGGATATCGGCAGGATCAAACCGGAACAGCCTCTGCGTCCCCTGTCACCGCCGCCTGCTGATCAATTCAATACGCCGGTCGCCACACCTTTCATTCCGGTTCCTCCAGCGGCGGCGGCCATAGAATTTACCCTGAATGATGTTTCGTTGCAGGGCAACACGCTGTTTTCCCGGCATGATCTGATGGGCCTTTATAAAGGGTTTATCGGGAAAAAAATATCGCTTGCCAAGGCATACGGCATCGCCGCCGGCATCACGAAATATTACCGTGACAGAGGCTATTTTCTGTCGCTCGCTTATGTTCCCGAGCAAAAAATTACGAACGGCAATGTCAGTATTCACGTCATTGAAGGATATATAGCGGATATAACGTTGCAGGGAAACGCAGCCACGCAAAATATCGTCAAAGACTATGCCGAGCAGTTGAAAAGTGAGAGACCGCTTCGCATACAGACGCTTGAGAGCATTTTATTAAGGTTGAGCGACCTGCCGGGGTACAGTTTCGACGCGGTGCTGACCCCGTGCAGTAAAAAAATGGAAGGGGCGGTCGGCCTCCTGCTTACGTCACGTCCCAAATCCGGTCAGGGTACGATACGTATCGACAATTACAGTTCCAGGTATCTGGGGCCGCATGAAGCGCTGGCTTCCTACTCGGACAGTATCCTGCCCCTGCAGCAGACGACTGTCTCGGGATTAAACAGTGTTCCTTTGAATAAACTGCATTACCTTTCATTGAACCATACGATTCCCGTTGCGCCGGATGTGACCCTGGAGCTTTCCGGAAGCTATATCAAAGCCGAGCCCGGCTACCGCCTCAAACCGCTGGAGGTGAAAAGCGACACGGAGTTTCTGGGCGCTTCCCTTCGTTATCAATGGATACGCCAGCGAGACCGGAACATGACATTCTCCTTAGGATTGGACGGCCGTAATTCCAATACGGACGCGCTGGGCGCTTCCCTTACCAGAGATCGTATCAGGACGCTGCGGGCGACCGCAAATTACGATATGCAGGACAGCTGGCGCGGATATGACGTTGCGCAGGCCATCGTATCACATGGTATCCGTGGGCTTAACGCGAGCAGTCCGAAAGAGCTGACGTTATCTCGTGCGGAAGCGGTACCGGATTTTACCAAAATGGAACTTTCCTTCTCCCGGCTCCAGACGATCAACGCCGACTGGTCACTATTGGCGAGTGCGGCAGGACAGGTGGCTTCCGATCCACTTTATTCTTCCGAAGAATTCGGCTATGGCGGCCAGCTGTTCGGACGCGCCTATGATGCTTCGGAATTAGGGGGTGATCACGGCATCGCGGGTTCTCTGGAACTGCGCTATGCCGGGTGGAAATGGCCGGAGGCGGCAACGTTCAGCCCTTACGCCTTTTATGACATAGGGAGGGTGTGGAACATGGATTCGGCACAGGTCGCCGTGGAAACCGCTTCTTCCGTCGGATTCGGCATACGCACGCAAACCAGTGTCAAGTTCAACGCCGATCTCGGTATCGCCTTCCCTCTCATACGAAGTATCGATACTCCCATTTATGGAAATGACGGCAGGTCACCGCGTCTGCTGTTCGAGCTTTCACAGGATTTTTAACGTTTAATTCAGAGTTAAGGTATATTGTTAACGGATTGTTTATTCTGGTCCCGGTTACTTTATGATGACTTGCAACTATGGTTTACGCTCCACGACGGCTTTGGCGCTGCTGATACTATGCGGCAATTCGGAATATGCCTATGCCTTACCGGAAGGAGGCATCGTGCGCGGTGGCTCCGCGGCCATTTCCACTTCAGGTACAACGGTAAATATCAATCAGGGGACTGACAGGGCGATTATCGACTGGCGCGGTTTCAATATCGGAGCTGGCGAGAGCGCGAACTTTCATCAGCCGACCGCCTCGGCGATCGCCATCAACCGGGTCAACAGTACTTCTTCCAGCCGGATCGACGGTAATCTGAAAGCGAACGGCAACGTTGTCATCATCAACCAGAACGGGGTCGCTTTCGGAAAAGGGGCGAAAGTCGACGTCAATTCGCTGGTCGCTACCACCGCGGACGGGAAGAACGAAAAACTGATGCAGCGCGGGCCGTTGCAGCTGGACGTACCCGGCAATCCGAACGCCGCGGTGATCAACGAAGGCCAGATTACCGCCAAAGACGCGGGTCTGGTGGGACTGGTTGCGCCGAACGTGATCAATACCGGCGCCATTCACGCTAAGCTGGGACGGGCGCAGCTCGCTTCCGGAGACACGGCGACGGTGGATCTCTACGGCGACGGGCTGATGAAAATCGCCGTTTCGGATACGGTGAAATCCCAGCTGGTCGTCAATACCGGCACCATCACCGCCGATGGCGGAACGATAGCCCTTACCGCGGCAGCGGGGGCGAAAGTCGTCAATAGTCTGATTGACGTGGAAGGAACCCTGCAGGCGCAGAGCGTTGCCCGGAAAAACGGGGAAATCATCATTTCCGCCGAAGGCAGCAACGCAGTGGCGCAAAACATCACTGCGGAAAAAGGGCAGAAACAGGGCGTAAGCACCGTCGCCGTACAGGCGCTACTGAACGCCAGCGGCCGCAAACCGGGTGAGCATGGCGGCCGTGTAAGCGTTTTCGGGGATAATGTCGCGTTGCTCGCAGGAACCGTCATCGACGCTTCGGGCGACAGCGGCAAAAGCAATACCACCGGCAAAGGCAAGATTTCCGATACGCGCAAGGGAGCGGCGGGCGGCGAAATCAAAATCGGCGGCGATTATCTGGGCAAAGGCACTTCCCCTGCCGCGAAAAATCTCTTTGTCGACGCGGATACGTATATCATCAACGATTCCCTCACGAAAGGAGATGCGGGGCGCACGATCTTCTGGAGTGACGGAAAGACGCATTTCGCCGGCAACGTATTTTCCCGGGCGCTGGGAGGAAAACCGGCAGATCCCGTAACGGGCCATGCGGCTACCCCTGACGTTAAAAAAGCGGGAAAAGCGTCTTCCGGAAACGGGGGATTCGTGGAAACGTCCGGTCATGAGCTTCTGGACGCACAAGGCTACGTGGATCTGACGGCGAGCGACGGCGAGCGCGGCACGTATTTCCTCGACCCTGCCAACATCAGTATTTATGGGAAAGTCGATCCGAAATTCCAGAGTACGGACGGAACCATCAACCTCCTGGCATCCCTGAAACTGTGGCTGGACGTCTCGGACGCAAGCAAGGTGCTCCTTACCTATAGTACCGACAGCTTAGGCGGTGCGACCGTCACGGGAGCGTCCGGTGCAAGCACGATCATTACCAGCGTCAACGTTGCGGCGAATCTCGCGGTAGGTGCGCGTATCCGCCTCGGTGGGGCGGGAACGGTGACCACGGTCAACACCCTTGGCGCCGATACGTATCAAATCGCCGGTATTGCGGGAACCACCATCACGTTGAGCACGCCGCTCACTACGAATTATAACGGCGGAGCCGGTAATAATACACTGTATCGCGGCCTCGTCAGCCAGCTGACCGATAAATCCGGACAGGGAAATACTGCGATTCAGGTCACCCAGGCGAACATGCCCTTATGGGTCAACGGCGGTCAGAACGGGCTCGGCATTGAAAAATTCGATGGTGTGAACGACAGTCAGTATATTACAGGGTATAATCCTTCCGGACCCACCACCTTGTTCTCCGCTTTCGCCAATCAACGCCCCGCGATCACGACGGTGGACATACTGTATGCTACCGGAAATTTCGGTGGAGGAAACAACGGTTTCGGTCTGGCGACCTCGAATTCCTTCGTCAGCACCACGCAGCGCAATTTATACCAGGATAACAATTCCAGCACCACCTATGCTTATAAGGATGGCGGAAGTACGGTGACTCTCGGACTCGGGGAGTTCGTCACCGCCTCGCACGGGTATGCGAATGCGACCATAGGTAACCAGTTCACTTTGAATTCGTTTGCCAACGGAGGCTATTTCGGGAAAAACGATGTCGGCGAAATCTATATGTATAACAGCCTGCTGTCGACCAACCCGCGTAATCTGGTCGAGCAGTATCAGGCGGAGAAATGGGGAGTCACGCTGGTTCCCCCGGGAAGCGGCGCCAGCGAAACGGCGCAGGCGACAGCATCCATCCAGAAAGGGGACGCGGCGGACGGATATTCCGTCTTTTCCAGCCGCTATCTCGAACGCCTCAGCCAGTCCGCCAACATTTCACTGCAGGCCAGCAACAACATCAATCTGGATTTGAAAGGTGACACGCTGAATTTCGCCACCGCCGGCCGCAGCCTTTCCCTGACAGCAGGTAACCAGATCACTACCGATTCGGCAGGAAGTATCACCACCAATAACGGGGCCATCAGTCTGAGCGCCGCCAACGGCATCGTATTCAGCCAGCCGTTCACTCTCAATTCAGGCAGCGCTGCCACTACGTTCACCACCACCGCCGGAAGCATCACGCTTCCCACCATCACCGCGGGAAATGTTCTGGCGCAAACGGGGGGAGCGACTTCCGATATCACGATCCCAACAGGCATCACGGTCACCGGCAGTGGTGCAGGCAACTCCGTCACGCTGGCCGCGAACCGCAATTTCATCAATAACGCGGGAAGTACCGCCCTGTCGGCACCGTCAGGCCGCTGGCTGATTTATTCCACCAATCCCACGGATACCCTGGGAGAAGACGTTCTTGCTCCGGGCAGCAGTTTCAATCGATATAACTGTACCTATGCCCTCTGCAACGCGGGTGTCACTATTCCGGGCGCCGGCAACGGACTGATTTACAGTTTCATCCCCACCTTGACCGTTACGGGTACCGACTCCACCAAAGTCGTTGACGGCAACCGCACCGCACCGCTCAGCGGCAGCACTTTGACAGGTCTTTTAGCCGGGGACACCGGAGTCACTCTGGACAGCTCGGGCGTTACCGGAATGTTTGCGAACAGTCTGGTGGGTACACTGAAACCCGTTACCCTGACCGGGTCGTTCGCACTCGCCGGAACTAATTACGGATATCAACTCACCCAACCCGTCGGCGTTACGGGAAGTATTCTCGTACCCCCTCCTTCTCCCGTGGTACCGGCCGCTCCCATACCTACACCATTACCCGTCACCCCCGTCACACCGGCTCCCGTCAGTCCGGTGATGACCGTAACCGCTCAACCACCGTCATCTCCTGCTTCTCCCGTCACACTTGCCACCCCGATCGCTCCTTCAAATGATGTGGTGGCGGCAACTGCTATCGCTCTTCCAAACACGGTACAGATCGGATCGCAGATTGGCACTAAAAGCATTATTCCCGTCATGCCGCTTTTAGCCACCGCGTCTTCCGATAACCTGTCCTCTACCGTTGCAACTAATGCGTCTGCTACGGATCATCCTAGTGGAGACGAACATGCGAGCGGCCAAATTCCCGAGCCCGCTTTCAATTCCGTCAGCCAGACTCCGTTTTCGGCATTTAAATCGTTTCTGGGCGGGTTGATCCGTGTCCATCCGATCATTCAGAAACGTTTCGGTCTCGATCAAACATTATAAGCGGTTATTCATGGATGTGGCCCGGTTTCAGGAATCCGGATTCCGTTCTTCCGATTTATTCCGATGCAGCCCGGGTTTTTTATTTTCACGGCGGCGAAGCATGTTATGTTTCAGTGTTTGCTGCAGCCGTATTTTTCTCTGGTCTGCTTCAGGTGGCGCCGAACCCGATTCTCCTGATTCATGTGATTCGGACATGCCTGACCCCTACCCTTCCAGCGTAGTGATCAACTGGTCCCATTCTCGTTTGGACATTCCGGAATTTTCCTGGGTAACTTCCTCCCCGCGTAACTTCCGCCGTACGACTTCTAGGGACTGAGAAGAAAATTCCAGCGCTCCCATACGGTAATCCATGAATGCCTTGTAGGTCAGAGGTACCCACGCTTTAAGGATTTCCAGCATTTTCTCCGCATAGACCCTGATCTCATACTGTGCATGAGGATCCGCCCGCAGGCTCAAGAAATGCATGAGGTTATGCAGGTCGATTTTCCAGTACCACTGGGTATAATAATTGACCGGCAAGGTCATGCGGGCCAGTTCGCGGGCCAGTCCCAGCCTGGTATCATCATGCACTTCCCCCGATTCCGTGCCGTTGAGCAGTTCTTCGTAATGAACGTAAGCCTGCCGTGCATCCATCTCCAGTATCTCCAGCGCTCTGTGCGCTTCTTCTCCGGTCAGTACCGATCCCCTGCCCTGATGATTCTGCGTGGACTGCGCCGCCAGATGTTCCGGTTTCGGCAGGTAGAATTCCTTGTCCATCACCGAGTAACGCCCCGAATATTCATTGACGTTGGCGGTACGGTGGCGGATCCACTGCCGGGCAACGAACAGCGGCAGTTTGATATGGAACTTGATCTCGCACATCTCGAACGGCGTCGTATGGCGATGGCGCAGCAGGTAGCGGATCAAACCTTCATCCTCACGGGTTTTTTTCGTACCGGCGCCGTACGAAACCCGGGCCGCCTGCACGATCGCGTTGTCGGTGCCCATATAATCCACCACCCGCACGAATCCATGATCTAGTACGGGGAACGCAGTATAAAGCAGCGCCTCCAGCTCCGGCGATACGGAACGCCGTGTCGGCTCTGCCTGCGTGCGTTGTAATTCAATCTCTCTCAATATATCGGGTGACAAAACCATCTATTCAATCCAGCGGTGCGATCATGGATTCGGGCCGTACCCACTCGTCGAACTGGGCTTCGGTAAGCAGGCCGAGTTCCAGCGCGGACGCTTTCAACGTAGTGCCTTTCTTATGCGCGTTCTTGGCGATCTTCGCGGCGTTGTCGTAGCCGATATGCGGATTGAGGGCGGTGACCAGCATTAACGATTCATCCCGCAGCTGCTCGATCCGTTTGATGTCCGGCTCAATACCGTCCACGCATTTTTCCTTGAAGCTGCGGGCACCGTCGGCCAGCAGGCGGATGGATTGCAGTACGTTGAAAATGATGACCGGTTTGAATACGTTCAGTTCAAAATGTCCGTTACTGGCGGCGATGGTGACCGTGGTATGATTGCCCATCACCTGCGCGGCGATCATGGTCAACGCTTCGCTCTGCGTCGGGTTCACCTTGCCGGGCATGATGGAAGAGCCCGGCTCGTTTTCCGGCAGTTTCAATTCACCGATCCCGCAGCGTGGTCCCGAGCCCATCAGACGGATGTCGTTGGCGATTTTCATGAGCGAACATGCCAGAACGTTCAGCATCCCGTGAATATCCACCAGCGCTTCGTGACCTGCGAGCGCCGCGAATTTATTTGGCGCGGTGACGAACGGCAGACCGGTCAGGTCCGCCACTTCCTCCGCGAAACGTTCCGCGAAACCGATTTTGCAGTTGATGCCCGTACCGACCGCCGTCCCGCCCTGTGCCAGTTCAAAAATACCATGCAGGGCATGATCGTTGCCGAGCGGGTGGAGGATATAATCCAGCTGCGCGACGTAACCGGAAAATTCCTGCCCCAGCGTGATCGGCGTCGCGTCCTGCAGATGGGTGCGTCCGATCTTGATGATATCCTTGAACGCTTGCGCTTTTTCCTGCAACGCATCCCGCAATTGCGTAAGCGCCGGTACGAGAGAACCGCGAATCTCCACCGCCGCCGCGATATGCATGGCGGTCGGGAAACTATCGTTGGAGGATTGACCCATATTGACGTGGTCATTCGGATGGACCGGCTTCTTACTGCCCATCTCCCCACCTAGCAGCTCGATAGCACGGTTGGAAATCACCTCGTTGGCATTCATGTTGGTCTGCGTGCCCGACCCCGTCTGCCAGATCCTTAAGGGAAAATGGTCATCCCATTTTCCTTCCTGCACTTCCCTTGCCGCCTTTACGATTGTCTCGCCCAGAGAACGATCCAGTTCACCGAGCGCCACGTTCGTGGTGGCCGCAGCGCGTTTCAATATTCCCAGTGCCCGTATAAGGGGAACCGGCATCGTTTCCGTGCTGATATCGAAATTGATCAGCGAACGCGCCGTCTGCGCCCCATAATAGCGGTCGGCCGGTACTTCCAGCATACCGAACGTATCCGTCTCCTGGCGGGTCCGCCCTTCAGAGGAGATTTCTTTGCGTATAGCGGTTGACATGGCGGGGTCCTCCTGATTGATTAGTGGTCGCCAGAACCCATATGAACAAATGAACGAAGAAAAATCCAGTCTTTTGTTGCAGCCGCCGCTCCCGTCTTCCTCTTCTTCCCGCAACCAAGGTATTCTGTGGTTCATGGCCTCCGGGCTGTTTTCCGTCCTGATCAACAGCCTGGTCCGTTTATTGAGCGGCACTTTCGGATATCATCCCATGCAGCTGGTATTTTTCTACAGCATCATGGGCGCGACCATGTACCTGCCGGTCATGATGCGCAACGTGAAACTATGCCGTACCCCTGTTCCCCGGCTTTATCTCCTGCGTTCCGCACTGGAAGTCACCGGATTCACCCTGTCGTTCTATGCGCTGCAATCGCATTCCCTGCCGCTCGCCATGTTCACTACGTTGATGTTCACCATCCCGATCATCGGCTCCGTCGCCGCCGTATGGTTTTTAGGTGAAGTGATGACGCTCCATAAATGGCTCGGACTGTTTCTGGGCTTCGTCGGTATCCTGATCGTCGCCCATCCGGATACCTACTCCCTTCCGAAAGAAGTGATCCTGCCGCTGCTGGCTTCGGTATGCTTTGCGTTCTGCGGCGTGTGTATCCGCACCATGGCGACACATGAGGAACCGCCCCAGCGTATCGCGTTTTTGACACTGTCGTTGATGGCCTGCATCACCACGCCTCTTGCGATCACTCACTGGCAGACGCCGGCTGTGAACCACCTTCCTTATCTGGCCTTGCTGGCGGTGATGGCGGGTACCGTGCAGTTCTGCGTTGGCAGCGGTTTGAAGCGCATCAAATTGACCACCGCCCAGCCATTGATGTTTTTGAACCTGATCTGGTCTTCCCTGCTGGGATGGATCGTCTTCGGGGAGCCGGTCGCCTTCGCTACGTTCATCGGCGCGTTTTTTATTATCGGCGGTATTCTGGTCAGTTTAAGACGGACGCGTCAACCGCGATAACGTTCCGCAGGGGTGCAACCTTCCCGATCTAAGCGGCTGAAGGACCGCTCATACCTGCCGCCGCTGCGAGTTGACGCTGCTCGGTAAGTGCACCCGCCCATCCTCTCTCAACGGGATTCAAGCCGCCACCACGACCCACGGTCTGCTGCCACTGGCGCGCCTGTTCGGCTTTCTGACCATATTGCGCCGCTTCGGCTTCCGCCACCGCGATCTGCTGTTTAAGCATATCGGATTGCTGCTGTCCGCCTTCATGGGCTTTCTTATAAGCCGCATGGCCCAGAAGGGCGCCCCCAACGATAGCTGTTCCTATAACTACCGGTTTTCCGGGTATACGCCCCCACAACTCCTTTCCTGTAGTAGCGGCTTTTTTCAGCCATTCAGGATTTTTTTCGACCGTATCCACGGCGGCTTGTTTAATAGATTGAGCGCCTTCCCCAGTATTGTAATGGCTGATGATATCCTGAGCATTTCTAGGCATGACTCCAGAAAGCGCTTCACGCACTTCTGCTGTCATAGCGGAATCTTTACCAAATTTTCTTCCTGCTTCTTTTATCGCTTTATCC
The DNA here is from genome assembly GCA_965248995.1 of Rickettsiales bacterium. Lineage (GTDB taxonomy): Bacteria > Pseudomonadota > Alphaproteobacteria > Rickettsiales > UBA998 > CBDFKY01. Next base: position 171,385 of record CBDFKY010000016.1, on the reverse strand, counting down.
GATAGTTTCTGAGCTCTTTCGGCAATCTGATTTTTATCTGGCTTGAACATTCGGAAAAAACCGTTGCCGGATTTTCCTATTTTTTCTGCCTGTTTAGCAATGAATCCCGATGCGTCCTTGGCAAGCGCATCAGGGTTTGCCACCTTTCCAACCGCTTGCGTCGCTTTATAGGCAAAACCACCGCCAACCGCTACCGCCGCCGTCGCACCGACAGCGTTTCCCTGATTGGTCATCTCTTCCTGCCGTTTCAGCACCGCGGCTTTCTGGGCGCTCGCCTGAGCGTTCGCCGCAAAAACCTGCGCGGGATCTTCAGCCACGGGTGTCGCTTGCACGTCGATAATCTGTTCGGATGCGGGAAGTTCTGCCATGGTTTTCCTTCAAAAGACCTGAGACATGTGATTCATTATAACCTAATTTAGCATACCGCTGTTACAAACACATGACAATCATCCTATTTTCCTGATGGATTAGCGAAGAGTTGGCTGGTATGTACAGTTGACCATGATGTTTCGTCCTTTTCTGTTTCTGTTAGCCTGCCTGTTACCCCTTATGTATTCCGCAAGGGCGGATGCGGCCATCACGCAGGATCGTCTGCTGGATACGCTCTCGGCGGGACGATGGGAGGAGGCGTACCATTTTTCCGTACGCGGTGGCGACCCCTTCGTTCGTGCACTGGCGACGTGGTATTATCTGGTCCGCAGCACGACTATCGCCCCTTACGAGGAGTACGAGCGGTTTTTGAGTGGCCATCAGGGCTGGCCTCATCAGGCGCTGCTGAAAGAACGGATGGAAATGGCGTTCCTGAACACGGACCCTTCTCCCGCATCGGTCATGCAGTGGTTTGCCAAACATCCTCCGCGCAGCAGCAGGGCAGCACTCTTATACGGGATCGCTTCCGGCACCATGACACAGGAAAAACTGCAGACTTACTGGATCGAGGGGCAGTTTTCCCCGCGGGAAGAGGAGATGATCCTGTCGCGTTACCGGTCCTCACTCCCCATGAGTCTGCAGGAACAGCGGATGGATCATCTGTTATGGTCCGGTCATATCAATGCGGCGGAACGGCTGATGCCTTACGTTTCTCCCGCCGTGCAGCTGTTGTCACGGGCGCGTATGTCACTGCGCGAGGGCAGGCCCAAAGCGCCGACACTGGTGGCGTCGGTGCCGGTCGCGATGCTGAACAATCCCGGATTGATCTATGAAAGGGTACGGTACCGGGCCGCCAAAGCGGATTATGACGGAGTGAAAGCGCTGCTGCTTGCCGCGCCACGCACCTTGCCGCACGCACATCACTGGTGGAACTACCAGAGCCGCGCCATTCGTGAGTCGATCGAAGCGAAGGATTACCGAAGCGCCCGGATCATGTTGGATAAACACAGCCAGATCAATCCTTTGCAGCGCGTGGAAGCGGAATGGATGCGCGGCTGGCTGTATTATGCGTTTTTGAAACAGCCGTCCCAGGCCGGTACCGCATTTGAAAACGTGTACGCTTCCGCAAAACTGCCCATCAGCCGTTCTCGCGGTGCGTACTGGGCCGGAAGAGCGCTGGAGGATACGGGCAAGAAAAAGGAGGCCGACGTCTGGTTTAGAAAAGCGGCGCTGTTTCCCACGACGTTTTACGGACAGCTGGCGCATCAGCATCTTTTCCCGAACACCCCTTTGCCCTTGCCTAAAACGATACCACCTTCCACTGCCCAGTTGAAACAGTTCGTCGCGAAAACGCCGCTGGCCGGGCAGCTGAAAAATTTCGCGGCCTCAGGCAACGAACAACTGCTCTGGCCGTTGATCGCCCACTCCGTGATGCGTAACCATGCGCCGGAATATGGCGCACGCATGGCGGCGCTGGCGCATTCGCTCGGCAAAGACGCGCTCAGCATCAATATCGCCCGCGAAGTGCAGAACAAGGGGATCTACCTGTCCGAACTCTATCCGGTGATCGCCACCCCGAAAGACCTGACGATCGATCCCGCGTTCGCACTCGCCATCGCCCGGCAGGAAAGCCGTTTCGACGCGCGCGCCCGCAGCCCTGCCGACGCGCGCGGACTGATGCAGCTGCTGCCCGTCACGGCACGGCTGGTCGCCAAGTCGCACGGGCTGGTCTATGACGTCCTGAGTCTCTACCAAAGCCATTACAACCTGATGCTTGGCGGACATTACATGCACGGCCTGCTGGAGCGTTTCCGCGGTTCCAACGTACTGGCCATCGCTTCCTACAATGCGGGACCTTCCAAGCCGGACCGCTGGCTGGAGCGTTTCGGGGCGCTCGGCCCTGATTACCGGCAGACGATTCAATGGACGGAAATGATTCCTTACGGCGAAACGCGCAATTACGTACAGCGCGTGCTGGAGAACTATCAGGTCTACCGCTACCTGTTGAGCGGCGGTAAGGCAAAATTGCAGGCCGAGCAGGCACTGACCGTGACATCATCCGAAGGAACACACCCATGAACGCATCACCGCAGCCTAAACCTCATCTCGCCGCCATTTCCCCTTATAAGGCAGGTAAAACATCGCGTATTCCCGGCGTGACTCCGGTTAAACTGTCATCGAACGAAAATCCTTACGGCTGCAGCCCGAAAGCGCAGGCGGCGTATCTTGACGCGGCTTCAACCTTGCACCGCTATCCTGAAAGCAGCTGTCTGGGCTTAAGAGAAAAACTTGCCGACATGAATGGTGTAACTTCCGCTCATATCCTTTGCGGCGCAGGATCGGACGAACTGATCGGGCTGCTCATCCATGCCTATGCCGGTGCGGGGGATGAAGTGCTGTTCACGGAACACGCGTTCCTGATGTATAAAGTGTATACCCTGAGCGCGGGGGCGACTCCCGTCGAAGCGATGGAGACCAATCTGAAAGCCGATATTCCGGCACTTCTGGCAGCAGTTACGGAACGTACGAAAATCGTATTTATCGCCAATCCCAACAACCCTACCGGCAGTTACGTAACGCAGGCGGAACTTCAGGGCTTACGCGACCGGCTGCCACCTCACATCCTGCTGGCGGTGGATGGAGCATATGCGGAATGCGCCGAAGCGGGGGATTATGATTCCGGTCTTACCCTCGCCGGCACGACGGACAATACCGTCATGCTGCGCACGTTCTCCAAGCTGTACGGTCTGCCCTTGCTGCGCTTGGGGTGGATGCTGGCCGATCCGGCGATCATCAATGCGGTGAGCCGTATCAAAAGCCCGTTCAATGTCAACGGCGCCGCGCAGGCGGCGGGACTGGCGGCACTGAATGATAAGGAATGGCTGGCCGGGCAGTATCAACTGAACCTGCAGGGCAAGCATTCACTTGTCGCGTCATTCCGTTCACTCAGCCTGAAGGTTTACGATTCCGAAGGTAATTTCGTGCTGGTGGATTTCGGTTCACCCGAAAAAGCCAAGCAAGTGGTGGCCGCACTGGAAGCGCAGCACATCTTCATCCGCGACGTGACGAGTTATAAGTTGCCGAACTGCCTGCGCGTCACGGTGGGGACGCCTGAACAGATCACCCTGCTCGTAACGGCCGTTGAATCATTGCTTTCATGAACGAACAGATTGCAATCATTGGTCTGGGTCTGATCGGCGGGTCGCTGGCAAAAGCGCTGAAGATTCAAAACCCTGATATAATTATCATCGGGGTTGACGCTTCACCGGAAGCCCGCGCAGTGCTCAGCGAGGCAAGCGCGGTCGATAGGACATATGCCGAAATGACATCGGAGGTGATGGCGCAGGCGTCCGTCATCATTATCGCCACGCCACCTCATAGCTGGGGGGGAATTGTAAAAACACTGGGCGGATATGGTCTGGCGAACGTCCGTCTCATCATGGATACCGGTTCGGTCAAGCATTATGCGAACGACTGTTTCAGCGCCCTGCCTCATTTCGTAGCGGCGCACCCCATCGCCGGCAGTGAATTCTCCGGCGCGGCATTCAGCACGGCCGGGTTATTTGCCGGTAAACGGGTGATTCTTACCCCGCATGAAGATACTCCGGAGACGGACATTCTGGCGGCGGAGACGTTCTGGGAACTGCTTGGAACGCATCCGAAACGGCTAGGTGCGGCTTTACATGACCGTATTTATGCCTACGTGTCGCACCTGCCGCAATTCCTCGCCTATGCTCTTGGGAAAGCGACCTTAAGCCCAGAACAAGCTACGGAATCCTACCTGAAGTTTCTTCGTCTGAACGGCTCTCTCCCTGGCTTATGGGTCAGTATATTTCAGCATAATCCTTTCATTATCGAAGCGGCGGAACATTTGCTCCATGTCCTGGGCCATATCATGGGAGAACTGCGGGCAGGCGAGTTACAGCCCCAACACCCCATTCATCGCGAACGCGCCGAGCAACTGCTCCCTCGTATCATCGCTTCCAGCCTTATCAGCGTGGTGACAATGGAAGAAAAGCGCTCAGACATGCGCTTGAGCGCTTACGCGGGTTCCGGTTTCGCCGATATGACGCATCCTGCCTTGACCCCGCCCGAAGAGGATCTGGCGCTAATTTCCGCTCATACCAATGATGTGATCGCGTTACTGGAAGCAACGGAAACGACGCTGCGGACATTTCTGCTCGTTCTCAAGCAGGGAGAGTGGGATATATTGGAGAATTTTTTTGACGAAGCGCGTAACGCTTATGGCATGCAGCTCGAATCCATGGAAGCGTGATTGTGAATATTTCAAAAAAAATGATAAGATAAAACATGCGTTTGCTTTTCGCTTTCCTCCTATTGCTAAGCTTTGCTGTTCCCGCATATGCGTTAATCGCAAGCGATGCGGTCATCTCCAATCAGACGACCGCCACGCTGGTCGTGGACCGAGACAGCATCAGCGCCCGCCAGCCCTTCTGGATCGCGCTGCACCTGCAGTTAAAAGAAGGGTGGCATACCTACTGGAAAAACTCCGGTGATTCAGGCATTCCGACCGGCATACGTCTGACATTACCGGAAGGGTTCAAGGCCGGTGAGATCGAATGGCCCGCACCGGAACGGCTCGTGCTGTCGGGAATCGTCAATTACGGGTATAGTCGTGACGCCTGGCATTTTATCCGCATTACTCCCGGGGACACTTTAAACGCGCCTACTTACCCGTTGAGTGCCAAAGCGGAATGGCTGGCGTGCGCCGACATCTGCATTCCTGAACATGCGAACCTTTCACTTGAATTGCCGGTAAGCTCCACGCCTGGAAATATTGATCCCGCTTTCCACGAAGCGCTCGCCACTCTTCCCGTTTCGCTGAACACAAGCGCGACTTATACCGCTACGAAAGAATCCTTTATCCTGACAATTCCCGATGCGCATTTAAGTACTTCTCTTTCTTTCTTTCCCTTTGAAAATGGAATCATCAGCAATGAAACCTCACCCGCGATCGTTAAAGACGCAAAAGGGGTGACGCTGCGTTTCGCACGGGGTGAGAGCCCGGTTAAAGAATCTTTTGGTGGCATTTTGAAAGATACGGAGAGCGGGAAGGCATATAAGCTTGCCGCGATACAAGGATCTTCCCTCCCCGCCTCTTCCTTTTCATCGACAAAAGTACCGGATGTGGAAAATCCGTTGTCACTTGAGGCAGCCCTGCTGCTCGCTTTCGGTGGCGGCCTGCTGCTGAATCTGATGCCTTGCGTACTGCCGATATTGTCGTTGAAAGCACTTTCGCTCATACGGACGGCGGACCAGACGCAGAGACACATGTTTACGCATGGGCTCGCTTATACGGCAGGAGTGATGCTCAGCTTCGCCTCGTTTGCCGTGACGCTTATCTTTCTGCAGCAGGCCGGGACGCATGTGGGGTGGGGCTTTCAACTGCAGTCCCCCGCGTTCGTCACGTTTCTTTCCCTGCTGATGTTTCTGGTGGGACTGAATCTTTCAGGCATGTTCGAATTCCCCGTCCTTCTCGGCAATGCCGGCCAGTCCTTGAGCGCAAGCCCGACCGCATCGGGCAGCTTTATCACCGGCATACTGGCCGTGATGGTCGCCACGCCCTGTACCGCGCCATTTATGGCGTCGGCTCTCGGTTTCGCGCTTTCCGCCTCTCCTGCATTGCTGTTCGCCGTTTTTATGATGCTGGGATTCGGACTCGCGCTGCCTTTCCTGCTTCTAACCGCGTTTCCCGCTTACGGTCGCCTGCTGCCGAAACCCGGCGTCTGGATGCTGCATCTCAAGCAGTTTCTGGCATTCCCCATGTATGGAACCGCCGCCTGGCTCGCATGGGTACTCACCCGGCAGGCGGGAGCGGACGCGCTCGCCATCCTGCTCAGCGCTTCCGTGTTCGCCGCACTGCTGCTATGGAGCGCGGCTATCGCCCGCACGCGGTTTAAGCGTCTGGTGATGGGAGCTTTGTTGATTGCTCTCATTTATCATTCTCTGCATCTCGTCGCCGGGCTGGGTACGGGGGAAAGCGTGCATGCGTACGCGGAACGTTATTCGGAAGAAAAGCTCAATAGGCTGACGGCGCAGGGAAAACCGGTTTTTCTCTATGCGACGGCGGACTGGTGTATCACCTGTAAAATCAATGAAAAGCTGGTACTGAATACGGATGAAGTGAAGAGCTATCTCCATATGCAAGGCATCACCGTCATGGAAGCGGACTGGACCAACCGTGATCCGGCGATTACCGCACTGTTGCAGGCACATGGAAGGGCGGGTGTGCCCATGTATCTTTATTACGCCAGCCATAAGGCGCCTGTGATACTGCCACAAATTCTCACGCGCGAGCTGGTAAAGAATGCTACGCGATGAGAGCTTCCGCATAGCAGTTCGGCGTTTCCCACAAACGGATCTTTTCGCATCGTACGGGATGTGCCCCAAATAACTGCGGACACACCGTGTGCAGGAGATAAGCGGCCATATTCTCGGCGGTGGGATTGGACGGCAGATAAAAAATCGCCTGTTGTAACTGCGCCTCGATCATCTCGCCGAGCGGCCTGTCGGCCTCAAAGAGAATGGTCGTATGGTCCCAGTATTTTTCTACCCAGGTACCGAGGACGGATTTAATCACCCCGAAATCCACTATCCTGCCGAGGCTGTCCAGCTCGGATGCGTAAAATGTCGCCTCGATCACGTAGCGATGGCCATGTAGAAACCTGCATTTGCTCTCATGCAGCATCACGCGGTGTGCGGCGTCGAATTCTATACGGCGGGTGCAGGTAATCCCCATCATTACTGCCGCGCGGGATTGATCGGCTGCCTGTTCGCGGGCAGCGGTGAGCTCGGCGGAGTGTACGTGGTCGCGGGAGCCGGGCGACGCATGGCGGAAGCGTTCAACTGGTCCAGTTCCGGTTTACCTCCCGCGATGACGCGCGGCGGGGAAGGCTTCTGGCTGGGTGCGGCCACCGCCCAGCCGTTGATGAACATGCAGTCACTGAAAATCTTGGCGAGCACCGCGTTTTTCCCTTTCACCGCCAGCGCTTCCGAAGGCGCCTGCTGCGGCTGGAACTGCCCGGCATTACGATCCGCGACACCTCGACATTCATCCCGTTGCTCCACATAGTCTTTCTGCACCCGCGAACTGGTAAGACAGCCGGTGAGTGTCAAAGAAAGGCAGACGATGGCCAGGGATGCCGATACGTTACGCATTACTGTGTTTCCTGCTCGATAGTTCATCCATGAATTCCTGCTCACGCTGTTCCTGTATCCGTATCGCTTCCGCTTTTTTCCGTTCCAATACGATTTCATAGGTTTTCTGTTCGCCGAAGACAAGGCGCATCTGTTCGGCGATGATTTCCATCTGACGGTCGATATTACGCATCTGTTCCGTAATCAATGCCTGTTTTTTCTTGATCGCATCTGAATACTGACCGAAAAACCCGCTCATCTGCGTAAGGGAGGCGGCAAGCTGCACTTCGCTCCGCAGATCATTCTCAAACATTTCGTGGAGTTGTTCCAGAAATTCGCGCTGTTCGCGTAAATGCCCCAGCTGCTTGCGAAACACATCCACTTCACGCTTTTTCAGTTTAATCAGCGTGTGCAGATGTTCCATGGAAGCATTCTACCTTAAAAAAGGCGAAAACCCCATAAAATTATAAACCTTATGCCATTATAGTGCGGCTTCGATCATGATTTCAACGTCATAGCCTTGTGCATAGAGTTTCGCCTCGACGGTGGCGCGGGCGGGTGCCTGCCCGGCGACCACCCATGCGTCCCATGCGCGGTTCATCTCACTGAACGTGCCGATATCGGTCAGCCAGATATTCGCTTTCAAGATACGGGTTTTATCCGTTCCGGCCTCCCTCAGCAATGCGTCGATCTGTTCCAGAACCTCGCGCGTCTGTTCATACACCGGCTGGCCTGCGGTTTTGTCCGCAATTACCCCGGCAGTATATACTTTGCCTGCATAAATCACCGCTTCGCTCATCCGGGAGCCCGCTTCGATCCGTGTAATGTCCGTCATGCTATAATCCTTATGTTTATGCGGCGTTCGCCTGTTTTGGCATCAAACCATATTTTTCGATAAGCGTTTCCGCAATCTGAACGGCATTGAGAGCGGCTCCTTTTCGCAGGTTATCGGAGACGATCCACATGTTCAGACCGTAGGGAACGCTGGTGTCCTGACGCAGACGGGAGATGAACACGCCGTCCTCACCCGCACATTCCTGCGGCGTCACGTATCCGCCATCCTCACGGCGGTCCATCAACACCACCCCTTCGGCTTCTTCAAGTGCATTAAACGCATCCTCGATACTTACCGCCGCTTCAAACTCCACGTTGACCGATTCGGCATGGCACAGGAATACCGGCACGCGCACGCAGGTGGCGCTTAGGGCGATCTCCGCTTCCATAATCTTGCGGGTTTCCATCTGCATTTTCCATTCTTCCTTGGTATCGCCGTTTTCCAGAAACACGTCGATATGCGGAATGACATTGAAAGCGATCTGTTTCGTAAAATTGCGGAATTCCCCATGTTCATTGAAAAACAGCTTCTTGGTCTGTTCATAGAGTTCATCCATCGCATCCCGTCCCGCTCCGGAAACGGATTGATAGGTCGAGACCACCACGCGCTTGATGGGTGCGAGTTCTTCCAATGGCTTAAGTGCGACCACCATCTGAATGGTGGAACAGTTCGGATTGGCGATGATATTGCTTTCGCGGAAATTACGCAGCGCATGGGCATTGACCTCCGGCACGACCAGCGGCACGTTTTCATGCATACGGAAATGCGACGTGTTGTCGATCACTACGCAGCCCTGCGCGGCGGCTTTTGGCGCATAGATTTTGGATACCGCCGCGCCGGGCGAAAACAGCGCGATGTCCGTATCCGAAAAATCATAATGCTCCAATACCTGGCATTTCAACGTCCGCTCCTCACCGAAACTGACTTCCTTGCCCAAAGAAGCCGTAGACGCCAGCGCCACTACTTCTCTCACGGGAAACTCACGCTCGGCGAGAATGGAAAGCATTTCCTGCCCGACGTTCCCCGTCGCACCGACCACCGCTACTTTATATGCCATCATTTTCATCCATTTATTTACAGGTATTTTTCCGAAGGTCTAAACCCAGTATATGTTGTCATTCCCGCCTTCGCGGGAATAACGAAACTCCATTATTTCACTGTTTTGTTAAAACCTTCTTCTTTCTTACAATATTACCGGGAGCGATACAACAAGTGCGTTCAACGCTCCGACCGTCAATACGGTAAACGTAAGCGCCATTCCCAGTTGACGAAACTTTAAATCCGGGCGGCCTTGTGCTTTCGTACGCGGTTCACGGAGGGTCAGACTGTAGAAATGAGAAATTCTCCCTATCAGGAAAGCGATGCCCAGCGCATGCAGCAGATAATGGGAACTGTGCAGCATCTCGCCAGTTCCGATCAGTATCAGCACCATCGGCGCATATTCCGTAAAATTCGCATGGGCGCGGGTGTGATAGGATAATTCAGCGACACCGCCATCCAGCAGAGCGACTTTATGACGAACCCGGCAACGGATGACGGCGACGGATAAACCTACCAGCATTAAGGCATAAAGACCGGCATAGAATGCGGTGACGATCATAAAACTTAAGCGGCCAGCTGGTGTTTGGAAGTTTCCAGCGCGGAAACCACCGCGTCCCCCATTGCCTGCGTCCCTACCAGACGGCATCCTTTCCCCATGATGTCGCCGGTGCGTACCCCTTGATCCAGCACCGCTGCGACGGCCGCATCCAGAAGATCCGCCTCTTTCAGCATTCCGAACGAGTAGCGCAGCATCATGCCGATCGAGAGGATGGTGGCAAGCGGATTGGCTTTGTCCTGACCGGCGATATCGGGCGCGGAGCCATGCACCGGCTCGTAAAGCGCGTGCATTTTTCCGTTTGTATCGGGAGCGCCCAGCGATGCGGAAGGGAGCATGCCGAGCGACCCCGTCAGCATCGCGGCGCAATCTGAGAGCACGTCGCCGAATAAATTACTGGTCACCATGACGTCGAATTGTTTCGGGTTACGCACCAGCTGCATGGCGGCATTATCCACGTACATATGAGAGAGGGAGATGTCCGGATATTCCGTATCACGGATATGGATCACTTCCTCGCGCCACATTTCGGTGACTTCCAGCACGTTGGCCTTGTCTACCGAACAGACCCGCCCGCCGCGTTTCGCCGCCAGGTCGAACGCGATACGGGCGATGCGATGCACTTCCGACGTGCGATACACCGCTGTATTACGCCCGACGCGCTCACCGTTTTCTATAGTAACTCCCCGCGGTTCGCCGAAATAGATGCCGCCGGTCAGTTCCCGCACGATCATGATATCGAGTCCTGCCACCACTTCCGGGCGCAGCGTCGAGGCATCGACCAGCGCTTCGAAACATAAGGCGGGGCGGAGATTGGCGAACAATCCCAGTTCTTTCCGGATGCCGAGCAGGCCGCGCTCGGGCCGCACCGCATATTCCAGCCCTTCCCATTTCGGACCGCCGACCGCGCCGAGCAGAATCGCGTCCGCAGCGCGGGCTTTCGTCAGGGTTTCTTCCGGAAACGGCGTGCCGGTCGCATCATATGCAGCGCCGCCGAGCAGGGCTTCATCGGTGGTAAATGTCACAAGGCCGTTTTCACTGAACCACGCCAGTACTTTCGCCGCTTCGCGTATCACTTTCCGTACCGATACCGTCGCCCGGAAGAAGGAGAATATGTTTTTGTTTCATCCGGCATATTTAGAGAATCCTCAACGGTTAGGCAAGTTTCTTTTACCTTGAACTCACTCCGCAATTTGGCTATGTAGGCGTGCAGGCAGCGGCGGACATGCTGAATTTAATCAAGTCGCACGGTGGAATGCCGGTGCATTTGCTTAAGTTCAAGCATGTGTTCGCGCTGCCTACTTAAATCATATTACCAGCACTGAAGGATGCCCTCATTATGACGATGTTCAATGTCACCCGCAAATCCATCGAATGGGGCGGAAAAACACTTACCCTGGAAACCGGAAAAGTCGCCCGTCAGGCCGATGGCGCGGTCATGGTGTCCTATGACGACGTGGTCGTACTCTGTACCGTGGTTTCTGCCAAGAAAGCGAGACCGGATATCGACTTTTTCCCGCTGACGGTGCATTATCAGGAAAAGACCTATGCGGCGGGCAAGATTCCCGGCGGTTTCTTTAAACGCGAAGGCCGTCCATCTGAGAGGGAAACGCTGACGTCACGTTTGATCGACCGACCGATCCGTCCTTTGTTCCCGGATGAATTCCGCAACGATACGCAAATCATCTGTACGCTTCTTTCCACGGACCGCAACACCATTCCCGATGTGATCTCGCTTATCGGTACGTCCGCAGCGCTGACCATTTCCGGTATTCCGTTCATGGGGCCTGTCGGCGCGGCGCGCGTAGGGTATATCGATGGGGAGTACGTATTGAACCCCGCCATGGTGGACAGTGAAATAAGCGATCTTGATCTGGTCGTCGCCGGAACGCAGAGTTCGGTGCTGATGGTGGAATCCGAAGCGAAGGAACTGTCCGAAGAAGTGATGCTCGGAGCGGTGATGTACGGGCACCGCGAGATGCAGAAAGTGATCAATCTGATCATCGATTTCGCCGAGTGCTGCGCGAAAGATCCGTGGGATGTCAAACAATACGAGCATTGGGACGCGGTGGCCGCGCAGGCGAAACAGATCGGCGAGCAATCATTCCGTCAGGCGTATGCGCTTACCAACAAACAGGAACGCTCCACCCGCCTGTATGAAATCCGTTCAGAAATCGCCGCTTCGTTTGAAGCGGGCCAGCACCCGGCGGTGAAAATCAGCGACGCGGTGAAGAAACTTGAAATGGATGTGGTGCGCGGTGATCTGATCAGCACCAAAAAACGGATTGATGGACGCGGATTATCCGATGTCCGCCGTATCGAAGCGGAAGCGGGCTTTTTACCGCAGACGCACGGGTCGGCGTTGTTCACCCGCGGTGAGACGCAGGCGATCGTGGTTACGACGCTCGGCACGTCGCAGGATGAACAGATCATCGACGCGCTCGAAGGTGAATATAAAGAGCGGTTCATGCTGCATTACAATTTCCCTCCTTACTCGGTCGGCGAGTCCAGCCCGATGCGCGCACCGGGACGCCGCGAGATCGGCCATGGCAAGCTGGCATGGCGGGCAATACGTCCTCTCCTCCCCACTTCCGAGGAATTCCCTTATACGATCCGCGTGGTTTCGGAAATCACTGAATCCAACGGCTCTTCTTCCATGGCCACCGTCTGCGGCTCTTCTCTCGCCATGATGGATGCCGGCGTTCCCCTGCCCCGTCCGGTCGCAGGTATCGCGATGGGATTGATCAAGGAAGGAGACAAGTTCGTCGTGCTCTCCGATATTCTCGGCGATGAAGATCACCTCGGCGATATGGATTTCAAGGTGGCGGGCACGTCGCAGGGCGTTACCGCGCTGCAGATGGATATCAAGATCAACGGCATCACTGAAGAAATCATGAAAGTGGCGCTCGGCCAGGCAAGCGAAGGCCGCAGCGTGATCCTCTCCGCGATGGAACAGGCGTTGAACGCTCCACGCGGCGGGGTCAGCAAAAACGCGCCGACCGTGACCACGATGCAGATCAACCGCGAAAAAATCCGGGAAGTGATCGGAAGCGGCGGAAAAGTCATCCGTGAAATCTGTGAAAAGACTGGCGCGAAGGTGGATATCGAAGATGACGGTTCGGTGCGGATTTACGCCACGGACGGGGAATCCGCCAAAGCGGCCTATGACTGGATTTACGGAATCGTCGCGGAGCCGGAAGTCGGCAAAGTCTATGACGGCGAAGTGGTCACCATCGTCGATTTCGGCGCGTTCGTACGTTTTTTCGGTTCTCAGGAAGGGCTGGTGCATGTCAGCCAGATTTCGGTGGAGCGCGTTTCCGAAGTCAGCGCCGTGCTGCAGGTGGGTGATCACGTCAAAGTGAAACTGATGGAAATGGATCCGCGCGGTAAATTCCGTCTTTCCATGAAAGTAGTGGATCAGGAAACGGGGGAAACGGTCGCGGGCATGGAAGATGCGGTGGATGAAGGCGGACGCGGATCAGACCGCCCTCGTAATAACCGCCCGCGCCGGGAAAAAAGAAGTTAGGAATCTGGAATCAAGGATCGGGAGCCAGAGAGTTCCCGATCTTTCTTTCACCTCATGATTTCTAAGATTTAGACGAAAACAACGTGACCATTTCCCGCGCCATCGTTTCCCCCAGTTTTGTCACGTCTTTCAGGCAGATGGATCGGCGATAGTAGCGTGTGACATCATGGCCTATGCCGATCGCGGTGAGTTCGATGCGCGGATCGGCTTCCACCCTCGCAATTACCTGATGAAGGTGGCGATCCAGATATCCGGCATGGTTCGCGCTAAGCGTGGCGTCGTCCACAGGGGCGCCGTCTGAAATCACCATCAGGATACGACGTTTTTCCGGTCGGGCCAGCAACCGCCGGTATGCCCATTGCAAGGCTTCTCCATCAATATTTTCTTTCAGCAAGCCTTCTTTCAGCATCAGCCCCAAATGTTTTTTTGCACGGACGTAGGGGGTATCCGCCGCCTTATAGATAATATGGCGCAGTTCATTCAGCCGGCCGGGATCAGCGGGTTTGCCGGCGGCGATCCATGCCTTGGCGTGTGCACCCCCTTTCCATTCACGGGTAGTGAATCCCAGAATTTCCACCTTGATCCCTGCCCTCTCCAGTACCCGGCTTAAAATATCGGAGGAAAGAGCGGCGATCGTAATCGGACGCCCCCGCATGGAACCGGAATTATCCAGCAGCAGCGTCACGACAGTATCATACAGCGGCGTATCCTGTTTCTGTTTGAACAAAGCGCGTAAATCAGGTTGTGACACCAGACGGGCCAAGCGTGCCGCATCCAGCACCCCCTCCTCCTCGCCGTACTGCCATTGGTGATGTTTTTTAGCCAGCAGCAAGCGCTGCAGCCGGCTGGAGAGCTGCGCAAAACTTCCTTGCACGGCCGTCAGTTTCTCATCGAGTTCCCGGCGCAGGCGGTTCAATTCTTCCTCGTCAACCAGCTTTTCGGCCATGATGATCTCATCCTGCCGCGTGCTGAAGATATGATACTGGAACGTGCAGACTGCTGAGATTTTTGAAATTACCGGTAATTTTTCCGCTTTCGTCTCATCCAGACTCCCTTCAACCACCTGATGTTTTATTTCTTCCATCGCCTTGAAAGTGTCGGTATCGATCGTGGCACTATCGGATTCATTTTCTTCCGTTAACGTCTTATGTTCTTCAGAAAACGGTAAAGCCGAGAGCTGTTCATTAACCTCTTCCGGTGCGAGGGAGGGAATTTCTTCCCTGTTTTCCGCACCATCCTCCAGCGCTTCGGCACTTGTGCGGGAGTTTTCGCCATGCCCCATCCGGGCGAGAAGTTCGATCAGTCGCATGGACGCTTTCGCAAATGCCTGCTGATCGGCGAAAAGCGGTATCAGCTGTTTGATCTCGTCCGTAATACAGGGCGACAGTTGCGCTTTCAATTGATGCACCAGCGCATCCGATTCGCTGTGTTCCGTTTCGGCTTCCGTCAATTGCTCAAGCATCAATGCGCGAATAGTATACACCAAGACCGTTTCTTTAGAAACCGCTAGCGCATCGGAATGCCATGCGGATTGCATGTTATGCCATGCCCCGCGCATATGGGCGGCGCCTTCCCATTCGATACGAATCCGTTCCAGCAGATCGAAAACAGCGCGTGAAGTTTCATGGGAAGGCGCAGAACGCTCGTGCATCCGGTGGTCATGCAGGCGTCTGGCAAAACCGATCCGGTCCGCGACGCCTCGCAGGTGCGTTTTATTTTCTCTAGGCGGGATATACCAATGGGACTGGCCGCCTAAAGGATCCGGCTCGTGCATTCCCTGAATAGATACGCTGAGCGCGCAATCCTTCCCGGCCAGGGTCCGCATGATCGCGCCAAGTTGTTTTTCAAGCAGTGGCGTTGACAGTATCCTCTCATTCATGTTAACCAGATTAGCTTGATGTTTTGCTAAATACCAGATTTCCCTGCATGAACCAGTTACAGGACAGAATTATTCTCATCACGGGCGCTACGCGGGGAATCGGCGCCAGCGTGGCGAAACGGCTGGCGCGTGAAGGAGCGCATGTCGTGCTTTCCGGGCGTTCGGTCGCGCAACTGGAAAAAATGGACGACGCGATTTCCGCAGAGGGCGGGCAGGCGACGCTGGTTCCACTGGATCTTGCGAAACACGACGATATCGATGCGCTGGGTGCCGCGCTGCTTTCCAAATTCGGCAGGCTGGACGGGCTGGTCGGCAATGCCGCCATTCTCGGCCAGATGAGCCCGCTGACGCATATTACCCCGAAACAATGGCAGTCCGTGCTCGACGTCAACGTCACCGCCAACTGGCGCCTGCTGCGTATCTGTGATCCGTTATTGCGAGCTTCCCCCTCTCCGCGCGTGGCCTTCGTAACGTCCGGCAGCGCGAAGGGACATACGCCTTACTGGGGAAGCTATGCTATGAGCAAGGCGGCGCTGGAAAGCCTGGTGTTGACTTATGCCGCAGAATCCGAAAACACCAAGACCCGCGTTAACCTGATCGACCCTCATATCGTCGCCACCGCCATGCGCGCGCAGGCGTTTCCGGGAGAAGACGCCGAAATGCTCATCCAGCCCGACAACCCGCGCCTGACAGAACTGTTCGTGGCGGCCATGAGCCCGGACTGCGCGGTCCATGGGGAGCGTCTGGGCCTGCATATGATCAAACATCCCAAAGGATAGAAGAAAATGAAATTTACGGAAAGCTGGCTTAAGGAACATCTGTTGACGGACGTTTCGACAGCAGTCGTGGCTGAGACGCTGACACGGATCGGGATTGAGGTGGAATCGTATAAAACCCTCGGCGCCGGGCTGGAATCGTTTACCGTGGCGGAAATTCTGGAGACCGAGCCGCACCCTGCAGCCGATAAATTACGTGTCTGTCGCGTCGATACCCATACCGGCGTTCGCCAGATCGTCTGCGGCGCACCCAATGCGAGGCCGGGCATCAAGGTGATCCTTGCGGATATAGGTGACACTATTCCGGCGAACGGCATGGTGATCAAAGCGGCAAAGATCCGTGACGTCGAGAGTAACGGAATGCTGTGTTCGGCGCGGGAACTGGGAATAGGAACGGATGACAACGGCATCATGGAACTTCCCGCTGCTACGCTTGTCGGAGAAAAAGCTGTTAAGATACTGGGGCTTGATGACACGTTATTCGATGTTTCCATCACTCCCAACCGCGGCGACTGTCTGGGCGTTTACGGCATGGCCAGGGATCTGGCCGCCGCAGGCCTGGGCGCATTAGTCCCGCTCAAGCCCGCCGCCGTACATACCACCGTCCTGCATACCAACAGTCTCGATATCCTTTCTGTTCAGTTGGAAACGGCGGACTGTGAGCATTTCATCGGCTATCGCTTCGAGAATATCGTCAATGGCCCCTCTCCCGCTTGGCTGATACGGAAGCTGGAATCGGTCGGGCTGCGTTCCATTTCGGCACTGGTGGATATTACCAATTACTTCACGTTTACTTACGGTCGGCCACTGCATGTGTATGACGCCGATACACTGAAGGGCGCTATCACCGTCCGTCGATCCACGGAAGGTGAAACCTTTGAAGCGCTGAACGATAAAACCTACATTCTACCTGCCGGTCTCTGCATCGTTGCGGATGATAGCGGCGTACTCGGACTGGGCGGTGTTATGGGAGGAAAACGTTCCGGCTGTACGCTCACCACCACGTCCGTGATCCTGGAGGCCGCATGGTTCGAGCCGGTCGCCATTGCCGCAGCGGGCCGTGCGACCTACATCGATTCCGATGCGCGTTACCGGTTCGAGAGAGGGGTGGACGCACAGGCCACCGCGCCCTACGCCGCGATGGCGGCGGCGATGATCATGGAACTATGTGGAGGAAAGGTGACGGCATACGGTGAAGCGGGCGCACCGCCCATCGTCAGCCGTACCATCACTTTCGACCGAGATGCCGTGCGGGTACGGACAGGGATGGATATCGGCGAAGCCGAACAGCGCAGCCTGCTGGAAGCCATGGGATGCCATGTGCAGGACTGGCAGGTGACGACTCCGAGCTGGCGCCCCGATATCGAAGGATCAGCGGATCTCGTCGAAGAAATCACCCGTTTGAAAGGATATGATTTCCTGCCTGAAACACCGCTGCCAGCGCCTGAAATATTGAAATTGCCTTCCGTAACCGTCCAGGAAAAAGTCCTCTCGGCGTTGCTTGGGCGAGGAATGGATGAAACGGTACATTTCGCCTTCACCTCGAAGCGGTATGCCGAAGCGTTTCAAACCGCCAGACCGGTGATTGACGTAGTAAATCCGATCAGCGCGGATCTCAGCGCGATGCGTCCTCATTTATTCGCCGACTTGTTGCCTGCTGTAAACAGAAATCTGGCTCGCGGCATATCCGGCCTTGCCTTTATGGAAACGGGAGCGGTTTTTTTCGGCGTCACGCCACAAGACCAGCCCATACGTGTCAGCGGTGTGCGCACGGGCGCACATGCGATGTACTGGCAACGTAAAGCTGAACTGCCGACCGTTTATGACGTGAAGGCTGACCTTGAATGCCTGTTGCAGGCATTAGATATCAATACCGATACCCTCATGGTCTCAAAGGATGTGCCGGACTGGTATCATCCCGGCAAGGCGGGGCGCTTATCGCTCGGCTCTAAGCAGACGGTAGGATATTTCGGGGAAATCCATCCGGCGATCTTACGCATTTTCGACATCGACCAGCCGGTCATGGGATTCGAATGCTGGCTGGACGCGTTGCCGACCAAATCGAAACAAAGGCGGCCGGAGGCGTTTCGCTTCAATGAGTTCCAGTCCAGCCGCCGGGATTTCGCCTTTGTGGTGGATACGGACGTTCCGGCCGGAGATATCATGCAGGTGATTGCGAAAGCGGAAAAAATGCTCCTTAAACATATTGTATTGTTCGACGTTTACGAAGGGCCGAATATGCCGAGCGGGAAAAAATCGCTTGCGTTCGCAGTGACATTGCAGGCGGATGACCGCACGTTGACGGAAGAGGAACTCAGCACCGTTTCCACGGCGATTATCAAAGCCGCTGCAAATAAGGGCGCCGTATTACGTTAAGCCTTTTGCTTCCTAGGTTTCGGTTTGGGCAGCTGCGCCGCTGAATCTCTGATCAATTCACTCAGCCACTCCGCATTTTCCCAAGCGTCCGCTGTAATCAAGTAACAAGGGTTCGCGCCTTTATAAGGCGGTGCTTCTATCGGAGCGCCCAGTTGAATTTTTCCCGCTGCCGTGGGTTTGACGAAAAGCTGGTCATCACATACCAGCGCTACGATCTTCTCACCGCAGTAAATCGTATATTCCCCGAACATTTTGCGGGCGGTAATATCCGGAACCCCTGCCAGCTGTTCAAGCAAATACGCTACCGTTGTGGGACTGGTTGCCATATTCCGTCTTTAAAGCGGCATGTTATCGTGCTTCTTCCACGGATTCGTATTATGCTTGTTACGCAACATGGCCAGCGCCTTGCAGACACGCCAGCGGGTATTCTGCGGACGGATGACGTCGTCGATATATCCCCGCGCCGCCGCGACGAAGGGAGAAGCGAACATCTCCCTGTATTCGGTGATTTTCTGCTGCCGCTCTACTTCATTGTGCATCGCCCCCCGGAACACGATTTCCACCGCGCCCTCCGGACCCATCACGGCGATTTCCGCGCTCGGCCAGGCAAAGTTGAAATCCCCCCGCAGATGCTTGGAACTCATGACGATATATGCCCCGCCATACGCCTTGCGGGTAATAATGGTGATTTTCGGTACAGTAGCTTCCGCATAGGCATAAATCAGTTTGGCACCATGCTTGATGATACCCTCATGCTCCTGCGCGGTACCCGGCAGAAATCCCGGCACGTCGACGAACGTGACGATCGGAATATTGAACGCGTCACAGAAACGCACGAACCGCGCCGACTTGCGTGATGCATTGATATCGAGGCAGCCGGCCAGTTCCATCGGCTGGTTGGCGACGATGCCGATGGTGGATCCTTCCATCCGCGCGAACCCCGTGATGACGTTTTCCGCGAATTCCGGCTGAATAGGATAAAAATCCCCTTCATCGACGATGGAGGTAATCAGTTCCTGCATATCATAGGCTTTGTTAGTATTGTCCGGTACCAGCGTGTTAAGCGCCAGATCGACCCGGTCGGCCGGATCGGTCGTTGGGCGAAGCGGGGGCTTCTCGCGGTTGGAAAGGGGCAGGAAATTCACCAGCCGGCGAGTTTCCATCAACGCTTCAATGTCATTGTCGAAGGCGAGATCCGCCACGCCCGTCTTGCTGGTATGGGTGGTGGCGCCGCCCAGCGTTTCCTGGCTGACATCTTCATGCGTCACGGTTTTCACCACCTCCGGGCCCGTAACGAACATGTAGGAACTGCCGCGCACCATGATGGTGAAATCGGTCAGTGCCGGGGAATACACCGCCCCGCCCGCGCACGGCCCCATGATCAGCGAAATCTGCGGCACGACTCCGGAAGCGAGCACGTTGCGCTTGAAAATTTCAGCGTAGCCCGCCAGCGAATCCACCCCTTCCTGAATCCGCGCCCCGCCGGAATCATTGATGCCGACGATGGGTGAGCCGTTCTGCACGGCCATATCCATGATCTTGCAGATTTTCTTGGCATTGGTTTCCGAGAGTGAACCGCCATGCACAGTAAAATCCTGAGAATACAGAAATACGATACGGCCGTTGATGGTGCCGCTGCCGATGACCACGCCGTCACCGGGAATCTGTTTGTCGATCATGCCGAAATGCGTGCAGCGATGCTCCACAAACATGTCGTATTCCTCGAACGAACCCGGATCGAGCAATACTTCGATGCGTTCCCTCGCCGTCAGTTTACCGCGCTCGTGCTGTTTTTCCACCCGCTGATGGCCGCCGCCGAGGCGTGCGAGATCGCGTTTATGTTCAAGCTGGGTGATGATGGCCTGTTGCTGCATGTGCTTTCCCTGTGTCTCCCGCAGGAAGAACCTATGACCGGTCTTCTGCAGGAATAACGTATGACTAGCAAAACAGGCGCAAGATGCAAGGTGCAATTCTCGTCTCAACCGAGCAAAACAATAAAAAACGCTTGAGAATTTGCCGTTTTGCGCCTAAACGACAAAGGGATATATTCTTATGCACGGTTACAGAAGAGGAATTCATGACCTTACCTTTAATGCCTAAGGCGACCGCCATCTGGCTGGTGGAAAATACGGCGCTGACGTTCGAACAGATCGCGGAGTTCTGCGGGATGCACCCGCTGGAAGTACAGGGCATAGCGGATGGGGAAGTGGCGACGGGCATTCTCGGTCAGAATCCGATCGAAGCGGGCCAGTTGACGCGTGAAGTGATCGAGCAATGTGAGGCGAACGCAAAACAGAAGCTCACCATGACGCCCGCTGCGTTGAAGCACCTGAAATCCAAGAAAGGTGGACGGTATACGCCGGTAGCCCGCCGTCAGGATAAACCGGAAGCGGTGGCATGGCTGACCAAGCACCATCCCTACATTCCGGAGAGCAAGCTGGTGAAACTGATCGGCACCACCAAGAAAACCATTGAGGCCGTCAAAAGCAAATCCCACTGGAACAGCCAGAACATGACGCCGAAAGACCCCGTTTTGCTCGCTCTTTGTTCTCAGCACGAACTTGATGCGCTGGTAAAGCAATACAGGCCACGTGAGGCGGAACAAGTGGCATAAATCAGCCGACGGTGGATTACGTAAGCCTGTTTTATCATGCTGTCCATCTGGTTTTGATGGTATTCATAGTGTTTGGCTGGCAGGTGAAAGGCTGGCGACGCCTGCACGGACTGGCAGTGCTGCTGATCTGGATATCGTGGATCGGTCTGGGGTTATATGTGGGATATATCGGTTATTGTCCCCTCACCGACTGGCACTGGCGACATCTGCAAGCGGCCGCACACGCGAAAGGGCAAACCGTTGCGCTGCCGCCATCCTATATCGAATATCTGTTGTGGCAGCTCGGCAGTGGTGATTTACCCGATAAAACGGTCTCAGAGAGCGTAGCCGCCGTTTTTCTCACTATCACGTTCATTTCCGTCTACGTGAATTTTTTCAGAAAACGTCCGTAAGAAGTATCTGCCCACTCCCTCGCGCCGAAGGTTTTTGCTGGGACTCATGCGGTTTCCATCCGGTAAGGAACAGCAGTTCCGCAGTACCGGCCAAGTTTCCTTCATTGGTGGAAAAATGTTCCTTGTAGATATTCTCCGTTTTTTGAAATAAGGCGACGGTCGTAGAGTGGCGTAAGCGTCCGTTTAGAATATTTCCCTCTCCTGCCTGCCTCAGCTCCCGGTGCAACGTGGCGAAATGCTCATAACTCAAATTCAGAATTTCATTGTCCGCCACCGGCAGGGCGAAGCCGGCGCGTTGCAGGAGC
The DNA here is from genome assembly GCA_965248995.1 of Rickettsiales bacterium. GTDB lineage: Bacteria > Pseudomonadota > Alphaproteobacteria > Rickettsiales > UBA998 > CBDFKY01. Next base: position 149,558 of record CBDFKY010000016.1, on the reverse strand, counting down.
GCGCCCGCGTCCCGCACGTCCATGAACGGGCTGATATGGGGGCTGACGCCTCCTTTTAACTCCGCCTCCGCCATAGCGAAGGCACTTCGTAGCTCGATAAGGGTACGGGCGCCAGCCGTGACCAGAATCATCAGGCCGTCCGGTTTCAACGCGGTATGCATCTGGATGAGCGCCCCTACCACATCGTTGACATGGTGGAATGTCAGGATACCGAAAATAGCATCCAGTGATGCTTCACGGAACGGCAGCCATTCCTCATCCATCAATAGGCGGTGGGAAGTATTCTCCGGCAGACGTTGCGAGGCCATGTCCGCGTAGATACAGCGTTTCAACTTTGGATGATCGGAAAAACTCCCACTTGCCGCACCGATGATCAGGCTGTTCTCAAAGACGCGATCTATGACATCCAGCCTTTCCAGAACGGATTCTTCGGCGATGCGATGCAGGAAATCATGTGCCGGAAAGGTTGTTGCGCTTCGCTCCCTTTGTCGGCGATACCTCGGACGGTCAAAAAGCTGTTCAGGTGGGGACATGACGCTTATATATAGTGTTTCCGAATAATTTCCGTACGGAAATTTTCGGTTAAAAACACTATAAAATATATGGTTATAGTCATTTTATCCGACAAAAACCGTACGGTTTTTAATCGGAATGACTATAATACATCATGGATTTTTTCACCAGCCGCTTGTCCGACGCGTTTACGGTGATGCGGATCGGCGCGGGTAATCTTTTTTTCCCGCCGAGCTGTCCCGTCTGCCAGTCCGCTACGGATATGGGCGCGACGCTGTGCGCCGCCTGCTTCAACGCCATGCATATGATAAGCGCCCCTTTCTGCGAACGCTGCGGCCATCCCTTTGAATATGCCATGGACTGGGCGGAAACGCCCTGTCCGTCCTGCATCATCTCCCCGCCGCTTTATGACGCCGCGAAAGCGATCTGGCAGTATGATGCGCGCAGCGCCAGACTGGTGCGAAAATTGAAATATGGCGACCATACTCATCTGGCTCCCTACCTCGCGAACATCATGCGGGGTCAAGGTGCCGCGCTGATCGAACAGGCGGAGATCATCGCGCCCGTTCCCCTCCATTACCGGCGGTTCGTGCACCGCCGGTATAATCAGTCGATGCTGCTCGCCCTGCACCTGCATCGCCCGCTGCGACAGGAAATAAAACTGGTTCCTCATCTTCTCAGACGTCGCCGCCATACTCCGCCCCAAGCCCTTCTTTCCCAAAAAGAACGGCAGGCCAATATGAAAGCGGCTTTCTGTGTAAACGAGCGCCATACCGAAATGGTTCGACAGGCGCGCATCCTGTTGATCGATGACGTCGTCACTACGGGCGCAACGCTCAATGCCTGCACTGCCGCACTGAAGGATGCAGGCGCCGCTTGGGTCGGAATACTTACTATCGCAAAGCGGGTGCGGGATGACGGGTCAGGCGAATAAAACGATGAATAGCCTCCATTTCCACCAAGGCCGCATCACGCGCGTGCCGCAGCTCTTTTTCCTCCCCCCAGGTCTGCATCTGATGATCCCGCTCCAGCCATGCACATTCCATTGCCTGCATAGGGCTACAGGCGTCCAGCACCAGAGCGGCCGCCATGATGAATGATCCCAGCATCTGGGAGGCCGCATACAGGGCGATCAGATTTTCAGAACTGCGTTGTTCAAGCCATGCGGTAACGCTGTCCACTACACCCGCTGATTCGGATAAAGGCATAATTCCGTGAGCCACCGTCCAGTCAGCCGGAAAATGGCGGACCGCCCATTCCAGCCAAGGCCGCCATAGGTCTTTCTGTGTTTTGCATAAGGCGGAATCTTCCGGTGCGTGGTAGCGTAACGTATCGCCCTCGGCATAATTTACGATATTTTTCTTAAGACCGATGATCTCGGCTTCGGTACAATCCAGCGTACTGATCAATAGTCTTGTCAAAGGCATCGATTGGAAATCGATATTTTTTTCCTGAATTGACCATTCGTAGCAGACATTTCTCATCAGAACGGTTGAAGAATGCGTCAGCACGTTGCCTACCGGAGTTAAGGCAGGCTTGTCGTCAAGCAGGAGATTACCCTCCACTCCTATCGTAGCGGACACATAAGCCCGTCTTGACGCCTGTTTAATAGAGTTGCTCCACCCGCCCCAGCAATGCTTCCATGGAATCCACCACTTCAAACATGCTGCGGGTAACGCTCGTGGCGAAGCCTGTCTCAATGATGGTGTCAAACAATGAAACCAGATGATTCCAGTATCCCTCATGGTTGAAAATGATGATCGGCTTGTCGTGCAGGCCGATCTGTTTCCAGGTAAGGATCTCGAACGTTTCATCCAGCGTTCCGAATCCGCCGGGAAAGATGATGAAGGCGTCGGCGCGTTTATACATCAGCTGCTTGCGGGCATGCATCGTATCGACGATCACGGTTTCGTTCAAATGCTTATGTTCTTCCTCGATGACGCGCAGATGCTCCGGGAACACGCCGGTCACCCAGCCCCCGCCTGCCAGCACGGCATTGGCGACGGCGCCCATCACCCCGCAGTCTCCTCCGCCATACACCAGTCCCAGTCGGCGCTTCGCCATTTCCAGTCCGAATGTTTCTCCCGCTTTCAGGTGTTGCTTCGGTACCGCGTTCTGCGCTCCGCAAAATACGCAGATGAATTTTTTGACGTCTTCTTTGTTGGTCATAAGTGAGATTGGTCCGGTCAATGATATGAAATTATTAAGGCGCTTCGACGAGCTTTCTGCCGGTAAGTTCGCTGTTTTGCTGCAGACTGGCGATCTTGCGCTCGCGGATCATGGAATGATGTCCCACCCGTTTCAAAGCGGCGGAAATCTGCCCGAGCGTAAAAAGAATCAACAGCAGGATGCAGACCGGCACGATGAATACCACGCCCAGCTCAACGACGTTCAACTGGTCGAGCGACATGGAAGCGATCGTCAGTCCTGTGGCGGCCAGTAACAGTACGAGTACTGATAGCCAGACGCCGCGCACGATTTTCATGCGCCCGCGGATTTTTTCCAGTCCACCGATGTAAATGGTTTCATCTGCTTTCAGGGACAGCATCAGGTTGCGCTGTTCTTCCATCTGCAGCTTCATTTCCATGACTTCCGCCTGTTTCTGCTGGACGGACGCCTGCATCTGCTTCAGTTCGTGCTTTTCCTGCTGAATGTTTTCTTTTTCCACCTGAAAACCGACGCTTTGATATTCAAGGGAAATGTCTACCGCGACGGAAAAATCCGAATAGCTGAAAGGGGTATTGTCGAACTTGGCGTTACGGAAATTGACGCCCTGCATGGACGCTTCCACGAATTCGCACCCCACGCATAAACTCTCCCGCATGTCGGCGCGGGTCATGACCGTGCGGATGAATCGTGCCCTCGTCGCGTCCGCTCCGCGGCAGACCGCTTCGCTCATATCCGCATCAGTGAAATCCACCGCGACCAATGACGCTTCGCGCAGATTGACCTGCTGCAGCACGGCTCCTTTCAGACTCGCTTCCGAAAAGTTCGCGCCGATCGCATTGGCGAAAGAGAAGTTGATGTTATCCAGAACGGAGCGCTGCAACGTCGCTGAAGCGAGGTTCACCCGTAACCAGTTCGCCCCTGTCGCACGGCATCCCTGGAGGCTGGCTTCGGTCAGGTCCGCATCGTTGAGCAGAGCGCCGCTCAGGTCGACGCCGTCGAGTATCGCTCCACGCAGATTCGCCTGTTGCAGGTCGGCATGGGTGAAATCGATCTGCGTCAGGTCCAGACCATAGAGATTCGCCCGCCTTCCTTCCTTTCCATCCGTTTTCAGCCAGGCGTCATGCTGGCGGAGCACTTCATCGAAGACGCCCTGATTGATCGCCGTAGCGCCACCCGCAGAGGATTGTGAAGAGGGAAACGGCGGAGGCGCCGGCGGAGTATAGGAAGGCTCTTCCGGCACCAGACGTTCCGTTTCCTTTTCAGGCTCCCATTGCTCCGCTTTCCGAGTAACCGGTTCCTCCGCTTCAGGTTCCGAAAAGATGTCGGAAGGGGATGCATCGGAAACTGCGATGGCAGGTATTGCGGATTCGGTTTCCTTCATTTCCATCAACGGCTCCGTAACCGGAACAGCGACGGGGGGCTCAACCGGCAGAGAAACCGGAGGCAGAGGTGCAGCCTGCACAGGTGCGGCAACCGGTGTTTCCTGAGTATTCGGCATGGCCGGAGGTGGTGGTGGCGGAGGCATCATCGCCGGAGGTTTTGGAGGAGAGGGTATTTGCTCCGGCAAGGGGGAAACCGGGGGCATCGGGGAAGCAAATACCGGACGATTCGGGGCCATGTCAGGTCGTGGAGGCGGCGGCGGAGCGGGTACCGCGGGTGCATTACCGTTTTCGGCTTGAGTTTCGGAAGCGGGCATAGTTGAAAAATCGCGACGTAACGGAGGTTTCGGAATATCCGAAAGACTCGGCATAGCGGGGATATCGGTCCCATCCCCCGCATCCTTTCCAAAAGGTGATATTTCGTCGTTCGCATCACTCATCGCTAAAGACCCGTCTCATAAAAATCGTCATCATACGTACTCATTAAAGAAACTCACACAAAACGCAATGGATTAAGATGGTGCGCTTTATACTCACCGCATTATTTTTATCATACACTATTATAGTGCTTTCAAAAAAATAATAACCCGTTAAGAGCTACCCGTTTTTTTGAAAAAGCACTATCGCTTCCATGGTTATGGTCGTCCCGTCCAAACAAAAAATTCAGGGGATTTTTGCTTGGATAAGGATTTCGCTTAAGGATAAATCACATTCACATGCCCCATCTTGCGGCCGTCCCGGTAACCGTCCTTTCCGTAAAGATGCAGCGTTGCATGCGGATTATCCAGCCATACGCCGGTATGTTTCGCTTCCTCGCCTATCAGATTATGCATGGTTGTCGCAAATAGCAACTCAGGCGTCGGCAGCGGCAGACCGGCGCATACCCGGATCAGCATATCGAACTGGCTTAAGCTGCAGCCCTGCATCGTCCAGTGGCCGCTGTTATGCGGGCGGGCCGCCATTTCATTGACGAGCACCTCATCATTTTCCAGAATGAAACATTCGATCGCCAGTAACCCGATCAGATCGGCCTTTACCGCGATGTCCGTCGCAATGCGCCGCATATGCGCGGCGGCGGTTTCGCCTATAGCGGAAGGCACCGTGCTTTGTCTGAGAATACCGCCGGTATGATCGTTGCGGGCAATCGGGAACATTTCCATCTGCCCTTGACGGTTGCGCGCGATGAGAATGGAGGCTTCGCAGGCAAAAGGCACCACCGCTTCGACGATCAGCGGCTTTTCCGCGAGCTGATGCCATACGTCCGCACAGGTTTCCAGGTAATGAATCATCCGCTGGCCCTTGCCATCGTAACCTTGCGTCACGTGTTTCGCGATGCAGGGAACATCTAATTCACTCACCGCTTCTTTCAATCCGTTCAGCGAATCCGCAAAAACATACCTGGCAGTCTGTACCCCGCATTCCTGGATAAACTCTTTTTCTTTCAACCGGTTCTGGCAGATGGCGAATAACTCGGCGGAAGGATAAAAAGGTACGTTCCGCGCCAAAAAACGGGCGCAGCTGTCCGGAACGTTTTCAAATTCCACGGTCACCACATCGACCGAAGCGGCGAACCGTGCCAGCGCAGACGTATCTTCATAAGCCGCCACCGTCGTATGGGTTGCAACTTCCGCCGCCGGAAAAAGCGAATCACAGGAATAAACATGCGTGTGAAACCCATGCTGAAGCGCGCTCATCGCCAGCATTCGCCCCAGCTGACCACCGCCGACGATCCCGATGGTAGCGCCCGCAGACAGGATAGCGGTATCAGGGCGCATCGGGAACACTTTCTGTCTGGCGCGTGCGGTAGGCTTTCAACGCTTCTTTGAGAGGGACATCATTCAGCGCCAGAATGGAAGCCGCCAGTAATCCCGCATTCAGGGCACCGGCCTCCCCTACCGCCAGCGTACCCACGGGGATTCCTTTGGGCATCTGTACGATGGAAAAGAGGCTGTCCATTCCGTCCAGCGTGCGGCCCCGCACCGGCACGCCGAGTACCGGCAGGCAGGTAAGCGCCGCCACCATTCCCGGCAGATGCGCCGCGCCACCCGCTCCCGCGATGATCACGCTCAGGCCCCGCGATTCCGCTTCCTTGGCGTAACGGAACATTCTCTCAGGCGTACGGTGTGCGGAGACCACTTTAATCTCATAGGCCACCCCCAGCTCGCCAAGCACGTCCGCCGCATATTTCATGGTTGGCGCATCGGAAGTGCTGCCCATGATGATTCCGACCTGAGGTGTAATGTGTAGAGACATGGAGAGAGTCGAGATTTGAGTGCTTCAAGAACGGAAAAAAGAATGATATAAAACGTCTCACATGGAAATGCAAACTCAACCTGAAGGCATCTATGCCGAAGCCTGCACTTAATCCGGATGCGTCAGGCCATCGTTCACGGCTGCGTGAGCGGTTTCTGAAAGGCGGTGCGGGTGCGGTCGCGGATTATGAACTGCTGGAGATGATCCTATTCGCCGCCAAACCGCGTGGCGACGTCAAACCCTTAGCCAAGGCCCTGCTTAAAAAATACGGCGGTTTCGCCAACGTCATCCAGGCGCCCGAGCCGCAACTGAGAGACATGGAAGGCGTGGGAGACGCCGTCATCGCCACGCTGAAGATCATTGAGGCAAGCTGTCATCATCTGCTGCGCGATCAGTTGGACGAGCGTCCGATCATCAATTCCTGGACGTCCCTGCTGGATTATTGCCGCCTGACGATGGGCAGCAACGTCAAGGAAGAATTCCGCATCCTTTTTTTGAACAACAAAAATATCCTGATGGCGGATGAGGTGCAGCAGACGGGAACGGTAGACCATACGCCCGTGTATCCCCGTGAAGTGATGAAGCGGGCGTTGGAAATGGGCGCTTCCGCATTGATTCTGGCCCACAACCATCCAAGCGGTGATCCGACCCCCAGTAAGGCAGACATTGATATGACGCGTACATTATGCGATGCCGGACGACCTCTCAATATCCGGATTCACGACCATCTCATCATCGCCGCCACAAGCATTACTCTTTTAAGAGCAGCGGATTACTTTAATATTTAATTAATATTATTAAAAATAGTTTAAAGGTAATTAATTCGTAATAAAATTAGGGTAGTTTTATTTTAGGGTAGTTTTATTTATTGAGAGTAAGCAATCAGTAAATAACAGGGGAATGATTATGAGCGAATTAGGTGATGCACTAGGTAATGAATTAAGCGGTATCGCAGATGATAGAAAACCTGGAGTGATGAGTTTACAAGATTTACTTAACAAAGCTTCTGGCGCTCAAGGATAAGAAACCGGAGCATATGCTTTGACTGGAGTCACTAATAAGGACCGGATTTTTTCCGGCGGTGATTTTAAGATGACAGGCGGCCTTCAAAAAGAAGCATTTGATTTGGCGGACGCACTGATGAAGTATGCTAAAGATCATAACATTAAGATCGAAGATATTCCGGAAGTACAAAGTGCCAAAGGGTTTGATAAGGATGCAGCACATTTATCCCGGGACGAATTGGCAGCTCTTGTAGTCGGTATATCCATACAAAAAAATGTTGAAAACCGTGCTCCAAATGCTCTTGAATTTGCAGGGGTAGAGGGAATTCATGCGGAAACAACTAAAGATGGCGAACGCTTTAATTTGAAAGGCGTAAAAGAGATTGCCAGCTTGCTTGCTCAACAGTTGTACGGTGATACCAATCCGAAAACCAGTTCTGTCGACACATCAACCCAAGAGTCATTAAAACCTCTCGATAGTGACATGAGAAGCAACGGCGCGCCGGTCGGCAGATGTTAAATAATGCATAGACGCCTTTTCAGCCCTGTGGAATTCGCCTATTGGCTGCAAGGCGCCTTTGAGATCGGAGAAATCGAGACGTTTACGAGCGCTCAGATACGCTGTATTCAGCAACGCATGAACGATATTCCGGAAAAGGACGGTTACTCTTTGGCACTATGGAAGGTGCTTGCCACCTTTCCACCCGGACAGGCGACGGAAATTCTCCGGTATATGCTCAATGAAGTGTTTATTCACGATATCGATCCTACCTACGAAGGGGATCAGCAGTTTCTCCGCCACGTGCATGACGGCGACATTTCAGTGATTGAACCGTTATGAAAAACTACGAGTTCGTGGTCTGGCTGGAAGGCTACATGGATGTATGCGAACATGACCCGCTCACCGTGAAAAAACTCCATATCATCAAAAACCATCTGAATCTCGTCAAATCGATAGAAGGAGAACTCGGGGAGTTCAATACGATGATCTATTCGATCGTCTCCGATGCTCTAAAGCATTCCCTTGGGGAAAAGCAGCTGTCAATGCTGAAGGAAACTCTCTCGGATAAGCTGCGTCAGTTTTTAGAAGATGCATTTCCACAAGAGCGAATTGACTGACTTTTGAAGTCGGGCTTGCCAAGGTTGAGGAAGTGATGTAGCACTACCGCCGAATATTCCGGTAACCTCCATACATTCCCAAGGTACATGATTTATGTCGATCGAACAGCGCCTTTCCTCCCTGAGCATCACGTTGCCGGAGGTGGCCATGCCCGCCGCCAACTACGTACCTTCCATCACCACCGGCAATCTGGTGTTCATCTCCGGTACGCTGCCGATGAAAGACGGAAAACCGCAGGGAATCGGTAAAGTGGGCGCTGAACTGGATGAAGCGGGAGCGGCGGAGATCGCCCGCCTGTGCGGCATCAATATCCTGGCGGTGCTGAAAAAAGCCTGCGACGGTGATCTGGAACGCGTCAAGCAATGCGTGAAACTGGGTATCTTCGTCAATGCGACGCCCGAGTTCACCGCGCATCCGAAAGTCGCCAACGGCGCTTCGGACCTCATGGTGGAAGTGTTCGGAAAAGAAATCGGTTCCCATGCGCGTTTCGCGGTAGGGGCTGGAGGATTGCCGTTCGGCGTGGCGGTGGAAGTGGAAGCGACCTTTGAAATCCATTAAACGTATTACAAGTCCCATGGCGCCCCTCACCTCCTCTTCCATTCGTCATCAGCGTAAACGTGGCAGCTTCATCGCCTTATGGGCAAAGTCACCGATGAAGATGGGTGCTATCCTGCCCAGTTCGCGCAAGCTGTCACAGGCCATGGCCCATGTGGCGATTCTGAACGCGACGGACGGTATGATCGTGGAACTGGGAGCCGGTACGGGCATGGTCACCCACGCATTGCTGGAAACGGGAATCAAGGCGGAAAAGCTGGTGGTGGTCGAGCGTGAATTCCCGCTGCTGGATATATTGAGGGAGCAGTTTCCCAACCTTTCCATCGTTCAGGCGGACGCTGTTTTTCTGGATTCCATGTTGCGGGAACGCCACATCGAGGAAGTGGAAGTGCTGGTATCCAGTCTTCCTCTATTAACCATGCCGCGCGGAGTACGGGAGCAGGTCGAAGCGCAGATGGTCAAAGCCATTGGTAAAGAAGGAGTTATCGTCCAGTTCACCTATGGTTCCAAGTCGCCCATTCCAAAAATCCGCTGGCAGGACCACCGAATTTACGGGCAGCGCATTACGCGGGTATATACGAATATTCCGCCCGCCAACGTATGGGCGTATAGGCCCGATCGGCGTAAAGAGCCGCGGGACTGATATTTTATCTTGCACGGCCACCGATGAGTGGATAAGCCTAGTATATCGCCCATCCTTGGACGGCAGTTATACGACGATTATCGTAACCATTTGACACGACGGGGTAATCACTATGCAGCAGCTTTACAAACAGGCTACTTCCTTGAAATCCACCATGTTGATTCTGTTTGTGATTACCACCTGCTGCCTTGCCGCTCTCAATAATGTGGTGGTGGTGCATTGATTGAAACTGAAGGTCGCTTCGTGGAACATCAATTCCGTCCGCCTGCGTCTTGATACGATCGCCAGATATGCGGCCGCTTCTTCGGCAGACGTCATCTGCCTGCAGGAAACCAAAACCGTCGATCTGACTTTTCCCTATGAAGGTCTGCGAAACGCCGGTTTTACGCATATCCTGCATGAGGGCCAGAAAAGTTACAACGGGGTGGCCATCCTGTCCAGATATCCTCTGGAACCTGCGCCGGTCATGGATTTTATCGGTAACGGCCACGCACGCCATATTGCCGCCGTGGTGGCCGGAAAGTTTACCTTGCACAATATCTATATACCGGCGGGCGGTGACATACCGGACGTTTCCGTGAACCAGAAATTCGCCGAAAAACTGGCGTTCGTAGAAGCGCTGACCGCATGGTCTTCCAGCATAAAGGATACTCCTGCCGTGATTGCGGGGGATTTCAACATCGCCCCTTATGAACATGACGTCTGGTCACATAAGCAACTGCTCGGCATCGTGAGCCATACTCCGGGGGAAGTCGAAGCGCTCGGCCGTTTTCGGGAAGCGGGGGACTGGGTGGATACCGCACGCCATTTCGTGCCTCATCATGAAAAACTCTACAGCTGGTGGAGTTATCGCAACCGCGACTGGCAATCCTCCAACCGTGGCAGGCGGCTGGATCATATCTGGGTGACTCAGCCACTCTTGCCTGCTATAAAAGCTTACGAAACTCATGCCGAGGCGCGGGGATGGGAAAGACCTTCCGACCATGTGCCGATCATGTTAACGATGGAGCATCCATAATGAAACTTTCTACAGTCTGCGGCATGGTAGCCACCCTGCTGTTCTGCGGGATCGCCACTTCGGCGCGCGCCTTTGAACTGGACGTGCCGGTGGATTGCAAACTGGGAACGGATTGTTTCATCCAGAATTACGTAGATCAGGGAAAAGGCACGGATTACCAGGATTTCCGTTGCCGTCCGCTTTCCTACGACGGCCATAAAGGGACGGATTTCCGTATTCCCGTATGGCTGAAAGACGGCAAAGCCACCCACGTACTCGCATCAGCGGACGGGGTGGTGAAGAACGTGCGCGACGGCGTGCCGGACGCGTTGCTGGGAGCGGCGGGCAAACCCGATATTACCGACAAGGAATGTGGTAACGGCGTTCTTATCGAGCATAAGGGCGGCTGGAAAACGCAGTATTGCCATTTGCGCAAAGGAAGCGTCGCCGTCAAGCCGGGACAGAAGGTGAAGTCGGGTGAGGTATTGGGCAGCATCGGCCTGTCCGGTGAAACCGCCTTCCCTCATGTGCATCTGCAGGTAACGGATCCAAAAGGAAATTTCATCGATCCGTTTAACGCGCAGCCGATGGAATCCGGCTGCACCCCCGTCAAAACACAGCTTTGGAGCGACAAAGCGCTTAAACATATCAGCGTAGTGGATACCGGCTTCCTGGCCGGAGGCGTGGCTTCCACTCCCGTTGCGCTCATGGAAGTCCTTACCGGCAATTATCAGAATAAAACGCTTGCCAGAGATACCCCGGCGATCGTGCTCTGGGGGCTTACCTTCGGGCTTGAAAAGGGCGATAAACTGACCATGCTGCTGTTTGATCCGAGCGGAAAGACCTTCGTGGAACACACGGATGAAATAAAAGAATTCAAAGCGCAATACCTGCAGTTCATCGGCAAGAAACATTCGGACCCGAAACCGTGGGCAGTCGGGCATTATGAAGGCATGATTTCCGTGCAGCGCGGTAAGGACACCCTGATTAATCAGAGTATCGGTTTTGAAGTGAAATAATCCGATCTATGCCCCGTTATAAACTGACCATCGAATATGACGGCATGCAATACTGCGGCTGGCAGCGGCAGCCGGACGCCTATTCCGTGCAGGAGGCGGTCGAACGGGCCATTTATCTTTTTTGTCAGGAAAACGTTTCACTCACTGCCGCGGGCCGCACGGATGCAGGCGTTCATGCTTACGGCCAGGTGGCGCATGTGGATTTGAACTGCGAGCGTCTCCCTCACGTGATCGTCAACGGTCTGAATGCATGGTTGCGAAACGAAGCGATCGGTATCGTTCATGCGGAGGAAGTGGCGGCGGACTTTCATGCGCGCTTTCAGGCCGGGCGGCGTCATTATCAATACCATATTCTCAACCGCCGCTCACCCTCTCCGCTGGATCGGACGCGTCTTTGGCACGTCGTTCAACCGCTTGACGTGGAAGCCATGGCGGAGGCGGCCCGTCTGCTGGAGGGCAGGCACGATTTTTCTTCCTTCCGGGATAGCGAATGCCAGGCCCGTTCTCCATTGCGCACGCTCGATACCTTAAACATTGTTCCAGCGACTGAAAGCAGATGGGTTCTTCACTTCTCCGCCCCATCCTTTCTGCACCATCAGGTAAGGATCATCACCGGAACACTGGTGGATGTCGGACGCGGGAAATATCCACCTGCCCACCTTAATAGTGTGCTTGAGGCTAAAACCCGCGCTGCCGCCGGGCCGACCGCTCCTGCTCATGGTCTCTATTTTATGAAAGCAGACTATCAGGGTGCGTAAAGCCTCAAAATGCGCGCGGTGGCAAAACAGGCGAGAGGGACGAAAAAAAGGGTTACCGCGAGCAGCAGGGTAAAATCCGCCGAAGATATTGCACGTAGGCTTGGGGCGGCAAAAATCGTTACGCTGAAGATAAAGGGCAGGATCAGTAAATAAACCGTCATGGCGCTGTGACGAAAACATATCCCCACCGCGCTGCAGAGCAGACCACCCGCATTCACGGAGGCAGACACCAGAAACAGTACAAGTATGCGATGTCGGACGAAGGCGGCAGAAACCTCACCCTCCCCTACCCTCATTACCAGGGAAAAAAGTGCGATGACAGGCAGTCCGACGCAAAGCGTGTACGCGATGAAACGGGAGGCGACGACCCATTCCGTCGTTAATCTTCCTCCCTGCCAATGTGGGATCCTTCCTTCCCGCGCATCCTCCCAGAAAGCCGATTGCGTGACGTTCAAGAGGCTGATAACCAGTATTCCGAGGATAAACGCGGGCAGCAACAGGGTATCGTCATTGGATGCCGGTAAACCGAAACGCAGGAGTATCACCATCGTCACCGCACCGCACAGCACGCTCACCAATTGCCAGCCGTTGCGTAAAAGCAGGAGAATATCAAGCCATAGATGGGCCAGCATTCCGTTCAAACACCCGCTGGCTGGCAATTCAAGTAAGTTTCACACGCGCCTTTCGCCAAAGCCCGCACCCTTGCAATGTAGGAAGCGCGTTCGGTAACGCCGATCGCACCCCGTGCGTCCAGCAGGTTGAACAGGTGGGAAGCCTTCATGCACTGGTCATATGCGGGAAGCGCCAGATGCCGGGTGAGCATCGCCTGGGATTCCGCTTCGGCATCGTCGAAGTGGGTAAATAGCATGTCTACGTTCGCATGTTCCAGATTATAGGTCGACTGTTCCACTTCGTTGCGGTGAAATACGTTTCCGTACGTAAAAGTCGGTTTGCCCGGTTGGGGACTGTTCCATTGCAGGTCATAGACATTGTCCACGCCCTGAATATACATCGCCAGTCTTTCCAGGCCATAAGTCAGTTCCCCGGTGACAGGCCGGCATTCATATCCGCCCACCTGCTGGAAATACGTAAACTGCGTGACCTCCATCCCGTCGCACCAGACTTCCCAACCCAGTCCCCAGGCGCCGAGGGTGGGACTTTCCCAGTCATCCTCGACGAAACGTATGTCGTGACTGAGCAGATCGATGCCCAGCGCGCGCAAGCTGCCGAGATACAGTTCCTGGATATTTTCGGGTGATGGTTTCAGCACTACCTGGAACTGGTAATAATGCTGCAGCCGGTTCGGATTCTGGCCGTAACGCCCGTCTTTCGGACGGCGCGAAGGCTGTACGTAGGCGGCGTTCCACGACTGGGGGCCGAGCGCCCTTAAAATGGTGGCCGGGTGAAACGTTCCGGCCCCCACTTCCATATCATAAGGCTGCACCAGCACGCAGCCTTCCGCCGCCCAGTAGCGCTGCAGCGTAAAGATAATATCCTGAAAAGCGAACGGGGTACTGGTCATGCTTTCGGTATAGCTCAAGTGGATATCGGTGCAACAGATTTATCTTTTTATAAGCTCAAAAACCAAGAGTTTCATGTACTTTATTTGCTTTTATCGTGCAAACAGACCAGCTTTTACAAGCTGCATATTTGCCAACCCATTTGATTTAAAAAGAGAGAAAAGATGACAGAAAAACAAGCGGAATATGATGATTATTCAGAGCATGATGATTCAGTAGAAATACATGAATACGATCTCACCTCTTCTCCTAATGATTTCAATATTTCGACCATTTATAACTTTATAGAATCTGGCGCGGTTCGCATACCAGGATTTCAGCGAAATTACGTATGGGATATCTCAAGAGCCTCTAAGCTTATCGAATCATTAATATTAGGTATCCCTGTCCCTCAAATATTTCTTTACGAAACTGAGCGAAATAAATTTTTAGTGATCGATGGTCAACAACGTCTTATGTCAATCTATTATTTCATAAAACAACGTTTCCCAAGAAAAGATAAACGTGGAGAACTGAGAACTATTTTTGAGAAGAGGGGAGTCATTCCCGATGAAATAATACACAATGATATTTACTTCGAAAATTTTCGTTTAAATCTTTCTGGCTCATCTGAGAAACCAAATAAGTTTAAGGGGCTTAGTCATGCAACGCTAAATGATTCTAAAATACAGTTTGATATGAGAGTTATAAGAAATATCATTATAAAACAAAATTACCCGAAAGATGATGACTCTGCGATGTTCGAGATTTTTAACAGACTAAATACTGGGGGAATCAATCTTAAACCGCAAGAGATTCGTGGCAGCATGTACCATTCAGCGTTCTATGAATTTTTAAGTGAAGCTAATTCACATCCTAAATGGAGAAAATTGCTTAACCACCAAGAGCAAGATATTAACATGAAAGATATTGAAGTGCTTCTCCGTGCATTCGCTTTATTGGTTGAAAGCGATCAATACGCCCCTTCCATGGTTCGATTCCTAAATCAGTTTTCAAAAACTTGTAGAAAGAAAACTTCTGAAGAAATTGAACTGTTTTCCCAAATATTCGATTCATTCTTAAATGCTTGTTCAAATTTGGAGCAAAATGCATTTTTAAATGGGAGAACAAATAGATTTAATGTCGCACTTTTTGAATCAGCCTTTGCCGCTTGTTGTAAGTTAGCATTACAGGAAAAGCGTAATGTTGAAGGAACAATTGATGTCACAAAATTAGAAGAATTAGAAAAAGATCCTGCGTTCCAAAAGTCATTGCAAGAAGGCACTACGCAGACAAAAAATGTTCAAATGCGGATAAAAAGAGCTGAGGCAATTTTAGGAACACTTTGAGTTATGTCAAATGCTATAGACCGTCTTTATGAAGAAGCCATGGCAGTACTGGAAAAACTGGATACTGAAATTTCGCTGAAAATATCTGCCTCTGATTATTTTAGAAAATCTTTATTGATTGCAGCAGCGAGCTACTTTGAGCACATTCTTAAAAATCATATAGTGGAATACGTAAAATCCTGTGCACCAGAAGCTGTATATCTCCATAGTTTTGTTGAGCAGAAAGCAGTTGATCGACAATATCATACATGGTTCAACTGGAAAAGCCCCAATGCCAACGCATTTTTCGGATTGTTTGGGGAAGATTTTAAAAATTATATGCTTAAAGAAATTAAAAATAATCCTGTTCTAGACGAAGCTATGAAAGCATTTATGGAAATCGGAAGAGAAAGAAATAATTTGGCTCACAATGATTATGCCACTTTTACTATGGAAAAAAGTCTAGCTGAAATATATGAAGCATATAATAGGGCTTTGATTTTCGTCAAAAGAATTCCTGACGCTTTAAAATTTCAGGAAGCAAACACCTAAGTTACTCTTAATGTAAACTAAAATGGAGAATGGTGCTGCTGAGAAGAATTGAACTTCCGACCCCGTCATTACCAATGACGTACTCTACCACTGAGCTACAGCAGCCTGTCCCATTTCAGATCATCGTGGTTATCGGCAAAAAAGGTAAAAAGCAAGGATTTTTGATTGGCGGATCACGTTACATCTCACCATAGCGCGGCCCGCCTCCGCCTTCCGGCGTCAGCCAGACGATATTCTGCTGCGGGTCCTTGATGTCGCAGGTTTTGCAGTGAATGCAGTTCTGCGCGTTGATGCGCAAACGTTTTTCCTCCTCATGCTGCACGATTTCATAGACCGCCGCCGGACAGTAGCGGGTTTCCGGCGCATCATACAGCGGCAGGTTGTGGGTGATCGGCACTTCGGGATGGCGCAGATGCAGATGGCAGGGCTGGTCCTCGGCGTGGTTGGTGTTGGTCAGGTACACCGAATCGAGCCTGGAGAATGTCAATACTCCGTCATGCGGAGCATAGTGATACGGCGTGCATTCACGCGCCAGCTTCAGCTGTGCATGGTCGGCATGGTGATGGAACGTCCAGGGTGCGTGGCCGCGCAACAGATAGGTATCAAGCGCCGCATAGGCCAGTCCCGCCCGTAATCCGTACCGGAAAGCCGGGCGGATATTACGAGAGGCATGCAGTTCCCTGCCCATCCAGGAAGCACGGAGTTTCTTCTCATATTCCGCCAGGTCCGCTTCAACGTTTCCACCCGCCAGCGCTTCCGCTACCACGTCCGCCGCCAGCATGCCGGATTTCATAGCCGTATGGATTCCCTTGATTTTCGGCACGTTGAGAAAACCTGCCGTACAGCCGATCAGCGCGCCGCCGGGAAAGTTCAGTTTGGGGATTGACTGCCAGCCGCCTTCGTTCAGGGCGCGTGCTCCGTAAGCAATGCGTCTGCCGCCTTTCAACAGTTTTCTGACTTCAGGATGGGTTTTGAACGTCTGCAAGGTTTCATAGGGATCAAGATACGGATTGCTGTAGTCCAGGCCCACCACGAAACCGATGGACACCTTGTTCTGGCCCCAGTGATACAGGAATGATCCGCCGTACGTTTCATTATCCAGAGGCCAGCCCACCGTATGCCACACCTTCCCCGGCTGATGCTGGCCGGGATCGACTTCCCATACTTCCTTTAAACCGAGCCCATACGTCTGCGGATCCGCTTCCGCTCGCAGATCAAACAGGGAAATCAACTGCTTGGTCAACGAACCGCGCGCCCCTTCCGCCATCAAGGTATAGGGCGTGCGTAGCTCGATTCCTTCCTGGTAGGAAGGCTTATGGGTTCCGTCCGCACGTACTCCGAACGCGCCGGTCTTGACTCCGACCAGCCGTTCCTGTTCGATCAGCAGCTCGCCGGCAGGAAAGCCCGCGAAAATCTGTACGCCGAGCGCTTCCGCCTGAACAGCCAGCCAGCGGCACAGTTCGGCGAGGGAAATGATGTAGTTCCCCTTGTTATGCATCTGCGGCGGCGTAGGCAGGCGGTATGCCTTCTGCGCACTCAGATAACTGAACCGATCCAAAGTGACGGACGTTTTCAGCGGAGCGCCCCGCTCTTTCCAGTCCGGAAACAGTTCCTCGAGGGCACGAGGCTCGATCACGGCGCCCGACAGGATATGTGCACCGATTTCCGCCCCTTTTTCCAGCACCGCGACGGTAAATTGCCTGCCTTGTTCTTCCGCGCACTGCATCAGGCGAATGGCAGCGGAAAGACCGGCCGGCCCTCCCCCTACGATCACCACGTCAAATGCCATTTGTTCAGCCATGATGATATTATAACAGAGTGTTAGGGCGCTGTCATGCGGCTCATGAATTGTTAATAAAATCATAGTATCGTTTCGACACTGTATATACATAGCAATCCACACCGGATCATATGTATGAAACCGTTCGTCCGTACCCATTTCATGCGTCCCAAAGCAAGCCCTTCCCTTATGGATGCGGCGGTCCTGCAGCCTTTGTCGACACAATTTACCGCAACGGACAGGGTACAGGAAGCATCGTATCATCCGTCACAGACGGTCATCTCTTTTTCGCCGAAGGCAGTCGCGAACGTTGTGCATGCTCTCCACGCGGACGTGCAGGTGAATGAGAATTTAGCCACGGGACAGACCATATTGAGCGGTAATCCGAATGAAGTGGCCCGCGTGATGGCACAAATCGATCACCATGAGAATACCCATGCTGCTGCCGCCCCTTCCGATAAGGAGCCACAGGTTCCCCAGCATGAGCAACCGCAGGCACATCTGTTTCTCACGCCCATCCCCCCTACGGATGAGCACCCTTCCAGTTACGGCGCAGGCGCAAGCTGGTTCGCACAGGCGTTCGTTTCCGGAGAAACGGAAGTGGCGTCGAATGTAACGGATATTTATACCGCGAATTATTTTTTTCATGCATCGCATGAAACATTCTCGTTTCTCGGGACGGAAAATCTACCCGGTCCAACGGTGCAACATCGCCTAAGCAGCGATATTTTGCCCGATGCTGCCAGTGCAGCCTTACCGCAACAGCATACAGCGCCGACTTCCGTGATCCTCACATTAGCCCCCGCCGCACCCCACCTTTGCCGATCATGGCGCAGTCTTTAAAATGGGGATGACCAGGCCGGTTATGGAATAGGGTATGGCAATACAACGCTGGATCCCGGTAACAACGGTAATAATTTCATTTATCTTAAAGAATTCATCGCCTGGCACGGCAGTGGCGTTGCTTACGGTTTATCACCCACCATTATCAGTTCTATAATCAACAACACGAATATCATTAATTATCTCAATGGCAACAGTATACAGACTATTGCGGGACTTCCTTCAGTGCCCCATACGACTACTTCTATCGGTGGATATCATGCGAATGCTTCCGATGACAGATTTTTTAGTGGCAAAATACCTGAACTGGTTTTTTACGGCAATAATCTCTCCGCGACAGACCAGCAGCTCCTCGAGTTCTACCAATCCGCCAAATGGGCATCGCGCTTACTTCCACAGGCGTAGTGGCGGATACCCCGGGGATTTTCCAGGATGATTATTATTCCGTGGATAAAGCCGCCGCCAGCAACACGCTCGTGGCGGATCTGCACGAGGTGCTAGGAAACGTGACGCAGACTTACTCCATCATCTCCGGCAATACCGGAGGTATCTTCGCGATCGACGCCACCACGGGGAATATTACCGTTTTCAACAGTCCCGCCCTTGTCGCGGATACCGCCACATCCTATACGCTCGGCATTTCGGCCATCCTGAGCAGTGGCGGCGCCCCGATCACGCTCATTACCCAGATCGCCGTGCAGGACGCAAGCGCCGACACGCTCGAAGGCGGTGTCGGCAACGATACGCTGCACGGCAGCGCCGGTAACAATCTTCTTGATGGCGGCCCGGATAACGACGTGATTTACGGTCTAAGCGGCGACGATACCCTGATCGGCGGTGTGGGACAAGACACCATGACGGAGGGCGTGGGGGCCGACCGTTTCGTTTTTACCACCGTTGCCGATTCTCCGAACGCCACGCCCGACACTATTACGGATTTTGAGGCGAGTAATGATCTGCTTGTGCTCAGTGGAATGCTCACGGGTACGTTTAGCTTCGTGGGAGCGCAGACGGTCCCTTTCACAGGTGGCGCAACGCTTCCGCTCATTTCAATAACGCCACGCACCTGCTGCAGATAGACACAAACGGAGACGGGACAGTAGACTTTGCGGTATTCCTGAAAGGAGTGGCGCTGGCCGATTTAAGCGTGGCGGATTTTGTGCTGTGAGTCTTTGACTTTGCCGATCACGCAGCTACATTACGCAGCATGAAACGCCTGTTGATCCTTTTAGCATGCCTGCTGCCGCTGTCCGTCCTGCACGGTGGAACGGGCTTTGCGACGGCGCCCAGCCTGCCGCAGGCCGCCTCGGTGGATTATGAGAGCCTGCAGCAGGCGTGGGAAAAATCGCTTAGTAAAATCGCCGATGCCATCTCGGATGAAGAAACGCCTACCCAGCAGGCGCTGGATGAACGTAAGGATCGTCTGCGCACCATACGCGACGAGGCGCTGGGGCTGAGTGAGCCGCTTAAATCCGAACTCTCGGCGCAGCAGCAGTTGCTGGGGGCACTGGGCGCATCGCCCAAGGAACCGGAAACGGAAGCGCCGGAAATCCGCAGGCAGCGTCAGGCGTTGACCAACGAGGTGGCGGCGGTGGACGCCCGTTTGAAAAACGTCAAACTGGCGATCGCAAGGGCCGAGGAACTACTTTCCACCATCGACATGGTTGAAAAAAACAGGGTAAGGCGGGAGTTGCTCGCCCGCAACACTGTTTTGTGGTCTCCCACCATCGTTCAACAATTTTCCGTGGAAGCGGTTGATTACGCAAGACATTTTCATGGTTGGTTTCCGGGATTGATGGTGCTCGGCAGTGTTATCGCCAGCCTTATCTTGGCGCCTCGCCTCAGCGTGTATCTCAACCGGTTGTGCGCGGAAATATCTTCCATCGAATTGATGATTCCCTTTCGTAAAAGTCCGCTCCTCGCCATCGTGACCGTCGCTTCATTCGTTCTGTTACTGCGGACGGACGTTATCGAACTTGGCAGCCATCCGATATTGGAAGCGGGCACGCAGGCCATCGCCGCGCTGTCTCTTTCCATCCTGCTGTTCGTATTGCTTGCCCGAATCCGCTTCATCTCCTCCCCGGCCCGTATCGAAAGTTTCGGTGAAGATCGCAAGGAATATCACTGGATGTGGAACAGCGCCATGCGGATGCTGATGCTGATGCTGCTTTCCATTCCCGTCATGGTGATCGCCGGATATATCAATCTGGGCCTTTATCTGGCGTTCAATATGGTCGTCACGACATTTTCCTGCCTGCTTTTCGTCTGGCTGAGGGCGCAGACGGTAGCGATCAACCGGCGCTTCCAACCGCTACGGGAAGAGCAGGAAGAAGGCAGCCAGGAGCCTTCCAAATCCAAAGATACCGCACAGCTTTCTCCCCTTGCCATTACCGTGCTGGAGCCCGTACTGGCGCTTGTCAGCATTGCGCTATCCGCCTTTTTCTGGGGAACCACGGCGGATGATGTGGCCGGATGGGGCGACCATTTGCGGCATGGTTTCGTTATCGGGGAAATCACCATCGATGTCGCCAGTATCGGAGAGGCCATCCTGCTGTTTTTCGTGCTTTCGCTGGTCAGCAAGATGCTGCAGTGGTTCCTGAGCAGCCGCGTCTTTCCCTATACTTCTTGGGATACGGGCCTGCAGGAGGCGACCCTGACCATCACGGGATATGTCGGCGTCATTATCGCCGTACTGGCCGCGATGAGTGGTATCGGACTGAATATGTCCAATCTGGCGATCGTCGCGGGTGCCCTTTCGGTCGGGATCGGGTTCGGTCTGCAGGCAATTTTCAACAATTTCGTTTCTGGCCTGATCCTTCTGTTCGAACGGCCTTTCAAAGTCGGTGACTGGATCGTGGTCGGCACCCACCAGGGTCTAATCAAGAAGATCCGGGTCCGGTCCACGGAAATCGAGACGTTTCAGAACGCTTCGATCATTGTACCGAATTCACAGCTCATCAGTGACGCGGTAACCAACTGGACTCTGCACGATGAAGTGGGGCGCGTGGATATCTCGGTCAATATCGCTTACGGTACGGACGCGGACAAGGTAAAACAGCTGTTGCTCAAAGTTGCGAAAGAGCATCCGCAGGTACGCACTTATCCCGCTTCCCGCGTTTTTCTCATGCAGTTCGCGGAAACGTTCATGCGGTTCGAACTGCGCTGTTTCATCCGCAACATCCATGATGCTACTCCGGTCAGCAGCGATCTGCGCTTCGCCGTGGATAAGGCATTGAGAGAGAATAAGATCAATATGCCTTTCCCTAAGTATGAAATATTCATGCGAACAGATGAAAAAGCACAGCCAGCGAAAACTTCTTCAATCTGAAAGCGGTATGTTTGCCTTCAAACTTTATAAATCACCCTCTTGAAGCGGCACTCCATCCCCTCCATATTGACTGGCAGGGCGAAAGATGCGAAATGAAGAATCAATATTTTAAAATGACAGGATGCCGTTGATGCCGAATTTAAGTCGTAATTTCTTTATCTGGGCCGGTTTGTTCATCGTGCTGATGGTGGTGTTCAACGCGATTGGCGACAATATGGCGACTACGGGATATCAAAAGCTGAATTTTTCGGATTTTTTGGGCAAAGTGGATTCCGGCGATGTCAGCGATGTCAGCATCAAGCAGGCGAGCGGTGAAAAAGGGGCCAGCCTGTCCGGGCATTTTTCCAACGGCTCCACGTTCGTGACGATTATCCCGGATTATCCGACGTTGATAGACCGTCTTTCCAAGCATAACGTGCAGATCAGCGTCGTCCCCAACGAATCGGAAATCAACGGCTTCTGGGGCGTGATTCTCTCCTGGTTTCCGCTGTTGCTGTTCATCGGCGTCTATATTTTCTTCATGCGGCAGATGCAGGGCGGACGCGGCGGCGGCGCGATGGGTTTCGGCAAATCGAAAGCGCGTCTTCTTAATGAGAAAACCGAACGTAAGATGTTTTCCGATGTCGCCGGCGCTGATGAAGCGAAAGACGAACTGGTCGAGCTGGTGGACTTTCTGAAAGACCCCGCGAAGTTCCAGAAACTCGGAGGGAAAATTCCGAAAGGCTGCCTGCTGGTCGGCCCTCCTGGAACAGGTAAAACCCTGCTGGCCCGCGCCATCGCCGGTG
The DNA here is from genome assembly GCA_965248995.1 of Rickettsiales bacterium. Classification (GTDB taxonomy): domain Bacteria; phylum Pseudomonadota; class Alphaproteobacteria; order Rickettsiales; family UBA998; genus CBDFKY01. The sequence goes on along the minus strand of CBDFKY010000016.1, from coordinate 127,033 downwards.
AAGCCGGGGTGCCGTTCTTCACTATTTCCGGTTCGGACTTCGTGGAAATGTTCGTCGGTGTCGGCGCATCTCGCGTGCGGGATATGTTCGAGCAGGGCAAGAAAAATGCGCCCTGCATCATCTTCATCGACGAGATCGACGCCGTCGGACGCTCCCGCGGCGTGGGCCTCGGCGGCGGTAATGACGAACGAGAGCAGACGCTTAACCAGCTTCTGGTAGAAATGGATGGGTTCGAGTCCAACGAAGGTGTCATTCTGATCGCCGCGACCAACCGTCCAGATGTACTGGACCCTGCCCTGCTGCGTCCGGGCCGGTTTGACCGCCAGATCGTCGTGCCGAATCCCGATATTACCGGCAGGGAAGCTATTCTGAACGTGCATTGCAAGAAAGTGCCGCTCTCCCCGGATGTCGACGTTCATGTGATTGCTCGCGGAACTCCTGGATTTTCCGGGGCGGATCTGGCGAATCTCATCAATGAAGCGGCATTGCTGGCCGCTCGCCGCGACAAAAAGGTTGTGACCATGCGGGAGCTGGAGGAAGCCAAAGACAAGGTGATGATGGGTGTGGAACGCAAATCCATGGTGATGAGCGAGGAAGAAAAGAAGATGACCGCCTATCACGAGGGCGGCCATGCGATCGTTTCCCTGCATTGCCCAGCCTCCGATCCGATCCATAAGGCGACTATCATCCCGCGGGGCCGAGCGCTGGGTATGGTGATGCGGCTGCCGGAAGCGGACAAGCTTTCCTATCATCGTGATAAGATGTATGACGATCTGGCCGTCGCGATGGGTGGTCGCGTGGCGGAAGAACTGATTTTCGGTTATAACAAAGTATCAAGCGGCGCTTCTTCCGATATCAAATATGCGACGAGACTTGCGCGCGCGATGGTATCGGAGTGGGGCATGAGCGATGAGCTGGGACCGGTGCTTTACGGTTCCGATTCCGAGGAGAACTATCTCGGCATGGGCGGCGGCGGCAGAGGGGCGATCGCGAGCACGACGCAGGCCAGGGTGGACGCGGAAGTCAAGCGCATCGTGCAGGAAGCGCATGACCGCGCCCGTGCGTTGCTTGAAAAACATCGTGACGAACTGGAACGTCTGGCGCTTGCCTTGCTGGAATATGAAACGCTGTCGGGCGATGACATTAAAACAATAATCACCGGCGAACCGTTACGCCGTGAAAGCGCCACTACCAAAATAGCTAAAAAGCAGCGTTCTTCATTACCGAGAAATGAGCCGGCAGGCAAAATACTCGTTCCGGAAGAGGAAGCGCCCTGATCTATGGGGGATATACGCCTTCTTTTCTGCGGTGACGTGGTAGGACGTTCCGGACGCGAAGCGGTAGTGAAACATGTGCCTGTTCTGCGCCGGGAACATGCGGTGGATTTTACGGTAGTCAACGGCGACAATGCTGCGCGCGGATTCGGTATCACGCCGGAGATATGCAAGGAATTCTTCGCCGCCGGCGTCGATGTGGTTACCGGTGGAGACCATATCTGGGATCAGAAGGAAGCCTATCCTTACCTGACGCGTGAGGCACGATTGCTTCGCCCCCATAATTTTCCCGAGAAAAACCCCGGAAAAGGGTTTGGAATCTATCCGCTGCCCGATGGACGAACGATTGCCGTCCTGCATTTACTGGGGCAGGTCTTTCATAAGGAATATCTGGATTGTCCTTTCGCCTGCGCGGAGAAACTCTTGTCCACCGTGCGTCTTGGCGGGAATGTCGCGGCCATTTTCCTGGATATGCACGCGGAAGCCAGTTCCGAAAAAAACGCGATAACGCATTTTCTGGACGGTAAAGTCAGCGCGGTGATCGGGTCGCATACCCATGTTCCTACGGCCGATGCCCGGATCTTCCCCAAAGGTACGGCCTATATGACGGACGCAGGTATGTGCGGGGATTATCATTCGGTCATCGGCTTCGAACCGGATGCGCCTTTGCAGATATTCACCACGAAAGTCCGCAAAACACGCATGCAGCCCGCCGCCGGTGAAGGTACGTTATGCGCCGCGCTTGTCGTCGTGAACGGTATGACAGGTCTCGCCCGTTCGATCACACCCATTCAACGCGGCGGTGTTCTTAACGCCTGAAGGATTCGCCATGTGCGCCGAACGCTGGGAAGATCAGGCGTGTGTGATCGGAACGCGCCCTTTGAACGAAAAAGATGTGATCGTAGAACTGCTGACGGCGCAGCATGGCAGAATCGTAAGCGTTGCCAGGTTCGGGCTGACCAGTAAACATCGAGGGTTATATCATGCGGGCAATGTCGTAAAAGTCGCATGGCAGGCACGCCTGCCCACCCATATGGGCCATATTATGGCGGAAGTGGAACGCTCCATTCTGCCCTGCATCGTCAATCATCCGCTGAAGCTGTTGTTGATGCAGTGCGCGCACGCGCTTTGTCACCAGTTTCTCTATGAACATACCGTAGAGTTGCAGGTATTCCTTGCCCTGCATTCATTGTACGAAACATTTCTGCAATCCGGCCATCTTGCCTCTCTTCAATCATATGCGTTGTTTGAATATACGCTGCTCAACAGTTCCGGTTATGGTCTGGATCTGAAGCGTTGCGCCGTCACCTACAGCACGGAAAACCTCACCTATATTTCTCCGAAAACCGGCAGAGCCGTAAGTTTTGACGCCGGCAAGCCTTATCACGACAAACTTTTTCCTCTTCCCCGATGTTACGCTGAAGCGGATGCACCGATGACGGAAGCGGAAACCATGGCTGCGCTGAATATTACACTCTATTTTATCGAGCAGCGTCTTTGTACGGATATAGTGCACAGACTTCCTGAAATCCGCTACCGTCTGGAATCAAAATTGCAGAGGTTCTCAAAAGAACACAATAGACCGGCGTAAGTCTTTCCTCGCCCCCTTCTCAGACCTTTTCCTTATGCAGGAGATGCAAAATAAGGTATGATCGGAGGATTCACCATGATAAAGATCGATCAACCCTCCAAATTGAACGCAGCGAAACGTCCGGAGCGGAAAAAATCATCTGCTGCGGATGGAACGGGTTTTTCCACTCTGATGGACAGCATCGGTGAAGAGGACACTGCCGTATCCACTGCACCCGCTCTCTCCTCCACAAGTTCACCCCTACCGCTCAGTTCACTTTCCACGCTTTTATCCGTTCAGGGAATCAATGAGGAAGTGACCCGCCGTCAGAAACATATCCGTCAGGCGCATCTGACCCTGGACGGTCTGGAAGAACTGCGCCATGCGCTTTTACTGGGGGAAGTGCCGCTTTATCTGCTGAGCAGTATCGAAAAACGGATGGGCGATATCAAACAGCAGGATCTGCCTTCGGGATTGCGGGACGTGATCGAAGAAGTGGAACTGCGCGCCGCTGTGGAAATAGCCAAATTCCGTATGCATCGGTAACCGTTGAAACCTATTGTTTTCTTACGTCATGCAGGAAATCATCACCGCTTAAATATCATAGGGATGGGTTATGGACAGCATCAATAAACAGCAGGCGGAAGAAAACCATAAGGATTTAAGCCAGGCCGAGGCGGCCCTGAAAATCAAGGAGCTGGCGGAAAAAGCGCAGGTCTGTTTTTTCTGTACGCGGATCATCACTGGCAAAACGGTGCAGGTACGCCCGATGTCGGTTCAGAAAATCGACGATCAGGGGAATTGCTGGTTTTTAAGCGCGTCGGACAGTCATAAAAACCTGGAACTGATGGAAGATCCTGCCATGCAGCTACTTTTTCAGGGTTCCAGCCATTCCGATTTTCTTTCGTTATATGGCAAAGCGGAAATCAGCACGGATAAAGCGAAAATAAAAGAATTGTGGCAACCTATCGTCAAAAACTGGTTCACCGGCGATGAGGATGATCCACGTATCACCGTCATCAAGTTTACACCGTCGGAAGGGTATTACTGGGATACGAAACACGGCAGCCTCGTTTCATTCCTGAAAATCGCGGTAGGTACGGTGATCGGCAAGACGATGGATGATTCCATCGAAGGAAAGATCAAGGTTTCCTGAAAACGTCACATGTAACCGGCAGCGCGCAGTTTCTCGAAACTGGCTTCGTCCTGATCTGCGCCCATAGGCCGCCCTGCCCGTTCGGAAGTCCGGGTGGTCTTTAGTTCGGCAATGATCTTTTCCAACGTATCGGCCTCGCTCGGTACCGGCCAGGTGATTCCGCGCTCCCCAAGCGAGCGGAAACGCATCATGGCGCCACCGAAATCCCTGCCTTCGAACTGATGGTAAGGGCGGGCGAAATAAAGCGGAACCACGGGGATGTTCTGCTCGGCGATATAGTTCCAGATGTCCAGCTCCGACCAGTGCAGCAACGGATGCACCCGCATGGATGAGCCGGGCGCGAACCGGGTATTATACTGGCCCCAGAATTCCGGCGGCTGGTCCTTGACGTCCCAGGCCGCATCGGGATTGCGAGGACTGAATACCCGTTCCTTGGCCCGGGTGCCTTCCTCGTCCCTGCGAATCCCCGCGATAATGCCCTGAAAACCCGCGTGGGCGATCACCTGCTTCAATCCCAGCGTCTTACGTGCGGCGATCCGCGCGTCATGCGGAAGCCCGGCATCGGTTTCCTCGATGGGCGGGCAGGTTTCCCGCAGCAGCGTCAGACCCCATGCGGTTTCATATGTATCGCGATAAGCGTACACCTCTTCCATTTCCAGTCCGGTGTCGCAGTGGATCAGGGGAAACGGCACATGCCCGAAAAACGCTTTTTTTGCCAGCCAGATCATCACTGTGGAATCCTTGCCGAACGACCAGAGCATTCCCAGCTTCGGAATCGCGTGATATGCTTCCCGGAAGATATGGATACTGCGTGCTTCGAGCTGTTCAAGGCGGCCAAGCGGCATATGCTTACCCTCCGAAGGCGGGAATGCCGGTGATGGCGCGTCCCAGAATCAGCGCATGGATATCGTGCGTTCCTTCATAGGTATTAACGCTCTCCAGATTCACCATATGGCGCATGATATGGTATTCGTCGGCGATACCGTTGCCCCCGTGCATATCCCGGGCGGTGCGCGCGATCTCCAAAGCTTTGCCGGCGGAATTCCGCTTGATCATCGAAATCATTTCCGGCGCCGCCCGCCGTTCGTCCATCAGCCGCCCCACCCGCAGGCAGGCTTGCAGACCCAGCGCGATATCCACCATCATATCGGTCAGTTTTTTCTGGATCAGCTGGTTTGCCGCCAGAGGTTTTCCGAACTGGATACGCGACAACGTATATTCACGGGCGGCGGCGAAACAGAAACCTGCGGCGCCGAGCGCTCCCCAGCCGATACCGTAGCGTGCTTTGTTCAGGCAGGAAAACGGACCTTTCATCCCCGTCACGTTCAACCGGTGATCGTCCGGGACAAAAGCTTCCTCCAGCATGATCATACCGGTTTCCGATGCCCTCAGCGATAATTTCCCCTCTATGGAAGGAGTCGTGAAGCCTTCCGTTTCACGCGTAACCACGAATCCGCAGACGGTCCCGTCCGGGATGGATGCGTCCCCCACTATTTTCGCCCATACGACGGCGATATCTGCGATCGGGGAATTGGTGATCCAGGTCTTCGAACCGCTCAAACGGTAACCTCCCGGCACTTTCACGGCCCGCGTCTTCATGCCGGAAGGATCTGAACCGTGGTCGGGTTCCGTCAGTCCGAAACAGCCGATCATCTCTCCGGTGGCCAGTCGCGGCAGGTACGCCTGCTTTATTTTCTCACCCGCATATTCCGACAAGGGATACATCACGAGGCTGGACTGTACAGAAAGCGCGGAACGATAGCCGCTGTCCACCCATTCGATCTCACGGGCGATCAGGCCGTATGCGACGTGCGACGTGCCGGCGCAGCCATATCCTTCGATCGTGGAACCGAGCAGGCCGAGCTTTCCCCACTCAACCATGATCTGCCTGTCGAAATGGCCTGCGCGGTTGGCTTTTAGAATGTGCGGAAACAGTTCTTCCCGGGCAAATTTACGCGTCATTTCCTGGATCAGGCGCTCTTCCTCGTTCAGCTGTTCAGCGAGGGCAAAGGGATCGTCCCAGTGGAACGGAGTGGTGGCATTCACGGTATTTTACCTCAACGATTGCAGGAAGTCATGTTAAGGGTTTTACCTCCACTGTCAAGCGGTGCGCGAAAGATGATGTCGAGTAGCGGGAGATCTGCGGGGGGCATGGACAGGGCGCGCAGCGTCAGTTCATCCGCCCACTGCCACACCTGTCCTTCCTGCCCGATGATTTTTCCTTTCCATTTAGCGCATTGATAAAGCAGCAATAGTAAATGTCGTGGTGTTGTCATCCCGGCTTCGTTCGGTGTTTCCTGTTCCATCGGATGCGTGACGAAAGAAAGCGGAAAAAGATCATCTTCGGCGATTTCGATGCGCAGTTCTTCGTGGACTTCCCGAACCAGCGCCTGCTCCGGCGTTTCACCCGGTTCTACCTTGCCGCCCGGAAATTCCCACAGGCCGGCCATGGGCTTGCCTTCGGGGCGTTGCTGCACCAGTACGTTTCCGCTTGCGTCATACAGTGCTATCGCGACCACTAAAAGCATCTTTCTTTTATAGCATCCAGTCATGAAATTGTCATAGATAACTGTTAGATTAAGAGAGAAATTCAAAAGGTGCACAATGTTACATACCATTGCCTCCATTGCCAGAGCTGCCACCGTATGCGCCGTGGTCATTCCGGGTATAGACGGGCTGGCGGAGTTCATCGGCCATTCGGTAGGGCTTAACACGTTGAATGATCTTGGTGATTTGAATCCCGACACGCTTAGTTCCATTCCTCAGGGATTTTCCCACACCATCGCGGATATCGCCCTCACCGCGCAGCATTTTATTCAATCCGCAGCGGAAATATCCGCCAATATCGGCAACGTGATCGGCATCAATCAACTCGCCGGAAAAACACTGGAAGCTCATGATTTCACCGAGCAGGGCGGGATTATTATCAAACTGATGCAGCGGTTCTTCGAATATATGCATTTGATTCCGGAAACAGCCGCTCATGCGCTGGATGAAAGCAACCGGGGCGTCCTGTTCACCGGCACGGCGCTCGGGGTCGGGGCGATCGCTGCAGCGCCGCCGCAGCTTGGGAGCGAACTGCATGACGGAGTGGTGAGCGTGACCACCCGTGTCGGCCAGATGGGACAACACGCCATGACTTCCGCACAAATGACAGGCGGGAGTTTCGCACAGAAAATCCGTGGCGAGCAACTGCATTCCGCTTCCTTAACGTCGGCTATTCATAAAAGCTGACTGACCCACCCGCGAATTTTTTGGTGCGCTGCAAACAATGCTTTACGCGGAGCACCGCCTAGTGTACCTAAGAGTACATATAGCAAGTTTCCATTTACAGGTATTTTTGAAAACTGCCTCGGAAAATAAAACCGCCTATACCTTTAAAGGAGAGGTTGATGGTAAATGATGACGTAGTCGCAATAAAGACCGGAAGCACTGAATTAGACGATATATTAGGGGGAGGCCTTCCCGCCAACCGGGTGTATTTGCTCCACGGTAGTCCCGGTGCCGGCAAAACGACCCTGGCCTTGCAGTTTTTAATGGAAGGCGTAAAACAGGGTGAGACCGTGATGTATATCACGTTGTCGGAAACGAAGCAGGAATTGCTTGCTACGGCCAGGTCTCATGACTGGGACCTGGGAGGCATCAACATATTCGAACTGGTGGCGAAGGAAAGCGAGCTGCAGTATGAAAACCAGTATACCATGTATCAGCCTTCCGAAGTGGAACTGAGCGAAACGACAAAAGCGATCATCGAGCAGATTGAAACGTTGAAGCCTTCACGTTGCGTAATCGATTCACTCGCAGAAGTAAAACTGCTGGCGCAAAATCTGCTGCGTTATCGCCGTCAGGTTCTGGCATTGAAACAGTTTTTTCTGGGCAGGAATTGTACAACGCTGTTTCTCGACGATAAAACGGCGACACGCGAGGAAGACAAGCAACTGGAAAGCATTGCGCATGGCGTCATCAGCCTGGATCAGCTCTCACCCGAATACGGCTCAGAGCGGCGGCGTCTGCGGATTACCAAACTGCGCGGACAAAAATATCGCGGGGGGTTTCACGATTTCAGCATACGCAAGGGCGGCCTCGCCATTTTCCCCCGTCTGGTCGCTTCTGAACACCGGCAATCTTCGGATAAAAAACGATTAGCAAGCGGTATTGCGGAACTGGATATCATGTTGGGCGGAGGCATTGAGCTGGGTGTCAGCTTATTGTTGATAGGGCCTGCAGGTGTCGGTAAATCTTCCCTTGCGATGCAATATGCGTTGAGCGCCGCTGCGGATGGTCACAGGGCGGCTATTTTTAATTTTGACGAACGCGTGGAAACTCTTTTTCAACGTGCGGCAGGGATCAATCAGTCACTTGAAGAATATATAAAAAATAATAAAATTACTATTCAGCCGATTGACCCCGCCGAACTTTCCCCCGGTGAATTCGCGCATTCCATCCGTCAGGCTGCCGAAGGAGCCGATGGTTTCGAACCCGCTCGTGTGGTAGTAATCGACAGCTTGAACGGTTACCTGAACGCGATGCCCGAAGAGCACTTCCTCACCGCGCAATTGCATGAACTGCTGACCTATCTTGGGCATATGAATGTCGTCACTATCTTGGTGGTCGCGCAACATGGCCTGCTCGGTAATGCGATGAACACCCCTATCGATACAAGCTATCTGGCCGATGCCGTCATCCTGTTTCGCTTTTTCGAGGCAGCGGGGGAAGTGAGACAAACGATTTCCGTCCTTAAAAAACGTAGTGGACCGCATGAACGTTCCATTCGCGAATTCAAAATCGAAAAATCCGGGCTACGGGTCGGGGAAATACTTCGTCAATTTCAAGGCATACTTACCGGAACGCCCGTTTTTATCGGCAATGATAAAAAACTCCTGAAAAACCGTTAGATTATGTAAGGCTTTACCAACCCCTTGATAATTATCAAGCCATTTTTAAGTTTTCTTGAAATGAATGCTCTCAAACGTGCTTCCAACAACCGGTCAATGCCTCGCTCATGCATAAATATTTCAGGATATGATCAAATACTGCTCTGCCGATTTACCAATCCATACGCTTTCAGGTTAGTTGAAACGTATACGTTAGAAGTTAAACCATAGAACCCGCCTAAAACAATAGTTCCAGATATACCATGTTTACCATATGAAATCGCTTTCGGTGAGGGTGGCAGCAGTGAAGGTACCGTTTAGTTGAAAGGTGAAGCCGGTCTGGTCAGAAATAATGGTGGTAATACCGTTCGTCGCGCTGAAGCGTAATTCTCCCGCTTCCGTCTGCCCGCCGTCCGTATCGAGATGCACGAAGCCGAGACCATGCACGCTGAGCTTATCGACACCGTGTGTAAAGTCCCAGATATAATCAGCATTCGCGGCCTGATTGTCAGCGAGGGCGCTAAATATGAAAACATCCGCGCCCGCGCCGCCGGTCATCTGGTCTTTACCCGCGCCGCCGCTCAACGTATCATTGCCGTCGCCGCCCCAGAGCGTGTCGTTGCCAATGCCGCCGGCGAGAGCATCATCTCCTGCGGCGCCGATCAGCTGGTCGTCTCCATCGCCGCCATTCAGCATATCGTTCGCCCCTTCGCCGAACAACGTGTCATTCCCCGCACCGCCGTCGATGCTGTCATTCCCGGTGCCGTTACCGTTCCCGTTATCCCCGATCAGCTGATCCGCCCCGTCACCACCGTTGATGGTGTCATTGCCGTCATCGCCCCAGATCGTATCGTTACCGGCGTTACCGATCAGCTGGTCGTTTCCCCCGTTACCTAGAATAACGTTGTCATGGGCATCACCATAGAGGTGGTCGTTACCCTCCGTCCCGCTCTGCGCCAATGTCGGCAGCGAATTGTTGATCGCTTGCGCTGTCATCACGGTGCCATCGCCGAACTTCAAGGAATCGATCGTGTAATAAGCGCTCAGGAAGATCTGGTCCTGCAGCAGGATGGAGCCGCCGCCGGCGATGGTAAGCTTGACGGAGTCCACCGCACCGTTCCCATCGCGGTCGATCGCGCTGAACGAGACGTCGCTGCGGTTGATGTTATCGAGCACGAGCGTATCCTGCGTGCCGCTGCCGAAGTCGGCAACGGTATCGTCGCCGTCACCGCGTGCATAGTGATAGGTGTCGGAGCCTTCGCCGCCCGCCAGCAGGTCATTTCCGGCACCACCGTACAAGGTGTCGTTGCCTCCCTGCCCATAGGCGGTATCGTTTCCGGCACTGCCCAGTATGGAGTCCGCGCCGTCGAAACCGAGCAGGACATCATGCCCGCCCCCGCCGGTGAGGGTGTCGTTGCCCGAGGTGCCTAAAGCAGCGGTTGCCTGAATAATCTGGGCCGCCGTCATCACCGTGCCGTCGCTGAACTGCAGGCTTTCGATCCGTCCTGTATCGGTGCCGTCCAGATAATGATCGAGCAGGATGGAACCGCCGCCCGCGACGTTGATCTTCACGGAGTTGGGTTCGTTCACATAGGCGGCATCTGCGACCGCCGAGAACGTTACTTCGGTGTGAGCGATGCCGGTGAGCTTCAGCACATCGGTGGTGGTGACGGTTGCAGCCTTGACGATCATGTCGTCGCCGTCGCCTTTCGTATAAAGAAAGGTATCCTTGCCGGCCCCACCGCTCAGCGTATCGGCACCCAGCCCGCCCGACAGCGTCGAACTACCCGTACCACCATAGAGATAATCATTACCCGCATCGCCGTTAATACGGTCATTGCCGCTTCGGCTGTACAAGCGATCGTCTCCATCGCCGCCGGATAAAGTTTCACTGCCATTGCCACTTAAAATATAATCATTGCCACTACCGCCATACAATTTGCTCGCTCCCGTACCGCCGTTGATGGTGTCGTCGCCCGCGTCGCCGTAAATAGTGTTGTTGCCATCATAATCGGCAATGCTGTCATTGCCGGTGCCGCCGCGCAGAAGATCGTTGCCGGTGCCGCCTAAAATATAATCGTTACCGTCCGCGCCGTAAACGGTGTCCGCTCCGGCATTTCCGTGCAGGTAGTTCGCCGCTGCCGTTCCATTGATCAGGTCGTTGCCCTCTGTCCCCGCCACATAGTTCCACGGCTGGTTGACCTGTACGTGATAGCCCGCCGCCGTATCGATGGCAGTCTGCATCGCTGGCCCCGTAACGCCGAACGCCGAAATATATTCCAGCAGGGTGTGCGCGGTTTCCGACCAATAGACGTTTATATCGGCCGTATCCGTCGGCGCTCCGGCCTTGGCATTGGACAGGATCTGGCTGTAGGACAGGGAAAAATGCAGTTTATCATCCGAAGAGTTGTAGGTCGGATTGCCGAATACTCCGGCCAGCGCGCCTTGCGCGATGAAACGGGTACTGAATTCTCCCATCAGTCTGGCATATCCCGCTTCCACCGGTTCAAAATGCGTCGGGTCGGAGGGAATGTTTTTCGTATAATAATCCGTCCCCATACCGGAAAAATGACCCATGATCGCGGCATGACGCGCATCCACCCACGGGCTTACACCGGTGCGCGCTACAGCGCCCGTGCCCGTCCATTCCTCCACCATCGCTTCCAGCTTACCGTAATACCCGTCGAGACCGGAAATCGGCATCGCCTGCAATGCCTGCAATTTGGCGGCGAGCGCTGCGTTGCCTGAGGCCGCGTATTCCATGGATTTCACATCGCCATACCCGCGCGAATGCGGCAGGGCGAGCGCGGCGGGCGTGATCTCGGCCGGGGTTCCCTGGTACCAGCTATCCATCTGGTCGGTATCCAGCAGGATATCGTGGGCATTATAGGTCACGCCGCTACGTACGAACGTAGAGCTGAGCGAGCCGGCGGCGGTTTCCAGAGAAAGCGAGGTGATGCCGAGGCTGGACAGGGTTTTCAGTTCCGCTGTCTGGCTGGCGCCGTCGGAATTGGCATCCACCCACACGCGAAGGCTGGCGAAATCCGTATCGGCGGAAGTGATTTTACCGTCATGATTCGTATCCAGTGCCGCGAGTTTGGCATACGCTTTCGTAGTGCCGTCATCTCCGAACAGTTCGCTCTGGTTGTCGATTTTGCCGTTGGCATTCTTGTCTATCGCCAGCCACCCGTCGGTCGGCGAGATCCACTGCACCCGCTCCGCGAACGTATCGTTGTCGATATCGAAATACGTATGGCTGGCGCTCAGCGAGGTGGTTTCAATCGCCCCGGATTTGTCGATGTCGAGCGCGATGGGGGACACGCGGGCGGGTACAAGGTTCAGCGCACCGGCCACATCCTCCGTAGGCTTGCCCTTATGCTCCGGGGTGATGTCATGTTTTCCTTCGCTCCAGCCGTTCATCGTCATCATGTCTCCGCTATGTTATAAAGTTTCTGCCAAGGGCCAAAGGTCGCGCTATTCAGCCTATAGTTTCCCAGACCGCCGTCTCCGCCGCTTTGCCGCGGTAGCTCCGAATCACATCGCATTCCTCATTCTATCACTTCATCCACAATCGATGAAATGGATCAATGGCGGTGGGTAGTTAGCACCGCAACACCCTCGTTATAACCCAACCACCAGCAAAAACAACACTCTCAAAACCCGTACCTTGCTGTCACGGATATAACGCTATGCGTAGTGTTCTTGACACACAACTAACCAACTCGAACAAAAGGCTTTATCTTTGGAAAATTTTACCTTATTTTCCTGTGCAGCAGAACGCAAACCTAAGAGAGTCATCTCCGATGAAAGACGAGATAATGACGATACGGGATGTGGCGGAATTTCTTAAGTTGACTGAGAAAACCGCTTACCGCTTGGTGTCCGAAGACAAACTGCCAGGATTCAAAGTGGGTGGGTCATGGCGTTTTCAGAAAAGTGAATTGGATAAATGGATTAAAAAACAAGGGAACTCGAAAATATGACCATACTGTCACCAAGTAGAGTTCAAATTTCTGTAGAGAATCAGGTTGATTTGTTAGAGCAAGGAGTTCGAACAAGAAACGCAAAAACAAAGCCCAATAAAGTAATAAATAATGCTCCCGTTACTGCGCTTGAAGAAGATGATTTCCCATTTGAGTTAATTAGTAATATTGCTGAAATTGAGAGCTGGCGCAAAGAGATCAATCGGCCAACATATCATATTCATAAATGGTGGGCGCAAAGATTGGGATCTGTTTTTAGGGCAATCACACTAGCTGCCCTTTCTCCGGTTGGAAGCGATGTAGTTGAGCTGTTCTACAAACCTACAAAAATAAAAGATGCGGTTATTTTTGATCCATTTATGGGATCGGGAACAACGGTTGGCGAGGCACTAAAAATAGGGGCTAATGCCATTGGTCGTGATATAAATCCAGTTGCATATTTTTTAGTGAAAAATGCACTTGCCGTGCATCATCGCCAATCAATTCTTGAAACTTTCAGCGAAATTGAAAAAGATGTGGCGGACAAGATTCGCTATTTTTATACCACAATTCTTCCTGATGGGAGCAAGGCGGAGGTTTTATACTATTTTTGGGTAAAACAAGTTGATTGCCCTGAATGTGAAAAGACTGTTGATCTTTTTTCATCGTACATTTTTGCTAAACATGCTTACCCGAAACGTTATCCCACCGCCCAGTCAAGCTGCCCTAATTGCTATGCTATTAACGAAGTAAACTACAGTGATCAAAAAACACAATGTCATCATTGTGCAGAAATATATAATCCACAAATTGGCACAACCCGAGGACAAAAAGCCGTATGTCCACATTGTGAACATATTTTTCAAGTTTCTAAAACCGTCAGAGATTCCTCTGCTCCACCTAGGCACAAACTCTATGCAAAACTTGCATTGCAATCAGATGGAAAGAAAGTTTATTTACCAGCAACGCATCAAGATGAAATACTCTTTAATCAGGCAAAAAAAGAATTAACGAAACGATCCAACGCATTCCCTATAGTGCCAATTAAAGCTGGAAATAACACCAATCAGGTTCTTGGTTATAATTATCGGTATTGGCATGAAATGTTCAACGAAAGACAGCTGCTTGGCCTGTCAATTCTGGGTGAGCGTATAAGTAAGATAGAAGATCAAACAGTTCGTGAGCTATTTACTTGTTTGCTATCAGGAACATTGGAATTTAATAATATGTTTGCCTCTTACAAGGGTGAAGGAACGGGTGCCGTACGGCACATGTTCTCACATCATATACTGAAACCCGAGCGCACACCGCTAGAAGCCAATCTTTGGGGAACACCAAAGAGTTCAGGGTCGTTCTCAACAATTTTTAATGGCCGAATTCGTAGAGCTATAGATTATGCCGAAAATCCTTTTGAGCTAATCGTTAGTGAGCAAAATGGTCGTAAAACAAGTGAAAAAATCTATGGGCTTTCTGAGTCTCTCAGCTTTCCTATCGCGGGAACCTTTAATGATTATGCTAAAGGTCAGCGCGTATATCTATCCTGCGGCGATTCAAGTAATACAGATATTCCTGATAAATCTGTTGATGCTGTAATTACAGATCCTCCCTTTTTTGACAATGTGCATTACTCTGAACTGGCAGATTTCTTTCATATCTGGCAGAGGCATATTTTAGGAACCGATGGTAATAGGGTGCTTGACACGACTCGCTCGGAAAGCGAGGTGCAACACAAAGAGCAGGACATTTTTACTAGTCGATTGGCTGGTGTGTTTGATGAAATACATCGAGTGCTCAAGGATAATGGCATTCTAGCATTTACCTACCATCACTCACGGCCTGATGGGTGGGATTCTGTCTTAGACGCGATAATGCGTGCAGATTTTGTTATAACGGCAGTTCAACCTATTAAAGCTGAAATGTCGAGTGCTGTGCCTAAACAACAAGCAAAAGAACCCATTGATCTTGATATTGTGATCGTTTGCAGAAAAAGGACTTCCCTTAACAAATCTTCTTCACAACGTGAGGCGATGAGTCAAATTATTCGTAAAGCAGAAGATCAAGCTCTACGGCTAACTAGTTCTGGTCGATCCTTAAGTCGAAATGATGTGAGAGTAATAGTGACTGCTCAACTTATTAAAAGCCTCTCAATTCTGCACAACCGCATTGACGCTCTTAAAGCATTAAGCACCTATAAAACAGATACGGAAGCTCATATTGAGCAGATTTACAATACAGCAAATAAGAGAGGGCATCATGTCGCAAGCTAGCATTATTTTCAAACAATGCGTTCGTTCAATTGCCAGTGGTGAACTCATAGAGCGTGAGGGCAAGAATGACAAAGAATTTCACTTCCAAAATTGGTTTAAGGCGCGACTTGACCTAATGGGTCTAAATTATGATTCGCCAGGGAGAAATTCTTACCCAGATTTTCGCATGGTACAATTCACCGAGGGTTATGAACTAAAAGGGTTGGCATATCCTGGAAGAGAAGCTGACTATGATTGCAATAGCCAGGTTCCTTGCGGTGAACATAATGGAAGGCAAGTATATTATGTGTTCGGGAGGTATCCCGCTCAACCAGATGGCAATAGTTATCCAGTTCTTGATTTTGTACTGTGTCATGGAAGTTTTTTGAACGCTGACAATGCGTATATTCATAAGAATAAGAGTTTCCGTGGCTTTGGTAGTTATGGCGATATTTTAGTTAGAGATCGTAAAATGTACGTTGCACCAACGCCATTTGCTCTGGCCGAGGGTACTGCTCATCGCAGAACCCTCATTTTGCCTGCTTCTTTTAGAGTCGAAGACGGACTGATAGAGGTTGGGACATTAGTGCGTCGTGAAGTTGAAAGTGTTGTCGTAGCCTATAGCTTTGACCTTCGTACAAATGAATTGGAAACCACCTTGGTACCGAATCCAAACGCTGGGCGTGAACATACTTTTAAGGCATATCGCGTTCATGGTGAGCCAGCTGACACAGTATCGCTAAAGAGCCGCGCAAGAATATTGACAGAGATGAGTGGCGATTTAGATGAAGAGTGACAAAAACTCGCGTGTCTTCTTATAGCTAAAATACGCCATCACGTTACGGGGTGTTTGCAGCCTCTACGATTCGCGGGCTTTTTTGCGTTACGATCAGAACCAAACCAGCGTCAGCGAGGAGTGACATGTTGCGTACCAGTTCTTCCTCGGTGTCGCCCAAGACTTCTGGATACGCGACAGCCACCGCCTCGAATGCGCCAGATTCCGCTAGTTCGCATATATCAAACAAATCCGAGAATTTTTCCTCGTAGCTGAGGTGCTCGGTTTCTTTGAAATTTCGCTGGTATGGAACTGCCTTCATTCGTGCGGTCTTTTTGGGCCCGAAATGGCCTTCGATTACGTTACTCATATTCTTCCGCCATTTGTTTGATGTTGAGGCAGAATAATGGATGACCTCTTCGTTGTCACTAATTTCGCCTCCTCAGTTACTTAAGCGTTATAGGAGTGGTCATTGAGTAAGCTCAATTTCTTTTGTAAGTAAAAGCTTTTTCTTGCCTACGTTATCGCGGATTTCGGCGATAATTTTATATTTGCCGAGCTTGTCTTGTGGATCAAATCTTATGCCCTCAACTGTAGAGTTGTCAAAAATCCTGAATCGCATCGGTACTTTCATTTTCAGGGCTTCCACATTTCTTAGATCGGTGTTGTCGTAGATTTTTCCGTCCGGCCCTAAGGTTTTTAGGTCAAATGTAACATCTGCCCTAAGGTCATTCGTCAGTTCCATACCGGCGAACACAATTTTGATTACCACGCTATCGCCATGCTTTGCCGTAGTCATTTCCTTAAAGTGTAGTCCTTCATTGGAAGGCTTTGCGTATTCAGACAGCGCTTTCTCATCGGTTAAAACCATCATTGCAGAAAAATCACCATCTTTATTCGGAAATGGTTTTGCATTCTTTTCATTCCGAGCAACTATTTCTTCCAGCTTCTTTTTCACTACGCCGGAGCGTGCATTTATTTCTTTGCGAATAGCGCGATTTACCAGTTCGTGTTGCATCATATTGCTACCTAAAGACCACTCAGCAGAACCACGAGTCATCATATCAGCTGTTTTATCACCCGTAAGCGGTTTACTATCATCCAATACGTCAATGATTTTCTTGACGTATAATTCACTGCCGGATGCAGAAAATGCTCCCCACATCATGTCCAGATCGCCCGGTTGTTTAAGCGTTAGATTCGATAATCCTACAGGTGTCGATTTTGCATATTCAGGAGTATCCTTAAAAACGTCTGCAATCATCTTTCCATTGCCTGATAACCATAGTGCATATTCTGTGGCTTCTTTTGTTTTGCCGGTGAAACCGGTATTCTTAACCCATGCTTGAACCTGCGCAGGATTATCTGAAAAAATTACAGCGAGAAAAGCAGCGGTAGGCTGCGCTGCGCCGTCATGTTTTTCTAACATTCGACCATCCTGGAGGAACTTCAAGAAACCACTCACTTTGGAGGTGTCTTTTTGCAGATAGTAATAGGACATCCATTCGCCAAACTGCACTTCCTGCGGCGATGGCGCTTGCTGTGCTGCCAATGCTGGCTGCATACTCAAAAAACATAATATCACCAGACTGAGAAGTGCTCGCATAATATTCCTCCCGATACAAACCACCCTAACATATCAAGTGTTTGCTATATTGCCATAAATTTGTAAAACTGCCTGCAACATCTAAAAATTCGGTGAGCATGAGAATCTTTAAAATTCAATTAGTAATTTCTATTCTAGCCATAGGATTTTTGGGCTGCTCCCCTACCTATGCCGCTGTCACCGTCAATGACATAACGCAGCTAAATCCCATAACGGTAGATAAGGTTATCGCCCCGAAGTCCATTGAGGAGGTCAGCCAATTGGTTGCTCACCATTCCGGCCCTATTTCTATCGGTGGAGGGCGGTATAGCCAAGGCGGGCAAATTGCCACAGAGAATTGCCTGTTTTTAGATATGCGGGATATGAACCGCGTCATCAATTTAGATACCGAAAAGCGGCAAATCACTGTTGAGGCGGGGGCTACATGGCGGAAAATTCAGGAAACGATTGATCCAAAGGGGTTGTCTCTTAAAATTATGCAATCCTTTTCTAATTTTACGGTGGGCGGCTCCCTTAGTGTTAACGCACATGGGCGCTACGTTAGCGAAGGCCCTATAATTCGCTCAGTTGAGTCGATCAAAATAGTTCTCTCTAACGGTTCCATAAAAGAAGCCAGCCGAACGAAAAATCCTGAATTATTTTTTGGAGCAATTGGAGGATATGGTGGCATTGGCGTTATTGTCGAGGCTACGTTAAATCTTGCTGAAAATACCCGTATAGAGCGGATATCTCAAAGGATGGATATATCACAGTATAAGGATTATTTTTTCCATAACATTCGAGAATCGAAAACCGCAGTTTTTCATAACGCAGATATTTATCCGCCCGATTACACACAAGTAAATGCGGTCACTTGGAATACAACCGACAAACCCGTAACCGTAGAAGAAAAATTAGCTCCTCAAGATAAGCTGTCTTCGTCTCAACAATTCCTTTTAGCGTGGATTTCAGATGGCCCGTGGGGGAAATCTTGCCGACAATATATTTATGATCCATATGAATATTCTGGTCAGAAAGTAGAATGGCGCAATTATGAAGCAAGCTATGATGTGATTGGCCTTGAGCCGCCATCGCGTGAGAAATCTACCTATGTGCTTCAGGAGTATTTTATCCCCGTCGAGAATTTTGATACCTTCGCCCCCAAAATGGCGGCTATTCTCAATCAAAACCATGTAAATGTTCTAAATGTTTCTATCCGGCATGCTTTGCCAGATCCTGGCTCATTACTTGCCTGGGCGAGAAAAGAGGTTTTTTCTTTTGTAATTTATTACGAACAGGGAGTGACGGAGGCAGATAAAAAAGAAGTTTATGGATGGACAAGCAAGCTGATTGATGCTGCTTTGGAAGAAGGCGGCACTTACTATTTGCCTTATCAGATCATTGCTACGCCAGATCAATTCCTGAAAGCCTATCCCCGTGCTACTGAATATTTTGCTTTAAAAAAGCGGGTTGACCCCACTTACAAATTTAGGAACAAGCTTTGGGATCGCTATTATAAAGACGTGAATGAATCGAATCCGAAAAGATGAAAAAATTAATCAGCAAAAAATCCATCAAAGCTATAGCGATACGCCTTTTGAGAGCATTGCTGATTATCTATGTCGTTCTCTTTGTCGTACAACGCTATTTGGTGTTCCCCGCGTACATGGCAGACACAACATTAGGAAAACTTAAAGCTCCGACAGATTACGGCCTCACAGATTTTACCGAAGTACATTTCGATGCGGAAGATGGTGTGCATATCATGGGATGGACGCATCCACCAGAAAAGGGAATGCCTGTCATTTTATACTTGCATGGCAACGCCATGCATATCGCAGGACATGCCCAGCGATACCAAGCCTTTGCAAAGGCTGGATACGGTATATTAGCACTTTCTTGGCGTGGTTACGGCAAAAGCGAAGGGTCGCCTAGCGAAGAAGGATTCTACCATGATGCGCGTGCTGCTATCGCGTGGTTGAAGCAAACTTACACAGCACCAAAAATCATCATTTATGGTGAATCAATTGGCAGCGGCGTAGCTGTGGAAATGGCAAAAGAACAGCCGGTATTCGGCATAGTATTGCAGGGTGCGTACACGTCAGTTGCAGATATGGCTGCGCAGACATACTGGCTTTTACCCGGCATATATTATTTAGTACGCGATCCACTAGATTCTCTGTCAAAAATTGCTCAGGTTCATTGCCCTATACTTATTATTCATGGAGATCAGGATAACGTGATACCTATTGAGCAGGGTAAAAAACTAGCTGCTGCAGCAACTAGCCGCATGCAATTTGTTACTGTCCCAGGCGCAGGGCATGTAAATATATCAGATCAACTGATAATTAAATCGATGCATGACTTCTTCAAGATAGATAGAGATTAGCCTCCGCCGCCCTTCGCTTTACCAACCCCTTCAGTTTTTTACCACCACCCCACACCCACTTCATAAACTCTGCGGGTACGTCGGCATGTTCCTCGCGGTTGACCTTGTGGCGAAGCGTGGAGCGTTGGAGCGCACCGCCGCCCAAATTGAAGGTGAATGATACGAGCGCATCGAACTGCCCGTCGGTCAGCGGCACGGTGATAAACCGCAACACCGCACACTCGGCGGATGCCACATCCTTTTCCAAAAGCTCAATAGCCTGTGCATTGTCAATGCCATCGCTGAATAAAGACCGCTCCTGCGCCTTCACCACATGCCCATAGCCGATGGTGGGATAGCCAGCGGGACAGATGTAAATCTTTGAGGCGAAGCTCTCGAAACGCTTAATCAGGGCAATGCCGTCTTCGGTAACATGCCTCATTTCCCGCTCCGCATTTTTGCCATGGCACGCTGGCCGAAATAGAAACTAATGATGCCTGCGAAGATCGCCTGATCCTCCTCAGTCCACAACAGCCAGGGCATATCAGCGGAGAAGTGCATGATCTTGACGGCGGTATAGAGAATGAAGAAGCTGTAAGCGATGACAGGCCGTACCGTGCCATTCAACGCATCCACCCAGCTAATGCCGGTGGTGTAGGTTTTGTAGAGAGCCTGCGATTCAGAAATATCTGCCTGGGTATTAATCTCCTCAATGCGCTCCTGATGTCCCTGCGCCTGGAAATCCATCTGCATTTGCAGCAGTGTAATTTCGTGTTTTTTATCGGAAGCGTCCCGAAATAATTTGAGCAGATCGGGGAATGTGGAGCTTATGAAACCTAACAATGAACCGAGCAATGTAATCATAGAACCCCCTTCATTGTCATGAGTTTGAAAATAATCCCGCCCATGCCAGTCATCAGCATGGTGGATGACCACCAGACAATCCGCTCAATGCGGTCGAGTCGTTGCTCAAGGGCTTTGTAACGCTCGGCGCACACGGCAACGT
The DNA here is from genome assembly GCA_965248995.1 of Rickettsiales bacterium. Taxonomy (GTDB): domain Bacteria; phylum Pseudomonadota; class Alphaproteobacteria; order Rickettsiales; family UBA998; genus CBDFKY01. The sequence continues at coordinate 106,217 of CBDFKY010000016.1, read as the reverse complement.
GCATATCGAGATGCTCTGCTTCTTGTTCCTGGGTCATGGTTTCTCCAATAAAAAAACCGCCTCAAAGGGCGGCTGTGTTGACGAATGAATTGTTTGGTTTAGGCGGTCAGGTTGACATACCACTTGGTCGCTGTAGCCGCCCAGAATAGGGCATTTTTGCCTGCCGCCACTGAGAAGGCTGTATTCGCCGACAGTGCGTTGATGCTATGGCCGGTGGCGGGATAGACATTGAGCGCGTTGGCTCCGGCGTTGGCCACAAAGATGAACTCGCCTTGTTCCGGCGAAGGGAGAATGCCGCCGCTGCTGGCAGCGACGGTGGTGAATTCGTTTGTTTGATTGGTGATGGCGAGCGCGGTACCTTGCGTAGTGCCTGCAGCTGTTAAACCGGAGGCATTCGCTTTCAATGCCACGCGGCCACTAGCCGCCAGCATCTTCAGCGCGTTGAAGAATGTCGATCCATCCGCCGATACTTTGAGCGTGAAATTATCATCACCCAGCAGCCCGAATTCGGCGCGGGCGGAAAAGTTATCTTGGAACAGGAAGCTCGCCTTGTTTCCGGAGGCGGCTTTATTAATTTTTACCTGCATGTCGCCACCGATATTGTTGAACAATATCGCCGCGCTGTTCACACTCAGCTTATTGGTGGAATCGGCGGTTGCATTAATGCCGAGCATGGTGAGGTTCTGAAACGAAGTGGGATTGCTGGTTAAACCCCAGGCCGAGCCATCGTAGGTATAGAGCGCGTTTACATCATTCGCCCATACAGTGAGACCTTCCCACGGTGTGATAAAGTTCCAGCCGGTGGTGTAGAAAGCCACCGCCTTGGCCTGCGCTGCCCACACGCCGGTGGGCGATGTGCCGACCACATAGCAATCCCCCGCTGCAGGCGATCCAGGCGGTGTATTAACGCTGACACTGACCATTGCCGCCTGAAGCAGTGCGTCGATCAGGTCGAGGCCGCTATTGTGGGTGACTTCCTTCTGCGATTGGGATTGCAGAATATAGGGCAGCTTCACCCGATTAGTGGTGTTTGGCATAAGATTATCCGTTGATTGAGGTTAAAAGTTAAATGGTGGCGTTGCCTGCATCGCCGCGCCCGACCGCAGCCGAAAGCTGGTACACATTGACCAGAATGCTGCTTTGTGCCGAACCGAAGTCGGTGACTTGCTGCGCGGAAGTGTAGCTGGCGGTGGGCGTTGTCAGGCCGGTGATGGTGCGTTTCACCGTCACGCCGCTCATAATGTCCATTTCGTAGCGTTCCGATTCCTCGGAGAGCGGCACATCCACACCATCGCGCCAATCGCCGCCGATGCGCGTGCGCCGCTTCCAGTTGACAGTGAGATCACTGGCACTGCGCGAACCCACGATATGCACTGGCGCATAGGGCTTGAGTGCCTTTGCTGCATACGCATAATCCTGCGCCGTGGTTGCTCCCAGCGTCGAACCGATAGTCACCGGCTTGAACTTCTTGGAGATGCCCCAGGCCGATGATGCCATCAATTCCCGCGCAACGGCGTTTGTAAGCAGGATAAACCGCTCCCCAGCCGCATGGCCGCTAACCGCCCATTCCGTACCCAGCCGCCCGCGCAGGAGGCCGGATAAGCGGTATTTGTTGGTATCAAGCAGCGTGGCATACTGGAATTGAATAACCTCATTACCAATCACGCAGACATTTGCCCCGTTCAGCACGGCAATATCGGTCAGGCTTTGCAGCTGTCCATAGGTCAGCAGCACGTCGATGGTGCTGATATTATCCCAGGTATAGATGGTGCCGACGGGAATAACATTCAGTACCGCGCCCAGCGTTGCTTGTGCCGTGAGAGATTGCATCAGCGCATAGTTCGCACCGCCATCGTCCGAGCGATAGACTGCCGATCCCGTCCAATCACCACCCAAGCCCACCACGCCATAGCGCAGATAGGCATCCGTCACCCCATCGGTCGGGAATGCTGGTAAATCCAGCAACTCGAGCCGCGTGGCGGAGATAGTGCTGGGCGGCTGAATGTTGGGCGTGCTGGTGCCTGCCGGATTGTAGAAGTCATAGGATGACACATCTTCCGCCACCGCCGTGATTTCCTGCACGCCGTTTCGCACCAGCTTGGTGGAGTTAAGGCGCATGAGATAAGCCGCACCGTCTTTGGTAATGGTGATGATGTCGGTTGGTTCAAGCAGCGCATATTTTGGCGACACGGTGAACTGATAGGTCACACGCCCCACCCAGGCGTTATAGAGCGTCACATCCGCCACCACTTTGGCTTCCTGGTCGGTCAGAACAATCGGCAGGTTGACGGTGGCATAATCCACCGCCTTCACCGTTTGCCGCTGCGAGGATTGCGTGCCTGCCTGGTAATCGGAAGTGCGGTTCAGATAAATCACATCCACCTGGCGCGGCAATTCCAGTTCCTGCGTGCGCGTGATGGTGAGCGCATCGCCCTGGCTGTCCTGCACCACCAGTTCGGTAAAATCTATTGTGGTGCTGGAAACCTTGCCGCGCTTGATAAATTTAAGCAACCCATCCGATTCCACCATGTCGAAGAAGTAAGCGGTTGCCAGCTGCTCAAGGCAAGAGCGCACCGTTTGCCGGTTGGTGATGATGAAGCCGGTGACAATATCGGTCAGGCGGCTGGTGTCATACATGGTGCTGTCATAGCCCACCAGTTTCAGCAGGTCGGCGACGATCTGGCCGAGGCTCGAAAGCCCCAGCTTGCCTTGTATCCAGTGGCCTGTTTTCCAGTTGCCACCATCCGCCCATACCGAGCCGAGGTCAGGGAAGAACGGGAATGGCCGTGCATCCCACGTCCAGATGAATTTGCGCGGTATAAGGTTTGCTTCGGTGACATTCTGGGCATTGAGAAAATCAATCGAAGCATCAAGCCCCGTGCGCTGCGCCAGAAAATCAACGCGCCCACGACTTCCTCTCGGGTAAAAACTCTCTACCGAGTCGGGATCAATGAACACGTTGGGCTGGTTGGCGCACCCATCCACCGAAGGCATGCCGAACTCGGTAAACCACAGCGGCTTCATGCGTGCTGTCCAAGCTGTGCCAGTAGCGTTGGGATTGGTGTGAGTGGTCGTCCACCAGTTCTTTACGTTCTTCCAGGCGTAGGTCGCACCGCTGTAATTGGTTTTCGTAGTGCGCGTGCCGTCCCAGAAATAATCCCAGCCTTCGTCTTTCGTCCAGCCAGCATACACGGCATTATAATCAATCTGGCTTTGCGGCAGATCAGGCGTGAGCGGGAAATAGCAATCAATGCCCACAATGTCGATATTGCTGTCCGACCACAGCGGATCGAGATTATACCAGCCGCCTACAGAGTGATATTCACTCCAATCGGCACCGTAGATCACCTTCACGCCGCTGCCCACGGCAGTTTTAACCGTTGCCGCCAGATTCTTCAGCTGGATGACGGCGGGAAACACGCCGGTGGCACTGGCATAAGTAGTAAGCCCCACCAGTTCGGAGCCGATCATGAATCCGTCGATATAGTTTTTCAGGTAAACGCCGCCCACCTGCATGCTGGCGTAGTAGGCAATGAAATTACTGTAGCCGTAAGTGCTGGTAAAGAAAGTGGTCACATCGCTGCTGCTGGTGGGCGTAATCCGCCCGCGCCACGGCTTGCTTTGCGGTGTGATCGTATCCACCTGCAACATCGGATAAAGCAGCACGCTATAGCCACGGTTTTTAAGTTCCTGGCACAAGCGTAGGATGCTTTTATCGGTCGGTGTGCCGCCGTAAGTGGGCGAACCATCCCCGAACACCAGAATCTGGTGCGCGGTGCTGCGAGTGAAACTACTTACCGCCCAGTCATCGGGCGCAACACGCGCTCCCTGGCCATTAAATTCCACCGCTGGCTTGATGAGAGCCGTAGCGGGGTTGAGTGAATCGGCAAACCAGTTAACAACAACCGACACCCATTGGATATTCGGTAGCGTGGCCTTGAGATTATCGAGTGCCACCATCATGTCAGCTTTATTGCTGAGGTTGTTCAGGTTGATTTTGCTGACTTTGCCGGATTGCACGAAGTTATTATTTACATCGGTCTGGCCGACAGTTTTTTCCTGCACCACCGTATCGTAAACATATTCACCCGCCCCAGGGATGATCGTGATTTCTTTGATTTTATCTTCCAGGTCGTTCGGCTTCTTCATTGTCCGCCGAACTTCGAAGGTGAAGTTTGGAATGCGATTACCAAAATCCGCCAGCGGGAAATCCTTAATCACCACATAGGCCATGCCGCGATAGGCTGGCGTTTGCCCTGCCGGTGAGAAGGACGAAATATAGGTATCGGCCAGTTGCGTTTCGTCGCCAAGATAAAGCGTGTAGCTGCCCTGTGTCAGGTCAAGCTGCTTGGAATCCGCCCACACACGTACCACTTCGGTGATCGCGCCCGAGCAGATCGCAACCGCCAGAGAAGCCGTGTAGGTATAACTGGTAGTGGTTGTTTCCACGCCGCCACCGCCGCCGCCACCTTTGCCGCCACCCGAGGATTGCGTGGTGGTAGTCACATGCTCCTGAATCGGACGCGACCAGATAACGTTTCCGGCGATACGGGCATTGCCATAAACCAGCGGAATTGCTTTGCCATAAGTGGAAGCCTGCACCATTAAGTCAGTTAGGCGTGAGCCTTCCTGATTAATGTGTGCTTTGCCACCGCCGAAAATGGCGCGGTCAACGAACCCGCCCAGGAATCCGCCCGCACCTCCGGCTACGGCGGCAAAGAACGTGCCTGCGCCGAGCGATGTAGCGGCGGAACTGGCCGCAGCTGCTAAAACTATGGCTGCCATCTGAATACCTTCACGAGTCTTGATTTCCAGTCATCATCGAGCCGGTGCTCCACCACTCGCCGCGCCGGTGCGTAAGAATGAACCATCCCCAGCGTGCCTTCGTAATCCGTCAGAAATGCCATGTGCTGCGGGTTATCGCGCACGGTGAACAGTGCTAGATCTCCTGCTTGCGCTTCCGCTACCGGCACTTCATCCAGCAACTCGGTGAGTTTCTGCATGAGATATGCGCCGTTCGGTTCCTTGGAATAGGTCACCTCGTCATAGCCAGAAAGCGATTGATCGTGCTTGTCTTTCAAACCCAATTCATCCACCACACCGACGATCAGGCCGAGGCAATCACAGCCCTTGCCTTTGAGCCGCGCCTGGTGATGAAAGGGCGTGCCTAGCCAGGTGCGGGCTTGGGTTACGATGCTATCTGCGACAATCATGCTGTTTGCAGGTCATTAGAGGTTGCGGAAGTTGCGAGCATCTTGTCCATGCCTGGAACGTAAGGCTCACCACGGAAATTGACGGCGTTGCTGAATCTGGTCGCGCAGGTGCCGATGGTTTTGTCGCATCCGGCAATGGCATTGAAGGTATCGCCCGCCGCCACATTGTTCGGCATAGGCAACACCAGCGTAAACTGTGTGTTTGAGAATTCTTTGATCTCCATGCGCCGCCCAGCGTTTGCGCCGGTCAGCCACTGGATTTCCCCGCCGGAGAAATAACCCGCCGCCTGCGTCATGGCGGTGCTGATAAACACCTGGCGGCTGGTGATGGTGTTGACCGTACCGCCCACCGTGTAGCTGGCAAGATTGGCTTTGCAGCGTCCATCACCGAACACGGCGCGGCAAGTAGGTGAGAAAAGCTCGACGATATTCTGCTGTAGCTTTTGTGCCAGCCCGCGCACCTCAGCAACGAATTGACCGTTTTTTAAGGACACTTCGCCCAGCCAACCGCGCCGATGCGTGACGATGCCTTGCGTGAGGTCGGTGACATTCACCATAAAAATCAGGATTTCGGCAAAGTCATATTTGCCCGCCATGATGTCGACCTCGGTGATCGCTGCCGTATCCAGGATGCCTGCCACGTCGAGATTATCGACGGAGAACTTATCTTTGGTTTCCACGCTGGTGGGCGAGAATCCCGTCGCCGCCTTATACAGCACGCTGCTGATGGTGAGATCGGAGGTGTGATCGGTAAAGCCCATCACCGTTCCGCCCACCAGGGTCAGTTGCCAGCATATAGCGAGGCTGGTGACTTCTCCGGCAAGATGCGCCGTTAAATTTGATGAAGCGGTTCTCATATTCTGGTCTCCACAATGGGGATGGAATCCCACACAAAAATCCCTGGTGCATCGGCACGCACGGCCAGCGAGTCGGTGTCGAACCGCACCGGCACATCGAATTCATAATCGGCACTCACCACCACAGTATTGCCAGGAGCCGTGGTAAAGGTGACGATGCCGGTGGTAAGGTCGATGGCAAAGCCGGAGGATTGCAGCACAGCGTTCAGGTAAATCTTCACCGTGCCACTGACGGGTTTTTTAATCTCTCGGACGTAGCTGTTGCTGCCGCTGACATAGGTTTTGATTAACTGAAACGCCGTCAGCGTGCCGTTGCCAGTGCCGATTACCTGTCCCACGCCCTGATAATCGCTCCAGTCTTTGAAGCGGAAGCCATAGGCTTTGCCGAAGCGGGCGCGGAAAAAAGCAATCACCGTATCCATGTCGGTTTTGATCTTGATGCCGGTGGACACATCCCAGCGTCCACGCGATTTCTGCCAGTTGACATTGCGCTGTTCGAAGCCGCCGAAAGTCGTGCTGATGCTGGTGTTAAATTCCGCACCTCCGCTCGCGCCATAGGCAATCTTTGGAGGAAACTGTACTTCGTGAAATGCTGGCATTATCCGTTCCTCACTTTGTGGCGTTGCATCTCACCGGCGAATTTCGACATGATCTGCCCTTTGGAATCCATGAAGCTCTGTGCGTTCGGCGTGGAGATATTGAAGGTGACATTCATGCCGCCCATTTTTTTGTTTCGCGGGATGACGGTTTCACCTTTTTGCAGGATGGCGGGGAACTCGTCAGGCATCAGGCCATTATGAAATCGTGGCGCACCCGCGAAGGCAAACGCTGGCAGAGTGCGGCCTGCAGTCATGCTTTCGCCGACCACGCCACCCTCATGGAAGATGCTGGAAAACAGGCTTCCAAAAATCCCACCGCCGGAGCTACCACCGGCACCGCCACCGAGAATGCTGCTTAAGCCGCTGGCAATCGGCCCAGTAATATTTTCGCGGATGAAAGAACGTAAAATATCCTGCTCAATGGATTGCACCACATCGCCCAGCTTTTTCATGCTGAATTCGCCAGTGGAAACCATGTCCACCAGTGAATCTTCAATTTTGCTGGCGGCGTTGCTGAATACCCGCTCGGAATTTTTGGCCGCATTGGTGGCTTCGTCGGCGTATTTTTTCAGTCCCCGCGCAGCACCATCCGCCCATTTGTCGCTGTCGAGTTGCGATTTGTAGTAAATCTCTTTCAGCCGGACGGTATAAATCTGCTCGATCAGTGTAATGTATTTCTGATTTTCTTCGGTCGCGCCGCCCAGGTCTTTGATCAGCCCATCCTTCCAGGAATCGAGTGCTTGCTTCGCCACATCGAAAGAAGGCTTAGTTCGCAGGACTTCATCATTGATTTTCTTAATAGCCTGCTGGCGGCTATCAGCCGCCTTTTGCATCTGTTGCTGATCGAACACCTTATCGGCAAGACCAGCGACCGCCTGACGGTCTGCTGACGTGGCATTGGGATTGAGCTTGTCAATTTCCCCCTGCACGAAGGAAGATCGGCCACCGTCCTGCTTTTGTTTCAACTGCTCGACGCGCAGGCGTTTTTGCAGGCTATCGACAACTTTTTGATTGGCCTCGGCCAGCTTGTTCGCTTCTTCCGCTTCTTTCTGGTCGATTTTATCAAGCTCAATGCTTTTGAGTTTGTCGGCCAGTGCTACTCGCCGCTCAACATCATCGGCATTGCTGCCGTCACCTTGCAACTGTCCACGAATGCGCTGCTTAAATGCATCTGATTCGGCGATGATTTTATCGCGGTCGGTTTGAGTTTCTTCCCTGATCTTTTTATTGAGTTCCTTCTCAATACCAAGCAATGCATCAGCACTCGCTTGTGCCTCGTCTTTTTTTGCCTTGTCACGCGCGGTGGCTTTGTCTGCTTCGTCTTTGGCAAGTTCCGCTTCCAGTTCGCTACGGCGCGACTTCATTTCAGTATAAAACGGGTTATCGACCAGCCCGAACAAGAGCTTATCGCTACCGAAGCCCTGCATCATCTTCATGCGCTTATCGAGATCGGCCAGTTCTTCATCAGCAAGCGGGCGCACCTGTTCGCGCAAGCCTTTGAACACGGAAGTCAGGCCATTCAGGATGCCTTCATAGACCTTGGAATCCTCTATATTCAGCCCGATAGCGCGTTGCAGTTCATCGAGCGATTCTTTGTAGTGCTTGGTGGCACCTGTAACACCCTGATCCTGCGCCTCGGCAGTGCCGCCCAATTTGCCTGCGACATATTCTAAAATCTTCGCCTGGGCTTCATGCAGCTGGCCGGATTGCGCGAGGGCTTTGATTTCTTCTTTCTGGCCTTCCGACAGCCGCACATTAGCGCGGGCGAGTTTATCGAGACCAGTGATGGGATCATCCAGGGCTTGCCCTAGCGAACGCGCGGCAGAGGTAAAATCCTTCTGGAATACATCCGATAAATCGGTGGTGAGTTTGGTGGCTTCCTTAAACGTATCGCCATGCACATGGCGGAACGTTAATAACACTGCTTCAATCTGTTGGAAATTCTCAGAGGTGAGCAGCGTGGTATGCGCCATTTCCTCAGAAAATTCGGTGAGTTCCTTTTTGCTTAAGCCGACCGAACCATTGGTAGCACGGAGGATTGCCTCCAACCGACGCTGTGCCTGGTTGAATTCCTCAGCTGCTTCCACTGCGTGGTGTATCTCGAATACAAGCGCACCAATACCTGCCGCAGCAATGATACCAGCTGGGCCGATTTCACCCAGAATACGGCCAATAGACCCGCCATGCTCGGCGAACTGTTCGGCTACGCCGGTTGCTTCGTGCATCACGCCATGAAGAATTTCCAGCCCCTGGCTTGCCGGTTGGGTGGCATCATGGATTTTCTTAATTGCCCGCTCGCCGGAATCACCCAGCTGCTTCATGTCGCGCTCGGCTTTATCTCCTCCCTCAAAGGCAACGCGGATAGCAATGTTTTGTACTGCGGTCATGATTCTTCACTATTGCGGTTGCTGTTGATGCCGGTGACCATGCCGCCTTCGGCATAGGGCAAGAGCAGGGTAAATGGGTAAAGCTCGTAGCCGAGCAATTCGGCGATCCTGATAAGCGCATTTGCGTCAACGCCAACCACCACACCGGAAGGTGCGATACGCAGCTGGCTGTCATATTGACTGATCAAGTCCCACAACTGCCAACCTGGTAAAGTTTCCGGCTCGTTTTCAAGGTAAGGGCAGCGTTCACCTTCGACTGCTTCCCCTCTGGCGCATGCCGCGCCCGCTAACTTGCACTGGTGACAGTAGCTGGCACCGTTGCCGAAGTGCCATTCGCAGCGGGCGCGAATACGTTTCCCTCGGATTGTACCAAGGCGATCTGGCTGACATAAACCTTAAGAAATTCATCAGCAATGACCCAGAAATCAAACAACTGCTCAATGTTCAGATCATTCAGTTCAGCGGGGGCTTCGCCGTCAGGCTTGAACACGTTTTCCCATTCAATAATGGCAAACTTGCCGAGTGCCTTGACCAGGAGGCTTTCACTTAAGCCTCGCCGGAGCGCGTCGTTTGTGACATCCGTTTCCTTACTCTCCACCATCGCATTATATCCAATAGTGGCGGAGGCTTGGGCGGCACTCATTAACGCTGTGCTCACGGGTTTGACTTTGACCCGTACTGTTCCAGGCAGATCAATCCAGTATGGTTCGGTTTTAAGGTTCAATTTAAGCATAAACACTCACATCATTTTTAAGGGTTACGGTTGCGGATTTAGAAAGGCTGTCATTGTAAGCAGCCTGCCAGTTGAAGCTGGCCTGCACGCCACCTGGCCCACTGATCTGCATCTTCGGACGGGGCAAGAAGACAGAATGGAATGTCCAGTTGAGCAGGAAGTTGTTCCCGTCGAGTCCTGCGAACTGGTATTGCAGCTGCACCTCAATGGCACTGCCGTTGATCGCGTCATTGAGCAGCGTGGTGTCGGCAAAACGCAGGTCGATACTGCCATTGATGGTAATCAAGGTAGGGTCAATCGCGTCGATCAGCGCATCGGGACGAAGGTTCGGCACCGTCTGCAATCCATTCGAATAGGTGAATTTCGCGCCGGTGACGTTCCCGAGAGCCACGCCATTACGCAGGATTGAGCCGTTGAATTGGCTGAAAGGTTTGTAAATGCGCGTGGTCGGTGTGCCGCCGCCGGAGGTGGTGTTGAGCGTTTCACCTTGCGCCATGACTTTGAGCGTAGCCTTCGCACCGCCGCTACGTTGGAAATCCATATCCAACGAACCGAGCACGCAGCCGGTGTTCACGAAGTAGGCAGGCACATTGAGGTGTCCCACTTCCGCCGTGAATGACGGCAAGGTTGCCGCGCCGCTGATATAGGTGTGGGTATAACCACCGCCCGATAATGTCGCAACGCTCACTACACCGTTCGCATTGCCGGAAACCAGAGTGTAAGCATTGCCTGCGCCGCCAGCCGTATCGTAGGAAACGTTCAGCTTGGTACCGCCGACATTGGAATAGGTAGCAGGCGTGATGCTGGCATTCACCGAGGCGTTAAGGTCGGTTGCCAGCTGCGTTAACGTAGCGGCTAAACTGCCGCCGATATTGGTCTGGCTTCCCGCCGCGCCGCTGGCAACGAATATCCAAGTTACGCCATTAAGCGTGATGGTATGGCCTGCGCTGGGATTGACGGCAAAGGTGATCGTTCCTGCCGCTTGCACACCCGCATCGGTTGATGCTCCCATCAAAAATTGCAGCCAACGTCCGAAATCTCGTGGCTCTACCGCGATCTGCAGATCACCATCCGCCTTCATAATATCGCGGAATGGCGCACGCGGTTCTCGCCCAAGCCCCAGGAGCGGATCGCTGATCAGCGGTTGCTCCGCGCCAATCGAGCTTGAGAAAAAGGACATTGTTTCGTAATTGCCTGACGGCGGTGTGCCGTAGGTGACTTCTTTCAAGACAAGCAGCTGCGCTGCCGTCCCATAGGAACGTGCCATAATAGTCTCCTTATTGGTTGAGTTTAATTAAGCGGATCGGTCGTAAAAAAGCGGATCATCACTTGCACGGTGGCTAAACGCACCGTGGCTGCGCCTTCGATTGCGTCTTCAGTAAATTCTGGCGTATGCGATTCCATCCATTCCGCCAGCCCATCAAGCGTTCGGTTGGCGTTGATGATGCCACCTATGGATGCCAGAAGATTATCAAGTGATGTGTCGCGCGTGGCTGAGTCAGGGTTCTGAGCCATGACTTCCAGCGTTACCAGATGCTCGAAAATATACGTCACCGGCGAGAGGAACACTTCAGGGTCTCCTCCCGTACCATCGCGCAGGATAATAATACCGCCCGAGGTCACTTTCTGTGGCTTGTCGAGATTGCGGTAGACCTTCACCTGCGCTGTCTCCAGCGTTTTTAGCTTGGTGTAAAGACGCGCAATTACCTGTTCGCGTATACTAGTCATGGATTTTTACCTCCGGCCAATGATTGAGCACCAGCTGTGCTGTTTGCGATCCCCACTTATTCGCTACCGCTTCTAAATCGAGGCGTTTTTTAAGCGAAACCTGTGGCACGAGGATAAACATTACCACCGTGGCCACACGGCCTTTTGCCACGGCTGAGGTGCTGGCCTTGGCAAAGCCGCCCCGCTTTCCTGTGCGTGCGCGTAGATCATCCACCACCAGCAAGGAAAAACCCCTTGGGCGGAAAACGAACCGTAACTTACCGAGGGCAAATTCAGGGAAATTCGACGGGTTAATCCTTTTACCGTTCGTACCCCGTTTGGGTGCAGCGGGTGTCGGGATCGCCAGGTAAAAGCCTTTTGCACTTTTTATCGTTACGCCATAAGCGAAGGCGTAAATGACATTGGGAACATTGGTTTTTACATAGGCGGCGGCATTCAGCGATTTTTTACCCTTGGGATACATCTGCAAACGCCATGCGTTCGCCACTCCCTTGCCAAGCCCAGCAGATTCGGCCTGCGCCCTAAGCTCCTGCTTGATGCCGTTACCAGCTTCCTGAACGGCTTCAGTGACGGCTTGCTTGGCTGCTTCCGCCTCGGCTGCCATGAATTCATGGAGCTTGCCATGTATGGCTGCGTCAAGGCGCATAGACATCCACCTGCCAAGCCAGATGCTCACTGTCTCTGCGCGGCTCCCCCTGAATTGTGTATGTCACCGCATTGATAATAAACTGATCGCCCTGCGCGAGTACGGGGCAGTCGGCGACACGGACTTCCAGCACCATGCTGGGCGTTTCGATCATCGACTGCCCGACCGCTTGGAACAGATCAGGAGCGCGGGCGATGACAGGCACAGCTTTACTCACCCCTTGCAACGGCACAAACGTGGCAGATACTGCCATGTTGGGATCGTTAAAAAGTGTGTCAAACGCTGTTGAAAATACTGTCATTGGTCACTTGCTCGTTTATTGTATCAATGGGAATGGATACGACTTGCTGATCCAGGGTTAGCTGATAAAAGCCCCGTTGAGACGCACATAGCCCACCGTATCGGCAGTCAATGCGGCGACGGTGGCCACACCGATCAGCTTGTTGGTGGAAACCGTGGTGGTGCAGTTTTTGGCGGCGTTATCCCAATAAATCAGCGCACCTTGCGTCCATGCCTGCGCCGCCGCTTTGGTAAGCAAGCCCACGCCTTCAATCAGCGTTTCCACATCGGTGCTTATCGCGGCATCAGCTGATGCCACACCGAAAATGGAACCCACCTGCAACCCTTGTCCTGACGTGACGGCATAGGGTGCGGTGAGCGTGATGGTTCTTCCTTCTTGAGTAAAATTCTTCATAGAAATTCTCCTTGATGTTGGACATAAAAAAAGCGGCTAAAAGCCGCCTCGGGTGGATAGTCAATTGTCAGGGATTAGAGACCTGGGTTTTTCCAGAAACCTCTCCAGTCAATTGCCTTGGCAGCAAAATCGAGGCGGGCTTTTAGTTCCAGCCCATCGACATCAAAGCCAAGCCTGCTTTCGAGATACACGCCTTCCTGACCTTCGAGGAAACAATACTCGACGGTGTCAATCTGTGACGGATCAGCAGCGACATACCAGGAGATCAACGACGCTGCATCCAAACGCGGTTCAGCAATCACCTGCAGCTTGTTGGCAAACGGGTTATAGTCGCTGTTCTTGGTGTAGATGATGTTGGTCTGGGTCACATACTGCTCGGCCACGGTTTCGATTGCCGCAGGCACGATCAGATACTTCGCCATGATATTGATGAAGCGTCCGTTCAAGCCTTTTTGCTTACGCATACCGGCACGAGCTTCACCCAGCGATGCGACCGTAATTGCAGCAGCCGTACCGGAAAGGTTGGCGTGGTTGGCATGGAAGAGTGCAGTACCGTCGCCCATCGCGGCGTTTGCCGTGATGATGCCCCACACCGTATCGCTTTGCAGATCGGCGGCTGCACGGCCGAACATTTCCGGCAAGCGGGTGAACGCCCCCAGGTCATCGTTAATGATGGTCTGACGGTTGATGCCCACCACCTTGCCATAGGTGGCCAGTGCATATTGCTCTTTGCCGTCGCTCACCGTGCCACGCTTGAACTCGCCGGATTCGTTAATCTTATCCAGCGTCGGCGCATCACCCAGCTGCACGCGGGCAATGGTCTTGAAGTCCGGCGCAGTCACCTGGCGGGCAAAAGGTTTGAAGGTTTGCGGCGCGGCATCGTAAGCCTGACGCAGCGTTTTATTGGCGACGTTCAGCACGATGTTGGCAAAGTCACTGGTGGAGTGAAGTCCGCCACGAGTTTCCAGCCCGAGCATGGTGCCAGCCACTTCGGATTTTGACATGCCTCGCGTATCCACGCCACGCCGTTTCAGTAGATCACGCCCGATTTCCATCAGCGTCATGCCACGATATTCGCGTGCGCCTTCATCCAGCTTATAGGTCTGTGGATCATGACGGTGCAGCAGCGCATTTTCGGCAACGGCACGCATGCTATCCATTTCATCACGGATGATAGAAACATGCGGACGGATTTCACCGGCTTCGCCACTTTTGCGTGCCAGTTCATCGAGCACTAGCTTGCGTGCTTGAGGAATGGCGGTGCCATCATTCACCAGTTTCTGGGCGAACGTGTCAGGCAGCATTGCAGAGCGGGTGATCTTGCTGATCTCCGCTGCGCGTTGCCGCTCAAGGCGAGCACCTTCGGCACGCGCTTCTTCGGTAGATGCGGGTGTTTCAGGTTGGGTGGCAGGGATTGGAGGATTCGCGGCAGGAGGATTTTCTGCTGGAATGGTTGCGGGAGCATCTTGCTCCTGCGGCTTGTTTTCGAGGTCGGTCATAAGTCTTAACTCCTTAGAAGGTTGAGGATTGATAACCTCACACGGAAATGTGTGAGGGTTGGAACGAATGCCAGCGCCTGCATCCGCACCGATGGGAACCAGCGATATTTCGTAAGGTTCCCAGTCGACAGCGCGGTAAAGCGGTACCGCGTCTTCGTTGCGAGTGACCTCGTATCGGTGGACACGATAGCCAACGCTGACATTCCGGATGATGCCATCCCGAATTTTTCGAATAACGGATTCATTCTCCGCTCCGCCATCGATTTTCAGGCTGGCAAATCCGAGCCCTTTTTCGATGCGTGCGCTGCCGCCCACCACCACACCCTTGATATTGTCGAGGGCAAAATCAGAGTGGGTGTCAAGGACGGGCGCGGCTCCTGAATTCAATCTTTCGAGCCGCAGAGAAGTGGAATTAACCACCAGTTCTTCGTCATAGGTTTCGTCCGCAAAAATATTGTATCGGCGGACAATTGCGCCAGTGGTGAAGATCACGTTGAAAACGCGATCCGCAGTTTCTGCCTGGTTATCTTCGAGGCTTGCCAATCGCGTTTGCAGCGGCAGGTTTTTGCGCTCAATCTTTGGAATTTTGGCTGTTGTCATTAGTTTGTCCTCCTGAATTATCTGTCTGCACCATCCCGCTCTTGGCCGTGTTGCGAGGATCACAATCTAAAATCAGCCCAAGCTGGTCGAGCTTCTTGTTGATTTCAGAAATCTGCTGCAATTGTTTCTTCGGATCATAGCCGTGGCTGGCAATGGCTTCTTCCAGCGTCAGTGTGCCGTTACGCATCATCAGCGTATCGGCCTGCGCGTCCTTCAACGGGTCGATCATCTCAAATTTAGGCGGTGTCCAGCTGACGCGGTAATCCGGCTTGCTGATCATCCCCGCAATGTAGGCGCGGTCGATAAAACGTCGCCATACAGGAGTGCAGAAGCGCGGCACGAATACCTGCCAGCGCATCGCTTCAATCAGGCGGCGGAATTCAAGTAGGCCAGCCCGCAAGGAACTGTAATTCACCTGGCTTAAATCGCCGGTTAGTTGCTCGTAGGTAATTCCAAGCCCAGCGGCGATGGCATGCAGTTGCACGCGTTCGTAGGATTCATAATTTCCGTCGCTGCTCGGGTTGCCGAAGCGGATGTCTTCCCCAGGTTGGAGATATTCGATCATACCAGGGCGGAACTCTTCCACCTTTTGTGGAGGTGTTGACGCGCCGCCGGTGCTGGTATTGCGGGTCAGCACGTTACCGACAATCGGCCCATCGGCACCGCTATTTTGAATAACAAAGGCGGCGAAGCAAGCCTCAATCTTTTTGCGCCATAATTCCGCATCGTCATAGCCGTCGAGGTCGCGCATCCGCACCATTGCCGGTGCGAACGCCGACACCCCGCGAAACTGCCCAGGGCGCAGCTTGCGAAATATCTGCAATACCTGATCTGCGGGAACGCGCACGCTCTGCATGGCAAAGCGGATAGGATTGGTTTCGCCAGGGTGCTGTGGCCACATCCAAAAAGCGGCACGCCGTCCTTCGCTATCAAACTCCACCCCTTGCTTGATGTAATTCTCGCCGGTGGAAATAAAGTTGCGTGACGTATCAAGAAAATCGGCTTCCAGTGTCTGCAATTGCAGCGGGATACGCATTCCACTGCCGCTGCTGCGATCCCGAAAGCGCACGAAGCATTCGCCACTTTCAAAAATGGCGCGGGCGATCAATGCCTGCATTCCGTAAAAATCTACATCACCATCCGAATCACACACCGCCGACCATTCTTCCCAGGCATCCATGATCTGCTTGTTGAGACGATCCGAGCCGGTATTTGCCTGTGGAACAATGCCGGTGCCGATGGCATTGCTGGTAAAAATATCAACAGCCTTGCTGCCATAGCAATTATTCCGCACGAGGTCGCGGGCGCGATTACGCAGCAGCGATCCGGCACCGTAAATTTCAGTGTTGGCGGAGGCGTTAGTTGTTATCCAATCATCAATCCGCCGTCCGGTTTTCGCGCCTTCATACCCACGAAGCATCACATCCATCGCCATGCGTGCGGATTTGCGCTTCAGTGCAGATTGCGGCGAAAAAACGCCTATGAAATCATCAATCCACATGCGGTTAATCCTTAGTAAATGAGGCAAAGCTGGCACGGCTGCTCTGGCCGGTCGTCGATTGCAGTGCCAGCTGGTTTTTGATGATGTTGCGGGCAACGATCATCTCGTTGATGGTTTGGTAGCGCACGAGCTTGTCGCCCAGGCGCACCTCGAGCGTGCCGGAAGCGATTGCCGCCTCCAGCGCGTCCAATTGTGTTTGTGTGAAAGCCATATTTATCTCGATAACCAGTTATCCATGCGCGGTATCCACTGCGCCTGGGGTTTTGAATTCGCTGTATCTTCTGTGTCCTGTTCGGGCATTCCGCGCGGTGCGCTCTCCATTCCCTCAGCCAGTTGCACCAGATTAGGATTCAGGAGTTTGAACGCAGCCAGCGCGTAAACGGTGCAATCGAGCACCTCGTTGCGTTTGCGGGTTTTAATCCACTCCCGTCGAGCCACGCCCTTGGTAAAGCGTGTGATCTGCTTTTCCCCCGTCAGCTGAAGGAAATATTCGCGGTCGCGCTCGAGCGGAAAGTGGAAGTATCCAATTCCTGGCTCGGTGATACGCAGACGGCTGTAAATCACTTCCTTGGCGGTATCCGTGCCGATAGGATAAAGTCGCAGCTTGTAGCGGTTATTTCTGCTCGGCCTGCCGATTAGCGGCTTCGCCATCTGGTTAATACCTTTGATAGCAAACACGCCGCGCATGGCACGGCTTCCGCAAAACTCATAGACCGCTTGCGTATGGTGACCGCCAGAATCCACGCACGCGCAGGCGATGTTGAGGTACACGCCTGTTTTGCTGCGGATAGGTTTCAGCAGATAGCTATCCAGCTCGCGCCATACAGCATCCTGCGCCGGATCGCCGTAGAAAATACGGTAATCCAGTGACCAGCATTCTTCACCAATGCCCCAGCCTTTGACTTCGATCTCGAGCCGGTCGCCTTGCACGTCCACACCGGCAGTGACAAGCACCACCTGTTCAGGCGCGTCCGATCCCCAGCTTTCCTTGCGGTTTAGCAGGACATCCGCTTCAATCGTTTCGCCGTCTTCTTCCCATGGCTCGCCAAGGGACGTATTTACCCAGGTTTTGAGCGTTTCCGGCAGGGCTTTCGCCCGCAGAAAGTCCGTAACGATCTGGGTAAATGTCACCCACGGGCTGTAAAGCTCGTTGATGTGAAATCCTGCGATATCGGTGAGCGGCTGTTCTGCCACCCAGCGACCAATTTTCAGCATCGCCGGACGATCACTGTCCGCAATGATGCAGCCGTTATGTTCGCAAACATAATGGGCGGTTTCCGGCTTGTGGCCGTTGTCACCGCTATCCCATTTCACCTGCGCCCATTTCAGCGTCTGGTATTCGCCGCATTGTGGGCATGGCACATGATAATGCCGCTGATCACTCTGCTCGAATGCCGATTCAATCCGGCTCGCACCCTTGATAGTGGGGGTGGAGGTAAGCAGCAGCTTACGGTTCCAAAAAGTCGTCGTGCGTTTTTTCGCAAGGCTGACAGGATCACCTTCCGTGCCTGCCGATGTGGGATAACGATCCACTTCGTCGCAGAGCACAAGCCTGATCGGGCGACTCGCCAGCGATGCCGGTGAGTTTGCGCCCGCCATGGTGATGTGACCACCAGGGAAGCGTTTATGCAGCAGCGTATTTCCGCTATCACGCGTGCGCGGGTCTTTTACCAATCCGCGCAGCACGTCGGTGTCACGCAACATCGGCGCGAAGCGATCCTTGCTCCATGCTTCCGCCATTTCCAAGGTCGGCTGCAACAGCAAGATCGGCGACGGATCAAGGTGAACGTAATAGCCGATGATATTGTTAATAATTTCTGTCTTGCCAATCTGGGCAGAGGACATGATCACTACGGTTTCCACGCGTGGATCACACAGTGCGTCCATAATCTCCCGTTGATAGGGAGCGCGATTGGTATTCCAGCGACCAGGCTCTGCGCTGGCTTCGCTACTCAGTTGCCGGTGCTGATCCGCCCACTGGCTCACCGTCATGGTCGGCGGTGGTGCTACCAATTTCGCTATTTTGGAAATCAGGACTGCTGATTGTTTGTGGGTCATAGAGGGATAACTCGGTTAATGCTTCATGCACCAGTTCCCTCAGGCCACTTTCGATTTCATGAAACTCCTTGAGTCCTATGGCTAGATGCGCTCCGCGCGTTGGTAGGACAAGCAAGCGGGAACGGAATGCCACCACCAGTCCAGCCCATTCTTCTGCGACATCGCCAGAGGGTATCAGTTCGCTTTTAAGCGTTTTGACTTCCAGTTCGGTCTTGTCAGCCTGTGCTTTGAGGAGCCTTGCACGCTCCTGGTGTGCATCGACATGGATCACTTCCTTGCCGAAGGCGCGATCCTGCAGGAAGGCGATGTAACCGCGCACGCAAGCGACGAGATCATATTTCCCGCGCTCTGCTTTTGGGATGACACCATCACTTGCCAGCTGCTGCACCCGACGCTCGGTCAGGTTAAACAGTTTCGCAATCGTACTGACTGGATAAGTGGGTGTGGACATAGGTTTTTGTGTATTCAGTTAAGCAGATTAACATATTCAATTATAATCGTTATTTCTGCTTATTTGAGTTGATAAGCGTGTTTTTCCAAGCATTCATGACGGTGTCCGGAAGGACATTAACCCCAAGAAAAAGGAGCCTAATCATGACCGACTTAAGCAAAACCCAGCAGACCGTCCTTGAACACGCAGCCGCTTCCCCTGAGAATTGCATCCGCAATTTCATGGGCAAAATTCCGGCGGGGGCGCAAACCAAAGTCATCGACGCACTGGTCAAAAAAGGATGCGTGAAGCGCAAAACGCAATTCCATCCCAGTGAGCCAAACGGCAAAGAGGTGCTTTACCTCATCACCGATGCGGGTTTTGCCGCCATAGGCAAGAAGCCCAGCACGCCTAAATCGGCGAAGAAATCGGCTGAGGAAAAACCCAAGCGCGTTTCCAAGCAGTCCACCATGCTCGATATGCTGCGCCAAGGGACAACCATCAAAGCGATTATGGATGTCACCGGCTGGCAGAAGCATACGGTGCATGGCTCCATGGCCAATCTTAAGAAAAAACTCAGCCTCACCATCGCCAGCGACAAAGCCGAAAGCGGTGAGCGCACATACCGAATTGCCTAAGCCTCTGCGCCAAGGCGTTCCGTTTGAAGGTCAGCGAATAGCTGGCCTTCTTCGTTGGTCGCCTTCTTGCCAGTGAATTCTTCCCAGCGTTTGATAATCACGTCACAATATTTCGGGTCGAGTTCCATAAGCCGCGCGGCGCGGTTAATCTTTTCGCACGCAATCATTGTCGAGCCGGAGCCACCAAAACAATCCAATACCGTGTCACGGGTTTTGCTGGAGTTTTCAATGGCACGCTGCACCAATTCCACGGGTTTCATCGTAGGGTGCAGGTCGTTGCTTCTCGGCTTATTAAAAAACCACACATCACCCTGGTCACGCGCACCACACCAGAAATGCTTGTTGCCGTCAGCCCATCCGTAAAGAATGGGTTCGTACTGGCGTTGATAATCGGCGCGGCCAAGGGTGAATGTGTTTTTTGCCCAGATGATGAAAGTTGACCAGTGGCCACCGCCTTCGCGGAACGCTTTCTGCAGCGTATCCAGTTCGGACGACGACATGCAGATGTAGAGCGCACCCTTGCAGTGGGTGATTGCATTTTTGCAAGAGGCGAGCAGGAAGCCGTAAAAATCATCGCCCAGATTATCATTCATAATCTTGCGGCCAGCTTTTGCACCGCCCTTGGCACGAATCTTATCTTTGGCGGTATCGCCGTAATTCACATTGTATGGCGGGTCGGTAAAGACCATGTCTACAGGGTTGTCGCCAAGCAGCCGAGCATAAGCATCAGGGCTTGTAGCATCTCCGCAGAGCAGACGGTGTTCGCCCAGTATCCATACATCGCCCAGGCGGGACGTTGCCACTTCAGGCGTTTCAGGTATTGCGTCATCATCGGTTAATCCTTCCAATCCTTCATTGGCGAATAGCTGTTCAAGTTCGTCAGCGTCGAAGCCCGTTAATCCAAGATCAAAATTTGAATCTTTCAGTTCTCCGAGTTCGATGGCGAGTAATTCGCTATCCCATTCCGCTTCCTCATGGGTGCGGTTGTCGGCGAGGCGGTATGCTTTCACCTGCGCTTCGGTTAATCCTTCCGCCACATGCACGGGTACTGTTTCCAGTCCCAGCTGTTGGGCGGCAAGCAGGCGCGTGTGACCGACGATCACCACCATGCCGCTGTCCACGACAATCGGTTGTCGCCACCCGAACTCGCGGATGGAAGCGGCTACCTTGGCGACCGCCGCCTGATTGTTTCTTGGATTACGCGCATAGGGGATTACGCGCTCGATTGCTGTAAGCGAAACGTGCATATTTCGGTTCTACTTTTAAGTTAATGGCGGTTTTACGGGGCTTTGCTATGCCCATTAGCGAAACGAAATCGCTATTTTTATTCTGTCGCTGGCGAAATCCTGCGCGTTGCGCCCCCGCATAGGACTTCGCGCGGAAGTACCTAAGCCGTGGGGGGGGTGGTAACGCTTTGATTGTTGCGGGATTTGTGAGGCGGCTGGTCGCACGCACCTCTCGCGATTATGCTTCTGATAATGCCAGAAAATGTTGCAAGTGTGTAGTACAAAAGTGTTGCAACACTTTCCATCAACGCGTCCGCGCGTTTAAGCGTGTCGCAATCTTGGTGCAGGCAATCACCCACTTGCGCCATGCCGTTGAACGGTCGCACCCACACTCCCAGCAGATAGTCTTCCACCGCACACGCGCTGCACGCTTCCAGATCACCTTGCGCTCCTCCACCTCAATCCACTGCATCCATTCAAACGTCTGTTCAAGACGTGAGATAGCATCGGCGGTAGCACGCAAGCGAATGGGGAATGCCTCCTGGCACATCAGCTCTTGCGGAGTGTGAACCACGTCAGGCCATACGTTAAAATACCCTTTCACCTTCACAGGAGGCAGGCGTTTGAGCGTGCGGATTGCTTCTTCAAAATGCTCTGCCACGCTTTCGTGTGTCCATTTATCTGCCATGCACACCTCCCTGCGTGATCTCCGCAAGCACGGCGGCGTAACCGGCAATGTCAGTGATGCTGTCGAGGTGCGCTGGGTCGTGGTGAAGGCGTGCCAACTTCAGATCAATCAAGCACAATACAACAGCAGCGGGGCTGACTTCTATGCCAAGCGTCAACGACCAGCGGTGAGCAATCTCTTTGAACATCTGGGCGGAATCGCCGTACTCCGCGCGGCGTGATTCCACAATGTGCAGGGCGTGTTTGAGTAAGTTTTCTCCTTTCATTATTTCCTCCCTTGATCATGTTGTTCGATGGCGAAATGCAGCAGCGCGAGGGCATCGGCCTCGTTATCGTCCTCGGGCTTGTGGCTGAGTGCTTTGACGGCAGCGATCACCTGGTCTTTGCTGGCATTGCCTTTGCCGGTGATGAATCGTTTGATGGTGCCGACCGGCACACCCTCGTAAGGAATGCTGTGGTGCTCGCACCAGGCGGTAAGCTGCGCGAGGAAGCCGCCGTAAGCATGGGCTGCGTCAACACCGAGATGACGGCGCACTTCTTCAAAATAGACAGCATCAATGCGTCCTGAAACATTGCGGGTTTCATTGAGCCAACGCTCAAAACGCAGGTAGCGCATGCCACCGCCTTCAAAGCGGCGAGGTTTGAAACTGGCCGTGCCACTGACGATGCGGCCATATTCATTTCGGATTGCCCAGCCGGTTGATGTGCCGAGATCAAGGCAGAGCAAAATTGGGTGCGGGTTGGTCATAGAGCCTCCTGTTGGGTTGATGCTGTGCAGGCTCCCAACCCACGGCACATGTGCGCGGTGAATTCCCAAAAGGGATTCATACACACACTTATGTGTGGGAGGGAGATGACAAACTGGGGTAAGAGAAAAACTGTTGTGTTTGCTGGGGTTTGCGCCAGTTGACCCAGTTTGCGCTTCAGTTTGACGTGTCCAGCTGGAATCGCTCTCAAAGCCTTGGAAATGCTGGATTCCAGTTTGCGGCAGTTTGCCAGTTTGCGGGTCAACTGGTTCAGTTTGACGGTCTGTTTCATTCGCTTGCCCCCTCGTGGTAAATCCACACTTCGGGGTCTTCGATGGGCATTAAGCCGCCGTCCGAAGCGGAGCGAAAATGCGTTGGCAGAAGCCGTTTGAAAATGGTGGTGATCTCGCCGGTGACAGGATCAATGTCAGTTTTGTCGGTTGGCACTTCCATGCCTTCGACGCAGAGAAAACCATTGCGCGAGCGTGCCGCGCCTTCCTTCACAAACTTGATGTAGCCTTTCGAGGTGAGCACTTCGATGCGGTCGCGGATCGAGTGTCTGCCGCCCAATTCCGCCTTGTGCTCCCACACCTGGCAAAACATGCTGCTGGTGTAGAGATTACCTTTGCGGGCTTCATCGAAAAGGATTTCAAGAATTTTGTCGTGCTTCCTGCGGCGTTCCGCATCGAGCCGGTGGCCGTAATCCTTATTCACCAGGCGTTCGGATTCGAGTTCCAGTTCGCGCCATCTGCCGTCAATCTTGTCGACGTATTTGTTTTCAATGGACGAGCCGTTGCGGAGCTCAAACATCAATTGCTTGATGCTGCGGCTCTCATCGGGACGGAACATGATGATGCCGGTGGTGTAGAAACTCCGCAGGCTTCCTGCGCCGGAGAGTCCTTGGAACGGGTCTTCCTCCAACAGTTTTTTGGTAATTTTCTTGGTGTGGTGGGCGAGAATAACGCCAGCGTTCGGATTGATACGATGGCGCACGCCTTCCACACGATCCTGCAAGAAGGCCAGCATCGCGCTGTTGTCGTTCTCACTGCCAGCCTTGCCGCCGTCATAAACGTTGCGGAGCGGATCGATCACGATGATGTCCACCTCGGCTGGATCAAAAAAACGAATGATGGTGTCGACCATTTTTTCGACACCGCCTTCATCAAGCAGCATCCGCACCTGTGGCGTGACCACCAGATTGCGGCGCACCAGCGGCATTAAATTTGGATCGATAGTCAGCGTTTTTAAACGCTCTCGTAAGTAAAAATAGCCAATCTCGGCCTGCAGGTAGAAAATCTTAAGCGGCCTTGACGGGGTCATGCCCAGGAACGGTATCCCTGCTGCCATGTAGGCAAGCCAGCAGATCAGCAGATCGCTTTTGCCGACTTTCGGAGCACCGCCCAGCACCAGCAATCCACCAGGCGTAAGCACCCGTGGCGCGATGATGTCATCGGGCATGGGTGAATCATCATCGAGGTAATGGCCGACAGTGAAAGCGGGAATGGCCGTGGTGGGGGTAACGGTGGCGCGAGTGGCGGATACCAGAAACGCGCCGATATCCATGCCCTCGGCAACTGCATCCGCAGCATCCCATTTTTCTGGTTTGCCCTCGGGGACGGTAAGCACCGCCAGAGATGCAATGCCCTGTGTTTTCAGTCGTGCGGCGACCGCTTCGGCGTATTTGAACCCTGGCTCGTCATGATCCGGCCAGATGATCACATGCTTACCTGTCAGCGGTGACCAGTCAGTTTTGTCCGTTGGCGCATTGGCACCATTCATCGCGGTGGTGGCGCACATGCCAGCGTCTATCAACGCCTGGGCAGCTTTTTCACCTTCGACCAGCACCACAGCGTTCGCCGCTTTAATGCCTGGTTGGTTATAAAGCGGTCTGATTTCCGGTGCGCGATTGCGGCGTGTCTTTACATCCCATGGGCGGAACTGCTTGCCGCTCGGCGGATCGTAACGGTACACACAGGCGATCAGGTTGCCTTCCGCATCCAGATAATCCCATTTGCCGGTGACGGCACCGAGATCTTCTGCCTCCGCCGATACCACATGCGCCGGTACAGGTTTGCAAGGACTGCCCAGCCATTCATGAATTGTGCTGATAACCTCGGGAAACTGACCGCGCGTATCTTTGCCATACACACCTGCCCACAGGGCAATAATGTCGCCGCCTTCACCCGTCGCAAAATCATGCCACTGACCAGCTTTCGTGCCGCTCAGTTCAACAACGAGGCTGTCGCCTTTGTTGCCATGAATATCACCAACATGAAACTTTCCGCCCCTGATAATCCCAGAGGGCAGCAAATAATGCAGCACCTCGCGTAGCCTGCCGAGAAGAAGGGATTTAATCTCGTCGACCGAGATGTTTGCTTCTTCTTTGGGATGGGACTGGGTTCTGGCATCGTTGAAATCTGTCCAGTCATGACTCATGCCTCTCCCTCCCAACACCGCTGTCGGTAGGAGCAGAATCGGCATTCAAAATATTCTGGATCGGCGGTGACGCGCGGCATCACTTCGCCGGTTTCGGTGGCACGCAGGATCATCACGGCGCGATCACTAGCTTTTTGCGCGGTGGCGGCATCGAATGGCACCAGCTCGTGATAGATTTCCGCCGTGTCTTTATTAATGGCGGTAAATAAAGCAGCGTTGCGGGAAATGCCCGCCACCGATCCTTCCATGTATGCCTGGTAAGTGGCTACCTGGGCGGCATAGACGGGTTTGGATTTAGCCACGCCATTTTTGACGGTGTCTTTCCATGACTTAGCATTCATGGATTTGCATTCCCACAACATGGGAAAGCTCAAACCAAGTGCTTCGGGCGCACCGTTGATAATGCCATCGACATGGCCACGAATGCGGCCACCGGCAACGGAAAAACCAAACGCTTCACCGTTTTGCTTGCGGGTGAATAATTGCAGCCCTGCGGCGCGGAGCCAGCTGATCGCCATATCTTCGAACAGGTGGCCAGCGGCGAAGATACGCAGCGTCTGGCCGGAGTAATCCTCGTCCTTCGGCGTATGGGTGAATTCGTACTGAAGCGCACGCTGGCAGGAAACGCCAAGGCGTGACGCGCCCATATAGTCGCGCTCGGGCTTGGCCTTCTGCTCGGCTACCAGGGCAGCGTCAATCAGCGCGTTCAGCGTTTCGGTGAAGGTAGGTTGATGATTAAAATCGAGCATCAGAACGGCACCTCCGTACTGCCTTCGCGCATGCGATCCTGATAAGCCGTCACCACCACTTCGATGATGGTGAGCACCTCATGCTTGTTCATGTCTGCGAAGGGGCGATGCATGCCAATCTCGACGACGTATTCGCCGAGAGGCTTCAACGCTGCCGCCATGCATTCTTTTTCAAAATCGGTCGGGTCAATCATGCTGCCCTCCCGCGATCAATCACGCTGTGAATGGCCTGACGGTTGAACTGCATCGTCATCAAGGCAGAAGCCTTGTAGCGCGTAAGGTTATAGTCATGGCGGCAGGACGGCGGCAGATACTGCAGCTGCTTTTCCGTTGCGGGTTGGTGCAGCCATGAACGGGTTTTGTGCGCGGTATCTTCGCTTTCAAAAAGATTCAGGTAATCATCCGCCGAGGCAAAACACACAATGCGTTCGCCCGAGGCCAACAGTTTCGGCTGCTCGTTTTTGCGTCCGCCGACTGCATGCCAGTCACCATCTTTGACGAACACGCCAGCCCAGGCATTGAAGCCGGTGGCCATAAAATAGCGGTCGTCATTGTTGAGGTCGCACCACAGGAAGCTGGAACGTTTGAGCAGATCGATTTCCGTCATCACGAAATCGTTGCTGCCCAGGGTTTTGGATGCGTTTGTGCTCTCCCAGATATAGCCGCACAGAGCACATTCTTTGGCGGCTATGGGAACGGATGCGCCGCATTCGGGGCAATCTTTATATGGCGCGTCACCATCCTGATCGTGATCATCAAGATCAACTTCCTGTTCAAGCGCACCGTGGATAAGGCTGGCTGTGCCAAAATCAAGCACGATGCAGTCTTTTTTCACCACACCTGGATGTTCGTCGGGATCAATCGTGCGGAGACCGCGCCCGATCATCTGCACCATGGTCGATTTGTAGGAACTCGGGCGCAGAAGCACCACGCAGCTGGTGGGCGGAAAATCCCAGCCTTCGGTAAGCACTGCCACATTGACGATGACCTGGGCTTCACCGGAGGTATAAGCAGCGATGGTGTCGTTGCGCTCGGTTTCCGACATTTCGCCATGCACGAACACGGCGTTGACACCGGCGGCAACAAAGCTCGCCGCCACATCCTTGGCGTGCTGGACGGTGGAACAGAACGCCACGGTTTTACGGTCACCGGCCTTTTCCTGCCAATGCTTCACCACAGCATCATTAATCGGCACGGTATTCATGATGCTGGCAACCGCGCCCATATCGTAATCAAGCGCGGTTTTGCGGACTTTGCTCAGTTCGTCGCGCACGCCCACATCCATCACGAAAGTGCGTGGCGGCACGAGGTGACCAGAGGCGATCAATTCCTTAACAGTAATCTGATCCGCCACATTGCTGAAAATCGGACGCAAGCCCAGCTTATCGCCACGGTTCGGCGTGGCGGTCATGCCCAGCAGTTTGACGGAAGGGTTCACTTTCTGGGCATGTTCAATCACGCGAAGATAGCTATCCGCCCGCGCGTGGTGCGCCTCGTCAATCACCAGCGCGTCGAGCACCGGCATAGTGGCGAGGTTGCTTTCCCGCGAGAGGGTCTGCACCATGGCGAAAGTCACATCGCCGTGCCAGGTCTTGATATTGGCATTATAGACGCTGGTGCTGAGGTGCGGATTCACACGCTTGAATTTGGTCTGGTTTTGAACCGTCAATTCATCGCGGTGAGCCAGCACGCACGCCTTGCTGATATCGCTCTTGAACAAGTCGCCGAGCACCGCCGAAAGCATAATGGTTTTGCCAGCACCCGTTGGGGCGACTGCCAGCGTATTTCCATGCTCTTTGAGTGCCGTTACCGTATTGGCGACAAGCTCTTTCTGTCTGGGTCTGAGTAACATTCCATCTCCCCCTTACTGCGCCCAGGAAGGCAAGCCGCCCGCTGGTTTTTGGGGTTGAGGCGAGGATGCGGTCGCCGTGGCGGCAGGAGCGGCGGTGGAGCCACCACGCCCCATCAGCGCGGCATATTCCTTGTGGTCGCTGGTAACGGCGTATTTGATGACATTTTTGTCATTGCCGTTCTGGTCTTTCTCAATATCCGCCCGCGCAAGGAACTCGATCCCGTCGAGATCGCCGAGGCCGTTAATGCGGCGTGCGTTCTGAGCGGCGGGTGAATTATCCTTGTTGCCGAGGCCACGCGCGGAATTGAGGATGCCCTTGATTAATGAGCGGCCAATGTTTGCCCATTCTTCGCCTTTTTCACTGTGCAGCCCAATCAGGCTCCAGATTTTACGGCGGGCATATTGGCCTTCCAGCACCACAAATTCAGCGTTCAAATATACTGCGCCGCTGGTGGCGTTGCGGGTGGCGTATCCGCCAGTCCAGCCTTTTTGTTCATTATTATGGCCACCTGGTTTGATGGTCATCCGCACCTTGATGATGGTGCCTTTTGGCAGGGGATCAAAACTGTTCTGGTCGTCTGCGCTATTAAAATCATTCCAACTCATAAATTATGCTCCTTGTGTTTCGGTTGATTGAGGGATTGTGTGGGTCAGGCGTTCGGCGGCTGGCCGCACCGTGCCTTTGACCTTTTCCATGAGCCGTCCGAGGTGCGGCTCCTCCATGAGCTCCAGCCGTCCCGAGCGATCTTTCGCGGGGAAGCCGTGTTCATTGAGGGTGTGGCAAATAAAGGCGCGGAAGGACGTGCCGCTCTCGGTCGGCATTTCCGCCATGGTGATCACCTGATCGACGATGCCAGGGAGTTCGAGGCCAGTTTTGCTGCCCTCAATCTGCGGCTGATAAACGCGGCGGTTAAAATCATCCAGCTTCTCGTCGAGGATGCCGACGAACCAGATATTCTTGCCGCGCGTATGCTGCAGGTGGGTGAGCCACGCGATCATTTCCTGGCCGTGAAGCCCGTAAGCACCGCGCGTATCCGGCTTGCCTGTTTTCTCGCTGAATGCCTGCGGCTGACCTTTGCTCCAGTTGAAGCAGAGCCGACCGGCTACCGTGATGCTGTCAATAAAAATGGTGTCGTATTTATCGAGTGCCACAGGGTTGCCGTAGCGTTCACACACGGCGGCGTAGTGGGCGGGACTGTAGGGCTGATCGTCGCGTAAGGACGGGTTTGCGCCACCGATAAACACCGCGAAATCACGGCATTCCTGCCAGGTGCGCGGGCGGATGGTATCGCCTTGCCAACCCTCAATCGCCAGATCTCCGGCTTCGAGGTCAAAGAACAGCGTGGTTTCGGCTGGCATCGTCCATAACAGGGACGTTTTGCCGATGCCGCTTTTGCCAAAAATGCAGCCTTTGATGCCTTTGGTTTCCTTCAGGCGTTCGTCGGCACTGATGATGGGGAGCGTCATTGAGCACCTCCTTTGCGGGCAAGCGCATCAAGGATATTTTCACTACCGAGTGCGCCTCTGCTGCGTGCTTCGCGGTAAAGACGACGAATTGCATAAAGGCGTGTAGTGAGTGCGTCCGATTCCTTGTCCAACGCCTGCGCGGCGAAGACCAATTCATCAATCGTTGCCTGCTCAATCGGCTTAACCACATCTTCGGCAACTGCACCGAGCGCGGGGATACGGACAGTTTCTGGCAGTTTTTTTGCCAGATAATCGTCTTTGAGTAGTTTTTCGAGTTTGGATTTAAACATTATTTTGCTCCTTTTTTGCTTGATTTCAGGCGCAGCACACCACGCAGCCAGCGGCAGAGCAGCTCGGCTTTCGTCAGCAGGTTGCGAAGTTCGGTTTCTTCCATCTCCAGCAACTGCCCGACGGGCGTGTCGAAGATTTCATTGAGTGTTTTTGCGTTCATTACGGCCTCCTTGGTTTCGGTTAAAAATGCTCTTTGGTGCGTCACTTCGGCTGCCGAGCCTCGACGCCGCCCAAAGAGCAAGGCGGTCGCGGTATTCCCTGGGGAGGTCTTGTATTTCCGCGAAGACTCGGCATGTTTTCTTTGCCTTCATTCGGTTACTTACCGAGGGGCTTTGAAAACTGTCGGAGGCTCAATGCAGATAGTGGTGAACGCCTTGCTCACGCAGCGTTCCACGCAGGGTGTTAATTGATCCGTAGAGCGTGGCGCGAGGCACACGGGTCATGCGGGAGAGTTCGCTTGGGTTATGTTCGCCAAGCTGAAACATCAGCACCACAAGCGACTGGGGAAGCACCTGCATGGCTTGCTTCAGATCAATGGCAAGGTGCATGGCTTCCGTGGGATCACCCGCAGGATCGGGATGCTCGTCATCTTCGCCTTCTGGGTTTTCCAGCAGCGCATCCAATGACATTGCCCGAACACCGCCGCCGCGCTTCAGTGCTTTGGCATCTTCAATCAGGTTTGCGATTTTATGGTTGAGGATGCGATCCACGAAGGTGCGCCAGCTGGCTTTCTCTGGGTCGTAAGCCTGGGTACGGCTCAGGACATCGAGCATTAATTCCTGCTCGATATCTTCAATTTCCATGCTGTGGATGCTTGGATGTCGTACAAGCTTGCGTGCGTGGTAACGGACTTGGTTAACTACATATTTGTCAATGCCTTCATAACGATTTAAGCTCTTCATAAGTTTCGCCTTTTCGGTTGATTAACCGCCACGGGGACGGGACAACCGAGCCGACGAAAACTCGTTGGAGGGGGTGATCTGAGAACTTCATGCGGAAGCCAGAAACGAAAAAAGCCGCTCTAAGAGCGGCTTTGCGGGTGAAAAATAATTTGAGATTTTTTTTGATGAACTCAGCGAATATTCATCGGTGGCTTAATTGAAGCCAAAACACTTCGCCTGTTCCTCCCAGCTTTCAGGAAACGGTGTCAGCATGCCTTGCAGGTTGAAGGTGCGCGGCTGCGTACCGTCAAGAATGGCTTGCTTGATGCCAGGAGCCAGCAAGTTCAGGCGCAACATACGGGAGATGTAAGATGGGTTGATGTCGTTTTTATCGGCCAGTTCCTCAATCGAACTATACTTGCCGCTATCCAGGGCTTTCTGCCACATCCATGCCCGCGCCAAGGCTTTGACTATGGTTTCGTCGGGCTTGCCTTGTGGGCTGTTAATGCGGACATTCTTAGGTATCAGGATGAATTTTCGTCCACCGTGTCGCTTCATATTCAGCGGCACTTTGATGGAGATGATATTACCCTGCACACGCAGTTGCGGTTCGCTCATGATTGACCTCGTTCTTTGGTTTTAATGCGTTGACCTCGCGTATCAGCGAGTAAAGTCCATCCGCCCGCACGCGTACTTCCACCGAATCCTCGTTGAGGATGACTTTTTCCAGTATCAGTTCCAGCAAGCGTTGCTGCTCGGCGGGGAACAATTCCCGCCAGATAGGGAAGATATCGGCCAGGGATTCGCGGATATGTTCCTCAGTGATGGTGTTATCTTCCTGGGTGGCATTCTTCCAGACCTGAATCAACAGTTCAGGTGCGTTGAAAATGTAATGCAACTGTTCCAACACCGTGCTTTCAATTTCCGATGCGGCAATTTGCTTCACGGGGCAGGATTCGCATTTGCCTTTCATGTGCATGCTGGGGACATAGTAACGGTAGATTTTGCCGCCTTTTTTCTTGGTGTGTTTCGGACTCATGGAGCTTTGGCATCCGCCGCATTTAAGCAACCCGAGCAGCACCGAAGGAACTTTGCGTTTGGTAGCTGCTCCGCGCGTTCGTGGGCTGATTTGAAAAATCGTATGCACCGTGTTCCATGTGTCCTGCGTGATAATCGGCAGGTGCTGACCTTCGTAAATCTGGTCTTTGTGCCTGGTTTTGCCAAGGTAAAGCTGGTTGTTCAGGAGTTTATAAAGGGTCGCGGCATCGTAGGTGTTGCCGCCCACATGCTTGCCTGTAGCGGTGATGCGGAATTTGCTTTTAATACCGAGCCGTTTTAATTCCACCACCAGCAGCTTCATCGACCGCTTCATGATAAACGTGTCGAATATTAGGCGAACGGTTTCCGCTTCGTCGTCATTGATTATCAGCTTGCGGTCTTTTACGTCATAACCGAGCGGTGGTGGGCCACCCATCCACATGCCTTTACGTTTGGAGGATGCGATTTTGTCGCGGATGCGCTCGCCAGTAATTTCGCGCTCAAACTGTGCGAAGGAGAGAAGCACATTCAGCATCAGCTTGCCCATGGAAGTGCTGGTGTCAAAATTCTGCGTCACCGAAACAAAGGCAATCTTTTGGGCTTCAAACACCTGCATCAGGTTGAGGAAGTCGAGCAGTGAGCGCGAGAGGCGGTCAATTTTATACACCACCACAATGTCAATGCGCCCCGCCTTAATGTCGGCAATCAGCCGCTTCAAAGCTGGGCGTTCAATAGTGCCGCCCGAGAAACCGCCATCATCGTAATTGTCAGGGACGATGTCCCAGCCTTCGTGTTTTTGAATCTGGATGTATTTTTCACAAGACTCGCGCTGTGCGTCCAGGGAGTTAAACTCCATGTCCAGCCCTTCTTCGGAAGATTTGCGGGTGTAAATCGCGCAGCGAATTTTTGGCTTGGTATTACTCATGCACGGTCTCCAGTTTTTTGTTGAGGCCAAAGAAAGCGTTGCCTGACCATGTCATGCCGGTGATTTCACGCGCGATGGCGGAGAGGCTTCGGTATTTGCAGCCTTGATATTGATAGCCGTCATCGAGCACCGCTATCTGATATTCCACCCCCTGATATAGACGCACCAGCACACTGCCGGTGATGGCTCTTTTCTCCGTGCGCTTGAGTTTTTTACCTCTGCCGAAATACTCCTCGGCTTTGACCGTAAGGCGTGTTTCAACATCTGCGCTATTTCCACCGTAGGCGACTTCCTGAATGCGGTACGCCAGTCGTTTCGTCAGGTACTGCTTATTTGCGCGTGGCGGCTCTGATTTATAAAGGTCATTCCAGAGTTTGCGTAGATCTTCACCCGTCATGGTTCGCAGACTCGCAAGCTGCGCTAATACATTGTTTTTCATTGTTAATACCTCTTTGTTCGTCGTCATCGGCATGAATGCTTCGAAGCACTCTGAAGTCCAGAGAATTGTTCACTTTCTGGCGTTTTCTCAGACGCAAAATTCCTATCGCTAGAATACTGGCGATTTCGTGCATGCGTTCCTTGCCGGTCATTAGGTTTGGATTGAGTATACCCATCGTTTCCCCACGTTTGTGTTCATGGGGTTACTTACCGAGATGGACTGCTAACTGTCGGAAGCGTTAGGGAATTGACAGATTAAAATAAGGCTTATATTATTCGCTTACCTAATCTTTATTAGGCACGACGAAATTCATAATGGAGCATTGATGCAACGGCTTACCGAGGCACAGACCAATCTGTTAAACGCAATCACCCAGCTGATGCAATCGCTGGGCGTTCCGCCTACGGTAAAAGAACTTGCTGATGCGCTTTCCATTCGCCCGCCCAGTGTTCATGAACTGCTAAAACGCTTGGAAGATAAAGGCTATATCCGCCGCAAGCCACGTAAAGCACGCTCACTTGAAATCCTAAAATCTCTTGCGCCCTCACGCAGCAACCTGATCGCTGTACCAGTCATTGGCACGGTAGCCGCAGGTACACCGATTCTGGCAGTAGAAAACCGCATTGGTGAAGTGATGGTGGATGCTTCTGTGGTACGGGGGAATTGTTTTGCTCTGCTTGTGCAGGGTGACAGCATGATTGATGCTGACATTAACGATGGCGACCATGTGGTGGTTCGCCAGCAACCTATCGCCGAACACGGCGATATTATCGTGGCTATGGTGGGTGACTCCGCCACAGTCAAACGCCTATTTATTTCTGATGATCGCATTGAACTGCGTCCTGAAAACAAAAGACTTCAACCGATCCATGTAGGAGCGGAGGATGATTTAAAAATAATTGGGAAGGTCTTGCATGTATGCTCGAAGGCCAGCCCTGTAATGACAAAACAGGAGGCAAGTCCCAATGAGTACATACAATCTAAGAAGGTTCGCGCAGCCTGATGCGCTGAAAACCATCAAGCCAAAGAGCTTGATTGCATTTCTTAAGCCATACGAGGGCTATTTAAGCGAACGGAATTTTACTCTCGCCATTAATGGTAGCGGAGAGCTTGATTACGAACTGCTGGCAGCAATCCTGATGGATTCGAATGAAAAAACTCCGATTCCAATGATCGATGCGCTTTACTGTATCCAGGAGATGTCGAGTGATGAGCAGTTTGATAATCTCCACGAACTTGCCAACAGCGTGAACCTTACAGTTGAAACTGACTGCACACCCGCCGACCTTGCTATTGCGATATGGCTACATGATCAGGAACTGCTTAAGCGGTCGCATGCCGAGATGCTGGCATTCACTCCGAAATCATTCATGTATTTCCAAGCAAAGAAGAAAACAAAAAGCAAACTACTTAATCCAAACGCTGAGAAGCGTCAGACCATGGAAAAAGAAATGGATGAATGGTTCCAACAGAACAAGCGTGGGATCGGCAGCCGTATCTTTGCTTTCCCTGTGCAGGAGGAAAGTAAAACCTACTTCCTGATACGGCACGGCATGCCATTTAAGCGAGAGGGGAAAATTGAGGAAGGGAAATCATGCAGCATCTTCTACCGCCCTGAATTTCATGATGTGGTGATTTACGATAATGAAAACGACGAGTTGGCAATTTTCAATAAATCAGGCGCGAAAAAAGAGCGTGAAATGTATCTGTCATTATTCGGAGAGCATTTTTTTAGCGATGTTGATCATTTCCCGAATGATGATAAATACACTCTCACGCCGCTTATTAAGCAAGGGGTAGATGCTCTTGCTTGTTCCGATGTGCCTGGGCTGGAAGAAGTGAAGCTGACAGAAATCCAGGTACAGTTTCGTGGGCCGTTTAACGACCGCCAGACATACCGTTCAAAAGACTTCTTTGCTTCCCTTGCAGCCCGCAATCGTGAGTTTCCGACATACGGTGAAATGGTGTCGGCCAGCTTTTCAGTGAAATTTGAAAAAGCAAAGCGACCACGCACCGTCAAAGTCCGCACACCGAACGTGGCCAATTTTGACCGCAAGGAAGACGCGCACTTGATTGAAACATGGCTCCGCAAGCGTGGCTTTGTAATTGAACGGAAATCCGATGAGGAACATGAGCATACAGCCACAGAACATCACGTTGAAGAAGCAGCCATGGCATAATCTCTGTGACCTTCAAGGGCTGCAGGGTGTAATCGCTGAATGGGGAGTGTTTCCACAATCGCTGTTGCAGATAACGAACAACCGTGCTCAGGCACTGCCATGCGGCAAGGCGGGTGGGTGCTACATGAACGTGATTTCCCATGAAGATGAGCATATCGGCATATGTACGTCTGAACCCAGACGTTGTGACCGCCGCCCACTAAACAATGCAGAAATCATACTGTATCGACTAAATACGAATGCGCTGCTGAATAAAGTTGCCGAGGCCACTCATTGCCATGTGCTGACCGAAGCCATTCAGGGTGTGCCTAACACATGGCGGGTCGGACAGATCAATCCGCAGGCAGAAATCAAGTTTCCTGTTTTCTTGTCTCTCGCTGGAACAACGTCTGTGCTGGATAAGGTTGTTAATCTACTCTCATTCCAAGGCACACCGTTTATTCTGGTTGGGGTTCAGGCATCGCTATTTAGCCATACGGTGATGAATACATCAGCCAAAGTGAAAGCAAAGTTGCTGGGGCTTGATGATCTTCTGGTAGTCACGGATGCTGGCGCAGTGGAAGTAAAAGACTCTGCCGCTGGCATTATTTCAGCATGGGTGGACGGTCTCGTTCCCAAGAGCCAGAAGCCAGGGTCAGAGTATTTTTATCCCACGCCGCCTAATGCTACCTGGGGAGAGTTTGTTTTGGAGTTCACGGCTGATGAAATGATTAATGTAACATGCCGAGATAAATTCGAACGGCTTGAGCCTGAGCAATTCAGGATGAAAGACCTACGAAACAAACGCCCAACTTCGCAATGGGCAATTTTTAAGGCATTAGCAATGGCCGGAGACTTCGGGTGGAAGGAAGATAAGGATCGAGGAAAAGTGACTAAGCAGAAAGAGGAGTTTTCCAAAAAACTCAAAGCCACGTTCAGGATGTCGGATGATCCGCTTGAATTCAATGAGGCGGAATATGTTTACAAACCCAAGTTCATTATGAGGGGAAGAGAAAGCCTTACAGAGTACAAAAAACTACAACGCCTAGCGTAGGCTAGGGCAACAGTCAGGGTTAAGAAATCGCGCAAAGCCGCAGATTGTCTTGACTAAAAAACCCGTACTGGCTTTTCCCAAGTACGGATTTTTGAGAACTGAGAGCGATAGAGCGGCGTACTTTAGGAAAAATGGGCTGTTTTGGGGGTGGGAAAGTCAGGATAAAGTCATGGGAAAACACCGCACAGACTGGGCTTTTGCGGGGCAACCGTTACCGAGTGTAGAACGGTTGTCTTTCAGTTAATGGCGGAGGAGGTGAGATTCGAACTCACGGTACCGTTGCCAGTACGGCAGTTTTCAAGACTGCTGCCTTAAACCACTCGGCCACTCCTCCTTTAATGATGGCAGGCACGTAAAACCTGCGACAATAGTCTTAGGTCTTATCGAAAGATCGAACGGATTGCAAATCCTTATTTCGGGCATTGATCACCCTTTTTCTTGAAAAACGCAGGAAGATATACTTGTAATTTCCTGCGTAATTCATTTAATCTTAAGTAATCGCTGACTAGAGTGCAGCGGGTACATGGAGCAGATTTAGCCATCACTTATGAATGAACTTCATCAAAAACTGGCGGAAGAACTGGAAATGATCTGGCAGGCGCACCGTGCCGTCGGGCTGGACGGGTATATGTGCGTCTATACGTGCGAGACCCAGGAACCGTGGCGGTCGAACGAGGCGGGTCAGAAATGCTGGTTCAATCATGGGGAGACGGCCAGTGCGATCGCCACGGTCTTGCGGCTTTATAATGAAGGCAACCTGCCGAATTCTTCCATGCTGCTCAATCCCGTCGTGCATCGCAAGGAAAGTGATGCTTATGTTCCCGTGGGCAGCGGTATTTTCTGGGCAACGGCTTTCGCGCTTGGAATCCATCAGCTGACGCCGGACCAGATCCAGCGGATCCTTGATAAAGGAGTGCTGGCCAGCCATTTTCACCGCGGGGATAATGATCTGGCCGGCATTAAAATGGTCGGCGTTTCCGATACGGTGCTTCCGGTAAATGCTGAAGGCACGGTAAGCGGCTGCCGCGAACTTTATGATCTGTCCAATGTCAAAAGTGAGGCCTATGCTCCTTTTTATGTGCTTTCCGGAATGAGTTACCTCTGCCTGCACGGCATGTTCAATCATCCGAACAGCAGGACACTTATTCCATTCGGCATGGAAGAAAAGCCAATCAGCGAAGTGATAAAAGCCAGTCAGATTCCGGTACGGACCGTGCTGGACGCGACGCAATGCTTCCTTTCCTACGACCGGCTGCACACGCTTTACCAGCATTTCGGGCAGGATACGATCAATATCCCCCATAACAACCGTTTCTTCAACCTGTGCGCACGGGACTTGAAGCTGTTCGACCGTACGGGGCCGATGCGCATCGGTTCCGACGAGACATTCGAATTCGTCGTCAACGGGTTGATTCCGCGCGGTGCGGTAACGGTGCTGGCAGCGGCGGGGGGAACGGGTAAGAGCTCCGCCGCGCACCAGCTCTGCGTGCAGGCGTCCATCGATTATCGTGAAGGTGAAGAGGTCCCTAAATGGCTGGGGCAGCCGCTCAACCTTGATGTTTGCAATGGTATCTGCGTGTATTTCTCCGGGGAGGACGGGCCGGGGATCATCAACGCGCGCGGTGAACTGTTCGATCCAGAAGGGCGGGCGATGCGCCTGCAGTTCCATCGCACCGAGTTTCAGGATGAGGATATCAGTTTCGGGGAATATCTTTTGCGCCTGCGGAAAATGCCGCATGTGTCCATCGTGGTGATCGATCCCGCGCGGAAATATCTCTCCGGGGATGAGGAAGATTCCGACGTGGTCAGTGAGTTTTTCGAAGCGATCGAGGAATTCGCCATTTCCAAGCAATGCGGCATGATCGTGGTGCATCACTTGAAGAAGGGTGCGCGCCCCACCAATTCCCGCGAGGTGCTGGACGAGCTGCGCGGATCGCAGGTGTTCATCGACCGCGCCCGCGTCGTGCTCGGCATGTGCCGGGATGAGAAACATACCATCGTCGGACTGGCGAAGTGCAACATCCCGCCGAACCTCGGCATGATTACTGAGGAGCGGATCTTCACCCGCAATCCGGAAACATTGCAACTTATCTGGTTGCCAGGTAAAGCAGGGATACGGCGTGATTATCTCACGAAAGAAGAAATCGAGCAACTCGAATACGAGCAGTTCATGGCGGAACTGGAAGAAGGTAAGAACAAAGGCGAAGGTGCGGCACCCGCCGCCGTGTAAAGGAAGGTTGCGCCGGGTGCCCCTTGCCTTTATAGAAAAGGGATGACCATCAACACATTCGGCAGAGTCTTTCGCTTCACCACCTGGGGGGAAAGCCACGGCAGGGCGATCGGCTGCGTGGTGGACGGGGTCCCTTCCCTCCTGCCGCTGGTGGAAGCGGATATCCAGCATTATCTGGATCAGCGGCGGCCTGCACAATCGAAATTTACCACGCAGCGCAAGGAAAGCGATACGGTGGAGATTCTGTCCGGTACGTTCGAAGGGGTTACCACAGGCACACCTGTCAGCCTGCTCATTCATAACGAAGACCAGCGTTCGCATGATTACGGTGACATCAAGAACAGTTTCCGCCCTTCTCATGCCGATTATACGTACCAGGCGAAATACGGCATCCGGGATTATCGCGGCGGCGGGCGCTCCTCCGCCCGTGAAACGGCGATGCGCGTGGCGGCGGGCGCGGTAGCGCGCAGAATTATCGAACCGCTGGGTGTGAAGATTCGCGGCGTACTGGTGCGGATCGGCGAACACGCGGTAGACCTGTCGCGGTGGGACTGGAACCATATTCGCGGCAATCCTTTCTGGTCCCCCGACCCGGTCATGACCGCAACATGGGAGGATTATCTGCTCGCAATACGCAAAGCGGGTTCGTCCGTCGGCGCGGTGATCGAAATTCATGCGGAAGGCGTTCCCGCAGGATGGGGCGCACCGATTTACGGCAAGCTCGACGCGGATCTGGCCGCGGCGATGATGAGCATCAATGCCGTGAAAGCCGTGGAAATCGGTGACGGTTTTGCAGCCGCGATCCTGCAGGGCGAACAGAACGCCGACGCGATCCGTGTGCAGGAGGGCAAACCGCATTTTACCAGCAATCATGCGGGTGGTATTCTGGGGGGTATCTCTTCCGGCCAGACCATCGTCGTGCGTTTCGCCGTCAAACCGACCAGCTCCATCCTGACGCCGGTGGATACCATCACCCGGGAAGGACAGGAAACCAGCATCATGACCAAAGGACGGCATGACCCCTGCGTCGGCATTCGCGCCGTTCCCGTCGGGGAAGCGATGATGGCGTGCGTACTGGCCGATCATTACTTACTGGCGAAAGCCCTAAACCAACCATAAGGATCCAATCCATGAAAATCGCCGTACAGATGGACCCGCCCCATACCTTGAAACCGGCGGGTGATTCCACCATCGTGCTGCTCCGCGAAGCGGCGGCGCGTGGCATGGAGCTTTTTTATTATCATACGGCATCCCTGCGCTGGAAAGGGGGTGAAGTGCTGGCCGGGCTCCATCCGCTGGAGATAGAGCAGGGAGACGCCTGGCATACGCTCGGTGCGGTATCGGTAAAGTCTCTCAGTTACATGGATGTGGTGCTGATGCGCCAGGATCCACCTTTCGATATGGGATATATTACGGCCACGTACCTGCTGGAGCGTATCGAAGGAAATACGCGCGTCATCAATGATCCGGCAAGCGTGCGTTCCTATCCGGAAAAACTGCTGCCGCTGATGGCGGCGGAAGCGACCCCGGAAACGCTTATCACTTCCGATTCCGAAGATATCCTCACTTTTCTCGATCAACATCAGGATATTATCATCAAGCCCCTTTACGGCTGGGGAGGACACGCGGTGCTACGCCTGCGCGCCGGCGGCGACAATGTTCAGGCCCTGCTGGAAATGATCCGGCTGCGTGACCCCCTCCCCGTCATCGCGCAACCTTTCCTGCCTGCGGTGACCGCGGAAGATATCCGCGTGGTGCTGATTCATGGAGAAATCGCCGGAGCGTTCGCCCGTGCGCCCGCTTCCGGGGAAATCCGGGCGAATATGCGGGTCGGCGGCGTGCCGGTGGCTTATGAATTGAATGCAACGCAGCGCGCCCTGGCGGAAACGGTCGCCCCGTTACTGGACGATATGGGACTGCATCTGGCGGGACTCGACCTGATCGGTAACCATCTCACCGAGATCAACGTTACCTCCCCCACCGGGCTTCGCACCCTGGAGAAACTTTACGGCAGCCATCCCGCCGCGTTATTCTGGGACGGGGTGGAAGGCGCCGCGCGGTGATGCATTCGTCCACGCTCAAGCCCATCACGCGCGAAGAGTTAACGCCTGAGTTTGCCTACGCTTTCGATCTGCTGGAACATACGGATCAGAACGTATTCCTGACAGGAAAGGCCGGTACGGGGAAGTCCACTTTCCTGCAGTATTTCCGTACCCATACGCAAAAAAGCGTCGCCGTGGTGGCGCCGACCGGCGTGGCGGCGCTGAACGTTTCCGGCCAGACCATCCATTCGTTTTTTCGCCTGAAACCGTCTTTCGTAAATGCGGACGATATCAAACCGATCCGCAATCCCATGTTGAAGAAACTGGATCTGCTCATCATCGATGAAATCTCCATGGTGCGTGCCGACGTGTTCGACGGCATCAATAAAAGCCTGCAGCTGGCCCGCCGCAGCACCGCCCCTTTCGGCGGTGTACAGGTCTGCATCATCGGGGATCTGTTTCAGCTTCCACCGGTGGTGGCGAATCATGAAAAGGAATTTTTCGCGCAATATTACGCTTCTCCTTTTTTCTTTGCGACCGAAGGATATGCGCAAGCCGATTTTCAGACGATAGTGTTCAACACCATCCATCGCCAGCAGGATGAGGCATTCATCGGTATATTGAACGCTATTCGCGCCGGCGACTGCCCACCCGCCATGCTTTCCCTGCTGAATGCACGCGTGCAGGCGAGAGCGGTGCCCGCTCCCGGTACGCTGGTGCTTTGCAGCACGAATAACCTGGCGGAACGGATCAACGAGGTGCGGCTCGGCGCCCTTGCCGCTTCGGCGCGCACTTATTCAGGTACGTTGCAGGGTAATTTCGGCCTGCAGGGCGAACGTCTGCCCGCTCCTGAATCCCTGATGCTGAAGGCCGGCGCGCAGGTCATGTTCGTGCGTAACGATCCGGAAGGGGGGTGGGTGAATGGAACCATCGGCATCGTGGAACATTTGGGCGATGATGTCATCCGCGTTCGCGTCGGTGACGTCGTGCATGATGTGGAGCAGGAAAAGTGGAAAACGATCAGTTATGAATTCAGTGAAGAACAGGATCGCATCATTGAAAAACCACTTGGATCCTATAGCCAGTTTCCGCTGACCCTCGCGTGGGCGATCACTATCCATAAAAGCCAGGGCAAGACGCTTGAGAGGGTGATCATCGACCTCGGCACCGGCGCCTTCGCGGCGGGTCAGCTGTATGTCGCCTTGTCCCGTTGCCGTAGTTTGTCGGGAATTGCATTGAAACAACCCGTCACGCAGGCCGATATCCGCTGCAACGGCGAAGTGGTCGCGTTTATGCGTCAGCATCAATAGTTATGCCTGATGCCGTCGCAATTCTTCCGCGATCAGGAACGCCAGCTCCAGGCTTTGCGAAGCGTTCAGGCGCGGGTCACAGTGCGTATGATACCGGTCACCCAGATCTATTTCGGAAATCGCCTGCGCACCTCCTAAACATTCGGTCACATCCTGCCCCGTCATTTCAAAATGGACGCCGCCCGCATGCGTGCCTTCCGCCTTGTGAATGGCGAAAAACTGCCGGACTTCCGAGAGGATATCATTGAATTTCCGCGTTTTATACCCGCTTGGCGATTGAATGGTATTGCCGTGCATCGGGTCGCACGACCAGACGACGTTCCGGCCTTCCTCTTTCAACGTGCGCACATGCTGCGGCAGCAGTTCTCCCACTTTCGCCGCGCCCATCCGGACGATAAAGGTCAGGCGGCCCGGTTCGTTTTGGGGATTTAAAATATCGCAAAGCTGCAGCAGGTCGTCCCGGGTCATGGAAGGCCCGAGTTTGCAGCCGATCGGGTTGGCGACGCCGCGCAGGAATTCGACATGCGCTTCGTTCGGATCGCGGGTACGGTCCCCGATCCACAGCATATGGGCGGAACAGACGTAATATTTCTCATCTTCCTCATCACGCCGTGTCAGCGCCTGCTCATAATTCAGGAACAGGCCTTCATGCGACGTATAAAACGAGGCTTCCGCCAGTTGCCTCGCGTGCTGGGGCGTGATGCCGCAGGCACGGATGAAGCTCATGCATTCGTTGATACGTTCCACGATGGCAGCGAACCGACGCCCTTGCGCGGATGAAGAGACGAAATCCATATTCCAGCCGCTGATCCGGTCGAGCGAGGCGAAATCACCATGGAACAGCATCCGCAGGAAATTAAGCGTCGCGGCGGATTGATGATAGACTTTCAGCAACCGCTCCGGATCAGGAAGCCGGGCGGATTCCACGAATTCCGGCCCGTTAATCATATCGCCGCGGTAACTCGGCAGTTCCACCCCGGCGATCGTTTCCATATTGGTGGAACGCGGCTTGGCGAACTGTCCGGCGATGCGCCCGACTTTGACGAC
Organism: Rickettsiales bacterium; assembly: GCA_965248995.1. GTDB lineage: Bacteria > Pseudomonadota > Alphaproteobacteria > Rickettsiales > UBA998 > CBDFKY01. The sequence continues at coordinate 64,055 of CBDFKY010000016.1, read as the reverse complement.
GGGCGAGCCTGCGCCATACATCAGCGCGATGGTCATCTGCAGGATGACCCGCGCGAAACTCCGCAGGTTCGTTTCGTTGAATTCAGCGAAACTTTCCGCACAATCGCCGCCTTGCAGCAGAAACGCCTTTCCCTCGGCGACCTGCGCCAGTTCCGCTTTCAAACTGCGCGCTTCGGCCGACGAAGTTAATGGCGGAGAAGACGCCAGGGTACGCTCCACCTGTTCCAGGGATATTTTGTCCTGATACAGCGGCTGCTGGCGAATCTGGCGCGTTTGCCAGCTTTCCGGGGTCCATTGTGGTGAAGAAGGAGTAGCCATGGAAGGTTGCGTGTGCAGGGAAGCAAGAGAGATGGGTGTCATAACGGTCCAGTTTAATGATATTTATCCCATCATTCAAGGGCTGATATCCATAAAATCAACGGTTTGCCCGCTTGCCGGAGTTTTTATAAAAAATGCTGGATTCAGGGTTATTCGAGGCCAAGTTGATCAACTGATCGATAATTGCCCGATGGGGTGTGCTTTGCCGCCATGCGATGCGTATTTCGCGGGTGAATCCCACTTCATGACAGGGAATGTAGGCCAGACCGTCGTCCTTCCTCATCGCTGATTCGGGCATGATGGTGATCCCCTCCCCGCAGGCCACCATATGGCGAAGCGTCTCCAGACTGGTGGCGCGGAAATCGACGTTTTCCTGCAATCCCTGCCTGTGGCAAAGGATGAGCACATGGTTACGCAGGCAATGCCCCTCTTCCAGGAGCAAGACCTGCTCACCGGCGATGTCCTTCAATCCCACCTTTTCATATCGGGCCAGCTTATGTGCCATCGGGACGGCGAGCAGGCAGGGCTCATGGTAGAGCGTAGCGGTAGCGAAGTCCGACGCATGGTCCGAAAACGACAGGATAATCCCGTCCAGTTCCCCTTTCTTGAGGGAGGTTTCCAGAGAAGCGGTCTGCGCTTCCACCAGTTTCAATTTCAGTTTCGGCAGCATGGAGCGAATACGTGGCAGATACTCCGGCAACAGATACGGGGCTACGGTCGGAATGATCCCCAGCCGGAATTCCGCGCCCTGGCCGGAAAAATGTCGGGCGATCATCCGCATCTGATCGACTTCCGCCAAGGCGCTGCGGGCATGTTCGATTAGTGCCCTGCCGGTCGGAGTGATGATAAGCTCACGCCCTGAGCGCTCAAAGATGCTGACTCCCAGTTCCTCTTCCAGTTTTTTGAGCTGCATACTGAGCGACGGCTGGCTGACATGGCAGAGCTTGGCGGCGCGGGCGAACTGGCCGGAGTCCGCTACGGTAACGAGGTAATGAAGATCACGCAGGTTCATGAGGAAGACTTAGGTACAGGTTATAGGATCTATAAGATATTTATATTTTATCTAATCAATCATTGCTTGTAGTGTCAATCCACTAAACAGATAGTTAGGAGAGAAAGATGACTGAATCCGGTGGATGCCCGTTTAACGGGGATAAGAAGCAGCTTACGCAGCGCCGCGCCAACAAGGACTGGTGGCCCAACATACTACATATTGAAATGCTGCATCAGCATCATCCGCGTTCTAATCCGCTGGGAGAATCCTTCAGCTACGCGCAGGCATTCAAGGCGCTGGATCTCGACGCGGTGAAAAACGATATTTTCGCCCTTATGACGGATTCTCAAGACTGGTGGCCTGCCGATTACGGACATTACGGGCCGCTTTTCATCCGGATGGCGTGGCACAGCGCCGGGACGTACCGTACGGGCGACGGGCGCGGCGGCGCAGGTGCGGGAGCGCAGCGCTTCGCACCGCTCAACAGCTGGCCGGACAACGCCAACCTGGACAAGGCGCGGATGCTGCTCTGGCCGGTAAAACAGAAATATGGTCGCAGTTTATCCTGGGCGGATCTGATGGTGCTGGCCGGCAACTGCGCGCTGGAATCCATGGGATTCGCGACGTTCGGCTTTGCGGGCGGACGCGCGGACGTGTTCGAGCCGGAGGAGGATATCTACTGGGGAACGGAGGATACCTGGCTCGGCGACAGCCGCTACCAGGACGACCGGCAGCTTGAAAACCCGCTGGCCGCCGTGCAGATGGGATTGATCTACGTCAATCCCGAAGGGCCAAACGGAAAGCCCGATCCGGTAGCCTCCGGTCGTGATATCCGTGAAACCTTCGCCCGCATGGCGATGAACGATGAGGAAACCGTGGCGCTGGTGGCGGGTGGCCATACGTTCGGCAAATGCCACGGGGCGAGCGAAGCCTCGCATGTCGGGCCGGAACCGGAAGGTTCCAGCATTGTCGATCAGGGTCTGGGATGGAGCAGCGCGTTTGAAACCGGTCACGGGGTCAACGCGATCACCAGCGGCATCGAAGGGCCGTGGACGGCGAATCCGACGCAGTGGGACATGGGCTATTTCGATGTCTTGTTCGGCTACGAATGGGAACTCGGCAAGAGCCCGGCAGGCGCGCATCAATGGCACGCGAAAGGGCTGAGACAGGAAGATCATGCGCCGCAAGTGGACGGGTCCGGCAAACAGGTGCCGATCATGATGACGACGGCGGATATGGCGCTAAGGATGGATCCGATCTATGAGCCCATCTCCCGCCGCTTCCATGCGAACCCCGACCAGTTCGCGGACGCGTTCGCCCGCGCCTGGTTCAAGCTGACGCACCGCGACATGGGGCCGCGCATCCGCTATCTAGGCAGGGAAGTGCCGGCGGAAGCGCTGATCTGGCAAGATCCCGTTCCTGCGGCGGATTATCCGCTGGTGGATGAGGCGGACATCACGTTCCTGAAACAGAAGATTCTCGCTTCTTCGCTAGGTATTTCCCGCCTGGTGGCAACCGCATGGGCCTCCGCATCCACGTTCCGGGGTTCGGACATGCGCGGCGGCGCGAACGGTGCGCGGATCCGTCTCGCTCCCCAGAACGGCTGGGAAGTGAATGAGCCGGAGAAACTGAAAGCGGCGCTGGATGTGCTGGAATCCGTCCGGGCGGAGTTCAATCAGAAGCAAGGGAACGGGAAACGGATCTCGCTCGCCGACCTTATCGTACTCGGCGGATGCGCCGCCGTGGAAAAAGCCGCCGCGGATGCGGGACATCCTATATCGGTACCGTTCCAGCCTGGCCGCACGGATGCTACCGCCGAGCAAACGGACGTAGAATCTTTCGACGTGCTGGAGCCGGTAGCGGACGGGTTCCGCAATTATCTGAAACGTCATTACCGCCTGACGGCTGAGGAATTACTGCTCGACAAAGCGCAGCTGCTTACTCTTTCGGCACCGGAAATGGCGGTGCTGTTGGGAGGAATGCGGGTACTGGGCGCCAACGTGGATAACTCTCAGCAAGGTGTGTTTACCTCCCGCATCGGAACCCTGAGCAATGATTTTTTCGTCAACCTGCTCGACATGCGTACTAAGTGGAGCGCGATCACGAAAGAGGAAGACGTTTTCGAAGGACATCACCGTTCGGGCGGCAGCCTGAAATGGACGGCGACACGGGTGGATCTGATCTTCGGTTCGAATTCACAATTGCGCGCCATCGCGGAAGTGTATGCGGCGAAAGACGCAACGGAAACCTTCGTGCGCGATTTCGTCGCGGCCTGGGTGAAAGTGATGGAGCTGGATCGTTTCGATCTCGATCCTGATTACAGAAGCTAGAACGGTCTCGGTTATGTTCCTCCCCGCCGTGGACGGAGCGGGGAGGAATTTTAACAGCTTATGCTATGCCGTACGGGCCAAACCTGAAACGGGCATGGAGGAAAAACTCCGTGACCGTACGAAATCAAGCAGATCCCTGGTAAGACGCTCACCTGCGGTCACGTTCAGGCCGTGTGGCTCCCCGTCATATTCGATCAGGGTGGACTGCGCGATGCCTTTAGCCGCCGCCCTTCCCGCCGCGTCGATCGGTACGGTTTTATCTCCCGTACCGTGAATGATCAATGTCGGTACGCCGAATGCGGAAAGGTCGGAGCGGAAATCCGTATGGCTGAACGATTTGACGCATTCGATCGTTGCATGCAGGCTCGCCTGCATAGCAGTCACCGTCGCCATATCCATCACTTCATCGCTTACCGGGTGCGACAGCATCCCTACCCCGAAAAACTGCGGCAAGAACGTATGCCGGAAGAAGTGCGCACGGTCTTTCCTGATACCGTCCATGATGTCATCAAACATTTTTTCCGGCGTTCCGTTCTGGTTGTCGGCTGTCTTGAGCATATAAGGGACTACGGAAGAAATCAGCGCCGTCGATATCACCCCTTCGCCTTTGTGGCGACTCATGTAGCGAGCGACCTCCCCGCCGCCCATGGAGAAACCGACCAAGGTGACATCCTTATCCGCTTCCATTCCTTTCATGACGTCCGCCAGGTCATCGGCCAGCGTATCGTAGTCATAACCCGACCACGGCTGCTCCGAACGCCCGAACCCGCGGCGATCATACGCGATGGCGCGGAATCCCGCTTCGGCAAGCGCCATTCCCTGCGCATCCCACATATCGGAGGAAAGCGGCCAGCCGTGCAGCAGGATGACGGGGCGGCCTTCTCCCCAATCTTTTGCGTAGAGTGTATGTCCGTCACGTGTGGTAATCGTCGTCATTTTATATACTCCAGGGTTACAGTAATATTTTCTCGTGGGTCACGGTACGTTCGGCGCGATAAAAAAGAGATACGGTTCGCCTTTTGCGATCCAGACATAAATTGTCTTGCTCGGAAAACCTGTTATATTCGTGCGCATCATTCATGCGCAAGGGTACTCGGGCAATCTTTCACACCTTATGATATCCGACCATTCCTCCCCTCACCACTCCGTATTGATTCTGGCTCCTACGCTGAGAGATGCGGCGATTACGCAGAACATACTGAAGGATCAATCGATAGCATCGCTTATCTGCGCCGATATGGCCGCGGTATGCAGGGAAATATCGCTCGGCGCCGATGCCGCCATCCTGACCGAGGAATCCATTTTAAGGGATAAGAACCGGCTACTGGAGGAAGCACTGAGCCAACAGCCTTCCTGGTCGGACTTTCCGCTGATCGTACTTACCTCGGCACAGGGGGAATATCAGCGCTCGAACAGCACGCTGGAGACAGTCGGCAACATGACGCTGCTGGGGAGGCCCCTTAACATTTCAACCTTGATCACCACGCTGAAATCCGCCTTGCGTGATCGCAGGCGGCAGTATCACCGGCGCGATTACCTGCTGGAAAAAGAAGCGCAGACCAGAATTCTGGAGGAAAACGAGCGCCGTACCCGCATCGTCATCGATACCGCGCTCGACGCGGTGATCATGAGCGACAGCCAGGGGCTGGTGACCGAATGGAACGATCAGGCCGAAATTATTTTCGGCTGGTCACGCGCGGAGATGATAGGAACCGAGATGTCCGCTTTCATCATACCCGAACGTTACCGCGCCATGCACCGCAAGGGAATGGAAAAATACCTGGCGACGGGTGAGCACGCCATCCTGAACCAGCGAGTTGAAATTACGGCGATGAACAGGTCCGGCATCGAATTTCCTGTCGAACTGACCGTCACCTCTCAGAAAATAGACGATAAAATATTTTTCACTTCTTTCAGCCGCGATATTTCAAAAAACGTCGAGGCGGAACGGGCGTTGCGCCGGAGCGAGCAGCAATTCAAGGATATGGCGGATTCCATCAACCAGATGATCTGGGTAACCCGGCCCGACGGCTACCACGAATATTATAACAAACGCTGGTATGATTACACCGGTACCCCGCCCGGTTCGACGGACGGAGAAGGGTGGCACGGCATGTTTCACGTCGACGACCAGTCCCGTGCACGGACACGCTGGCAGCATTCGCTGGAGACAGGCGAGCCTTATGAGATCGAATACCGCCTGCGCCGCGCTGACGGAGTATATCGCTGGACCCTTGGACGCGCCGAATGCGTGCGTGACGCGGAAGGAAACATTACGAAATGGTACGGCACCTGCACGGATATCCAGGAGATGGTCGATATCCGGCAAAGCGCCGAGCAGGCGAACCTGGCCAAATCGGAATTCCTCGCCAACATGAGCCATGAGATACGCACCCCCATGAACGCGGTGATCGGCCTTTCGACGATTCTGTCGAAAAGCTCCCCCCTGACCGGCCGTCAACGTGAATGCATCGAAACGTTGCAACTCAGCGCAGATTCCCTGCTGGCGCTGATCAACGACCTGCTCGACATATCGAAAATCGAGGCGCGTTCCGTAGAATTGGAGGAGGTGCCGTTTTCGATCATCACGCTGGTCAACGAAATCATCAGTATGATGAATGTGAAGGCGATGGAGAAAAACCTGATCTTTCGCGCAGAGCATAGCTGCCGCTGCATAGAAAAACGTAACTTGCTGGGTGATCCGGCGCGTATCCGCCAGATACTCGTCAATTTATGCAGCAACGCCCTGAAGTTTACGGAGCGGGGCAGCGTCGTGCTGGAAGTGACCTGTGATGAAACGGAGCAGGCCAACCTGGAATTTATCCATATCTCGGTTACGGATACGGGCATAGGCATCGCGCCGGATAAAGTGGAAACCGTATTTGAAAAATTCATCCAGGCGGATTCTTCGATCAACCGCCGTTACGGCGGAACCGGGCTAGGACTTGCGATTACGAAAACATTGACGGAATTGATGGGCGGCACCATCAGGATTGAAAGCGTGGTCGGCCAGGGATCAACTTTCACGGTTTCCCTGCCGTTGAAAACGGAAATGCGGGCCGAAGCCAATAAAGATGACTTTTCCGCCGACTTTCCCTCCGTGCCGCAACCGCTCCCAATGGTCAGAATCCTGCTTGCGGAAGATTACCCGGCGAACGTACTGGTCGCAAAATCGTTTATCGAGCATTTCGGCTACGCCTGCGACGTCGCCACGAACGGCAGCGAGGCGCTGACGTTATTCAAAACGGGACATTACCGCACCATTCTGATGGATGTGCAGATGCCGTTCATGAACGGGCTGGATGCCACGCGTGAAATCCGTGCTTATGAAAAAACACATGCCCTGTCCGCCGTCAGGATTATCGGAATGACGGCCCATGCGCTCTCAGGGGATGAAGCAAATTGCCTGGAAGCCGGAATGGACGATTATATTTCCAAACCATTTAATCCGGACGATCTGGAAAAGAAACTGCGTATCAGCGCGGCAGTTTAAAAGTTTCCTTGCCCGTAGGCAATCAAGGTACTGGCGCATTTTGCTTACCGCATAAGACGATATCACGCAGCCCGTGGGAAACAGTTACAGTTCATCTTTCCCAAAAGGTAAAATTACTTTGAAAACGGACCCTTGGCAGATGTCGCTTTCCGCATGAATAGAACCTCCCATCCTATTCGTCAAGGTCCGGGTGATGGCCAGACCAAGGCCGGTGCCGCCATATTTGCGGCTGATGGTGGAATCCGCCTGTACGAATTTATCAAAAACCGTTTCCAGCTGTCTCGGGGTGATGCCGATTCCGGTGTCCTTCACCTCAAAAATTATCCAGGTTTTGTCCTGTTCTACCTTTTCAGGGCGGCAGGATAGGGTAATACTCCCCGTTTCCGTAAATTTAATCGCGTTGCTGCATAAATTCATCAATATCTGGCGAAGGCGGGTGGGATCACCGAGAAAAGTCCGGCCCGTGATATCATGGTTTTCAAAATGGAAATCCAGTCGTTTTTCCGTCGCCCGCACCGACATGATGCTGACCAGTTCCTCCAAGAACCGGAGCATGTCGAAAGGAATCCGTTCCAGTTCGATGACCTGTGACTCGATTTTGGCGATATCGAGCAGATCATTGATCAGCGCCAGCAACGTGTCGGCGGACAGCCGCAGAGTCCCCACATACTGCTGTTGTTTCGGAGTCAACGGCGAAGAGCGGGCCAGAATGTTCGCCAAGCCGACCACGGCGTTCATGGGAGTGCGGATCTCATGGCTCATATTGGCGAGAAATTCGGATTTGGCGACATTGGCCGCCTCCGCCTGCTGCCGTGTCTCGACCAAGTCCTGAATATCGGTGCAGGTGCCATACCAGAACGTGATATTGCCCTGTTCATCCTTTGCGGGCACTCCCCGCGTCTTAAACCAGCGATACGTGCCGTCGAACCTGCGGATACGATAATCTATATTATATTCGGCCACGCCCGCCACCGACTCCTGCCAGGCGATGGCAGTACGTTCCCGGTCATCGGGGTGCAGCAGTTCCAGCCATGCGAACCCGAGCAGTTCCCGAACGGGTTTGCCGGTATAATGCTCCCATTGACTGCTGAGATATTCACAGTATCCATCCGAACCCCGATCCACCCAGACAAGCTGCGGCATGGCCTCCGTCAGGGTACGCCAGGATTCCTCACTTTTCGCCAGCGCTTCATCCGCTTTCCTGCGAGCGGTGATGTCACGGGAAATGACCAGCATCTGTTCACTGCGACCTTCCGCATTTTTCAGGGGAGTGACAATCACCTCCCACCATTTCGGCGTTCCCTTGGCCGTCCCGCAGAATCCTTCGAATTTCGCCGCTTCTCCTTTCAATGCCCGCGCCATGGCATCCTGAATTTTCCGCTTTTCCTCAACGGGCCAGAGATCCGCCCATAATACATTCCTGCACGTGTTGAAATCTTCAAGCTCCATCTGTTTCAGACCGCCTTCGTTCATCAGAAGAAGGCTTCCCTCCTTACTAATCACTTTGATGCAGTCCGGGCTGCTGGCCAGAATGGATTCGATAAACTCCTCGCGATCTTTCTGCACGCCGATATCCGTGCAGGTGCCGTACCATTTCAGAATATTCCCCGTTTCATCCTTCACGCACTCGGCACGCCCCAGTACCCAGCGATACACGCCGTCGGCGCGGCGCAGACGATATTCCACTTCATAGGGCTCCCCCGTCCGCAGGCTATGCTGCCAGCATGCCGTTGCCCGCTTCTGGTCTTCCGCGTGGATGATATCGTCCCAGACCATTCCATCCGTTGATCCTCGGTCGACGCCGGTAAATTCATACCAGCGCCTGTTATAATATTCATGATAGCCGTCAGGCCGGGTCACCCACACCATCTGACTGATGGAATCGGCCATATCACGAAACCGCCGATCACTTTCGATGACCGCCAGCTCGGCGTTCTTACGCTGCGTGATATTGGAAAAAAGTATCGCGACATGTTTATCCTCCGCCGGTTCCATCCGGAAACCGTACACCTCGAACCATTGACCGTTCAACGCCTGACTGACGGCGCGCTGCGGTTCCCCGGTCTCGGCGATGGTCCCATACAGATCGAACCAGTAACGTTCGTGATGCGGATCGAAATCCAGCGCCGTTTTACCGGCCGCCTGCTTCATGCCGGTATGGTGTTCAAAGGCCGGGTTGATTTCCAGATAACGGTAATTCACGACCTTACCCCGCGTATCCTTCATCATTTCGACAATGCAGAACCCTTCATCGATCGAATCGAACAGGGCTTTATAACGCTGCTCACGTTTCAGCTGGTCGACCACCCGGCTTTCCGCGTTGCGCCGATCGGTAATATCCGTATACGTACCGAGCCACCGGACGGGTTTGCCGCTGTCGTCCTTTACGGGGTTGACACGGAAAAGGAACCAACGCCATTCGCCCGCTCTGCTCTTCAACGAAACCGTATCTTCCCAGGAAAGCCCTGATTCCACGGCGGTTTGAAAGTTTTTCTTAAGTCTGTCGATTATGGCGGGGTCGTGAAAACTCCACCATTCCCCCCTTCCTTCTCCTTCAGAACCCGCTCCCGTATGCTCATGCCAGAGCCGATTATACCAGAAGACCTGCCCGTCCGCGTCCGAAATCCATGCCGGTTGAGAGAGGCAATCCGCTATCCGGCGGTAATGATCATCGGCAGGCAGAATGTCACCGGCGTTCTCATGAAAGGATTCCACCGGTTTCATACCGTCTTTTTGATCCGTTCAAATTCGACCGTTTTTGCAAAATCGTCAAGTTCATCCATACGGGTTTAAGACTACAGGGACATATTATTCAGCGCAAATAAATACGTCGTATACTTAATCTAGACCGAATCACGAAAAATAAAGAATGCAGCTCCGACCATGCAGAGTCCCGCATAGAAATAATTCAGGCTAAGCGGCTTATCCATATAGAAATAAGCGAAAACCACAAACACGCACATGGTAATGATTTCCTGGATGATTTTAAGCTGCCCGAGCGAAAAAGTCCGATAGCCGACACGATTGGCGGGAACCTGCAGCACATATTCAAAAAACGCGATGCCCCAACTGGCGAAAATGGCGACGATCAGCGGTTTGTGGTTAAGGTTTTTAAGGTGCCCATACCATGCGAACGTCATGAACAGGTTAGAGCCGATCAGCAGTAAAACGGTTTTCATAAGATTATCCTTTTTAATGTATTTCGTGCTGAACGGGAATAACAAAAGCAACCGAATTTCATATACAGCTTTTTTTGACTATACCCAATTCAATAATTATCCGTATGTTTGAATGAGAAGATTGAGGGATATTTCTGGTGTGTAGGATCGGTATCGTTTGATGGTGCCGAAACGTTTTTCGATAGGATTGAGATCGGGAGAATAGGGAGGCAGGAACAATAGCGTTGCCTGTCGTTGCTGAATAAGCTGTTGTGTTAAAGTAGATTTATGGAAGGTGGCGTTGTCCATAATGACAACGCTGTTAGGGGTAAGATGCGGGCAGAGTTCCTGCTCTAGCCAAGCATTAAAAACGGCAGTGTTGCAGGTACCCTGAAAGAGGAAGGGGGCAAGCATTTGCTTGCCGCACAAGGCTGCCAGGAAACTGGTGCGGGGTCTGCGCTGCCCGCTGCGTTGCCCATGCACACGCTTGCCTTTTCGGGCGAAGCCATGCGTGCGTTCGGCGGTGGGTGCGAAGGCGCTTTCATCGACATACACAAACTGCTTGCCCTGCATCCGGTAACGCCACCAGCGCTTGAGGTACGCTTTGCGTTTCTCGTTGTCGCTTTCTTTATACGTCCAGGTTTTTTTTACGACTGATGTTCAACCGCTTCAGCGCATAGCAGATCGTACTCGGCCTTACCCCAAAGTGTACCGCCAGTTCCTTACCCATTACCTCAGGTTGACATTCCACCGCCTGTTGCAGTGCTTCTATGTCCAGTTTATGCGCCTTGCGCGGACCCGGTTTCTTCGCTTCCAACCGATCACGCGTGATCCAATCAAACACACACCCATGGTGTACCCCAAACCGACGGGCAGCTTCCGCCTTACTTCCACCGCCCCTGACATACGCAACAACGCGACGCCGTAAATCCATGCTATGACTCATCATAACATAATACAATCATCCGTGTAAATTTTGAATTAACTATATAATACAATAGTTTATAATACTTTAACCTGTTAATGGTTATTTGCATATGGAATGGCATAGTCATCTTGCAAATTTGAAACTATGAAATGGTGGACTCAAAAGGAATAACATCGAACTTTGAATCGAACTTCATGCCAAAATTCATGGAAGCGATGGCTTGGCTCGATAGATTAACAGAGCATCACCGTGAGAATTGGATTGCTTGTCAGATAATGTAGGAAAAGCAGCGCGTGCATACCTACAAATAATTGCTATGCGGTTTCTTGAGGGAATGTTCTGCGTAAGTAATCCGCAAACATGGGAACCGTAAAATCAATATCCCCATGTGCGGAACTATATATCATCCCTTTGTTGATAATTTTTGCTCGACGAGGTCCTAGGCTTTGAGCACTCTTATTGAGCAATAATGCCACATCAGATGAGCGGTATGGACCATCACCTAATTTAGCCATATTAAAAATATACTCGCGTTCTTTGGGTGTTAAGCGATTAAGTCGAACGCGAAAAAATCCCTCATCTAATCTACTAATTGCCTCTGGTGAAGCGCGTCTTACATCTTCAATACTGATTGGAGATTGTTCAGCAACATTCCACGCTTGAAAACCCCATTCCTGAAGGAAGTATGGATACCCTTGGGTCTTCGCAATAATATTTTGAAGGCCAGCCTCAGAAATAGATTCCTCTTCTTCATTAATTGGTTGCTGTATAGCCGCTTTAGCAGCTTGATCGTCAAGCGCACCAATTGCGGGGTAATTAAAAAGCCGTTCTGCGTAAGATTTGGCATCACCTGATAGAGCTGCAACTTGTGGTAAGCCAGCCCCAAAGAAAATAATGGGTAATCTTTTTTGATTAGAACGATGGATTGCTACAATAAGAGCGGCCAATTCTTCTTCTGAAAGATATTGCACTTCATCAATCAAAAGTGTCCATGCAGTTCCTGCTGATTGCGCAGCTTCTCCAATACGAATGAATAAATCACTTAAATCATATTCTAAATTGCCACTATCAGCAGAGCCGGCTTCTGCATCAATAGAAATAGAAATATCGCCGACACCTACTCTGAAAACACTTGCGAACGAACGTAATGTACGCATCGCGCTATGCGCCTTTGATTTGGCATTTTCAATCAATAGCAACTTACGAAGTATTTGGTGAATTTTAGGATACAACAGATCGGCAAGGGGCTTTGATTCTGGGGCCTCAATAAATGAAGTTTGATGCCTATGTCCTTGTGCCATTTGTTCTATTTTATTTAGAAGAACAGTTTTGCCTGTGCCTCGTAATCCTAATAGAATTTGTGACTTGTCATGACGTCCAATCAAAATTCGCTGTAACGCGATATCTGCTGACGACAAAATATCACTTCTACCCGCCAGCTCTGGCGGTTGAGAACCTGCTCCTGGAGCAAATGGGTTTCTAACTGGATCCATAGCAATATTTAACGATATATACTTATGTATGTCAACAATAAGTTATACTATGGTATATATTGATAGAATTATAGAGGTCTAATAGGAATCGAACTCTTATCGAACTCCTGAAATTTAGCTTCCATGCTTGGTTTCAAGAGATTTGGTCTTTTTGAGTGATAGCACACTTCGAACTGCTCCGCAGTGACAGGGCGTTTCAAGGCTTTTTCATGTTCAAAGGAAGATTGGTGGAGGATAGGGGAATTGAACCCCTGACCTCTTGCATGCCATGCAAGCGCTCTACCAACTGAGCTAACCCCCCAAAGCTGAGCCGTGCTTATAATGCAGAACGCGGCGGTTCGCAAGCGCTATGGAAAACATCTGTCTTTTATTACGATCTGTTTAACGCGTCGTCGATCAACTGCACCGTCTCACGCGTGCCATAAAGTGCGATGAAAGACCCCATCCGCGGCCCCTGTGCCTGACCCAGCAGGGTTTGATACAGGCACGAGAACCAGTCGCGCAGCGGCTCGAACCCGTGGTCGCAGCCGATGCGGTACACTTCCGTCTGGATCGCTTCCGCGTCATGACTTCCGGCGAACGGTCCTTGCAAACTGCGGCGTAATTCCTGCAGGGCGGCTTTTTCCTTCTCGTTCGGTGTCCGCAATACCGTCTGCGAGGCGATGAAATCATGGTAATACCGCACCGCGTACCCGACCAGCTGATCCAGAAACGGATGCGTTGCCGGCGTAGCGTCGGGAAGATAACGCCTGATGAAACCCCACAATACGGAGGCGTCTTCCGGATGGCAGGCGCTCGCCAGATTCAGCAACAGGGAAAAGGAGAGATCCGCCTGCCCCAGTTCCGGCACCTTGCCTCCGTGAATGGCCCATACCGGATTTTCCAGCCTGGCGGCTTCCGTCTCCGCCGCATGATATTTGCCGACGAAAATGATATATTCATCGACGGCTTTGGGAATCACGTCGAAATGCAGCCGCTTGGCACGTTGCGGCGTCTGGTACATATACAGGCTCAAGCTCTCCGGCGGTGCGTAAGACAGCCATTCCTCCAGCGAAATCCCGTTGCCTTTGGACTTGGAGATTTTCTGGCCTTCCTTGTCGAGGAACAGCTCATAATTAAACTGCTGCGGCGGCTCGCCACCGAGAATTTTGCAGATGGCGGAATACACCTTGCCATTGACCAGATGGTCTTTCCCATACATTTCGAAATCGACGCCGAGCGCCGCCCAGCGCATCCCGAAATCCGGCTTCCATTGCAGCTTGCAGGACCCGCCGGTCACCGGCAGCATCCATTCCCGCCCTGTTCCGTCATCGAACGTGATCGTGCCTTTCACCGCATCCACCGCTTTCATCGGTACATACAGCACCTCTCCCGTCTCAGGCGAGATCGGCAGGAACGGGCTGTAGGTCTGCTGGCGGTCCGCCCCAAGCGTCGGCAGCATCACCTTCATGATGGCGTCGTAACGTTCAAGCGCCTTCAGCAGCGCGGCATCGAACATGCCCGAACGGTAGCATTCGGTGGCGGAGAGGAACTCATATTCAAACCCGAAACGGTCCAGAAAATCCTTCAGCCGGGCGTTCATATGCGCGCCGTAACTCTCATGCGTGCCGAAAGGATCGGGTACCGATGTCAGCGGCTTGTTCAGATGCGCGCCGACCATATCGGGATTCGGTATGTTATCGGGCACTTTGCGCAGACCGTCCATATCGTCGGAAAAACAGATCAGTTTCGTCGGAATGTCGGAAATCTGCGCGAACGCATGCCGTACCATCGTGGTTCGCGCCACTTCGCCGAACGTGCCGATATGGGGCAGGCCGGAAGGACCGTAGCCGGTTTCGAAAAGGACGTGGTCATTGCGGCACAGGCCTTTTTCAAAACGTGCTTTCAGCGCCGCCGCTTCCTGAAATATCCAGCTTTTCAATTCCTGATGCATGGGCCCACTCTGATGGAAATAATGAAACGATAGAGAAAGCTGTATAACCCTACGTGCGGCAAATGCAATCCATTCCCCATGAATCGCATGACTATTCTGTCGGGGCGATGAGTTTTTACTTTATCATTTCGCACATATTGTTATATACCTGCGTACAATTCACCTGCCATATTTATCATTATCATGGGTTTGCATGTTCGCTCGTAATGTATTTTTTCTACTGCTGCTGTCCGTTCCTTTCGCCGCCAGTCCTTTCGCCGCCAGTGCGCAGACCGTCTTCATGGTGCAGCTCGGCACGTTCGATTCACAGGCCAAGGCGCAGGCGCACTGGAACGAATTATCGAAAAAATTTCCCGATGTGTTCGGCGGCCTGAAATACACGCCCGACCAGTTCGTAAAACACCCTGACAATTTCGTGAACTACCGCACGCAGGCCGGTCCTATCGCCAGCCGTGAGGAAGCCGAAAATATCTGCGCCGCCATAGGGCAAGGCGGCGGCGGTGAGTGTTACGTCGCGGAAACGGCGATGTTCAGTGGCGAGGATCCCGAAGTGGTTGCCGCGGGAACGAATACCACCATCCAGCCGGAGCCTGCACCACAGCCCGCACCGCCCGCTGCCTTACCTCCTCTGCCTGTGCCGCCTGTACCTGCTCCCGTTGCACAGAACACGGCACCGGCGGTCGCGGTGCAGCCCGCGCCGGCAAAACTGTCTCCAGCGCGACAGGCGGCGCGCCCGGTTGCTCCAGCGCGGCAGCCCGCGGCTTCATTGCCGACAGGATACGTGCCGTCCGCGTACGCAACGCCGCAACATCCCGTCACCACGCCGCAATCCTTCGTGGATCCCTACGCGGTTCAGGATAGCTCACCACAAAAAGCGTATCTTCCGCAGAACGCCGCTCAGACAAACGTAGGGGAAGCGGGTAAAGGGGGTACGGTAGCCGTTCAGGAAGCGATTCCCGTACCGCTTTCGGAGGGTGCGACGAACCCTTACATAGAACGCGGCAATGCGTTGATGGATGCGAAACCGAGCGACAATTCCCGTGTAAATTCGTTCTGGGCGGATATCAGTTCTTTTCCTAACGAAACCGCGGCGCTCCGCTATGTTCACGTGCTTAAATCACGGGATAACCTGTTGCCGCGCACTTTACGTATCCGGATCACCCGGCCTTACGGGAACGTCACGGAACAGGGCCAGCTGCTGTCCTTACGAATGGGTCCGTTCGTAACGACGGTGCCGGTACGCCGTATCTGTGCCTTGACGCGCGCCGAAAACATGCGCTGCCGGGCCGTGAAGGATCTCGGCGGATCGGTACAGAATACCGGTCGTTATAACCGCCTTCAGTCATCGCGCCGGTCTTCCGACCAAGGCAGCGATAGTCCCTACCTTCAATACCGCCGTAACGTACGCGGCGGTACCGCCTCTCCGTTCAATTCGTCCGCTGCCTCCTATAACAGCGGCAACGGTGCGGTAACAGGAACCTATCATGTCCAGCTCGGATCGTTTCTCTCTGTCGAGGCGGCACAGGACAAGTGGCGGGAATTGAATGCTCAGCATCCTGCGTTGAAAGGAGTAACGAACGAAATTATTTCACCGAACGGCAGTAGCCGTGGTCGACTATTCCGTTTACGCACCGCAGGCTTCCCCGATTTTGTGACGGCCAATGGTCTGTGCAATAGCTTAAAAGCCGGTGGAACCTTGTGTATCGTCGTAAAATAATTCCGTTTCAATGTTCATAGCCTGACACCGGCAGGTTCATCGGCATATTTTCTGCATCGCAAAGCACTATACCCTGCCCGGTAGTGATACGTCCGATGCAGGTAAAACGAGTATCAAGAGCGCTGAGAGCATGGTGAAGAACCCCCTGTTTCTCTTCAGGCACGGTAAAGAGCAGTTCGTAATCATCTCCGGCCGAGATGCAGCATAAAAACTCCTGACCGTGATGGGACTGCACATAATTTCCTGTTTCCGAAAGAGGAAACGAAGCATAGTGCAACAGAGCTCTTACACCGGACGCTTCGCATAGTTTCCGGCAATCCACCAAAATCCCGTCCGAGATATCCATGGCTGCGTTCGCGATTCCTCGTAACGCCTGCCCCGCTTGAAGGCGAGGCTCGGGCCGCCAGTATCTCAATAGCGCCGCTTCCGCAATTGTATCAGGAATGGACGTAAGCCTGCCTTGAGCGATTGCCAGCCCGATGGCGGCGTCACCCAGCGTTCCCGTCACATAAATCAGATCTTCTTGTTGAGCGCCGCTGCGTTTCAACGCTTTTCCGGCAGGTACCAGCCCATGCATGGTGACGCTTGCCGTCAATCCTACCTTGGAGCGGATCGTGTCACCTCCGGTGAGAACGATTCCGAATCGTGCCTGAATTTGTCTCAACGCTCCCGTGAAAGCGCTTATCCACTGTTCATCCTGCCTGTCGGTCAGGCAGAGCGCCAGCTGATACCAGCAGGCCTGCCCCCCCATCGCCGCGATATCGGAAAGATTGGCGGCCATTAATTTCCATGCGACATTCTCCGCGGACGCTTCGGAAAGAAAATGCACCCCTTCGCGCATCATATCGGTCGTGATGATCAGTTCCATCCCTTTCGGAATACGCAATAACGCGGCGTCGTCGGTAAGTCCCAGCGCGCCTTCAAAGCCCTGCGTCAGGGGTTTTACATAACGTTCGATGATTTCTCCCTCACGCATGAGGGATGGTTGGCCGTAACTGTGCGGAAATTTCCTGCAACACCCCGTTGACGAATCCTATATCGCTCTCATCAAGGAAAGCGTCCGCCACGCCGACATACTGATCGATGATGATGGAAGTACGCAGGGCCGGAGTGTAAATCAGTTCGTAGGATGCGGTCAGAAAAATGGCCCGCATGACGGCGGGCATACGCTTTCCGCTCCAGCGGTCCGTCAGTATTTCCTGCATCTTATTTTCCAGCGCAGCCCTGAATTCCTCACATCCCGTTATAAGTCCCTGCAGCAGTTTCTTATCGGGTGGGTAGGGCAACGTGGTTTCCTTGTCTTTGGCTTCCATCTGTTCCTGCTGCCATGCGAGCAGATGCTTAAGAGGAACGGAAGGATCGATAATTCGGGAATACATAAACTGGACGGCAGCGATACGCGCCGCGTGTTTACGCTGCAGCGATGGGTTGGGATGGTCGGTATTCATGCTGTGTTCTTAGCGTGAATCCCTGATGTTGACCAGCAGCTTTTCAAGCGTTTCTTAAAAAACCGGAATATCGTCAGGTGTTACCTACTCCATATCCGGATACGGCTTCAGCCCATGGAACTCCCCTGCCCCTTCATTGATTTCGGTAACGAACGCGCCGAGCGATGCGGTGGAAATATCGGCATGCGAAAAGCGGCTGCCTTTCTCCGGTTCATCGAATCGGTTGAAAATATCAGGCGTCTGTTTGATCAGCATGTCCATCATGTCGCTGAGCTCATCCTTTTCATGATGATGCCGGTCGCATAAACATACCCATTCGAGTGTCGTGACATCGGACCATGCCGTCCCGCAACGCTTCGTGCGCTCGGCCTTATGTCTGTCTTCCTGAAGCTGGATACGCTGATCCCGAAGTGTATAACGCATTTTCAAAGGCCTGCCCGTAGTCTCCCTGTATTCACCCATTCCGAAAATTTCGTTTGCGAGATCACGAAACCATGCACGCGCTTTAAACGCATCCGCTTCCTGTTTCGCCCGTTCTCCTGTAGTCGCCGTCATATCCGCCTGCCTTCTGTGCTGTATTTCTACAGTATAGTCAAGAAGCGGCTTGCACAGGATGAATGTTTGATGAAAGTAAAAAGACTAAATAATGACGATATCATCCGCGCTCAGTGTCACCGCTCCGATATTGATCAACTCCACGCCGTGGCCGCCGCCAAGATCGATAAACGCGTTCGTTCCGTCATAGGTGGTATGCACCAGCACATCGTTCACGGATTGTATGTTACCGCCGTGAATATGCGCGGCGATGAAAATTCTGTCACCCCCGCTGACGCCTGCGCCTTCGAATCCCGTGATGACGTCTACTCCGCTGCTGTTCGCATCGAAATAAAACAAATCGTCACCCGCGCCGCCGTTCATGGTATCGTTGCCTTCACCGCCGTAAATGGTATCGTTGCCGCCGTTCCCGTAAATCACGTCGTTTCCGGCACCGCCGTAGATAGCGTCGCCGTTTTCTTCCGGATCGAATCCGCTGCCGCCGCCATAGATGGTATCGTCACTGCCGTTGCCGTAAATGATGTCGGCACCTTTGCCGCCGAAAATCAGGTCGGCGCCATCCAGGGGGTCCACCCCGCTGCCTCCACCGAAGATCGTGTCATTCCCGGCGTTTCCATAAACCGCATCGGCACCTTTGCCCGCATAGATCAGGTCGTTGCCGTCCTGCGCGTCGGCGATGCCGCGCCCTCCGTAAATCGTATCGTTTCCGGCATTTCCGTAAAGCTGGTCATCCCCGAGCCCTCCGGCCATCTGATCATTGCCGTCGGTCGGATCAACGATTCCCGCGCCACCGAATATCGTATCATTTCCGTTTTCACCGCTCAGGATATCGGCTCCACCATGCCCGGAAAGCAGATTGCCGAGATCGTTACCCGTGATGGTATCGTTATTTTTCGAACCTTCCGCATTTTCGATATTGGCACCGAACGCCACCCAGATATAATTCTGGCCGATCTGATTATAATGTTCCAGCCCGGCGGTAAGATCCAGCTTCACCCCGCCAGCCCCCGTGTAGCCAGCGGCCGAGAAGGTGTCGATGCCTCCCCCGTCCCAGATGGCATGGGCATTCTTGGCGCCGGCGCTGAAATCATAAAACGTGTTCCCGGCGTTATAAGACGTGTTCGCCCCGTACAGATACTGCGCCGCCGCGATGTCGTAAATCATCGGCGTAGTAGGCGGATTACTGTAACTCACCAGATTATCTGGATTATACGACATCACCGTGGAACGGAAATTATCTTCCGCGGCGGACAGATAAGGTGGCGTATCTCCCGGGCCGTAATTACCCGGATGCTTAAGCCCGAGCGAATGGCCGATCTCATGCAGAAGAATGCTGAAACCGAATGACCCGGTAGTGAAGGTTGGTTCCGTCGCGCTGATTTCCACGTCGGTATGCTTGATAGTCGTACCGACGAAACTGGTATTGGTCACCCCGCCTTCCGTAGGGTCTGAAAAAGTGGTTTTGGAAAACAGCATTTCCGGGCTGTTGTTCTGCTGGGTATAGTGAATATTGGCGACATTCGCCCAGGCCTGCAGCGCCAGTTTGGCGGCGGCGGTGGAAGAAGCGTCGAAATATCCGGCGGAACCGGGCACGTTTTCAAAACTGTACGTGACGTTTGCGGCCTGTCCGGTCGTACCTGTCCAGGTAAAATTATCCAGGATCGTATCGGTGCGCGCATCCCCCGCGGCGAAAGCGTGGGAAACATGACTATCGTCCTGCGTCTGTACGGTAATGTCGGACTGGAATAGGCCGGATGTCTGCTGCATGGAATGTCCTGTAAAATAATTTCGGTATGACTGTATGACAGGTCTGACTAAAGAACGTTTAATAAAAAAACCATAATGTCGTTCCGGGAAAAATGGAACATTTTTCGTAACGGTAACCGGAAGCGCCGGAGTACCCACGGAAATGACGAAACATACTCAGCGCCTGCCGCCTTTCGCTTCGATCGCATGGCCTTTGCCGGAAGCGAATCCTTCGCTGCGGTCGGTCAGCGGGATGGCATATTGTCCGGTGAAACAGGCGTCGCAATATTGCGGGTTGGCCTCATTTCGACCACTGCCTTCTCCGACGGCGCGGTAAAGTCCATCAATGGATAGAAATCCCAGGCTGTCCGCTTCGATGTAGGCGGCCATCTCCGCTACGTTCATATGCGACGCCAGCAGCTGGTCCCGCTCCGGCGTATCCACCCCGTAAAAGCAGGAATGGGTGGAAGGCGGACTGGCGATGCGCATATGCACCGCCGTCGCCCCGGCGGCCCTCACCATCGCCACGATTTTACGTGAAGTGGTCCCCCGCACGATACTGTCATCCACCAGTACGACGCGCTTGCCGCGGATACTGGCCGCGTTGGCGTTGTGCTTCAGCTTGACGCCGAGATGGCGGATCTTGTCGGTAGGCTCGATAAAGGTCCGCCCGACATAGTGATTGCGTATGATGCCGAGTTCGAACGCGATTCCGGCTTCCTCCGCATAGCCCAGCGCGGCCGGGACGCCGGAATCCGGCACGGGAATGACGATATCGGCCTCGACCGGCTTTTCCCGTGCCAGTTCATGGCCAATGGCCTTGCGTACCGCATAGGTGTTCAGGCCCTCGCTGGTACTGTCTGGGCGTGCGAAATAGACATATTCGAAGATGCAGAATTTGCTGGAAACTTTCTTGAAAGGATAAAGCGACCGAAGGCCGGTCTCAGAAATGATGACCATCTCTCCCGCTTCGATATCCCGGATGTATTCGGCACCGATGATATCAAGCGCGCATGTCTCGGAAGCGAGCACATGCACCCCTTCCAGCTTGCCCAGCACCAGCGGCCGCACGCCATGGGGATCACGCACGCCGATCAGGCCGTGATCGCTCAGGACTACCAGCGAATAGGCGCCCTCGACCTGAGCCAGCGCATCGATCAGCCGCGCTTCCACGCTCACCTCATGGCTGATGGCGATAAGGTGCATGATGACTTCCGTATCGGAAGTGGATTGAAACAGGCACCCGCGGTTTTTGAGCATTTCCCGCAGCTTGTAGGCATTGGTCAGATTGCCGTTATGGGCCAGCGCCACCCCGCCGAAATGATATTCCGCATAGAAAGGCTGGACATTGCGCAACATCGGCGCGCCGCTGGTGGAATACCGGTTGTGGCCGATCGCGGAAGCTCCCTTCAGTTTCTTGATAACGGTGGGACGGTTGAAATTATCCCCGACCAGCCCCAGCGCCCGATGCGTATAAAACTGTCCCGCATCGTTGGAAACGATCCCCGCCGCCTCCTGCCCCCGGTGCTGGAGCGCATGCAGGCCGAGCGCCACGTGCGCTGCCGCGTCTTCCATGCCGTACAGCCCGAACACCCCGCACTCTTCATGGAAATGATCGTCCAGCGTCGAATACGGCATCATGATGGGTGGCTACTCCTGTGGTTGTTCACGGTCTTTGGTCACGTCCTGGATCAATTGTTCCAATGCGCCCGGCTTGGCCGGGGCGTTCGCATCCACCGGCCCGTTGACGGTCTGCTTGGGCGGCATGGATTCGATGTCATGCGTGATGGTCTGGTCGATTTCCTGCGGCGTGGGTACCGGTTCGCCGTCTTTAGGCGGCTGTTCGCCGAGGGACGAAATGGAACCCAGATATTCCGGCATCATATGGACGACTTTAAGGGTCACCTGCTGCACCAGCGGCAGGGTACGCGCCGTCTGCACCCATTCGGGATATCCCTGCTGCTTGAACACCAGCGTCATCAGGATAAAGCCGAGCACCACCACCATGCCGCCTTTGAGCAGCCCAAACACCAGCCCCAGCATATGGTCGGGCCAGCCGACATCCGCGCCGTCTTTCACATAGCGCAGCAGGATCCTGCTCACCATGCCAAAGATGAGAATAGTAAGAAAATAAGTTCCCATGATCCCTACCACCGCTGCGCCGAGCCCGCTGGTCATGTAATGCTTCATGAACGCCGTGGATCTGTCCGCCATGGCCAGCGTGAACATGCCGGCGCCGAACCAGGTCACCAGCGACAGAAATTCCCCGATGAACCCGCGGTAAAGCGAGATCATGGCGGAGAAAAACATCACCAGGCAGACGGCGACATCGAAAAGGTTCAGATTGAATTGGGCGTCGACCATGATGGAATGATATAGTGCGGCTTTTGAACGATGCAACGGAACGGGTTTTCTCTTAACGGGTTTTTTCTAAAAAAACAATACCCCTGCAATGGAAACTTTGTTATAAGCGGATGCATGAAATCCGCCGCTTCGCTCGCACTGGTCGCCGATACTCGTCCCGTCTCTCCGTCGATTGATTATCACGCCGCTTTCACCGCAGCGATCGACAAGCTTCATGATGAGGGAAGATATCGTGAATTCAACCGGTTGGCACGTATTTCCGGAAATTTTCCGCGCGCTTTCAGTCATCAGGCCGGGCGGGATATCACCATCTGGTGCGGTAATGATTATCTGGGTATGGGCCAGCATCCGGTGGTACTGGAAGCGATGCACGACGCGATTACGAACATGGGAGCCGGTGCGGGAGGGACCCGCAATATTTCGGGAACCCACGCGGCCATCGCCACGCTGGAAGAGACGCTCGCCGAACTGCATGGCAAGGAAGCGGCCCTCGTATTTTCCTCCGGCTACGTCGCCAATGAAACCACGCTTTCCACCCTCGGCGGATTATTTAAGGACTGCGTCATTTTTTCCGACGCCTGCAACCATGCCTCGATGATTCAGGGCGTGCGTCACAGCGGAGCGGAGAAGCGCATCTTCCGCCATAACGATATGCATCACCTGCGCCAGCTGCTCGGCGAAACGGAGCGAACGCGCCCCAAGCTCATCGCGTTCGAATCCGTGTATTCGATGGACGGCGACATCGGCGATATCGCCACCGTCTGCGATCTGGCGGAAGAATTCAACGCGCTGACCTACCTCGACGAGGTCCATGCGGTCGGTATGTACGGCAGGCGCGGCGCAGGCGTCGCGGAACGCGAAGGGCTGATGCACCGTGTCGATATCGTTCAGGGCACGCTCGGCAAAGCGTTCGGGGTGATGGGCGGCTATATCGCTGCATCCGGGCCGATCGTCGACACCATCCGTTCCTATGCTCCGGGATTCATCTTCACCACCGCCATGCCGCCGGCACAGGCGGCCGGAGCGAATGCCTCCATCCGTCATTTGATGGAACATCACGAATTGCGGGAAGCGCATCAGGCGGCCGCATGCCTGCTCAAAGAAAAACTGGCGGCTGCCGACCTGCCTTACCTGCATACGTCCACCCATATCGTACCGGTGATGATCGGCGACGCGGTACGTTGTAAAATGGTGTCGGATCTCCTGCGTGATGAATACGACATTTATGCACAGCCGATCAATTACCCGACCGTTCCGCGTGGTACGGAACGTCTGCGCCTGACTCCTTCTCCCCTGCATACCGAGCTTATGATGGATGAACTGGTTTCTGCATTGACGCAGATTTTTGCACAGTTAGGATAAGAGGCAGGAAAACCTGGGTCCTTACAATGCATATCACTTGCTGATATACTAAACAAAATAAACAGTTTAAGAACCAGTCACGTAAACCCTTTTATGCAGCTGCAAACGGTCAATTTACTGCGATTCGATGCTCATGTACCTTAAGTACACTGCGCTTCGAGTCTCGCAAATCAACCATTTTCGCTAGCCTAAAAAGGTTTACGTGACTGGTTCTAACATTTTACCATTAACGCCATTACTTTCGACACCCATCTGCTAGTAAAGCGTCTGAAAGATAAGGGTCTAACCTGAAGAACAGGCGGAAATGATCGTTGACGTGGTGCGCGAAGCGTAACCATTCCATGGAACGGGCCGCTACTAAAAGTGAAATAGACCTGTTTAAATCGGAACTGAAAGCGGATATGCAGTCATTACATAAGGAAGTAAAATCCGACATTCGGACCTTGGAGCAAAAAATAAGAGAAAGCGAGCTTCGCATGACCATTCGTCTCGGCGGTATGATCATGGCACCGGGCGGGATGCTTATTGCGATAAAGTTTCTCGGCTGACATACTGAGGCGATGCATTCACGCCTCCTCACCCTTCTGCATACCCTAGAACATCACCATCCTTTCCCGGCGGTTGAACTGAAACTGGAAAGGATGCGGGAATTTTTGCGGCTTAGCGACAATCCGCAGCAGCGTATTCCCCCCGCAATCCACGTGGCGGGCACCAACGGCAAAGGGTCCGTACTGGCTTTCCTGCATGCCATGATTCAAGCGGCGGGGCAAAGCGCGCATCGTTATACTTCTCCTCATCTGGTTTCGTTTCATGAACGCTATATTCTGACCAACCGGCAGATAACGGACGAGGCATTGCTGGGAGCGCTGGAACGGCTGGTGCCTGAATTGCAGGCTTACCCCCTCACCTATTTCGAGGCCGCCACCGCTCTGGCCTTCCGACTGTTTGCAGGACATCCGGCAGACTATACCTTGCTGGAAGTAGGGATGGGCGGACGGCTGGATGCCACGAACGTGATAGATCATCCCATCGCTACGATCATGATGCCCGTCTCCCTGGATCATCAGGATTTTCTCGGCGATACGGTCGCGAAGATCGCCTATGAAAAAGCCTGCATCATGAAGGCCGGGACCCCCTGCATCATCGGCCACCAGGTTGCCGAGGCCCGCGACGTGATGCTGAACCATGCGAAAGAAATCGACGCGCCGGTTCATATGCTGGGGCAGGATTGGGAATACCGTATGACAGCGGACGGCTCCCTGCATTATCAGTCGCACAGCTTGAGCATTACCACGCCTCCCCCTGCGTTGAGCGGCGCGCATCAATACGGCAACGCCGCTACGGCTATCGCCTGCGTAGATCGTCTGGGCATTCTGACGCCGGAAGCCGTGAAGGGGGGAGTAGCGACGGCAGCGTGGCCGGGAAGGCTGCAACGTATCCGCACGCCTCTCACCCATCACGCCGTGTTCCTGGACGGTGGGCATAATCCCTCCGCCGCCGCCATGCTGAACCAGTGGATAAGCGGGCAATCCCTTCCCGTGCATATTATTTTTGGAATGCACCAGGATAAGGATGTCTCCGGCGCGCTTCGCCTCCTCCTTCCCCATGCCGCAAGCCTGCACTGTGTGAAAATGAAAGGAGATCCTAAGGCCGTCCCGGCTTTGGAACTCGCAGGCATTGTGAAAGTATTGCAATATGACGGTAGGGCGCATGCCGGTCTGGGCGAGGCGTTGGCGTTTCTGACCGTGACAAACCCTGAATCAGCGATTATACTGGTGACAGGATCGTTGTATCTGGTAGGGGAAGCGCTTTCGCTATTCACCAACGCATAAGAGGGATGAGCGGGAATGAAGGAAAACACGAAACTCGCTGTGGACATGGGGGGTGCCTCGCAACGGATCAACGAGCGCCTGCGCAGCTATTGGAACGAATTACGCGGCAACCGCCCTTATCCCAGTGAAAAGGAAATCGATTTCGCGCTCATCGAACCCATCTGGAAATCCTGTTTCCTGGTGAAGCGTGACGAGACGCAACATAGCCGGTTCGCCTATATTTATCTGGGCAGTGACCTGATCGCCGCATACGGGGACGATTTGAACGCCCGTGAGATTTGTGAGCGGCTGGTATTTCCCTCCAGCATGTCCCTGCTGCATAAATTCGAAGAAGTGACGACGACGGGTCTGCCGGTCGAGCAGGAGGATGAGTTCACGAATACTAAAGGCCTGCATGTCAAATATCGCTCCCTGATGCTGCCGCTCGGCAATGACGGGAACACGGAAGTGGAATTCATTATCGGGGGGATGCGGTGGAAAGCGTATCTGTAAGCCTGGATGATCTGGAAGTTGCCGAAGAACGTGCTATCGGGGAGATTGCGATCCGCCAGTACCGCTTTCCCGAAATTCCTTCCGGCACCTACCGGGTTTTCTTTTCGGACGACACCTACCAGGACGTGATCGCCCAGAACGCTTCCCATGCATATCAGCTGGCCGACCGCCCCGATATCGCCCGATTGATAAACCTTAAATTCGCCTATTCTCATATTCTGGAACGCGATGTGATCCATGCGTCAGGTGCTGAGGTGAAGCCTTCCCTGCAGGGATATGAGGATACTGCGGAGACTTTACTGGCGGAATTAAGCACACCCGACACAGAGCCGTTCGAACGAATGGATCTTGGCATGTTCGCGGCGTTAGGCAAGCTTAAGTAAACGCGAAGCTGGCCATGACCGGCGCATGGTCCGAAGGTTTTTCTTTCGCACGCTCGGACATTACGATCTCACACTCCACCAGACAATCCACCGCTTCGGCGGAGAGTAACAGATGGTCGATGCGCAACCCCTGTCCCCGATCGAACGCACCGCCCCGGTAATCCCACCACGACGCCGCCTCACCTTGCGGATGCAGGCTGCGGTAGGCGTCATATACGCCCGAGTGCAACAGCGCATGGAGACGTCTGCGTTCTTCCGGGTGATAGCATACCGTGCCTTCCAGCGCCTTTGCATCCCATACGTCCTGCGGCGTGGGGGCAACATTGTAATCCCCTCCCAGCACCAGCACTTCATTATACGCCAGCAGCGAAGAAACGTAACGGTGCAGTTCTTCAAGAAAACGTAATTTGTAAACGAATTTATCCGACCCGACTTCCTGACCGTTCGGAACATAAACGGAGGCGACGCGCACCATCTGACCGGCTATGTTCGTCACCGCTTCGATATAGCGCGCCTGCTCGTCTTCGGCGTATAATCCCTGCCGGACGTCCTCCAGCGAACTGCGGCTTAAAATCGCCACGCCGTTGTAAGTTTTCTGGCCGTATACCGCGCAGTTATAGCCGCATTCTTCAATGGCTTCATAAGGAAACTGGCTTTCTTCCAGTTTAAGCTCCTGTAAAAGCACGATCTCGGGGGTATATTCCCGCAGGAACGACACAAGATGCTGCAAGCGGCTGCGGACGGAATTGACGTTCCACGTGACGATACGCGAAGAGGCTGCATCCTTTTTCATCAAGCGCTAAAAATCGGCTTTGGGCAATACACCGGCGAGGGTCATCCCATGATTTTCCGTTCCTTCGCCGCTCTCCGGCTTAAGAGCTTTGCGCGGTCTTCCTCTGCGGGCAGGAGCAGTTTCCTGGGCATCACCAGCAATAGGCACAGCCGCATTTTCTCTGTCGGAAGGCGCTGATTCGGTGAAAAGATCCTCTCTGGGAGCCGAGCGTTCCGCAAACGGTTCCCGTGGCTGGCGAAATGGACGCAGGCGGCGGCGCTGTTCGTTTCCTTCCTGATGAGAAGACTCGGAAGAAGTTTCATGCGCCTCATCGGTTGAAGCGCCGCTTTCCGGTCGGCGCTCATGCGTGCGGGCAGGACGCTGTTCATAATGGTCATTCCGGCCTGCAGGATGCTGGCGCGGTTGCTGATAATGCTGGCGCACCGGAGCCGAGTGTTCTTCCGCAGCGGATTCACCTGTCGTACCATGTGCGTTTTCTTCCGCATCGTCACGGGGGTTATGCCGGGAGTGGGAGGCGCCGCGCACTTCATCCTTCTCACGCTGCTGGGCGTCGGAGAGGTGAATGACGCGGGTGTAATGCTCCACATGCTGGAGATAATATTCCGTCTCGACCCGGTCGCCGGACTGACGGGCATTGCGCGCCAGATCCTGATATTTCGCCTGCTGGTTCTGTGCGTGCCGGCGCTGCTGGGGAGAAACGAAATCTCCTTCCTGCTCATAGTCCAGTCCGCCGCCCGGACGGCCGCGCTGATTATTGCCGTTCCGGCGAAAACGATGGTTATTACCCCCGCCGTTATTACCGCCACCGTTATTGTTCGGGCGGTTGTTATTGTTGTTGTGCATCGGTCTGCGATTCATTCCCGTACTTCTCTTTTAAGGTTGGGGGTTGGTGTCATCAATTCTGTTCAGTATCCGGTCATTCATATTCCCACAGCAAAACTCGAGGAATACCGGCCAGATCCTTCCATGTTCCGTGATAGGACATGGATGCGGACATTCCTAAGGCAACTACGCCAGCTTCCTGTTCCACCCCGATTTCGCAGATAAAGATACCGGAGGGTTTAAGCAGGCGTGGCATATGGGCAAACAGTTCGCGGTAAGCATCCAGACCATCCTCGCCACCATCCAGCGCCGCGTAAGGGTCATAACAGGCAACATCCGACATTAACGAAGCAATGTCAAGCGTTGGAATATACGGAGGATTACTGACTACGATATCATACACCGGTTCATGCAGGTCTGTCCACGGCAAATGCCTGAAATCCGCGCGTTCTTCCAGGCCCAGGCGTCCCGCGGTTTCTTTTGCCGTCATGAGCGCTTCCGGCAGAATGTCGATGCCGATACCGGTAGCGTTCGGATATTCGTGCAGCAGGGAAAGCAGCAGGCAGCCCGTACCGGTGCCGCAGTCAAGGATGCGGTGGGGGGCCATAATATCCGGACGATGGGCGAGCGCCGCTTCGATGATATGCTCGCTCTCAGGTCGGGGATCCAGCGTATGGCGGTTCGTCAGGAAATGATGTTTCCAGAAAGGTTTTTGCCCGATGATTTTCGCGACCGGTTCGCCCGCCTGCCGCCGCGCCATCAATCCCTCATACATTTCTTCCTGCGATGCGTTTAATCGAACGGGGGAACTGCGCAGATATTCTTCCGCGGAAATACCCAGTACGTGCTGAAGCAGCAGCCGGGCATCCAGCGGGTCGATCGCCGGGCTTTTCAAGCCGCCACGCCTTTGCTGGTGGAATATTCGAAATGCAGGGCGGTGTCCGGATAGACATGCACATAGGCCGCATGGGCCGCCATGGCCGCCTCTGAAAAACCGCAGAGAATCAGTTTGAGCTTATGGGGATAAGTGACGATATCGCCGATGGCGAAAATGCCTTCCGCATTGGTCTGCATCGTCGTGGGCTGCACTGTGATATGATGCATGTCGAGCCCCAGCCCCCACTCGCCGATAGGGCCGAGTTCCATGCTCAACCCGAAGAACGGCAGCAATATATCGGCGGGTAAATTTCTTATTTCCCCTTCCAGCGTGGCGACGTTGACGGCGGAAAGCTGTCCGCCCGCGCCTTCCAGGCCGTGCAGCTGATAAGGAATGACCAGTTCGACATCATCCCGTTCCCGCGCCAGACGCTCCAGCTGGTAGATGCTCTCGGGCGCGGCCCGCAATTTACCGCGGCGATGCACGACGTAGATATGCGAAGCGATATCGGCCAGCGAAATCGCCCAGTCGACCGCCGAGTCTCCCCCTCCGGCGATGACGATGCGCTTGCCACGAAACGCTTCCTTGCGGGCGACCATATAGAAGATGCTTTTTCCTTCATACTCTTCAATACCCGCAAGAGGCGGACGGTTCGGTCCGAACGCCCCGCACCCCGCCGCGATGATCACGGCTTTCGCCGTGATGACCGTACCCGCGGAAGTCGTCAGCTGCCAGCCGTCATCCTGTTTTTTTAATGTCTCCACACGCTGACCCAGATGATATGTCGGCTGAAACGCGGCCGCCTGCGTCTCCAGCCGGGTGATCAGGTCCGCCGCTTCGATGGACGGGAACGCGGGAATATCGTAAATCGGTTTTTCCGGATAGAGCGCCGTGCATTGACCGCCGATGCCTTCCAACGTATCCACCACGTGGCAGCGCATTTTAAGCATCCCACACTGAAAGATGGCGAACAACCCGACCGGTCCGGCCCCGATGATGGCGATGTCAGTGGAATGATGGGTTTGCATCTTGCTCTTGTAAGTAAAAAGCTGTTATGTGACAAGTATAAATCAAGGATTTTTATGATGGAGAAAAATGTCGCTGATTATGGTTTTGATGCTCCCTACGTCAATATTTCCTTGTTTCTGGGAGCGCTGATTATCGGCACCGCAGCATTCTTTTTTCCTGTCGGTTTAGTAGGCGGCTTAACATCTTTCATCATCCTGGCGCTCTGGCTTACTGCCCTGACACTGTTGACACTCGGCAGTTCGATGATTTTTTACTGTCTGGTCACCAAGCGACACATCCGCGATTTCATATTAAATCAGGTGCCGTGGCGCGGCGATGAAACCGTGCTCGATATAGGAACAGGGCGGGGACTGCTTATGATAGGCGCCGCGAAACGGCTTATATCGGGCCGCTCCATCGGAATTGATATCTGGAATAGCAAGGACTTATCCGGCAACACACAGCAGAATGCCTTGAAGAACATTACGGTTGAACAGGTTGCGCAGCGCACCGAATTGTATGACGGAGACGCAAGAGATCTGCAACTTCCGAATCAATCCGTGGATGTCGTTATGTCATTATTCTGCATTCATAACATCGAAGATAAAAGGGAGCGGGCACAGGCTTTAAAAGAGATCGTCCGTGTCCTTAAACCGGGGGGAAAGGTGATTATCGGTGAATGGATTCCCACGCATCCATACGCGAAGGTGCTGGCAGAATCAGGTTTGATCGTTGAATCGTCCCGAAATTATATTGCTAAAGCCTGTTCGCTCATGTGGATCGTCATGGCCCGTAAACCCGTTTGAACTTTATGGCGAAATCACTCACTCATTATGTCTGTCAGGCCTGCGGCGCGATCCATCCCCGCTGGGCGGGCAAATGCAGCGCCTGCGGTGCATGGGATACTCTGGTGGAGGAGCGGCAGGACACCACCCCGAAAAGCCTGACGGCTTCCATTAAAAGCGCGACCGTGCCTTTGACCTCGCTGGATGCTGAAATATCGCTACCGGATCGTATCGGCACCGGGTTCGCCGAGCTCGACCGGACGCTCGGCGGCGGTCTGGTGGCCGGTGCGGCGGTGCTGGTGGGCGGTGATCCCGGCATCGGTAAATCCACCCTGCTGTTGCAGGTATGCGCCAATGTCGGCGCCGTTTGCGGCGTAGTATATATTTCAGGAGAAGAATCCGCCTCACAGATCCAGATGCGGGCCGGACGCCTGGGGCTTGGCAAGGCGAGAGTCAGCCTCGCGAGCGTCACGTCCGTGCGTGATATCGTCGGCCTGCTCAAGAAAATGGAAGCCCCGGCGCTGGTGGTGATCGACTCTATCCAGACCATGTACCTCGACTCGCTGGATTCCGCCCCCGGCACGGTGGCGCAGGTAAGAGCGTCCGCCGCGGAACTGGTGAGGATCGCCAAGAAGCGCGACATCACCGTGATCCTTGTCGGGCATGTGACCAAGGAAGGACAGATCGCCGGGCCGCGCGTGCTGGAACATATGGTGGATACGGTGCTGTATTTCGAAGGCGAGCGCAGCCATCTCTACCGCCTCATCCGCTCGGTGAAGAACCGTTACGGGGCGGCGGGCGAAGTCGGGGTGTTCAGCATGGCGGAGCGCGGGCTGGAGGAAGTGGGCAATCCTTCCTCGCTGTTCCTCTCGCACCGGGATACGCCGGTCAGCGGCGCCGCCATCCATGCGGGCATGGAAGGCACCCGACCCGTGCTGCTCGAACTGGAAGCGCTGGTCTCGCCGAGCCAGTATGCGACCCCGCGCCGGGCGGTGGTAGGGTGGGAAGCGGCGCGGCTGTCCATGCTGCTCGCCGTGCTGGAAGCGCGCGGGGGTATGCCGCTCGCCGACCGGGAAGTGTATCTGAACGTAGCAGGCGGGTACAAAATCAACGACCCTTCGGCGGATATGGCGGCAGCGGCGGCGTTGATTTCGGCGCGGCTGGACATCGCCCTGCCGCTGGATACGATTTTTCTCGGTGAAATAGGATTATCCGGAGACATCCGCCCCGTCCCCCATACGGCCATGCGCCTGCGCGAGGCGGTAAAGCTGGGCTTCAAGCACGCCGTCCTGTCCAAAACCGAAACGCTGGAAGCCGTAACGGGTATAGCGTTGACACCTCTTACTCACATCTCCGGTCTTGTCCAATGGATTGAGCGTCAGGGTCATCACTGATACCGGTTTAAATACCGGGTGGAGAACACTATACGTTTTTTACGACTTCAGGATTATTATCCTTTCTGAAACATAAGGAAAATCATATGAAAAAAACGATATTGATGATGGCGGTTGCCGCAGCGATGATGGGAAATGCTCAGGCGCAGCAGACCGATGCCAGTTCAGGGTCCGTAACCGGCAGCGACAGCCAGACGAATAACACCCAGAGCCACCAGACTCAGTCCGACACGGATGTGGCGGTAAGGCACATAAGCCCCGGAAGCGACGCTGACAAGAATAAGGCCGGCGCCACGCAAAACACTGAAAAGCCGCTGGCTAAAGAGCCGCTGGATACTTACGGCAGAGGCGAGAAATACGGCGGATTCGGAGCGGATACGTATCAGCAGAAAAATAAGTTCGGTGGTTATTGACAGGATAGAGTCCAAGTTTTTAGTTGACGGCGCTGGACCGAAAGTGTGGGATAGCCGTCATGTCCATTATCAAACATACGCCGAGTTCCTATATCGCCACGTGGTTCGGGGCGGGTAATGCTCCGGGTGCTCCCGGCACATGGGGATCGCTGGCGGCGCTTCCGGCAGGATATATATTGCAGGAAGCCTATGGCAACGTTGCATTGTATATCGCCGCAGCGATCGTTTTCGTGGTGGGGATAATGGCTACGGACCGCTATATGACGGAGTCAGGCTTAAGCGGTGACCCGAAAGAAGTCGTTATCGATGAAGTATCGGGCATGTGGCTGGTGCTTGCATTCGTACCGATGACTTTTACAGGCTACGCGATCGCGTTCGGTTTGTTTCGTTTTTTCGATATTCTGAAACCCTGGCCCATCTCGTGGGCGGACAGGCATATCAAAGGCGGTCTTGGCGTGATGCTGGACGATACGCTGGCCGCGATCGCGGCGATTGTGGTCTGCCTGCTGGCGAAGCGATGGCTCGGCTGACATACAACCGTCATGCATTGCTGGTAAGCTTAAGCAGCTAATCATCAGGAAATCAGGGCATGGTAAACTCGGACGTCAATTTAAACATGCTCCAGCAGTTTTCGACGCTGCAGACCATGCAGCAGACACAAACCGATCCTGGAGCGCGGTTATTCAGCGTACTTCCGTCTCTGGGATTCAGCGTCGGCACCTCGCCCGGCATCATGCAAGCGAAGATCATCTCCCATGCGTGGATGGGGCGCGGTCCCGCGTGCGGGGGGATGTGGCGCGGTATCTTCGTCTCCATGGATACCATTGCTGCATGGAACACACACGATCTCGGCCGCGTATCCGCCAATATCGAGGCTCCCCAGATCGAAGCGCCGCAGATCAGCGGGCTGCCGATCGAAGCCGCTCACCGCATCGAGGGCGCACACATTTCCGGACCGCTGATCGAAGCCGCCCGCATCGAGGGGCCGCATATTTCGGCGCCGAGCGGTGTCGGACAGGCGGCGCGCTCGCTGGCTTAAAAATGCTTGACCACGGCGCCTTGTCTGGGATATGTATGGTTTTTTACGTATCATTGATGAGCTTAATTATGTCCAGACGCTGCACATTAACAGGAAAATCCGCCCAGTTCGGCAACAACGTGTCGCATTCCAACCGTAGAACGCGCCGCCGTTTCAACCCGAATATCCAGGGGGTTTCATTGACGAGCGACGCGCTTGGCCAGAAAATCACTCTCAAAATCCCCGTTTCCACGCTTCGCTCCATCGAGCATAACGGCGGCCTTGACGGATACCTGCTGAATACTCCGAGCCTGAAACTCACGCCGGAAGCGCTCGCGCTGAAACACAAGATTCGCAAAGCCGCCAAAGCGAAAGCCGCCTGAAAACTTTCCGATGATTTCCCTCCTCCCCTTAAACGGATGGATGGAAGCGCTTGAGCCGGTTACCCGCGAAGCGGGGAGAATCATCCTCGATTATCGTGCCAAAGGATATGTCTCAGAAATAAAACAGGACAAAAGCCCTGTCACGGAAGCCGACAAAGCGGCGGACACGTACATCGTCACCGCACTTGAAAAATTGACTCCTGATATTCCGATCGTCTCCGAAGAAGGGATGCACGACATGTCCGTCGCGGAAAAAGGGATATTCTGGTGTGTCGATCCGCTGGACGGCACCAAAGGTTTCATCAGAGGAGAGGATGAATTCACCGTCAATATCGGATTGATCTACGGCCATGTTCCTGTGCTCGGCCTGATTTATATTCCGGCGCTGAACCAGCTGTACGGCGGTGCATATGGAGAAAAAGCTTACCTGATAGAAAAGAATGAGGAAAAAAAATATATCAGGATGCGCCTGCCGCCTTCTGAAGGACTACACGCCATGACCAGCAGTCGTCACGGATCCGAAAAAGAGCAGGCGATGTTCGCGAAATACGGCACCACCTCATTTACGAGGGCATCCAGTTCCCTGAAATTCTGCCGCCTCGCGGAAGGCGCAGCAGACATTTACCCCCGTTACGGCCCTACGATGGAATGGGACACAGCCGCCGGCCATGCGATTCTTCTCGCCGCGGGTGGAGATGTCTATGATCTTGCCACCGACCAGCCTCTGCGTTACGGTAAACCTGATTTTCGCAACAGCCATTTCGTCGCCCGTAAAGCGAACCCCGCAGGAAAATGATGATTACCTTGCCCTTGAAACGCCTTCCCCTCTCCCATACGCTTCCGCTGGATGTGGGACTGATTCATATCATCGGCATCGGCGGCATCGGGATGAGCGGCATCGCGGAAATCCTGACTAATCTGGGCTATAAAGTACAGGGCTCGGATATTTCGGAAAACGCGAACGTCACGCGTCTGCGGGAACACGGGGTCACGGTGAATATCGGCCATAAGGCGGAAAACATAGGTGACGTGGCCGTAGTGGTCATTTCCTCCGCCGTCAAGGAAGGAAATCCGGAAGTGGAAGCGGCTAGGGCGCGTCGCATTCCCGTGGTGCGCCGCTCCGAAATGCTGGCGGAACTGGTGCGGTTGAAAATGACGGTAGCGGTTTCCGGCACGCATGGCAAGACCACCACCACGTCACTCACCGCCGCCCTGCTCGACGCAGGCGGCCTGCAACCGACCGTGATCAACGGCGGCATCATCAATGCTTACGGTACCAACGCCAAACTCGGCAAAGGCGAATGGATGGTGGTGGAAGCGGATGAGTCGGACGGCACCTTCACGCGCCTGCCCGCCACCATCGCGGTGGTTACCAACATCGACCCCGAGCATCTCGATTATTATGGATCGTTCGACGCGCTCAAGGCGGCATTCCGACAATTCCTTGAAAACGTCCCTTTCTACGGCTTCTGCGTCATGTGCCTGGATCACCCGGTGGTTCAGGAACTGGTCGGACAGATTCAGGATCGCCGCATCATCACCTATGGTCTGAGCGCACAGGCCGATATACGGGCCGTGGAAATAAGCCGGGACGAAACCGGCCAGCACTTCAACGTGGAAGTGTCCGACCGGATGAAACATACCCCCACTCTGTTGAGCGAATTTACTCTGCCGATGCATGGAGTCCATAATCTGACGAACGCGCTGGCCGCCATCGCTGTCGCGCAGGAACTGGGCATTACGGTGGACGTCATCAAACGCGGATTGCTGGAATTCAAGGGAGTCAAGCGGCGCTTCACGCGTACGGGCGTGGTGGACGGCATTACGATCATCGACGATTACGGCCACCATCCGGTCGAGATCATGGCCACTCTGAAAAGCGCGCGCCATGCGGCAGGCACGCATAAGGTCATCGCGGTGATCCAGCCGCATCGCTACAGCCGCGTGCGTGACCTGTTCACCGAATTTTCCCGCGCTGCCAACGAAGCCGACATTGTGTTCATCAGCGATATTTACGCGGCAGGAGAAACGCCGATCGAGGGTATTACGCAGGAAGCGCTTATTACCAGTATGCGCAGCCACGGCCATAAACATGTCCTGCCGCTTTCTTCGCCTTCGGAACTCGCCGCCATGGTCCGGGCGCATGCGGAGGCGGGAGATTACGTGATCTGCCTCGGCGCCGGTTCCATTTCCGGCTGGGCCTACGCTTTACCGGAACAGCTCGCCGGTTTAGGAAACCTCAGCCTGAACGCCTGAATCCTGTCTTTCAGGCGCTGGCCGCTCAGGCGCTGGCCACTCAGGCGCTGGCCGCCGCATTCACCGTCACTTCGCCATCTAGTGTCTGGCGCACCGCTTGGATAAACTCACGGCTTCCCACATAGGCTTGGTTACCGCCTACCAGCAGCGATAAATCCTTGGTCATGATGCCGCGTTCCACGGTCTGTTTGCAGGCCCGCTCCAGTGATTTGGCGAACGCGGTGACTTCCGGTGTACCGTCAAACCGGGCACGGTAATCCAGTGCCGACGTCCAGGCAAAAATACTGGCGATGGAATTGGTAGAAGTATTCTTTCCCTGCTGGTGCTGTCGGTAATGACGGGTGACCGTGCCGTGCGCCGCTTCCGTCTCCACCGTTTTTCCGTCCGGCGTGATGAGGATGGAGGTCATCAACCCGAGTGATCCGAATCCCTGTGCCACGACATCCGACTGCACGTCACCGTCGTAATTCTTACAAGCCCACACGAAACCACCCTCCGACTTGATGGCATACGCCACCATATCGTCGATCAAGCGGTGTTCATACCAGATACCCGCTTCCTCAAAGGCCTCCCTGAAGGAAGTCGCGTAAATATCGTCGAAGATCTGTTTGAAGTCGCCGTCATAGACTTTGAGAATGGTATTCTTGGTCGAGAGATACAGCGGCAGGGTCCGCGTCAGGGCATAACGGAAGCTGGCCTCCGCGAAACCGCGGATCGAAGCGTCATGATTATACATGCACATCGCCACCCCCTTATCCTCGAAATCATAGACATGGTGATGTACCGGCTCCCCGCCTTCCGGCGTGAAAGTGATGCTGAGGGTTCCCTTGCCGGGAATCCGCAGGTCGGTGGCGCGGTATTGATCCCCGTACGCATGCCGCCCTACGATAATCGGTTTTTTCCAGCCCGGTACGTATCTCGGCACGCTGCCGATGATGATCGGGGCGCGAAAAATCGTACCTCCCAGGATATTACGTATCGTACCGTTGGGAGATTTCCACATTTCCTTCAACCCGAACTCCTTCACCCTTGCCTCGTCCGGCGTGATGGTGGCGCATTTGACGCCGACGCCCAGTTCCCGCGTAGCATTCGCCGCATCCACGGTAATCCGGTCATCGGTGGCGTCCCGGTTGGCGATGGATAGATCGAACGATCGTAATTCGATGTCGAGGTAAGGATGAATCAGTTCATCCTTGATCCATTGCCAGAGGATCCGGGTCATTTCATCTCCGTCCATATCTACCACGGGCGTTTTCACGCGGATCTTGTCGGTCATGCTACCCTCATTCCTTATCACACCGGTTTATGTGTAATAGAGGCGACGCATAAGTCAAAGCGTAAAATCAATCCCATTCTGCACACATGCCGCTTCCACCGTATTGCGCATCAGGCAGGCGATGGTCATCGGCCCGACGCCCCCTGGCACAGGTGTCAGAAAACCCGCCACTTCCGCCACTTCCGCGTAAGCCACGTCACCCACCAGCCGCCCTTTACCGCCGGACGTCTCGATACGGTTGATACCGACGTCGATCACGCAGGCCCCCGGCTTGATGAAAGAGGCTTTCACCATTTCAGGCCTGCCGACGGCGGCAACGACGATGTCCGCGCTCGCGGTGACGGCCGCCAGATCTTTCGTGCGGGAATGGCAGACGGTCACCGTGGCGCTTTCATTGAGCAGCAGCGCCGCCATCGGTTTGCCGACGATGTTGGAGCGACCGATCACCACGGCGTGTTTCCCGGCGATGTCTCCGAGGGTATCTTTAATCAGCAGCAGGCAACCAAGGGGAGTACAGGCCACCATGCCTTTTTTTCCGGTCAGCAGCTTGCCGGCATTGAGCGGGTGGAATCCGTCCACATCCTTAATCGGGCTTATGGCATTAATCACTTCCCGTTCATCCAGATGTTTCGGTAACGGAAGCTGCACCAGAATGCCATGCACGGACGTATCCGCATTCAGTTCCGCGACGAGTTTCAGCAACTCTTCCCGGGTAGTGGTGGAAGGAAGTTTGTGGTCGCGTGAGGTGATACCGACAGAGGCGCAGGTCTTAGCCTTCGCGTTGATATAATAATGGCTCGCGGGGTCTTCACCGACCAGGACGAAAGAGACGCACGGATGCAGATTGTGCTCACTCTTCAGGCGGGTGACTTCAATCGCAAGAGTGGATTTCAGCTTTTCGGCAAATACTTTGCCGTCGATGAGCGATGCGGTCATAATAGGTAACTATGTAGCGTACCCTTGGGACATTGCCAAGCAAAAGCATTGTTACAGGGAAACTAACCTCGCCCTTCTCCTACTTCTTTGGCATGGGAAACCGTTCCCTCGCGTTTTGCGAATTGCGCGTCAATCATGGCATCGGCTTTTTCAGCGCGCTCTACCAAGACGCCACAATATTCTTCCATTTTTTGAGCCGTATAACTCCCTATACTGTCCAGACCAATATCCCTAATAAGTTGAAAATATTCTTTTTTTACTTCGTCTTTAGTGACGGGGGTTACTTTCGTGGTATAATCATTATCCCCTGTACTGGAATTGTATTCGCTTGTTCTTCTAGAACGATAAGCTGTTCCTGTGTCTTTATCTACATAATATTCCACATGATGGCGCGAATCCTGATTGGGGAAATCCAACAGTGGTAAAACATTTTCTTTACTTAAAAACGCCTCGGCGGCATTACCTTCTAATGCCCCCCCCCCGGCACTATGCTCTGCTGTATTTGACATAATAATCCTCCTGAATTTGTTTCAGATAACTCTAACAAATAATTATTAAGGAAAAATGACAACGCTCAAGAATGTGCTATCAATCCCGCTTCCGGCGAAGATGCACTGGCCGCCACCCGTTCAACCATACGCCCTGCAAGATACGCTTCCCTTCCCGCAATCACTGCAAACTTCATCGCTGATGCCATACGCACCGCGTTGCGTGCTTCGGCAATCGCGGTATTCATCAGCACCGCCGCGCAGCCCAACTCCATCGCTTGTGCGGCATGGGAAGCCGTACCGATGCCTGCATCCAGAATAACAGGCACGGTTGCGC
Organism: Rickettsiales bacterium; assembly: GCA_965248995.1. Classification (GTDB taxonomy): domain Bacteria; phylum Pseudomonadota; class Alphaproteobacteria; order Rickettsiales; family UBA998; genus CBDFKY01. The sequence goes on along the minus strand of CBDFKY010000016.1, from coordinate 24,723 downwards.
GCTCCACAATAATGCGTATGTTGTATGGATTCGCAATCCCGCGACCTGAACCGATGGGAGAGCCGATCGGCATTACCGCGACGCAGCCGATTTCCTCCAGGCGTTTGGCGATAAGCGGATCATCGTTCGTGTAGGCCATCACCTCAAACCCTTCTGCTACAAGAATTTCCGCGGCCTTTAATGTTTCAACCACATCCGGGTACAGCGTGACCTTATCCCCGATCACTTCCAGCTTGACCAGTGTATAATCTCCCAGTTCCTGCGCGAGCCTAAGGGTCCGTACCGCTTCCTCTGCCGTGTAACAGCCTGCCGTATTGGGTAAGTAGGTATAGCGATTCTGCGGGAGGATGCGGGTAATCGCCCCTTCACCCACCTCGCCTAGATTGATTCGCCGCAGCGCTACCGTGACGATCTCGGCCCCGCTTGCTTCCACCGCCGCCTTGGCTTCAGCGGATGAGCGATATTTCCCCGTCCCCACCATCAGGCGGGAGGTAAAACGGTGCGTACCTATGCGTAGCATATCTTCACTCGCTGTTTCATCTACCGCAGTGTCATTCGCTGTTTCTTTAACATTCTTCATATTTTTAACATTTTTACCGCAGTCTTCACGAGGTTGTCACATCATAGCGCTACTCTCTAAGATAAGAAAGATACAATCGTATAGAAATAAAAGAGAAAAACGCATGGCTACTGCTACCGCTGAAAAGACCGAACGCAAAGGATTTGGGTTGCCAGAGGCAGGTGTGGCAGTCGTGACGGGGAGCACTGTTGCAGGATTAGGAGGAATAGCAAATCTCCAGAAAAATCTTTATAATGCCGAATATGTTGCTACGCTAAATAATGGTTTAGGAAAATTGAAAACCGCCGTTGATCGGGCAGCACCTGGAACGGTTCAACATAGCGCCGAAGCTTTACAGGGCGCCCCTTTACTTGAAGAAATTAATACTACATTAAGCCATGGAACAAAAGCGATCCGTGAAATTACAAAAACTTATGTAAATAAGGCAACCGTCAACGAAGGTGCTCCACTTGCACAAGGTATTAGGGAAACTGCAGACCCACTTATAAAAAATATTGCAAAAGGCTTTGCTCTTACACCAGGACAGAAATTTACCCTTATTGCAGGAACCGCCGCTGTAACGACTGCCGCTGTTTTAGGAACAAATTATCTTCGCAATCGCAACCATCCGGATGCACACGTGGCGGCGGATACCGCCCAACTCGATGGAATGGTGCAAGGAGCGGAGGTGAGCAAAGGGCGCGGCTAAACACGTACTGGCATTGTCATTCTAAGCGCAGCGAAGAATCCCATCACTTTGTGCAAAAAGATTCTTCGCTTCGCTTACAATGACGAAATTTTATTCACCCTCCGCCAACGAATTCCACCAGCTCAATACTGTCCCCTTCCCCAATTACAGTAGTGTTGTATAGCGATTTCGGCACGATTGCGCCGTTTCTCTCCACGGCTAGCTGTCGGGGATCCAGCCCGAGCGTCTCCAGTATTTTCGCCACGTTTATGTCAGTTTCATTAAGTTGTTGAAGCTCACCATTAATCCGTATTTGCATTTTCCCCCATTTCCCGTATAATCCCTCATCATGGAATGTGATATTCTCCTCCTCAACGGCCCGAATCTCAACATGCTTGGCGTGCGTGAGCCGGAGATTTATGGGGAACATAGCCTGGAGACGATCGAATTGCAATGCGCCGCGCGCGCTACCGCCCACCAGTTCACGTTTGAGAGCTTCCAGAGCAATCACGAAGGCGAAATGATCGACAAACTGCATGAAGCTTACGGCGTCATCAAAGGTCTCATCATTAATCCCGGCGGTTATACGCATACGTCCATCGCGCTACGTGACGCGGTCGCCCTGCTGCAGGTGCCAACCGTGGAAGTTCATCTCAGCAATATCCACGCACGTGAGGCGTTCCGGCAAGTATCCTTTATCAGCGGGGTCAGCAATGGCGTCATCTGCGGTTTCGGGCCGATCGGTTATTTATACGCGGTGGACGCCATCGCCAACATCCTGAAAACGGCGTCAATCCGGCCCTAGGCCATACCCTCATTTCTTTTCATATAAAACATACGCATAATTTACTTGTGCGATGCTAATTTTTATCCCATAAAACGCGCTTCTAATTTTTCAATTTTTATGCTAACCGCTCGGAGGTAACCCACAAAGGACATGAACGCATTCCCCACCATCGCATCGCTCATCAATCCGTCTTTAGAAAAACCATTTTTTGCCTTTCGTCCCACTACGTTAACGAGGGCGGCGTATGTCTTTAAACAACGATTCAACGCGAGGTGTCTGTTCGCGGTCAAGACGAATCCTGAGCCGGTAGTGCTGCAACATCTGCACCGGTGCGGAATCAATTCCTTTGACGTGGCTTCTTTGGAGGAAATAGCGCTGGTATACGGCCTGTTTCCCGACGCGACCCTGTTTTTCATGCACCCGGTGAAGTCGCGCCATACGATCCGTAAAGCGTATTTTCACTACGGCGTGCGGCATTTTTCGCTGGATAGCGAAGAGGAGCTGGAAAAAATCATGGTGGAAACGGGGAACGCGAAAGACCTGACCCTGCATATCCGCCTTTCCATTCCGAACACGTACGCGGAGCTGCAGCTATCGGAAAAATTCGGTATCAACCTGCAGGAAGCGCCGAAGCTGATCAAACTGGTGGCGAGCCGGGCCCAGCAGTTCGGCATCTGTTTTCATGCCGGCTCGCAATGTATGCACCCGGATGCGTACCGAATCGCCATGCGGATGGCCTCGGAAGTGTTGGAACAGGCCGTGGTGCGCCCGGCATATTTCAACGTGGGCGGCGGATTTCCTTCCATTTATCCCGGGATGATCCCGCCGGATCTGGAAGATTATTTCAACGCGATTCATAACGAGTTCGCCAAGATCGACGGTCATCAGCATATGCAGCTGCTGGCGGAACCGGGGCGGGCGCTGGTCGCGGAATGCATGTCGCTGATCGTGCGGGTGGATCTGCGCAAGGGTAATGTGCTCTATATCAATGACGGCACCTACGGCAGCCTCTTCGACGCGGGCACGCCTAAATTCATTTTTCCCGTGAAGCTGCTGTGTGACGAAAAAATTTACTCCACCGACCTGGCCTCGTTCAGTTTCTACGGCCCGACCTGCGATTCGCTCGACTATATGAAAGGCCCTTTTTACCTGCCGAGCGACACGGCGGAAGGGGATTATATCGAAATCGGACAGATGGGGGCGTATGGCCGCACGATGGCGACGCGTTTCAACGGGTTTCATCCGGAGGAGGAGCTGGTACGGGTCAGCGATGAACCGCTGATGACCATGTACCGCGACGATGATTTCATCAGTGACGAAACGTTCGAGATCATCGCGGCTTAGAAAAGCAATGCTGTCATCCTGAGCGAAGCGAGGGATCTGCGCTAGTTGAGCAAGATCCTTCACTTACGTTCAGGATGACACGAACATGCCGCCAGGCAGTTTAATGATGATCGTTACGCTCGACCGCTATTTCGATACGGCGGTTAAGTTCACGGTTTTCAGGAATAGGCGTACCTTTGTCATCGAGGTTCGGCACCTTCGGTCGGGTATCGGCATAGGCCTGCGCGCTCAGGCGGCTTTTTTCCAGACCTTCCTCAATCAGAAACCTCACGACGCGTGTGGCGCGGGCGCCTGAAAGTTCCCAGTTGGTGGGAAACTGGCCTTTTCCTTTCATGGGGGCGTCATCGGTATGGCCGGACACTTTCATACTGTAATCGTCATAGTCGAAATCTTTGAGAATGAGCGATAGATCCAGCAGCGTGGGAATCGCCTCCTTCTTGAATTCGGCGGAACCCGACTCGTAAAACGACGAGCTGGAAATATCGATCACCAGCCCTTTGGAAGTTTCCTCCACCGACATCACCTCTTCCAGCTGGTTTTTGGCGATCATCTTCTGTATATCCTGATTCAGTTCGGTAAATGGCTTGGAAACCTGCTTGCCCATGCTTTCCGCCACCATTTCCCCGAACGCTTCCATACGCTCCTGCTTCGGCTCGCAGAGTGAAAGCAGGATGATGAAAAACGACATCAGCAGCGTGATGGTATCGGCGTACGTCATCAACCATGCTTCGTCCTCCTGATGCTTGTGTTTTTTAAGGAAAGACATGGTAACGGCCCTATTTCATCTGCTTATCGAGGTTGAAATGTTTTTCCGGGTCCAGAAAGCTGTTGAGCTTGTCCTGCATGTAGCGCGGCCCCTTCTTCTCAGCGAGCATGATCAGCCCTTCCAGCATCATATAATTACGGAAACGTTCGATTTCCTCTTTCTGCTGCAGTTTCAATGCGGCGGGCAGGAAAATAAGCCGGGCGAATATCACGCCGTACAGCGTGGCGACCAGCGCCAGCGACATCCCCTGCCCGATTTTCGACATGTCCGATCCGAATTCCTGCAACATCACCACCAGACCGAGGAGGGTACCCACCATCCCGAACGCGGGACAGGCGCCCGCCATGTTCTTGAGAATTTCCACCGGCGTGGTGCGCCGGTCGAATTCCGATTCCACCGCCACCTCCATCATGCTCCGCAATTCCGGCGGGCTGTGGTTGCTGACAACCAGCCCGAGGCAATAGCTGACGATGGCATCGGAGGAAGGAACGGACTTGATCTCTCCTTCCAGAGCGGGCAGCCCTTTTTTCTGCACCAGGTACGACCATTTGATCAGGCGCATGATTTCCGTATTCAGGCTTTCGCGCGACGATTTTGGTTTGACGAACATCCAGCCGATCGCCTTGAAGGCGATATTGACGTAGCGCGCCTGATAACCCATATAAGACATGGCGATCGTGCCGCCGCCCACCATCATGAACGCGTGCCAGTTCAGGAAGAGCGCATATTTATCCGTGCTCATCACGATGGTGAACACGATCATGAAAACGCCGAATAATGCACCGAGTAACGCTGCGAGTGACATAACACCCCTTAAAAGTAATCTCTTTGAATGCAGCGTAAAACGAGAAGACTTAAAAAAACGTCAAGATGATCAGAGGGGTAGTTTATTACAGTGCGGACGCCAGCGCGGCGATGTCTTTCGGATAATCCGTTTCAAACGTCATCACTTCTTCCGTAATCGGATGAATGAACGCGATGCGCAGGGCATGGAGGGCCTGGCGTGAAAAGCCGGATAGCGCGGTTTGTGTTTCGTCTTTCAGTAACGAAAAAAGACCGCTGAGCCGTCGTGACGTGGAAGCGCCGTATGTCGTATCGCCGATCAGTCCGCAGCCCCGTTCGCTCAAATGCACACGGATCTGGTGGGTGCGTCCCGTCTCCAGCGTGCATTCCACTTTCGCGGCGTAGGCGATGGCGGGAGTTTGCGGCGTGGCATCGGTAAGGTATGTCTCCAGCGTGCGATAATGCGTCACGGCATGGCGTCCGTCAGCGACGATCGCCATCTTCTTTCGGTGGTTCGGCGATCGGCCGATGGGTGCGTCGATCATTCCGTTGGCAGGACGAGGCACGCTCCAGGTAAATGCATGATAGGTGCGGGACAAAGTACGATTCTGGAGCTGCGCGCTTAAATGCTGATGGGCAGCGTCAGTTTTGGCGACCAGCATCAGTCCGCTGGTATCCTTGTCCAGCCGGTGTACGATACCCGGACGGCTGACTCCGCCGATTCCGGAGAGCGTCTCTCCGCAGTGATTGAGCAGGGCGTTCACTAATGTACCGGTAGCAACGCCTGCCGCAGGATGCACCACCATTCCCGCTGCTTTATTAATGACGAGCAGGTGATTGTCCTCAAAGACGATATCCAGCGGAATCGCTTCACCTGCCAGATTCATCGGGGATAACTCGGGAAGAGAAAGGACGTAGGTTTCACCCGGTCTTACTTTGACCGATGGCTGAGTGACGGTCATTTCATTTCTGGTGATGAAACCTTCCTTCAGCAGGGCTTGCACTCTCTCACGGCTGATATCGGCCACTTGGCCGGAAAGAAATTTATCGAGCCTTGTTCCGCCGTCCGTTTCCGTAACGGTGATGACATGGCGCATCATAGCGGGGTGCGTCACAGTGGACTAATGACGGGAAGCAGTGGGATGGCTCCGGTCCATAACATCTGGAGAAAAACCAGCCCGATGGGTACGCCGTAAGGCAGCGGCTCATGATAAGAAAGTACGCGGGGAATATTTCCTTGGCCTCCAGTGAGCTTCAACATGAGATAAGGAGTGATTTTCCGCAGTGATAACAACAGCAGCGTCAGGAGACCGCCGATCAGACCGAACATGACAACGAAATTCAGCAAGGATAATCCATACCCCACCCACAACGCCAGTACCGAGATCATCTTAACGTCTCCTCCTCCCATAACGCGGAAGCGAAAGAGGATATTTCCGATCGTGAAGAGAATAGCGAAAGCGAGAAGCCCATCTTTCCATACGTTTTTCCCTTCCGGAGAGATCACACAGGCAACAATGTAGAGAAGCAGTATCGACCCGTTGATTTTATTGGGAATTTTGTATTTTGTCAGATCCGTCACCATGGCCATCATGACCAGCAGGGTAAGCAGTGCCGACAGGATGAAAAAAATATCCACCGGTTTATCCTAACATGGCATAAGCAGGTAGCGTCAAAAACTCCACATATTCATCGCTCAACGTCTGCGTTTCCAGCATTTCAGCCGCCCTACGATACGAGCCCTTGCTGAAATCGGCGTCACCCACCTGACGGCGGATCGCTTCCAGCTCCTCCTGAACACAGCTGCGCATCAGGGTGGATGAAACATCCCGCCCGTCATCCAGCACGCCCTTTCCATGATGCACCCACTGCCAGAGCTGGGTGCGGGAAATTTCCGCCGTCGCCGCGTCTTCCATCAGGTTGAAGATGGGGACACAGCCGTTGCCGTCCATCCACGAACTCATATACTGGATGCATACGTTGATGTTATTACGAATCCCCGCTTCCGTAATCGTGCCGGCCGGCACCGCCAGCAGATCCGCCTGGCGGATATCGCGTGTTTCACGTGAAACATTGACTTGGTTAGGAGTCGGCATATGCTGGTCGAATATGTCCATGGCAATGGGGATCAGGCCGGGATGCGCCACCCAGGTGCCGTCATGGCCGAGCGTCACTTCACGCAGTTTATCGGCACGCACCTTGCTCATCGCCGCTTCGTTTGCCGTCTCATCATTCTTGATGGGAATCTGGGGCGCCATGCCGCCCATCGCGAACGCGCCGCGCTTGTGGCAGGTCTGGATCAACAACTGTACGTAGGATGCCAGGAAGTGAGTGGTCATCGTCACCTGCGCACGGTCGGGCAGTACGAAATCGGGGCGTTTGTGGAATTTCTTGATGAAGCTGAAAATGTAATCCCACCGTCCGCAGTTCAGGCCGGCCGCGTAGTCCCTCAGCGCGTGGAGAATCTCATCCATTTCAAATGCGGCAGGGATGGTTTCGATCAGCACCGTCGCCTTGACCGTGCCGTGAGGGATGCTGAGACGCTCTTCCGCATAAGTGAAGATATCCGTCCATAGCGCAGCTTCCTCGGAACTTTCCAGTTTGGGGAAGGTAGAAAAACGGGGCCGGTACCACGTTCCGCCTGATAGGCCGCGTTATGGTAGAAAAACAGGCCGAAATCCAGAAACGCGCCGGCGATCGGTTTACCGTCGCAGAGTACGTGTTTTTCCGGAAGATGCCAGCCTCTGGGGCGGACGATCAAGGTCGCGATTTTTTCGTTCAGCGTGTATTTTTTCCCTTCCGGTGAGGCATATGTCAGGGTATGGCGTACGGCTGCATGAAGCGACGCCTGACCTTCGCAGATTTTCTCCCATGTCGGGCTGAGCGAATCCTCGAAATCCACCATAAACATTTTCGCGCCGGAATTGAGCGCGTTGATGATCATTTTCGGCTCGGCGGGACCGGTGATTTCCACGCGACGGTCCTGTAGCGCAGCGGGAATGGGCGCCACTTTCCACTCACCGGACCGAATGCCCGCGGTATCGGAGCGAAAATCCGGCAGAGTACCGGCGTCGAATTCCGCCTGCCGCTTCACCCGTTTCGCAAGCAGCGTATCGCGCCGATCGTTGAAACGTTCCACCAGTTCGGCTACGAAGCTGAGCGCATCCGCGCTGAAAATTCCGTTATATGATGCATTCACGGAATGAGTAAGGGCAAGAGAGGCAGAAGGATTAGTGCGTTGCGGAAGCGTCATGGAAAAACCTCATAGTTCGATACGGCTGCGCGTACCATAGCGATCCCTTCCGCAAGATACAAGCATCCCTCATTCCGCATGCAGGGAATCCCCTTTTTCCACATGTTGTTTTTCTTCCAGTTTCATCCCGAAGCTCAGCGCCAGCTGGTAATTCAGTTCCGCGCCGATGATGATGCAGAGATTGATAATGAAGAAGAAAATCAAACTGGCAATGATGCCGCCGAGTGATCCGTAAATCAGGTTTACCTGATTGAAGGTGGAGAGATAGTAGGTATATACCTTCACCGCTCCCGTCCACAATCCCACCGTGACGCAGGCGCCCGGCACCACGTCTTTCAGGCTTTGGCGGATATTGGGCAGCACATAATAAATGTTCGCCACCATGATGAACATGAAAATGGCGCTGAAGGAAAAAATGACGTCGCCGATACGCAGTTGATCCTCGATGGAGGGCGTCACGCCGAAGAAGGCCTGCAGCTTATTCTGCAGCAATGGGACCAGGACCATCAGCAGCAGGCCGGAAATCACGACGGAGGCGAAAATTAACAACTGCACGATGGAAAGCAGGCGGCGGAAAATATAGGCCGGAGGGGTCGGTACGTGGTAGGCGCGGTTGAGGATGGTGCGGAGGCCTTCCACCGCCGAGGACGCCGTCCAGATCGCCCCGCAGATGGAGAGCGTGACCAGCCCGTTGGGAGGACCGGCGCTGATTTCCTCGATACGGGGCTTCAGCGCCGCCACGGCCCTGGGAGGCAGGTGGTCGAACAACTGCTGGACGAAGGCCGAGCCGATCTGCCCTTCCCCGAAATAACCGAGTGTTACCACCACCAGCACCAGGAACGGAAAGATCGACAACATGCTGAGATACGCCAGGTATCCCGCATGTTCGATCCCGTCATGATCGACGATGGTTTTCCTGATCGCCCGCCAGAACGACAGGACGATCAGGCGCAGGGCCCGCACTATTTCATGGCTCCATGTCATGCCCCCTATATAGCGCCATTTTTCTCCGAATCCATTTCTGATTTTTTATTTTTGCCGTGAGGATTGCTTATCCAGACGTGAAGGGGGCGTATTTTCCGTCAGCTGCCGGGTATCCGGAAGTTGTGAAAGGCTGTCTACCCTGTCCAGCAAGTCATCGTCTTCCCGGGCAACGGCGTATTCGAATAACGCTTCTTTTTGATTTTTCGTAAGCGGTAATCCGGTTTTTTCGGCACAGTCCAGCCACCGATTGACTTCCTGAGGAGTGTCAAGCACAGCGATGGCAAAGTTGTGATCCATGTAGGAAATAATTCTTTCCCGATCTTTTTCGATTTTAGGAGTAAATTTTTTCGCTTTCGCCGGTTCCTGCGCCTGCGATTCTTCCAGCTGTTTTTTATAATCCACCAGTTTTTCGATCATTTCGTAAGGCATGGACCGGCCGCTCTTCAGCATCTCGTTCCATGTTTCATACATTCCTTCCCGTTCCTCCTGCTCCGGAAATACATGCACGGATTTTTCCCTGACCGGCGGTTCTGCCGCCAGGACCGGCGGCAGGTCAGGTTCCGTGGTTATTCCCTGCAGCGCGTCGCTGAGCGGCTTCATTATTCCCGAAGCATCGCGTTGCAACGCCTCCCGTACCACCTCCGTCAGTTCAACGGGGCCCATACACTCCCCTTTCCGGGGCAATGTCATTTCGATGGAGACGGAAAGCGTCTGCAGCTTGGGAAAACCGGTGCCATGGGAAGACCGGTGTGCCCTGGAGGGCGTAGGTTCAGGAGTCTCGCCGTAAGTCCGGACAAGATCCTGCAGGTATTCCCCATCATCAGGCCGGACATTACGGGGGGTGAGATGCAGGGTGATGCCTGCCTCTCCGTAGCGCGACAGTTCCGACTGCATCCTTTGCTCGGTTTCTTCCAAGATTTCCCGCGTATAGTGGGATACGTCCACCGGAATGACATATTCCGGAAATTCAATATGCACGCCGCTGCCTTCACGCCGCATCTGTACAGTGGCGTCTTTATGAACAGGTTTGCACAGGGAGGCGATATGCTGCTGGATGCGCCCGGCCACAACCATGCCTGCCGCGGCCTGCACCAGCGGAATGACCGCGGAATGCGGGTCGTATTCGTCCTGACAGATTTCTTCGGCTTCCCAGTGATAGGGCCGGTTGTTTCTGTCCAGAATCGGTAGCGAAACCATGGTCTGATGCAAAAAACCTAGGGCCGCGCTTCTTTCTTCCGGGTCTTCCTGAATCCTAGGAGCGGTGGGATACGGAGACTGCTTATTATGATGAGCGCCTGCGGATGCCAGATGTTCAACGCTGAAATCCTGCCCCGTCCGGGCCGCCATACATGCGAGCACATGGTTTATACCGCTTTCGACCGTCTCCGTTTTCTGTTCGATCAGTACCCGGGCACGTTCATATGCCGCGTCATCCGGCACGGGTACGTCATAATTGTGTTTTTGGAAACTGACGATGTCGGTGTGGGCGTCTATCGTCATGACCGCCGACCTGAATTTCGGAACCATGCCTTTTGCGATGATCGGCGTATGTCGTCTGCTGATGGCACCGGCAATCCTGGCCATGCCTTCGGATAAATCCTTTTGAGCGGCGGGAATATCCATTTCCAGCGTTTCCGGGATCTCGATTCCCTGTTCGTCCGCCAGCATGGCGATCACCGAAACTCTGGTATTCCTGTCCAGCATTTTTTCTTTAACACTGCGAGGAACGGGAATATTTCCGTAATCGAACAAAGGCACCAGAATATCACCGATCGTCTGCGGCGACACCTGCGACAGCTCGGCAAGCAGATGCTGTGCCGCCTCGGGCAGATCCTCGATGGACCGGTTGTTCGTATGGTAATGCCTGACTTCCCGGTCGATCCGCTGAACGGGAATATGAAAACTGAGGTATTCCAAGGCTTTTTCTAATTTTTGCCTCATGGCATCGGCATCTTCAAACCTTTCCAACAGTTCCAGGATATCCGCTTCACTGATATTTTCAGGAAGTCCGGAATAAGGAAGCCACATGACAGGAACGGGGCAACTGGCTGCTGCGCTTTGCAGCACGTTATTAAAATCCCATCCCTCTTTGAGATATTGCCTTATCTTGCTTTCGACATGAGCAAGGTATCGGGTTTTTTCTTCCGCCATTTGCATCCCTTTTGCAGAGACATGCACTATAGTCATTCCGATTAAAAACCGTACGGTTTTAATCGGATAAAATGACTATAACCATATAATTTATAGTGTTTTTAACCGAAAATTTTCGTACGAAAATTATTCGGAAACACTATATACGATATTTTTATTACAAATAAATAAAGGATTAAGCGACTTATTCATAAACGCACCACTGATTATAGGCCTCCAGCCATGCCCATTCACTATCCGTCAGCAGGGAACGTTCCGCCAGGCGGGTAAATATCGGGACGCGGGTCACGGTTTCTAAGCCCAGAAAGCGGACGCCCTCATCGTTCACGTGCTTTTCCACGACCAGTACGAGCGATTCGATACGGATACCGTAGCGACCGGCCTCATAATAACCGGGCTCGTTGGACAGGATCATGCCCGGTTTGAGCGCCACGCCGTTCGCGCGTGTGGAGATGCTCTGCGGCCCTTCATGCACGCAGAGATAATGCCCTACGCCGTGGCCCGTGCCATGCTGGTAATCCAGCCCTTCCGCCCAGAGAAATTGCCGGGCGAGGATGTCGAGCTGATGGCCGGTCGTCCCTTCGGGAAAGATGGCGCGCGCGAGAGCGATGTGGCCCTTCAGCACGCAGGTGAAATGACGTTTGAATTCCGGGCTGGCTTCTCCCCGGAACAGCGTGCGGGTGATGTCGGTGGTCCCGTACGCGTATTGTCCACCGGAATCCACCAGTAACGCTTCTCCAAGGGCGAGAGAGCGGTTCGTGTCGGCCGTAGCGCGGTAATGGACGATCGCCCCGTGCTCCCCTGCCCCGGCGATCGTGGCGAAACTCGGCCCCAGGTAATCGGGATTTTCGCGGCGAAAGGATTCCAGCGTATCGATGATTTCCATTTCGGTGACGACCGTGTCCTGCGGCAACGCTTCAAACCAGTGGACGAATTTGCTTACCGCCATGCCGTCCACGTGATGCGCACGGCGGATATTTTCCTGTTCCGTCGCATTTTTTACGGCGCGCAGCAGAGTGACGGGATTCTCCGCTTCCATCAGTACCGTATCGCCCTCCCGTAACCGCTGGATAAACCATACGGGGCACGTCGCCGGATCATGCTGAAGGGATGTCTTGCCCAGTTTAGAAAGATGGGCGGCCATGTCGGTATCGGATACGATATGCACCGTTTCGGGCAATACGCCGTGCGGTACTTTAAACGGATCGATGAAAAGGGTTACGGCTCCATTCCGCGATACCATCGCATAACATAGCGGCAAGGGGTTGAAAGGCACATCCGCGCCCCGTATATTAAGCAGCCAGCAGATAACGTCCGGTTCCGTAAGCAACAGAGCTTCCGCCTGCATCTTTTCCGTCAGCTGCCCGATTTTCTCGACCGAACCGAGCCCTGCCAAGGCATCCGGATGACGGAAAACGGGGTAAACCGGGCGCGCCGGTTGATCCTGCCATATCAGATCGACCGGGTTGGGCGTGATCGGCAGAAGTTCAATCAGGCCTGCGAACGTTTTTTCCATCAGGGCAATCTGGCGTACCGTATGCAGCCAGGGATCATACGCGATACGCGCACCCGCCGGGGCATGCTCCCTCACATATTCGGAAACGGTCGTCTTGGAGCTGTTTATCACTTCGTATGTCGCGGAATCAAGCTGCCGGGCGGCCTGAAGGGTATAACGGCCGTCCGTCACCAGGGCGGCGCGTTCCCGCAACAGCACCAGCATGCCTGCCGAACCGTCGAATCCGCTTAAGTATTCCACGCGCCTTGCGTACGCTGCGGAGTACTCCCCCTGATACTCATCGGTGACAGGAAGCAACATTCCGTCGTATCCCGCGGTTTTTAAGCGCTCGCGAAGCATATGAACTATTTGTGAGTTTGCCATTTTCCCCATCCGTGATATGTGTTTTGCCCATGACATTCTATCATGCGCGGATTTGTTTTGCATCTCTCCTTCTGGCATTTATGGCATTGGCAGGGACGGTCTTCGGCTTTTCATCGGCGCATGCCGCGGACGCGACTTTCAAGCCCGCGATCATTTACGAATTTTCCGGTAAGAAAGGGGATAAAGGATTCATCGACCTGATGCATAAAGGCGTGGCGCAGGCCAAGCAGGAGGTGGGGATCGAGTCGGCAGAATTCCAGATCGAACCCGGTCAGGACCGGATGAAAGTGTTTCATGACATATTGCGGCAGGGTTTCACCCATATTATCGCGGTAGGTTTCCAGAATATGGTGCCGGTGCTCACCGTCGCCGATAAATTCCCGGAAGTGAAGTTCACGGTGATCGACGGCATCATTCCGCCGATTTATAACAACGTCCAGTCCATCAGCTTCAAGGATCATGAGGGGGCGTTCCTGGTTGGGGTGATCGCCGCCAGCGTTTCCAAGGGCAATAAGCTCGGGTTCATCGGCGGCATGGACGTGCCCCTCATCAACAATTTCGCGCTCGGTTTTTATCAGGGCGCCAAATACGTCAATAAAGACGTGGAGCTGGTGCGCGACATCGTCGGCAGCACGCCTGAAGCGTGGAATAATCCCGAACGCGCCAAGTCGCTCGCCCGCAAGCAGTATAACGACGGGGTGAACGTCATCTTCGCCGCAGCCGGCGGCTCCAGCATCGGGGTGCTTGAGGCGGCCGATGAGATGGGACATTACGCGATCGGTGTCGATACCAACCAGAACAGCCTGTTTCCGGGCGCGGTAGTGACGTCCATGGTCAAACGGGTGGACAAGGCGGTATATGAGACGCTCATCAGCACCTACAGCGGCAAATGGAAGCCGGGCATCAAGTATCTGGGACTCCGGGAAGGTGCGCTGGACTATGCGGTCGACATTTATAACAAGGATCTGCTGACGCTGGATATCATCAACAAGGTGGAAGAAGCGAAAGACAAGATCGTACGCGGTTCGTTGCAGGTCGAAGTGTATACGCCTTACTGATTTTATGATCCGCAACGCAATCGCCGATGATTATCCCGCCATCATTGCCATGATGCACGCACTTGCCGCCGAAGAACAGGGGATATGCCGCCTGACGGAAAGCGAACTGGAGCGGCAGGTCGCTGCGGGAACCCCTGCCCTTACCGTTTACGTGGCCGAACCGCATGGAATACCCTGCGGCTGCATTCTCGCCTATCCCGGTTACGACGTGCTCTCCGCCAGCAGCGGCTGGCATCTCAGCGATTTTTTCGTGCAGCGGGAATATCGCGGAAAAGGGATCGGTACCGCCCTGCTCGCCCGGCTTGCCGATGACGGGCTGAGAAACGGACGCGAATGGATATCCTGGACCGTGCTGGCTTCCAATCATGCGGCTGCCAGTTTTTACAAACGCCGCGGGGCATCCGGCGTGGACGTGCGCTTCATGGCGATGGGAATGACGGCCATGCACAGGCTGGTGGCCTGTAATCGGCCCCTTTCACGTACAAAGCCTCAGATAACATGATGGAATTGATGCCGAATCCGTAAAAAAGCAATGTTATGCTTGATTTTTGGCGGCGTTCTGCCAAACATAATCCGGTAAGGCCTCATCATTTTTATCCTCTCTCTCCCTTATGGATAGGAATAACCACCCGCACATGGCTACTCGTATTACACGTTTCATCCTGATGGTTTTTTTGTCCTGCGTGATCATCACGCCGGCGGAGGCTTCACTGTCACGCCGTTCCGTGCTAGTGTACGACGCCAACACTAACCGGGTCATTTACGAAAAGGATGGATATGCGGAGCGTTATCCGGCGTCCCTGACGAAAATGATGACGCTCTACATGCTGTTCGACGCGTTGAGTACCGGCAAAGTCAATTTCAATACGCGCATGACCGCTTCCCGATACGCCGCTTCCCAGCCGCAGACCAACGTCGCCATGAAAATGGGGGATTCCATCACGGTGGGACAGGCGGTCAACGCCGTGGTCATCCGCTCCGCCAATGACGTGGCGGTAGTGATCGCCGAGCATCTGGGCGGCAACACCGCCAATTTCGCCGCGATGATGAACCGCAAGGCACGCGAACTGGGCATGAAAAATACGGTATTTAAAAATCCTAACGGCCTTCCCGACCCCCGCCAGCATACGACGCCGATGGATCTGGCCCTGCTTGGCGCGGCGCTGCGCAAGCATTTCCCGCAATATTACCACGTTTTCAGCTTACCGAGCTTCAGTTATAAAGGGGTGGTCTATACGTCACATAATCGCGTGCTCGGCAAAC
This sequence comes from Rickettsiales bacterium, assembly GCA_965248995.1. Taxonomy (GTDB): domain Bacteria; phylum Pseudomonadota; class Alphaproteobacteria; order Rickettsiales; family UBA998; genus CBDFKY01. The sequence continues at coordinate 9,208 of CBDFKY010000016.1, read as the reverse complement.
TGCCGGGGATCGACGGGATCAAAACCGGTTTTATCAACGCATCCGGTTTCAATCTGGTGACGTCGCTCAAGCGCGGCGGCATCAATATCGTCGCCGTCATCATGGGCGGTACTACGGCGGCTGAACGTGACGCGCAGATGGTGGCGCTGCTGCGTCGCACTTACACCGCCATGGCGGCAGGACAGCCGGGCGCCGGGCAGCCTATAAGAGGTATGAGCACGACGCAGGTAGCTGATGTCAACGCTCCGATACCCATCGCCAAGCCCGTGCTGGTCAAACTGCAGCCCGCCAAGATTATCGCCTCGGAAAGCGTCACGCAGGTGGAGCCTCCCAAGCAGACAATGGCGCCGACCGTTCCGGATCCCTCAACCTTACAAGCTGCCGCACTTCCTTCCGCCATCGCGGTGCATTTCGTCAATGAACCCACTCCAACGGAGGGTAACAGCACGCATATTCAGGTTTCCACTCAGGCGGCAAGTCCGAAAGCTGCAGTCGCCAGTGATAAGCACACCCTGGGTTACCAGTTTGCCGCTGCTTCCAAACCGTTGAATGAACAGCCGGCAGCGCCGCAACCGCTCCCTTCTCCCTCAAAGACAGCTCCTGCCGATACGGCGAACAACTGGGCGATCCAGATCGGTGTCTATAGCGATAAAACCAGTGCCCGCAAGGCGCTTAGCACGATTGCGGGAAAAGTCCGGCCCGAACTGTCGACCGCCGTGGCCGAAGTGGAATACGCCGAACAGGCCAATCGCGGGTTTCATCGCGCCCGCTTTAGAAATCTTGCCCGTGATGAAGCCACCAACGTCTGCATGAAGCTGCAACGGATGCATCAGGACTGCTTCGTCACACGGGTGAATTAGCCGTATTATGACCGTCAACGTCATCACGATGGGCTGCCGCCTCAATGCCTATGAAAGTGAAGTGATGCGCGCCAACGCCCTCAAAGCGGGGCTTGAAGACACCATCATCATCAACACCTGCGCTGTCACCTCTGAAGCGGAACGCCAGGCCCGCCAGACGATACGCGCCGAGCGCAAGCGCCATCCGAATGCCACGCTGATCGTCACCGGCTGCGCCGCCCAGATACACCCCGAGCGCTACGCCGCGATGGAAGAAGTCGACAGCGTCATCGGCAATACGGAAAAGCTGGCGCCGGAAGCGTTCTTTCCGCAGCATGAAAAAGTGCGGGTCAACGACATCATGGAACTGCAGGAAACCGGCCTGCATCTGGTGGAGGCGTTCACCGAACAGACCCGGGCATTCGTGCAGATCCAGAACGGCTGCAACCATCGCTGTACGTTCTGCATCATCCCCTACGGACGCGGTAACAGCCGTTCCGTGCCCATGGGTGAAATCGTGGCGCAGGTGCGACTCCTGGTGGAGAAGGGATACCGGGAAGTGGTGTTCACCGGAGTGGATATCAGCGCTTACGGCGAGGATCTGCCGCTAACTCCAACTCTGGGTACCCTGGTGAAACGCGTGTTGAAAGCGGTACCGGAACTGCCGCGGCTGCGTCTTTCCTCCATCGACGCGGTGGAAGTGGACGCGGCGCTGTATGAGGCGATCGCCGAAGAACCGCGGCTCATGCCGCATCTGCATATCAGCCTGCAGGCGGGAGACGACATGATCCTGAAAAGGATGAAACGCCGCCATTCCCGTCAGGACGCGCTGGATTTCTGCGCACACGTCCGCGCACTTCGCCCCGATATGGTGTTCGGCGCCGACATCATCGCCGGTTTTCCCACGGAAACCGAAACCATGTTTCAGAACACCCTGAACCTGGTGCAGGAGGCAGCCCTGCAATATCTGCATGTTTTCCCTTATTCCGTTCGCGAAGGCACCCCCGCCGCCAAAATGCCGCAGGTACGGGGAGATATCCGACGCGAGCGGGCGGCGTTGCTGCGAGCCGCCGGCGAAGCGATATTGCACCGGTTTCTGGAGTCCAAGGTCGGTACGGTCGCTACAGTGCTCGTGGAAGAACAGAACAAAGGGCATTGTGAGCAGTTCGCGGAAATCGAAGTGCCGGGGGATCTGCAGTCCGGACACATCTATCCTGTGACCATCCTGCGCAGAGACGGCTCCCGGCTGATAGGGCAACCCGCCAGTTTTTAGTGGATTCCCTCCGGCAGATTCGCTATCAGGGAATGGTAACGTAACAGGTGGGAACGCAATGTCACTGGATGCCGCGACCGTAAAGCGTATTGCCAAACTGGCAAGGATTCGCCTTCAGGAAAATGAGGTTGAGGGATACGCGAAGGAACTCTCCCACATGATGGGATGGATCGAACAGCTTCAGGAAGTACCGGATGATGGCGCCGACGCCGTCGCTTCCGTCACCACCCACTCCCTGCCGATGCGCGAAGACGTGGTGAGTGACGGCGAAATATCGGAAAAGGTACTGGCGAACGCTCCCCAGACTTCGTACTCGTGCTACGTAGTGCCCAAAGTCATCGATCAAGGATAAATGTATGAATGAGGAAATGACACGCTGGACACTCGCGGAAACGCAGCGGAATATCGCAAGCAAGGCATGTTCCGCCCTGGAAGTGACGGAAGCGTATCTGGAGAAAATCGACCGTCTGAACCCTGCCCTCAACGCTTACATTACGGTCACCCATGAACTGGCGAGAAAACGCGCCCGGGAATCGGACCAACGTATCGCACGCAGCGAGGCAAAACCTTTGGAAGGCGTACCGCTGGCCATCAAGGATCTTTTTTGTACGGACGGCGTTCTGACGACGGCAGCTTCCCATATACTGGATGGTTTTACGCCGACGTATGAATCGACCGTGACCCAGAATCTCCGTGAGGCAGGCTGCATCATGCTCGGCAAAACCAATCTCGATGAATTCGCGATGGGTTCCGCCAATATCACCAGCTATTACGGCAACGTACAGAACCCATGGCGTGAAGGACTGGTGCCCGGCGGTTCATCCGGCGGATCAGCAGCCGCGGTCGCGGCGAACCTATGTGCGGGATCGCTCGGCACGGATACGGGCGGGTCGATTCGCCAGCCCGCTTCCTTCTGCGGCATCGTCGGGTTCAAACCGACCTACGGCCGCTGCTCGCGCTGGGGAACGGTCGCATTCGCCAGCTCACTGGATCAGGCAGGACCGATCACGAAAACCGTCGAGGACGCCGCTTTGCTGTTCATGGCGATGTCCGGTCACGATCCTAAAGATTCGACCTCCGCGGCACTTCCGATTCCCGCACTGCGTGAGACGCTGCATAAAGACGCCAAAGGGTTACGCGTCGGCGTACCCGCTGAATACCGGGTCGACGGTATGGATAATGAAATCGAGGCTATATGGGATAAAGGAATAGCATTGCTGAGGGCACAGGGTGCCGAAATAGTGCCGATTTCCCTTCCTCACACTAAATATGCACTGCCGACCTATTACATTATCGCTCCCGCGGAAGCTTCCTCCAACCTGGCGCGTTATGACGGGGTGCGTTATGGCCTGCGCGTCTGCGAAGCGGGCGACGGTATAGACGCCCTGTACGAAAAAACGCGGGCAAACGGTTTCGGTGCCGAAGTGAAGCGGCGTATCATGATCGGGACTTATGTCCTGTCGGCCGGATATTACGATGCTTTTTACAAAAAAGCGCAGCGCGTGCGAGGAAAAATCATACATGATTTTGCCGCCGCCTTTGAAAACGTCGATGTGATTCTCACTCCGACCGCACCGAGTGCCGCTTTCGGTTTCGGTGAAAATATGGATGATCCGGTCACGATGTACCTGAATGATGTTTTCACCGTACCTGCCAGTTTAGCAGGGTTGCCCGGTATTTCGATACCGGCCGGCCTGAACCGCGACGGATTGCCGCTGGGCCTACAGCTTCTCAGCCGGTCTTATGACGAAATGACGTTGTTCAAAGTTGCCCATGCACTGGAAACGGCCATTCAGTTCCAACGCCTTTCATAAAAATCAGTTGCGGTATTACACCGCGGTCGCTTTCGCAGCGTCGAGAATCTGCTTAATTTCAAACGTTACCAGATCCATGGATGCCATCCCGTCCACAGCTCGCAAAATATTGCGCGCATCGTAATACGGCAGCAGCGGTGCCGTCTGCTCATGATATGCCGCGAGCCTTTTCGCTACGGTCTCAGCACGGTCGTCTTCCCGTCTTACAAAAGATGCATTCCCGCATATATCGCATATATCCGCAGTGAGCGGATGTTTATAATCATCATGATATCCCTCGCCGCAGGAAGCACACGCGTAACGTCCCGCGATACGTTCCACCAGCAAAGCATCATCCACTTTCAATTCGATGACGTGATCCAGTGAACGTTGTTCATGAGCCAGCATCGCATCCAATGCTTCCGCTTGCGCGGCTGTACGCGGAAATCCGTCAAGAATAAAACCTTTCGCACATTCAGGCTGGTGGATGACGTTGCGGATCAGATCAATCATTAACCCATCTTCTACCAAGGCACCGGAAGCCATGATAATCTTTAGTCTTTTTCCCAGTTCGTTATCGATGGAGGCAGCTGAACGGAGCATATCTCCCGTTGACAGTTTTGCCAGACCGTACTCACGCATAAGAAAGGACGCCTGCGTTCCTTTTCCAGCGCCAGGAGGTCCAAGCAAAATGACATGCATTTTATTTTCTTCCCTTAAGGCGTGATTTCTTGATCAACCCTTCATATTGATGCGCAAACAGATGGGACTGCACTTGACTCACGAAATCCATGGTCACATTCACGACGATCAACAGACTTGTTCCACCAAGGAAAAAAGGAATAGAATATTTCGCGATCAAAATTTCAGGCAATGCGCAGACAGCAGCTATATATATAGCTCCCATAGCCGTTAAACGCGTCAGAATGTAGTCAAGGTATTCCGCAGTTTGCTTACCTGGACGTATGCCTGCGATAAATCCGCCGTTCTTTTTTAAGTTATCAGCGGTTTCTTCAGGATTAAATACCACCGCCGTGTAGAAAAAAGAGAAGAAAATAATAATAGCTACATAAGCTGCGATATAGGCAGGCTGCCCATGCCCCAGATAAGCCGTTACCTTCGTAAGCCAGGCAGGCGCATGTTCGGCATTGAAATTCGCGATAGTCAGAGGGAAAAGCAGAATGGAACTGGCAAAAATAGGGGGTATCACACCGGCGGTGTTCAATTTCAACGGAAGGTGAGTACTGTCACCGGCATACATCTTATTTCCGACCTGTCGCTTGGGATATTGCACTATGATACGCCGCTGGGCACGCTCTACGAAAACGATCAACGCGATCAATGCCAAGGCTCCGATAATGATCAAAAGGATGGTTATGCTACTGAGATTAATCGCTCCAAGTTTAGCGAGTCCGGCAGGAAGCTCGGCAACAATGCCAGTAAAAATAATCAGAGAAATACCGTTGCCGATCCCCCTGGAAGTGATCTGCTCTCCAAGCCACATCAGGAAGATTGTACCACCTGCCAGGGTAATGACAGTGGTAAGCCTGAAAAACAGACCGGGATTAATGACGGCCGAGCCAATACTGCCCGTAGTATGTTCAAGCCCAACCGCAACACCGTATCCCTGAACTGCTGCTAATGCGACAGTGCCAAGACGTGTATACTGATTAATTTTACGGCGCCCGGCTTCACCTTCTTTTTTCATGGCGGCAAGCTGGGGAATAGCCATTCCCATCAACTGCACGATGATTGAAGCGGAAATATACGGCATGATAGCAAGCGCGAAAATCGTCATCCGGCCTAGCGCACCACCGGAAAACATATTAAATACTCCAAGCACACCACCAGATTGTTTGGAGAAAATGTCTTTTAATATATGCGGGTCAATGCCTGGTATAGGAATATAGGTACCAATACGGTAAACAAGTAAGGCACTCAACACGAAGAGCAAACGGCTTTTTAAATCGTTTGCTCTTGCAAAAACACTGATATCAAGGTTTTTAGCAAGTCGTTCGGCTGCAGAAACCATTGGTATTCCTGAATCGTTTAATCGTTTGCTGTAGTGGAAAGGGTAAGACGTCCACCTGATTTCTCGATTGCCTCGATTGCCTTTTTTGATGCTGAATCGACAGACAGCATAATCCGCATGTCTATTACGCCTTTTCCAAGAAGTTTAACAGGAAGATTCGCATTACGAACCATGCCTGCCGCTACCAGTGTTTCAATAGAAATCTCAGAGTTTTGAGAAAGATGCCCGGCTTCTATTGCCCGTACGATATCCAAGAGATTCAAGACATTATAATGGCTGCGATGCACATTAGTAAAACCTCTTTTGGGCAGACGCCGAAAAATAGGCATTTGCCCTCCTTCAAAACCTCTGATGGCTACACCTGTACGCGCTTTCTGTCCTTTAACGCCTCGTCCACATGTCTTTCCTTTGCCACTACCAATGCCACGTCCTACCCGTATGCGATTTTTACGTGCACCCGCGTTATCTGCAAGTTGATTCAGATTAACCATAACGTTATGCCTCTGTAACTTTTAACAAATGATGTACTTTATGTATCATTCCGCGCACAGCGGATGTATCTTCAAGAACACTTTTCCGGTGCAATTTATTTAAACCAAGTCCAATTAAATGGGAACGCTGAACTGCTTTGCGTCCTATAGGACTCCCGATTTGTTCTATGGTGATCCGCTTTTCGTTACTCATGATTCATCTCCTGAAAGTTCCGTTTCATTGAGAACAGAAATTTGCGTTTTAGACGAATGATGCAGCGCCCGCTCACGGCGCGCAATTACGTCACTAACTTTCAAGCCTCGACGTGCTGCGATATCGCGTGGGGCGCTAATACGCTTAAGGGCATCGAATGTCGCTTTCACCATGTTGTGAGGATTGGAAGATCCTGTGGATTTTGCCACGACATCTTGCACGCCCAATGCTTCGAAAACCGCACGCATAGGGCCTCCAGCAATAATTCCGGTTCCCGCCGGCGCAGTGCGAAGCGTTACTTTACCTGCACCGTAGCTCCCTTGAATATCATAATGAATAGTACGGGATTCACGCAAAGGGATACGCATCATAGATTTTTTAGAAGCTTCCGTTGCCTTGGAAACCGCTTCCGGCACTTCACGGGCCTTGCCAGTACCGTAGCCGATCCGTCCCTTACCGTCACCTGTTACAACGAGCGCAGCAAAACCGAACCGGCGCCCACCCTTGACAACTTTGGCAACGCGGTTAATTGAAACCAGTTTCTCAATGATTTCACTATCTTTTTGTTGTTCTGGCGCAGCCACACTCTACCTCATCTATTCTTAAAATTTAAGTCCGCCAGCTCTTGCGCCTTCCGCAAGAGCCTTAACACGCCCATGAAAAATATACTGCCCACGATCAAACACTACTTCGAGTATATTTAATGCTTTTGCTCTTTCTGCCAAAATAGAACCTACTTTGGAAGCCGATTCAAGCGTAGCAGATTTTTTCCCTTCAAAATTTTCGTCGAGGGTAGATGCAGCCGCTAGCGTAACCGAGCGCGTATCGTCAATGAGTTGTGCGTACATATGTCTTCCACTACGGTGCACGCTGAGACGCGCTTTTCCGTTTGCATTTTTTTTAACTGTGTAACGAACACGAGCTTTACGTCTTTGGGTCACTGTGACAATCTTAGCCATTATTTCTTCTTCCCTTCTTTAATGCGTACAAATTCCCCAGCATATCTCACTCCTTTGCCTTTATAAGGTTCCGGTTTGCGGAGAGCACGGATTTCAGCGGCAATCTGTCCAACTTTTTGGTTATCGATCCCAGAAATTTCAATAAGAGTCTGCTTATCTACTTTAATCGTGATATCTTTAGGTACTATAAATTTAATTTCATGACTATATCCGAGAGAAAGCGTCAATACATTACCAGAAATAGAAGCGCGATACCCCACCCCGCGAATTTCAAGCCCTTTTGTGCACCCATCAGCTACACCTGCCACCATATTACTGATGCGGTTACGAACCGTTCCCCACATGGAACGAGAACGGCGTGAATCGTCCGAAGGCTTAACCAGAATTGCATCCCCTTCTTTTGTAACAACTACTTCCTTAGTCAGAGCCATGGACAGCTGTCCTTTTGCCCCTTTTACCACCACTTGACTAGGAGTCAGATCAACCTGCACTCCCGATAAAAGCGGAACCGGTAATTTACCTACGCGTGACATAATACAATCGTCCTTCCTAAATTCACTTATCTAAAATACATAACACAGAACTTCACCACCTAAATTCTGCAGTCGTGCATCATTATCTGACAATACCCCTCTGTCTGTTGAGAGCACGGCAATTCCAAGCCCATTATAGACAGATTTGAGGTTAGTAACCGCAGAATATGTTCTCCTGCCAGGTTTAGAAACACGTTTCAACTGACGGATAACCGGTTCCCCTTCATGATATTTCAATTCGATCTCAAGAGAACGTTTGTTACCTTGCCGTGTCTCAGCCCAGCTACGGATATATCCTTCATTCTTTAGCACATCCAATATATTGGAAAGTAATTTGGAAAAAGGACAGGAAACATGAGAAAGGCGCGCATTCTGCCCGTTACGTATGCGGGTTAACATGTCTGAAAGCAGATCATTCATTGCCATAATTTCTATCCTACCAACTAGCCTTAACTAGACCTGGAATTTGTCCAAAGTTACCTAATTCGCGAACTGCGATACGCGAAAGATTGAATTTTCTATAATAGCCACGTGGACGCCCCGTCAATCCACAACGATTTCTATGACGCACTTTAGCTGAGTTTCTAGGCATTTCGCTCAATTTAACCTGGGCTTCCAGCCGCTCTTCAAAAGACAAATCTTTCGACATAAACGTCTTTTTTAATTGAGCTCTTTTTAAAGCTGCCCCTTTAATCATACGCTGCCGCTTATCATTACGCTCTATTGAACTTTTCTTTGCCATAAATAAACCCCTAAATTTTTCTGAAAGGAAAATCAAGTCCTTCCAATAGTGCTTTCGCTTCCTCATCTGTTTTTGCAGAAGTGGTAATGATAATATCAAAACCCCTTACCTTTTCAACTTTATCATAGTCGACTTCGGGAAACACAATATGCTCTTTGATACCGAATGCATAGTTACCTTTACCATCAAAGCTCTTTGGATTTACTCCCCTAAAGTCACGAATGCGAGGCATTGCAACATGTACTAAGCGATCCAGGAATTCAAACATCCGCTTATTACGAAGCGTTACTTTACAACCAAGAGGCATACCCGCTCTGATTTTAAAACCAGCTTCAGATTTTTTAGCACGTGTG
>CBDFKY010000015.1:0-124001 GCA_965248995.1 Rickettsiales bacterium | reverse complement strand
TGCCAGCAAGGTGTTGTATCCAAGCCTCGCCCAGCAGTCCTCGGCCAGATGCGGCATCATCGGCCCGATCATGTGCACCAGGAATTCGGCCGCCTCCCGCAGAACCCAGGCGTGATCGGCGCCGTGGCGGGGCAAGGCGGCCTGAACCGCGCTGGTGAACTCGTAGATCTGGGCGACGGCCACATTGAAGCGCAGGTTTTCGGCGCCTTGGGCAACCTTGGCCAGTGCCTTATGGGCCGAACGGTGCAATTCCTGCGCTTCTTCGCCAAGGTGTGCCGGCTTCTTGCTGCCAGCGGGCGCGGCCTTGGCTGCGGCATCCTCGACCAGCCGCCACAGACGCTGCACGAAGCGACCAGCGCCGGCAATGCCGCCTTCCGTCCAGATCACGTCGCGCTCGGGGGGTGAGTCAGACAACATGAACCAGCGGGCGCAGTCGGCACCATAGCCGGCGATGATGTCGTCGGGGTCGACCAGATTCTTTTTCGACTTCGACATCTTGACAATGTCGCCGATTTCAACCGGTGCGCCGTTGGCAACCTCGATCGCCGAGCGGCCATTGGGGTTCTCTTCGAACTTGACCTCGCCCGGCAGCAGCCAGTTGCCGTTGCGGCTCTTGTAGGTCTCATGCGTGACCATGCCCTGGGTAAACATGCCGTCGAATGGTTCTTTTGCCGAAGCCGGCAGGTGCTTGGTGGCGACCATGGCGCGGGCAAAGAAGCGCGAATAGAGCAGGTGCAGAATCGCATGCTCGATGCCGCCGATGTACTGATCTACGGGCAACCAGTACTTTGCCGCTTTCAGGTCGGTGGGCGTGGCGGCGTCCGGCGCGGTGAAGCGGGCGAAGTACCAGGAGCTGTCGACGAAGGTGTCCATGGTGTCGGTTTCGCGCGTCGCCGGCTTGCCGCAGACCGGGCAGGCACAATTCTTCCAGGTCGTATGCCGCACCAGCGGATTGCCGGGCACATCAAACGTCACGTCATCCGGCAGCCTCACCGGCAGCTGATCGTCCGGCACGGCTTGCGCGCCGCAATCGTCGCAATGGATGATTGGGATCGGGCAGCCCCAATAGCGCTGCCGCGACAAGCCCCAGTCGCGCAGCCGGTACATGGTCTTTCGCTTGCCCTTTTTCAGCGCCTCCAGGCGCGATGCCACCTCGGCCTTTGCCGCCTCGATCGTCAGGCCGTCGAGGAAGCCGGAATTGGCGATCCGGCCCGGCCCGTCATAGGCCTTGCCCGGCAGATGATAAGTCGAGGGATTTTCCTCCGCAGGCACCACCACCGGCGTGATCGACAGCTTGTACTTGGCGGCGAAGTCGTAGTCGCGCTGGTCGTGGCCTGGGCAGCCGAAGATGGCGCCGGTGCCATAACCCATCAGCACGAAGTTGGCGACATAGACCGGGATCTACTGCCTGGCCTTTTGCGTAAGCCGGGGACATTGATGCAGGCGCTTATCCTGACCCCGGAAGCCGCCGGACGGCTGGCAGATGCGCTGGCGTTCGATAAAAGCGCGTTGCTTCCCGCCATCGCGGTGCAGCATGATACGGGCGAGCTGTTGATGCAGGCATGGATGAACCGGGAAGCGTTACTTGAGACGCTGACATCAGGCCGGGTTTGCTATTATTCGCGCTCCCGCGACGGGCTATGGCGGAAAGGCGAGACTTCCGGCCATACCCAGACGCTGGTCGCGTTCCGTGCCGACTGCGACAAGGACAGTCTTCTGGTGTTGGTTGATCAGGTGGGAGCCGCCTGCCACACGCATCGCCGCAACTGCTATTTTTATGAGGCGGAGGCGGACGGGACGTTTCGCATTATCAGCGATCCGCTGAGAGCGTTGTAAGCATTTTAAATTCGAAACTCACTTATAGTGTTTCCGAATAATTTCCGTACGGAAATTTTCGGATAAAAACACTATAAAATATATGGTTATAGTCATTTTATCCGACAAAAACCGTACGGTTTTTAATCGGAATGACTATACATTACCAGCCACGGGATAGTTATCGTTCCCGCCTCGCGGAAATGACGATATTCTCTTACTTGATCACCATTCTCCGGCATTGGCGAATCGCCACCACGGCCACGAACAGAATCATTCCCATCAGCGGTAACATGGCGAAAGAACCGGCTTTTTCCACATGCAGGTCAGCGCCGTACGCGGCTTCCATGCGAAGCGTCACCTGATCAGGTTGTAATCCTGCCTGTAACGCTGCGCAGATATCCTCCTTCACTTTCAATGAGAACGGTGAATCCGAACTGGCGATGCGCTGGCCCTGGCAGACGGGACAACGCAATGATTCCGTCACCGTTACGAAATCCGCATAATAAGGAGTGGAAGAGTCGCAAACGGGCATCTTGGCCATGAAAAAACCGCCACCCCGCGGCTGGCACAGGATGGCGGTTCTTTTCCTTATACTCTTAAGCGGCCTGCTTGCGAAGCAGCACCAGCAGATCGCTGGTCGCCTGCTGCGGCTCGATGGCGCTGGCCGCCGCCACTTCACCCGCCAGACGGCCGAGGGCGGATTCATAGATCATGCGCTCGCTGTAGGAACGCTCTGACTGGTCGACGTTCTTATGCAGGTCGCGCACCACTTCGGCGATCTGGATGATGTTACCGGAATTGATCTTCGCTTCATATTCCTGAGCGCGGCGGCTCCACATGCCGCGTGAAATCTTGGCGCGGCCCTTCAGGGTCTTGATGGCTTTGTCGATGACGGTCACGTCGCTGATATGGCGCAGTCCGGCGGCTTTGGCGCGGTGCGTCGGTACGCGGAGCGTCATCTTGTCACGCTGAAAGCGGATCACGAACATCTCCAAGGTCACGCCGGCGATTTCCTGGGTCTCGATCGCGGTGATCTCCCCTACTCCGTGCGTCGGATATACTACACATTGACCTATTGCGAATTCTGCCTCTTTCTTTGTCATCTATCATCCTTTCACATGTTGCTCTTGGCCCATGAGCGCGGCCCATGCGGCAAGACGTTACTTTAAAAAAATTCTGAACAAGGTGCGGCTCTTAAATGGCTGCGTTGCAACATGTATATCATAAAAAAGGGGGCTGCAAAACCCCTAATATCACAAACTGCTAAAAAAAGCCTTAATTGTTGTTTGAATTTTTATGTCCCTTCCGGGGGCCGGCCTGCCGTGGTGGTATCGAACCATGCAGCAACAGATTCTTACCGAAGCCCGCCGCTGGATCGGCACCCGCTTCGCACATCAGGGCCGGTGCCGGGCGAACGGAACGCATGGCGGCGGAGTGGATTGTCTGGGCCTGCTGATGGGCGTCGCCGAAACGCTGAATTTACGTGACAGGCACGGAAAACCGCTGACGTCGTACGACCGGCACGACTATCCCACCCATCCGGACGGCAACCGGCTGGCGGCCTCACTGGCCGAGGCGCTGCATCCTCTCGCACCGCAGGATATCGCACCCGCTGATATCGTTTTGTTGCGGTATGAAGGCAATCCTCAGCATCTCGGTATCGTCAGCGACTATAGCAGGATGGCTTACGGATTGATCCATGCGTATGCACCGGCGCACAAGGTGGTGGAACACGTGCTGGACGACCATTGGCGTAGCAGGATGGCCGCTGCTTTCCGTCTGCCGGCCCTATGCGGATAAGCCGCCGCTTTGGCGTTGCTGCACGTTCGCCACGGTCTGGGAAGCCACCACATGCGCTTCACCGCCGGCGATGCCATGCGAAGACAGCGTTTGGCGTATGGATTCCGGCACCATGGCATGTAATTTATTTTTTGCTGTATGTTCATGACCGGGCAAATCGTTTTTTTCCAGATTTTCGATAAGACCGGTTCTGACAACATTTCCATCCCTGTCTTTAGCGCCGTTCAGGTAGGATATTGCTTCCTTTAATGCCCTATCTCTTTCCGCGGGATCAAGCACGTCGAGTACGCGGGGCGACATGGTCAATGCGGCGACATCGCCTTTAAATTTTTGAGCAACGGTCGCCATATCCCGGTTGGTTGAAACCACGCGATTGTTATCGTCCTGATAAATCGCGCCATCACCACGTTTCGACACGGTCCCGTCAATTATCTTATCCCAGTCGGGAGCAGTCGGAGTGGCGTCACGTGACGATCTGAGGTTTTCACCCTCTCCGGTTATGGTAAAATAGTCTGTTTTGATGCCGGCGAATTCCTGTCCCTGAGAAGATCCGTCCGTCTTCAGAATTAGTGCGTTATCGTAGTCTTTTAATAATGCAGGATGGCTTTTGGCTTGCTCGATAGACAGGGCGTCGACTTTTTTTCCATGTTTATGAGCATCAGCAGCTACCGCTCCCGCAACTATTTCCTCAGCTCTTCCAATCGGATTATCATTGCCATCATAGAGTAAAACCGTGCTCATATTCGTTCTCCAACCAATAAATATTAAAGTACATTAAATTCTATACTGCGTCAATGAATGTTTTTATTGGTAAATAATTAGTATATTTTAGGAAATATTACGACTATAGTGATAGGATGGTAAAGATTATTCCAACTCCTTCTTCAAAATTTTGCCGATCATGCTTTTCGGCAGCGCTTCCCGAAAGACGATTTCCTGCGGAATGCTGTAGGCGGAAAGATTGGCTTTCAAAAATGATCGTATCTCGGATTCGGTGACACTTATTCCTTCTTTCAACACGATAATCGCCTTGGGCACCTGACCGCGCACCGGATGTGTCACGCCGATCACCGCGCATTCCAGCACCGCCGGGTGTGTGTAGAGCACCTCTTCGATATGGCGGGGATAGATGTTGTAGCCGCCCGACAGGATCATTTCTTTTTTGCGGTCGACGATATGAAAATATCCCTCAGCATCCATAAAACCGAGATCACCCGTATGCAGACGCTTGCCTTTCAATACCTTTGCTGTCTCTTCCTCGTTCTGCCAGTACCCTTTCATCACCTGCGCGCCCGATACGCATATCTCGCCGATCTCCCCCTGCGGTAACAGCGTCACCTCGTCGTCCTTATCTATTACTTCGAGAACGGTCTGCGGGAACGGCAGTCCGATCGTGCCGGCCCGGTTCTCGCCGTAGAGCGGGTTGGCGGCGACCACGGGGGAAGATTCGCTGAGACCGTACCCCTCGATCAGGCTGCAGCCCGTGAGCGCTTCGAATTGTTCCTTGATCTCCACCGGCAGAGCCGCGCCTCCGGAAATGCACATGCGCAGGGAAGAAAGGTCGTAGCGTCTCGCCGCCCTGGTGTTGAGCGCGCTCAGGATCGCCGTAAACATGGTGGGCACGCCCGCCATCAGGCCGGGTTTCTTGGCGGTGATATCCTCCAGCAGCGCCCGCATTTCGAAGCGCGGATGCAGCAGAATGCGAAACCCCGCCGAAATGCCGAAATTCATGATCACCGTCATGGCGAACACGTGGAAGAACGGCAGGGCGCCGACGATCACCTCCTCCCCTTCCCGTGCCTGATGGAACCAGCGGCGGCACATTTCCGCGTTGACACTCAAATTGGCATGGGTGAGCATCACGCCCTTGGGCACGCCGGTGGTGCCGCCCGTATACTGCAGCACTGCGATATCCTCTTCCACATCCACCGGCGGCCGGTTAAGGAGCTTGTCTTCATGCTTCACCACATGGGCGAAGGGCACATGCAGGGCATCATGCGGAATATGCGCCATTTCGCGCAGTTTCACGAGACTGTAGAGCGCCGCCTTGGTCACCGGCAGGACGTTGGCCAGATTTCCGATGATCACGTGCCGGAGGGTTCCCGCGCCGAGGCAGGGAGCGAGCTTGTCATAGAGCAGCTTCAGGTTCAGCGTCACCATGATCTCGGTCTTCGAATCGGCGATCTGGTGGGCGAGTTCGGACGGGGCATAGAGCGGATTGTAATTCACCACCGTACCGCCAGCCGTCAGCACTCCGTAATAAGCGATGACGAATTGCGGGCAGTTGGGCATGAACAGCCCGACATGCACGCCTTTGCCGACCCCCATTTCCTGAAGGCCCCGGGCGAAGCGCCGTACTTTTTCGCCGAGTTCGCGGTACGTATACAGCCTTCCCCTGAAATCGAGGCAGACATGATCCGGAAAGCGGGCCACCGAGCGTTCCAGCATTCCGTGCACAGTACCGACGGGGATATCGGCGTGCCAGTCGATTCCTTCCGGATAATGGGATAGCCAGGCATGAAACGGTGGATTGCTCTGCATCCGGTCACTTTAGAGAAAAAATCTTGAGGTTACAGTAAAGAAATGGCTCGCCCCCCTACAATCACGTAATCCTGTATTATCCCCAGAAACCGCCGCCTTTATCATCGTTGTGGCCGTAAAAGCCCCCCATCCCGCCGCCGCCTCCACCGCCACCGTAGAAGTTGCCCATGCTGCCGCCAGCATTTCCGTACCCTTTCGTGCCGCCATGCCAGCTGCCTTTGTTGGGATTCCCTTCCTTGTTGATATGCCCCATGATCGCGAAGTCCGTGAACGGAGAATCCGGGTTGTATTTGCAGACGCGCGTTCCCGATTTGCTGCGCACGATCCCGGTTTTCAGGTCCACCTTCGCGACGACCTTGTTGCCGGCTCCGAAAATCCTGCCCTTGGCGTCGATGCGCCCGCCATGCATCCCGCCATATCCTTTCGGTTTGATTTTTATCTGCGCCTGCTCCCGGGCTTTCTTCTCCTCTTCCTTCGCTTTTTTCATGGCGGAGCGCATGATGAACGCCTCCATGGTCTTGGAGAGTTTTTTCTCCTCTTCGGGATTGGTGCCGGGCAGGGCGAATTTATATTTCGAGCCTCCCTGCAGCGCCTTTTTCTTCAGCTCGGCCATTTTGGTATCGAAGGTCTTCTTATATTTTTCCTCCGGCGTCAACTTGCTCTCGTCGATCCCGCGCGACTTATCCAGAAACGTCTTTTTGGCGGAATGTTTCCCGTATTTTTCAAATAACGGATTGACGTTACTGCCTTCGCCGCCGGAACGGCCTCCTGTAAACATGCGTGTCATCCAGTGCTTCCCCCAAGAAAAAATATGCTCTGACCTTGATAGGATTTTACCATAATTTATCCTATACGCCTAAGGTATTTATGTTGGCCGACAGACCCAAAATCATTCTTCGAAAAAACTCCCTGTGCGATTTTGTGCATTTCGCTTGTAACGGTTTGCGGATCGTGTACGAATCCCTTGACGTAACGCTTACATAAACGTTGCTTCAACTGTTCAATCAATCAATTCAAGTACTTAAGGAGACTTTGTCATGACTAGTTCTAAAACTCTCGCTACCGCTGCGCTTGCCGGACTGCTGACCGTCGGATTCGCTGCCGCTCCTGCGCTGGCCACCGAGCACAAAACTATGAAAACCGAAAAAACAATGACTAAAACCACCGCGAAAGAAAAACACGCCTGCAAAGGCCAGAATTCCTGCAAAGGAAACGGCAAAGACGGCAAGAACGAGTGCAAAGGCAAAGGCTCCTGCGCGACCGACGGCAGCAAATAATCCTGCTGCGACGTATAAAGACAAAGGAGCGGGAGTGGCGACATTCCCGCTCTTTTTTTACGGTGATTCGCTTCCGGAATAACGCGGCTGTTTTTCACTGTCCGACTTGAGTTGCCCGCAGGCGGCGAGAATATCCTGACCTCGCGGAGTGCGCACCGGCGAGGCATACCCGGCGTTCTGGACGATGGCGGCGAAACGCCGGATACGCTCGGGACTGGAGCAGGTATAAATGGTGCCGGGCCAGGGATTGAACGGGATCAGGTTGATCTTCGCCGGGATACCGCGGATCAGCTGCACCAGCCGTTTTGCATCGGCGTCCGAATCGTTCACCTCCTCCAGCATGACATATTCGAACGTGACGCGCTGCGAGGTGTGGCGCTCGGCATGGTATCGGCAGGCTTCGAGCAGTTCGGCGATGTTCCAGCGTTTATTGAGCGGCACCAGCACGTCACGCAACTCATCCCGCACCGCGTGCAGCGAAATCGCCAGGTTGATGCCCAGTTCGTCCGCCGCCTGTCTGATGAGCGGCACGTGACCGGACGTGGAAAGCGTGATGCGCTTGCGGGACAGGGAAATGCCGGCGGGATCCATGACGATCCGCATGGCTTTCGCCACATTGTCATAATTGAACAGCGGTTCGCCCATCCCCATCAGCACGATATTGGTGATTTTGCGCTCGCCCGTGCCGTTCGTCCAGTCCATCAGCGCGTCCTTCGCCGCCATCACCTGCCCGACGATTTCGCCGGCCGTCAGGTTGCGCACCAGTTTCTGGGTTCCCGTGTGGCAGAAGGTGCAGCTGAGCGTACAGCCCACCTGTGAGGAAATGCATAAGGTGGCGCGGTCTTCCTCCGGAATGAACACGGTCTCGGCTTTATTGCCGTCGGAAAAACGAAACAGCCATTTACGCGTCCCGTCGGCGGAGATTTCCTCCCGGTCGACCGCAGGCCGCTCAAGCGAAAAATGTTCGGCCAGCAATGCGCGGGCCGGTTTACCCACGTTACTCATCCGCTCAAAATCCTGCATGCCCCGCTGGTACATCCATTGCCAGACTTGGGAGGTGCGGAATTTCTCAAGCCCCAGACTGGCGAACACCGCCGCCATTTCCGGATTTGAAAGCGTGTTCAGCGGAATCTTGTCCGCATTATCCACGGTAGGAAGGGCTGAGCAGTTTCAGCGTTCCCGAACCCTGTGCGGATGTGCGCACCTGTTCCATCAGTTTTTCCTGTTCGGCGTGAAGCTTGCGCAAAGACTCCTGCTCACGCTGCAGGGCTTCCTGCTGGTTGATGATTTCCCGCCGTTCCTGCTCGCGGTCATTGCGGATGAACACGTCTTCCATCGCCAGGATCTGGATCGCCACGTCCCGCATCTGGGTGCGGACACGCTCGATCAGCCCGTCGAAGATATAGTACGCCGCGACGCACGGAATCGCCACGATCAGGCCCGCCACCGTGGCGATCAGCGCTTCCCAGATACCGCCCGCCAGCAAGGCCGGATTGACCCCGCCGCCCGCGTCGCTGATCGTGGAGAATACCCGCACCATCCCGACCACCGTACCCAGCAGGCCCATCAGCGGCGCGATGTTATAACTCATTTCCAGCCCGCGCAGGTGCGATTCCAGCACCTGTATTTCCGCCGTCCCGATCCGCGCGATTTCGGATTCCCGGCTTTTGACCGACATTTCCCTGTCCAGCACGCAGCGGATGGCGGTGCGCATCACGCGCGCCACCGGGCCGGGGGTTTTCTGCAGCATCGCTTCCGCGTCGGTATATTCGCCGCGCTTGACATGCTGCATGACGGGATCGATGAAATTGACCTTCAGCGCTGATGATCCGGTAATCTGCGCCACTTTATAGAGAATCACCGCCAGCGCATAGATGGAGAGAATCCCGATCGGGATCATCACTAATCCACCTTTCATGATGACATCCAGACTCATGTACCGCACCCTCTTTTATAGTGTAAAACGCGCAACCTAACGTAAAACCGGGGCAAGGGCAAGCGCTTTGGCCGATCTGCCGACAGGTCGGGCAGGCTCACGCAGGCGAGAGCTGCAGTTCGTCCTCTTTCACCTTTCCCTGCGCACTGCCCGCATTGACGCGTTTGAAAGGTTTTATCTCGGACGCGGCCGCCGCTTCCTGCGCCTCATGCTTGCCCAGCGCCGAAGCGAACAGGCGCGTTCCGAGATACGTACCGGTGGCGGAAAGCCACGTGTAGCAGGAATCCGCCGCCAGCCATTTGGCGTGCTGCTTGAACCGCGTGACCGAATTGAAACCTTTGGAACCGAAAGGCTCATGAATGTCAGGGAATTTTTTCAACGCCCAGTTTCCGATTTTTTCGCCTGCTTCATCCAGATAATGATCGAAGCCCACAAAGCCTACGGCCTTGTCGGGATTCGCATAGGCTACGCCGGCCGCTCTCGCGCCGGCGCTCTTGACGATATTATATTCTCCGGCGGTCACTGTATGGATCGCATAAATCGGCAGGATCGCCGCGACGCGGCTCGCCAGTTCGCTCAGCCATGTCTGGTGGGGTTCATGCTCGATCTGCGCGTAGCGCGCCTGGCGGTCCGCCGTCAGTTTCGCTTTCTCTTCTTCCGTGCTTGGACCGCGACCCGTAACATGCAGAAGCGGGTCCACCACATGCTCATCCAGAAACCGGACGATCGGAAGTTTATGGTCTTCGAGCAGTTTCACCGGCACCAGCGTCAAAAAGCCGCCGGTGCACAGCATCACGATACTGCCGAGCGATTTTGCCGCCGCACCATTCGCTTCGTTCTGCACGACGAAATCCCGAATTTCTTTCAATGTATCCGGCGTGATCTCGTGCCCCAGTTCCTGCTTGAAATGGCTGGCGAGGGTGCTGAACGACTGTCCTTTTTCCGCCCATAGATCATAAAGCGCCTGGTTCGTGAGCGGCCCGAGTTCTTCTTCGAAGGCAACCTGAAACGCCTTCCTTTCCTTCGGGTCCTTTAAAAACCCCTTCGCGAATGCCTGCAGACCGTCCTGTACTTTAATGCGGTTATCGTAGAGCCCTTGCCACAAGCCGAACATGCCGGGCTGCCGGTTGGACGCCTTATCGGTGAGGTAAATGGAAATTCCGGTATTGCCGGCATAATTGATACCGTAATATGCACCGATATTGAATAGTTTCTCTCCGCCCGTTTTAGGCAGACGTTTAGGTGACGTAACGTCGTCCGGGGCGTCGACAGAGAGATTTTTTACCATGCTTGCGATAATACATCATTCTCCTGCAAGGATTGCATGAAGATTCTATGACGGTTGCATAAAAAGCATGACGTTAAGCAGTATATGAACGCAATTGCCCGGCCACGTGCGCAGAGACGAAACCGCTGACATCGCCGCCGAGCCGGGCGATCTGTTTTACGAAGCGGGAGGAGACGAAATGGGTGGATTCGCTCGCCGTCAGGAAAACCGTCTCGATGGCGGGCGCCAGTTTGGAGTTCATGCAGCTCATCTGAAATTCGTACTCGAAGTCGGAGACGGCCCGCAGCCCCCGGATCAGCAGCGTCGCCTGATGAGCTGCGGCAAAATTCACCAGCAGGCCGGAAAACGCATGGACCTCGATACGCTCGGCGTCCGCCCCAAGCTCCGCCACGTCATGCTTCACCATCGCGGAGCGCTGTTCCAGCGTAAAGATTGGCTGCTTGCCGGTGTCCAACGCCACCGCGACGATCAGCTTATCCACCACGCGCAGCGCCCGGCAGATGATGTCCGTATGGCCGTGGGTGATGGGATCGAACGTTCCCGGATAGACGCCAATGCGTTCCGGCATGGAATTACTCTTTTTCCGTATCCGTTACAACGGGCGTCTCTTCTTCTTCCGCTTCCCCGCCTACCATGCTGCCGTCGATCCGCACCGCCGTGACGACCCGTTCGCCCTTCTCGATCTTGAACAGCGTCACCCCCTGCGTGTTGCGCCCGGCGATCCGCACGTCATGGACTCCGCAGCGGATCAGCTTGGCGCTGTCCGTCATCAGCATCAGCTGGTCCGCCTGGCCGATGGGGAAACTGGCGACCACCTGGCCGTTGCGCGCATTGGTGACGATGTTGACGATGCCGGAGCCGCCGCGCCCCGTCACCCGATACTCATAGGAAGAACTGCGCTTGCCGTATCCGTTCGAGGTGACGCTCAGGATGAACTGCTCGCGTTCCGCCAGTTCGGTAAACCGGGTGTCTGAAAGGTCTATCGCTTGCGTGGTTTCTTCTGTTTCCTCGACGCCGGGCTCCTGTATCTCTTCCCCCTCCTGACGGCGCAGCTGGGCGGCGCGCTTGAGATACGCCGCCCGCTCATCGGCGCTCACGTCCGCCGCACCCTTCAGGATGGACATCGACACCACGTCGTCCCGTTCCCCCAGTCTCATCGCCCGCACGCCGGTGGAAGCGCGGCTTTTGAAGACGCGGATCAGCTTAACCGGAAAGCGCGTGGACTTCCCGCCGCGACTGGCTAGCAGCACGTCGTCCTCTTCCGTGCAGGTGAGTACGGACACCAGTTGCTCCCCGTCATCGAGTTTCATGGCGATCTTGCCGTTGCTCATGACGCTATGAAAATCCGACAGATCGTTGCGCCGGATCGTTCCCATGGAAGTAGCGAACATCACGTGCATATCGTCCCATGTCGCTTCGTCTTCCGGCAGCGGCATGAAATTATTGATGGTTTCCCCTTCGGCAAGCGGAAAAATATTGACCAGCGCCTTGCCCTTGGTCGTCGCGCCCCCGAGCGGCAGGCCGTATACCTTCAGCTTATATACTTTTCCGATGTTGGAGAAAAACAGTACCGGCGTATGGGTATTGACGACGAACAGCGCTTCGATCGCGTCCTCCTCCTTCATGCTCATGCCGGAGCGGCCCTTGCCGCCGCGCTTCTGCGCCCGGTAAGTATCCAGCGGCACGCGCTTGATGTATCCGCCGGAGGTGACGGTCACCACCATATCCTCCCGCTGGATCAGGTCTTCCATGTCGGTCTCGAATTCCGCTTCCAGGATTTCGGTACGGCGCGGTACCGCGAAGGCGCTTTTGACTTCCAGCAGTTCCTCGCGCATGATGGCGAGGCGTTCGGCGCGTGAGGCGAGGATAGTCAGGTAACGGGTGATGCTCCCGCCCAGTTCACCGAGCTCCCCGTTGATCTTTTCCTGCTCCAGTCCGGTTAGGCGCTGCAGGCGCAGTTCCAGGATGGCTTTCGCCTGTTCTTCGGTGAACTGGATGCGGCTGCCGTTCAGGGCGTTGCGCCGGTCATCCACCAGCGCGAGCAGGGGCAATACGTCTTCAGCGTTCCAGTCACGGCGCATCAGTTCTTCCTTGGCGACCACCGGGTTCGGCGCGGCACGGATCACGGCGATCACCTCGTCGATATTGGCCACCGCGATGGCGAGGCCGATCAGCGTATGGGCCCGGTCCCGCGCCTTGTTGAGCAGGAACTGGGTACGCCGCGTGATCACTTCCTCACGGAAGCGGATGAACGCTTCCAGCATCCTTTTAAGGTCGAGCTGTTCAGGCCGTCCCTCGTTCAGCGCCAGCGCGTTAACCCCGAACGACGTCTGCAGCGGCGTATAGGAGAAGAGCTGGCTCAGCACCACGTCCGGCACCGCGTCGCGCTTCACCTCGATCACTACGCGCACGCCCTGTTTGGCGGATTCGTCGCGCAGGTCGGAAATCCCCTCGATCTTCTTTTCCCGCACCAGTTCGGCGATGCGCTCGACCAGCCGCGCCTTGTTCACCTGATACGGCATTTCGGTGATGATGATGGCGGTGCGTTTATTGGAGAGCTCCTCGAATTCCGTGCGCCCGCGCATCACCACCGAGCCCCGCCCCGTATGGGCGGCGTTGCGGCTGCCGGAACGGCCCAGAATGATACCGCCGGTCGGGAAGTCCGGGGCGGGAATCACCTGCATCAGCGCATCGATCGACGTTTCCGGGTCCTCGATCAGCAGGCAGGTGGCGTCCACCACTTCCCCGAGATTGTGCGGCGGAATATTGGTCGCCATACCGACCGCGATGCCGTTGGCGCCGTTGACCAGCAGGTTGGGGAAACGGGCGGGCAGGACGCTCGGCTCATTCTCGGAGCCGTCATAGTTCGGCTGGAAGGTGACGGTATCCTTGTCGATATCCTCGAGCAGGGCGATCTGCGCGATCTTGTCGAGGCGCGACTCGGTATAGCGCATCGCGGCGGGCGGATCGCCGTCCATCGAGCCGAAATTCCCCTGCCCGTCGATCAGCATCTTGGACATGGAGAACGGCTGCGCCATGCGTACCAACGCGTCATAAATGGCGGAATCCCCGTGCGGATGGTATTTCCCCATCACCTCACCGACGATCCGGGCGGATTTCTTGTACGGCTTGTTGTAGTCGAAACCGGATTCGTGCATGGCGTAGAGAATGCGGCGATGCACCGGTTTCAGACCGTCCCGCGCATCAGGAATCGCACGGGATACGATCACGCTCATCGCGTAATCGAGATACGAACGCTTCATTTCGCGTTCGATCGAAATGGTTGGAGAGGCTAATGGAATGGCGGGGTCGGACAAGGCGCGGCTCACGGTTGAGGGTGATGCGCCTTGTGTAGCAGATCGGATGCCGGGAGGCAAGCAGTGGGTGGATCAGGCCACCTAGATAGTACGGCCGCCTTGACCACCACGTCCCTGCGCTATTCCGCCCATGGCTATAGCGGTAGCATCAGGATGCAGGTTACCGAGGTTGGAAGGGTGGATATCGTGGCCCTGTCGATGATGTGACATTCCTCTATCCGCCATAAGTCCCTGAAAACCTTCTCTTATCGAAGCGAGTGTTTCCTGCATTTTAGCTGGATTTTGCAACCCTTCCAATAATTTGCTCATCATGCCTTTTGCGCCGTCTAAAAAGCCCAAAAAGGATTTACCTGCAGAGCCCAAATCATTTACTGCCGCCCCGTTTACGGTTTGATTCTGGATGTCCAGCACCGGATGATGTTGGGTCGCGATGTTTTGCACGATTTTGTTTCCACCTCTCACCGCACCGAGGATAGGATTGGTTTCAGGCGTATTGGGATTCGCCCCAACAGTGCTATGGTCTGTGGCAAAGCCTGTAATAGCATTTATTTGCCCAGCAGAAACCCCCACGTCAACCTTTGGGCCCGCACCAGTTATGTTATGGACTATGTTGCTTTCTAGGTTTATTAAATCCTTCAAAGGATTTCTTCCTGAATCACCAGTCGCTACTTGAGAGCTTACTCCCTGAGCTGTAGCCGTTTGAGTTGCAGCTTCCGGTATTACTGGAGAAGCAGCAGCAACGGTGTGATTTTGACCACATGGCGATGATGATTCAGCCAATGTAATCGCAGCAGGTGAAGTATCACCAGCATAAGTCGGTGTGGCGGCGGCTGCCTGATTACCGTTTACAGTGACGGAAGAGTTGACTATTGGAGATTGATTGGCTGTAGAAGTAATACCACTTAAACCTACTTCTTCAGCGGAAGGATTAAGCCCTGCAATAGCAGTATTTCCAGCGGCTGGCATACTGTTTACTTGCGCAAGCAGACCGAATCCACCGCCGATTAATGTACCAAGGCCACCTGCTGTCGCACCTCCTATCGCAGCTCCGCCAGCGACATTAGTGCCTACCAGCGGATCAATCACCAAGCCACCATTCGGACCTGACGCAACCGTGCTTGTGCCAGCACCAAGTATAGCATTTGACACTCCAGGGAGGGTAGTTGCTCCATCATTACCCCAAAGATTTATGGGCTGCTGAGACTGTGCCGGAAGCTGCACAATACCATAGCCTTCGACTGGGAGACCGGTGGCAGGATCAGTAACTTGAGTGCCATTTAAAGCTGCAATCAAATCAGCATTAGCAGTAACAAAGGGGGAGTCGCTTGAAGGCATAAAAATCCTTGATGAATTCTATCTGAATGGTACAGTATTTTAAGTATTAGCGCAAATAAATTATAATTTCGTTAAATAATTTCACACAAACAACCCGGCTGCAGCTTTTCTTTCCTGTACGACGGCGGTGGTCGGGGTGTTATCGGGCTTTAGAAAGTTGAGATCGCTTACCGGCACGTGCAGTGAAGGCGCGAGAGTTGACAGTACGGGAATGGCGCCCCCTAATGCGGATGCCCCTCCTAACGGATTGATGGGCTGGTCCATAAAGCTTTTGGACTGTTCTTCCTTTTCTCCGAGATTCAGAAGGCCTGATCCCGTATAAGCCACGGAACCCCCGCCCCCGAATACGGCGCCTATGTTCCCCATTCCGAACATAGTTGACATCTGCTTTTCAGCTTCGATCTGCTTCCTGCGCTCTTCCGCTACGCGCGCGATGATATCGTCGACTTCTTTCACACCCGTAGGGGAGGCTTTGCCTTCCGAAGCCGCGGCATGAAGCGCATTGGCCGCGCCGCCGTTGAGAGATTCCGCAATTATCCTTTGAACGTTAGGAGGATAGCTAGCTATGATCTGCGCGAATTCCGGTGCAACGGGAATCCCGCTCTGCTCGATCGATTTCGTGATTTGATCCGAAGGCGAAAGCTCATGGCTGCCCAGCGTCATCAAAGGCGCCGCTTCCTGCGGGGGGGGCGCATACGCCACGACCGTCATATCGCTCTCGTTTCCTAAATAACCTGTCATGTCCTATGCCCCTATCTGAGCGTTATTTCATTTCGCCATGCTTAAATTATAGCGCAATTTTCCGCTTTTCTCAAGCGTCTTTGCGGAACTATAGTATGAAGTATTACTGGTATTACTTTACTTATACCACTTATACCGCAACAACCCTAATAAAAAATTAATATTATCTTTAAATTTTCATCAATCTGTCACATATATTACTTTTATGACAGGTTCCGCAATTGCGCGGGCAGTTTGAAAATGGTGGATTCCTTTTTGTAAACCAGAGGGATGACATCGCATTCCGCCTCCGCGGCCATCCGGATGGAGGCGATCAGTTCCTGTACCAGTGTTTCGGGGGCGGAGGCTCCGGCGGTGATACCCACATGGCGCTTTCCCGCAAGCCATGCCGGATCGAGGGCGGTGGCATCGTCGATCAGGTAGGCCTCCATCCCCATTTCCTCACCGAGGTCGCGCAGGCGGTTGGAATTGGAACTGTTGACCGATCCAACCACCAGCAGCAGTTCGACCTTACCGGCCAGCGCCCTGATGGCGTTCTGGCGGTTCTGCGTCGCGTAGCAGATGTCGCGGGTGTCGGGGCCGATGATGTCCGGGAAACGGGCGTTCAGCGCTTCGATGATGGCGCGGGTGTCGTCGACGCTGAGCGTCGTCTGTGTGACGTAGGCGATGGCGGATGCGTCCGATACTTCCAGTTTCGCAACGTCCTCCACCGAGCCGACCAGCAGCATCGTCCCTTCGATGCGGCCCATGGTGCCTTCCACCTCCGGATGGCCCGCATGGCCGATCAGCACTACCTGCAGGCCCATTTCCTCATAGCGTTGCGCCTCGACATGCACCTTGGTGACGAGCGGGCAGGTGGCGTCGATCACCGGCAGTTCCCGCAAACGCGCCTCGTTTTCCACTTTTTCCGAGATACCGTGCGCGGAGAAAATGGTGATCGCCCCGTCCGGAATTTCGTCGACGCTTGTCACGAACACCACACCGCGTCCCCTCAGATCCTCCACCACCCATCGGTTATGGACGATCTCATGACGGACGTAAATCGGCGCACCATATTTCTTCAGCGCCAGCTCGACGATCTGGATGGCGCGTTCCACCCCGGCGCAGAATCCACGCGGTTCGCACAGATAAATGGTTTGCAGCGTACCCGTCACCGCCTTGCCTCAACGCAGGTATTTTGTCAGTTCCACCATCATTTTCTCCGCCTCTTCATTCGGCGGGAAATGCGTGACGTACTCACCGGCCGGACTGATAAGATAGATAAACCCGCTATGGTCAACCGTCTCTCCTTCCTCTCCCGGCTTTTGCACCTTTTTATGAAATACCCGGTAGGACTCGGCGGCGGCGTCCGTCTGCTCCTTCGTGCCGGTCAGTCCCCACATACGGGGATGGAAATTCTTTATATAGTCTTTCATCACGGCAGGCGTATCATGTTCAGGATCCACGGTAATGAACACAGGCCGCACTTTCTCCGCAAGGGGACCGAGTTTGTTCAGTGCCACCGTCATCGCCTGCAACGTGGTCGGGCACATATCGGGGCAGGAGGTGAACCCGAAATAGACCAGCGCGAACGAGCCGCGCAGGTCCTTATCGGTCACCGGCCTGCTTTCCGTATCCACCAGTGAAAAGGCCCCGCCGATGGCGAGCTGGCTGACGGATGTGTCGGCTTGTGTCTTTGCCTGGACCGGCGGCGCGAATTCCGCCCGCTCGGGCATTCCCTGCCATAAGGCGTAGGCGGCGGCCCCGGCAATCGCGAGGCTAATCATCAAGACGAACGGCGTTTTCATGGCAAATGATCCTTGGTGTTGTATAGCGCGGAGTTATAGCCTAATGCTTCTGGCATGTCCATTTATCTCCCTATCGCGCAAATGTCGGTGGATGTGTTCCTGCTGCTGTTTCTCGGCGGAATCACCGGCATCCTGTCCGGCCTGTTCGGGGTGGGAGGCGGATTCCTGATGACACCGCTGCTGATGTTCATCGGCATCCCCCCGGCGGTGGCGGTGGCCAGTTCCGCCAACCAGATCATCGCCTCTTCCCTTTCCGGATTTCATTCGCACTGGCGCAAAGGCAACGTCGATTTCCAGATCGGCGGGCTGATGCTGCTCGGCGGGATCCTCGGCTCGTCGATCGGCGTGTGGCTGTTTTCGCAGTTGAAGATGATCGGGCAGATCGACCTCGTCATTTCGGTGGCCTACGTGCTGTTCCTCACCCTGATCGGCGGCTCCATGGCGGTGGAGAGCGCCCGTTCGATCCGGCGGTTGCGCGCCCACCAGAGGCATCAGGCCCTCGCGGCGCATCCGGAGACGCTGCTGGGGCAGGAAAACTCCTCCGACATACGGGATATTCCGGTGCTGGATCTGCCGCTTCCCGCGCCGGTCATCCCCACCCCGTTTCCGCGACTCCCCTGGAAACGGTATTTCCCGCGTTCCGGCGTGCGCATGAGCGTCCTGCTACCGGTTTTCGTCAGCGCCGCCATCGGCATACTGGTATCCATCCTCGGCATCGGCGGCGGATTCTTCATGATTCCCGCCATGCTGTATATCCTGCGGATGCCTGCTTCCGTGGTGATCGGCACCTCGCTGTTTCAGGTGATTTTCGTCACCGCCAACGTGACCTACCTGCAGGCGGTGACGACGCAGAGCGTCGATATCCTGCTGGCGGGACTGATGCTGATCGGCTCGTCCCTCGGCGCCCAGCTCGGCATCCTGATGGGAGTGAAACTGCCGGCGGAATATACGAGGGCGCTGCTGGCCGCGATCGTCCTGGCGTTCGCGGTAAAGCTGGGGCTGAACCTGCTGCTGACCCCGGACAACCTGTTTTCCATGACCTTGAAAGAGCCGCGGCTGGTTGAGATGCTGCCGGCGGAGGTGCGGCCGGCAGAGGTGCGGCCATGAAACGAAGCTGGAAATGGTGCCTGTTCCTGTGGCTGGGCATGACCCTCCCGGCCTCGGCCAGTCCGCTCGTCGCCGACATTTCCAGCCACGACATCACCATCCACACTTCTTTCCACGGCACGGAACTGATGCTGTTCGGCGCGCGCAACGGGCCGGGCGATATCGTCGTGGTGGTGCGGGGACCGGAGCGCCGCGCCGTCGTTCGGAAGAAGGAAAAGGTGTTCGGCATCTGGATCAACCGGGTGTCCGAAAAATTCGAGCATGTTCCCGCCTTCTACGCGATGGCGGCTTCCCGTGACTATGAGACGATCCCGAAAAGCATTTACTTCGACGCGCTGCAGGTGGGATACGACGAGGCCATACACCCGTTCCGCCTGAGCCGCGACGATTTCCTCTCCGAAGACGAACGGGCGCAGCGCGAAATATTCGCCCGGGCGCTGCTGCGGGAACTGCGCGTGCGCCGCCTTTACCAGAAAACGGTCAACCCGATCACGTTCATCAGCGAAGGGCTGTTCCGCACCACCATTCCCTTTCCCGACAACACCCCGACCGGCATCTATACCGCCGAGGTCTATCTTTTCAGCGACGGGGAACTGAGCAGCGTCTACACCACGCCGATCCGGGTCTATAAAAGCGGGTTCGACGCGTTTCTCTACCGAAGCGCCCATGAATCCCCTCATCTGTACGGGATCGTCGCCATCGCCATCGCCTTGCTCGGCGGATGGGCCGCCATCACGCTTTTCAACCGCAGTTAAAAGGGAGAATGATTATATGAGTTTTTTGATTGAACGACCTTCCGCTTCGACCGCGTCGCCTTCACCGCGCATGCGCTATCTGGTCTGCATCGACATCCGGGCGGAGTCGCACGTGGCGCTGCGCATGGCGTGCATCAAGGCACAGAAACGCGGCGGCCTCGTGGATATCCTGCACGTACTGGAACCCGCCGAATCCGAATCGCTGTTCGGCGCGTCGGACAGGATACGGCAGGAGAGGGAACAGGAGGCGAAAGGCGTCCTGTTGTCCCTCTCGCAGATAGCGGAGGGCATCACGGGACAGAAACCCGGCCTGCTGCTCAAAGAAGGACCGGTCGGTGAAACCGTTTTGAAAGTAGCGCAGGATAACAGCGTGAACATGCTGGTCTTGAGCGTCGTGCAGGGATCCGGCCGCGGCAGGCTGGTGGCATGGCTGGCCGGACAGCTCGGCGAAAAGCTCCTGCTGCCCATGATGCTGATCCCCGCCAGCCTGAGCGACGCGCAGATGCTGGAAATCAGTTGAAAGGCCGGTTATTCTGCCAGTTCACCGAAAAGTTTTTCGTATGAAATATATGATTTTCCTTCTCGGCTGAGACGCAGAAAAAAAACGTCAACCGCCGGACGGCAGATTAACGGCTTTGAAATTCAGGGAGCCTGTGGAACTCCCAGCTTTTGTAAATTCCCCAGACGAAAAGCGTGAGGGAAACCACGAAAACCACGGACACGTAAGAGGGGTATCCTTGTCCTTTCGCTACGATGAGCACATGGGACAGGGCTTGGAACAAGTGAAAGATACATCAATACCCTGCGCCACTTGTGGCGTAGCTTCGGGGTCGCCACCACTTCGAAGGACAGGAAAAATAATCCCGCATAAAATAGGAAAGTCATCCATCCCGACCAGTACGCAGTCATAAAACGCATACCGTCTCCGGTAAAATGCTCCACTATAGTCATTCCGATTAAAAATCGTACGGTTTTAATCGGATAAAATGACTATAACCATATAATTTATAGTGTTTTTAACCGAAAATTTTCGTACGAAAATTATTCGGAAACACTATAGGATCATGTCCAGATGGAAATCGGCGAAGCCGAACGCTACAATCCCCACGAGTCTGCGCGTTTTCATCAGCTTTCCCAAAAGTTTCGACCTTTCAGGTTTAGAAAGGAAAACAGGCAGATAACGATACCGACTGAATATGCCGAGCATGATGCAGTACATTCCCAGTAACAAGGCGAGATAGCCCGTCACTTTGGAAAACAACAGAGTTTCTTCCATCTCAAAGTGGGTTCCACAAGTTAACGCCTAATTCATAAATAGAAATTCATTATGTAGCAAGTATAATTCTTGCTTTTATTTTGTTATCAGGAGATGTGCTTTCTCTATACTTTAATATTACCTTGTTTTATTTTTCGGTTTCCTGTTATGTCACGTATGACACTTACGCTTGCATCGCCAGACCAAATGCGATAGCGTCCCGCGAGACATGCTTAAGGAGAATGGGCAGGCAACGGACGGGAAGGCAGAATGCAGCGGTATGAGCGGGTGGGAGTGGTGGCGGACGCATCCGCCGAGGCGCAGGGCGCGAAAGCCGAGCTGGTGACGGCGTATCCTTCCATCATCGACATGGCCCATGCCAACGCCGCCGTCGACGTCATCGTCGTGCTCGGCGGGGACGGGTTCATGCTGCAGACCCTGCACCGGTTCATCGACCGCAAAACTCCGCTCTACGGAATGAATTGCGGCACCGTCGGGTTCCTGCTCAACCATTATACACCGGCTTTTCTGCTGGAACGGCTGGAGACATCCCGCGCCGTCAACCTGTTTCCGCTCTCGATGTATGCGCGCTGCGCCGGGGGGCGCGAGGTGGAGGCGCTCGCCATCAACGAGGTATCGCTGTTCCGCGAAAGCCGGCAGGCGGCGAAGATCCGTATCACGGTGGATCATGTCACGCGGATCGAGGAACTGGTCGGCGACGGGGTGCTGGTCGCCACGCCGGCCGGCAGTACCGCCTATAATTTCTCCGCCGGGGGGCCGATCATCCCGCTCTCCGCCAACGTGCTGGCGCTGACCCCAATCGCCCCTTTCCGCCCGCGCCGCTGGCCGGGCGCATTGCTGGAGCATGACGCGAGCATCACTTTCGACGTGATCCATCCCCATAAGCGCCCGGTCAGCGCGGTGGCGGACTTTACCGAAGTGCGGGACGTCAGCGCCGTGTTCGTCAGCGAACAGCGGAAAATTTCCTTTACGCTGCTGTTCGATCCGGAGCATAACCTGGAAGAGCGCATCCGGCATGAGCAGTTCGTGCATTAGGCGCAGACGAGTTCACCGTACTGACACATAATCCTGATAATATAATCTTGTCCAAGCTTTGAAAGATCCTGTTTTTAATGCAGGCGAACAAAGGGGTGAAACATTTTCATATCTGTAGGAGAATAGATGGCGCACGTAATCATCAACGGAACGGCTCAGTCAGACACATTACCTGAAGAGGTCCATGCGCCCGCCCTCATGCGCCCGCCCTGTCGGATGAGGGAAGTTTTTCAGTGGAAAAAACATTTTATACCTCTTTCGTTAACCTGCCGACATTCAATCATGATGAGATAAAGCAAACGCTTAAGAACCTCGGCATTTCCGATGCGCACGTCCGATACGACAGTATGATGATGAGGGGCAAGATATTGCATAATGTTTCCATTTCCTGGGGAGCAACAGGCGGTGATTTATCCACAGCCGTCGATAACGCGTTGAGCGATATGCTGAAAAAGGAAGGGTTCGCCGCACGGGCTACCATGGAAACGTCGGACGGCAGCGAACAGAATAGTTGGCTTACCAAAGTTTCCAAAGAGAGCCGATCTGATTATAGTCTTCAAAAATAAAGATTTTTAAAAACTGGCTGTATTTTGCCGCCACTCTCAGTTAGGTTCGAAAAGGACATAGCTTATGGAAACAATGCGCCTATCAGGTTGATATAGAATGTTCCAGCGGATCCGGTCCAAAGCGGTTATCGCCCCGCGTGCCGCGGCTGCACAAAAAGACCAGCATCAGGATGGAAGTGATCAGCGCCACCAGTCCCCACAGCGGATTGCCCGTCCCAACGACAAGTGCGTATGGCACCATGTTGAGCAATACCCACCAGCCGCTATGGTCGGTATCATGCAGGCGGCGCACCGTAAGCGATAGATTCGGGATGAAGAAAAGGACGGTCGGCAACCAGCCGAAACGTTGCGGCGTGGTGAACAGTACGGCACCGTTCGCCGCCACCATTTTTTGATGGAACAGGGCGAAATCCAGCATTCCCGCTATGAGACTGCAGAGAAAGCAGAACAGCACGAAGTACCACAGCGCCGAGCGGGAGGCGCGCCCCTGAAAGGTTGCATAGTAATAGAGCGCGGAAATTACCGCCTGCCGGAACGTCATGCGGAGCCTTTACGCATGTCCCGCCAGAAACCGGTCCGCTTCCAGCGCCGCCATGCATCCGGTTCCGGCGGCGGTGATCGCCTGACGATAGACGGAATCCTGCACATCCCCGGCGGCGAACACCCCGGCGACATTGGTTTTCGTGCTGTCGGGCGCGGTGATCAGGTAACCGGTTTCATCTTTCTGCAGGCTGTGAAACAGCCAGGTGTTCGGGTTATGGCCGATCGCCACGAACGCGCCGTCCACCTTCAGTTCTGAAAAACTATCGGTTTTGATGTCATGCAGTTTCAGGCCGGTCAGGGAAGGAGGATTGTCGGTGCCCAGAAACTCTTCCACCACGCTGTCCCATATCACCGCGATTTTCGGGTGTTCAAATAAACGCTTCTGCGCGATTTTTTCGGCACGCAGGCTGTCGCGCCGGTGGATCAGCGTTACTTTACTGGCGATTTGCGCGAGGAACAGCGCCTCTTCCACGGCGCTGTTGCCGCCACCGATGACCGCCACTTCCTTGTTGCGAAAGAAAAACCCGTCGCAGGTGGCGCAGGCGGAAACGCCGAAATTCTGGAATTTCTTTTCGCTTTCCAGCCCCAGCCATCGTGCGGACGCGCCGGTAGCGATGATCAGCGCCTTGCCGACATACGTATCCCCGGAATCGCCTTTGCAGGTGAAGGGGCTGTCTCCCAGTTCCACTTCCGTGATCACGTCGTCGATCAGGGTGGCGCCGACATGTGCCGCCTGCTTCTCCATCTGCTCCATCAGCCAGGGGCCCTGGATAGGCTCGGCGAAGCCGGGATAATTTTCCACGTCCGTGGTGATGGTCAGCTGCCCGCCCGGCTGCATTCCGCGCACCATAAGCGTGGAGTGCCCGGCGCGTGCGGCATAGACCGCTGCCGAGCAGCCCGCCGCGCCGGAACCGATGATGAGAATATCCGTCTGATGGTGCGTCATAATGTTTTTGAAGTTAAAGTGAAGGTGTCATGGTGAGCCCAGCGAAACATCTTTCTCTCATCGCAGAAGATTCTTCGCGTGCGCTCAGAATGACGATAGCGATCACTTCCCAGAACTACAGTTTCGCCGCGTTCTTACCCAGATATTCCGCGACGCCTTCCGCGTCCGGTTTCATGCCTTCATCCCCGCGGTTCCAGCCGGCCGGGCAGACTTCGCCGTGTTCTTCATGGAAATTGAGCGCGTCGACCATACGGATCGCTTCATCGACGTTGCGGCCGAGCGGCAGGTCGTTGACGATCTGGTGGCGCACCACGCCTTTCTTGTCGATCATGAACGTACCGCGGAACGCGACGGAATCGTTGACCAGCACGTCGTAATCCCGGGCGATCTGCTTGGTGAGGTCAGCCACCATTGGAAATTTCACTTCGCCGATACCGCCCTTATTGACCGGCGTATTGCGCCAAGCGGCGTGGGTGAACTGGGAATCGACGCTCACCGCGATCACTTCCGCGCCGCGGGAGCGGAATTCATCGACCCGGTTATTGAACGCCAGGATTTCCGACGGACAGACGAACGTGAAATCCAGCGGGTAGAAAAACACGATGCCGATCTTTCCCTTGATATGGTGGGTGAGATTGAATTTCTCGTTAATCGTTCCGTCCGCCATAACCGCCTGCGCGGTAAAATCCGGGGCCTGCTTGCCAACCAATACACTCATTGCCTTCTCTCCTTAAACTAATGAACCGATGCGTACTATACTGCGCATACGCGAAATTACAAGCGCCCAAACATTAGTTTTCCTTCATCTGCAGGGCTTTGCGGTAAAGCGCGACATTATGATTATGCGCCTCCAGCGTGGCGGCGAATACGTGACCGCCCTTGCCGTCGACCACGAAATAGAGGTCGTCCGAAGTCAAAGGATGCAGGACGGCCCGGATGCTGGCGAGGCCGGGATTGCAGATGGGCGCGGGCGGCAGGCCTTTGATCAGGTAGGTGTTGTAAGGTGAAGAGTGGGCGATGTCGTCGCGCGTCAGGCGGGTTTTCAGACTGCCCTGCTCCTTGTAGAGTCCGTAATTGGCGGTAGGATCCGATTGCAGCGGCATACCCAGCCGCAGACGGTTGATGAATACCGCGGCGATATGCGGGCGCTCTTCACTGAGTCCCGTTTCCTTCTCAACGATGGAAGCGAGGATCAGCGCTTCCTGCGGCGTGGTGAAAGGCAGCGTGTCGGCGCGCGCTTCCCATGCGTCATTCAGTGCTTTCTGCATCGCGCCGCGCATATGCCGCAGCACCTCGCCGCGCGCCTGATTGCGCACGAAAAAATAGGTTTCCGGCAGCAGGGCGCCTTCTGCCACCGGCTCCGTCAAGGATCCGGAAAGGAGGAGTTCGGCGTTGATCAGGGCCAGTGCCTCCGAACTGAGCCAGCCTTCCGGAACGGTGAGACTGCGCTGGATGACTTTTCCTTCCACTAGCAGGCGGCTGATATCGTGCGGAGTGAGATGAGGTTCGATGCGGTATTCCCCGGCTTTGTAGCGTTGTGCCTCCCTCTCGGCGCTTGCGAAAAGGCGGAACAGAAACGGATGCGTGATGACCTGTTTCTCCGCCAGCCCGGCAATAATGCGCCGGGAGGTCGTACCTTTTTCGATGAAGATGTCTTTCGCCTCGCTGAATGGCTGCGGCGTATTCCAGTAAAGTTTCAGTGCTAAGCGGTAAGCGCCGAATCCTCCTCCCGCAAGCAGTCCGATGATACAGAGGACGACCAGCAGGCGTTTCATGGACGAAGGCGCACTAGACGCGTTTGAAAATCAGCGTGGAGTTGGTGCCGCCGAATCCGAACGCGTTGGAAAGGGCATACTCGATCTTCCGCTGTTTGGCCTGATGCGGCACCAGGTCGAGATCGCAGTTTTCCGAAGGCTGGTCCAGGTTGAGGGTCGGCGGACAGACCTGATCACGAAGGCTCAACAGCGAGAAAATCGCCTCGACGCTGCCGGCCGCGCCGAGCAGGTGGCCGATCGCCGATTTGGTGGACGACATGGAGAGGCGGTAGGCCGCATCGCCGAACAGCCGCTTGACCGCGCCGAGCTCCACTTCGTCGCCGAGCGGGGTAGAGGTGCCATGCGCATTGATATAGTCGATCTCTTCCGGTTGCAGGTTGGCTTTTTTCAATGCCATCTGCATCGAGCGGAATCCGCCGTCGCCGTCCTTCGCAGGGGCGGTGATGTGGTAGGCGTCGCCGGACAGGCCGTAGCCGATCAGCTCACCGTAAATCTCTGCACCCCGCGCTTTCGCGTGTTCATATTCTTCCAGTACGAGAATTCCGGCCCCTTCGCCCATGACGAATCCGTCCCGGTCCTTGTCCCAGGGGCGGGAAGCCCGGGTCGGCGTGTCGTTGAATCCGGTCGAGACGGCGCGCGCCGCGACGAAACCCGCCATGCCGATGCGGCAGACCGCCGCTTCCGAACCGCCGGCGATCATCACGTCGGCATCGCCACGCTTGATGATCTCCGCCGCGTCGCCGATGGCGTGGGCGCCGGTGGAACAGGCCGTCACCACCGACTGGCAGGGACCTTTGAAATGATGCTCGATGGAGACGTGGCCGGATGCCAAATTGACCAGGCAACCGGGAATGAAGAACGGACTTAAGCGGCGCGGGCCATGCTCGTTGATGAACATGACGCCTTCCTCGATCTTCTGCAGTCCGCCGATGCCGGAGCCGATCAGCACGCCGCTGCGTTCCTGTTCCTCTTCCGTCTCCGCCACGAACCCCGAATCGCGCACGGCTTCACGCGCCGCGGCGATCGCATAGAGAATAAAGGGGTCGACTTTCTTCTGGTCTTTTGGCGGCAGTACGTCATCGGCGTTGAAGTCGCCTTCCCCCGTTCCCACCGGCAACTCGCCCGCCACTTTACAGGGAAGGTCGCTACTGTCGAAACGGGTGATCGGGCCCAGCCCCGAGCGGCCTTCGAGGAGGCGCTTCCAGGTGGGAGCAACGCCCGCGGCGAGCGGGGTGACCGCTCCGATTCCTGTGACGACGACTCTGCGCATGATGCCTGATTACTCGGCGTGTTCTTCGAGATATTCGATCGCGTTGCCGACCGTCTGGATCTTTTCCGCGGCGTCATCGGGAATTTCGCAGCCGAACTCTTCTTCGAACGCCATGACCAGCTCTACGGTGTCCAGGCTGTCGGCGCCCAGATCGTCGATGAAACTGGCGGCAGGCACCACTTTCTCTTCATCGGCTCCCAGATGTTCGATCACGATTTTCTTCACGCGTTCTGCAATTGTACTCATATGTCGGTTCTCCTTAAAAATGCTCAACAGTATCGAATCAGGAAATGGAAACAGTCCGTTTCAATGTGCATTGGGGTTAAAGGGCTCGCATGGGTTTTGCAAGCGTTTTTTCCATGCGCCCGCACCCCATCATTATCATCCTTCTTATTTATGGCGATAGATGATCCGCCCTTTGGTCAGGTCGTACGGCGTCATTTCCACCGTCACCTTGTCGCCCGCCAGCACGCGGATACGGTTCTTGCGCATCCTGCCGGAGCTGTGGGCCAGCATTTCATGGCCGTTATCCAGCAGCACGCGAAACATGGTGTTCGGCAGCACTTCCTGTACGACGCCTTCGAATTCGATCAGTTCTTCTTTGGTCATGGGGAGGGGGTATACGCATTTTCATCTGTAAAAGCAAGTGCTGATCCATTAGGGTGGGTCGATCATGTCCAGCCCACCCCCTCCCGCGATCATTCTGGTACGTCCGCAGATGGGAGAAAATATCGGCGCGGCGGCCCGGGCCATGATGAATTTCGGGCTGGAAGACCTGCGCATCGTCGCGCCGCGCGACGGCTGGCCCAATCCGAAAGCGGAGGAAATGGCCGCCCATGCGAAGGGGATCATCGAACGCGCCAACGTGTATCCCGGCTTACCGGAAGCGCTGCATGACCGTCATTTCGTGGTGGCCACGACGGCGCGCGCGCGGAGCCAATCGCTTCCCGTCCATACCGCCCGTGAGGCCGCCCGCCACATTTCAAATCGGCCGGAGCGGTCCGCCATCCTGTTCGGGCCCGAAAATAACGGCCTTTCCAACGCGGACATGGCGTGTGCCCACGCGGCCATGACCATCCCGACCCATCCCGACAACGCTTCCCTGAACATCGCGCAATGTGTGGTGATCGCCGCGTATGAATGGTACGCGGCGCAGGCGGCCGCCCCGGCTTTTGCGCCATCCGTTCAGTCACCCGCCACTCAGGGGGAAATCGCCGGACTTTACCTGCGACTGGAAAAAACACTGGCGGCACATGACTATTTTCATGCCGAGAGGCAGGCGCTGCAGGAGGAACAGTTACGCCGCCTTCTGGTCGGCGCCGCGCTTTCCAGCACGGATGTCCAGGCATTTCACGGGATTGTTAAAGCATTGGCCGGGGAATGACGCGGAATGGAAGCGAATCTTCACCAAAACGTCATGACGGCTCGCTTTAATGTAGAGTATAGTTGAACTAAATAATAGAACAGCATAGCAGACAGTCAGGATTAAGGGGGCAACGGTATGGCGAATATGTTTCAAGGCGCATGGGATACGATCACGGCGGTACCACGCACGATCATTGATCTGTTCATGATTCCGGTCAATACCGTGGGCGGGGCCATCAGCGGCCTGTTTCGCTGGGCGCCGCTCGGATCGCTTATGGGAGCGATCGTCGGAGGTGGTTTAGGATTCACGAAAGGGACGCAAGGGGCGAACGCAGGTGAAAACGTCGATCCCATTTCCAGTCTTGTAGGCGGTGCCGCCATGGGTGCGGTAACCGGCGCAGGGGTTGCCATGGCGGGCGGAGCAGGTGGGGGAGCGTTGATGGCCTTGGCCGGTTCCACCGGGAAAGCCGTTTCCGGTGTCGTACAGACCGTAGGCAGTGTCGCGCCATCCCTCACGCCCGGTCCCGGGTCGGCTGCGCAGGGACCGAGCCGAAACGCCTAACCTGCTCCCTACCACAAAAGATTCTTGACACCTTACGTGTTTATTGTATGCTGCCGCCTCTTTAATCCTCACGATAAATAAAAGGTCTGCAGTGTCAAAACGAATCGCCGCGAAATATAAACTGAGCCGCCGCATGGGCGAAAATATCTGGGGCCGCGCCAAGGATCCCGTTATCAAGCGCGAATACGCGCCGGGCCAGCACGGGGCGACGCGCCGTCGCAAACTGTCGGATTACGGACTGCAGCTGCGCGCCAAGCAGAAACTGAAAGGCTATTACGGCGACCTGTCGGAAAAACAGTTCCGCAACGTGTATAAGGAAGCGTCCCGCCTGAAAGGAGATACGTCTGAAAACCTGGTCGGGCTGCTCGAATCCCGCCTCGCCGCGTTCGTCTACCGCATGGGCGTGGTATCCACCGTGTTCGCGGCACGCCAGTTCGTCAACCATGGTCATATCAAGGTCAACGGCAACCGCGTCAATATTCCCAGCTACATCCTGAAAGTGGGTGACGTGGTGGAAGTGGCGGAACGTTCCCGCCAGATCCCGATGGTGCTGGAAGCGTTGCAGAACGCGGAGCGCCGCAGCCCGGAATATATCGAAATGGATGACAAGGGTTTGCGCGGCAAGCTGCTGCGCGTACCAGCGTTCATGGAAATTCCCTATCCGGTCAGCATGGAACCGAATCTGGTGATCGAGTTTTATTCTCGTTGATTCTGCTATCCGCTGCTGTTAACGATTTCTACAATCGTTTTGTTTATACTGGTTTTGATTCTATTAAATCAGACATATGACAGAGCAAACCGATGTGGGAAATACCTGACACCGAGCAGGCCATCAACACGCTGAGACAGGCCGCGGTCAGTGTCGAACCGATAGGGGAAATGTTTGCCAAATACGCAGCGATTGCCAGAGCATATGCCACTCAACTGGAAAAAGGCGATTTAACCGTTGAACAGTTTATCTCCGCTTCTCGTGACGACGCGCAGGTAAAAATGATGGGCAGCATATTGTATGACGGATGCGAAGACAACAGGCAGCTTACCGAGGCATTGAAAGAACTGGGCGTCAGTGCGCAACGTGAATCGGATCCGGTGACGATGAGGGCTTCTTTCGAGTTGCAAAGATTTCAAAAAGCCCACGGCATCAGAAGAGGCAGAGAGGATACCTCCAACGAATGGGGCCGGTAAGAAAAGCCCATTTGTAGTATTTAAGGGTTACCCATTGTACTTCCCTAATTCCAGATTGTCTTTTTGAGTTTACAAGGCGCCTACGCCCTCTTAAAGTCGGCTCATGAGCGAAAAAACATACGGAAAATCCCGGCTGGTCAGCCGTCATGTCACCGAAGGTCCGGAGCGGGCACCGCATCGTTCCTACCTATATGCGATGGGACTTTCGGAAACGCTTATTCATCAGCCGCTGATCGGGGTGGCCACGACGTGGAACGAAGCGGCCCCGTGCAATATCTCGCTCTCCCGCCAGGCGCAGGCGGTGAAAAAAGGCGTGGCGTCCGCCGGTGGCACGCCCCGGGAATTTACCACCATCACCGTCACGGATGGCATTGCCATGGGCCATGCGGGAATGAAATCCTCGCTGGTCTCGCGCGAAGTCATCGCCGATTCGGTGGAACTGACCATGCGCGGCCATTGCTACGACGCGATCGTAGGGCTGGCGGGATGTGATAAATCGCTACCCGGCCTGATGATGGCGATGGTGCGGCTCAACGTGCCGAGCGTGTTCATTTACGGCGGCTCCATCCTGCCGGGCGTCCATAAAGGCAAAAAAGTCAGCGTGCAGGATCTGTTCGAAGCGGTCGGCAAATATTCCGCCGGGCTGATGGACGACGAAGAACTGGACGTTCTGGAAAAAGTCGCCTGCCCTTCCGCGGGTTCATGTGGCGGCCAGTTCACCGCCAATACGATGGCCTGCGTCTCCGAGGCGCTCGGCCTCGCCCTGCCTCACTCGGCGGGTGCTCCCGCCCCTTATGAATCCCGCGATATCCTGTGCTTCGATTCCGGCGCGGTGGTGATGGACCTGCTGAAAACCCGGCTCCGCCCTCGTGATATCGTCACACGCAAGGCACTGGAAAACGCCGCGGCGGTGGTGGCGGCGACCGGCGGCTCCACCAACGCGGCCCTGCACCTGCCCGCCATCGCGCATGAAGCGGGCATCACCTTCGATATTCATGATGTGGGAGAAATATTCAAACGCACCCCCTACATCGCGGACCTGAAGCCCGGCGGTCAGTTCCTGGCGGTGGATATGTATGAGGCGGGCGGTGTGCAGGCCGTGCTCAAAACCCTGTATGAGGGCGGTTATATTCACGGAGACTGCCTGACCGTCACCGGAAAAACGATGGCGGAAAACCTGCGCGACGTCCGCTTCAATCTCGAGCAGGTGGTGATTCGTACCCACAGTGCTCCACTCAGCCCGACCGGCGGCGTGGTGACGCTCAAAGGCAACCTCGCGCCGGAAGGAGCGATCGTCAAGGTGGCGGGGATGAAGCAATTGCAGTTCGAAGGCGTGGCGCGCTGTTTCGACTGCGAGGAAGACGCGTTCGCCGCCGTGGAGCGCCGTGAGTATCAGGAAGGAGACGTGATCGTGATCCGCTATGAAGGGCCGAAAGGCGGGCCCGGAATGCGCGAGATGCTGGCCACCACCGCCGCCCTGTACGGGCAGGGAACGGGGGACAAGGTGGCGCTGATCACCGACGGGCGTTTTTCCGGGGCGACGCGCGGCATGTGCATCGGCCATGTCGGACCGGAGGCTGCGGCGTGCGGACCCATCGCCCTGCTGCGCGACGGCGACCGGATTTCCATCGACGCGGAGCGTGGGCTGCTGCAGGTGGAATTGAGCGACGCCGAACTGGAAAAACGAAAGGCGGACTGGCGGCCACGCACCACGGATTACCGCTCGGGCGCGCTCTGGAAATACGCCCAGACCGTCGGCGCGGCGGCCGACGGAGCGGTGACGCATCCCGGCGCGGCCCGCGAATCTCATACCTACGCCGATTTATGAGGCTTTACATTTATAGTCGCCCGCTGTAGTTTATCTGCAACATTGGATTCAAGAAAAAAGGAGCAATGATGGAACAGACTGACAGCACCGGCACCGCGCCGCAATCCTCGTCCTTCAACAAGGCTCATATCATTATCGTCGGAAACGAAAAAGGCGGCTGTGGGAAGACCACCACCACCATGCATCTGATCGTGGCGTTGCTCCGCCTGGGCTTTTCCGTAGGATGCATCGACCTGGATTCCCGCCAGCGCTCGCTGACCCGTTACGTGGAAAATCGCCGCCAGACCGTGGCGAAAGAAGGGATTTCGTTGCCGATGCCGCGTCACGCCGTGGTGAATAAAAGCCCGTTCGATTCGCACGAGGAAGCGAAACGGGATGAGCGCGAACGCTTCGCCCAGTCGCTTTCCACCATGTATGGCACCAATGATTTCGTGGTGATCGATACGCCGGGGAACGATACCTACCTGTCCCGCCTCGCCCATTCCTTCGCCGATACGATCATTACCCCGATCAATGACAGTTTCGTGGATCTGGACGTGCTGGCCTCCGTCGACGGCCGCACGCTGGAAATCGTCAAGCCGAGCATTTACTCAGAGATCGTCTGGGAACAGAAGCTGCAGCGCGCCAAGCGGGACGGCGGTTCGATCGACTGGATCGTCATGCGCAACCGCCTCAGCAATATCGATGCGAAAAACAAGCGCTTCATGGCGAAAGTGACGATGGAACTGGCGCGCCGGATCGGTTTCCGCGCCGCGCCGGGATTCAGCGAGCGCGTTATTTTCCGCGAGCTTTTCCTGCAGGGCCTGACAGTACTGGACGTGATGGAGACGGCCAACGTCAAGATCTCCATGTCACATATCGCCGCCCGCCAGGAAGTACGCGACCTGCTGAAAACCCTGAATATCGATTCCATTTACCAGCGTATCGAAAAACTCCGTAAGGAAGAAGAAGCGAAAGGTATCAAAGAGCCTGACCTGCGCACGGATCACGGCATGTCGGAAAGCGAAGAAGAGGAGCCGGCGGAAGTTTCTGCGGTCGCCGCCGCGCCTGAAGCAACACCTGCCCCGGAAAAAGAAATCAAACCCTCCTCATCATCGCGAGTGGAAGTACCTGACGTCCTCTTCCCTCTCGGCCATGACAGTTTTTCCTTTCTTCCCCCTTCCGCCGAAGATGCAAAAACGGATAAGGAAGAATCGTTTAAAGATGCCGTTTCGGAGTTCAGAGTCCCGGCACTGGCGAACGTCCATTAAACATTTTTCCTCTATGGCGACGCATATGACGGGGCGCCATAACGTTGCAGCACTATGAAAGGGGACGAACATGAAATGCCCTTTTTGCGGACATGACGATACTCAGGTAAAGGACTCACGGCCGAGTGATGACGGCGGTACGATTCGTCGCCGCCGCTTTTGTCCCGCATGCGACTCACGCTTCACGACCTTCGAGAGGGTACAGTTACGGGAATTGATCGTCATCAAAAGCAACGGGGACCGCAAAACATTCGAACGCGATAAAATCCTGGCATCCATGGCCATCGCGCTTCGTAAACGCCCTGTCGACGAAGATCAAATAGAGCGCTCCGTCAACCAGATCGTCCGCACGTTGGAAAGCCACGGTGAAAACGAGGTCGCTTCCGCTGCTATCGGCCAGTTAGTGATGGAAAGTCTACGTTCACTGGATCAGGTCGCTTATATCCGTTATGCGTCCGTCTACCGGGGGTTTCGTGAAGCGGAGGATTTCGGGCGCTTCATGGAAGAGTTGAATCATAAGATCTGATTCAGGGAGCGTTATAGTCGTTCAAGTTCAGGCATTAACGGACATCCGCTCGAAAGCCCGGATGGACCGCGGGCTGATTCCAGCACTTCGCAGGATTACACAAGACCAGCGGATCCGTTTCGCATCTCTAAAGCTTAGCAATTCAGAAAAAAGAAACTCATAAAATATCCCGCAAAAGAAAACCGCCAGCACGAATGCTGGCGGTTTCTTACTTTAACCGGTCGCACTTACGAAATTATTTCGCCAGTACGGTAACGGCACGACGGTTCTGAGACCAGGACTGTTCGCTGCTGCCGAGAACCGCTGGACGCTCTTTACCATACGTGATGGTGGTGATGCGTGAAGTGTTCACGCCGGCGGCGATCAGTACTTCTTTCGCGGCGTTGGCGCGGCGCTCACCGAGCGCCAGGTTGAATTCACGCGTACCGCGCTCATCGGCATGACCTTCGATCACAACGTTGATGTTGGAATACTGGTTCAGCCATTTCGCCTGACGCTCGAGCGTAGAGCGGCCTTCGGAGCTGACCACGGAGCTGTTGGTTTCGAAGAATACGCGATCGCCCGCGTTTTCGGTGAATTCAGCTTCGCTGCCCGGATAGACGCCGGAACCCTGAGCGCCGTTTCCGCCTGCACCGGCTCCGTTCGTCTCATCGCTGCTACCTGGTGTTTCGCACGCTGCCAGCAGGAAGACGCAAGACAATACC
This sequence comes from Rickettsiales bacterium, assembly GCA_965248995.1. Lineage (GTDB taxonomy): Bacteria > Pseudomonadota > Alphaproteobacteria > Rickettsiales > UBA998 > CBDFKY01. The sequence continues at coordinate 89,468 of CBDFKY010000015.1, read as the reverse complement.
GATCCAAATTTCACAAAAGCGTTCATAGTTTACCCCTTAAAATGATTAAAAAACATAATGTGTTCTTAGTGTGTTTACTATAAAGAGCGATTATCTAAGCACAAGCGCATTTTACTACCTGCCTTATGCCTGCCTCTCGAAGAATCGACTTACGCGCCCTATAGTGTCAAAACTGTAACAGCGCATAGCAACTTTACCGTTCCCTGTCAAATGCTATGCATCAAAGAGGGAGCAAAGGTGACCATGCCGGATCGGAAGATTCGATCGGCGTCGGCACCCGGCGCAGGTTGCGCCCGGTGACATCCACCGAATATAACCCGCGCCGTGCGCCGCCCGCTTCCTGTCGGGAGAACATGATGACGCGCCCGTTCGGGGCCCAAGTCGGGCCTTCATCCAGCCAGCTGTCGGTGATCAGGCGCTCGCCGCCGCCGTCGGTACGCATCAGGCCGATATGGAAACGCCCGCTCGCCTGCTTGGTGAACGCGATCAGGTCGCCGCGCGGTGACCAGACCGGCGTGGAATAATCGCCGTTACCGAAGCTGATCCGTTTCGCGGCGCCGCCGGAGGAACTCATCACGTAAATCTGCTGCGAGCCGCCGCGATCCGAGTTGAATACGATCTGCGAGCCGTCAGGCGAATAGGAAGGGGACGTATCGATCGCCGGGGAGTTGGTCAATCTCGTCAGGCGGCGCGAGCGCAGGTCCATCTGGTAGATGTTCGTGACCCCACCTTTCGCGATCGACATCACCATCTTGTTACCGTTATTGTTGAAGCGCGGCGCGAATGACATGCCGTCGAAGCGGCCGAGGGACTCTTCCCGCCCGGTCTGCAGGTCGCGCAGGTAGACGCGCGGAGCGCCGCCCGCATAGGAAAGATACAGAATTTCCTGCGTGTTGGGGGAGAAACGCGGGGTCAGCACCAGCGCGCGCCCATCAGTCAGGAACTTATGGTTTTCACTGTCCTGATCCATGATCGCCAGGCGCTTGATGCGATGCGTGCCCGGCCCGCTCTCGGAGACGTAGACGATACGGGTATCGAAATAACCGTTCTCCCCGGTGATGCGCTTATAGATCTCGTCCGCCACCAGGTGGGAGATACGGCGCCAGTTGGTGCTCGTCGCATCGAACTGTTTCCCGGCGCTCTGTATTTCCGCATAGTTGTCATAGAGGCGGAAGCTGACCTTCATCTTGCCCGAACCTGTTGGATCCAGCTTGCCGACGACAAGCCCCGCCGCGTTGATCTGGCGCCAGTCGGCGAAACGGGGCGTGCCCGTCTGATAGCCCACCTGTTCAATATAGGCAGCCTGATCGACGATCTTGAACAGCCCGGAACGTTCCAGATCGGCGGCAATCACCCCGGCCATATCCCGCCCGATGCCGGACAGGTCGCCGCTCGCCGCCCCGAAATTGGGCACCGCAATCGGCAGCGGCTCGAAATTGCCCTGCGTGATGTCGATCTCCAGCTTCGCCTGCGCCTGACCCGCCATCAATACGAACGCCAGCACCACACCACCTATTAAACGACGCATCATCACCGGTCACTCCCTGGATATCTTATGAATGGAATTTGCGGGGATTGTAGCGGCGCGCGCAGGATTTGCAAGATGGTTCATGTAGGCTTACGGAAAATGCAGGCTGGAGGTGCGAAGTGCCTGCAGATGTTTTCCCGTCAACGATGGGTTTACCGTATTACAACGGCTGCACCTGACGTCTGGACAGCGAGCGTATGTGCGCCTCTTACCGGATATTGCCTCAAGTTTTCCGCACCTGAGACGGTCTGCACCCAGTTTTTCCCGGATGCAGACCGGTTTTCCTCAATAACGGGCTGCGACTGGGCACGTTCCGCCAGCAGCGCGGAAGCCCGCGCCACTTCCCTGGTGGCGCTGTCGGCGGCGTTGATCATGCATCCCATGTTATGGCCGCGCTCAGTAGGTACGGGGATGATCGCCTACCATGCTGAAATGCGGATGCTGCTGTTGCTTGAACGACATCAGCGGCATGAGCTGCCCCTGCGCCGGAGCGATATAACATCCCTTGCCCTTCGATCCGTACGCGGCGACTGCCGCGCTTTTCGAAGGAAACACCTTATCCTCTTCCATGCCGATGATCGCGGCGACCTGCTTCCTGCATTCAGCCACCAGCTCGGCGGGTTGCGTGGTACCGGTCTCACCCCCGTTGAAAAACGTCATGACGCCGTTGCCGGACTGCGCGTACCCTTCCGAACTGAGCCACGCGGTCTGCAGCGTGCCGTCGGTGATGATACTGCCGTTAAAACCGTTCGCTTTCATCTTGTCGATCGCTTCGCGGCTGATTTCGACTCCGGCCTTGGTGAGGGTGGTATATTGCGTTTCCTGAACGGCGCGCAGTTGTTCCTCAGGCAATCCCAGCGTTTCCAGGCCCTGGACATGGCGAAGGGCGTTGAGCGGCATGGCGGACACCACATGGTCGAAAACTTCACGCCGCACCTGATCGTCATGCACGGATTCGATGGCGATTCCGTCCGGCGCGTTGTCGAACCGCTGCACGCGCGTGTCGGTGCGGATATGCACGCCCATTTCCTGCAATTTGCCCTGCAGGGCATTGATAATGGCCTCCGTTCCGCCTTCCACCCGATACGCCTCGTCACTGTCGCCGAACAGTTCCAGGCCCCGCGTATCGACGTCGGCACCCACCAGTTCCAGGAAAGCGAGTGAGGAAAGCTGATGCGAGTCCCTGCCGAGTTCTCCTGCGTAGGCCTGCCTCACCATCTTGCCGACCCACGGTGGCGAGCCCGCTTCCTCCTCGCACGCCTTCAGGAAATCATCCATGCTGTGAAGGTCCAGTTCGGCGGCGGCGGAGGACATATTGCCCATGTCGTCCCGCAGGCGGTTCTGGTATTTTTTTATGACACGCGCCAGCGGCTTGTATGCCTCGAGAAACTCTTCATCGGTATGCGCTTTCCCGTCGGCATAAAACATATCGCTTTTGCCTTCCAGATTCTTATCGGTCGGAACCAGTCCGACGCCAATTTCGTTCATGACGTCGATGAGCGCCTTGTTATCGGTATCCACCAGTTCCGCCGCGGCGTTCCAGTAAAGTCCGTTGTCGAAGCCGCGCTCGGTGCGGATATGGCCGCCGAAACGGGGAGTCGCTTCGAGAATCGTAACGTCATAACCCTTTTTGGCGAATTCATACGCGGTGATCAGGCCGCCGATACCGCCTCCCGCCACCGCGACGCTGGGTTTATCGGCAGGAACGGTTTCATTTGGCAGAAATTGAGGCGGTACGGGAACAGGGGTGTCCGCAAACGTAGATGCTTCGGCGCTCGCCTTCTCAGCGGCTCCGGGAAACAAACGCGTTCGTATCGTATCAAAAAAACCGGCCATATATATTTAACTAAGAGGGATGCAATAGTTGAAACGAGCACATGCCACCTCAGGCACCGCGCTTCCCGTATTTATTATTACTGAAAATTTATGTCTTTTTGATGACGGCTAACATGGAAAAAGACAGCATCTGGAGAACGGCGTCTTCACTCCACCGTCACCGACTTCGCCAGATTGCGCGGCTGATCGATATCCGCACCCTTATGCAGGGCCACGTAATAGGCCAGCAACTGCAGCGGCAGGGCATACAAAATCGGCGCGTAAAACGGGTGGCATTCGGGAAGCGCCGCATGGTGCGTCATATTTCCCTTGAACCCGGCGACCCGGCGCGTGGAGCTGATGAGCACGATGTTGCCTTTGCGCGCCGCGGTTTCCTCCAGGTTGGAGGCGGATTTGTCGAACAGTTCGTCGTCGGGGGCGATGACGATGATCGGCACGCCGTCATCCACCAGGGCGATCGGGCCGTGTTTCAACTCTCCCGCCGCGTACCCTTCGGCATGGATATAGGAAATCTCCTTCATTTTCAGCGCCCCTTCATTGGCGAGCGGATAGCTGGTGCCGCGTCCGATGAACAGCATGTCCCGGGCATACATCAGCGCCAGCGCCAGCCGGTCGTAGGTCTCCGTTTCCTGCAGGACGGATTCCATCAGGTCTGCCACCTGCCCCAGCCCATGCCGCAGCGTCGTGTAATCCTCCGCCGCCATATGCCCTTTCGCCCGGGCAATTTCGAGCACCAGCGCGGCGAGCGTGGTGAGCTGCGCCGTGAACGCCTTGGTGGAAGCGACGCCGATTTCCGCGCCGGCCAGCGTCTGGATCACGCTGCCGGCTTCGCGCGCCATGGTGCTGGAGATGACGTTGACCAGTGCCACCGTATGCTGGCCGGCGTCCGCCGCATACCGCATCGCCGCCAGCGTATCCGCCGTTTCGCCGGACTGCGAGATGAACAGCGCCACTCCGCCCGCCGGAAGGATGGGAGCGCGGTAGCGGAATTCGGAGGCGATGTCGATCCGCACCGGAATCTTGGCGTAATGCTCGAACCAGTAGGCCGCCACTTGCGCCGCGTAAAACGAGGTGCCGCAGGCCACCATGGTGAGGGAGGGAATGTCTTTCAGATCGAACGCCAGTTTGTCGAACGTGAACCTGTCCGCCTCCGCGTCATAATACTGCTTGACAGTGCGGCGTACCACGTCCGGCTGTTCATGGATCTCCTTCAGCATGAAATGGGCGTAATTCCCTTTGTCATGCGCCTGCGCAGACATATGGAACGGGCTGACGGAAGCGCTCACCGCCTCCCCCGACCGATTGAACAGCTGGCAGCCGGTAGGAGTAACGACGGCCCCTTCGCCGTCCCGCAGGAAAATCCCTTGCGTCGCGCATCCGCTCAGCGCCAGCGTGTCCGACCCCACCCAGTTTTCGCCGTCTGCGAGCCCGATCACCAATGGTGATCCTTCACGAAGGACGTACAGGCTCTCAGGCGCGTGCAGCTCCAGCGCCACCAGCGCATACGACCCTTTCAACACGGAAGGAAGGCGCTTGAAAGCGTCGAGAAATTCGATGCCGCTCTGCGTCTGGCGATGCAGCCACTGGCAGATAACTTCGCTGTCCGTATCGCTGGCGAAGACCGCGCCGCCGAGCCGCAGTTCCTCACGCAGCTCCGCATAATTTTCGATGATCCCGTTGTGGACGATGGCGACGCTGCCCGTGCGGTGGGGATGGGCATTGCGCTCTTCCGGCGCCCCGTGCGTCGCCCAGCGCGTATGGGCCATGCCTATGGCGCCGGTGGCGGGGTTTTCCTCCAGATGCGCTTCCAGCGCGCTCACCTTGCCTTTCGCCCGGCGTATCTGCAGATGAGACGCAGAAATGGTAGCCAGCCCCGCCGAATCGTACCCGCGATATTCCAGCCGCTTCAACCCGGCGATGAGTAAGGGTGCCGCCTCGCGCCCGCCTGTATATCCGATAATGCCGCACATAGTTTTTACTGCCCTTTTTTCTTGGACGACGCCGCGACAGCCGTACCGCCGTTCATCGCCACATCCTTTGCGCTCGATACTTTCCGGTGCACCTGCTTCTCGATCGCCTCGATCATCAGCCCGGCGATGTCCTTACCCGTCACGCTCTCGATCCCCTCCAGCCCCGGCGAAGAATTGATCTCCAGCACTTTCGGCCCGTGCTTGGAGCGTATGATATCGACTCCCGCCACCTGCAGTCCCATGATACGCGCCCCGTTGATGGCGATCTTACGCTCCTGCGGGGTGATCTTGATGGCGCTCGCCGTCCCGCCCAGATGCAGGTTGGCGCGGAATTCGCCCGGCATCGCTTCCCGCTGCATGGAGCCGACCACCTTGCCATCCACCACGAAACAGCGGATATCCCTGCCTTGCGCTTCCTTCACGAACTCCTGCACCAGGATGTTGGCGTGCAGGCTCTTGAACGCGTTGATGACGCTTTCCGCCGCTTTGGAAGTTTCCGCCAGCACCACGCCTTTGCCTTGCGTCCCCTCCAGCAGTTTCACCACCAGCGGCGCACCGCCGACCATCTTGATGATGTCAGCGGTGTCCATCGGGGAATGGGCGAAGCCGGTGATCGGCATGGGGATCGCCTCGTTGGAGAGGATCTGCAGCGAACGCAGCTTGTCGCGCGACTTGGCGATGCTTACCGAATCGTTCTGGCAATAGGCTCCCGTGGACTGGAACTGGCGCACCACCGCGCAGCCGTAAAACGTCATGGATGGGCGGATACGGGGAATCACCGCGTCCACCTCATGCAATATCTCGCCGCCCCGGTAGTGAACCTCCGGGCTGGTCGGGCTGATGTTCATGTAGCACTGACCGAGATTGATGAAGCGCATGTCGTGCCCCCGCTCCTGCCCCGCCTCGATCAGCCGTTTGTTGGAATACAGGTCAGGGTTGCTGGCCAGCACGACGATGCGCAGGCCCGTTTTCCGCGGCAGGTTGGTGCGGTAATAGGATTTGACCAGCGCGTCTTCCGGTTCGCCGAACAGACAGGAGGCATCCGGGTCGATCAGCACGCGTTCCTGCATGGCTTCCCGTCCAATCAACATCCGGTACCCCATCGAATCCCGGTTGGTGAGCGTGACTTCGATTTCCCACGTCATCCCGCCGATTTTCAGCGGGGTGCGCACCACCAGCCGCTGCTCCGTCTCCCCGATCGAGCTTTTCACCGAGCGCCGGTCGATGACGCGGGCCCGGCAGCTTTGCACCACCTGGCGGTTATCCTGCACCGGGTGGATGTCGAAATGGACAAACAGCTCTCCCCCCTCCTCGAACTGGTGCATATTGAAGGCATGCAAAGCGGAGGTCTTCGCACCCGAGTCAATCCGCGCCTTGATGGCCGGCAGCCCCAGCTCCGGCAGGGCGCACCATTCCTCTTTTCCGAGTATCAGCTTATGACTCATGGGGGCCACTTATGCAGGGTTTAAAATAAATTGCCAGAAGAATTGTTGCGTTGCATAATCGACCATTTTTAAGCTTGACCTGGTAATCCACACCTATTACCTACAGTATTAACTAATATAGTTGAGATTTCCGATGACCATCATTTACCGCCACTTGACCAGCGACACCGTGAAAGGCTCGGAGGAAATACACACGAACGACCTGCCGACGAAAGTCTATGGCGGCAGCGGCAACGACATTATTTACGGCGGTCTCGGGAACGATACCCTTTACGGCGATTCGCTGACGGCTCAAGCGGGAGACGGAAACGATAGCATTTACGCTGGTGCTGGCAATGACAGCATCGAAGGCGGGGCGGGGAACGACCATATCGAGTTCGGCAGCGGCAGCAACACCGTCCATAGCGGAGCAGGTAACGATTTTATAAGTGCATTAGGTGGTGGCTACCTTTCAAGCGCAAGCTATTCGGGGGAAAACTCTATCGATGGCGGCAGCGGTAACGATACAATCTTTACCGGATACGGCAACCAGACCGTCTTTGCGGGCACGGGCGACGACTACATTCGGACACGGGGAGGAAACGATATCGTTCACGCCGATACTGGCAACGATACGATCATTGCTGGTGACGGTAACAATACCGTTTATGGCTCCGACGGCGATAACGCGATTTCTTGCGGCGCTGGCAATGACAGCATCGAAGGTGGGGCGGGAGATGATTATATCGCATTCGGTAGCGGTAACAATACTGTCCATGGTGGAGCAGGAGACGATTACATCGTTTCGTGGGGAACAAGTTATCTTGCAACAGGGGTATATTCGGGAAATAGCTACATCGATGGCGGCAGCGGTAACGACACGATCTATACGGGGCATGGCGACAATACCGTACTAGCGGGCGATGGGGCGGACAGCGTTATTACTTCCTACGGCAATGATTTCATCAAGGTCGGGAACGGCAATGACACGGTCTTAGCAGGTGGCGGCGAAGATTCTGTGTATGGCGGGTTCGGCAATGACGTGATTTATGGCGGAGACGGCGTCGACTTCCTCAAAGGCGAAAGCGGCAATGACGCGCTTTACGGTGGCGATCAGGCGGACCTGCTGTCGGGCGGGGCGGGGAACGATACACTGAAAGGGGAAGCGGGCAGCGATATTCTCTATGACGTCTCCGGCAGCAACCTGCTGGACGGCGGCAGCGAGGCGGATATTCTGTATGGCGGCGGCACCGCAGGCGTGTTCAAGGCGGGAGCGGGTGACGATATCGTGATCGCTTCCGCTCTCACTAATGAAGTGTATCTTGGTAGTGGCAGGGATATCCTGTATGCGTCCGGGTTTTCCGAAATTTTCGATTTCAATACGAAAGAAAATGACCTCGTTCTGTTTTCCGGTGTCATCCATACCCAGCAGGTAAATAACGGCGTTGCGGTCTATAATGTCGCTACCGGACTGGAAATCGCCTATATAGACAATGTGAAGGTCGCCGATCTATTCAACCATATTGGAAGCTATGCCATTTCTCCCAGTACGGTATTTGAGAATCTGACGCATCTGCATTTTTCGGATATTGCCTAAAATTTCGGACTGTTGAAAAAATCCTTCGGAAGTGTAATGGGGAACAGCAAATTAAAACGGAGACGATCGGCTACAATGTAGCCCTGACCCTCACTCCAATCCCTCGACAATAACATGTGAGGTATTTTTTTGCGTACCATACTTCAGATGCTTACGCTCTCCCCATTTCTTCATTTGCATCAGCGGCGCATTTATGGTTAAAGAATAGACTCACAACCCGCTTGCGGAACTGTGAGGAGGAACCCATATCCATGCTCATGAACCTGAACCATCACAAACGCACCATGTCGACCACCAAACGCATCCCCATTTACGAAGGCAAAGCCAAGCAGCTGTTCGAGGGGCCGGAGCCGGGCACATTGATCGTGCATTTCAAGGATGACGCGACGGCGTTCAATAATGAGAAAAAAGGCACGATCCGCGGCAAGGGCGTCATCAACAACAAGATTTCCGAATTCCTTATGCTGCGCCTGTCCGAAATCGGCGTGCCGAACCATTTCATCCGGACCCTGAACATGCGGGAACAGCTGATTCGCGCCGTGGAGATCATTCCGCTGGAAGTGATCGTGCGCAACGTAGCGGCGGGCAGCTTCTCCAAACGGTTCAAAGCGGAGGAAGGCAGCGCGCTTCGGATGCCGATCGTCGAATATTGCCTCAAGAACGACGACCTGGGCGATCCGTTCGTGTCGGAAGACCATATCTTCGCCTTCGACATCGCCGATCCGGTGGAAATGGAGGATATCCGCATGATGAGTATGCGCACCAACGATTTCCTCAACGGCCTGTTCCGCGGGATCGGCCTGAAGCTGGTGGACTTCAAGATCGAGTTCGGGCGGGTGTATGACGAAGAGGGCCGCTCCAAAGTGATCCTGGCCGACGAGATCAGCCCCGATTCCTGCCGCCTGTGGGACGTCAAGACGGGAGAGAAACTCGATAAGGACCGTTTCCGCCAGGATCTGGGCGGTGTGGAGGAAGCGTACCGCGAGGTGGCGCATCGTTTAGGGGTATTGCCGAGCGCCGAAGTGACCGAACTGGAAGAAAAACGATGAGGGCGCAGGTATTCATCACGCTGAAAGCGGGAGTGCTTGATTCACAGGGCAAAGCCACGGAAAACGCGTTGACTCACCTGGGATTTTCCGGTGTTTCCGCTGTGCGGGTCGGAAAATTCGTGGAGCTGGAAGTGGCCGCGTCCGATGAGGCTACCGCCAGAGCGGAAGTGCAGCAGATGTGCGAGAAGCTGCTTGCCAATACGGTGATCGAATCCTACCGCGTGGAACTGCTGAAGGACGCCGCCTGAAAATGAAAGCGGCGGTCATCGTCTTTCCCGGTTCCAACTGTGATCGCGACGCACAGAGTGCGGTCGCCTCCATGCTTGACGGACGCTGGGGGAACGAAGGCTCATCCGGCACCGTCATCCGCGTCTGGCACCGTGACAGCATCCTCCCGAACGTCGATCTGGTGATCCTGCCGGGCGGGTTTTCCTACGGCGATTACTTACGTTCCGGCGCCATGTCCGCTCGCTCGCCCATCATGGACGCGGTGCGGGCTCATGCGGGGCGGGGCGGATACGTGATTGGCATCTGTAACGGCTTCCAGATCCTGACCGAGGCCGGCCTGCTGCCGGGTGCCCTGATGCGCAACCGCGACCTGCGGTTCATCTGCCGCCCCGCCACGCTGCGGGTGGAACAGGCGACGAGCGCTTTCACCTCACATTATACGAAAGGACAGGTGGTGACGCTGCCCGTCGCCCATCATGACGGAAATTACCGCCATGACGCGGACGGTCTGAAGCGCTTGGCTGATGGCGGACAGATCGCCTTTCGTTATGCCCATGCGGACGGCACGGCGGACGAGACCGCCAACATCAACGGATCCCTCGACAATATCGCCGGCATTATCAACGAACGCGGCAACGTGCTCGGCATGATGCCGCATCCGGAGCGTGCCTGCGACGCGCTGACCGGCGGGGTGGACGGACGCGGCGTGTTCGTTTCACTGGCCGCCCGAGCGGCATAATCGTTTGAAATGGTATGGCTGAACCCGCCCCCGTTCTCCCCGATCCCGTTCTCCCCGATCCCGGCACCACGCTCAAAGACCGGCTCGCCAAGCGGCTGCTGCCGATCACCGACTGCTGCGGAAAAGGCTGCCGCAAGTGCAATTACGGACGCTGGCTGAAGCATCGCCCCCGGACCTGGCGGGTGCTGGCCGATGAATCCTTGAAACGTATGCCACCCTGGCTGTGGGCGATCCTGCTGGCGCTGGCTTACCTCGCAGGATATGCCGGCGTATGAGCGGGGCGCCTTACCTGCTGCACCTGATCGAAGTCGGCAATCGCCTGCAGAATATCATCTACCTGCTGCACTGCCCGACATCGAACCACACCGCCGCCATCGACCCGACGCAGGCGGAACCGGTGATGGATGCGCTTGAACAGCGGGGCTGGAAGCTGGACACGATCCTCACCACCCATCACCATGCCGACCATACCGGCGGAAATGCGGGATTGAAAGCCGCCACGGGTTGCACGGTCATCGGCAGCCGTGCGGATGCCGCCCGCATCCCCGCCATCGACCTTGGACTTAGCGAAGGGGAACGATTTACCGTTGGGGCGTTAGGCGGCACCGTGATCGAAACATCCGGCCACACGCTCGGCCATATCGCTTTTTATTTTGAAGCGTCAAAATTGCTCTTTTCCGGTGACTGCCTGTTTTCTCTCGGTTGCGGACGTGTGTTTGAGGGCACGTATGCCGAGGCCTATACTTCCCTGCAGCGACTGGGCAACCTGCCGGGCGATACGCTCCTTTGCCCGGGTCATGAATATACGGTTCAGAACGGCGCGTTCGCGGCGATGGTGGAACCTGATAACGAGGATTTACAACGTCGTATCCTTGAAGCAAAGACAAAACGTGCTGCCGGACAGCCGACCGTGCCGGTATCGCTTGCCATGGAGCGGCAGATCAATCCTTTTTTACGGTGCGATAGCCCTGCCATCCGCCGCCATCTGGAATTGACGGAAGCTACATCGCTTGAAATATTCACCCGGTTACGCCAGATGAAGGATGCGTTTTAAGAATGTCGCCGATTCTCGCTACCAGTCTATTGACAAGCTGATCGTATTCGACTGCTTCAGCCAACGTGATAGAGCGCTGTAGATGAACAGCTTCGTTACGAATTTTTCTTAGCCTTTGGAAAAGTTCAGCTTCTGCTTTCGTCCAATTATTGTTTTGGATTGTTTGTGCTACCTCACCAATATCATAGCGGCCTTCAATATCTCTCTGCATTATTGGTACACTAACAGTATGTCGGCTCTTATAGTGTTTCCGAATAATTTTCGTACGAAAATTTTCGGTTATACCCAATTCAATAATTATCCGTATGTTTGAATGAGAAGATTGAGGGATATTTCTGGTGTGTAGGATCGGTATCGTTTGATGGTGCCGAAACGTTTTTCGATAGGATTGAGATCGGGAGAATAGGGAGGCAGGAACAATAGCGTTGCCTGTCGTTGCTGAATAAGCTGTTGTGTTAAAGTAGATTTATGGAAGGTGGCGTTGTCCATAATGACAACGCTGTTAGGGGTAAGATGCGGGCAGAGTTCCTGCTCTAGCCAAGCATTAAAAACGGCAGTGTTGCAGGTACCCTGAAAGAGGAAGGGGGCAAGCATTTGCTTGCCGCACAAGGCTGCCAGGAAACTGGTGCGGGGTCTGCGCTGCCCGCTGCGTTGCCCATGCACACGCTTGCCTTTTCGGGCGAAGCCATGCGTGCGTTCGGCGGTGGGTGCGAAGGCGCTTTCATCGACATACACAAACTGCTTGCCCTGCATCCGGTAACGCCACCAGCGCTTGAGGTACGCTTTGCGTTTCTCGTTGTCGCTTTCTTTATACGTCCAGGTTTTTTTTACGACTGATGTTCAACCGCTTCAGCGCATAGCAGATCGTACTCGGCCTTACCCCAAAGTGTACCGCCAGTTCCTTACCCATTACCTCAGGTTGACATTCCACCGCCTGTTGCAGTGCTTCTATGTCCAGTTTATGCGCCTTGCGCGGACCCGGTTTCTTCGCTTCCAACCGATCACGCGTGATCCAATCAAACACACACCCATGGTGTACCCCAAACCGACGGGCAGCTTCCGCCTTACTTCCACCGCCCCTGACATACGCAACAACGCGACGCCGTAAATCCATGCTATGACTCATCATAACATAATACAATCATCCGTGTAAATTTTGAATTAACTATAAAAACACTATAAATTATATGGTTATAGTCATTTTATCCGATTAAAACCGTACGGTTTTTAATCGGAATGACTATAATATCCGCATAACTGCTTTGTAGCCGCTGCCAGCTTTTCAAGATAGCAACTGCAAAATCGATCTTAGCGATTTTCAGTACATCGCTTTCTTTGATCATCGGCGGATTGCTAGGGCCGGTGATGCTTTCGGCCTCGCGCTGCGCCTGCTCTAACTCATCGCGTAAATTGAGAACCAGTCACGTAAACCCTTTTATGCAGCTGCAAACGGTCAATTTACTGCGATTCGATGCTCATGTACCTTAAGTACACTGCGCTTCGAGTCTCGCAAATCAACCATTTTCGCTAGCCTAAAAAGGTTTACGTGACTGGTTCTGAGTTCAAAATCTTTGTAACGAACAGATTTTACGAAAGACGCGACTTTACGGCCATGGCGCAAAATTACCCACAGAACAATGAGTACCGTGCAAGGCCATGCAAGACTGGAGAGGGTAGTGGAAATAAAAGTAAGAACATCCATGCCCTCACAACATCAGGCTTTGGAAAAACATAAAACATCCGTATTATTTCGCATTCGCCGCAATATCACCAACCAGTTTCTGGATATTCTCCGAAGGAATCGCGCCCGCCACTTCCGCCACCGCCTTGCCCTTATAAATCGCCGTATTATAGGGTACGCCGACATTCGGGCTCCTGCCTCCCTCGAAATGCAGGCCGAGCGCGCGCAGATCGTCTCCCACTTCGCGGTAGGAATCTCCGTCCTTGATCCGGTAGACTTCGAGGTTGAGCGGCGAGATGCTGCCCGCGAAGGCGCTGGCCTGGGCGTCCCGGTTGTCGATGGAAAGGGCGATGATGCGCAGCTTGCCGCGATGTTCCGCCTGCAACGCGTTCAATTCCTTGAACATGCGCTTGCAATGGGGGCACCATGAGGCGTACACCATCAGAAACACCGGTCTGGTGTAGGAATCCTTCAGGACATCCTTAAACAAGGCGCCGTCCATTTTGGCGAGGACATAAGGCGCCGCCGCACCCGCCTCATGAATCGCCGCATTGTCCGAAGCCCTGCCGTGCATCAGCATTCCGCCGAAGCTCACCGCGCCGAGCAGGAGGATCAGAAAACCGGTCGCGTTCATAATTCGATTGATAGCCTGCATGGAATGACTATACATGATTTAACGCCCCCCAGCAACAAAGTATCATTTTTAATATACATTAACAGGACATGTCATGACGATGGAAAAGGGCTGCAAGGTCGTGCTGGCTTATTCGGGAGGGCTGGATACCTCCGTGATCCTTAAATGGCTGCAGGATACTCACGCCGCGGAAGTGATCACGTTCACCGCCGACCTCGGCCAGGGCGAGGAACTGGAACCGGCGCGCCAGAAGGCCCTGCTGCTCGGTATCAGGCCGGAGCATATCTTCATTGAGGACGTGCGGGAGGAATTCGTCTCGGACTATGTCTTCCCGATGTTCCGTGCCAACGCGCTCTATGAAGGCCTATATTTGCTCGGTACGTCGATCGCCCGCCCGCTGATCGCCAAAAAACAGATCGAAATCGCCCGCAAGGTCGGCGCACACGCCGTTTCGCACGGGGCGACCGGCAAGGGAAACGATCAGGTACGTTTCGAACTGGGATATTACGCGCTGCAGCCGGACATCCGCGTCATCGCCCCGTGGCGGGAGTGGGATCTGAACTCCCGCACCAGACTGATCGCTTACGCCGAGTCCCACCAGATACCCATCGCCAGGGACAAGCGCGGCGAAGCGCCGTATTCGATGGACGCCAACCTGCTGCATATCTCTTATGAAGGCAAGACGCTGGAAGACCCCTGGGTCGCCCCGGACCCGGCGATGTTCCGCTGGACGGTTTCCCCCGAAGCCGCCCCCGATAAGGCCGAGACCATCACGATCGGGCTCGAACGGGGCGACGCGGTGAGCATCGACGGGGAGGCGCTCTCCCCCGCCACGCTGTTGGCCCGCCTCAATATGATCGGCGGACGCCACGGCGTCGGGCGGCTGGATCTGGTGGAAAACCGCTATGTCGGCATGAAGTCACGCGGGGTGTACGAGACGCCCGGCGGCACGATCCTGCTGGCGGCGCACCGTGCCATCGAATCCATCACGCTGGATCGAGGGGCGGCGCACCTGAAGGATGAGCTGATGCCGCGCTACGCCGAGCTGATCTATACGGGCTACTGGTTCTCACCGGAACGCGAGATGCTGCAGGCGCTGATCGACGCCAGCCAGGTGAACGTGACGGGCGAGGTACGCCTGCGCCTGTATAAAGGCAACGTCACGGTGGAAGGGCGCCGCGCTCCGAGAAGCCTGTATTCCGCCGCGCATGTGACGTTCGAAGAGGACGCGGTCTATGACCAGCGCGACGCGGAAGGGTTCATCAAGTTGAATGCCCTGCGGTTGCGGCTTGGGGCGAAGGCATACGGATATTAACATTTCCGAAAGGCTTTTAGGGTATAACGCTTCCATCAAGCGGATCGCATTTTGACTTGTCAGGGATACGCCCGGGGGTTAAGGTGTGCCGGCGAATTCATCTTATATGTAAAGGAGACCCTCCATGACGCCACGCCCTAAAATCGCCCTTATCGGTTCCGGAATGATCGGCGGGACGCTCGCCCATCTGGCTGCGCAGAAAGAACTCGGAGATGTGGTGCTGTTCGACGTGAGCGAGGACATGCCGCAGGGCAAGGCGCTCGATATCTCACAAGCCACGGCGGTCGACGGCTGCAACGTATCGATACGGGGAACCAACGATTATAAAGACATCGCCGGGGCGGACGTGTGCATTGTCACCGCCGGCGTCCCGCGCAAACCTGGCATGAGCCGGGACGACCTGGTCGGCATCAATACGAAGATCATCACTTCGGTAGCGGAAGGCATCAAGGCGCACGCACCGGACGCGTTTGTCATCGTCATCACCAACCCGCTCGACGCGATGGTCTGGGTAATGCAGGAAAAAACCGGCTTCAAAGCGAACAAGGTCTGCGGTATGGCAGGTGTGCTCGACTCTTCGCGCTTTACCTATTTCCTCGCCGAAGCGCTGAACGTCGCCATTCAGGATGTGTCCACCTTCGTGCTGGGTGGGCATGGTGATACCATGGTGCCCGTGGTGAATTATTCCACGGTGGCCGGTATTCCGCTGCCCGAAATCGTCAAGATGGGCTGGCTCTCTCAAGGCAAACTGGATGAGATCGTCGACCGGACCCGCAACGGTGGCGGCGAAATCGTCAAGCTGCTGAAAACCGGCTCGGCGTTTTATGCACCGGCGGCCTCCGCTATCGCCATGGCGGAATCGTACCTGAAAGACCAGCGCCGCATCCTGCCATGTGCGGCGTATTTGGACGGGGAATATGGTGTAAAAGGGCTGTATGTCGGCGTACCCGCGATTATTGGTAAAGGCGGCATTGAGAAAGTGGTGGAAATCTCGCTCGACGGTACGACTAAAAAAGCGTTCGATGCGTCGGTGGACGCGGTGCGGGAGCTGTGCGAAAGCATTGATCTGCAAAAGATGGCGGCTTAACGGATCTTGGTATTGTTCAAATGGAGAAAATGAGCGCAGAAGAACGCATCACCTTGGCTAAGAAGCTGGCTGCAAAACCCTTTATGCGCACTCCTGGCTCAAGAAAAGCGTTTATTGAAAACACTTTCTCAGACCACCCGGAAATCATATCGCAAATTCCACATGAGGGTCTGGCTGAAGTCGTTGCCCTGTCTATCGTGATGGAGTGCAATTATTCAGATCAAAGAGCGCAATTGTTTGAGGCACTTCATCAAGCCATAGAATACTATCGCATTCCGGATTTTGAGAATGAACAAATCACGGTAACACGAGGGGAGCTTTACGGAATCATTAATGGCTATCTTAAATTATCATCCGCATCGGATATACAGCTTATACCCATTGCGACTAGCTTAGGACTGAATAGATTAGAATTGGGCGTTTTGAAAAACGACCCCGCTAATCTCGTTAATTACGTCATTGACAACGATAAGATTCCGGAGTTTTGTGCGGCGACACAAGCAATGGAATTGGCGAGTCCACACAAAACATCCCGTTCACGATAATTTTTATATACTGACCGAAGAGGACATCCATGAACATCCATGAATACCAGGCCAAAGTAATCCTTAAAAAATACGGCGTTCCCGTGCCCAACGGCAAGGTGGCCTATACACCGGAAGAGGCGGAAAAGGCCGCACAGGAACTGGAGGCAGGCATCAAGGTAGTCAAGGCGCAGATCCATGCGGGCGGGCGCGGCAAGGCGGGCGGGGTCAAGCTCGCCAAGAATACCGACGAAGTGAAGCAGTACGCGAAAGCGATGCTGGGCATGACGCTCATCACCCACCAGACCGGCCCGGAAGGCCGACTGGTCAAGCGTGTCTACATCGAGGAAGGAAGCAACATCGCCCGCGAACTGTATTTAGGGATCGTGGTAGACCGCGCCTCCAGCCGCATCACCTTTATGGCGTCGTCGGAAGGGGGCGTGGATATCGAGGAAGTGGCCATGCACAGCCCTGAGAAAATCATGATGGTGGAAGTAGACCCGGCGAGCGGTTTCCAGACCTTCCATGCCCGCAAGATCGCCTTCGGCCTGGATTTGAGCACCGAACAGCAGAAGGCTTTCTGGCCGTTCATCAGCGCGCTGTACCGCTGTTTCGTGGAGACGGACGCCAGCCAGGTGGAGATCAACCCGCTGGTGGTGACCGCCGACGATAAATTGGTGGCGCTGGACGCGAAATTCAATTTCGATGAAAACGCGCTCTACCGCCAGGCGGAAATCGCCGAGATGCGCGATCCGGACGAAGAAGACCCGCTGGAACAGAAAGCGGCGCAGTTCGGCCTCGCCTACGTCAAGATGGACGGCAATATCGGCTGCATGGTCAACGGCGCGGGCTTGGCGATGGCGACGATGGACATCATCAAGCTGCACGGCTCCGAACCTGCCAACTTCCTGGATGTCGGCGGCGGCGCCAACAAGGAGAAAGTGACGCAGGCCTTCAAGCTGATCCTCTCCGATCCGAACGTGCAAGGCATTCTGGTCAATATTTTCGGCGGCATCATGCGCTGCGATACCATCGCTGAAGGGGTGATTGCTGCGGCGAAGGAAGTGTCCCTCTCGGTGCCGCTGGTGGTGCGGCTGGAAGGTACGAACGTGGAACTGGGCAAGAAAATGCTCTCCACGTCGGGCCTCGATATCATTCCGGCGGATAATCTGGAGGACGCCGCAAAGAAGATTGTGTCAGCGGTGAAGATGAAGAAGGCGGCGTAAGGCATATGTTGAATCATATGAAATATGTCATTTACCAAGAGGGGCAGCATTACGTGGCGCAATGCCTGAACGTAGATGTCTCTTCCTTTGGTGATTCACTGGAAGAAGCGGTGGCGAACATCAAGGAAGCAGTGGAACTGTACTCCGATCCTTGCTAATTTTGGAGCAAAAAATGTCTAATGATGCCAAAGTCATTTCATGTCAAAAATTCACTGATCAGGATGGATGTTATGCTATTATTCGTCCTGATACGGGGATAGACATTGCTGTAACAACTAATGCCATGCTCGAACCAGATTCATCTGTCAGTATAAAGAATGTAAAAGCTATTGATTCCGCTGTCTCCGTTGATGGTCGTGCTGGATTTGCATTGACCCTTCAAAATACTAACAAACAAGATATATACGCAACAACCGTATCCATATTAGGACCAACCAGTAAAATTTATTTTGAACGGCTAGCGCAACCATTATCCACTGAACGAAAATTTTAAGGAGACTTCTACCATGTCCATCCTCATCAACAAAAACACCAAAGTAATATGCCAAGGCTTTACCGGGCGTGAAGGAACCTATCACTCCGAACAGGCCGTCGCGTACGGCACACAGATGGTCGGCGGCGTCACCCCGAACAAGGGCGGGCAGGAGCATCTCGGCCTGCCGGTGTTCGACACGGTGACGGAAGCGAAAGCAAAAACCGGGGCGAACGCCAGCGTGATCTACGTGCCACCTCCCTTCGCGGCCGATGCGATCCTGGAGGCGATCGACGCACAGATCGAACTGGTGATCTGCATTACAGAAGGCATTCCCGTGCTCGACATGGTGAAGGTGAAGCGCGGCTTAAGCGGCTCCAAAACCCGGCTGGTCGGACCGAACTGCCCCGGCGTCATCACGCCCGGCGAATGCAAGATCGGCATCATGCCGGGACATATCCACCGCAAGGGCAATATCGGCATCGTCTCGCGCTCGGGCACGCTGACGTATGAAGCGGTGTACCAGACATCCGCGGAAGGGTACGGCCAGTCCACCTGTGTGGGCATCGGCGGCGATCCGGTCAACGGGACGAATTTCATCGACGTGATCGACCTGTTCTTGGCTGACCCGGAGACGCACGCCATCGTCATGATCGGCGAAATCGGCGGCTCGGCGGAAGAGGAAGCGGCGGAGTTCGTGCGTAAACACAAGATCAAGAAACCGATGGTCGGTTTCATCGCCGGGCGTACGGCCCCTCCCGGCCGCCGGATGGGTCATGCGGGCGCCATCGTCGCCGGTGGCAAGGGCGGTGCGGACGACAAGGTGGAAGCGATGCGCTCGGCCGGTATCCGCGTATCGGATTCCCCTGCCCTGCTCGGCCGCACGATGAAGGAACTGCTTGCGGCGTAAGAGCTTACGTTCGCTCGGCCTCGCATTGGTCTTAAGCTGTCCTTGCCTTTGCCTTGTCGCATCCGCTAAAGCGGCATGCACCGAAATGGGCTGTATGGACGGCGTGACGGTGCATATTCCGGCCGCCTATTCCTGGGCGGCGGGGTCTTATCACTTTCGCTTTCTGCTGGACGGGGAGAAAATCGAGTGTCGCGGTGTCCTGCCTTTCGCTTCCTGCGAGCAGCATATCGTATGTTCTTCCCCGGATGCGGCACGGATCATGGAATCAGGCTGCGCACTCCCGCGCGCGGCACATGGTTTCGGGGATATCCTGCTGCCTGCCGGACCTCTTCATGTCTCGCTGCGTATCGAGAAGGACGGGCGCACGCTGGCGGAAGAGGATTTCACTCCACTTTACCACACTGTGCAGCCGAACGGAGCAGGATGCGCCCCAGTCTGCAGGCAGGCGGACGTAACGCTCGCCCTTCCTTTCGGCAGATAAATAGACATACGGCGCATCAGTAGCTATAACTTTCCGCATGATGGATTTCACCAGCGACAACATCACCGGAGTCTGCCCCGAAATCATGGCGGCGCTGTTGGCCTGCAATGAGGGCAGGCAGGCATCGTACGGCGCGGACGCCTTCACGGAGCGCCTGAACGCGCGCTACTCGGAAATATTCGAACGTGAGGTCGCCGTCTTTCCCGTCGTGACCGGCACGGCGGCGAATGCGCTCTGCCTCTCCGTCTTCTGTCCGCCTTACGGAAAAATCTACTGCCATGAGGCCGCCCATATCACCCAGGATGAGTGCGGAGCGCCGGAATGTTTCACGAGCGGGGCGAAGCTGGTTTCATTGCAGGGCGGGCAAGGAAAAATCCCGCTTGCCGCCCTGCAGGCCGAACTCGGCAAGGGCCATTCCCTGCATGGCGGAAAACCGGCGGTTCTCAGCCTGACGCAGGCGACGGAAGCGGGAACGCTCTACGTTACGGACGAAGTAAGGGCGCTGGCGGACGTGGCGCACGCGCACGATCTCGCCGTGCATATGGACGGAGCGCGTTTCGCCAATGCTTTGGCGACGCTCCAATGCAGCCCCGCCGAGCTGACGTGGAAGTCCGGGGTGGACGTGCTGTGCCTGGGCGCCACCAAAAACGGGGCGCTGGCCGCGGAAGCGGTGATTTTCTTCGATCCAGACCGGGCGGCCGATACGGAATACCGCCGCAAGCGTTCCGGCCACCTGCTTTCCAAACTGCGCTATATCTCCGCCCAGCTGGAGGCGTATGTAGAAGACGACCTCTGGCGACGCAATGCGGGACATGCCAACCGGATGGCCGCACGGCTGGCGCAAGGATTGCAGGATGCAGGCTTTCCACCCGCTTATCCGGTGCAGGCCAATGAAGTGTTCGTGCATCTTCCCGAACCTCTCATTCATTCGCTGGAACAGGCGGGCGCCGGTTTTTACCGCTGGGAGGGAGAGCGTTCCACACTGATCCGTCTGGTGACCGCTTATGATACGCCTGTGGAGGCGGTGGAACGGTTTTTAGGCTGCATTTCCCTGGAGTCTCACTATTGAAGCGAAATGGATGTCAAAAAGGTTTGCCATTCATTTTTGAGAGCCAAAACAATTTGTCACTCAAAAATTGGTAGTGTCTCAGTTTGAAATTGGCTAATTTTTTGACGCTTGAACGGTCAAGCATCTTGTGCCATGCTTCAAGCATGAGCAAAACACCGAAACGCCCCCGCGATACTAACCAGCTTGCCAAGTTCATTGTGGACGTGGCAACGGGTGAGACTACTCTACCAGAGAATGAGCCTACAGGCAAGAATGAAGCCGCCGTTGCGCTTGGTAGGTTGGGTGGTAAGAAGGGTGGTAAGGCACGGGCGGAATCCCTTACTCCAGAGCAGCGAACGGAGATTGCTAAGAAGGCGGCTGCGAAGCGGTGGACAAACAAACCTCCTGCAACTCCTGCAAAAAGATAAACGTCCTGCACTTTTCCTATTGACCTGCACGTCCTGCTGACATATTGTTGTCCTGCATCAACAACAACACAGAAAGGTTTGATATGGCAACAGGATTAAAGCGTATTATCGAAAATCACGACCGTTCCTTAGAAGAAGGGGGAATTAACCATGTGAATTTTAAGTACAATTCTTATTGCGTATCTAATTTACGCGGGGGTATTGGAAAATCCACCCTATCATTTAATTTAGCTTACATGTTTTCACGACATAATAGCACTCTGGTTGCAGACTTATGCCCCCAAAAAAACCTTACAGAAGCCATACTTAGGGATCAACCCACAACTGTAAATATTGGCGATGCGCTTCGCCCAAAAGTTCTTGGAACGGCATTTGGTGATGTTCCTGATGACATGTCATATAAAATGAGCAATTTAAATGACTACTTTAAAAATGGTAAGGCGAGTTATTTTATTCCTGGGGATTCAGGGTTATTTGCATTTCCTTCGTCATTGTATCAACAGCTTCAGCAAGCAATGGCTGCTAATAATACCAAGGCAGTAAGAAATATTCTTCTAAGCCTAAAGGATGTTTTGGAAAATGAACGCAAGGGAAAAAAATGCGAAAAAATATTAATGGATTGTAGTCCATTTTATGCTGGTGCAACTCACTTGGCGTGGTGCGCTTCTGATGCAATTATTATTCCTGTCCGCGTAGATGAGCATTCCATAGATTCATTGGAGCTTACATTAGACATGCTCGGCAATCCCCAAAGTGATTATAATATATGGGCAAAACGTGCTGAAGGAATATCAATACCAAAAGTTTGCGCCATCGTTATGACAATGGTGGGTGCCCGAAGCCCCAAAAAAGGCGTAAAAGATTTGGCATCACAAATGTATGTAGAAAAAGCATATAAAGTCGCAAGCAAATTTAATCACTTGTTTGATTATGAAGATCCTGCTGATGCATTCGCAATTACGGATGACTTTATGTCGGCTGGGAGGATTTCTGGTGCGTTAAGTATTCCAATTCCTCAGCTAAAAGTAAATCAATTTCATACTGTTAATGGTAATCGCTTACAGGTGAATCAATCGCAAATCAAATATAAGAATGAACTGGAATACCTAGTTTCGATAATTTAGACTGAACATAATGCTTGACTGAACAAGCAAATAAGGATAATGTTCAGCTTATGAACAAGCTAGACCTCAAAAAACGCGCTCAAATCCTGCATATGCTGGTGGAAGGAAATAGCCTTCGTTCCACCAGCCGTATGGCTGATGTATCTATCAACACCGTAACTAAGTTGCTGGTGGATGTAGGGACTGCCTGTGCAGAATATCAGGCAAAGACGCTGGTAAACCTGCCCTGCAAGCGCGTACAGGTAGATGAAATATGGGCGTTCTGCTATGCTAAACAGAAGAATGTGGAAACCGCAAAAGCAGCACCAGAAGGTGCGGGTGATATATGGACATGGACGGCAATTTGCGCGGATACTAAACTGATTACTTCATGGTTGGTAGGTGAGCGTGATGCAGATTCTGCCAATGAATTTATCAGCGATCTTTCTGGTCGCCTTAGCAACCGCGTTCAACTGACCAGTGATGGATTGAAGGCTTACGTTCAAGCAGTAGAAGATTCATTCGGTGCAGATATTGATTATGCTATGCTGGTGAAGATGTACGGCAATGCTGCCGAATCCATGAAAGGAAGATATAGCCCTGCGGATTGCACGGGATATGCAAAAAGAACGATTGAGGGAAAGCCAGACGAAAACCATGTTAGCACCAGCTATGTAGAACGGCAAAACCTTACCATGCGTATGGGTATGCGCCGTTTCACACGCCTGACAAATGGCTTTTCAAAAAAGATAGAGAATCATGCTCACGCGGTGGCGCTGCATTTTATGTATTACAATTTCGGGCGCATTCATAAGACGTTGCGCGTTACCCCTGCTATGGAAGCAGGTATTGCGAATCACGTTTGGACGCTTGAAGAAATTGCAGGACTCGTTCAGGCGGACGTGCCAAAGAAACGCGGCAGCTATAAAAAATAATTTTTCAGTAAATTATAGCCTGCCAAAACACAGAGAACATGGTACTATTATGTTGAACGCTTATAATCAGGATGCTAGAACAGCGAACTTCTTAGGAGCAAAAGACATGAAAAAGAACTTCCAAGACCAGTTTCAAAGCCTTGGAAACATCATTCAAGCGAATGTTGAAACAATAAAAAATTTACTTACCCAATCAGAAAGATTGTCGGAAATTATAACGGATATTGGCGATAAATGCGAAAATCCGCAATTAATCGTAAATCTGCAGGATTCTAAGAATAAAATATCTGAGTCAATCGAAAGCTTAATTACTCAAACAAAAGAACTTTTTGTCACCTATGATAAACTTATCAATGAAGTGATGAAAAAGTAATGGCAGATGATCTTAATCTTAAAGTCTCATCACAAAGCTCCAACAAAGGAAGCGTAAGATTTTCCAAGGCTTTAGAGCAACTTAAGGAACTAGACAAACTAAGCGCAGATACCGCATCACGAAAAACCGACCTTGCCAATTGGAATAAAGAGAAACATGATAACGAGGCTAGGCTCTCTATCACCAAGTTAGTTTTGTGGTGGTATTTCGGATTAATCATTTTCAGTTTCCTTTATGCTGCGGGTTATAATTCTCTTGCAATATTTTTGAATCAGCACTTAACAACGGCAGAATCAATTAAGCTGCTAGATGTTTCAAACACAGTATCATTAATTACCAGTACCCTTGGCAGTGGAGTAGGTTTTGTTATAGGTTATTATTTCAAAAACAAGGGCGAATGAAAATTTCAAACTGAGACACTACCCAAAAATTATAAAATTTGACAGACTACTCCATCGCTGATCTGATATATTGCCGTTTCTTCCTGTATGAAGGACTATATGGAAAAAACACCAATGGGCAAGAGCAGCAATATGAGCATACCGCTAAGCGAATTGAATTTCACTAAAGCCGTACAATATCATTATCACAAATTTCCTCCGGTTTCACTGGATTACAAAAAGATCGCGCCCTTTTTAAGCGTCACCGCATCGGCTATCGCACGTTTTGATCAAATGTTGAAAAATATGCATAACCGCTTTTGAAATTGCTCAGGGTATAGGCATAACGGTTCGATATGTTTTTTTTCGCATGATCACCCATCCTCATAATGCAGCAGCAGCACGATGGAAATCATCACCGCCAGCAGGTGGGGCGCCGCGACCGCGATCTGGATGGGGAGGCTTCCGGCGTAACCGAAGGCGTTGAACAGGCCGGTCAGGAAATTCAGTACGAAACCGGCGACGATGGCGCCCGACACCATCAATGCCATTTTTCCCCGCCGGGGCAGGCGGAGCGAGAACACCGCCGCCACCATCACCATCGCGCAGAACACCAGCGGGGTCATCAGCACCCCGTACCAGTGCAGCTTATGCCGCAGCGCCGAGAAGCCGGCTTTTTCCAGCGTTTCGATAAAACTGCCCAGCTGCCAGAACGACAAGGTATTGGGATCGGCGAAACTGTCCTGGATCTGGCGGATATTCAGTTCCGTGGGCAGGGTCATTTCCGGCTGGTGGGTCGAAGCGCGGCCGGGAAAGGAGGTCATGGCATGTTCAAGCACCCAGAACCCCTGCCGCAG
The DNA here is from genome assembly GCA_965248995.1 of Rickettsiales bacterium. Lineage (GTDB taxonomy): Bacteria > Pseudomonadota > Alphaproteobacteria > Rickettsiales > UBA998 > CBDFKY01. The sequence goes on along the minus strand of CBDFKY010000015.1, from coordinate 64,589 downwards.
GATCGCCTTCTGCGCGTCGATGCGGCCGATGAAATGCTGGTCCTTGTCCTGCAGGAAGATGATCACGTCGCTTAAATGCATCGTCGTCTGGGAAAGATGGGCGGCTTCCAGGATATAGCTGCCGACCGTGACGCCTTCGACGGTGGCATTGCCCGCATCGACCTGCCGCAGCCACAGTCCGGAAGTGGTGACGGACAACAGCTGGCCCGATTCGTTGATATAGCGCTCCTCCAGCCGGTTATACTGGTCGAGCGTGGCGGCGGAAATGGGATTGAGCAGTGTCACGCTGATCACGCCCAGCACGAAGGCCAGCACGACGCCGGGAAACAGGAAGCGCCAGGCGGAAATGCCGGAAGCGCGCACCACCACCAGCTCGGACGAGCGAGTCATTTTCATCAGCGTCATCATGGTGCCGATCATGATGCCGTAAGGCATCAGCTTTTCGGACAGGAACGGCAGATGCAGGGCGATCATATGCAGCACCAGCAGAAAATGCATGTTTTCCTTGGCGGAGGAACGGCGGATGAGTTCCACCAGGTCGATCAGTCCGGCGATGCTCACCACCACTCCGAACGCGATCGCCATATTGATGAAAAACCGGCGGCTGAGATAGCGGAACAGGATGAACGTCATGCACCGCTTATACGCCTATCACGCAGAAAATTGTCAGAAAAATTTTCCATAGGCAAAACGCCTAAAAATTTTAATACTTGCTTTATGCATAGTTTTTATTACACAATCATTCTTGTCATCATCACATTACTTGAACAGGATTACGGCATGGGCATTATTACCGGGCAGGAAAAATCAGGCGGGAACAAGTTTGCGGACCTGGAAAAGTCACGTTCCAAGACGGAAGCGCTCCGCAACCGCCTGATCGGCGAGTGGGCGGCGGGACTGATGGGCAAGGCGGGCGGCGCGATGGAAGACTACGTCAAAGAAGTATTGAAGGCGGATCTCGAAGAACCGGGGGATCATGACGTGTTGCGCAAACTCATCCAGGATCTGAAAGCGGCCGGGGCTTCCGTAACGGAAGCGGACGTGCGCGCGCAGCTGGACCAGTGCTACCGTGAAGCCAGAAAGCAGATCAAGCAGAGCGCGTAATACCGTCGCGAGCGGCTATGCCGACGCTACACCATATGGCGGTAATAGAAATCCATGAACGGCGTGGCGAGCTGGTGGAGATATTCGATGGTGGTGTTGGCGACGTTGGAAAGCTGCACGGAAAGCGACATGCCCTGCATGGAAGGCCCGATCGACATCCACACCAGGGCGAACGTGACCAAAACGACGGTAAGTAACATGGTTTTGATGGTTTTCATGCGGCCCGTCTCCTGTATGGCTTATCCTGTGATCTTTTCCTATTCAAGAGCACTCGACATTATAAGTGCTCCAGACTATGTGCAATTATAAAGTTGAGCACCCTAATAATCTTATAAGATAGAGCGTTTAACTTTGTAACGGCGGCTGTTACAATTCAGACGTTCCACCTATGTCAACCGGTAACCATGACCTCGCTGTATGTAAGTTTCAACGGAACTGTTCTACCGGAGGAACAGGTAAGCATCTCCCCGCAGGACCGGGGGTTCCGCTTCGGCGACGGCGTGTTTGAAACGCTGCCGATCCTGGGCGGCGCGCCGTATTTATGGCAGGCGCACCTAAAGCGGCTGGCTCACGGCCTGCACGTATTACGTATCGAAGCGGACCTCGCGCACCTGAATAGCCATCTTCGCCGGTTGATCATGAAAAACGAGGCGGCCGAAGGCGTGGCCCGCGTGCTGGTGACACGAGGATGCGGTTCGCAAGGATACCTGCCGGTTGGAGGAAACGCTCCCACCATACTGCTGGAAGTGATCCCTATCACATCGCGGTTCGCGCGCATGGATGAGCCGGGCATCCGCATGAACCTCAGCACGTGGCGGCGCTTTCCCCCCGCCTGCCTGCCGACGGACGCCAAGATCATGCAGGGGATGAACGCCACGCTGGCGCGTATGGAAAGCGCGGCGGCGGGGTATGACGAGGCCCTGCTTCTGTCGGCGGCGGGAGACATCGCCGAGGCGGCCAGCGGCAACCTGTTCTGGCAGTGCGGAGGGATTCTCCATACCCCAGCCCTTTCCACGGGCGCCTTGAGCGGCATCACGCGGGCCCGCGTGATGGAATTGTGGGGAAGCGACATCCGGGAAGTGGCGGTTCCTCTGGCCGCATGGCGGGAAGAGCGCCCCGAAGCCGTATTCATGACCAACAGCGTGCGCGGCGCCGTACCTGTCGCCACGCTCACCACGGAAACGGACCAGTATATTTTCCCTCACAGCATCGCCTTCGCCAACCGCTGCAACGCGTTGCTCATGGAAGATCTGCGAAGTCAATCCGCCCGCTTTCGTTAAAAAGTCATTGATCTCACGCGTAATCCCCCTTAGCTTGACCGTTCTTATCCTCTTACATTTTAAAGATTCCGCATGAAAAAAACAGGGATTATCGTAGGCGTTCTGGCGCTGGCTATCGTCGGCGGGCATTACCTGCTATGGAAACGGCAGGTGGCCGCCCTCGGCAACGCTATCGAGGGGGTTGCAAGACAAGGCGGCGGCAACGAGACCATCACGTTTACGTACCTTCGCAGGCAGGCGGGCGGGTATCCGTGGGACGCGGAAGTGACCTACGTCAACCCGGCCGTGACGATCGTCAGCAAGGAACCGCCCGCCGGGGGAGAGACGCCTGCGGGATCGGCTCCCCTCGCCGTCAGTTCCGCAAGGCTGGACGGTAATCTGAGCGTACGGCACGGCGTCATTCTGGCGACCGGTGCGGTGGAAACCACCGGGGTCTTTCATCTGAGCGGCAAACAGGACGGCGCCGCGTTCGCCTATGCCAGCGGCGCGACCGGGCCGAGCCTGTGCAAAGTGAAGTTGTCCGACAGCCCGTTCGCGTTCATCACCGGCAGGGCATCCATCGCCGCCGCCCGTTCGCCGCGGGATTACCTGCGTGCCCTTTCCCATCTGGAATGCAGCGCCAGCGGCATCACGGTGCAGGACGAACTGCTCAACACACCGGTCGCGTCCATCGCGTCGCAGCATCTGGCGGTGGATTCCGTTCCCGCCGCTTCCTCGGGCCAGTATAGAGTCAATGTCGCCCTTTCCGTGGCCGACATGCTGCTTACTTCCAACAACAGCAGCGCGTTTCTCAAACTGGAACCGCTGCTCGGCGTACAGGACGAGGCGTCCGTAAAGTCCCTGCAGCATCTGGTGCAGAAACATCCCATCCCCTGGTTCGACGCGGCGAAGGCGGGCAAGCAGTCGCTGCGTTTTAGCGGCGAGTATGAAGGGTCGCTGGACCAGCCCGCGCCGCCGCTCCGCCTGAACGTGAAAGAGCTGACCTTACGTAATGATTTCTATTCCCTCTCCTGGCCGTTCAGCGTCGAACTTTCGGCGGCGAAGGATATGGTCGTCCACCATCACGGCACGGTCACCTTTACCGACGCGTCCGACAAAAACGTGGCCGAGAGCGTGGATGCCCTGCTGGCGATCGTCAAGGACGACGAGCTGGTGGTCGCCGATGACTTACGCGCGAAGCTGCGGGCGCTCGACGCCGGCGCGGTGCACGGACTGCTGCCACCGATGGCCCCGCTTAAGGAGATCAAAACGGATGCGGACGTGAAAGTGACGACCGCCGCCACGCAGGTGACGGTGGATTCCTTAGGCTTCAGTTCCGCTCTGTTCGGGTTGAACGTCAAGGGTAGCGGCGCGCTCCGTCAGGGGACCATGGAAGGCGCCCTTACCTGCAGTTTCTGCGATACGCTGGTGACGCGCCTCAGCCATTACACCAACGACCTGACCTCGGTGCTGGGGTCGCTCGAAGGGAGGCCACCGCGCTTCACGTTCCCGGAAGACGCGGCCCATGCCGTCGCTTCCCTGCTCCATGAATACGACACGGATCAAAATCCGGATACGCTGACCATCACGGTGAAAAAGGACGCGGGCGGTAACATGACGATCTCCGGGAAAGACGCGGGCATGGCGATGATGGGAGCGGCGGCCAAGCTCGCCCCGTATTTCCCTTCCCTGATGCCGCATTGAGGTTTTCCTCTCCGTGCTGGTAGAGGACATAAGCTGGCATGATCCGGAAGCCATGGCCCGCACCCTTGCGGAGTTCGGGCATTCCTACGCGTGGCTGTTTTCCGGAATGAAAACGGGATATTCCGGACAGTATTCGTTTCTCGCCTGGGGAGAGCGGCAACGTCTGGAGGGGGATACGCCCGACATCGTGCAGGAGATCGAGAACGATCCGATCCTCTACGTTCTTCCCCATTGGTACGGAGTGATCGGGTATGAAGCCGCGCATCCGTTCATCGGCGGACTTCCGCCCACCCTGCCCTGCAGCCTGGAATTACCGGACATGCGCTTCTGCCGGTATGCATGCGTCCTGCGGTATGATCATGCGGCCCGGAAAATACTGTATGAAGGAGACGAAGCGTTGCCGGTTCCTTCCGATGAAACGGCGGCGTCCTCTGCCCCGCCCGTCGCCGCTTTGCACGACACCCTGCCTTACGATCCATACTGCGACAAGGTAAGATCGGCTCTTTCGGACATCCGGGCGGGCTCCTTTTATCAGGTAAACCTGACGCGTAAATATCAGGGATCGTTCGCCCGTCCCCTGACTTCGGCGGATGCGTTCGCCCTGTTCATGCGCCTTTGCGCGGCAAGCCCGGCACCCTACAGCGCACTGTTCGATTTCGGCGGGGAAGCCCTGATTTCCTCCTCCCCGGAACTGTTTATCTCGGCGGATGGGTCGGGACGTATCAGCACCCGCCCCATCAAAGGCACCGCCATACCCGGGACGACCGGGGCAGCGCTTCGCGGCAGCATGAAGGACCGGGCGGAAAACCTGATGATCGTCGACCTGATGCGCAACGATCTCAGCCGCTGCTGCGTCCCCGGCAGCGTCAGCGTCCCGGCGCTGTATGAGGTGGATGCGTTCTCGACGCTCTCGCATCTTTCCTCCACGGTTCAGGGACGTTTGCGCGGGAGCGCCACCCTCCCGGAAATTCTCCGCGCCGTCTTTCCGCCCGGTTCCATGACCGGCGCTCCCAAGCGGGCTGCCATGCAGTGGATCGCGGCCCAGGAAGGCATGCGCCGCGGCTGGTACAGCGGGGCGGCCGGCTGGATACAGGGCCGCAGGTTCGAACTTTCCGTCGTGATCCGTTCCCTGATCGTCCAGCGCGGGCGTTTCGAGTTTCAGGTGGGAGGGGGCATCGTCGCGGATTCCGATCCGCATCAGGAATATTGGGAAACGCTTGTCAAGGCGGCGGGCATCAGCGCAGCGCTCGGTCTCACGCTTTCATAAGCGATGCGCTTACGTGAGCGGCCTCCCGGATCGCCGTGATCACCTCTTCCATACGGCTGCCGCGCGAACCTTTGCAGAGCACCATGTCACCCGGCCGCAATGCGTGGATAAGGGCGTCCGCCAGCGCGGCGTTGTTGCGGAAATGTCCTCCCTGGGACGCGCCTTTCCGGCCATGCGCCAGATGCAGCATCAGGGAGCCGGTCGTATACACGATTTCGATTCCCGCCTCCGCCAGCGCCTCCGCCAGCCCGGCATGAAGGCCGGGTCCCTGTTCGCCCAGTTCCAGCATATCGCCGAGCGCCGCGATGATGCGGCCTCCCCCGGCAAGAGCGGCGGCGCGTTCAAAGGCCGCTTTCATGGAGGCGGGCGAAGCGTTGTAGGTTTCATCCACTACCGTGATCCGGCCGCCCTGCCAGGGCAGGGGGAGCAGCGTACCCCTGCCCTTCGGCTCGTGGTAATGGATGAGCGCGACGGCGGCTTTCGCCAGATCGACCGCCAGCGCGTCGCAACAGGCCAGCACGCTGAGCGCGTTCAGCGCATGGTGCGCCCCTACCGTCTGCAGGGTGATCTGCATCAGGGTATTGCCCGCTGTCAGTTCGGCGCTCGTTCCCTCCGGCGTCACCTCGCAGCTGCGCAGACGGTAATCCGCCCGTTCACCTTTGCCGAAACGGATGACGCGCTGTCCATGGGTGCTCGCAACCGCTTCGAGTATCGGGTAGTACGGATTGTCGCAGGGCAGGATCACCGGCGCACGCTCGGCCATGCCTTCCACGATTTCCGCCTTGGCGCGGGCAATGCCTTCCACGGAATCGAAAAATTCCAGATGCACCGCTTCCACGCAGGTGATGATCGCGGCGTGCGGGCGGGCGATCCGTGAGAGCAGGGCGATTTCCCCGGCGTGGTTCATGCCCATTTCCAATATGAGATATTCCGTGTCGCCCGGCGTATTGAGCAAAGTGAGCGGCAGGCCGATATGGTTGTTGTAATTGCCTTTCGTGGCATGGGTGCGGCCCTGCGTGGAGAAGGCGCAGGCCAGCATGTCCTTGGTGCTCGTTTTGCCGACGCTGCCGGTGACGCCGATGACCTGATAGGAGGCGCGGCTGCGGGCGAAGCGCGCGAGATCCTGCAGTGCGCCGAGCGTATCGGCCACCACGATCTGTCGGTCGGCAGGCACGCTCTCCACCACCGTATCCACCAGTGCCAACGCGGCACCTTTCGCAAATGCTTCCGCCAGGAAGGCGTGTCCGTCCAACCGCTCGCCCCTCAGGGCAACATATAGATTGCCCGGCGCCAAGGTGCGGGTGTCGATGGAAACACCGGCTGCTTCGCCTATGGTCGCTACGCCTGTACCGCCTGTGGCACTTAGAATATCGTTTAGAGAATAATAGGGATCGGTCATAAATAGATACTTGCCTGATTAATAAATATCATGTTAAAATTAATACTGAACTTTTCTTTTTCCAGACATGAAAATGTGGATTAAGTACACTGTTAACTTAAGTGCTGCATCAGTTGGGCTCATATTGACCATTCTCATGGTTAATCTTCTCCAAGCAAAAGGTCCGGGCTATATTGCTCTGGCACTTTTTCCGGCAGCATTAACCGTTGGTTTTACCACTGCCGCCGCTGCCGTCCTCACTGAAGACCATTAGAAACTTCTGATGGTTTTTTTTTAATCCTGTGCCTCCTTAGCGAGGATAGTTTTCACCACTTCCGCATCATCGAACGGATACTTCGTGGTACCGATGATCTGGTAATCCTCATGCCCTTTCCCGGCGATCAGCACTACGTCCCCTGCCCTCAACCCGTGAAGAGCATACGCGATGGCTTCCGCCCGGTCGGCGATTTCCCTGGCATCCGGGCAACCCGCCATGACGGCGCGGCGAATGGAAACGGCATCCTCGGTGCGGGGATTGTCGTCGGTAACGATGACGCTGTGCGCGAGTCTTGCCGCCACCGCGCCCATCTTCGGGCGTTTATCCGCATCCCGGTCTCCCCCGCAGCCGAACACGACATGTAATCCGGCAGACGCGTAGGCCCGTAACGTGCTGAGCGCTTTTTCAAGCGCTCCCGGCGTATGGGCGTAATCGACGAAGATCAGGGCGCCGGCGCGTGTCGTGCCGACCAGTTCCAGCCGTCCGCGTATGGTGGTGAGCTGTGGCCAGCGGGCCGCCACTTCCTTAAAAGAAAGACGCAGCGTATGGGCGACGGCGAGGGTGGCGGCGATGACGTTGCTGACCTGGAACGTTCCGAAGACGGGTAAGTCGAGCGCATGATCTTCCCCTTCATAACGCACTTCCACTTCCTGCCCGCGGGGCATCGGCGTGATACGGGTAATGGCCGCGTTCCCTTGCGACCCGTAAGTGATGACCGGCCGCCCTTCCGAAAGCAGGCGCGCGCCGAGCGCCGCGATTTCGGGGTAGTCGGCGCAGAGGATGCTTAAGGCATCCTTCGGCAACAGCCGGTCGAACAAAGCCTCCTTGGCCGCGAAATACGATGCCATCGTTCCGTGATAATCCAGGTGATCCTGCGTGAAGGACGTGAAAATGGCCGCACGTGGAACGACGCCTTCCAGCCTCCCCTGTTCGATCCCGTGGCTGGACGCCTCGCACACGATATGCGAAACACCTTGCTGCGCGGCGGCACTCAACGTCCGGTAGAATGCCACGGGTTCCGGCGTGGTATTGTCGGATAACGCCGGAAGATGTTTCAGCGGACGGGCGCATTTCAGACCGAGCGTGCCGATGGAAAGGGCGTCTACATTACACAATTCCCATAACTGGCGGGTGAATTCCGCCGTGGAAGTTTTGCCGTCCGTGCCGGTGACGGCCACGACCACCTCCGGCTGCGGCCGGTAGAACGCGGCGCAGAGCAGACTTAAGGCGCGGCGCGGCTCTTCGTGCGGGAGGGCCGTCACGTGCGGCGGCACGGAAGGGAGGGCGGAAGGACGGCACAGGACGGCAGCCGCTCCCGCTTCCGCCGCATGGGCGATATAGTCCTCTCCGTTATACGTGTCGCCTGTAATCGCGGCGAACAGGAAACCCGCTTCCACCTGCCGCGAATCCTGCGTGATGCCGGTGACCGTAACATTATGAAGCGGTGAGTGAGATAGCGGGCCACTCCCCCCCACAGCACCCGCTAGCGAGGTGCTGTCTTTTAGGTTACTTTCACCCCACGGGGGGGTGAAAGCCGGGGGAGTCCGGGAGGACAAGTCCGCAGGACGCAGGTCGATCGGTTGGGGGGCTGATGTCAGAGAGCCCCCCACCAAAACACTACCGTGTTTTGACTCCCCCTCGAGGGGGGAGTTGCCTGCACCCTCCACCCCCGCACGCGCCAGCAGTTCAGTAAGACGTACGCTGAACATACGGCGCTTTATACGGCTCTGCGGAATGGGCGCGCATTTCCGCCGTCTGGATGATGTTGTCCACCTCGTCCTGCGGGGTGCTGTAGACCGGCGGAATGCCCGCCATCGGGGCGATGGCACGCACTACTTCGCCGACCGCCGGAGCGGCCACCCATCCGGCGGTGGCGAAATTATAGGTGGCCTTGGTGCCGTGCGGCTCGTCGAGCATCACGAACACCAGATATTCCGGGTTGGGCATCGGGAAAGCGGCGATGACGGAGGAAATGTTCTTGCCTTCCGCATACCGCCCGTTGATCACCTTGGTGGCCGTGCCCGTTTTCGCACCCACCGCATAGCCGGGAACGTCGGCGTTCTTCGCCGTGCCGTACTGCACCACGGCGCGCATCAGGCGGTTGACGTTTTTCGACACATCGGCGCTCACCATGCGCTCGCCGATCTTTTTCTCACCTTCCAGCAGGCTCAAGTCACGGAATTCCCCCCCGCCGGTAATGCTCATCAGTCCGCGGATCATATGCAGTGGCGTGATCGAAATCCCCTGTCCGTACGCGATGGTGGCGCTCTCCACCGGTTTCCACACCGCATGGGTGCGCGGCACTACGTATTCATTGAGTTCGATGCCGACCCGCCGGAACAGGCCTAGCTGGGTCAGGAAACTGCGCTGCCGCTCGGCGCCGATGACGTTGACCATCTTGACGGTGCCGATATTGGAAGAATAAATCATGATTTCCGGAACGCTCAGCCAGCGTTTCTTGGCGTGGTAATCGCTAATCTTCATGCCGCGGAAGCTGATCGGCTGGCTGGCGTCGAAGCCGCTGTGGAAGGTGACGCCGCCATACTGCATCGCCATCGCCACGGAAAGCGTCTTGAAGATGGAACCGAGCTCGTACTGGTTGACGGACAGGCGGTTGCGCCGCGCGTCCTCGGTCGATTGCAGCGGGCGGTTGGGGTCGAAATCCGGCAGGCTGACCATAGCCCGCGCCTCGCCGGTCGGAATATGAAAAATCGCGCCAGTCGCCGCGTTCGCCTGGAATTCCTGCATGGTACGCTGCAACACGTCGTGCATGACGCCCTGCATCCGCGTGTCCAGTGACAGCGTCAGGGGGCGTAGTGCGTCGTCCCGCTTCAGCGGCTCATCGAAATAGCGCTCCACCCCGGCGATGCCCTTGCCGTCGATATCGGTATAGCCGAGCACGTGCGAATACAGGTTGCCCTGCGGGTAAATGCGGTAGTAATCGTCATAAAAATAAATGCCGGGCATTCCTGCCCAGAGGATTTTCTCCTGCTCGGCGGGCGTCAGGTGCCGCTTGATCTGCACGTATTTCGCGCCGGAGGTGAAGCGCTTCAGCAAGGCGTCCGCGGCAAGGTCAGGCAAGGCTTTATGCAGAGTCGCCACCACGTTTCCCGGATCGGTGATTTCCTGCGGGCGGGCGTAGAGCGAGCGGGTCGCCACGCTGCTGGCCAGCATCACCCCGTTACGGTCGCGGATGTCCTGCCGGGGCATCACCACCTGGCTCAGGTTCGGCTGCCATTCCTTTTCCGCGTCGATCTTCACTTCACCGCGCATCATGCGCACCGAACTGATCGTTTCCTCTTTCGCGCTCGTGAGGTCATGCCAGGAGGTCGCCACCAGTTCCGTGAAAGGACGGTGCGCCATGGTCACGTTCACCAGACGCACGGCGAGCGACAGGTAGCAGAGCGTAAAGAATACCGCCAGGCTGAGGATACGCCAGCGGCCCGCGTCTATGACACGGCCTTCCGCATTGGCGCCCAGATGCAGCGTCGAATGAAAGGGTTTATGACAGGCGGCGCCATGATTCAAAAATTTATTCAAGGAGTGCTCCCGTCAGGGTAGGTTTCACCGCTGCATCCTTTTTGTCGCCTACCGTCGCCGCCCGCCAGACCGCCGCGTCTTCCATCATCACCTGTTTGGTGGCGAGGGGTTTGAGGGAGAGATATTTCTTCGACAAGGCCGCTATCCGGTCGGGCCGGGTCAGCATCGCCCATTCCAGCTTCACCATCTGCAGGCGCTGGCGTTCCTTGACCAGTTCCGCTTCCAGGCGCGTGGTTTCCTTCTGGGCGCTGTGCACGGTATATTTGATATCGTAGAGCACCAGCGCGATCAGCGTGAAGATCCCGGCCCAGAAGAAATAGCGGCTCATGCGGCCTCCTTGTACGGCGCGTCGGTGCGCACGCAGGCCCGCAACGTGGCGCTGCGGGCGCGGGGATTGCGCCGGATTTCCGCCTCCGTGGCGCTGACACCTTTCGTATAGAGCAGCTTGAAGGGCGGCATCCCCCGCGAGTCTCCGGGAAAATCCGGTACATGACGGGACGGGGCGACCGGTGCCGTGGCGTGCGCCCGCATGAACTTCTTGACGATCCGGTCTTCCAGCGAATGAAACGTCACCACCACCAGCCGCCCGCCGGTACGAAGCATGATCAGCGAGGCGGCTAGCACCCGTTCCAGATCTTCCAGTTCCTGGTTCACCGCGATTCGCAGCGCCTGAAAGGTGCGGGTGGCGGGGTGGGTCTTCTGACCTCTCGGCGGGATGACGCGATAAATCAGGTCGCACAGTTGCGCGGTCGTCGTGATCGGCATCTCCGCCCGCAATTTCACAATTGCGGCGGCAATGCGGCGGGACGCTTTTTCCTCGCCATACCGCCAAAGCAGGTCGGAGAGTTCTTTTTCGCTCGCACCGGCCAGCAGATCCGCCGCGCTTTTCCCCTGAGGGGACATCCGCATATCCAGCGGCGCGTCGAAGCGAAAGGAAAAACCGCGTTCCGGCGTGTCCAGCTGCATGGAGGATACGCCGATATCCAGTACCAGCCCGTCAATCTTCCGGCCCTCTAGCAATGCTTCCGCCTCGCCGAACCGGCCTTCTTTAAAACTGAAGCGCTCCTTGAATCGTGCCTGCAATCGCTCGACATGCGGGCGCACGGACGGGTCACGGTCGATACCGACGACCCGGCAATCCGCCGCCTCCAGCAGCGCCTCGCTGTAGCCGCCCGCTCCGAACGTGCCGTCGACCATGATTTCTCCGGACTGCGGGGACAGAGCCCTTACCATTTCATCCAGTAAAACGGGGGCATGGGGGGAAGCGGCGTTCATGATGGGGTACCTGCGCGCAGCAGGTCCCGCTTGGAGAGCGCCAGCTTGCGGCTCGCTTCCGCGTGGACGGCATACGCCGCGGGCTGCCAGATTTCGAACGTTTTTCCCTTTCCGACGAACACCGCTTCCTCCTCGATCCCGATAGGGCCGAGCAGTTCGGGCGGCAGCGTGACGCGCCCCTCCCCGTCGAACGCCAGCTGCTGCGAGCCGCCGAGAATGGTGGAGGCGAACGCGTCGTGCTCCTCGGAAAACGGATCGAGCGTCTCGATGCGCTCCGAGAGCGCTTCCAGCCGGCTCATCGCGCAGGCTTCCACGCATGGATTGATGAAGGACGGATACACGATAATCCCGCCGAACGCCTCGCCTTCCAGCACCGCGCGAAAACCCGAAGGCACGGAGACCCGTCCTTTCTTGTCGATCTTTTTGGTGAAGGTGGAAAGAAAGAGCGCCACGTGCACTCCTCGCGTCGGCTGGAGGTTACATTACGTATTCGACGAGGGAATACAGCGCCGCCCAGATGGCGAGCGGCGGCAGGGCGATGCGAAACGCCATGGTATTGCTCCACCTGCCTGCTTTCGCCCCGAGTACGTTAAGCCATGAACCGGCGTGCGGCGTGATGTCCTCCGCCGTCAGTTCCATGGTAAAGGGAGTATAGGGGGCAATCGCGCTGGTCATGACATGGGGCTCCTTTAGGTTTTTCCCTTCCGGCCGGTCGGCGTTGGAATAAGTTGGGAATTTTTGGTTACAATTGGGATAGTATGTGGAAAACTTGGGACGGTCAAGCGAATCATTGGGCAGAATTTATGGGTTCCTTACGTCAAAATACGATTTATGCTTTTGAAATATATAAGTACTTATCGGCGCCTTATACGTCGTCCCACCCTGTGGATAACGTTGTGCGCAATCTCCGCTACCACCCCGTTTTTGTGGATAAATGGCCACAGGAAAAATTCTTTTACGCGGCCCGCCGTTTTTCCCGCTTACACGTGACAGGAGGGATGTTTTAGGCTATACAGCCTGAGATTCCATTGCATGAAAGGGAGGGGAAATCATGCGCACCGCCGGAATGCTGTTTCTGTTGCTCTCGGCCTTGAGCGCCTGCCATACCTTCACCGGCGTGGGGCAGGACGTGGCGTCGGTCGGCAATTTCATGCATGACAAGGCGGACGATATCCGGGGCGAACCCCACAATCCCAACGCCTACATGCCGGCGCCCGATTTTACGGACGACCACAAGAAAACCCACTGATACGAGAGGCGCGCATGTTCCCTTCCAAAATGAAAATCTATACCGTGCATCTTGATCCTCATGACGCGAGCCCGTACGAGAACGCGATATTCCTGAGCGAGGGGTTCAATCTCTATGCGTTCATTTTCACCGGTTTCTGGGCGTTGTATCACCGGCTATGGTGGATGGTGCTGCTGTTTTTCGCACTGCATTTCGGCAGCGGATATTATGGCGAGGCGGTCGGGCTCTCCGCTCCCAGCATCGGCGTGCTGGAATTCGGCTTCCGTTTGATGATCGGCCTGTCCGCCAATGATTTGTGGCGGGCGCGGCTGGAGCGCAAAGGCTGGGTAATGAGCGATGTGGTGGTGGCCTACAGCGAGCTGGAAGCGACGCACCGGTATTATGAGCGGCATCTGCAGGGTATTTTCCCGGAGAGCCGGATTGCGGACGGACGGACCCCACATGGCAGGACTCCGGCAAATAGCCGTCTGATGTCACAATAGGAGGGGACGATGGGGATGTTCTGGACGGTATTCATCACGGTTTTCCTGGCGGAACTGGGCGACAAGACGCAGCTCGCCACCATGCTGTTCGCCACGGAAAGCGGTGACAGGAATCCATGGATCATCTTCGCGGCGTCCACCGCCGCGCTCACTTTGTCTTCGGCGATCGCCGTGCTGGTCGGATCGTTCGCGGCGAAATACCTTACCGCGATTCCCCTCAAGCTGATCGCGGGTATCGGATTCGTCATCATCGGCGGGCTGCTGATCAGGGATTATGCCAGGGTGACCGGCTGATGGCGACGATCGGCATCATCGACTACGGCGCCGGCAACCTGCATTCCGTCGCGTCCGGTTTTCGCCGGGTGATGCGCACGGACGACCGGCTGGAACTGGTCGACTCGCCTGAGGGCCTTCGAGCATTCAGCCATATCGTCCTGCCCGGAGTCGGGGCGTATGGCGACTGCATCAGCAGCCTGCGCGCCGTGGGCGGCATGGTGGAGGCGCTGGAAGATGCCGTGCGGGTGCGCCGGACGCCGTTCCTCGGCATTTGCGTAGGGATGCAGATGCTGTTCGAACGTGGCCTTGAGCACGGCGAGCATACGGGACTCGGCTGGATGCAGGGCAGCGTGGTAAAGCTCCAGCCCTCCGACCACACCCTCAAAATACCCCATATGGGCTGGAACGATCTGGAGTTTACGCATACGCATCCGGCGACGAGCTCCCTGGAGAAGGGCGACCACGCCTATTTCGTACATAGTTACCATGCCGAAGGCGCCCTTGAGGCGGAAATTCTCGCGAAAGCGGAGTATGGCGGGCCGGTGGTAGCGATGGTAGGGCGGGACAACCTCGTGGGCACGCAGTTTCACCCGGAAAAAAGTCAGCAGCTGGGCGCAACGGTGCTGGCTAATTTTTTAAAAATGCGCTAAAATAAGAACTGGCTGCCCTTTCTTTATTTCCGGTCTGATCTATCGGGTAGCGCCCTCATTCCGGAAGTTGTTTATAAGGATACCCCCATGCCTCCTTCCGCCGCCCGTCTGGATATTCAGCCTCACATCCGCGTAGGCCGCCTGAAAGCCTTTACGCTGGATGATGTTCACAATCTCTGCAAGGCGACGGAAGACGCGATTGCCGACGGCATCGGGTTCAACTGGCTGACGCCTCCGCCGCTGGAAACGCTGCAAGCTTACTGGAAGGGCGTGCTGATGGTGCCGGAACGGGTACTGATCGGCGCCTGGCTGGACGGGAGCCTTTGCGGGGCCATCCAACTGGTCAAGCCGAGCCGTTCCAAGGAAACCTCTTATTTCGCCGCCAATATCGAAGCGCATTTCGTCGCCCCCTGGGCCCGTGGTCACGGCATGGCGATCCGTCTGCTGGAACAGGCCGAACGCGAAGCGATTCTGGAAGGGTTTTCCGTAGTACGCCTGAGCGTACGCGAAACGCAGGAAGCGGCCATCACGCTGTATGAGGAACATGGATACCTCAAATGGGGCGTCCTTCCCGCCCATGAATTCGTCGCCGGGCGGATGCTGGCGGGCCATTATTTTTACAAGAACCTGCCGATCGCCTCATCGATCGAGTAACGGGTAAAAAACCGTCTGCCATCATCAAAATGACATAATGTATTGCTATCCTGCATATCCGACAGGAAAGGTATATGCGGGAAGACAGACCATCGAATTTCAACGTGAAGGATGCCGCGGTCACGGCGGTGGCTGCAGGTACGACGGCGTTTCTGGGCACGGTTGAGACGGTAGCCGCAAACAAGGAAGAGCTTACACGCTTCGCCAGGCATACGTTCAACAGTGAAAAAGGTCTGGCCGAAAAGAAATTTCAGGATTTTTTAAAAACCCTTTCAGATGAGAAATTCGCTGAAATGTTCCGGTTGGTGGACATCGGAACCTCTGAGAGCGCCCACCAATCCGTTGAAAAATTCAGGGATCTCCACAGAAATCGCCTTACTTATGCGGAGGTTGAACAAAATATAGCGAAACTCCGTGAAAGCGGCAGTGAGTATGTAAAAGAAGTGGTAGGAAAGTATGACGAGCTTTTCACGCGCGTTAAAAGCCTCGAAAGCGCGGTGGAGCAGGCCGGTAAAGCCCCTGTTGCCGAATTCATGCCCAAAGGCAGGCAAAGCCTGTATATCGCCGGTTCAGCCGTAGCCGCCGCATTGTTGACGGGCGGGGTGATTTATTTCTGGAAAAAGGCTCACACACCTGAAACCGGCGTTTCCGCGGATAGCAGTTCGCATCAGGGGATGCTGAACGAAGCCCAGGTGAATCTGTCGCGTTGATCCTTGCGATCCGGCGACATCACGGCGCATATTCCGCCGCTGAGCAAGCAGCGATAACACTATAGTCATTCCGATTAAAAACCGTACGGTTTTAATCGGATAAAATGACTATAACCATATAATTTATAGTGTTTTTATAGTTAATTCAAAATTTACACGGATGATTGTATTATGTTATGATGAGTCATAGCATGGATTTACGGCGTCGCGTTGTTGCGTATGTCAGGGGCGGTGGAAGTAAGGCGGAAGCTGCCCGTCGGTTTGGGGTACACCATGGGTGTGTGTTTGATTGGATCACGCGTGATCGGTTGGAAGCGAAGAAACCGGGTCCGCGCAAGGCGCATAAACTGGACATGGAAGCACTGCAACAGGCGGTGGAATGTCAACCTGAGGTAATGGGTAAGGAACTGGCGGTACACTTTGGGGTAAGGCCGAGTACGATCTGCTATGCGCTGAAGCGGTTGAACATCAGTCGTAAAAAAAACCTGGACGTATAAAGAAAGCGACAACGAGAAACGCAAAGCGTACCTCAAGCGCTGGTGGCGTTACCGGATGCAGGGCAAGCAGTTTGTGTATGTCGATGAAAGCGCCTTCGCACCCACCGCCGAACGCACGCATGGCTTCGCCCGAAAAGGCAAGCGTGTGCATGGGCAACGCAGCGGGCAGCGCAGACCCCGCACCAGTTTCCTGGCAGCCTTGTGCGGCAAGCAAATGCTTGCCCCCTTCCTCTTTCAGGGTACCTGCAACACTGCCGTTTTTAATGCTTGGCTAGAGCAGGAACTCTGCCCGCATCTTACCCCTAACAGCGTTGTCATTATGGACAACGCCACCTTCCATAAATCTACTTTAACACAACAGCTTATTCAGCAACGACAGGCAACGCTATTGTTCCTGCCTCCCTATTCTCCCGATCTCAATCCTATCGAAAAACGTTTCGGCACCATCAAACGATACCGATCCTACACACCAGAAATATCCCTCAATCTTCTCATTCAAACATACGGATAATTATTGAATTGGGTATAATTTATAGTGTTTTTAACCGAAAATTTTCGTACGAAAATTATTCGGAAACACTATAACGGCCGGAATTGATTCAGCGCATCGCCATTACTTTATCATCTTTACCCAACGCGGATTCGATCATGGTCACCGCTCTTGGCAGATTTCCCAGATCTTGCGGCGTGATATGGGTAAACGTCACGCTTTTCTCATTTTCCGCGGAATTGTTCTTTTCGGACACCGGCGCCTGAACGACACCTTTGATACCGTTCGCTTTGAACGTTTCGAGAATCTGCTGTATCTGAGATTGGGTAAGTTCTCCCCCTCGAAAACTGAACGTTATGGCGGCCTGTTCCCCTTTATCTAAATGATCGCTCAGCTCAACGCCGTTATTCCCTTTTCTTAATAAGCCTCCTATATGCTCGTTCGTTTCGTTGTTAAGCACTTTTCCGACCGCAAAGCCCGCGTAATTATAATTATCTGCCGACATGAGCGTCCTCTTATGCATCCAATGTTTATCGATATATTCCATAGTAAATGAAGTAATTTATACTGTCTAATAAATAATTAATTCGCTGTTTCTCATATAAAGGCCACACATCATTACGCCGCATCGAACGTGGCGGACCGTGTACGTGAATGCAGATCAGGCCGCCTCAATGCATGACGGGCAGAACGTCACACCACACCTTCCGTCCTTGCACACGCACCGTCAGCGTCCCCGCCAGCATGGCGAGCGCCGAAGCGCCGAACATTTCCCGCCGCCAGCCCTGCAAAGTGGGACAAGTTGCGTCACCGTCAATCAGGCGCTGGATTTCATCGCCGTCACAGAGCACGCTTGCCGCGATATTATGTTCCCGCGCCTTACATTTGAGCAGTAGTTTCAGGGCGTCGCGCAGGATATCGTCTTCCTTGGCGGGCGTAGCTTTGCGTTCCAACTGCGGCAACGCTTCCGCGGGCAGGGCGTTGGCGCGCGCCAGCGCTTCGAACAGGGCCTCCAGGCGCCCCGGTTGCTTCGGGATACCCCGTACCCTGCCCATGTCGGCCGGAGTTTTGGGATTATTGAGGGCGATTTCCTGTAAGGAGTCGTCATGGACGATGGTGCCCCGCGGCACGTCACAGCGCATCGCTTCCCTCTCGCGCCACGCCGCCATTTCCTTCAGCCGCGCCAGATAGCGCGGGCGGATATCGCGCTTGCGGATCTTGAGCCACGCGTCTTCCGGTTCCGTAACGTAGAGCGACCGTTCCAGCAGGTAGGCCGTCTCTTCCTGCACCCACGCCGTGCGGTCGAGCCCGTTCAGCTTCGCTACCATCAACGGATAAGCGTCGCGCAGGTGGCGCACGTCGTCCAGCGCGTAGGTCAGCTGTTCCTCGGAGAGAGGGCGGCGCGACCAGTTGGTGAATTGCTGCGCCTTGCAGACGGGAATGTCCAGAAAATGCCGGATCAGCCCTTCATACCCCACCTGTTCGCCGAGACCCAGGAACATCGCGGCGATCTGCGTATCGAAAAACGGAGCGGGCAGCGCTCCGGTATGCATCAGGAACAATTCCATGTCCTGCCGCCCGGCGTGCATCACCTTGCATCGCGATGGATCGTTCAACAACTCCCATAACGGTGACAGGTCGATGCCTTCCGCCAGGGGGTCCACCGCGCACGCTTCTCCTTCGACCCCGCAGACCTGAACGAGACAGAGGATAGGATAATACGTGCGCTCGCGCAGGAATTCGGTATCGACGAACAGGATCGGGCTTCTGGCAAGGCGGCCACATTGCTCCGCAAGAATCGTGGAATCGGTAATCAGCATGAATGCGTTTTAACGTAAAGAGAAACATAAGTATAGGATGTTTGCAACCGGCCTGATCTTTGGCTATGGTAGCGGTAAAAAGTGAGGGTGGCATGGATCAGATCAAGACAGTCGCGGTATTGGGTTCCGGAGTGATGGGCGCGGGCATCGCCGCGCTGCTCGCCAATGCCGGATGCGCGGTCCACCTGCTGGATATCGTCCCGAAAGACGCGGAAGACCGCAGCGCCCTGGCGAAAGGGGCGATCGACAAACAGCTCAAAGCCAAACCGGCCAGCGGATTCACGCATCCGCGCAACGCGAAACGGGTCACGCCGGGCAATCTGGAGGATGATCTGGAGCGTCTGAGAGAATGCGACTGGATCATCGAGGTGGTGCTGGAAGACGTGCGCATCAAGCAGGAGACCTACCGAAAAATAGAAGCACACCGCAAAGACGGCAGCATCGTCTCTTCCAACACGTCCACCCTGCCACTGCATGTACTGGTAGAGGGGATGCCCGACCGATTCCGGCAGGATTTCCTGATTACGCATTTCTTCAACCCCCCCCGCTTCCTGCAGCTGCTGGAAGTGACGGGCGGGGAGACGGCGAAGCGCGAACATGTGGAGCGCATCCATGCGTTTGCGGAAATCTCCCTCGGTAAAGGGGTGGTGGTATGCAAGGATACGCCGGGTTTCCTAGCCAACCGCATCGGTATTTTCTGGATGATGGTCGGCTTGAAGGAGGCGCTCTCTTTAGGGATCAGCGTAGAGGATGCGGACGCCGTGATGGGCAAACCGCTCGGCATTCCGAAAACGGCTTTGTTCGGCTTGTTCGACCTGATCGGCATCGACCTGATGCCGCTGATCGCCAAGGCGATGCTGGGGACCCTGCCGGAACAGGACCGTTTCCGTGCCATTTATGATGAGCCGGAACTGGTCAAGTCCATGATCGCCGAAGGGTTTACCGGGCGCAAGGGCAAGGGCGGATTCTATAAGATGGAGAAGGGCGACGGGGAGAAGAAAACCATGCTCGCCAAGAACCTGCAGACGGGCGAGTATGCGCCGCTGCGTCCTTCCGCGCTCGCTTCCGTGGAGGCGGCGAAGGGCGGGCTGACAGCGCTGCTGGATCATCCGGATAAGGGGGGACAGTTCGCGAAACGCGTAATGGTGCAGGTGCTGCAGTACGCAGCGTCCCTCATTCCGGAAATTTCGGACAACATCCTGAATATCGACGCGGCCATGCGGCTGGGTTTCGCTTGGAAATACGGGCCGTTCGAACTGATTGACCGTTTGTCCACGCCTAAACAAGGCGGGGTAGAGTGGCTGATCGCCGCCTGCGAGGCAGAAAATCTTCCCGTGCCCCCTCTGCTAGAAGCGGCGAAAGGTAAAAAATTCTACAAAGCAGGCACGTACCTTACCGCTACCGGCGATTACCAGCCCATCTCCATCCCCGACGACGCATGGATGCTGGCGGAAAAAACGCGCGGCGGTACGCCCGTACTGAAAAACGCCTCGGCGCAGTTGTGGGACATCGGCGACGGGATCGCCTGCCTGCAGCTGGTGACGAAAATGAATACGATCGACGACGGCGTGCTGGAAATGCTCCAGCGTAGCGTAGAGAAAGTGAAAACCGATTTCAAAGGGCTGGTAATCGCCAGCGACGGGGAGCATTTTTCGTTCGGCGCCAACCTGAAATTCTTCATGTTCCTGGCGAACCTGGCCGATTGGAAAACGCTGTCCGGCGTCATCCGCCATGGCCAGCAGGCGATGCTCGGCCTGAAATACTCTCCCTTTCCCGTCGTGGCGTCACTGGCAGGCATGGCGCTCGGCGGTGGCTGTGAAATGACGCTGCATTGCGACGCGGTGGCCGCGCATATGGAATCCTACCCCGGGCTGGTGGAAGTGGGCGTCGGCGTGATCCCTGGATGGGGCGGTTGCAAGGAAATGCTTACCCGTCATCTGGCGGCAGGCAAGGGCGGTACCATTCCCGCCATCGGCAAAGCGTTCGAGCAGATCGCGTTCGGCAAGGTGGCGGGTTCGGCGGAGGAAGCGCGGGACATGCTGATTTTGAACGATAAAAGCCGTATCACGATGCATCGCAAGCGCGTGCTTCCGGACGCGAAGGCGCTTTGTCTATCATTGGCTGAAGGGTATGCGCCTCCCGCTCCGCCGACGTTCCGCCTGCCGGGCGAGAGCGGCAGGCTGGCCCTGCTGATGGGTGCGGAAGGATTGAAAGCGACCGGAAAGATCAGCGCGCACGACATGCTGATCGGCGAACATCTGGCCACGGTCCTGACCGGGGGGGATGCCGATGCGATCCATGAGCTGAACGAACAGGATATTTTGAACCTGGAACACGATCATTTCATGGAGCTGGTCAAGACCAAAGCGACGCAGGCGCGTATCAGCCATATGCTGGAGACAAGCAAACCGCTGCGGAATTAAAATTGTATTTTTGTTAAATAATATGTATTATGCTTCCGTGTTTATGAAGAAACGCGGAGGATGATTCACCTATGAGCTATATCAACCAGCGCGCCGTGCTGCTTCATGCGAGAGAAGACGAATCACTGATGAAAGTCTTCGCGGCCAATCCGCGTGTCCGCGACGATATAGTGTTTCCGAATAATTTCCGTACGGAAATTTTCGGATAAAAACACTATAAAATATATGGTTATAGTCATTTTATCCGACAAAAACCGTACGGTTTTTAATCGGAATGACTATATATGGCCCATTTCGCGCATTGACGCAGGCAAGGGAGCCTGCGCTTGAGCGTCAGAAAGGCATCGATACGGCCGAAGTCGTCGTGGCCTTGATTTCCACTGATTTTATCGCCGACGACAGGCTAATGCAGTTGCTGGAAAGCGCGATCCAGCAGGGGAAAACGATCATTCCCGTCTATGCCCGCCCTTTCGATAAGGAATATTTTCAGGAAAGCACGGGGCTGGGTGAATTTTACCCGTCCGCCGCCTCCCTTCAGTCTATGGCCCCGGTGAAACAGAACGAAAGCGTCATTGAAATTTGTAAAAATATCCAAAAAGAAATTGAAAAACATGCCCCCTTTCCTCCCGCCGCAACGCCGGTAATTAAACACCCGCAGCCCATTCTTTCAGAGAGCATTGCCATGAGTTCAGACCTTTCCCCTTCTTCCCGCATCACGGATAGCACCCATCTGGCGCAGGGAACGGAGCGGGCCGATATCGGTTCATTTACCAGGCAGCGCCGGGATGCGCTTGTACAGCAAGGGTACGATCCCGACCGGCTACAGATTCACGTCGTGGTGAACGCAAAGGATCTGGCCGCAAAAGACGGAATCGCCGACGATCTGATTACAAACATGAGCAGCTTAATGCGTAATACATCAAGTGAAATGACCGTTTCCTACGATAATGGAACGGATAGGAGAGGCGGGAAACCGACGCACGCCCTCACGCCTGAAACGGAAGCGGCAAGAATAGCGAACGCGGATATCACACTGGTCTTAAACAGCCCGAATCTTCAGGAAGACGATCATGCGCTGGATATGGTCGCTGCCGCGATCGCAAGATACGAGACACTTGGAAAAGAACGGAACAAGGTCATAACCATCACTCTGAAACCAACCGATTCTCCTATACCAGGAACGGAAAAATTTTCTCCGTTACCCGTGGGGTTAAAAGCGGTTTCATCCGCCCCTGACCGGGATGAGGCCAACATGGCGGTAACAAAGAAAATCAGAGCTTCGATCACGGAGGTCATGCCTGCGATCGGAATCACGCTTCCCGGGCAAAAACAGGAGCCTAGAATTTAGCACGGGTGACACCCGCAATTATCTTTCAACTTATTAATGCATTTTATCTATAAGTTATCACTTATTAACCAAGTGGTGTTATGGTAACTATCGTACGTTGAATAGATAAAAGGAGCGTCCCCATGCAAGCAAGCAATATCAGCAGTTCACAGCGCATCGCCCAGCTGATCGGCGCCAGCAACACGTCGCTCAGCAAAAACCTGGCCGCGCTGGCCAGCGGCAGACGGCTGACATCGGCGGCGACGGACGTCGCTTCACTCAGCATCGCTACGGCCCTGCAGTCGCAGAACGCGGCGCTGCGCACGGCGTCAAGCAATATCGCGCAGGCGTCGAGCTTTCTGCAGGTGGCGGACGGCGGGCTGGATCAGCAGCAGGCGATCGTCGACCGCTTGACGGCGCTGGCGACGCAGGCCAATTCCGGGGCGCTGAATAATGCGAGCCGCGTCGGCCTGAACACTGAATTCCAGCAGCTTCGCGGGGAACTTGACCGGATTTCAGGCCATACCAGCTTTAACGGCGTCAGCCTGCTGGACGGCTCCCTTTCCACCGGTAAACCTTTGCAATCCGATACGGCTGCGGCTACGAAAGCGACGGGGGACGCGCTGTTTACCTCCATCGCGGCAGGCAACACCATCCAGATCAATGGCCAGACCGTCACCGCCGGAGTGGATTTCGCGGTGGGCAGTTCGGTCGGCGCCTCCGTCACCAACCTGACGAATTACCTGAATACCGGCGGCATCGCCGCCTTCAGCAACTATAGTTTCAGCGATTCGGGCAATGACCTGCATATCACCGCCAAGACGGGCGGGGAAGCGGGCAACCAGTTCTTCATCGACCGTGGCGCGTCCACCGCCGGATTCACCGTGCCTACGGGACAGGCGCTTTCCGTCGGCTCCGTCTTCAGTCTGCAGGGCGGCGCAAACGCGGGCCTGAGCGCCGGGGACGTGAGTTTTTCCGGATCGTCGCTCGATAACGTCATCAGCACGTCTCAAAGCGTCGGGGCGTCGGTCACCGCCAGTTTCGGCACGGCCAGCGACATCAAGGCGGGTGATTCGATCAAGATCGACAACGGTCAGGGCGGCTTCGTCAATTTCACCTTCAGTTCTTCCCCCGCCGCCTCCAACCAGATCAAGCTCGGCTCCACGCTGGAGGAAACGCTGCAGAACGCGGCCGGCACCATCAATAACTATACCGGCTCCAATGATTACGGGGTACGGCAGCTTACTGCCTCCGTCACTGGCAACAGCCTGAAGCTCACCGCCAGCCAGCCCGGCAATCCGGTGGGTGTCAGCGGCGCGGCGCTCAATGTCAATCTCGCCACCACGGGCGGCTCCCTTTCCAGCACGATCCTGAACAACGGCGCGGTTGGCGCGCTGGACGTCAGTAACGTGGTGTCCAAGGATTTCAGCGGTACGCTTTCCGGTTTCAAGGCGACGCGGACCGGTGCGGACGCCGTGCAGCTCACACTGCAGGTGGGAGGAGATACGTTCAGCGCCACGGTCGCCGATACCACGCCGAGCAGCAACACGGTGGTGCATTTCACCAGCGCCGCCGACGGTTCCTTCGACGTGACGCTGCAAGGCGGAAAGGGCTCTTCCGTCAACACGCAATCGGACGCGGACGCGTTCGCCAAGCGGCTGGATACCGCGTTTTCAGGCATCACCTTCAATCAGAGCCGCGATATCAGCAATTTTCAGCCCACCGGGGCGCTGGGAGGGGCGGCGCTGACCATCAGCGGCAGCAGTTTCGGCGGTCTGTACGTGCAGGACGTGAAGGTGAACGGCGGTACTGGCGGCTATACCAGCCTGTCGTTGACCATCAACGGCCAGACGTATAAATCAGGCCAGATCGGCAGCGAGCTCGGTGCCGGTGAGGCCGTCACGCTTACCAATACCGCCAATCCGGCGCAAAAAGTAACGTTCACCAACGGCACTACGACGTTCGATGTTTCCAGCAACGCGGGCGCCGCTTCCCTGCAGTCGACGCTGAAAGATGCGCTGGGAGTGAAAGGAACGAACGGGGCGCAGTTCCAGATCGGTGCCAGCAGCAGCGATATCCTCAACCTGCGGATCGGCAATACCGGTTCGGATGCGCTGCTGAACGGAAATTACGACCTGCTTTCGGTGGGCAATTCCGCGAGTGCGCTGAGCGCGCTGGGGGGCGCTTCAAAGCAGTTAATCGCCGAACGGGCCAATGTCGGGTCCTACCAGCAGTCGCTCAATTATTCCGGCAGCGACGTGGCGAGCAGCCTGTTCAATCAGGAAGCGGCGCGCAGCGGCCTGGAAGATACCGATGTGGCGCTGGCATCGGTCTACCGGGCGCTGGACACCACGCGCAACCTCGGCGGGATCGCCAGCCTGGTGCAGAGCAACCATCTTCAGGGAAATATCCTAGGGCTGCTTAAGTAAACGGCAATATCGGCCAGTTGAGAGGGAAATGGTATGTCATTTACATTATCACGGTTTTTCCTCGCCTGCGCAGGAGCGTTTTTCCTGAGCGCTCCTGCGGTACGGGCTGCGACGAACGGGGTGGAAACGGCGCTCTCGGCGTGTGCGGTGCAAGGAGCGAAAGACGCGCACGGCGGTCCTGACCGGGCAGCCATGCGTACCTGCATGACGGCGAAGGGTTTTACGCCGCCCCCTCAACACGGTGGGCCGGGCGAAGAGCGGATGGGCGGTGGCGACCGGCCCGGCTTCCGAGGCGGAAACCCTCCTCTACCGATAAGAGGGAGCAGAGACAGCGCAGACTTTCACGGAAGGCCGCAAGGACCTCCTCATTGACGCGGATCATTCTCCTGACAGGGGCTTGTGATCCAGACCGATATCCGCGTTCATCACCGAATGGGTGAGGGAACCGAGCGAGATATAATTCACTCCCGCTTCCGCATAGGCGCGGATGGTGGATAACGTCATCCCACCGGACGCTTCCAGCGGGACGCGACCTGCCACGAGGGCGACCGCCTCCCTTACCTGCGCCACGCTCATATTATCGAGCATGATGATATCCACGCCCGCCCGCAGCGCCTCCTCCACCTGGGCGAGCGTATCGCATTCCACTTCGATCCGGGTGAGGACGGGAATATGCGCACGTGCGTGGCTCACCGCGTCGATCACGGAACCCATCAGCGCGATATGGTTATCTTTCAGCATGACGCCGTCATCCAGCCGGATGCGATGGTTATGTCCCCCGCCGCAGCGCACCGCGTATTTTGCGAGCGCCCGGTAGGCGGGGAGGGTTTTTCGGGTGTCGAGAACCTGTGTTTTCGTACCCGCCAGCACGTGAACGCAGTGCGAGGCGGCCGTAGCGATTCCGCTTAAATAACCGATAAAGTTCAAGGCGGTGCGCTCGGCGCTTAAAATGGCGCGGGCGTTTCCCTGTACCTGTAACAAGGTCTGTCCCCTCTCAGCCGGCTGCCCGTCGGATATACGGAGCGTCACTTCCAAAGTTTCGTCCATGGCTTCAAACGTCGCCTTCGCAATATCAATCCCGCATACCACGAGCGGTGCGCGTGCCACCATATCCACACGCATCCGTTGTTCAGAAGTGATGAAAAGGGTGGATGTCAGATCTCCGTAGCCGATATCCTCTCTCAGTCCTTCGGTGATCAGGGACATGTAATGGTGGGGAGCGAGAGGCAGGATCATGAGAATATGAGACATTTAAAAAAAGGTTGAGCCAAATATAGTCATTCCGATTAAAAACCGTACGGTTTTTGTCGGATAAAATGACTATAACCATATATTTTATAGTGTTTTTATCCGAAAATTTCCGTACGGAAATTATTCGGAAACACTATACTGAGGCCTCCCTTTCGCTTACGCAGCCTCCGCATCCGCGAAAGGGAAATCCAATCCAGCGAGTTTATCTCCCCTACTGGATTACTCCTTTGCGGATGCGGAGGCTGCGTAAGCGAAATGACGAAACGCCCCCATTTTACTACTTGGTTGAAACATTCAAAAACTAAAAAAAGGGGCGGTTTCTTAAACCACCCCTTTTTATTCTATAGAATCAGATGCGATTCGTCTTAGAACGCGAGTTGCGTACCTACGATGAATACATCACCGTCATTGTTTGCACGTGTATCCGCATCAAAACGGTAGAAGCTGGCTTCCGCGTATGGAGTCAGACCTGGAGCAAGTTTGTAGTCTACGCCGACAACAAGGTTTTTGAAGTCGTTATCCACACGACCGAGGTCGATGGTGCTGTCCAGGTACGTTGCTGATACAGCGAACTGCTTGTAGTCATATCCAACACCCGCAGTGTAGTAATCCGCATCGGCATTGCTGTTTTTTGCGGCCAAGCTGTCATCCCAGCTGCCGTAAGAACCGGCGACCGTGAAGCCCATATAACCCAGTTTACCACCGGCATTCCATGCAGCGAGATCTTCCGTGTTGCTGTTTTCAGCATTACCCACTTGCCCGGTTACCGCAGCGCCGATTGATACGCCGCTGTAGCTGCCTTCATAGTTCAGGCCGGCATCAAAGTTTTCACCTGATTCATTCGGGTCATTGTTAGTACGGGTAACGGACTGACCACGATCCTTATAATCAGGCTGATAGCTTAAGCCCAGTTGGAAACCGGAGTAGCGAGGAGAGTAATAAGTAACCTTGTTGGCGTTGTCCGTAGACTCATCCCCAAGCACGGTGGTTGAACCATGCGCCAGTGGCAAGGAAGGGGTGGTAATGAACGGCTGGTTTGTAGGAGTGAACTTATTGTTTGCGAAATAAGTCCATGCACCATCGATACCACCGGTTGCTGCCGCGATGCTGGAAGCATCCACACGCATCGTTTCGCTGGCACCCTGGTTGGAACCTAGTTCAAAACGGCCCCACAGACCGCTCAGATATACGTAAGTACGGGAAGCGTTGAAACCCTGGTTATCCGCATCCGGAGTGGTATCGGCTTCGAGATCGACGACCGCACCATAGCCGAGGCCGGCATCGGTTTTACCGTCCACATGAACGGATATTTCGGTATCGTTACGGAACCCGTGGTCACGCCTGCCGGCATCCAGGTCTTCATTAACGAGACCCGCCTGGAAATCGGCGAACCCGCCGATGGTTACTTTAGGAGTCTGCGCGGAAGCAGCGCTGGCGAAAAGTGCAGCGGCCGCGATCAACGCAGAGGTTCCGAGTAAAACTTTTTTCATGATAATCATCCTATTTAGTTATTACACGTTGTTGAATACAAATGAGTCACGCGAATGTTCCGCGTTCTTGACCCATATATACGGGAGACTTATAACGATATCTACCGTCAAGGGGCGTTTTCTAGCAAAAAGCATCACAGTAAGTCAACCCTGTTGCGAACGGACAACAGTTAAAAATACGTTTATCCGACATTAAAAAAATGACAAATTCATATGATTCAAATATTTGCTCTGAAATCGAGGCACGTTATCATGCGTTGCGCGACGTAATTAAAAAAGCCACAGCCTCATTTCCTGTGGCAGATGCGACGGTAGTGCTGGTGGCGGTCACCAAGCAGCATGCCGCTGAGAGGATCGCCTGCCTCCTGCAGCGGGGACATCGCGTATTCGCTGAAAACCGTGTGCAGGAAGCGCTTGAGAAATGGCCTTCGCTTCGGCAGGCCTATGCCGATACGGAGCTTCATCTGATCGGGCCGCTGCAGACGAACAAGGTCAGGCAGGCCGTGGGATTGTTCGACGTGATCGAAACGCTGGACAGGATGTCCCTGGCGGATGCGCTGCAGGCCGAGGCCGCCCGCATCGGAAAAATTCAGCGCTGTCATATTCAGGTGAATATCGGTGAGGAACCGCAAAAATCCGGTATCGCGCCGCGGGAACTGTCCGCTTTCTACGCTTACATACGCACGCTACCTTCTTTGAACGTGGAAGGACTGATGTGTATCCCCCCGGAGGATGTCGCTCCCGCTCCTTATTTCGAGCTGATGCGCCGTTACCGGCAGCAGCTGGATTTACCGGCACTCAGCATGGGGATGAGCGGAGATTTCGAAATGGCGATCCGTTTCGGCGCCACCCATGTCCGTATCGGCACCGCGTTGATGGGCAGCCGGGAAGAGGGCAAAAAAAATGCGCCCGGAAGCGACCCGGACGCATAGATGATATCGTAAAATGGCTCAATCAATCAAATCTTACATGTTGCCTTTTTTGGCGGACACGGCGTCTTTCTGCTGAGTGGACTGTGTGCCTTTGTTCGCCGCGCCGGAAGCGTTGGAATTGGAAGATTTCTGGTTCGCAGCGCCAGTCGTTTGTTTTGCGGATGAATTGGAAGTTTTTGCAGTTGTCATGTCATTCTCCAAGTTATTTTATAAAGAGTGTCCGTCATTGGTTGCGGCAACCTTGAAGCGCCGCATAACAAGGAGATTCGCACAGCTGCGCTAATGACGCGATACGGACGATCATACGCTCAGATAAAATAGCCGTAAGGGCGCACATGGTGGAAAGACTTAATGATGAGAAGCGGGGGGCGCGTCCAGATCCACCGTCAAGCCGCTCTGCGTCAGCTGGTCGTTTACCATCGCCTTCAACGCTTCCAGCGTAGCGGCGGTCTTGGCCTCGGCGCGCACGATCAGGGCCGCCTGCGTGTTGGAAGCCCTCGCCAGCCACCAGCCGTCCAGGTATTTCACCCGCACCCCGTCCACTTCGTTGACTTCCAGTTTCTCACCCGCCGCGACGGCGGCGCGCAAGCGATCGCGGATTTCCTCGACGATACCGAATTTTTTGGACTCGGCGCAGTCGACGCGGATTTCCGGCGTATTCAATACGGCGGGAATAGAAGCACGCATGGCGCTTAAGGTTTCCGTGCCGTGCGCCAGCAGGTCGAGCAGGCGCACCGCCGCATATAAACCGTCATCGAATCCGTAATACCCGTCGGAGAAGAAAATGTGACCGCTCATTTCCCCGGCGATTTCGGCGTGGGTCTCTTTCATTTTCGCCTTGATCAGCGAGTGCCCGGTTTTCCACATCAGCGGCTTGCCGCCGTGCGCCGCCACGTCATCGAACAGGGTCTGGCTGGCTTTGACATCGGCGATGATGGTGGCGCCAGGTTTGCGGGACAGGATCTCGCGGGCGAACAGCACGAGCATCTGGTCACCCCACAGGATGTTGCCGTCACCGTCCACCGCGCCGATCCGGTCGCCGTCGCCATCGAAGGCGATACCGACGTCGGCGCGTCTGTCCTTCACTTCGGCGATCAGGTCGGCAAGGTTGGCGGGAACGGTCGGGTCAGGATGATGATTCGGGAAATTGCCGTCGATCTCGGTGAACAATGTAGTATGCGTGCCCGGCAGCCGCGCCGCCAGTTTCTCGGTGATCTCGCCCGCTGCGCCGTTCCCGGCGTCCCAGACGACGTTCAACGTCTTCGCCCCTTCCTTATGGAAGGCTTCGAGGAGGCGATCAGTGAATATCTCCCGCATTTCCACGGTTTCGGAATGATACGGAGCGTCCAGGAAATCGTTCGCGGCGATCAGGTCGCCGAGCTCCATGATATCGTCGCCGTAAAACGGCTTGCCGTCACAGACCATTTTGAAGCCGTTATGGCTCGGCGGGTTATGGGAGCCGGTCAGCATGATGCCTGCGTCCGCCTTCAGGTGGACCGTAGCAAAATAACACATCGGTGTCGGACCAACCCCGCAATCCTTAACGTCGGCACCGGCTGCCTTTAATCCTTCGATTAATCCTTTCGAGAGTACGGGAGAACTGGCACGTCCGTCGCGAGCCGTGACGATAGTGGGATGGGCTTTGCTGAGACGGCGGGAAACAAGGGTTGCATATGCCCGGCCGATAGCGTATGCCACGTCCTCGCTCAGGGTTTCACCGTAAATGCCGCGTATATCGTAAGCGCGGAGAATTTCAGGGGAAATCGCGGAATTACCGGGAGCGGGATGCGTCAGGGCCATGGGTTGTCTCTTGCTGTAAGGGTGAATCTTCGCATGTGTAATAGCGGATTTTGTTCCGCATCGCAACCGTTATTCACTAATATTTAATTTTTTTGTTAAAAAAATTGACTTATTGTTTAATTTAATTTATTTATACCGTTAACAAATGCACAAAAAATTATAGAAAATTTATCATCATAAATAACTATAATGCTGCGTTGCACAAAAAACGAATCCGTGTTAATCTCTGTTAGAATCATCCCAAGGAGTTGATAGTGCCTATGTCTGAAACCGTTCGCCCCATTTTGCCGGTCATCTTATGCGGAGGGATGGGGAGCCGCCTGTGGCCGCTGTCGCGCAAGAATTATCCGAAGCAGTTCCTGACGCTCGGGGACGGGGATAAAAGCCTGCTGCAGGACACGCTGCTGCGGGTCAGCGGACAGGGTTTCCTGCCGCCGCTGATCGTCACTAACGAGGAACACCGGTTCCTGGTGGCGGAACATGCGCGCAGCGTCCATGCGGAATGCTCGATCATCCTGGAGCCGGAAGGGCGCAACACCGCGCCCGCAGTCGCCGCGGCGGCATTGTTCGCGAAAAAGAAACACGGAGACGCACAACTGCTGGTGCTGCCTTCCGACCACGTCATCAAGGATGAGGCGGCGTTCTTGGCGGCGGTGAGGAAAGCGGCCGTAGCGGCGAATGAGGGCTATCTGGTCACGTTCGGCATCACGCCGGAATATCCGGAGACGGGCTACGGCTATATCCGCAAGGGCAAGACGCTGATGCAGGAGGGGATTCTTGCGGTGGAGGCGTTCGTGGAGAAGCCCAACCGCGAAGTGGCGGAAATCTATATCAACTCAGGCCAGTATGCCTGGAACAGCGGCATGTTCATGTTCCCACTCGGCCAGTTCGTCAGCGAATTGAAAAAGTTCGAGCCGGTGATCGTGGAACAGGTGGAAAAAGCCCTCGCCGGCGGACAGGCGGACAGCGATTTCATACGCCTCGACAAGGAAGAATTCATGCGCGCCCCTTCCATCTCGGTGGATTACGCGGTGATGGAGCGTACCGACAAGGCGGCGACCGTGCCGGTCAGCTGTTTCTGGAGCGATGCGGGCGCATGGGACGCGCTGTGGCGCAACAGCGACAAGGATGCGGACGGCAACGTGCTTTCCGGTTCCGTGCTCACCAAAGAAACGAAAAACTGCTACCTGCGCTCGGAAGACGGGCCCTCCATCGCGGCGCTGGGTCTGGAGAACATCGTGGTGGTCTCCACCCCCGACATGGTACTGGTGGCGGATCAGTCCCACGCGCAGACCGTCAAGCAGTTGATGGAAGAAGCGGGCGAGCGCAATACCAAATGGGTGGATAACCGCACTAAAGTGTTCCGTCCCTGGGGCTTCTACGAGACGATCCAGCTGGGTGATCGCCATCAGGTGAAACATATCCAGGTGACGCCGGGCGCCAAGCTGTCGGTGCAGATGCACCACCACCGCGCCGAACATTGGGTCATCATCAGCGGCACCGCCAAGGTGCTGTGCGGTGAAGAGGAAGTGATCCTGAGCGACAACCAGTATATCCATATTCCGCTCGGCGCCGTGCACTGCATCGAGAACATCGGCCGGATTCCGCTGAATTTCGTCGAAGTGCAGCATGGCGGGTATCTGGGCGAGGACGATATCGTCCGGTTCGAG
Organism: Rickettsiales bacterium; assembly: GCA_965248995.1. GTDB lineage: Bacteria > Pseudomonadota > Alphaproteobacteria > Rickettsiales > UBA998 > CBDFKY01. Next base: position 32,635 of record CBDFKY010000015.1, on the reverse strand, counting down.
GACCGTTACGGTCGTGCCGGTGCGGTTGCGACCAGCAATACCGCTAAGCCGACCTTGATTGAAAAGGGCGTGAAACGGGCGGGGGTATAGCACGTTTCTCTCAAATAATTCTTAATATAACTTTAATACTTCTAACAAAACTTATAGTGTAAGTTTGAGGTACAGCTTTTTCTACAGAGAAAATTTTGTTTCTTTTTTTTGTTTTTGTCCATGGAGGCTTATTCAAATGATTGCACCAACCGAACAAGGGAAGTGGGAACTGAAAAATGCCCACATTGTTCTCGTTGCCACTTATGAAGAGGGTGACTCTTTCGCCATCTTCACAGGTACCGAAGGAAACATGGAACTCACTACCTGTTCCTGTTCTGGTGATGGTTCTATTGCTTCTGCATCTGTCATAAGAGAGGGCGTTCTACCATCCGGCAGAAAGGTGGTTTGGCATGAGGATAATCGTTTTTCTCTTTTAGAGAAGAATGGCACACCCCTCTACTCAACAGGGGTGGCCTTCAAGCCCCGTCATCGCACAGCCTGCGACGACGATCACTGCAGCGATGACCATGAATGTTCCACGGGTCAGGCCCATCAATTTGGTGGTGCTGGCGTAATCTGCCTCGATAAACAAGTAGCTTAAAAGTTACTTGTTTTTTTTATTTTATCGTTCCTTTCTAAACACCGCGACCAGTTCCAGATGCCTGCTCCATGTAAACTGATCGACCGGAGTGAGCTCCGCCAGCCGGTAGCCCGCCTGCAGCAGGCAGTCCGCGTCACGCTGAAACGTCGCCGGATTGCATGAGACCATCACGACCCTCTCCACCCCGCTTGCGGCGATCTGCTTCACCTGCGGCAGCGCGCCGTTACGCGGCGGATTGATGACGATGCCTTCATACGCCGCCAGTTGCGCCGCGGGAACGGGAGAGAAAAACAGGTCGCGCGTCTCCGCGGTCATGTAACGCTCAAGTCCGGCGGCGCACATCGCGTTATACATCGCGGAAATCATTTCCTGCGAACCTTCCACCGCCGTCACGCGCCTGCCGCCCGCGGCCAGCGGAAAGCTGAACGTGCCGCACCCCGCATAAAGATCGATGACGGAGGAACAGTTGCGCAACGCTTCCGATACCAATGTTTTCATCATCCCCTCCGCCGCTGCGCTCGCCTGGCAGAACGCTCCGGCCGGCAGGGTGACGGCAACGCCGCCGTGATGGATCACCGCCTGTTCCGTATCATGGAGGATGAGCGGATAGTCTTCACCATGACGGACCGCCAGCCGGACGATGGGCGATGCCTGCGAGAATTCCACCCAACCCTGCCGGTCCCCGGGTTTAAGAGGAGCATGCAGGGAAAGCAGCATATCGATCCCCGCGTCGAGCAGCGTGAGATGCACTCTGGCAATCATGGAAGGTTTCCGCATCGCCACGATCTGTCCCTTAAGCGTCGGCAGAAAACGTTCCAGAGCGGGTTCCAGAACGGGACACTGGCGCACGTCTACCAGCTCATGGCTTTTATTTTTCAGGAATCCGAGGGACACCTCCCCCTTATGAACTTTCACCGTAAACTCCGCCCGCCTGCGGCTGCCGGCGCCGCTTTCCAGCAGCGGCTTGATCACCTGAGGGGCCACCTTCAGAAATTCCAGCATTCTCGCTATGTAGTGCCGTTTAAACGCGACGTAGGCATCCGGTGCGAGGTGCTGGAGCGTACATCCGCCGCATTCGCCGAAATGCGCACACGGGGGCGTCTGAAGTTCCGTTGAAAAATAGTCATGCGGACTGTCGCCGGCGGTAACCACCATTATTTCCCTTTTATACCGGAACGCCGTGCGTGTGAACGCCGGGCACCGAAATACCGGCGGATGAATTTTTCATGTCCGACCGTTCCATCCATTCCCGCGCAGCGCGTACCCGAAATTCCACCCTCATCCATACCGGCACATCACTTATTCAAACACCTTGGTCTGTTTAGGGCGGACATATACCACCTCCCCCTTATGGATGGAAAACTGGTCGAGCACCGTTTTAGGGACTTCCACCTGCAGGATCTGCCCGCACTCACGCTCCAGCTCCAGTTTGATCAATGACCCCGCCGGATTGATATGGATCACCCGTGCCTTGATGGCGATGTCGGAATCCGGTGTCTTGGTAATCCACATTTCATGGGGGCGGGCGAAGATTTTGACCGGTTTGGCGCCCGCAGGCCGCTGTGGCGGAGGTTTCCGGACGGCCTGCAGCAGGGGCGCTGCAGCAGGTTCGGGAAGAAACTTGCGCGCCAGTTTATGGAAAGGGGTGTGCTGCAGCCAGCCGGTCGCACGCACCGGGAAAGCCGGACCGGCTGCCGGGCCCCGGAAACTGTCCACGTCCGAAAACTGAATATGGCCTGCCTGATCCTTCCAGCCGTCGAACACGTTGTAGTTGCCCAGGAAATCATACACGAACGCGTTGGCGGGCTGTTGCCAGACCTCGGCGGGTGTGCCCACCTGCTCGATGCGGCCGTTACTCATCACCACCACGCGGTCGGACACTTCCATCGCCTCTTCCTGATCATGCGTCACGAAAATACTGGTAATGTGTATTTCATCGTGCAGCCGCCGCATCCACCGCCGCAGTTCCTTGCGGACTTTCGCGTCGAGCGCGCCGAACGGCTCATCCAGAAGCAGCACTTTCGGCTCCACGGCGAGTGCCCGGGCCAGCGCCACCCGCTGCCGCTGCCCGCCGGAAAGCTCGGCGGGATAGCGGTCCGCGAACGTATCCAGATGTACCAGCTGCAGCAGTTCCATCACTTTCGCGCGGATTTCCCTGTCACCCGGACGCAGCGCTTTCGGGCGCATCTTCAGGCCGAACGCCACGTTGTTGAACACGCTCATATGCCTGAACAGCGCGTAATGCTGGAAGACGAAGCCGACGCTGCGTTCACGCACCGCCTGATGGCGCATCGGCTGGCCACTGAGCAGCACTTCACCGCGATCCGCCGCCTCCAGCCCGGCGATAATCCGCAGCAACGTGGTCTTGCCCGATCCGGACGGTCCGAGCAGCGCCACCAGCTCCCCGGAATCGACCTGCAGCGAAACGTCGTCGAGCGCCACGAACTCCTTGAATCGCTTGGAAATATGTTTTGCTTCGATCGCCATGATCCTGCATAGCGCAGTTGCGGGCAAAAAAAAAGCGGCGTTTGGCGGCGGATATGGTAATTAGCGCTTGATAATCGCCTTTTGAAGGCTTAAACATTGGATTATCCGCCGCTTTTAGGTCGCGGCCCTCCCCTTATTTCCCAAATTATTCATTTTTTCCTCTTTTCCCTATGCATATCAAAGAATTAAAACAGAAAAAACCCGCCGAATTATTTGCGCTGGCCGAACAGCATGAAGTGGAAAACGCCAGCGGCATGGTGAAACAGGAGCTGATTTTCGCCGTCTTGAAAAAAATGGCGGAGAATGACGAGGTCATTCAGGGCGGCGGCACGATCGAGGTATTGCAGGACGGGTTCGGATTTCTACGCTCGCCGGAAGCCAATTACCTGGCCGGGGCGGACGATATTTATGTCGCGCCCGGTTTCGTCAAGAAATACGGGCTGCGCACGGGCGACACCATCGAAGGGGAACTGACGGCGCCCGGCGAAAACGAGCGGTATTTTACGCTGGATAAGGTCAATACCATCAATTTCGACCATCCGGATATGGTGAAGAAGAAAGTCAATTTCGACAATTTGACGCCGATTTTCCCCGACTCGCGTTTCCGGCTGGAAATCGAGAAGCCGAACAAGGATATGAGCTGCCGGGTGATCGACCTGGTCGCGCCGATCGGCAAGGGCCAGCGCTGCCTGATCGTGGCCCCTCCCCGCACCGGGAAGACGGTGCTGATGCAGAACATCGCCCATTCCATCACCGCCAACCATCCGGAATGTATCCTGATCGTGCTGCTGGTGGATGAGAGGCCGGAGGAAGTGACCGATATGGCCCGTTCGGTGCGTGGCGAAGTGGTCAGTTCCACGTTCGACGAGCCGGCCCACCGCCACGTGGCGCTGGCCGAAATGGTGATCGAGAAAGCGAAAAGGCTGGTGGAGCATAAAAAAGACGTGGTGATCCTGCTGGATTCGATCACGCGGCTGGCACGCGCTTACAACACCGTGGTGCCCTCTTCCGGCAAAGTGCTGACCGGCGGGGTGGACGCCAACGCGCTGCAGCGCCCGAAACGGTTTTTCGGCGCGGCGCGGAATATCGAAGACGGCGGCTCGCTGACCATCATCTCCACCGCGCTGATCGATACAGGATCGCGGATGGACGAGGTGATTTTCGAGGAATTCAAGGGAACGGGCAATTCCGAGGTGGTGCTCGACCGGAAAGTGGCGGACAAGCGCATCTTCCCGTCGATCGACGTGACCAAATCAGGCACCCGCAAGGAAGACCTGCTGATGGAGAAGAGCGACCTTACCAAGATGTGGATGCTGCGTCGCATCCTCGACCCGATGGGGGCGAGCGACGGGCTGGAATTCCTGCTGAAAAAGCTGAGGGATACGAAGACGAATGGCGACTTCTTCAATTCGATGAACAGCTGAATCTTTCGGGGTGGCGTTCTGCCGCTGACGGTGTAGGATATTTCAACGAAGCCGGATTACAGGGCGAGACGCATCATCAGTTCGCGATCGGCATGGTTACCCACCCGGAACAGATATTCACCGCAGAATTGAAATCCATATTTCGTGTAGAATCGCTGCGCGCGATAATTTTCTTCCCAGACATTCAGGTAAAGGAAAGGCCGGCCATGCGCGAAAGCGAACGCGAGCAACGTATCCATCATGGCCTGCGCCAGACCGGTACCTTGCGCTTCCTTCAGGAAATAAAACTTCTGCAATTCCAGCGCGCCTTCTACCGCCGGTGGGTCAACGGGAAGGGTGCAGGGCCGCAGCTTGGCATAGCCCACCGGTTTTCCGGCACTATCCATCGCCAGCCACCATGCATTGAGCGGGTCGGCGATTTCCGTTTCCACCATCGGCACGTTATAGGACTCCGCCAGAAACGCCTGCAGATCTTCCGGTGCGTAGAGATGCATGAAAGTATCGCAAAAAGTGCGCTCGGCCAGCGCGGCTAACGGTTCCGCATCCGTTAGGCCGACACGGCGGATCATATAAGCCGTGGCGCTCACTGAAAAAACAGGTGGTTACAGGTGCATCGCAGCACTTTCATCTGGGCTTTCCACCCGGCTGGCAAATGTTTTTGCGGCCCGCAACGCCATGTCCGCCATGGCTTCCTGATTGCCTCTGGCTCCTTCTCTCAATAATCTCTCGCCCACTACGGCGTTCGCGTAAATCATTCCCGCAACTTCAATGACAGTCTTCGGCTCCACTGCGTCTGACATATGCGCTCCTTTTAATGCTGCACTGCCACATTAAAAGGCGCAGGGCGGTCTGTCAATTATCATTCGCCACCGGTTTTTCAGGGGTTTTCGATTTTCTGGCGGCTTTGACGTTACCCGGCGCCACGGCATCTTTCACGTACACCAGCGTGATGCTGCCGCTCGTTACTTCCACCGTCACGCCTTCGGTTATTTCCACCTGCAAGGTGCCCGCCGCCGTATCGACTTTGACGACTTTACCGACGATACCGCCACCGGTCAGCACTTTGTCGCCTTTTTTCACGGCGGTGATCATCGCCTGATGTTCCTTGGCGCGCTTCTGCTGCGGCCTGAGCACCAGTACGTAGAAAATCCCCATAATGAGGGCCAGGGGAACCATGCTCGCGATAAATGAAGGCTGATCCGCGGCGATGGAGGAAGCGTCCTGTGCGAATGCGGAAGAGAAAAACATTGTGAACCCTTATGCGGTTGAATGTAGAAACCGTACGCCGGTCGTCGCGGCCTACTTCAGTTTTTCTTCCTTGAACTCGACATGCTTGCGGACGCGCGGGTCGTATTTATTGAATTTCAGTTTTTCCGGCTGCTTGCGCGGATTGCGTTTTTTCACGTAAAAAAAGCCGGTGCCTGCGGTACTGACCAGTTTTACGAGGATGGTGTTTTTCTTTGCCATGATGTTCTGCTATATGGTTCGGTGATGAACAGGTAGATGTAAGTCGTCGACCTGCGCAAGTCAAGCGGTTTCTGACCCGCGATATCCGGTCGCCACCACGTAGGTTTCCGGGGATTCCTTGCGGCTGGACAGCGGCTTGAAATGGGACACTTTGGTAAACCGCCGCTTCATTTCGGCGAGCAGGCGGGCCTCCGTGCCCCCCTGGCGCACCTTGCAGACGAACACCCCGCCTTTTGCAAGGACGTCGCAGGCGAACGCGTAGGCGATCTCGCACAGATCGACGATGCGCATATGATCCGTGGCTGCATGGCCCGTAGTGTTGGGGGCCATGTCGGAGAGCACCACCTCCATTTTACCGGGCAGGACGCCCTCAAGTAGACTCAATGTCTCCTCCTCCATCATGTCGGCCTGTAGGAACGTCACACCTGCGACGGAAGGCATCTCCAGGATGTCCAGCGCCACCACGCAGGGAGCTATCGCGGAAGAGCGCGTGCGCTTGGCCGCCACCTGGCTCCACCCACCGGGCGCTGCACCCAGATCCACCACCCTTTTTCCCTGAGTGAGGATGTGGAATTTATCGTCGATCTCCAGCAGTTTGTAAGCGGCGCGTGACCGGTATCCGTCGCGCTTGGCCTGTGCGACATACGGATCGTTCAGCTGACGCTGCAGCCAGAGGGTAGAGGAGGTCGAACGTTTTTCCGCGGTCTTGACCCGTACCGTCAGATCACGCCTGCCACTGAAGGGGGAGCCTTTCGGCGGGCCGTTGCCGGGGCGTTTGCCACTCATGTTCCGTACCCCTTCGTCTCTTCGATCATCAGCCCCATGATCACGCCCTCGCGCACCCCGCGGTCGGCGATGGTGATGAAATGAAACGGAAACGTCCGCACGATCGCCTCGAAAATGGCGCATCCCGCCAGGATATATTCGCAGCGGTCCGGGCCGATGCAGGGATGCATGAACCGTTCCGAAGGGCGCATGGCGAGTACGGCGCGGATACTGTTCTGCAGGTCCTTCACTGAGAGTTTCACCCCATCGACGCGGTTGCGGTCATACCGGCTCAGGTTCAGGTAGATCGCCGCCAGCGTGGTGACGGTGCCGGAGGTGGAGAGCAGCTGCGTCGCCTCCTGATTCACCCATTGGGTGATGGCGTGCTGGCGGGAGAGCGGGACCAGATGCTGCATCAGCCGCTCTACCGTTTCCTCGAAATACAGTTCGCTGTAGGCGGAATCGCCGAGAGTTTCGGACAGGCTCATCACACCGTGCGGAATGGAAAGCCAGCCTTTCGTCTCCGGCACGAACGGGAACAGCGGGTCATCCGCCGTATAATAACTCTCCGGCGTTTCCACCCACATCACTTCGGTACTGCCGCCGCCGATGTCGAATGCCAGCGCCCTGCGAACACCGCGTTCCAGCAGGGAACAGCAGCCGAGCAGCGCCAGGCGCGCTTCTTCCTCGCTGGAAATCACTTCCAGCGCGATGCCGATATCACGCGCCACGTCGGCTACGAATTCCGCCGTGTTTTCGGCGCGGCGGCAGGCTTCCGTCGCCACGAAGCGGCTGCGGCTGATCGGGTATTTGGTGATTTTCTCCGCGCACTGCCGCAGGGATTCCTTGGTGCGCTCCATCGCGCTCACTGACAACCTGCCGCTACCCACCATACCCTCACCCAGTTTGACGACGCGGGAATAACTGTCCACCACGCTTAAGGAGCGGCCGTTGGCGGTGGTACGGAAAGAGGGATGGGCGATCAGCAGCCTGCAGTTATTGGTCCCCAGATCCAGCGCGGCGAAATAGGTTTCCTCTGAAAAGGGCGGCATGTCGGCATGATTCATAGGGTCTGCCATGGGGCGCTTCTGTTATATTCGTCAGTTCCTATAGCAGTTTAACTTTGTGATTGCACATTTTATATACGGTTACGAAGGTAAGTATCGCCATAATGATCTGAAATATCATGTTTTAATTTTATTATTGCCAGTTTCACGGCTAATGATAAAATTAAAACACCTCCAAGCAAGGCCCAAGAAAAACAAAACCGTCTTATCGCAGTTCGACCTATGCAGACAAGTATTTCCCATTGCATTTTTAAACGCGACTGGCTACATCATACGTTAAAGAATCTCAATACTGTGCCGTTAGTGATACCAGGGTAGATTTATGAACAAAATACTTTCCTTTTCTTGTGCATTACTGATCCTTTCCGGATGCAGCGGCCGGGAATCCTATACTTCCTCCCCTCCCTGGAAAGAAACCGACAAGCATTTGACCTGCGACCAGTTGCTGCTGGAAATGAACGATGCCAAGTTCTGGAATACGGCGGCCATTAACAATAAACAGGCCGGATTTACGGATTTCCTGCTGCCGATCAGCTATTTAAATACCCGCGCCAGCGCGGATGAGGCGATCGCCGGCACCAGTGCGCGGATGGCCAATCTGAATAATATCTACCAGATCAAAGGATGCGCGAAACCTTACCCGGAGACTCCTGTCCCCACACCGAACGTCACTCATTAATTTCCTGAATTCATGAGGCTATAGAGAACGTTACGTTGCCGCTATCCCACATGGGAATGCTTTCCGTTACTTAAAATAAGGCCTTCCGTCACAAGGCGTATTCAAAACTTATGATTTTTCTTTTAGGATTAAATTAAAGAAAATTCACGGTCTTATCTCACCACATGACATCCTCCGCACCCACGACAGAAGGCTTCGAAGAAGCGAGAGAACGGATTCATCGCCAGATGATGTCCGCGGTCTCCCACGACCTTAAGACGCCGCTCGCCACGATGATCGGTTCGCTTGAGATCTATACCCGTATGGAGGCGAAGCTGCCGCATGAAAAAAAGATGACGCTGATCAAATCAGCGCTCAGCGAGGCGTACCGTCTGGACAGTTTCGTGACGAACATCCTGGATATGGCGAAACTGGAAGGCGGCATGGCCAAGATCCATTTCGAAACCTGCGACCTGAAACGCCTGATACAGGACGGCATCACCCGGCTTGGCCCCAAATCGGAAAAAGCGCACATCACCTTGTCCGGCGCACCCGGCGGCATCACGGTACGCAGCGATCCGATGATGCTCGGCAGGGCGGTCGGAATTCTGCTGGATAATGCGTTGAAACACGGAGGGAAGGAACCGGCCGTCACCGTTTCCTACGGTGTCGAAGGTAAAAACGCTTTTATCCATGTCAGAGACGACGGCCAGGGCATCCCGGCGGAAAGAATGGAAGAGATCTTTTCCAAATACACGCGCTTTTCCAGGAACGATCAGCAGAACGCGGGGACGGGCCTCGGCCTGCCCATCTGCCGTCTTCTGATGAAACTGCTTTCCGGCACGGTGAATGTCCGCAATATACAAGGCGCCGGGGCTGAGTTCAGCCTGAAGTTTCCTTCTTAGGTTTTTCACGGCGGCAGGTATAGTGTTTCCGAATAATTTCCGTACGGAAATTTTCGGATAAAAACACTATAAAATATATGGTTATAGTCATTTTATCCGACAAAAACCGTACGGTTTTTAATCGGAATGACTATATAAAAAATTCTGCTCATCATATAGTGTTTCCGAATAATTTTCGTACGAAAATTTTCGGATAAAAACACTATAAATTATAGGTTTATAGTCATTTTATCCGATTAAAACCGTACGGTTTTAAATCGGAATGACTATATATGCGGGCGAAGGCTGGCGACCCTTATCGAATAATCAGCCACCCTTTAAATCCCATAAAAAAAAGCCATCCGAAGATGGCTTTTTCCATCAATTCGTAACTTATACTTAAAGAGGGGGGTTGGCCCGTCTTCCGGTAATGGCGCTGTATAACAGGCTGGCGACGAACAGGACCACGAAAACCAGCGCCAGAAATTTAGCGATACCGGCGAAATCAGATGCCAGACCACCAAAACCGAACAGGGCTGAGACCACCGCCAGAATGAAAAAAGTTATTACGTAATTCAACATCATCATCTCCATATAGTAAAATTTCTGCATCATCGCAGTCTTTATATTACTTAACCGTTGATTAGGATTCAGTGCGAGACATCCGGAAGTATTATAAAGAAGAAATAAGCGGCGTTTTTTATTCCTCACCCGCCTTTTCCGCCAGCGCTTCATAATTCTTGGAAAGCACGTCCAGCTCCTTATCGGTGAGCTTTTCCACATGCAGGATGGTGTTATGGGCTCCTTCCGTCGCGCGGATCAGTTCGTCCAGCTTGATCTGGACCGCTTTCGTTTCACGGTTCTGGGAGTTCTGAATCAGGAATACCAGCAGGAAAGTGATGATGGTAGTGGCCGTATTGATGACGATCTGCCAGTTTTCGGAGTAATCGAACAGGGGACCAGTCGCCGCCCAGACGACGACCAGCAGGAAGGCGGTGATGAAAGCGAGAGGAGTACCCGCCGCCCAGGAAGCCCTTTCCGCGACGCGCGTGAAAAGCGGGGGTCTTTTGCGGGGGGTCTGCGAATTTTCCATAGCTTGATTTCCTGTTTTTTAAAAAAAAAGCTCCTGCCGAAGACAGAAGCTTTTTGAAATGTTATGTTCTGAAAGACCGTTAGCGCCAGACCGGCGTTCCGAGGTCGATGTCTTTCTGCTTGGTCAATCCGCCCGTAGCGGCTCCCGCCGCGCCGCCGATGACGGCACCGGTCACCGGACTGCCGCCCAGTAACGCACCGCCGACCGCTCCTGCTCCGGCTCCGAGTGCGCCGCCGCTGAGTGCACGGTCAGACGTGGACTGTCCGCAGGCGGAAAGCATGGCGACACTGGCCGCCGCGAGTAAAAATGCGTGAGTTTTCATAAATCGTTCTCCTTGAACTTAAAATAATAAAATGCAGCCTTTCATTCAGTAAAACAAGCATGTCCTGCCGGTCTTCCCTGAAGAAACCATAAAATGTCCTTTATGCCGCTTTCGCGTCACGGTCGGCCATCACATCCATCCGGTAGCCGATACCGGCTTCCGAAACGATTAGTTTGCCGAGCCCCTGCTCCGCCTCCAGCTTATCGCGCACCTGACCGATATAGACGCGAAGATATTGCGTGTCGTCGACATGCGCAGGCCCCCACACTTCTTTCAGGATCTGCTTGTGCGTCAGCATACGCCCACGGTTTACCAGGAAATAGCGCAGCAGATCATATTCCTTCGGCGTGAAGGAAATACGCTCCTCGTTGATGAACACCTCGTGCCGCACCAGATCCATGCGGATCGGACCGTTGACGATGTCGGGCTCGCCCACTTCGCGCACCATGGCCTTGCGCAGGTTGGCGTGGATGCGCGCCAGCAGCACTTCCGCCGAGAAAGGCTTGGTGATGTAGTCGTCCGCGCCGGTATTCAGGGCGGAGGCGACTTCGGTATCATCGGAGCGCACCGTCAGCACGACGATCGGCACCTGCGACCATTCGCGGATGGAAGCGACCACTTCCTTGCCGTCCATATCGGGCAGGCCCAGATCGAGCAGCACGAGGTCCGGCTTGATCGACGCCGCCATACGCACCGCCTGCTTGCCGTTTTCGCTTTCCACTACCTTGAAATCGGCAGCATCCAGGAAGATGTTGAGCATTTTGCGGATTTCTTCCTCGTCGTCAACGATGAGGACCGTATTTTTCTTCTCGTGCATGTCGCAACCCTAATGAACAAAGAGGTTATAGAGAATGATGAGGGAGACGGGAACGCCGAGCAACCACATGATAAAACTTTTCATAGCATGACTCCTGATAATAATAAAACCGATCATAAAACGGGTGGAAAATTATGCCCGCCAATGACTATTTCTTAACACTACGCGATGCGGTGAAAAGAACCAGTAAGGCGGTTGTGCAAAACATATAAAGAACACGTAAAGAATCATTAGCTTAACTTAACCGGTTTGAAAAGGGTTTTCATTTTCGAAATGCCTTATCAGGCCGCAACCATAGGGTAGGAACTCATATCGTTAACGGGGCATTAGAAATTGTCATACCTGCGGAAGCCGGTATGACGTAGCATAAACGACAGCATTTCCCTATAATCGGATTGACGCTGCTTCGTTTACCGACTACATAATCAGGCGTTTGGCCAGAGGCCATTTTTATTTACCGGATGATTTTCCACACTGACATGTCCCAGTCCTCTTTTCGCACCCCCTCCCCGAACGCCCTTCTTCTGCTGGAAGACGGCACGGAATTCACCGGCTACGGCATCGGTATGGCGGGACTGACGACGGGCGAACTCTGCTTCAATACCGCTATGACGGGATATCAGGAAATACTCACCGACCCTTCCTATTACGGGCAGATCATCACCTTCACCATGCCGCATATCGGCAACGTGGGCTGCAACGAGGAAGATACCGAATCACGCGCCGCTCACGCGAAAGGGCTGGTCATCCGCGAACCGATCACCGCGCCTTCCAGCTGGCGGGCCGCCTCGACGCTTGACACGTGGCTTACGGAGAAAGGATTGACGGGAATCAGCGGCATCGATACGCGGGCGCTGACTCTGCATATTCGCAGGCACGGCCATCTGCGCGCCGCCATCGCCTATCATACCGGCGGTATTAAAGCGATCGACCGGGAAGCGGTGCAGCGAGCCCTCGCCTCCACCCCCTCTATGGCGGGAGCCGAAATGACGGCGTTCGTCCGGCGGGAGGCGGCGGAGCCGTGGAGCGAAGGCGTGTGGCGCTCTTCCGTGGAAGCGGCAGCGGAATACCACGTGGTGGCGGTCGATTACGGCGCCAAGAGCAATATCCTGCGCCTGCTCGTCGAGAAAGGCTGCTCCTTAAGCGTGGTGCCCGGCGATGCGTCCGCCGAGTCCATCCTGGCACTGAAGCCGGACGGCGTATTTCTCTCTAACGGGCCGGGCGACCCCGCCGCCACGGGCTTATTTGCCGTGCCGGTAATCATTGCGCTGCTGGAGCGCGGCATTCCCCTGTTCGGCATCTGCCTCGGCCATCAACTGCTGGCGTTGAGCCTGGGAGCGGCAACCGAAAAAATGCCGCAGGGACATCGCGGGGCGAACCATCCGGTGCAGGCGCTGGCCACGAAAAAAGTGGAGATCACCAGCCAGAACCACGGTTTCGCCGTCTCCCGCACCGCCCTTCCCGCGGAAGTGGAAGTGACGCATCTTTCCCTGTTCGACGGCACCGTCCAGGGCATCCGCCACCGCAGCCTGCCCGCATTTTCCGTGCAGTACCACCCGGAATCTTCCCCCGGACCGCATGACAGCGAATACCTGTTCGACGCGTTTATTGAAATGATGCGGACACATAAGACCGGCGGGGCGGAGAAAAAATGATGCGCGGATACGCTCTTTCATTCTTTCCGCTTGCTTCGACATAAAGAACGCGTATGTTTGCACATTATATTGTCATCTATCATCTATAAGGAAAGAAAGATCGTGAAAACGTTAGCCGCATTACTCGCTATTGGATTTTTTTCCGCCGGTGCCGCAGCAGCGGGCACTTCTACGGCGGGTTACGAGGGGGGTCAGTTCGGTGCCAATCGCTGGCCTAACTGGTATGTGGGCGTTTCCGGTGCGCTTCCTTACGTCGATTCCACCGATGTCGAAGTGAACAGCAGCAAGGTCGGCGAACTGGATTTCGACAGTAATTACGGCGTCGGCGCCTCGATCGGTTATACGCCCGGCCCGAACGGTAACTTTTTCGATAACATGCGCTTCGAATTCGAATATTTCTATCGCAGCAACGATCTCGACACTCTGAGCATCGGGAAAACCTCCACGGACGTGTCCGGCGAACTGACGTCCGACAGCTATATGGCGAACGTTTATTATGACATCAACACCCATACACGCGTCACCCCCTACGTAGGTGCCGGTGCCGGTCTCGCCAAGATCGACCTGGAAAACAAGGCGCTGAATTTGGATGACAGCGATAACCGTTTCGCCTACCAGCTGATGGCCGGTATCGGCTGGCAGCCCGAAATGCTGCTCAATACCGTGCTGCAGGTAGGGTACAAATACATGGACGCGGGCAGCCCCCAGTTCACCACACGCGGCGGCGCTTCGATCCAGCATGATTATCAGGTGCATAACGTCGAGGCAGGAGCGCGCTTCCGTTTCTAGTCACATTCTTTTCTAAACATAGGGAAAGTCCTGAAAGGCTCATGCTTTTCGGGGCTTTTCTATTAAAAGACCCTGCTTACAGACACCTATCGTTAGCGGGGCAGGAGAGGTCGCAATACCGGCGCAGGCCGGCATCCGGCCAAAATACGGAGTCATTCCGATTAAAAATCGTACGGTTTTAATCGGATAAAATGACTATAACCATATAATTTATAGTGTTTTTAACCGAAAATTTTCGTACGAAAATTATTCGGAAACACTATAGTGTCTCGGTTTGAAAAACCAGATGGGATTTCGCGCCCCCCCCTTAAGTGGGAGTCGAAGAGCGCGTCAGCGCGATTCGTTGGGGGGGCTTTACGAACAGGCCCCTCACCAGAGCACGGTGTGTTTTGACTCCCCCTCGAAGGGGGAGTTGAAGGCAGCACGTATGTATTTTTGTGACAATGGCACGTATCAGTGAAGCGACGAAAGGTTCGCTTCTCTTTTTTGAATGGCAATATCCGCGGCCAGTAAGGCTAATACCCCTATGTGGCTGGAAATTTTAAGCGTTATCTTATTAGGCGTGTGTTTCGGCAGCTTCAATACCTTGCTGGCGCACCGGCTGCCGCGTGGAAAGGCGATCGGCATGACCCGCTCGGAATGTCCGGCGTGTCATCATCTCCTCGGCGTAAGGGATCTGGTTCCGGTATTCAGCTGGATGTTTTCGTCTGGCCGGTGCCGCTATTGCGGCACGTCCGTACACTGGCGCTATCCGTTGACGGAACTGGTCACTACCGCCGTGTTTCTTCTCACCTACATGCTATACGGCCTGACGCTGCAGGGGGGCCTGATCGCCCTGCTCGGCTCGCAGATCGTGGTATTATGCATCGTCGACCTGGAATACCGGATCATTCCCGACGGCCTACAATGGGGAATGGGCGCGATCGGGCTGATCTATGCACTCTGCGGTTTCCTGCATATCGCGGACGCGCTGCTCGGAGCGCTGGCCGGGGGCATCTTCGGGCTCGCGCTCCAGCGGGGATATCATCTGCTGAAGCAGCGGCACGGCCTCGGCATGGGCGACGTCAAATTCATGGTGGTGGCAGGCCTGTGGCTCGGATTCCCTCCCCTCGTTCCCTTTTTCTTCTACGCTGGCGTGCTCGGGGTCGTCAGCGCGCTGTTCTGGCGGCTGGTCAGCAGGGATCCTTATTTTCCGTTCGGACCGGCGCTGGCGCTAAGCCTGCTCCTTTTACTACTGTATCCTTCCAGCGAGGCCGCTTTTTACCTGTTTCCGCAGTGGATTCTCATCACGCTCGGCATCATTTCGTAAGCCGAAGCGGGAAAAAAGAGGTTGCCGTTTGACACGGGCCCTTAATATGTCATAGTCGCAACATTCATTGATTTTTTATCGTTGGGTTCGAATAACGTGAATCGTCGGCTACACATCAACCGTTTTTTCTATCTGGGTCTGGCGGTGCTGCTGATGTCCGGCTGCAAGGAAACGGGATTCGACCGTTTTGCGCAGGGCGATCCGATCGACCGCCAGCTGGAACTCCACCGGGAGGATTACCGGGACCTGTTCGGCAAGGGGAAGACCGGCCCGGACGATTACGGTCACCATGCAGGATCGGACAAGGTGCCCGAAATGGCTTCCGTACTGGCGGCGCCGCGTCCTCCCAAAGTGGGGGAAACCAAGCTGGTATCCATCGCGGTGACCGATGACGTGCCCTTGAAGGATGTGCTGATCGAACTGGCGAAACTGGCCGACGTGGACCTGGAGATGGACGCCAACATCGAAGGCGGCATCGCGTTCCGGGCGAAAGACCGCCCGTTCGGCGAAGTGATCGAGCATATCGCCGACCTGGCGGGGCTGCGTTATAAATACGCCGACGGGGTGCTGCGGGTGGAGCGGGACATGCCGTACATCCAGAACTACCCGATCGATTTCCTCAACGTCGTGCGTTCCAGCACCAGCAACAACAGTATTACCACGGACGTGCTCTCCATCTCCAACGGCGCCGCGGGTGGCGGGGGAGGAAGCGCGGGCGGTGCCGGCGGCGGTGCGAGCGGCGGCGGCGGGGGTAGCAGCGGCGGCATCAATACCGGCTCGACCACGACCATCGATTCCAAGGCAGAGGATGATTTCTGGGAATCGCTGGACGCCAATATCCGCGCCATCCTGACCTATAACAAGCCGCGGCATTTGTCCGGCCAGGCCGTGGAATCCCTGGCGCCGGAAGCGCTGCCATCCGCGACCGCAGGGAAAAACCTCGGCAAGAACATGTTCTACGTGATCAACCGGCAGGCGGGCGTGCTCTCGGTGGCGGCCAGCCAGGCGCAGCATGAGAGCATCAAGCATTACCTGGATTTCCTGAAGCGTAACGCCACGGCGCAGGTGCTGATCGAAGCGAAAGTGGTGGAAGTCGATCTGGACGACGCGTTCCAGAGCGGCATCAACTGGAACATCCTGCAGAAGAAAGTCGGCGCGACCGACTGGAGCATCGGCGCGGCGTTCGGCCCAGACATCGACAAATCCAACCTGGTAAAACTGGCGCTGACACCGACTGATCCGAACGCCAGCCTGGACGCGGTCCTCAACCTGACGGAGCGGTTCGGCACGACCCGCACGCTGTCGAGCCCCCGTCTGCACGCCATTAACAACCAGCCGGCGGTACTGACGTTCGCGGAAAACCGCGTGTTCTTCGAAGTTCAGCTCAACCAGCAGCCCGATACGATCGACGCGGCCGGACAGACGCAGAAAGGCCAGCTCAGCGTCCAGACCAACCGCCGCTCCATCCCCATCGGGATCATCCTCAACATCCTGCCCTCCGTCAATCTGGACAGTAACGAGGTCACGCTGAGCGTCCGTCCGACCCTGACGCGGCAGGTGGGTTCCGTCGTGGATCCGGGCGCCGCTTTCGCCAATGAAATCCTGATCAAGGACCCGGCCGAGCGGTTCGTCAATACGGTGCCGATCGTGGAAGTGCGCGAGCTGGATTCCATCATGCGCCTGCGCAGCGGCCAGGTGATGGTCATCGGCGGACTGATGGAACAGGCGGCGAACAATACGGATAACGGCGTACCGTTCCTGAGCGGCATCCCTTACCTCGGCAATATCTTCAAGGGGACGGACAAGAAGAACAACAACCGCGAGCTGGTGATCTTCATCCGCGCCACCATCGTCTCGCCGGAAGGAAGTTACCATAACGCGGATAAGAACCTGTACAACAAATTCACCAGCGACCCGCGCCCGATCGCCTTTTAAGCTCTAAGGAACAGGTTTCATGTATACCACCATGCGCTTTATCCTGCTCACCGCTATCCGCGACCGGCTGTTTCCGGCGCTGATCCTGCTGATCCTCCTGCTGATCGGCATCACCAAGGCGCTTTCCAGAACCGCGATGCTGGAAGACCAGCAGATGCACCTCGCCATGAGTGCGGGGTTGAGCCGGATCGTGCTGGACATGGGGATCGCGGTGTTCGTCTGTTTCCATATGCGGGCGATGTACGACACGCGGGAGATCGACGTGATGCTGTCGCGTCCGGTCTCACGCCCGAAGCTGGTGTTCGGTTTCTGGCTGGGGTTCGCCTGCGCGGCCTCCGTCGTGGTGGGATCGGTAGCGGCGATGATCGCGCTGCTGCATCCTTTAAGCCTGAGCGGGTTCGCGGTATGGACGCTCAGCCTGCTGGTGGAAAGCTGGGTGGTAGTGGCGATCGCCCTGTTCGCCTCGCTCACCAATAAAAGCGCCGTAACCTCGGTGCTGGTGTCGTTCGCCTTCTACGCCATGGGAAGGCTGATGGCATTTTTCATCGCCACCGCCAAGGCGCGGATCGTCTTCGACATCGTGTGGCTCGGGCAGGCGCTGCGCTACCTGATCGAAGCGGTGTCCGTCATCATGCCTCGGCTGGACATGTTCGCGCAGACCGAATGGCTGATCTACGGGGTGCCGGATACGCACGCCCTGCTCTACTTCATCGCGCAGACGGCCATCTTTATCCCGCTGGCACTCTGCGTAGCCATCATTGATTTCTGCCGCAAGCAGTTCTGAGAGTTTCCATGCAGACTGCCCGGCGTTATAGTTACCTTGCCTTGGTGTTGCTCTCTCTGCAGGCGGTTTTCTGTTTCGCTTCCATAAACCGCATCCCGGATCTGGGAGTGGTACCGGAACTCGCCAGCCGGCATGAGCTGGACGTCATGGCGTTCGGGGACCGGCAGCTGCTGTTTCGCATCATGGCCTTCCGCCTGAACAATACCGGCGACACGTTCGGGCGGTTCACCAAACTGAGCTCGTATAACCTGCAGAAAGTGCATCAGTGGTTTTCCGAGCTGGATACGTTCGACGGTCGCTCCAACCACCTTCCCACCATGGCCGCCTATTATTTCAGCCAGACGCAAAACCACCCGGAAGTGATCGAAATGGTGAATTACCTGTATGAGCACAGCTACTGGCGGCCGGAAGTGAAATGGTGGTGGCTGACGCAGGGCGTATACCTAGCGATGCACAAGCTGAACGACGACGCGCTGGCGCTGAAGATCGCCACACCTTTGGCGGGCGTGAAGAACATCCCCTACTGGGCGCAGCAGATGCCCGCCTTCGTCCATGAAAAGCGCGGCGAGTTCGAGGACGCTTCCATCATTATGCAGAACATCCTGAAGGATGACAGGAAGCTGAATCAGGGAGAACTGAACTACATCCACTATTTCATGGATGACCGGATCAAGCGCCTGAAAGAAGTGGAAGGGCTGATGGAAGCGCAGCAGAGGCGCCTCAACGCGGAAGCGAAACTGAAGAAACCCGCCCCGGGTGCGCCGCCGCCGCTTCCTTTATCGTCTGAAACCAAAAAACCTTAACGCCGCTTGCCGGGAATTTCACGTAGGCGGTAAAATGTGGAGTTCCGTCATTCCCTTCTAGCCCTGGCTATTTCCAGCGCACATCCATCAGTTCCACTTCCACCAGCCCGACCTGATCCTTTTTCAGTACGTCCTTCAAAGGATTATCTTTGCCAGCCGCAGGAACGGCGAACGCGGGCGGCACGACCAGAGTACGCTGCCCGCCTTTTTTCATGCCGAGCAAACCCCGATCCAGGCCGTAGAACACTTCCGCCCTGCCGACATGCAGGCTGAGCGGTTTTCCGCCTTTCTGAGCGGTGCGCGAATCATAGTAGGAAGTGCCGTCCGGGGCCCAGAGCCGGAGGTGGACATCCGCCACCATGCCGCAATTGGCGATTTCTCCGTTTCCCGCCACGCGGTCGGTGGCCTGGAAAGGAATGGCGTCCACCGGGGATTCCGGCGTAATCGCGCTGATTTCCACTTTATAGTTCAACGCGTCCGTCTCCGCCAAGCCCAGTGCCTTGCGCTTCGCTTCATCATAGCGCAGCGGGGCCAGCACTTTGATCTGGCGCACGCCACCCTTTTTCATGCCCGGTACCGCGGAAGCCCACGGCTTCAGATCATCCGGCAGCCCCACCTGCAGGACCGTCGCCTTGCCGTCTTCTCCGTCCAGCGCCTTGCCGTTCGGCAGGGTTCCCGCATAACTCAGCGTAGCCGTCTGCCCGCACCGCGCTTCATTCCCGTCACCCGTCACATCACCGCCGATACTGATGCCTTTGGGCAGGGTATAGCTTCCGAAATCGGCGCTGACATAGGCGCTGTTTTCCGACGGTTTCGCCTGCGCCACGTTCAGCACGGTATCGTTTTTGTGATCCTTGCGCTCCTGGTAATTCATGAAGATCGCATAGGCGATGAACAACGTCACCACCCATTTCAGCCAGGAAGGATTACCCCGCGACTCTCTGTTTTTGTCTGCCATATTAAAAAGCTATCATTTTTGCGAATGGCTGTCAGCTTCCCTTGACGGATATCCCGAAGAAACACTACCGATTTCAGCGTGACTGTTTACCCCCTGCATCACTTGGATGTCACCGCGCGGCGATCAACGGTTCGCTGTTCACCGTCCGTTCCGCCGCCGCTGTCGCCTGCGTCACCTGCCGCGTAGGCAGGCGATGCACCTCTCCTCCTTGTGCAGGAATTTCAGGAAAAGCTGGCACATCCGGCACGCGCGCGCTTTCTTTTCCATGCCCGCTGATGCCTGCGAACTTGTCGTAGAAAAAAGAATGCAACCCCGCATACGGCAGGCCGAGGCCGAAATCCATGGCGATGGCGTTATGGATATGCTTCCAGCGATCGCCCGCTTCTTGAGGAGAGAGATGCGCAAATGTTTCCTCACTCAAACCGGCGCCGCGCGCAAGCATATCACTCCCTCGGGCGATATGATCGAAATACAATGCCTTCGCTTTTTCTTTCGTCTCGGGAATGAGGATGATGGCAAGCAGGGGGGTAAGCGCCGCAAACCGCGCCAGCATACCGGTCGTGAAGTTTTTTTTCGGTTCATGGTCCATCGCCGCGTATGCCTGCTGAAACGTGGGATCTCTCTCCACGCGGTCATTCCCGTAGATGACCCGGTCCAGCGACTGGACGATGGATTTTTTCACACCTCTGTTTTCCAGAATCATCAAGGGAGGAATGGTCATCATGCCGCCCATGATGATGCTCGCGAACATGCTGCCATGTTCCACGCTGCTGGCGAGCTGTTTTTCATTCTTGATGACGTGGGAGAGGCCCGCTTCGAACATATGCTCGACCGGGCCGCTCCATGCTTTCTGTCCCAGTTCGGTATATTTTCCCCAATACGCGAAACTGACGCCGGATAAGGTATTGAACACCCAGTCGATGCCCAGATAACTCCCCCACTTATGGATGTTTTGCCCCATGGTAGCCGGTGGCGGCGCAGCCTGCGGGGGAATATCCGAAAAAGCGGTGGCGGGTGCATCGGTCATGAACGCGTATGATACGTGATTTCGGGCGGGGCGCGTGTGAAATTTTCATGACGGCAGATGCAGAGCAAAAAAAATGGCGCTGGAAGGCGGCCATTTTTGATTATATGATGTTACTGAAGCGGCCGCTGCTGACAGGTAATATCAGTTACAGCAGGCACTACTGAAAAAGGTCTAAATGTAAGACCAGCTGTTTTGACAGTTGCGTTTTTTCCATCACATTTTTTCGCAATGGCATAAAGATCACGAGAGTTCCAGACCCCTGCGCCCCAGCTATCGCGAAATTGTGCGGTAACAGGTGTACCTTGATCAGGAAACACCGTTACAAACAAATGTTCGTTGGTACTCTCTGAATCACCCCGGATCTGACTAGTCACTTGGACAGATCCGGAAACTTCAGCGTGAACTTTTGATTCCGCAACACCTATTACAATCTGCGACGTAACGATGCCAACGATAACGAGCAAGATAAGTCCTCCAACTGTGCGGAAGAAGGGATCTTGCATAGAAAATTGCAGAAGTGATTGATTGAAAGGAGATGAAGAACGTTTCATAGTGGATTTCCTCAACTAAATAAACTGGACGGAAAAACGTAGCCCAATGCAAATTTTCCTTGCGGTTCTAAAGATCAAAACAAAACACGGAAAACAATCAAATCCCTTTCAGTCTAACGCATTTTTTAATTTCTTCCAAGAAAAAATAAATTTTTTACATATAAAAGTTAACAAGATGAAATTCTTGCGGTGGCCGTGTGCTTTCCGGTATGGTACGTTCATTCCTAACCTTTTCACACGGAAGACGATTTCCATGGCAGGCCATTCCAAGTTCAAGAACATCATGCACCGCAAGGGCGCGCAGGACAAAAAGCGCGCCAAGGTGTTCACCAAGCTGATCAAGGAAATCATCGTCGCGGCGAAGAGCGGGCTGCCCGACCCTGCCTTCAATCCCCGCCTTAGAGCAGCCATCAACGCGGCGAAAGTAGAGAACCTGCCCAAGGACAAGATCGAGGCGGCGGTGAAACGCGGCTCCGGCGCGACGGACACCGACAATTACGAGGAGATCCGCTATGAAGGCTACGGTGTGGGCGGCGTGGCGGTGATCGTCGAGGCGCTGACCGACAACCGCAACCGCACGGCGTCCGAAGTGCGGGCGGCGTTTACCAAATATTCCGGCAACCTGGGCGAGACGGGTAGCGTCGGTTTCATGTTCGACCATGTCGGCGAGATCACCTATCCGCTGGCCGCCGCCGATGAATCGGCCCTGCTGGAAGCGGCGATCGAGGCGGGGGCGGAGGATTGTGAAACCGATGCGGAATCACATCGCATCGTTACTGCTACGGACAGCCTGCATGAAGTGGCGGCAGCACTGGAAGTGCGCTTCGGCGCACCGGCCTCCTCCGGATTCGTCTTCGCGCCGCAGACGATGAGCGCGATAAGCGAGGAACAGGCCGTCACCCTCCTCAAAATGCTGGATATGCTGGAAGATAACGACGACGTGCAGCGAGTGACCACCAACGCGGACATCAGCGATGAATTGATTGAAAAACTAAGCGCTTGAGCTGTATGACACCATGGGATCAATGTGCTACTCACCAAAACACAATAAAGTCGTCATTCCCGCGAAGGCGGGAATCCAGTTTCCGTTTGGGTGGATTCCCGCCTTCGCGGGAATGACGATCTCATTTAATGGAAAAAATGAGTGATGCATTGTTCTCACCTAACAATCCACTAAAGCACAAGGAGACCAGTTATGCTGAACGAATTCAAGAGCTTCATCGCCCGCGGCAACGTCATGGACATGGCGGTCGGCATTATCGTCGGCGCGGCGTTCACGGCGATCGTCACGTCGCTGGTGCAGGACATGATCAATCCGGTGATCGGGCTGGTGATCGGCGGGCTGGATTTTTCCAGTTACTACATCAATCTCGGCCACACCACCTACGCCACGCTGGCGGAAGCGAAAAAGGCAGGCGCGCCGGTCATCGCCTATGGCAGTTTCATCAACGCGGTCTTCCAGTTCCTGATCGTCGCGTTCGTGGTGTTCATGATCGTGCGGATGGTGAACAAAATGAAGACGGAGTTCGACCGCAAGGCCGTGGACCCGAAGGATACGACCGTCACCCCGCCCGCCGACGTGGCGCTGCTCACCGAAATCCGCGATTTGCTCAAGAAATAGGGCGGACAGTCGCGCGGCCATGAACTACCGTCACAGCTATCACGCGGGCAATGCCGCCGACGTGATGAAACACGTGGTATTTTGCCGCCTGATCGACTACCTGAAACGCAAGGACAAACCTTTCCGGGTGCTCGATACCCATGCCGGGATCGGGCTGTATAATATTTCCGGCGTGCAGGCCACCAAAACCGGCGAATGGCAGCAGGGCATCAAGCGGCTGATGGAAACCCCCGCACCGCCGGATATCGCCTTATTGCTCGCACCGTACGTTGAATGTATCCGCACCCTGAACCCGGAAGGAGGCCTTCGCCTGTATCCCGGTTCCCCGATGCTGGCGAAATTACTGCTGCGTCCCCGGGACCGGCTGTCCGCCATCGAGCTACATCCGGAAGATGCAGGCACCCTGCGTCAGCTGTTCGGCGGAGATGCGCAGGTGCGTGTCACCTGTCTCGACGGATGGCTGGCGCTCGGTGCCCACGTACCGTTCAAGGAACGGCGGGGGCTGGTGCTGGTCGATCCGCCGTTCGAGCAGGAAGGGGAATATCTGCGGATGGCGGCGGGGCTGGAACAGGCGGTTCGCCGTTTCGCCACCGGAACGTTCTGCCTGTGGTATCCCCTGACGGCGGAAGCGCCGCTGGCGGCATTCTACCATGCGCTCGGCATGTCCAGACTGCCGGATATCCTGCTGCTAGAGCTTTCGTTTAAATCTGCGGATGCGCCCGGCCTGACCGGTTCCGGACTGGTGATCGTCAATCCGCCGTTTACCTTGGAAGCGGAACTGCAAAGTCTGCTGCCGTTCCTGTGCCGGGTGCTGGCGCAGGGCCATACCGCGACCTGGCGCATGTGGAGACCGGCGTCATGAATATCCTGGGCGTAGATCCCGGGCTGGTGCATACCGGATGGGGAATCATCACCATGCACGGCAGCACCTTAAAGTTTACGGCGTGCGGGGCGATTCACCCGTCCCCTAAAAGCAGCCTTTCCGAGCGGTTGCATACCCTGCATGTGGAACTGGAAAAGGTGATCGCCGCCTACCGTCCCGATACCGCCGCGATCGAGCAGACGTTCGTCAGCGTCAACGCCGCTTCCACCCTGAAACTCGGAAACGCGCGCGGCGCATTGCTGCTGAGCCTGGCCATTCACCATCTGGAAGTGGCGGAATACAGCGCGACGATGGTCAAGAAATCGGTGACCGGCTCAGGCCGCGCCGACAAGGGACAGATAGAACGCATGGTCCGCCTGCTGCTGCCGACCTGCACCGGACCCGCTTCCGCCGATGCGATGGACGCGCTGGCGGTGGCCATCACGCATGCGCATCATGCGAGGACGGGCGGCATCATTTTCGTTTGAAATGCGACATATGCGGTTTTTTCCATTCTCCCCTTGAGGAAGAGTCGGAGAGAAAAGGAATTACGGCGTATAGTCATTCCGATTAAAAACCGTACGGTTTTAATCGGATAAAATGACTATAACCATATATAGTTAATTCAAAATTTACACGGATGATTGTATTATGTTATGATGAGTCATAGCATGGATTTACGGCGTCGCGTTGTTGCGTATGTCAGGGGCGGTGGAAGTAAGGCGGAAGCTGCCCGTCGGTTTGGGGTACACCATGGGTGTGTGTTTGATTGGATCACGCGTGATCGGTTGGAAGCGAAGAAACCGGGTCCGCGCAAGGCGCATAAACTGGACATGGAAGCACTGCAACAGGCGGTGGAATGTCAACCTGAGGTAATGGGTAAGGAACTGGCGGTACACTTTGGGGTAAGGCCGAGTACGATCTGCTATGCGCTGAAGCGGTTGAACATCAGTCGTAAAAAAAACCTGGACGTATAAAGAAAGCGACAACGAGAAACGCAAAGCGTACCTCAAGCGCTGGTGGCGTTACCGGATGCAGGGCAAGCAGTTTGTGTATGTCGATGAAAGCGCCTTCGCACCCACCGCCGAACGCACGCATGGCTTCGCCCGAAAAGGCAAGCGTGTGCATGGGCAACGCAGCGGGCAGCGCAGACCCCGCACCAGTTTCCTGGCAGCCTTGTGCGGCAAGCAAATGCTTGCCCCCTTCCTCTTTCAGGGTACCTGCAACACTGCCGTTTTTAATGCTTGGCTAGAGCAGGAACTCTGCCCGCATCTTACCCCTAACAGCGTTGTCATTATGGACAACGCCACCTTCCATAAATCTACTTTAACACAACAGCTTATTCAGCAACGACAGGCAACGCTATTGTTCCTGCCTCCCTATTCTCCCGATCTCAATCCTATCGAAAAACGTTTCGACACCATCAAACGATACCGATCCTACACACCAGAAATATCCCTCAATCTTCTCATTCAAACATACGGATAATTATTGAATTGGGTATATAGTGTTTTTATCCGAAAATTTCCGTACGGAAATTATTCGGAAACACTATAGTTCCGCAGGCGATCCGGTGAGGGGTTGCCTGGATTAAGAAGCCACCCACCAAAACACGTTGTGTTTTGACTCCCCCTCAAAGAGGGGAGTTGCAGATCGAACTATAGTCATTCCGAATAATTTCCGTACGGTTTTAATCGGATAAAATGACTATAACCCTATAATTTATAGTGTTTTTAACCGAAAATTTTCGCAACAAAATTATTCGGAAACACTATATTACCCGACGGACGCTTTAAGGGTATAGAGCAACTCCAACGCTTCCCTTGCATTCAAGCTCTCAATGTCCAGCGCCCGCAATTGCTCGATAACCGGATGAACCGCTACTACCGGCGCTTTCACCGCACTTCCCGCATGGAACAGCGGCAACGCATCCGGGCTGAGCGCCCGTACCGGATTGGTTTCCGCGGATTCCAGCAGGTGCAGCAGGCTGCGGGCGCGCTCCAGTACCGGGGCGGGCAGGCCCGCCAGCTTGGCGACGTGGATGCCGTAGGAGCGATCCGCCGTGCCGGCCCGCACCTCATGCAGGAAGGTGATGTCGCCGCGCCATTCCTTCACCCGCATCGTATAGCAGGCGAGCGACGGCAGGGTTTCGCTCAATTGGGTCAGTTCGTGGTAATGGGTGGCGAACAGCCCGCGACAGCGGACGGCCCCATGCAGATGTTCCACCACCGCCCAGGCGATGGAAAGCCCGTCATACGTCGCCGTACCGCGGCCGATCTCGTCGAGGATCACCAGCGAACGGCTCGTCGCCTGATTGAGGATGGCGGCGGTCTCCACCATCTCCACCATAAAGGTGGAATGCCCTTTGGCAAGGTCGTCCGCGGCGCCGACCCGGCTGAAGAGTCTATCCACCGCGCCGATATGGGCGCTCTCGGCAGGGACGTAACAGCCGATCTGGGCGATCAGGGCGATCAGCGCGTTCTGCCGCAGGAAGGTGCTTTTGCCCGCCATGTTCGGGCCGGTCAGCAGCCAGAGCCGCGTTGTTTCCTCCAGCGTGCAGTCATTGGCGATGAAGGGCTGTTTCGTCTGCGTCCTCATCGCCTGTTCGACGACGGGATGCCTGCCGCCGATAATCTCGAAACGCGCCGATGCATCGACGACGGGACGGCAATAGCGCCGCGCCACCGCGATTTCCGCGGCGCCGAGGGTCAGGTCGAGCACGCCGAGCGCCCGCGCGGTCGCGATGATCCGCGCCGATTCCTGCAGGATGCGCTCCAGCAGCGCGTCATAGAGTTCCAGTTCCAGCCGGAGCGCCTCACCCGCTGAGCGCAGGATTTTTTGCTCCATTTCGCCGAGTTCCACGGTAGTGTAGCGCAGCGCGTCCTTCATGGTCTGGCGGTGGATGAATGACGGCGGTACGCTCGCTTCATGGCGGCGGGTCAGCTCCACGAAATATCCGAGCACATGGTTGTATTTTATCTTCAGGGTGGGAATGCCGCTTTCCTTCGCGTAGCGCTGTTCCATCGCCCCGATCACCCGGGTGGATTCTTCCTTCAGCGAGCGGAATTCGTCGAGGGCCGGATGGTAGCCGGAGCGGATAAAGCCGCCGTCGCGGGCCAGCAGCGGCCCATCCTCCTTAAGCGCCCGGCCCAGTTCCTCCGTCAGCGCCGCGTAATTTCCGAGCCCGGCGATAATCCCGGCGATTTCCGCCGGAAACCGCGCTTCCTGCAACTGCTGGAAGCGGCCGTAGAGTTCGGTGGCGAGCGTCAATCCGGCGAGCAGGCTCAGCATGTCGCGCGGCCCTCCCCTTCCGACATGCAGCCTGCCCAGCGCCCGTTCCATATCGGGGACTTGCCTGACGGACTGGCGCATCGCGGCGCGCCCGGGAAATTCGATGCACCAGCCGACCGCGTCCAGCCGCTCGTTGATCAACGCCGCGTCCGCCAGCGGCTGCGCAAGCCGGTTGGCCAGTAGGCGCCCTCCTGCCGCCGTCACGGCCATATCCAGCACGGAAAGCAGGCTGCCTTTGCGCTCACCCGCCAGCGTATGGGTGAGTTCCAGGTTGCGGCGCGTTGCGGCGTCCAGCTGCATGAACTGGGAAGTGGCCAGCTTGCGGGGCGCATCCAGGCGCGGAGTGACGCCTTTCTGCGTGTTCTGGATATAATCGCAGAGCATCCCGCACGCCGCGATGTCCGAGAGGTTCATCTCACCCAGCCCGTCCAGCGACCGGGTCTGGTAATAGTCGAGCAGCTGGCGTTTCGCGTGCCGCACTTCCGCGTGGGCCGAGGCGATAAACGTGATGCGCGGACGGTATTCCTCGATTCCGGTCATCACGTCGCTCTCACGCTGCAACGCCTCGTCCATCAAAATTTCACTGGGATCGAAACGCGCTATAGCGGCCGCGATCGCTTCCCGCTCCAGCGCGATCGTGCCGAACTCGCCGGTGGAGATATCCACCCACGCGAACGAAAATCCGTCCTGCTGACGGGCGATGGAAGCGAGGTAATTGGCCCTGGACGGCGCGAGCAGGGAATCTTCGGTCAACGTTCCCGGCGTGATGACACGCACCACGTCACGCTTCAGTACCGATTTATGGCCGCGTTTCTTCGCTTCTTCCGGCGTCTCCAGTTGTTCGCAGATCGCCACTTTCTGGCCGGCTACAATCAGTCGCTCCAGGTAATTCTCCGCCGCGTGGTACGGCACGCCGCACATGGGAATGGGCTTTCCCTGAAACGTTCCGCGCTTGGTAAGGGCGATATCGAGAATCGCCGCGGCCTTCAATGCATCCTCGAAGAACAGTTCGTAGAAGTCACCCATGCGGTAAAACAGCAGCATGTCGCCGTGCCGCCGTTTCACTTCCATATATTGCTGCATTCCCGGGGAGAGCGCCTCGCCGGAATCATCGGCGGAGACTGCGGCGACGATGCGCACCGGCGCTTAGCCTTTCGGCAGCAGGATGACGTCCGCCCGTTCGCTCGGTCCTTTCTGAACGTCATTACCGAGGGCCTGGACGGAAATACGGACGTTGTCGACGCCGAGGTCGATCAGGAAAGCCCGTACCGCCAGCGCCCGCGCCAGCGAAATCCGCCGCGCGATGCTCTTCTGGTCCGCGCTGCCAGAAGCGTAGGCGATCACCTTGATTTTCGTATCGTTGCCGACCAGTTCCTTCGACATGTTGATCAGCGGCTGCTGGAACGCTAAGGGCACTTCCGTTTCAGACTGCGAAAACAGGACGCTCAGCGACGCGCCTTGCGACGCTTCCCCGAGCGACGGGTCTTTCAGCGGGGGCATTCCGATATCGGGCGCCCCTATGCCGGGCGCCCCTATGCCGGGCGCCCCTATGCCGGGCGCCCCTATGCCGGGCGCCCCTATGCCGGGCGCCCCTATGCCGGGCGCCCCTATGCCGGTACTTTTCGCAGCGTCGAGAGAAGCGAGTTGTTTTTCCTCAGGCAGATCGGCGGCCGGTGCATTTTTGGCGGCGGATGTTTTCTTGTTTCCGAACGGCAGGGGAGGCAACGGTTCGTCGGTGGTGATCTTTTCGTCCGGCTTTGCGGCCCCGCCTGCGGCGAACGCGGGTAGCGGCGGCAGCGCGGTCGTGGCACCGAGCGTCGGCACCGCTTTGGGTGCGCCTGAGGAATTGAAATTCGGCAGCGCAGGCAATCCGTCGGCACCCTTACCGTCTTTCGCCTCCGGTGTGACGGAAACGTCCGGTGAGGCGGGCGAGATGGCAGGCGCTACGCTGTGAGAAGAGGAAGGTTTAGGCGCTTCTTCCTGTTTTTTTCCGCCCAGAAAGGAGGCGAAAGAAGATTTCAGGTTAGGCAGGAACCCTTCTTTTTTAGGTGTGGCCGGCCCAGGTGTGGCCGGCTGAGGTGCGGCCAGTGCAGGCGCTTTTGAAGAAATTTCTTCTGCCGGCTTGTTTTCTCCCGCAGCCGGGGTGTCTGCCGCAGGCATTTTGCCGGTTCGTTGTTTGTTACCCATGAGCGGCAAGGGTTCGGAGATACCGGGCAATGCTTCCGCCTCCCCTTTGGCGGGGTCAGGAAGGGCGGCAAGGTTTTTCAGGTCTTTATCCGTTTTCTTTTCCGGTTTTTTTTCTTTCTCCGTCATTTTACCGGCGGAATCCGCATGAAACGCCCCTTTGGCCGGGGCGAGCGTCAACGGCGCATCTTTCGAAGCGTCGTCGGGCAAAGCGTCAAGGTCGGCAAGACTGGGGACGGCGGCGTCAGGAGCCAGGGGAGGCGTCAGGGCTTCCGGCTCGTTCTTAACGGAAACGGGCTCTTTAAGGGACGGTTTTTTCACATGATCGGCGGACGTTTCTTTTTTCGCCGCCTGCTTTTTTTCCTGCAACGGCTGCGGGCCTTTATCGGGCAGCGGTGGCAGTTCAAGTGTGCCCTGATCATTTTTCAAAGAGACGTCAGGTTTGACATCCGCGAGGGGAGGAGGCGCGGACCGGTCACTTTCCGTCTTACCGGCGCCTTTGCCCTTCTGGTCGTGAGCTTTACCGCCGGGATGTCCGTCGGTCAGCGGGGTAAAAGGTTCGAATTTCAGGTCGCCCAGATCCGGTTCGGGAAGCGCCTTATCCTTCACCGAAGAGGGCGTTGCGGCTTTGTCGCCTGCCGTTCCCTTGCTGAGATTCTTTTCCCTGACCGCCTGCATTTTTTCAGCAGGAGGCGTGGAGGGCGCTTTTGCCGCAGGAGCGTTCTTCGCGTCACCGTCCGTATTTTTCATCACGTCGTCCAGTGACAGCTCCATGCCGGACGGCTGCGGCTCCGGCACCACGGGAACGGGTTTGGCCGTCTTGCCGGCCTTCGCGTTACGCGGAGATGCGTTCACCGGTGCGAAAGGCGGCGGTGGCTGCATCACTTCGCCTGCCCGATATACATCATCGTTGGTCGCAGGCGCTTTCTTCGTCGGCGTCGGCAGCGCAGTGGACCGCACGGGTTTTTCAGCCGCTGCGACGGGGGACTTGCCAAGCGGCTTCTTTGCCGGCTTTTTCGACGCCGACTGTTTCAAAACCTGCGGCGTTGGAGGCGCTACCGGCACCGGAGCGTAGGGAAGCGCAGCCACCGGCGGAGGCGCTACGACAGGGGGCTTCGGCTGGTAGACCGGTGGCTGATAGACCGGTGGCTGATAGGCGGGCGGCTGGTTAGGGGGCGCGGGCGGGCTGAGCGGTGCGGAAGGAGGGGTCCGGAACGGATTGCCGGGAATCGTTCCTCCCGTCGAAGCGCGCAGTGCGCGGAGCGCTTCCAGCCGGATCTCCACGCTCGGCTGGTCGGGTATCAGGCTTCGCGCCGCGGCGGGCAAAGGGGCGAGCAGGGCGGGAATGGCGATGGCGGAGAGCAGGGCCAGGGAGTGGGAAGTAAGGGTACGCTTCACAAAATCCGTCTTATCTGATGAACATGATTAAAAAACAGGTTCTCACCTTAGCAACGTTTTTGCAAAACGCAAGAGCTGCTACCATAACCGCCCTGATCGACGCGGTTCATTTCATCCCGGACTGCGAAATTTGTGTGATTTTTCAAAAAAGAAAGCCTGGCAGCCCCGGCAATAAGGGCGCATTTACCATCTCTGCAACGTACCGATCTGCGGATTAGGGAAGGGCCGGATCTGCTGGAAGGAATTCCCTCCGAATCCCGCTTCAAACGGCCTTGCCCCGGCGTCGGCACTGAGCGTCATGCCCGGCATGACGAATTCTTTGGGCAACTGTATTCCGCCTTTACTGCGATCGTAAGCTGCAAACGCCACCGCCATCGACGGCCCGAAATCCACCGCTTCCACGTCCCAGCCGACCTTGGTGGATTCGATCTTATGGATAACGGCATCGATTTTTTCCTTGCCGAATTGCGTATCCAACGCGGTGTGCACTTTCTCTTTTTCTTCCGGGGTAAATTTCTGCCCTACCTTTTTTTGCAAGACAGCCTCAAGGTTATACGTCCCCTGTCCGGCGATGGTGACGGAAGAGGAAATTCTGTTTCCAAGGTCTTTCATCAGATATTCGTTCAACAGTTTTTCGCCGCTCATCGTGCCGGCAATTTCGGTGTTTTCCATCATGGTTCTGATAAGTTTTTGCACGTCCGCACCCGCAACCGCCTGGTCACCGGGCGCCAGATCCACGAAAGCGGAACCTTTGGGCAGAATGTCATTTGCGGCCATCTGTGCCGCGCCACCATGGCAGGAGGCCATGAAAACATCGAACTTCTTGCCGTCACGCGCCTTTGTGACCGCTGCGAAAAAATCCCTGGTCGGCGTGTTGCACTCCTCCGTCAGCCCGATACAATGCCTGCCGCCCTTCACATCCCCGTGCGTCATGACGAAAGCGGTCATCGGGCCTTTTATTCCTTCGGCCGCGCTGGCGATCTCGGCCAGCGTGATGTTTTTCTGACCGTCTCCCACCACCACTACGTTCGCGCCGGCTTTCCTGAAATTTTCCGCCGCCAGCGTTATCTGTTTCTCATCGAACGCCATCCCTCCGGGCCCAGCCACCAAAAGTACCGTCGGTTTATCTTGAGACATAGCTGTTCCTCCTGTTTTCGAAGATACCTTAAATTCTTCAAAAAATTATTAAATATCATAATCAAATCTTAAAGAATTAAATAAAATAGTTATATTAGTAATTATTTAATAGATTATTAGTAAAGGTTCTTTTATAGTTTATCTATACTGGCTGATCTGCTGACATAAACTTATTTATAAATCAAAGAGAGTCCTATGAGTGAAATTAACGACGTGGAATATGGAGGAACAACCCTTACACCCGCAAGGATAGACCCCGAGCAATTGGTACGCAGAACACAGACCACGCTTGAAGAAAACCCTAATGATGATATCACCTTCGATAGAGCACAAAACGGTTTCAAAGTTACGGTATTTAAGGACGGTCAGATAACGGTCACCAATCAGAAAGCGAAACCGGGCGAACTGGAATCGGTCGACGCTTTTACCGACGGCAAGCGCACAGGATATGTGAAAACGGAGCAAGGCATCGAATTCGCCCCGGACCACACGGACCTGACCAGATTGCAGCATGGGGGCTTCGTGGCCACGGTGGACCCGAAGGCGTTGGATGTCAAAATCGTGAATCCGGCAGGCAAGACGATACTTCATATAGATGAGACCATCGAGAAAATCACTCACAAGGATCTGGACAGATTGCTTAAGGATTTCCAGAAGCCTGAACTTGATTCCGGGGAAAGGGGACATACCGCTCCCACCACGCAACCGTCACAAAT
>CBDFKY010000014.1:0-334063 GCA_965248995.1 Rickettsiales bacterium | reverse complement strand
GAACTGCAGCAGGCCATTGATGAAATTCCCCGGCTCATGCAGGTTGGAGAGAAAAATTCCCCACCCCGTACCGGATCGTTTCCGGCGCTCGGTGATAGGTTTCCGCCACCGGTTGACGACGTAGCTGTCCGCTTTCAGGTTGAACGCGAAGGTGGCCTGATTGACCGGTTTGATCGGGTCCTGCTGTTCGAAACGATCGGCGTCCCCATCGTTCTTGGCGGCGGGCTGAGGGCTGCAGGCGGCCAGCAGGCAGAACAGGAGGGGAGTCAGGTGCAAACGTTTCATGCGCATGTTTTTAAATCTTTTTCAGCTGTTCCGATGAGCCATACACCGGTCAATATCAACATGCTACCAATAAATTGTAAAGGCATGATGAATTCATGAAAAACACCCCAGCTCAGCAGCAAAATAAACACGTAGGCGGTTCCGGTCAGCGGCACGGCCTTACTGACGTCCACTTTCGCGAGGATATTCATCCACATCACGAAGCTGGAGACTTCGCAGACCACGATCATCAGCAGATATGGAGAATGCAGCGCGGCCAGGATCCAGTCCGGCCCGAACGGAACGTCACCGATCGCCAGCGCGAGCAGCTTCATGGCCATCTGGTTGAGGGTGGTCAGCAACGGAACGAGCAGCCACCACCACCGGAAGCTCTCACGCATCCAGGAATCCGAACAGGTGCGAATGGCGAATCACGTGGATATCCCCGGCGTGCTTGTCGGAGGCGAGCGCCGCGTTGAGCTTTTTCATCTGCGTCCAGTGAATACGCGGGCGGTAATGATGTTCGGCATGGTAACCGTTATTCAGCCAGAAAAAATTATACAGCCGCCCGTATGTGCTCACTCCCCATGCGATCGGCAGGTCGGGATTCGCCTGAAAATGCTCGTAATACCCTACCATCATCGAAAATACGTGACCGAGATAATAGAACGGCAGGAAATACAGCATGAATTTCCAGTTGATCAGAAAGCCGAGCGCGAACCAGGCGTAATGCGCCGCGTCCTCGAATTTCGCCCAGCGCACATCGTCGATCTTGCGCCCGCCCTTGGCCATTTCCTTGTAAATCTCATTGCTCCCCCGGAACATGCCGAACAGCGAATAGCGCACCACGGATTCCGGCCTGCCCTCCTTCCCGTAGCGGTAGATGGAGAACCAGTCCCGCGTGTTGCCTTCCGCGTCGGGCCGGTCGGAATTGCCGATATGGTGGCGGCGATGCACGGTTTTGTAGAACTGCTGCGAAAAGCCGATGGTCAGCGACTCGATCAGGCTGAAGGCGCGGTTCATCCCGTGTGCCCTGAAATAATTATTGTGGGTGAAATTATGGGCGACCGACTCGATATTCCAGGCGATGCAGTAGCTGTAGAACAGCCCGAGCGGAATCAGCGCTGCCCATGGCAGATGCGGAAACGCGAACAGCAGGGCGATCTGAAAGGCGAAATGGGCCAGCCCCATGCCGACCGGCACCACGTCCCACCAGCTATGGGCGAACAACGCGTGCGGTTTGCGGGGAGCGAACCGGGTGGAATTAAGCAGGGTCATGCGGCCTCCTGGATATCGAATTCGTGAACGTTCAGTAACGGAGAGACAAATTTCAGGACACGGTGGGTCAGCGCCCCTCGGTGCTTGAAATACATCCGGTTGCGAATCAGCGTACTGCCCAAGCGCAGTTTATTGGCATACGCCGCCTGCCCTGTCTGGTAGCGCGTGTATCCATGCTCCAGGCAATAACGGATATTGGTGAACCAGCTCAGGAAGTACAGGTTGTATTCCCGCCCCGCCGCGCCGTCCATGCAGAAAAACTTGTCGATGAGCGTATCGTCGCCATGCACCACCAGATTGACGGCCAGCAACGTCCCTCCGACATAATAGAGGGTGGCGAAGGAGGCCTCTTTCATATGAAAGAGCACGCCTTCGAAATAAGCGGGCGTCAGTTCCTCGAACTGCCAGGCGCTGCGGCCCCGCGTCTCATGATACAGCGCCATCACTTCACCGATGACCGGTTCCAGACTGTCCGCATAACGAATCTCGACGGCCGCGTCGGCTTTCTTCAGCTTGCGGCGCATATCCTTGCGGGTGGCGGGGGAGAGCCGGGCGAAATACTCTTCCAGGCTGGTAAAATCGATCGGCAGATACGCGGTCGGCATGGCGGAGATCTCCACGTACCTTTTCGCCTGCATGAAAGGCTGCCAAAGCAGGATATCGTTTTCCGGAATGTCCTTCATGGCGATCAGCTTGAAACCGCGCTCCCGCACGTGCACCTCGAACGCTTCCAGCATCTGGCGGAGCAGGCCGGCTTTATCGCTCACCGCCGGATGAAAACGCAGGGCGATGGTTTCCGTGCACGGCGAACCGAGGCAGGCGAGCTTGAGCGTGAACAGTTTGGGAAACGCTTTTTTCAAGCGGCAGATGATGGTTTTTCCGGCACCCTGCAAGGTGGTGTCGAGCGCGTAATCGGTAAAGAACGCG
Source organism: Rickettsiales bacterium (assembly GCA_965248995.1). GTDB lineage: Bacteria > Pseudomonadota > Alphaproteobacteria > Rickettsiales > UBA998 > CBDFKY01. The sequence continues at coordinate 331,594 of CBDFKY010000014.1, read as the reverse complement.
GGCATGATGGCGAGCAGGGTTTCCTCTTCCCAGGCGGTGAGGTATCCGTAAGCGAACCCCGGAATACTGGCCTTTTCCACGGCCAGCAGATACCCGTAATTTTCCACCTCTCCTTTGTAGCAGGCATGGCAGAACAAAGGGTCGATCTCGGTGATGCTGGAGAGAATGCGGATATCAGCCATGCCCTTCCTCAACCCTCGTCTCGTTGAAAAAATCGGCGGTGAGCGCCGCTACATGCTTATGCTGTTTATCGACATGGATCATATGGTAGCTGTCCTCGATCCACTCCAGCCGGTGCGGGGCGCCCAGATGTTTATCCATCAGTTCGGCGTTACGGGGACTGCTCAGATCGTCTTCTTTCGCATGGAGGATGAGCGTCGGCGCGCTCAGATACGGTAGCTGCTTTTTCAGCGCGCTTCCCAGCCGGTGCATTTCCACCAGGCTGCGTCCGGGAAAATCATCCATCACCCCCTCGGCGCTGAGTGATGCCATCAGCTTGCGCAGCCGCTCATCCTTGATACCGATCGCATCGGTTTCCGCGAAATTCAGCCGGTCGAGAAACGGCACGTAACGTAACCAGCCGATATGCCGGGAAAGAATGGGATAATAAAACGGCACGTTCCAGCCGTCATAATGAAACAGCGGGGAATAGATGGCGGTGGCCCGGATGATATCCGGCTTTTGCTGGGCGGCGAGCATTCCAAGCTTGCCGCCGACGCAGATACCGGCGGTGAATACCGCATCCGCTTCGGTACGTACCTTTTCAGCGGCCCGCACCACGCTCTCCAGCCAGTCCTGCCAGCGCGTGGCGAGCAGCGTCGCCTTATCCACCCCGTGCCCGGCCAGCAGCGGCGCATAGATCGTGTAACCGGCACGGTTGAGCTGCTTGGCGACCAGCTTCATCTCGCCGGGCGCGCCGGTCAGGCCGTGGACCAGCACGACGGCTTTCCCGTTCGTACCCGGCATGAAGAAACTTAACTTATCAGGCAGCTGCACGCACGTCCCTCTTGGCATAAGCGCGGCTGCGTTCCTCCTCGAACAGGTAATCGCGGGTGATCGGCACCGCGTCGATGCTGCGGGTAAGCTGCATCTGGAAGACCATCACCTTGCAATAGCGGAAATACATCTCGGCGCTTACCAGGTAGAACTCCCACATCCGGCAGAACCGCTCATCATACAGCGCCGCGACCTCGGCCCGGTGCGCCTGGAACCGCGTATGCCATTCGGCGAGCGTGTACGCGTAATGCAGGCGCAGAATCTCGATATCCGTCACCCATAACCCTTTTTTCTCTACCACCGGCAATACTTCGGATAGCGCAGGCGCACCGGAACCGGGGAAGATATATTTCCGCAGCCACGGATTGGTGGTTTCCGGTCCGTCCGCCCGGCCGATGGAATGGAGCAGCGCCACCCCGTCCGGCTTCAGCACGGTTTTCACCTGTGAAAAGAACGTCCCGAAATGCGCCGTGCCGACATGCTCAAACATGCCGACCGACACGATGCGGTCATACCGCCCGGTCTCATGGCGGTAATCGCGCAAGTGAAACTGCACCCGCTCCGCCAGCCCCGCCGCCTGCGCCCGTTCCTTCGCCACGCGGTGCTGTTCTTCGGACAAAGTCAGCCCCGTCACCCGCACCCCGTATTCCTTTGCCAGGAACAGGCTCAACCCGCCCCAGCCGCAGCCGATATCCAGCACCTCCATCCCCGCTTTCAGATGCAGCTTGGCGGCAATATGCGCTTTCTTCTGCCACTGCGCTTCCTCCAGGGCGATACCCGGATCGGTGAAGTACGCGCAGGAATATTGCATGTCCTCGTCCAGGAATAGGCGATAGAGAGTTTCCGAAAGATCATAATGATGCGCGACGTTGTCTTTCGAGCGCTTCAGCGGATTCCACTGATGCAGGCGATTGAGCAGTGGAGCGAACGCATGTTCCAGCTTTTCATTGAAGAATGTAGGCGACTCGCCTTCATTCACACCGAACACGCTCAACAGATCATGCAGGTTGCCTCGCTCCAACGTCAGTGTCCCGTCCATCCACGCTTCCCCGAAATAAAGATCTGGATTGAGCAGCAGCTTGCGGTGCAGGCTCGCGTCATGCAGGCGGATGGCGGAAGACGGCTGTGCGCCTTCCGTACCGAACCGGTGACGCTTGCCCGTCGCGTCGACCACCTCCAGATAGCCGCGCTTGACGTATTTCTTTAAGCCGATTGCCCAGAGCATAATTTCTCTCCCTTTGTACGATTGTTTTTCGCTAAAAAGCCCAGCGCGTGGCAGGGGCCGATGACATGCACGCCCTCGCGCTCCTGTTCCTCCGCCAGTTGCCGGTGCAGTGCCTTGATCTTCGTCCAGTGGGTACGGGGGCGGTAATGATGCTCCGCATGGTACCCGTTGCCGAACCAGAGCGTGTTATACAGCCGGCTGTAGGTGCTGACCCCCCAGGCGATGGGCTTGTCCGGATTGCCGTTCAGATGTTCGTAATACCCGTTCAGCGAGGACAGGCAGTTGCCCAGATAATAGAATGGCACGTAGAACAGCACCGCCCTCCAGTCAACCAGCACCGCCACCACCACCGCGCCCAGAAACGCGAGCAGTTCCATCTTCCCCCATTTCGCGTCGAACGGCTTGCGTTTAGCGATCGCCGCATGGATATCGCCCATATCGTCTCGGAAGAAACTCAGGAACGTATAGCCCCAGACATTCTCCGCCTGCCCGTCCTTGCCGTGGCGATAAATGGAGAGCCAGTCGATCGTATCGCCCTTCGCGTCCCGCCGGTCACTGTTGCCGGTATGATGGCGCATATGGATCCAGTGGTAATAGGTCTGCGAAAATCCGATGGCCAGCGACTCCAGCAGGCTGAACAGGTAATTGAGCGCCTTCGGCTTGAAATACGGCGTATGGATGAAATTATGCGAGATGCCGTTGATGTTCCAGGAAAGCGACACCGCGTACAGGCAGCCGAGCAAACCGGAGGCCCAGAGCGGCCGCCCGGCGAATCCGGCGATCAGCCAGATATCGAACGCCAGATGCCCGAATGCGGCGAGCACCGGAATGATATCCATCTTGGAATGCGCGAAAATTTTCATACCCCTCCTATGCCGACGCACGCCACGCCGAACGTGATGCAGAACGCTCCGAGCAGATGGCGTCTGGTAATGGTTTCGTGATACATCAGCGCCCCGCCGAGCAGCGTGGCGAGATACGTGAGCGACATCATCGGAAAGGCGATGGAGAGTGGCACATGTTCCAGTACGACCGTCCAGACCACCAGTTCGACCAGCCATAGCGCGATGCCGAGCCAGAGCATCGGCTTCCGCAGGGTGCGGAGGATGGATTCCTCCTCCGCCGCATGCTTGAAACAGAGCTGCGAGGCCGCTTCCACCAGGATGCAGAGCAGGATGAGGGCGAACATGTTACCGCTTAAGTGCAGGTTCATGGAATGGCTCCGATGGACAGCACGCGTGGCCGTAACTGCCCACTTGAGGGGGAGTCAAAACACGAAAGTGTTTTGGCGGGGGGAACATGACGAATGGCCCCCCATCCAATCGGACCGCGCCTACGGCTTGTCCTCTTGGACTCCCCCTCATGGGGGGAGTGACCCTTAAAACGCATTATATGGATATTTCTTAGATGCAGGTTCATGCCATTACCTCAGCGAAGGTGCCGAGCAGCGACCGGTTGGTGGCACTGTTAAGCGTTGCGGCGGCCTCCACGTCCCGCTTGTGCCGCGGCTGATCCATGAAGATTTCCGCGTGTTTCCTGCACCGCGTCCAAGCGCTGCCGCCGTAAGACGGCACAGAATAATCCCCGTTGATATCGGCGCTGAGAATGCGGTGCGCCTTTCCGATGGCCGAGATGCAGCGCTGCAGAAAGGGCAGGCGCATCACGCCCTGATCCCAGTTGGTTTCCGCATCCTCGCGACTCAAAACGTCCTTGTCCACGGTGAGATACACCGCTTCCGTGTCGATCCGAGAAAGCAGCAGGTCGAGAAACGTCGCTTCCCCCTGATCTTCGATCGTATTCCAGTGCAGGTAACCGCCTTCCTGCCGGTAACTCGTCCCTTCCCCGTACTCCTTCCGGGCCCGGCTCGGCGTATGGCGGTAGGGAAACAGTTCCAGCCTGCCTTCCTTCAACGCCACGAGGTTCGCGCCTTTCCATTCCGGATTGCGAAGATCACCGCTACAGACGCCGACGGTAACCACCTTGGCGACGCATCGATGCTGCATCGCCCGGTTGACCCAGGAACCGCAATGCATCCCCCCTTCGAACCGTACCCAGTCGGGATGGTTGTCGAAATGAATAACGGTCACCGGCTCATCTGCCGCTTCCAGCGCCAGAGGCAGCAATAGGGCGGTGACATGGTGGAAATCTCCCGACCCCATGAAGCAGAGACGCGGCCCGTCCGCCGGGCGTTTGGCGAACGTCTCTTTCAATAAGATCTGCAGTCTCTGCAAAGCCGTCTCCCTGCCCCATAACCGCACCTCTTTTCCCGCTGCTTGCGCATCCACTTCCATCATATGGCCGCCGCCCGCCTGCCAGAAAGGAGGCTGTGTCCTCAGCGCGTCATCCAGATGAAGCAGGCAGACTTGCATGACCTCACCGTTTGGCGGCGCGGGTAAAGAGCTGATCGAGCAGGGTAAGCGCCAGATCGATCTCTGCGTTGGAAATGGTCAGCGACGGCGCCAGCGTGATTACGTTCTTGTGATACCCGCCGACATCCAGCACCAGCCCGTAGGCGCGGCCATCGACCATCAGGTCGCCTTTCATCGCCTCATGCTCCAGCCAGTCCATCATCGCCTTGTCGGGCGTGAAGCTGTCTTCGGCCTTGCAGATCTCGCAACGCAGTGCGAGACCCAGCCCGTCCACGTCGCCGATGATCTTGTGGCGCTTCTGCAGTTCCTGCAGGCCGGCCAGGAAACGTGCGCCCTTGCGCATGATCTCCGCTTCCATGTTCTCTTCTTCCAGCATCTTCATCAGTTCCAGCGCCACGCCGGTACCCATGGGGTTGCTGGCGAAGGTGGAATGGGTGGAGCCGGGCGGGAAGATCGTCGGATTGATCATCGCTTCCTTGGCCCACATGCCGGACAGCGGATTCAGTCCGTTGGTGATCGCCTTGCCGAACACCAGCACGTCCGGCGTCACGCCGAAATGCTCGATCGACCACATCTTTCCGGTGCGGTAGACGCCCATCTGGATTTCATCGACCACCAGCAGGATCCCGTGATCGTCCAGCACTTTTTTCAGGCCGGTGAAGAAATTCAGCGGTGGGATGACGTACCCGCCCGTACCCTGCAGCGGCTCCACGTAAAACGCCGCGTACTCGCACTTGCCGGTCTTCGGATCCCACACCCCGTTATATTCGCTCTCGAACAGCCGCGCGAACTTGGCGACGCACTGCTCGCCGTATTCTTCCTTGCTCATGCCTTTCGGCCCGCGGAAATGATACGGAAATTCGATGAACTGCGCCCGGTCCCCGAAATGCCCGTAGCGGCGGCGATAACGATAACTCGACGTAATCGCCGAAGCGCCGAGCGTGCGGCCGTGATACCCGCCCTCGAACGCGAACATCAGGCTTTTGCCGCCGGTGAAATTACGCACGATCTTGAGCGAATCCTCGATCGCCTGGCTTCCGCCCACATTGAAATGGATGCGCCCTTTCTCCCCGAACTTCGCTTCCATATGCTGCGCCAGCCGCGCCGCCAGTTCCACCTTCTCCCGGTGCAGATACTGCGAGGCCACCTGCGGCAGCCGGTCCAGTTGGCGATGCACCGCATCATTGAGGCGCGGGTTGGAATAGCCGAAATTGACGGCGGAATACCACATCTGCAGGTCCAGATATTCCCGGCCGTCGGAATCATAAATGAACGAGCCGTCGCAGCGTTCGAAAAATTTCGGCTCTTCCAGGTAATGCACCGTATCGCCGTACGAGCAATACTGGGCTTCCATCGTGCGCAGCTGCGCCTCGGAGAAGGCGTGGGTTTCGACGGGAAGGGATTTTAAGGCAGCTTTCATTCAGATTCGTCCTTGTGATGATAAAAAACAGAATAATAAATCACGCGACCGCGTGCTTGGTAAGCGTAACGTCAACCGGGCGTTGCACCGGAAACAGCCGTTCCATGACGCGCTGGATATCGCTGAACGAGCGATACGGCGTATACGCGATGCTCTGCTGCTCGCAATACGTCGCCAGCGTCGATTTGGCGAACAGCAGGTCCGCCGTCCCCGCCGCGCAGAAATCCGACCTGCCGTCCCCGATGAACACGGAGAGCGCCGGTCCACCGATCTTGGCGCATTTGCACACGCCGGAGGAAACGCTGCAGTCGGCGCTGCCGTGCGGGCTGGTCATGGCATAGCTTCCGTCCGCCGCCATGTGCAGATGATTGGCGATCACCGGCAAATAGTCCAGGTCATACCGCTTCAGGATCCGGTGGATGAAATAATCCAGCCCGTCGCTGATGACGACCACCGGCATGTTTTTCTGTTCGCAATACCGCACGAATGCCGGAAACGTAGGGTCGATCGGCAGCGTGTCCAGCGTGGCGTCGAGCGCTTCCCGGCTCGCGTCGATCAGGGCGATCTGCCGGCGCATGCACTCGGCGGAACCGATGGCGCCGCGCTTCCATTCCTCTTCGATCAGTTCCCACTCGGGTGCGGCGAAACGGCTCAGAATCACGTCCGTGGTGTCGCTTAAACTGATGGTACCGTCAAAATCGCAGAACACCTGCATCACGCATATTCCTTATGGTTTTTTTGTGGCGACCGGGCCAGCGTAGCGTTTCTCATAACCCGGCTATGTGATTTCAGTATTACGGCAACATGATGCCAAACTGATGATTGCTTATTTTCGCGCTATAGGCAGCAGAATTTCCACGCAGATACCCTCTCCTTGCGCCGCCGCATCAAGCCGGATGGTTCCCGACAGGCGGCGGATGATTTCGGCGACCATCGCTAGGCCGAGGCCGCTTCCCTCGATGTTCGGCGTGGCGATCCGGTAGAACCTCTCAAACACCAGTTCCCGCTCCGCTCTCGCGATGCCGACGCCCGTATCGCAGACGGTAATCCGGCACGCCGATGCGGCCTGCGCCACTTCCACCGTGACACTCCCGCCTTCGGGAGTATATTTGACGGCGTTATCCACCAGATTATGCATCATCAGCGTGAACAGCGCCTCATCGGCTAGGATGGAGAGGGCTTCATCGCCGCCGAGCGACATCTCGATCGCCTTTTCCTGCGCCAGCACGCCGAATTCCGCCATGACTGAGGCGACCGCCGCATAAGCGCATAAAGGCTTCAGATCAAGCCGCTGATGGCTGAGACGGGCGGAAGTCAGCAGGCTGGTGATCAGGCGCGTAGCACGCTCGTTGCTTTTCATCAGCGCGTCCATCAGAATCGCGCGCTCGCTTTCCTCCGTCGCCTCCGCCAGCATCTGCAGCTGCAGCCGGATGGTGGCCTGCGGGGTGCGTAGCTGATGCGCCGCGTGGTCGGTCAGCCGCTTCTCGGCGTTGAACGACTCCTCCAGCTTGGTGAGCAGCTGATTGAGCGAGCGCCCGAGCGGCGCCAGGTCGCGCGGCAGCACGTCGATATTCACCCGTGAGAGATCGTCCGGCGAGCGACGGCGGATCTGTTCCACCAAGTTGCGGATCGTCCCCAGCCCCCCGCCGATGCCCGCCCAGATCATCACGCCGACAACCGGCACGAGCAGCAGCAGCGGCCAGGCAAGGTTGAACAGGATGTTGGCGACCAGCGTATCGCGCAGCTGCATCTTCTCCCCCACCTCGATGCAGCTTTCCTTGTCGGGGAACGGCAGGCTATAGACGCGCCATGGTTCCCCCTCATAAACGACAATGGAAAACCCCCTTTTCCGTTTACCGACCGTGATCGGAAAAGCGGTGTCGGAATACATGATGATATGGTCCCCTTTCCACACCCGGAACATGCGGGAGTCCGCGTAGTCATCCACCGAATCGTCGAGCGGGAACTGGTTGCCGACCGTAATGTCGATATCCTGCCTCTTGTTGGGGCTCTCCGCGGCGATTTCCTGCAGTTCATCCGCCACCAGCGTCCACAGCACGTTGGCGTTGCTGATCAGCTGCGTGTCGTACACCTGGTTGATTTCCTTGTCAGCGCTCAGGAACGCCAGCCCGCCGATCAGTGCGATGGTCAGCGCGATCGTCGGCGCGATGCGGATCAGCAGGTTGGTGCCCAGCGTCCCCTTGCTCATGCATTCACCCGGTATCCCACGCCCCGGATCGTCTGGATGAATTCCGCCCCCAGCTTTTTGCGCAGGTTATAGATAGCGACTTCCACGGTATTGCTCTCCACCGCGTCCTCGGCGCTGTACAACGCGTACTCGATGTCCGGCTTGGTGACGAACTTGCCGGCGCGTTCCATCAGCAGTTTCAGGATGCGGTATTCCTTGGCGGTCAACAGCACCGCCTGCCCTTCTTGCCGGACGATCGTAGCGGCGGTATCCATCTCCACGTTGCCGGAACGTAACCCCACCTCCGCCCGTCCCGCCGCCCGGCGGATAAGGGCGCGCAGCCGCGCCAGCAATTCATCGAGATCGAACGGTTTGACCAGGTAGTCGTCCGCACCGCTGTCCAGCCCCTCCACTTTCTGCAATGCCGTATCCCGCGCCGTCAGGACCAGCACGGGAAGGATTTTCTTGCCCGCCCGCAGGCCGCGCAGCACGTCGATCCCGGAAAGTTTCGGCAGGTTGATATCCAGCACCATCGCCGCGAAGGAGAGGCTTTCGACGGCCAGCAGCGCCGACTCGCCGTCCTGCACCCAGTCCACCCCGTACGCATGGTTCTCCAGCGCCCGCTTGAGCGAGGTTCCGAGCATTTGATCGTCTTCCACCAGCAATAAACGCATGGATGCGTTATAAGCGGTAAAGAGCCGCTTTACAACAACGATGGCCCTTCGGTACCTGCCCTTTCCGCACCGCATTCGCGGGAAGGGTGATGCCACCTTTGCACCGCGAATCTGATTTTATGTCTTTCGCAGCCGCTTCGCGTTGCGCTTCACCGTACCGAATCCCGGCCCCACTCCGGCGTCATACACCTGTTCCGCCACCCGCAGCCCGCGCGACAGAGCCGCTTCCGCCGTTTTCGGTGTGGTTCGATAGCGCAGCGCCGCATCCTGCCACGCGGCCATCATGGCCATCTGCCCTTTCATGCCGGAATGCATCTTTTCTTCCCACATGCGGGAAAATTCGGGGTGCGTGGGCGCAATGCGGCCGCTGGCCACTTGTCCCATCATAGAAGTACGGCGAAAGATCGTCTCCGCCGCCGCCATGTTCGCCTGCCACAGCGCCGCCGATTGCTTCATGCATAGCGCCTGCCATTGTTCCATCAGGGCGAAGGGGGAGAACATCACGTTACATGTCATAAGAGAGTTCCTTTTCAGATTTCAGGGTTATTCCATGTACTGGCCGCCGTTGACGGACAGCGTCTCACCGGTGATGAACCCCGCCCCGTCGCTGACCAGGAAAAGCACGGCGCGCGCGATTTCCTCCGGCTCGCCCATCCGCCCGACCGGAATGCCGCCGATGATGGATTTCAGCACGTCCTCACGGATGCTCGCCGTCATATCGGTACGGATATAGCCGGGCGAAATCGTATTAACCGTGATGCCCTTGGCCGCCGTCTCCCGGGCGAGCGCCTTGGTAAACCCCATCACGCCCGCTTTCGCGGCGGAATAGTTGGTCTGGCCGAACTGCCCCATCTGCCCGTTGATCGAACTGATATTGACGATCCGCCCGAAACCACGCTCACGCATCCCCTCGATCACCAGCCGCGACATGTAGAAACAGGAATTGAGGTTGGTGTTGATCACCTCCCCCCATTGTTTCGCGTCCATCTTGTGCATCGCCGCGTCACGGGTGATTCCCGCATTGTTGATCAACACCTCGACACCGCCGCCGAGTGCCTCCTCCGCCAGCTTCAGGCCCCGGGCAGCTTCCTCGAAATCGGCGACGTCCCATTTGATCGCCGGAATACCGGTCTCCTTGGTGAACGCCTCCGCCACCTCGTCCCGCGACGCATAATTCACCAGCACGTCGAACCCCGCCGCTTTCAGCTCGGTGGCGATGGACTTACCGATCCCGCGTGTTCCGCCTGTTACGATCGCTTTGCGCTTTGTCATCTCGTATCCTTCTGGTAATTTCGGTTGGTCTTAACGCCCGCGTGTGGTTCGCGCAAGCTTTTTCAAATGTATCTGAACGCTCGTGGCAACTCACATCGATCTTTACAAAGCGTTGATTAAAATGTATGATCAATGCTTCCACTTCGCTTAAAGACTTATGAATCTCAAACATCTTTTTAGCCCGCTAAGCAGTGCGTTTGCCGGGTTTGTTTTGACGCTAAGTACCGTAATTCTGGCTTGGTTATTCTTCCTTGGGAATGATGAGCAGAAACCTGCCGCCGTCCCCGTCTCCATTATCTGGGTTATCAGCGGTGGCGTTCTGTGGTTTGGAGAAACGCTATCGGAGGAGGAACAAACGCCCTCTGAAGATGGAAGGACCCAGGCAGCTGCACTAGCCAGAGCGGAAGTGACAAAAGCAAAAGCTTTCGCCGAAGCAAAGGAGCAAGAAGAAGCTGAAGCAGTTGAAACCGAGAGGCAGCAACTTCTAGACGCACTCTTGAAGTTGATCGCACAAAATCCCGGGGGATTAGGATTTCCACACCTTTATACTGCTTTGAATCCTTCTACCCCCCTTCTCCTGAAAGAGGCGTTAGTGCAAGCCTTGGAAGCTCAAATGATTACTTACACGGGCACTAAATACTACCCTAACATCTAACTCCCCTCCAACCGAATCACGGTTGGTTTTTTTTTGCTATAAGTCAATTAATAAAAATAAAATAATTATCGCTAATAGAAGGTAAATATTGACAGAGGTTGAAAGTTATTTTAGTATGAAATAGTTATTTGTTAATTTTTTTAATTAACTGCTGTAGAATGGTTTAACTATTTTACACGCCATATATGCGATGAGGAATAACTAGGTCGCAATTACTCTTAAGCATTGGCTTAAGGAGAAAAAAATGGGTACCAAAAATAACAATTCGGAACCTCAACCACGTTTCACATCCGAGTCAACGCAAGCAAACTTGCCAGACTCGCACCGCCAAGACATACAGGATAGAAGCGGTAAAATAAGCAAGGAGGAGGCAGAAGTAGTCAGAAAAATCGTACGCGGTGAATAAAATCGCCTCGTCGCACCCCGTTAAGTTCGCTTAATGGGGAATTTTTTTACCTTTAAATTGACATTTTCTACCGCGACACCGCCAGCGCAATCCCCATACCGCCGCCGATGCACAGCGTCGCCAGACCTTTCTTCGCATCCCGCTTCCGCATCTCATGCAGCAGCGTCACCAGCACCCGCGCGCCGGATGCGCCGATCGGGTGGCCGAGCGCGATGGCGCCGCCGTTGACGTTGACTTTTTCCATGTCGAATTCCAGTATCCGAGCCACGCTGAGCGCCTGCGCCGCGAATGCCTCGTTGGACTCGATCAGGTCGAGGTCCCCGATGTTCCAGCCCGCTTTCTCCAGGCATTTGCGCGTCGCGTAGATTGGGCCGGTCCCCATGATCGCCGGATCGACCCCGGCATGGGCCCAGGCGTGGATCGTCGCGAGCGGTTTCAGGCCGCGTTTGTCCGCTTCCGCGCGGCTCATCAACATCACCGCGGCCGCGCCGTCGTTCAGTCCGGAAGCGTTGCCCGCCGTTACGGTCCCCGCCTTATCGAACGCGGGCCGCAAGCCTGCGAGCACTTCCATCGTGGTCTCACGCGGAAATTCATCGACGCTGACCACCGTATCGCCCTTGCGGCCCTTGACGGTGACGGGAACGATTTCGTCGACGAACCTGCCCGCTTTGATGGCAGCGGTCGCACGCGTTTGAGACGTCAGTGCCAGCGCGTCCTGATCTTCGCGGGAGATTTCGAACTGCTTGGCGATGTTTTCCGCCGTGATACCCATGTGGTAGTTGTTGAACGCGTCCCACAGTCCGTCCGTAATCATGGTATCGGTCAACGTCGCGTTGCCCATTTTCACGCCTGCGCGCATGTAGGTGGCGTGTTGAGCCAGCGACATGCTTTCCTGCCCGCCGGCGATCACGATGGTGCTGTCCCCGTTCAGAATCGCTTGGGTGCCAAGCGCCACGGCCCGAAGCCCTGATCCGCAAACCTGATTAAGGCCCCATCCCGGTACGCTGTTAGGCAACCCCGCCCCGATCACTGCTTGGCGGGCCGGATTCTGCCCCTGCGCGGCCGTCAGCACCTGCCCCAGTATCACTTCGGAAATCGCGTCGGCCTCCACTTTGGAGCGTTTCAGCAGCGCCTGGATAACGGTCGCTCCCAGCTGGTGGGCCGGCACCGTGGCGAGTCCCCCGTTAAACGCGCCGATCGCGGTGCGCACCGCTTCGACGATTACGATATCCTGTCCTGTTTCCGCCATAAAATCATGCTCTCGCTCTAGTGTGGATGATTTCTTTGACGTAGTGCACCGCGCGTGAAATGTCCAGATATGAGTGTTTTGCACCGCATCATTGCCTGCCCTCTTTTCCGTCGCATTTCACGCGCGCGGCAAAAATCCGTTGACGCAACAACCGCAGTTCCCTTAGGGTAGGCGGCATGTTTTTTGGGTAAGCTCGCGTGGCGGAACCGGTAGACGCAACGGACTTAAAATCCGTCGACCTTTAACAGTCATGCCGGTTCGACTCCGGCCGCGAGCACCCTCTCACTTTTCCGGTCTTAATCTGCTCCGGAAATCGAAAAACCCTCGAGAGCGGCGGTGCGACGGCTATGGATCCGGCATGTCCGGTAGGGAACAGCGCCGCTAACCCGAGTAAGCCGGCGCGCCGTTCAGTGCGTTTTCCGCCATGTGAAATCCCTTTGCAGGAGATAGGCTTTGTTTTCCGAAGGATCGATACAGGCGAGCCGCACCCACCCGTTGCCGAAGAGTTTCTGAAGTACGGCCTGCTTATGCACGATCGCTTCGATCACCCCGCGCGGTGCGTATACCACCGTCAGCAGCCTGAGCGGTTCATGGTAGGGCTTATCATCCGCCGCATAGACGGATTGCAGCGGCAGGCCGTGCATCAGGTCGCTGGCATTGCCCTGCATGATGCCAAGCTTGCCGGTGACGTTTTTCGTCACCTTACTGCCTCCGCCGTAGCAGACGTTATCCAGGGTGGAGAACAGATACTGGCTGTTGATCCACTGCGCCACCACCATCGGCGCGGTCAGGATGGCGGTCAGGAATGTGCCGTCGGGATCGTTTTCCCAATCGTAGGAATGCAGGAAGCTGCGTCCTTCCAGATCCACATCCCTGCTCAGCGCCCTCGGCCCGATGATGAAGGAAGCGTTGCGCGCCAGTCCCCATTCCGGCCTCGGCTGCGCCCAGTCCCGGCTGCGTCGGAGGGTCTGCTTTACTGTCCGCTTTTCATGACGCAGGCCGAAGGTGGCGCAGCGTAAGGCGGCGGTGACCGCTCCCGCCTTCGTCAGGTCCTGTCGCAATCGTGCGATGGCGGCCTGATGCGGCTTATCCGCGCACGCGGGGTGATAGAGTTCCACCTGATCGGTCGTGGTGTCATGCTGGGCGGCGACGAAGAGCGTATCCTCGGGTATCGCCAGTCCGCGCTCGGCGAGAATCGAACGTATGTCCTGTCGGTTGAGGATCGCCGCCATAATGCGGGCGTTGGCGCCACCGTGATTTCCCCCGCAGGCACCGCAGTCGAGTGCGGATGCGTAAGCGTTGTTGTTCGTGGTACTGCCGTGTCCGCAGAGCACCACCAGCGGGGCGAAGCGTTGCGTCAGGCCCATCATCCTCAAGGCTTTCTCGGCATACTCCGCCTGCTGCGCAAGGGGGATGCCGTCGAGCGAAGGCTGGGTAAGAAGTGCAGGCATGATGCTCCCCCTGCCGCATGCTTTCAGCATCGCTACCCGTGAGGGAACAAATGTGCGCGCCAGCATTCTCACACCGTACCAGGGCCCCAGCATTTCCACGAGAACGAAGGGCGTCGCGAAGTTATATTTAAGCGACTGGTAAATGGATCCCGGAAGCTGGAGGATCGAGCGCCTGTGGTGATGGCGCGTTACTTCGCGGCCCTGACGCGCTGGATGATCATGCACCTCGTGAGAGGGCGTGAGCAGCACCGGGCAGGAATCATGCGCTTCTTCGTCATCGTAGCCCTTTACGCGCACCGGCAGACCGAAGAATCCGGCGAACCCCAGCGTTTCATAGGTGCCCTGCGCTTCAACGCTGCGGCGAAACGGCTCCGATCGCACGTCGATGCAGAATGCGAGCTGTGCCTGCGGCCTGTCCTTTCCCGGCGAAGCCGCTTCGCTCACCTGTGGCAGCAGTTTTTTCAGCAGACCGTTGCCATAGGCTTCCTCCGCTTCGGACGGCCCGGACCTGGCGGGTGTATCGGTTGAACCGGCGTCCAGCACCCTTGCTTCCGGCCACAGCGCGCAGGTGATGATCAGCCGGACCGCCACGTAGTCTTTCAGGGTGATGGGGTGAGGAGCATTTCGGTCATTGCGCCAGTCGGTGTTCCATTTCACATAGCCCGACCAGCCGGGCAGCGCCGCCAGCGATTGGCGGATGAATTCCTCATGATGCCGCCCGGCTATCTTCAAGCGTTTCAAGGCCGCGGCGATGGCTTCTTCCGGCGCCAACGGCAACCGGGCGAGCCATGAAGTGATTTCCTTGCTGCGGCGCAGTTTGCTATCATACCGTGCCAGATCCACGAACGCGCGGTAAAATCCCGCCGAGCGGTGTGGCATGTGAAGGGTCGCCTGCCCCTCATCAAGAAATGCGCCCAGCCATTTGATCATCTCCCGGTTAACCGCGCCGCGGCCGGCGATGTCGTAACGATTGATCGTCTTGTAACCGTCGGCCTTTGCCAGCGCTTCCTCGAAAGGCAGGCATTCATATCCTTGCAGGGGATTGCAGGCGATGAAGGTCTTGAGCGGCCACACCGGAGCGGCGACATCGGCAGCGCGGGAAACCAGCGCTCCGATCGCCTCGGCTTCTTCCTGCAGCACATACTGGCCTTCGTCACTTTTCATTTTCAAGACGGTGCTCATGAAGTTTCCTTTTTAAAACTGGTAGGAAGTTCGGCTGGACGTAATCGTGGACGGATGCGGCTGACTCCCGTTCAGCGCTGCCATATAGAGCCGCTTCCATACTACATTCCCCTGCAGGCGTACTGTGACGTTCATGTTCATCAGCAGCCAGATCAGGAAAATAGTGGTGAAGCCCGTCACGTACACCGCATCCAGCGGCTGCGGTGCCATGATGTTGAGCGGAGCCAGCGCTGATTCCACCAGCCGCACGCTGATGCCGTACATCACGCCGCCGCCCACGCTCATGATCAGCGCGGCCAGCATGGAAGGCAGCGTGAGTGCGCGCGCCAGCAGATTGCATGCCGACTGCGCGGCCGTCATGAACACCAGGGCAATCATGAGTGCGCCGGTATCCTCCAGCGTGAACGCATTGCCCGTTACCAGAGCGAAGGCACGGACCCCGCCAAGCCCGAAAAGGCAGGACAGGCCGAATGAGGTAAAGGTGATACCGCTGAAACGGTCTTTGGGCCTTGTTTCCCGCAAGACGGAACCGCTGGCGAGGAACAGATACGCTTTGAACAGGCCGTGCCAGACCAGGTGCGATACCGCGAGCGGGAACAACCCCATGCCGCACTGCATGACCATGAACCCCATCTGCCCCATCGTCGAGCATGCCAGCATGCGCTTGATGTCGGTTTGCAGCAGCTTCCACAGCGTCCCCGTGACCGCCGTGATCAGTCCCGCAAGAAAAATGATGTGCAGCAGTCCGGGTTGCGCGAGGTAAAGCGGTGCGAAGCGCACCAGAAGGAATCCGCCGCCGTTCACCAGTCCGGCATGCATCAGCGCCGATACCGGCACCGGAGAATTGAGCGACGACGTCAGCCATTTATGAAACGGCAACACTGCCGACTGCGTGAAGGCGGCGACCGCGATCAGTACAAGGGCGACGGTGAGTTTCAATGTTTCAGGATAGACGGGCCGGGACAGCAGCGTATGGATCGAAGCGCTGCCGGTGGCGTCGGCCAGCAGCCAGAAGCCGCCTGCGAGCATGGCCATGCCTGAACCGAATGTCGCCAGCGCCAGCCGCCCCGCGTTGCGCGCCGCGCGCCATTCCTTCTTATGCACCATCAGGCGCACCAGCAGCAGGTTGCTCACGCCCCATCCCGCCAGCAGCGCTAGCAGGTGGTCGGCGAACACCGTGACCAGCACGCCTGCGCACAGCAGCACGATATCCCTGACATGGCGCGCATGGTTCCTGTCGCCCGCCATGTAGCGTTTTGAAAAACCCAGTACCGTGACGACCACGAACACGATCAGCCCGGCCATGATCCAGGACAGGTTATCGGCCTGAAAAACAGGTTGGTTTGCTTGCAGTGCGTGCATATGAGAACCTTACTCTTACGTATGCTTTCACCTTAAACGAGAAAGAAAAATATAAAAAATTGATAGTTTTAATATGATCTATGAGATATAATCATAGCATGCCGTTTCAGCTGGATTCCATCGCATTGAAAAGTTTCATCGCCATCGCCGAAACCGGCACGTTCAGCCACGCCGCCGATCAGGTCGGGCGCACGCAATCGGCGCTTAGTCTGCAGATAAAGAAACTGGAGGAGAGCCTGGGCTGCATGCTGTTCAGCCGGACCAGCCGCAAAGTGCTGCTGACGGAGCAGGGCGAGATTTTTCTCGGCTACGCCAGACGCATCATCCAGCTGCACTGGGAAGCCTATAGCCGTCTGAAGGAGCCTGAAGTGGAAGGGGAGATCCGCCTCGGCACGCCGGAGGATTTCGCCACGCACTATCTGCCGGAAGTACTGGCCACCTTCCGCAGGCACCATCCGCGCGTGCAGCTCAATGTGGAATGTGATCTGACCCTGAACCTGATCGATGGATTCCTGCGCGGCGAACACGACATGATCCTGGTGAAGCGCGATCCGGTGGCGGTGAAAGGCGGAATCAAGGTGTGGCGCGAGCCGCTGGTGTGGGCGGCAGCGGATCACTGGCAGCCGGAGCACCCTCTCTCGCTGGTGCTGTCGCCGCAGCCGTGCATCTACCGTGCGCGGGCGCTGGCCGCACTGGATAAGGCGAAGCAAGCGTGGCGCATCACTTATACCAGCCCCAGCCTGGCGGGAACCGCCGCAGCCGTGAAGGCGGGTCTGGGCATCACGGTACTGCCTGCCAACATGCTGCCGCACGGCATCCACGCGATTCGCAGCGAAATGAAACTGCCGGAGCTGCCCGATGCCGAAATTGCGTTGATGAAGCGTGAAGATCTGTCCAGGGCAGGCGACGTACTGGCCGAGCATCTGATGCATAGCCTGGAATCCGCTTAATCTTTCGGCGGTTGTTTCGGGAAATACAGCAATGACGTGTCATACCCCAGCGATTTGATTTTCCCGACCAGCATCTCCCGGTACTCCTGCGCCGGTAAAGGCTGCCGCGTCAGCAGCCACAGATATCGCCCCGACGGTTCGCCGACGATCGACCAGCTGTAATTCTCGGCATGATCTAGCACCCAGTAATCGCCCAGGTAAAACGGCCCGAAAAACGACACTTCAAGCTTCGCGCCGCCAGAGTTTTCCACGATCCTTGCCTTGCCCTCCGCCGATTCCACCGGCCCGCCCGCGCCGCCTCGGCGGCAGGTATTGAGAATGCTGACCAGCCCGTCATCGCGCCTGGCATATTCCGCGGTGATCGCCTCGCAGCCTTTCTCGAAACGGTTTTCATAGCGCGCCATTTCGTACCACTTGCCGAGATAGCGATCCAGCTCCACCGCCTTCGCGGGCTCCGGCACGTTGCGATTGCCCACCGGCCCGGTACCGCAGGCACTCAGTAACCCCGCGGTTAATAAGATTATCCGATTCCTAAGCATGGCCAGCCCTGCGGTGATTCCCGATAAAATCCATGTTCATATTACATCTTGTCATCATTGCGAAATAAATGCGGGAATGTGATGTATGGAAAGAAGGCTGTCCCTGAATGCACCGATGGAATAAAATAGCCGCAACATCTTTTGCATTCAGTTTTCGTTTTTTACTCGTTGGCGCATCAGTTTTTAACGCCCGCTTGAATGTTGAATAGTTTATTTGAAATTTTTTAGAGATACTCTTAAGCCTTAAAAAGAAAACGGGAAAACTCATGGCCGACTGGATGATTGAAGATAACGACCTGGCCCGCCTGGAAATAGTGGAACGCGCGAAGAAACTCGGAATGACGGGCAACCCGCACCGCGCCGCCCATTCGCTCGGGGAGATCACCCTGGCAGGCGGCAAGAAGGTGAACGCGCACGTGGTGCATGCGGTTGATTCCATCATCACCGACGGCAGAGAGGTGGTGATGATCCATCGCAGACGGGAGCCGGGGCTGGGTAAGCCCTGCCTTCCCGGCGGTTTTCTGGATCCTGTCGGGCTCGGCGGCGTGGAATCCGCGGTAAAGGCGGCGCGCAGAGAAGCGCTGGAGGAAGTGGGGGTCGAACTCGGAGACGGCCGGCTCATCGGTACCCGCAACATGGACCGCCCCTACGACGTACGCGTGGCTGAGAATGACATGCCGCATTACGGGATCAGGGAAGGGGATATCTTCATGGTTTCCACGCAGGCCGTGCGGTTCGACGTGGAAAATCTGGCGCAGACCAGGCTGATTGCCGGAGACGACGCCGTACCCGGCTCGGCGCGATGTATTGCGGTGGATTCCCTCACCCAGGAAAAAGTCGGCATACCGGATCATTTTGCAATGATCGCCACCGCGATTCCGGATAAGTTCCCCGCCTCCACCGAAAGTTTTGGGTGAAGGCAACTTCTGAACGGAGCGAATGGCAACATGGCTGATAATGAAGGCGGCATTCCCACGGTCAGGGGCTTTTGTTGAAAAATCCGGCGACGCTTGCAACATTCCCCTATGTGGTTGAACAGAATGCATCGCGAAGCGGTGACACCCGCCGTTTCCGGAAAAATGACTGCGGCCCGTAACCATGCCTGGCGATTCCGCGAATCCTCCGCTATAAAACCGTTTCACCTGAAAAAAACCTTTATGCTCTCTCCCGTCCCCCCGTTAGGCTTCGGCTTGGGCCTTCGTCCTGCCCATTACCCCCATATCTTCGAGCACCGGCCCGCCGTGGACTGGTTCGAGATCATCTCCGAAAACTTCATGGACACTGACGGCAGGCCGAAGCGTAACCTGAGCCGTATCCGGGAACGTTATCCGGTGGTGATGCACGGCGTCGCCCTCTCCATCGGCACGGTGGATCCGCTCGATTCGGAATACCTGCGCAAGCTGAAAGACCTGATCGATTTCGTCAAGCCCGCTTGGATATCCGACCATCTCTGCTGGACGGGCGTCGCCCATACCAACAGCCACGATTTGCTGCCGGTGCCTTATACCGAGGAAGCCCTGAAACACATCGTCTCGCGCATCAGGCAGGTGCAGGACACGCTGGAGCGTCCCATCGCGCTGGAGAATCCTTCCACCTACCTCGAATTCAAGAGCTCGCACATGGGGGAAGCGGAATTCATCGCCCGCATGGCCGAGGCATCCGGCTGCAACCTGCTGCTCGACGTGAACAACGTCTACGTCACCTGCTATAACCACCGGCTCGACGCGAAAGCCTACATCGACACCCTGCCGCTGGACCGCGTGGCGCAGGTGCATCTCTCCGGCCATACCAATTACGGCACCCACATCGTCGACACGCATGACGATCATGTGGTGGACGAGGTCTGGCAGCTCTATAAATACGTGGTGCACCGCGCCGGCCGCGTTCCCAACACCATGGTCGAATGGGACGACCGCATCCCGGCGTTCGACGTACTGGTTGCCGAACTGGACAAGGCGAAAGCCGCCGCGCAGGATGCCGCGAATCACTGCCCCCTCCCCGATCTGGCGCGGGAGCAGATACCGCAGCGCCTGAACCATGTCACGCCGCTCACGCACGATCAGGCGCGGATGCAACAGGCCATCCTGCCCGGCGATTCCGGCCCAAGCGAGCCGGACGCGTGGATTCGCGGCAAGGAGCAGTTTTCACCGCAGGCGCAACTGGATGTGTATATCAACGCGTACCGCTGCCGCCTGCAGGACGTCACGGCGGAAGACTACCCGGTGCTGGAGCATTACCTGGGTGAGAAGACGTTCGACGCATTGATCCGGGATTTCGTCACCGCCGAACGGTCCGACCATTTCAACATCGGACGCTATGCGCTCAAGCTCCCGGAATTCGTCAGGCGACACCGGCCGAAGGATATCTTCGCACATGAACTATGCCGGCTGGAAACCGCCATATCACAACTGACCGATCCCCTTGAAACCGCGGCGCTGAAACCGGAAGACCTGCAGGGCCTGACGCCGGAAGCCTTGATGACCTCCACCCTCAAACCCCGCGCTGCGCTGCAGCTGCTGGATTTTTCCTACCCCGTCAACGCGTATTACACGGCCGTGAACGAGGAAGGGGAACCGGAGCCGCCTGCGCCGCAAGCCAGCCGTCTGGTGGTGTTCCGCGATGACGACACCGTCTGGCGCATGGAACTGGAGACGGAAGAATACCGGATGCTGGAACTGCTGTTCGGCGGTATGAGCGTCAACAGGGCCCTTGAAATCCTCACTGCGGAAACTCCGGCGGAAGAGGCGATTCTTGCAGGTCGCCTCTCCGATTGGTTCGCCCGCTGGATGCGCAACGGCCTGTTCTCCGCCATCGTGCCCACCGGGCGGATTACGGGAGAAAATCTTCACGCCGTCGCCTGAAATACTCTCTAAAACAGGGTTTAGCTTATCGTGACGTTGTTTTTCTAAACGAAACGCGATATCACGAATGGTGCGGCATCAGGGAGCGACCGGTTCGATATGGGATTAAAACAGCAGGGTTCCATCCGCCATAAACTGGTGACGATCATCATGAGCGTGGCGGTCGTGGCGGTGGCGATCACCACGTTTTCCATTTCGGTGATTCGGGTATACGACCTGAAGAAATCCCTGATCGGGGACATGGAGCTGGCGGCAGAGGCGGTGGGTGAGCGCAACAAATTCTCCATCCGCTTCGGTTATCAGGGACAGGTCTCCAGCAACCTGGAAATGCTCAAACTGCGCCCGTCGATCCGCCACGCCTGCATTTATGACGCGCACAACAATATTTTCGCCTACTATCCGCTGCCCACAGGCAAGGACAACCAGCTGCTGGAAACGCAGCCGGGCTTTCGCGCCGCCGCCGCCTGCCCCCTGTTCAACGAGAGTTTCACCCGGTTCGAGGGCGGCAAGCTGGAGATCGTGCGCGATATCCTACTGGGCAAGGAGCGGGTAGGCTCGGTCTACATCGAATCCGACCTGCGCCAGATGGAAGAATATATCCGCAACCAATTGTTCACGGCGATGATCGTCATCTCCATCGTGTTCCTGGTCGCCTACCTGCTGGCCATCCGCCTGCAGAAGGAAATCTCCGGCCCGATCCTGGAACTGGCCGGCGCGGCGGCGCGGGTCTCCGCCTATAAGGACTATTCCTACCGCGTGCTGGCCCGCAAGTCGCAGGAAGAGATCGAGCGGGACTATCCGCACGAAGTGGCGGACCTGGTAAAGGCGTTCAACACCATGCTCTCCGACATCCAGCAGCACGAGACGGAACTGAAATACCATTACAGCGAACTGCAGCACGCGAAAGAAGTGGCGGAAGGCGCCAACATGGCGAAATCCCAGTTCCTGGCGAGCATCAGCCACGAGCTGCGCACCCCGCTCAACGCCATCATCGGCTTCTCCACCATCATCAACAGCCAGCTGTTCGGGGAGATCAGCCAGAAATACCTGGAATATTCCAAGGACATCCACGAATCCGGGGTCCACCTGCTCGACATCATCAACGACATCCTCGACCTCTCCAAGGCGGAGGCCGGCAAGCTGACCCTGCAGATGGACGCGTTCGACCTGGCCTACGCCGTCAATAAATGCATCCGCATCCTCTCCGAACGGGCGGAGAAGGGCAAAGTAACGCTGGCGGCCGACATTTCCGGCAAGATGCCGCATATCATCGCGGACCGCGTGCGCTGCATCCAGATCATTCTCAACCTGCTGTCCAACGCCATCAAGTTCACGGAGGAAGGCGGGGGCGTGACGGTGGAAGCCTCCTGCAAGGACAACGCCGACGGACAGAAATGGTTCCACCTGGCCGTGCGTGACACGGGCATCGGCATGAGCCGCGCCGAGATCGAGAAGGCGTTCCAGAGCTTCGGCCAGATCGACAGCGGCCTGAACCGGAAATACGAAGGCACGGGCCTCGGCCTGCCGCTCACCAAGAAACTGGTGGATCTGCACCAGGGTTCCATCCATATCGAGAGCGAACCGGGGGTGGGCACCACGGTGCACGTGATGATCCCCTCGGCCCGCAAGGATTATATTACGGTGGTGTAGAGACACCACGAACAGCGTTTACGAAATATTCAGGGTTTGCGCGTCATACTCCCGCCTATGAACCAGTCTCTCCCCCCCTCTCTCTCAGCGGTCGCCCTGTCGCAACTGCTGGTGACGAAACTCTGCCACGACGTGGCCAACCCGATCGGCGCCATCAATAACGGCATGGAACTGCTGGAGGAAGATGAGTCGATGCGCGAAGCCGCGATGGAGCTGATCGGCAATTCGGCGGCGTCCGCTGGCGCACGGATACAGTTCTACCGCTATATTTTCGGGATGCTCAAAGGCGAGGGCATCGTCGATATGCGCGACAAGAAAGCGCTGGTCGAAGGATTTTACAAAGGCTCAAAAATAGAAGTGGTCTGGCAGTCCTGTCCGGAGACCATGCTGCAGTCCGATTGCCAGATTCTGTGCAATCTGCTGACCGTCGCGGCATCCGTCCTGCTGCGGGGGGGCGTCGTGACGATCGACGCGAAAGCGGCGGCGGAGGACGTGCTGGATTCCCTGACGATCACCGTGTCCGGAACCCATCTCAAGATGGATGAGGAGACGCGGGAAGCGTTGCTCGACCACCCCCGGCATGATCCGACTACCAAGTCCGTGCAGGCGTTTTATACCGCCCTGCTGGTAGAGGAACAGGGTGGAAAGGTGACGCTGGAGATCAACGAAACCACCGCCCATTTTCGCTATGAAGCGAAAGCGCATTAACCCTGATTCGAGAGTAGTGGCATGGATGATCTGATCGCGGAATTCATTACCGAAACGTCTGAGAGCCTTTCCATGCTCGACTCGGAACTGGTCAAGCTGGAACAGAACCCGAACGATACGAAGATTCTGGGAAACATCTTCCGCCTCGTCCATACCATCAAGGGAACCTGCGGGTTCCTTGGCCTGCCGCGGCTGGAATCGGTGGCGCACGCGGGGGAAAACGTGCTCGGCAAGGTGCGCGACAAGGAAATCGTCATCACGCCGAAAACCATTTCCATCGTGCTGGAAGCGCTCGACCGGATCAAGCTGATCATGGACCATTTGTCCGAACATGCGACCGAGCCGGAAGGCGAGGACTCTGAGTTGATCCGCCGCCTGAACGCCTTCGCCGATTCCAACGGCGCGACGGACGGGACGGACGGGGCGGATGCAACCCCCGCCGTGCAGCCGGTGGCCGAGAAAATTCCGACACCTGTCATGCAAACGATTGTTACGGAAGAAATTCCAGTAGTGGAAACACCGGTAGCGACTACGCTCCCTGTCGCAACTGTGGCCCCTGTTGCTGCCGTAACGGTCAAACCGGCGCCAGTGGAACTGCCCGCTAAAGTCAAAGAGGAAGCCATCAAGCAGGGCCTGCAGGCGGCGGCGATCGGTGCGGACGAAGGAAGCGGCGGCAACGGCGCCGGCCAGACGATCCGCGTCAATCTAAGCGTGCTCGAAAACCTGATGCAGATGGTAGGGGAACTGGTACTGACCCGCAACCAGCTGCTACAGCTGGCCCGCTCCCGTAATAACGACGATTTCACCACGCCGCTGCAACATTTGAGCTATATCACTTCGGAACTGCAGGAAGGGGTGATGAAAACCCGGATGCAGCCGATCAGCAACGCCTGGGCCAAATTCCCGCGCCTGATCCGCGACCTCTCGATGGAACTCAACAAGAAGATCGAACTCAAGATGCTCGGCTCCGAGACCGAACTCGACCGCCAGCTGCTGGAAATGATCAAGGACCCGCTGACCCACATGGTGCGCAATTCCTGCGATCACGGGCTGGAGCGGCCCGACGAACGGCTGGAAGCCGGGAAGCCGGAAAGCGGCACCGTGACGCTCTCCGCTTATCACGAGGGAGGCCACATCATCATCGAGATCAATGACGACGGCCGCGGCGTCAACATCGCCCGCGTGAAACAGAAAGCGGTGGAAAACGGCCTCGCCACCGAGGAAGAGCTGGTCGGCATGACCGACAACCAGATCACCCAGTACATCTTCAAGCCCGGCTTCTCCACGGCGGAGATGGTTACCAGTATCTCGGGGCGCGGCGTCGGCATGGACGTGGTGCGCACTAACATCGAGAAGATCGGCGGCACGGTGGAGCTGAATTCGGTGAGCGGCAGGGGATCGAATTTCCATATCAAGATCCCGCTGACTCTGGCGATCGTCTCCGTACTGATCGTCGAAACACGGGGCCAGCCCTTCGCCCTGCCGCAGATCAACGTGCTGGAACTGGTCAAGATCGACGAGGAGAATGGCCCGAAGGTGGAGCGGATCAACAACGCTCCGGTGCTGCGCCTGCGCGGCAAGCTCCTGCCGCTGATCTCGCTGGCCCAGGTCCTGCGCATCGACGAGGAGACGCAGCCTTCCTACGCGGAAGCCTTCGTCGTGGTCTGCAAAGTCGGCGGCTGCGAGTTCGGCCTGATCGTCGACGTGATCCACGATACGGAGGAAATCGTGGTCAAACCGGTCTCCCGCTGCCTGCAGCACATCCCGGTCTATTCCGGCAACACGGTGCTCGGCGACGGCAGCGTCATCATGATCCTCGACCCGAACGGCATTTCCAAAACCACGGAAATCGAGCTGGAATCCGGCGCGAGCCTGGCCCAGCAGCGCGAAGCCGAACAGGCGGCGGCCAACGCCTGCGTCAATTTCCTGCTGTTCCATGCCGACGACAAAACCCCCAAGGCCGTGGCGCTGGAACTGGTTTCCCGCCTGGAGGAAATCGCGGTGAGCAGCATCGAATATTCCAACGGGGAGCCGGTGGTGCAGTACCGCGGCGACCTGATGTGCCTGACATCCGTGGATGGACAGCCGCTGCCAACCTCCGGCATGTGCGAAGTGATCGTCTTCAATTATGACGGGCGCACGGTGGGACTGGTGGTACGTGACATCGCCGACATTGTCCCGGCGGACCCGAGGGTGCAGCTGCCCTCGAACAACGACATGTATCACGGCAGCATCATCATGAAGGGACAGGCGACGGATATCCTCGACGTGGGCAAGCTGCTCGCGAAAGTGCGCAGGGAACTGCCCGTGTCGCTAAGCGAGCAGGAGGCATTGCGCTCCATGCGCGTCCTTCTGGTGGAAGACAGTATGTTTTTCCGCAACCTGACGGTCCCGTTCCTCTCGGAAGTGGGATTTCAGGTGATCGCGGCGCCGAGCGGCAAGGATGCGCTGACGGTACTCAACAAGCAGGAATTCGACGTGGTGGTCACCGACATCGAAATGCCGCTGATGGACGGGTTCGAGCTAGCCCTGGCGATACGCTCCGCCCCGCAGTTGAAACACCTGCCGATCTACGCCTTCACCTCCACCGCGAACGATTCCATCGAGCGGCGCATCCGGGAATGCGGCATGAACGGGTTCGTCCTGAAAACAGAGCGGGAAAAACTGATCCAGTTGATTTCCCATGCAAAGGAACAAGCGGTGGAGGCGGCGTGATAAGAAGCACAACGACCTGCTCCCGCTCAAGGGGGGAATTGTCCGCAACTCCAATATTTGAGGAATTTTTATGCTGACCACCGAAAAAAGGCCTTCCTTCACGAACCTGCCGTCCGTATCCGCCGCTGCGGTGGAAAAGCAGAGCTTTGTCACGATGCGGGTGAACGGACAATTGTTCGGCGCCTCGGTGATGGTAGTGCAGGACGTGGTGCGGGAACAGAAGATCGCCCGCATTCCCCTCGCCCCGCCGGTGGTGGAAGGCTCGCTCAACTTAAGGGGGCGGATCGTCACCGTCATCAACATGTACAAACGGCTGGCCTTAAGCGACGCGAACAAGCCGGCCCGCCAGATGCATGTGGTGATCGAACACCGCGATGAGCTGTTCAGCCTGATGGTGGACGCCGTGGGGGACGTGCTTTCCGTGCCGATCCACCAGATCGACAAGGTGCCGGTCAACCTGCATTCAGCTTGGCGGGACATGGCGGCGGGCGTGTACCGGCTGGATTCGGAACTGCTGGTGCTGTTTGACATCGCGGCGCTGATGCAGCTTCACCATTAGAGGAAAGAGAAAACTCATGCAGACCTGCCTGGTGGTAGAAGACTCCAAGATTGTACGGAAAATGTCGACCGCCATGGTGCGGGAACTGGGTTTCGCCGTGGACGAAGCGGAAGACGGCCTGGCCGCACAGGATAAAGTGCTGGCCGGCATGCCGGACGTGATCCTGCTGGACTGGCATATGCCGAGGGTGAGCGGGATCGAGTTCATCACATGGCTGCGGGGCACCGCCCCGAACGGTTCCCACCCCATCGTCATTTTCTGCACGGCGGAGACGGACATGAAGCATATACAGGAAGCCCTGACGCTCGGCGCCAATGAATATGTCATGAAACCGTTTGACGCGGAAATCCTGCGCAGCAAACTGGAACTGCTGGGAGTATTATGACTAAAAAACCCGTCACCGTCATCGTGGTGGACGACTCCATCATCGTGCGGGGAGTCGTCTCCCGATTGCTCCGCGCCGAACCGCAGATCGAGGTGCTCAGCACGGCGATCGACGGGGTGATGGCGCTCGACCACGTGAAAAACCTGAAACCCGACGTCGTGGTGCTCGACATCGAAATGCCCAACATGGACGGGCTGACCGCCCTGCCGCAGATCTTCAAGCTCTCCCCGCACACGAAAGTAATCATGGCGTCGACGCTGACCGCCCGCAACGCGGATATCAGCATGAAGGCGCTGTCCCTCGGCGCGTCGGACTACCTGCAGAAACCGTCGGCCAGCGGCAAGGCGGAGATGGACCGTTTCCTCTACGAACTGGTGAACAAGATTCTGGCGCTGGCGGGAAGGGAAGCCACCCCCGCCGCATCCGCGCCGTCTTCCGTCGCACCGCCCCCCGCCAGCACGCCCTCCGGGACCGTCACGCCGACGCCGGAATACCGGCTGCGCTACCCGGCGCTGGTCCCGCAGGCGCTGGCCGTCGCTTCTTCGACGGGCGGGCCGCAGGCGCTCAGCACCCTGTTCATGGATCTGGGCGCCAGCCTGCAGAACATACCGATTTTCATTACCCAGCACATGCCCCCCGCCTTCACCAAAATTCTGGCGACCAACATCGCCGCCGCCAGCGGCAGGGAATGCCACGAAGCGGTGGACGCCGAGGTGGTGCGCGGCGGGCGGACTTACGTCGCGCCGGGAGATTTCCACCTGCTGCTGGAAAAACACAACGGCGCCGTGCAGGTGAAACTGCATAAAGGGGAAATGATCAATTTCTGCCGCCCCGCCGCCGATCCGATGGTCCGCTCTCTTGTAGAGATCTACGGCGGCCACCTGCTGCTGGTGGTGCTGACCGGCATGGGGCAGGACGGGCTGCAAGGCGCCATCCTCCTGTCGCAGGCGGGTGGTGCGGTCGTCGCGCAGGACAAGGAGACCTCGGTCGTCTGGGGAATGCCCAAGGCGGTGACGGAAGCGGGGATCGCCTCCGCCGTGCTGCCGCTTCGGGAAATCGCGCCTTACCTGAAGAAAGCATTCGGGGAGGCGCGTTAGTTCCATGCTCGCATCCGAATTTTCCTATCTCCAGACACTGATCAAGAGCCGCTCCGGTATCGATTTGAGGGAGGACAAGCTGTATCTGTTCGAATCCCGCCTGCTGCCCGTCGCCGCCCAGCACGGCCATAAAAGCCTGTCCTCCTTCGTCGGCGGCCTGATGCAGAAAGTGCCGGACGAGGCGTTGATGCAGCAGATGATCGAGGCGATGACCACCAACGAATCCATGTTCTTCCGCGACACCAAACCGTTCCAGCATCTCAAAGACATCGTAGTGAAGGAACTGCTGGCGCGCGTCCCGAACAAACCCCTTTCCTTCTGGTGCGCCGCCTGCTCCAGCGGGCAGGAGCCTTACAGCATCGCCATGCTGATGCAGGAAAACCAGGCCGCGGTGGGCGCCGTCTCCCACTCCATTTTGGCGACCGATATCGACAAGCAGATCCTCGCCAAGGCGAAAGAGGGAACCTATAACCAGTTCGAGGTGCAGCGCGGCCTGGCGATGCCCCTGCTGCTCAAATATTTCACGCAGCTTCCGGAAAACCGCTGGCAGCTGCAGGACGCCATCCGTACCAAAGTCACGTTCCGGCAGCATAATCTGATGGGCAACGCCCGCCACCACGGCAGCTTCGACGTGGTGTTCTGCCGCTACGTGCTGATCTATTTCGACGACGTCACCAAGAACCTGGTTCTCTCCAACATCGCGGAAGTGATGCCCAGAGGCGGCTACCTGTTCCTCGGCAGCGCCGAGACCCTGCCGGTGGGCAACACCCAGTTCGCTTCCCATCCGCAGGAACGCAGCATTTATGTACGGGTGTGAAAAACGCTTTATTCATTAAAATGAAATAAAATGCGGATAGGATAGTGCTTTCGAATAAGGATAGATAATGACCAATCTCCCCGCCGCCATCAAACATTTCAGCGGTAACGGTTACGATCACACAGTGGAGCATCTGCAATTTTCAGGTGTTCCGACGACCGTTATCGATACCGGGCTGCAAACAAAAGGGCATACGAACAGCCGTGGTAGCCGCGTGGCCCCTTGGAGTTACACTACGTATCAGAGCGAGCCGGAGACCGACATTGCAGGATATGGTATCAGGGCCAAGGTCATATGGCGGACGGCAAGCACATCCAAAGGAAGAGTGTACGATAACGTCGGCACACCCACGGTAACACTTTTCAAGCGTGATGCCGGGGCAACTTCCAGGCCGGGCATCAAAACAAAAAAGGACAAAGAGAGCGAGGTGGCGTTCGAGTATCCCTGTCCGGTGGATCATGCCCAGATTGTCGCGGCGCTGGTTGGAGCGGGAGAGACGCCGGAAGCGGCGCGCGTCTACGAGGATGCGATCAGCCATGGAAAGAAAGAGGCGTGTGACCGGAAATTATGGAGCATGACTTCCTTTCATATCAGTAACGCCAAAGACCTCAGCATACGCTGGCAGTCATCAACGCGATTGCTTCGTTCATCGACGACCCGCATTACCAGGAACGGATCGAGCGCTGGAAACTGCCGGAAGATCAGGCGTTATATATCTCTGCCAACGATAATGCCGGTTTCATCCGGGTCATGTCGCACCATGGCAGGCAGACGGAGAGTCCTGTTAACGCTGACTATGCGTATTATTCCGCAACGCCCGGGGATTTTCACGGCAGTTCTTTTTTCATGTATCCCAAATTCAGATCCCCTGACCTGGAGGAAGTGATGGCCTATGCCGAGCAGCAAGCCGTGAAGATCAATGAGAAGACACCGTATGAAACGATGCGGGATACTAAGGTTTTTAAGACGAAACCTCAATGGAAAGCGGAGAATGAAGCCGGTCTAAAGACGTTTCAAAACGGAATACAAGAGGTCGAAGCCCTGCTGGCGGTCGCTGTTTCAACCAATGATTTCAGGGAGGTACGGTAAATGCTCGCACCGCTTGCGGAGCCGATCATGGATCAGGTGAAAGGGGCGATACTGCCAAAGATACGCAATGGCTACGGGTGGTATCCCGATCCGTTCCCAACCGATTTTTCTTCCGAAGAAAACGAGTATAAGGTGAAAAATGCTTTCGCTGGCCTACCGGAGGAATTGAAAGGAGCGTATCAAACCATTCTGACGATGCAAAACACCTTGTCGAAGGAAATTGGTGCAGCGGTGCCGACGCCTGCCGTGACCGAAGCGCCCGCCCCTGTTCAAACCGAACCCTCCTTTCCAGCGCCTCTGGCGCCCAGACCATCCAAAAGCGAGCGCGTGAGGGAAAGTGCGGACGCCGCCTACACGGTGGCGGAAATTCAGGAAAAATGGGAGCAGGTGAAAGACACGCCTGAAACCATGCCAGCGGATTATCTGGAAGCATTACGGATGCATTACGAAATATCGCAGAATAAAGGAGATAAGAAGAAAATCGAAAAAATGGAGGTACATAATGCGGACAGAGAAAAAGCCGCGCTTGAGAAAACAATCAACGATTGCACTACCAGCCCCGACATGCTTCCTCCTGATGCGAAGGAATTGCTTGCGATGTTTCACGCCATTGAAAAACATGGCCTCCTGCTGCCGGAAAATGCAAAGCTGACATTGATGGAGCGCGCTATGAATGTGGGCGATGACGATCTGGCCAGCCGCATCGACGCTTATTCTATCCCCAAAGCACAGGTAAGCGCGGTGGCGCAGAGCCAACCCATGCAAGTGCGCTCCTCAAGACAGAAGTCTTGAACCCTCATTTGCTGCTCTTTTCTAGTGATTATTACGGGAAAACCCTTGTGATTTCACGCTAAAATCTTATAGATTGCCTCTTTATATTTCATACAAAGGCATCTTATGACCCACCCCTACCGTACCCACACCTGCAACGACCTCAACGCCGGACATGTCACCCACCCCGTGACGCTCTCCGGCTGGGTGCACCGGGTGCGCGACCACGGGCAGCTGCTGTTCATCGACCTGCGCGATCATTACGGCATCACCCAATGCGTGATGGAAAGCGACCACGCGCAGTTCGAACGCCTCTCGCACTTGCGCAACGAATCGGTAGTCACGATCAAAGGCACGGTGGAAGCGCGGGAGACCGCCGCCGTCAACGCAGGCCTGCCGACCGGCGCCATCGAAGTGCGGATCAATGACTGCCACGTCGAATCCGAGGCCGACCCCCTGCCGCTGCAGGTCAATTCCGACCGGGACTTCCCGGAGGAAACCCGCCTGACCTACCGTTTCCTCGATCTGCGCCGGGAAAAGATCCACGCCAACATCATGCTCCGCTCGCAGGTGATCGCCAGCCTGCGCATGAAGATGTGGGAGCGCGGCTTCAACGAATTCCAGACGCCGATTCTCACCAGTTCCTCTCCGGAAGGCGCGCGGGATTACCTCGTGCCAAGCCGTGTCCATCCCGGCAAGTTTTATGCCCTCCCGCAGGCACCGCAGATCTTCAAGCAACTGCTGATGATGTCGGGCTTCGACCGGTATTTCCAGATCGCCCCCTGCTTCCGCGACGAGGACGCGCGCGCCGACCGTTCCCCCGGCGAATTCTACCAGCTCGACATGGAAATGAGCTTTTGCACGCAGGAAGATGTCTTCGGCGTGATTGAACCCGTGATGGCGGAAATCTTCGCTGAATTTTCCACCCGGCGGATCGCCGCCTCTCCGTTCCCCCGCATCCCCTACCGCGAAGCGATGCTGAAATACGGCTCCGACAAGCCCGACCTGCGCGTCCCGATCGAGATCGCCGACGCAGGCGACATCTGGACAGGCTCCGATTTCAAGATTTTCGCGGAACTGGTGGCCAAAGGTGGCGTAGTGCGCGCTATTCCCGCTCCTGCCGTCGCCGACCAGCCGCGCAGTTTTTACGATAAAATGATCGCCTATGCGCAGGAAAACGGCGCAAAAGGATTGGCCTATATCATCATCGACGCGGACGGTTCCGGCAAAGGGCCGATCGCCAAGTTCCTCTCCCCTGAAAAACTGGAAACGCTCAAGACCCGTACCCGCCTCAACCCGGGCGACGCCGTATTCTTCGCCTCCGGCAGTGAGACGGAAGCCGCGAACATCGCTGGGAAAGTGCGCGTCGAACTGGGCCGTCAACTTGGCCTGATTGACGAGACCCTGTTCAGTTTCTGCTGGATCGTCGATTTCCCTTATTTTGAATGGGATGAGGAAGAGAAGAAAATCATTTTCTCGCACAACCCGTTCTCCATGCCGCAAGGCGGGCTGGAAGCGCTGGAAGCGGCGGTCGGCAACAAGGCAAAAATGCTCGATATTCTGGCGTATCAATACGACATCGTCTGCAACGGCGTAGAACTCTCCTCCGGCGCCATCCGTAACCACCGCCCCGACATCATGAAGCGCGCCTTCGGCCTGATGGGATATGATGAAAAAGTGCTGGAAGAGAAATTCGGTGCGCTCTGGAAAGCGTTCCATTACGGTGCGCCGCCGCACGGCGGCATCGCTCCGGGCATCGACCGGATCGTCATGCTGCTCGCCGATGAACCGAATATCCGTGAGGTGATCGCCTTTCCGATGACGCAAAAGGCGGAAGATTTGCTGATGCAGGCGCCCGCGAGGGCGGAGGAGAAGCAGTTGCGTGAGTTGAATATCCAGCTTTCCCCAAAAGCCGTGAAGGCGCTGGACGTGGAGCGCGAGGAATTGAAAGCGGCGGGTTAAACATTTTTTAATAAATGGTTGCAAAAAACTGTACAAACTTTTTGTATCTGGATATATTATCTGTCATTACTTATTAACATACAATCATTTACCTTTTAAGGAATATTTCAATGTCGGAAGAACTGCAAACAGAACTCGAATTTGTTGATAACAAAAAAAGACAATCCATTAATCTGGCAACGAATGCCCTCAATACAACGATTGGAACGCTCCCCGATTTTGAATCTTTCATGAAGGCGTCCGAACTCTTGGCAGATGTGTACACGCATACAGGGCCTGCGGAAGCGAGAGGTAAAAAGATGACCGTGGAAGAGTATGATGATGCAAAAGAGGCCTTGAAACTATGCCATGAACATGTTCAAGAGGCCATGCGCATGAATCAGAAACCCCAGGCTCGCGGGTTTAGTCCCGGACGGTAATGTATAGAGAGCGGATTACACGCTATGACTAATGGCCCCTCTTCCGCCCCTCCTCCCGCCCCTTACGCCAATCCTGAATACCGCCTCGACATTCTTGAGCGCGGCCAGCATGAGGTAAGCACCCAGCTCGACACCCTGACCTTGGAGCTCTCCCGCCAGATCGACGCCACCATCGGGGCGCAAACGGCCCTGTATCAGTCGGCGCTCGCCGTCTTCGCCCTGATGATCGCGCTCGCCGGGTTCGTCGGCTGGCTCAACATCAAGAAAATGATTGCCGGCAGCATCAATGCGCAGGTGGGGGAGAAAGTGACCGACAAGATCCGCCAGATCGAGACGGATTTCGGGACGCTCCGCCAAACCCAGATGGAGCAGCATGACGAGATGATCGAGGAGATGCACGCTCAGCAGCGCAGCATGGACGCCCGCATGGAAGCTATCCTGCTGTTCCAGCAGGGTAATTTCTGCGTTTCCCAGAAAAAATACGACGAGGCAATCACCTGCTACAACCAGGCGATCGCCCTGCACCCGACCCGCGAGGCCTATTCCAACCGGGGTTACGCACGGGCGGAAACCAAGGACCTACCGGGAGCGCTGACCGATTACGACGCGGCGCTGGCCGCCGACCCGAACGATCCGCGCACCTGCTACAACCGCGGCACCATCCGCTTCAAGCTGCAGGACTACGCCGGGGCGCTGGCCGATTACGAGGACGCCGTCGCCCGCAAGCCCGATTATGCACGGGCCTGGTACAACAGGGCCCGCACCCTCGCCGCGCTGCATGCTCCTGCGCCGGACGTCGCCTCCGCCTTGCAGCAGGCTCTTTCGCTGATGCCCTCACTTCGCAAAGAGGCGTTGTCGGAGCAGTTATTTCAGTCTTATGTAAAAGATCCTGCGTTTCAAAACGTAATGTAAACCGTCATTCCCGCGAAGGCGGAAATCCAGTACATGATAGAGGCTGGATTCCCGCCTTCACGGGAATGACGATAACCGAGAGTTTTATCCGCCATATTACAACCACTTCCGCCGCTTGAAATACAGATACGGAAACAGCGAGGAAAGCGTCATCAGCAGCAGCGCCAGCGGATATCCCAGATGCCATTTCAACTCCGGCATATGCTCGAAATTCATGCCGTAGATGCTGGCGATCAGCGTCGGCGGCAGGAACACGACCGACGCTACCGAGAAAATCTTGATGATGGCGTTCTGCTCGATATTGATCATGCCGAGCGTCGCGTCGAGCAGGAAATTGATCTTGTTCGACAGAAACCCGATATGGTCGCCGAGCGCCGTCACGTCGTGCAGCAATGTCTCGAGCCGGGTTCTGGAATCATCGCGAATCCCCGCCGCTTTCGACTGCAGCGCGTAACTCATGATCCGGTCCAGCGTCACCAGGCTCTCCCGCGCTTTGGAGGCGAGGTCGCCCTCCCGGCCCATCCGCTCCAGAATCTCCTGGTAGTTCGGTTTCTCGCAGCCTGCTTTCGCCGGCGAGCGGAAGATCAGCCGGGTCATCTGGTCGATGTTTCCCCCTACCCGCTCCAGGATATCGGCAAGGCGTTCGATCACGCTTTCCAGCAGCAGCACGAAAAACACCGGCCCGGAATGTTCGGACGCCGGCAGCTTTTCGATCTTGGCGATGAACTGGCGAAACGGTTTCGGGTCGCTGTAACGCACCGTGACCAGTCTGCCCCCTGCGAGGATGCAGGTGCAGGGCTGGATATCCGGTTCCGGCGTATCGGCGTTGCCCACGATGTTGAACGTCATGTAGACCGCGCCGCCTTCATGGTACAGGCTGCTGGAAAGCTCGATCTCGTTCATTTCCTCGCGGGTCGGGATCGGCAGGTCGAGGAACGCCTCCGCCTGCGCTTCCTCGGCGGAAGTGAACTGGTACATATCCAGCCAGACGGCGTTTTGCGGGACAGATAACTCCGCGGCAAGGGGCAGTCTTTTTAATCCGGCGGCCTCGGTAGTATAAATAAACATAATGGTATCCCTG
Source organism: Rickettsiales bacterium (assembly GCA_965248995.1). Classification (GTDB taxonomy): domain Bacteria; phylum Pseudomonadota; class Alphaproteobacteria; order Rickettsiales; family UBA998; genus CBDFKY01. The sequence goes on along the minus strand of CBDFKY010000014.1, from coordinate 296,630 downwards.
GAACGTATGCCTCTTTTTAAGAGAACTCTTTTCTTAAAGCGAATGAAATAGCGATGCGGTTAAAACGGTTGCGCGAGGGCGCTGTTCTATATTTTTACTATTTAGTTTAATAATTGTAACCAAACCGTAACGATAAATGGGTAGGGTATAAAGGTATTGGACGGGAATACAGAAATTCACCCTTTCGCTAATTTTTCATAAGGATACTCTCATGAGCAGCGTAGAAGAAATAACGGTCACGAAATATGGCCCAGAAATAACGTTTCATTTCCAGGTACCTTTTCCGGCACAGCCGGGTATGGCAGCGACCCAGGAAATGCAGCGTAATGCGTTGTTAAGCACGTTGCAGAATGCAGGTATTGAAGCGAAACCTGATCTGGGACACAACCGTACCGGCGATACCTACACGATAACTATCGCGGAGAAAGATGCCAAAAAGGCGGCAGACGCCATAGAGAAAAATTCATTTCATGACTCCACGATATTAGTTGCGGACGGCAAGATCATCGCGACGGGTAAAAATGCGGCAAAGGATCCGGAAGTGATAGCGCGTTTGGAAAAAGAAGCCAAACCGGTGGAAGCGCCCGTGCAGACGCCTCCGTCTCCCTCCCAGGCCGGAATTACCTCACAGGAACAGGCAGTCATGGACGCAGCTGGAGCGGATAAGATCCTCACCAAAGCGGAAGCGGAAAAGCTGGCTGCTTCCGCAGGCATTTCCGGCCCTGCCAATTGGGTTATAGTGATCAATAATGCCGGAACGGACCTCGACAGGATTGCCTTTACGCAGGATGGGGCCACGGTAGCGTTAATGAACCCCGCCAAGCTGGGTATCACCCTGGACAAAAGTTTTGAAGAAGGAAAAAGCACAGTCATTCCCATGGGCGGCAAGCCCCAGGCGGAAGGCGCGATAAAAAGATGAGGCAGACGTCACCTCTTTGAAACTTTTTTTCATGGAAGTATTGATCGCCGAGGATGCTTGTGAAGTGCAATAAACCGCATTAGCCCTCCTTCGCCTCCGCTTGCGCTACGGCAACGCAAGCGCATCCTATGCCTAAGATCGCCTCCTGATGGCTGCGCCCATCGCTGCGGCGAACCGTCCGAAGTCCGCAGTGCGAAAGATGGTCGGGGTGGAGAGATTCGAACTCCCGACCCTCTGGTCCCAAACCAGATGCGCTACCAGGCTGCGCTACACCCCGACTGCCGCCGTGCGTCAACGCGGACGGCGAACAGCCCTTATAAAAAACAACGGCTCAAAAGGCAAGTGATTCGTTGCGCTCACCGCTCTGTTATTCTATAGATTTTCAAAAATCATCTATCCGCACGGATAATCGCATCTATGAACATGGAAAAACTGAAGGGCGTCTTCACGGCGATGATCACGCCGATGACCGAGACGGGCATAGACATTCCGGCGCTGGAGGCGTTGACGGAGTGGCAGATCACGCAGGGCGTGCACGGGCTGGTGCCCTGCGGGACGACGGGGGAATCCCCGACGCTCAGCCACGACGAACATAAAGCGGTGATAGAGGTAGTGGTGAAAGTCACGGCGGGCCGGGTGCCGGTCATGGCGGGCACCGGTTCCAATTCCACGGCGGAGACGATCGATTTCACCCGCCACGCGAAAAAAGCGGGGGCGAGCGCGGCGCTGCTGGTCGCTCCGTACTATAACAAGCCCACGCCGGACGGCCAGTTCGCGCATTTCCGCGCCGTGGCGGATGCGGTGGACCTGCCGCTGATCATCTACAACATCCCCGGCCGCTCGGTGATCGACATCGCCGACGATACTATCCTGGCCCTAGCCGATGCCTGCCCGACGCTCATAGGCGTCAAGGACGCGACGGGCGACCTGGCGCGGGTGGCAAAGCTGCATCACCGCGCCGGCGACCGGCTGGCGCTCTTTTCCGGCGAGGACATGACGGCGCTGGCCTTCAACCTGATGGGCGGCGTCGGATGCATCTCGGTCAGCGCCAACGTCGCCCCGGCCTTATGCGCCCGCCTGCAGGAAGCGAGCCTCGAAGGCGATTACCTCATCGCCCGCAAACTGCATGAATCCTTAATCGAGCTGCATGACATGATGTTCGTGGAAACCAGCCCGGCCCCGGTGAAATACGCGATGCACCGCCTCGGCAAATGCCGCGACATCATCCGCCTGCCGCTGGTGCCCGCCGGGGATTTCACCCGCGAGCGGATCGATACGGCCCTGTTCGAGCTGGGCTTGATTTGACCGGTCGCGCCTATAGGGAGAATCCGTGATGTTAGCGGCAATGGATCATATGCGCAAGATGCTCTTCTCCCCCCTTGAGGAGGAGTCAGAACACAACGTGTTTTGGTGGGGGGCTTTTCTTAAGTCCCTCCCCCACGATTCAGCTTCGCCCTTCGGGCTCACTTCATCCGCTCCCCCTCAAGGGGGGAGCCAAGCCCGGATGGAACCGTATGAGTAAAGCCCGCGTCCATCACCAGCCCTCCATCCTCAACCGCCGCGCCCGGTTCGAATACGAACTGCTGGAGGAATTCGAGGCGGGCATAGTGCTGACCGGCACGGAGGTGAAATCGTTGCGGGCCGGGAAGGCCAACGTGGCTGACGCGTTCGCCATCCATAAGGAAAACGAGATGTGGCTGCATAACCTGCACATCGCCGAATATCACGGCGGCAACCGCTTCAATCACGAACCGAAACGGCCGCGTAAGCTGTTGCTGAAAAAGCGGGAAATCCAGAAACTGATCGGCCTGTTGCAGACCAAGGGGCTGACGTTGGTGCCGCTCGCGTTGATTTTCAATGAAAAGGGGCTGGTGAAGGTCAAGCTCGCCGTCGGGCGCGGCAAGAAGGCGCATGACAAGCGGGAGAGCGAGAAAGAGCGGGACTGGACCCGCGAGAAAGGGCGCCTGCTGAAAGGGGAATCGCGCTCAGACTAGCGATCATGATAAATAGGAGATCATGGAGGTGGTGTATCATTGTTTTCTAACGCTCCCTGTTTTGTTCACGACCCGCCACGCGACCGCTTAATTCCGCGTCGGGCGGATTGCCGAGACTGTTGTGCGGCTTGGTGATATGCATATATCCCGCCCCTGCCACGGCGGTAGTGGCGGCCACCGCAGCAATGACGAGCGCCTTTTTCCCGGGCGGCAACTGGCCGAATGCCTTGCCGCTGTTTTTCACCACGTCACCGATTTTTCCGGCGCTGTTGGTGAAAAAATTTCCTGCCTTGGCCGACGCCTCGGCGGCCGGCACATGGGTGATCGCGGTTTCGAAGTTATTGACTAACGGCGTACCGGCGTTTTTTGTATAAACGCCTTGCTCGCTCACAAGCTGGATAGCATGAGTGCCGGCACTTTGCGCGGCATTCAGCACCCCTTGCGCGGCATTCGGCGCCTTGTCTTTCAACAGGTGGGTCGCAACGGCGAACGTCCCTGCTCCCGCGGCGGTTCCCGCGGCGACTGCAACGACTTTATCACCTGTTCTATTTTCGTGTTCGCCCGGATTCGCCATAAACCTATACTACCTTATATCTCTTAACTAAATCCATACTAAACGATCATTATGACATCTTGATGAACAAACGGCTGGAAAACGCGTCTCTAAATAGCGGTTGCCACGCGGGCCGTTATTGACTACGTTCTGCCCGAATTGGGGGTTGCGCCGAAGCTGCTTAAGGCAGCGCACGGCGCAATATGAGAGATAACCAGCTTCACGTGGATCATGAATCTTAGCAGCCATCCGTTCGTCAGACGCATCAAGCGGCTGTTTCATGCCAAAAACGTCGTCGTTGTATCTACCCACGCGGTGGACCATTATGCCTTGTCGCTGCGTTCGCAGGTGATCATCGCGCTGATCGCCCTGACCATCGTCGGCGGCGCGTCCTATTCCACGGGCCGCTATATTGAGGCGCAAGCCACCATCGCCGATCAGGGCCGTGCCATTGAGCAGGCGGAAGCGGAAAACGAGAAGGTGAACAGCGAATATGCGCTGCTCAAGCGCGACCTGATGCGCATGGATCAGGAAGGGGACAGCTTAAGCGATTACGCCCAGTTCGTGATCGACCAGTACCAGCAGTCCCCGGGCGTGACTCAGCAGGCGGACGGGTCGTTCACCACCAGCCCCGCCAACAACACGAAGCTGTTCGACCGCATCAATTTCCTGGAGAACCAGCTGGAAGAGGAAAAATTCGCCAAGAAGCAGTTCATGAACGAGATCCACCATCTCACCCGCCGCAAGATCAAAGCGCTGGAAAAGGCGGTGGAGATCACCGGCATGAAGGAAAAGATCTCCTCCCTCGTGGAAGACAAGGCGGAAAAGCTCGCGGCGGCGGATCTGGGCACGGACGTGCCGCAGGGCGGGCCGTACGTGGCGTATGACGGCGACAGCTTAAACGACCAGATGACCGAAAACGACGTCCTTTCCGAGGTGACGTACCTGGCGCATATGGTGGACGGCCTGCATGAAGTGCCCATTTCCCACCCGATGCCGTTCGGACGCTTCACCAGCGGTTTCGGACGCCGCGTCGACCCGTTCCGCCGCTCCCTCGCCACCCATACCGGCATCGACTATGCCGGCCCCATCGGCTCGGAAGCGAAGGTGACGGCGGGCGGCCAGGTGGTCTACGCCTCCTATAACGGCGCTTACGGACGCATGATCGACGTGGATCACGGTAACGGCTTCGTGACGCGCTACGGCCATTTAAGCAAAATTCTGGTCCGGCGCGGCATGCAGGTCAAGAAGGGCCAGGTGATCGGCATCCAGGGTTCGACGGGCCGCTCGACCGGCAACCACCTGCATTACGAAATCCGCTATAACGGCGTCGCCATCAACCCTCTACCCTTTATCAAGGCAGGACAATATGTTTTCCAAACCCTCCAGCAAGAAGGATGACACCGGCACAGGCAAGGCGGATTCCCTCCCCGCCCGCAAGATTCCTCCGACCATCATCTCGGTGGACGTACGCCTGCTGGGCAACCTGATCAGCGACGGGATGGTGGACATCGACGGGCGGCTGGAAGGCAACATCACCTCGGAGACGGTCTACGTGCGCGAAAACGGCGTCATTACCGGCGATATTACCGCAGCAAGCGCGGTGCACATCTTCGGCACGGTGCACGGCATCATCAAGTCACCCAAAGTCTGCATCTATCCCAACGCCCATATCGAGGGGGCGATCCTGCATAAATCGCTGACTATCGAGGAAGGAGCCTACGTCGACGCCCAGTTCAAACCGTTCGATATCCAGCCGCGCCTTACCGGCCCCAAGGAACTGGTCCTGACCGACCTCACCGGCCCGGAAGAAGATTACGACCTGCTGCGGGATTTGAAGCTGATCAGTTGAGCCCTAGCGCGTGTTGCCCATGGAGGTCTGCGCTTCCTGTACCCGGGTATTCTCCAGTTGGGCGGTGGCCGCGTCGATATGTACCACAGGTTTTTCACGGTTACGCATTTTATGCACTCCATAAACCGTAAGCCCGACTGCCGCTAAAGTAGCGGCGGAAATGGCGGCGATCTGGCCCCCTTTAAGCGCCATGGCTTTTTTAGCCACGTCTTCAGATATCTGTTTCATCTGATTGGCTACGGCCTTCACATCGGCATGTTCGGCCATCGCTTGGGTATTGTTTGGATCAATGCCCGATTCAATGGCGGAATGCATGGCGTCAGCCGTCGCAGTCATTAAACCCTTTCCTGTTTTTTCCTTGAAAATACTGTGGGCCTTATCAATAAGCTGACTGTATACTTTTTCGGCCGCCTGCCTGTTGGCTTCAACAGCAACCATTGTCCCGCCAGCCGCGACGGCAGCTCCCGCTGCCCCTCCGGCCACCACTTCCGCTGCGCCTGCACCGTGTTCTTCTTTCTTGATCCGTACGCTCCGCCCTTAACAAATATTACTCTATCTTAGTTATAGGACAGGGAAATGACATTTTATAAAATATGCGCCATGAAGCCCCTTGCGTTAATGGCCAGAAACACTATGTAATAATGCATCATCACCTTTAAAATGAGTAATTTCCATGGTCACAGAAAAGCAACCCGACAAAACCAAAGCGCTGGAGACCGCCCTCGCGCAGATCGAGAAGGCCTATGGCAAGGGCTCCATCATGCGCATGGGCCAGCAGGAAAGCCTGGAGATCGAAGCGATTTCCACCGGCTCCATCGGGCTGGACATCGCGCTCGGCGTGGGTGGCCTGCCGAAAGGCCGGGTGATCGAGATTTTCGGGCCGGAAAGTTCGGGGAAAACCACGCTGACCCTGCACGCCATCGCCGAATGCCAGAAAGCGGGCGGCACCTGCGCCTTCATCGACGCGGAACACGCGCTTGATCCGGTGTACGCGCGCAAGCTCGGCGTCAATGTCGACGAACTGCTGATCTCCCAGCCCGACTCCGGCGAACAGGCACTGGAAATCGCCGACACGCTGGTACGCTCCGGCGCGGTGGACGTCCTGGTGATCGACTCGGTCGCCGCCCTCGTCCCCAAAGCCGAACTGGAAGGCGAGATGGGCGATTCCCACATGGGCCTGCAGGCCCGCCTGATGTCCCAGGCGCTGCGCAAGCTGACCAGCACCATTTCGCGCACCAACTGCATGGTGATCTTCATCAACCAGATCCGCCAGAAAATCGGCGTGACCTACGGCAGTAACGAGACCACCACCGGCGGCAACGCGCTGAAGTTCTATGCGTCCGTACGCCTTGATATCCGCCGCATCGGCCAGATCAAAGACAAGGAAGAGGTGATCGGCAACCAGACCAAGGTGAAAGTGGTGAAAAACAAGGTAGCCCCCCCGTTCCGCACCGTCGAGTTCGACATCCTCTACGGCGAAGGCATTTCCCGCTTCGGCGAACTGATCGACATCGGCGTCAAAGCCGGAATCGTTGATAAGGCAGGATCGTGGTTCTCCTACGGTGAGCAGCGCATCGGCCAGGGCAAGGAAAACGCCCGCCAGTACCTGAAAGCCAATCAATCGGTGGCCAAGGAAATCCGCGCCAAAATCATGGAAAACGCCGGCGTGGTGACCGACATGATGAACACCGGCCCCGACGACGACGCCTCCCCCGAGATGGACGCTGCTTAAAAACCGCACGCCCTGCAAAAAGCGCTTGTTCAATCGCGCTGCGCGGGGTATGACCAGTTTCTACCTGCAAGAGGTGGCCGAGTGGCCGCCCGCTACTATGCAAGCATAGCAGCTCAGTCTTCATGCCGCCTTCAGCCAAACCTCGGCCACGGCGCATCCAGACACCACTTTGACTGCGGAGGGGTGGCCGAGTGGCTGAAGGCGGCGGTTTGCTAAACCGTTATAGAGGGTTAACCTCTATCGTGAGTTCGAATCTCATCTCCTCCGCCATTTATCATGTCTAACTTACTGAGTTATATATATTTTTTTCCGAATTATTTCTCATAGCCCGCAAATCAACCCACAAAATAAATGCTGGTTGAGGGCGGATTGCCGCGAACAAGCGCGGATGATTTTCGCTTGCATATCCTGCTAATTGTTTCTACTTTTCCTGCATGATAGTCGCAGTTGACTATCTGGGGCGTGAGAACCTCTATTAATGACGGTGTTGTGTGGTCGTTATCCGCACTCCTTGACTTTGGTCGGGGAGGCGTTTGCGTATAAAACAGGCTTTCCCGCCAAAGGTAAGCGCGACCTTTCTGTTGATGGGTTTCTTAACTCCCCGATTAACACGGTTATAGCAAAAAGGGGAAATTATGAAAAAAGCACTATTGGCAAGCGCACTGGTGCTTGCTTTAGGGGGGTGTGCTGTCTCTCCTTCTAATAAATACATAGACACCCTTAGCCAGCAATGTAAGATTGATTTAGGCATCAAGAAATCAGCTCCTTCTTCGAGAGAAACTCGTTGCATACAGGAAAAATTGAATGCTGATTATAGTCAGGGTAAATTCAATCACGGGCAAGACTATTTTAACCGCTCTTTAAATATGCAGGCTTTGCTATCGGAGCGATATGAAAAAGGTGAAATAACAGAAAGTCAGGCAAAGGTTGCTTATGATTCTTGGGTACAGATGGAAAATGAAAAACGCCAAGAAGAACAAGCTCGAGAGAGCCAGTCCCTTGCGCTTTGGCAACAGCAGTTGCAAAATCAGGAAAATGAACGACAAAGACTTTTTCTTATGAACCAGCAACTTCAAAACAATAGGCAAATTATATCCCCAGATATAACGTGTAACAGTAGCTCCTATATGGGAAACATTACAACACATTGTAATTAACATGCGCCTAAAAATATCCACCCACCTGTGCATATATTCTGAAAAGCCTTTATAGACGGTTGCACACTCGCCGTTTTTAGACAGCTCAATCAGGAATGCTTCTTATCATTATTAGCGTATTGTCACTATCCTCTGGGTCAAAGTCGGGATGGGTGGCGTGATAGTCTGCAATCGCGTCCTGTTGTAATTGCCCTATTTTACACATAATCACATGCGTTCTGGGCAAAGGCTTGCGCTCTATCTCCATTTTCTTCAAGCGGGTGCGTAAGGAGTGACTCATAGATTACCCTGCTTAAGTGCCTGATATGTTGCGCGGCGTTGCTGAAATAGCGATATGATAAAGTCACACATATGCTGTCTTTCGGGTGGATAATGCTGATACGCCTCATTCAGACAAACAAACTCATGGCGATGCACATGCGGATTAAAGTCACGCTCTTCATGCGTAAATCGCTCTAACGCTTCAGCGTGTGTTTCAGGGTTGGCATAAGGAATCAAAACCATAGGATGCTCTATGGCGTGTTGCTTCTCTAACCGTGTTTGATTGCTGTGGTGCTGACATATAGTCATTCCGATTAAAAACCGTACGGTTTTTGTCGGATAAAATGACTATAACCATATATTTTATAGTGTTTTTATCCGAAAATTTCCGTACGGAAATTATTCGGAAACACTATAGTAGCGGTAGCGTTTGAACTTGTTTTTACCGCCGTTACTTGGCGTCATACACGCCACTAGATCCATCTTCGATCTTAGCGCATATGCATTGCTGCATTTTACGCTCCGGCCATAAGCAGAATCTGGTCATTCGGCTTGAGAACATCTCATTTTTATGGCCGATAAAACACCATGCAGGTGGAATTTTAAAATGTAGGATGGGGCGGGTGATAAGAGCCCGAAAGATTGGCAAAGAGAAGAAAGTCGGAAGCAAGCTTTATCTCCCATACCATCAGAAACAGGGAATCACTTGACATTAAAATGCACGACGTCTGAAGAAAGAATCTTTTTTCCGTCGCTTGTCTCTTGCGCCAGTAATGTATGGTGACCGCGCCTGACAGGCCATAAGAAATGCCCTGCTTCTGTGACGGCGACAGGTGTACCGTTGAGCACCCATTTCACTTTGTGGCCGGCGGCAATCCCATCGGCGACACATTCGAATGCCTGGGCATCAGGAGGCAGTCGCGGGTCATAGGCGATGTGCAAACCTTCCGTAGGTCGTATGAGCGTCATGCTGCGGGGCGGGAAAGCATGCTCTTCATCATCAGGCTCCGTGCCCGGAATAAAATATTCCGTACGGGAAAAACAGTCTTTTTCCCCGATCTTTTGATCATGGCCGGCGCAGGTTTCCTTCCTCACCAGTCTGGGACTCAGGTAGAGCGGATGTGCGGGGCCACGTTCGGCAAGCTCGGCGAACACGCCGCGCAATATGAGCGCAGGCCCCAGAGAACCCGTAACGCCGTCCATCGGCGTTCGGTCTAAATTTCCGAGCCACACCCCCACGGTATAACGCGAATCGAAACCCAGCGCCCAGGCATCCCGGTAATCGGTGGATGTGCCGGTTTTGACTGCCGTCTGTACGGGCAGATTCAGAACGCTGCCTGCGCCGAATTCACGCCTGCGCGCGAAGGGATCGGAGAGGATATTGGCAATCAGCGACGTGGCTTCTGGCGAATAGATACGAGTGTTTTCGCGTGTAAACGGTGTCTGAGGTAGGGGGGTCAATGGACGGAATACACCACGATTTGCCAGGGCGCCATACCCTTGGACCATTTCGAACAAGGTGACCTCACCGTTCCCCAGCGCAAGCCCTTCCTTATAGAATTCCACCGGCTGCACAAGGCTTGCGAAGCCGAGTGCATGCAGCGTATCGAGGTAGCGGGACGGTCCGACGAACGTAATCGTTTCAAGCGCCGGAATGTTGAGAGAATTGCCCAGTGCTTCCCGCAGCGGGATTTTACCGTAAAACGTATGGCTGTAATTGTGGAAATCATGCAGGCCGGAGCCGATAGCCTCCGCCATGGGCGCATCGTCCAGTTCCGTGGCCGGTGACCACCCGGAATCCAGTGCCAGCGCATACAGGAAAGGCTTCATGGATGAACCGGGCTGGCGTGCAGAGCGCACCGCGTCGATGTCGTGCCCCGGTGTGTGGGTTTTGAGCATTTCATTGCCGGCGCCTCCTACTGCCCAGGCAAGAATTTCGCCGGTGGTGTGATCCGCTACCAGCACCGCACCGTTATGCACCTGCCTGCGTTTTAACGCGGTGATACGCTCGTCCAACAGGCGCTGAACCTTGTACTGCAATTCCCCGTCCAATGTCGTGGTCAGCGCACCCTGTTCACTCAGGCGATAAGGAATGGTTTCCCGGATGTAACGGATGAAATGCGTCGTGTTCACAGGCGGCGAGGGCGGTTCCAAAATGATGTTTTCAGCAACCAGCCGTCTTTTCTCGAGTGAAGTCAATTCCCGGCGTTCCTCCATGGCCTGAGCAAGGCGAATAACGGCGGACTCCATGGCGCCGGGGTTTTTATAAAGATCAAAGGCGGACGGCGCGCGGGGCAATATCGCCAATGCGAGCATTTCCTTGTGGGTCAACGTATCCGGATCCCGATTGAAATAATAGCGCGCCGCCTGTGCTACGCCACGGCGATGCGCGGCATAAGGCACTTGGTTAAGATAAAATTCCAGGATTTCACCTTTGCTGGCATGCGCCTCCAGCAAGGATGCCTCAAAGCCTTCCACCCAGCGTGACCACAGGTTGCGCGCTCTGGGGTGCAGGATCCGCACCACTTGCTCGGTAATCGTGCTGGCGCCACGCACGGCCTTTCCCGCATGGACATTCTGCCATAAGGCGCTGGCGCGGGCTCTCCAGTCTACGCCGTGATGCTCGAAAAAATGCCGGTCCTCAGAGGTGACGAACGCTTGCCGGAGCAATTCGGGCATGGCATGCAGCGGCACGACATCCGTGGTATTGAAGCGATTCATGTAGGAAATGCCGAGCGGTCTGCCTTGACGGTCCAGCACCTGGAAGCGCCGGGTATCATTCGTCGCGGCGCTTAAGGAAAGCGTCGGTGTTTCAATGTCCCATACCGTTTTGCAAACAAGCAGGGTGATCAGCCCCAATATTCCGCGAAACGCTGTTTTTCGATAATGTCTGCCCATTCCATGACGTATTTCGGACATGGCGTCGCTCAGGGCTTCGCGTCCGGCTTCGGCGCCTGTTCGCCGACCTTCAGGTTCATGCCCTCGGTTTTGCCGTAGATGTCGGGGTCGTACATTTCCTCCGCCATGGTCGGCAATGCGCTGAACGTACCGGTGGCGACCGCCTGTGCCACGTAGGACAGGTGATAATTCCCGGCGGGCAGGTAGTCGGAATAGAAGCGCACGGAATCATGCCAGATTTCACGGGTATAGAAGCTCCAGCGGCTCATCCCGAAATCGATCCAGTCGGAGAATTTGAACCAGAGGGAACCGCCCGCCGCCTTGAAATCACTTTTCCGGGCATTCAATTCCGATGCGGTGGCGAGATCACGGTTGACCGGCTCCAGCCCGCCCGGCACCGAGTCGTCCACCACGACGAAATTACGGGGGGAGGGAACGGAGAGATACAAGTCAACGCGCACCAGTTCACCGCGCCTGATCACTGCAGGCCCACTGTTATAAGAACTGGGCAGCAACTCCCATTTTCCATCGCGCTCAACGCTGTATTCGCGATGTATTTCGATACCGGCATTGGCGGGCCTGCTCAGTTCCAACGGCAGAGCATAGGTCAGCCTTGTCGCATAATAGAGCCGACCCGTCCCGCTGCGCTCGATATGCACCGTCGTTTTACGGCCCGCATCGCCTTTTTTGAGTGGCCGTTCCAGCGTGCCCGCCGGATCGCGAACATTCTTAAATGCCGCCTTGCCGAAGGTTTCACCGTCCATCGCGGCTTTTACCGTCATGTCCGGCTTCTCTTTCTCATAAACCCGCGCGAAGTCGATCAGCGCATTCATGCAGAACATATTTTCCTGCGTATTCTCGAAATGGTCGCGGTTCCTGCGATCCTGCGTGATGGCCCGCACCAGTTTGAACGGCACGTCCCCCACCAGCTTCTTGCCGTCCAGACGTTCGCCATACGCGGTGAGCGCATCCAGCACCGCACAGTTTTCACGGTTCGGCGAGGCCAGGATGCGGGTATAACTGTCATCCCATGGCTCAGAGAATACGAATTTACCGCCGGTTTCACTGGAAGCGGCCAGTATCATCTTCGTCACCTCAGCCGCATATGCCTCCCCTCCTTTCATGGCGAGAGCCGCCTGCAGAAAGTAGCTTTTACCGAACAGCGCCATTTTCTTCACATGCGGCCGGTAACGTTCCAGATCCGCTAAGTCCGCTTTGCCACGCTCTGCCAAGGCCGCCAGCGCTACGGCACGCACCGTCGAGGTCATGCCTTCGGTGTAGAAATCCGGCACGGCGTCATTCTTCAGTAGATTGCTCAGGTAGGTCTGCAGTTTATTTTCGACCTGCTCCGGAACGGCATAACCGCTTTTACGCATCCAGTTGAAGGCAATCGCCGTATAGGCGCTTAGGTAAGGATCGACATACCGATCCTCTGCCACGAAATAGGTCATGCCGCCGTTCGGCGCCTGGAAACTTGCCGCCTGGTCAAGCGTGGATTGTGGCAGGACGTCACTGCCTTCCCATGTCAACGAATCGGGCAGGTAAGCTTTCAGGTTCTTATAGCGTGCGGCCATGACCCCTTTACTGAGTTTCTGCTCCCAGCATAGATAGGGATAATCGCGCATATACGTGAACGCGCCGGAAACGTTGCCGATCACCGTGGGTGCGGCCAGGACGCTGACACTGCCGATATCCGGCAGCATGCCTTTTGGAAACTGGACCGGTTCTTCGACCTTATCCTGTGTCGTGGTACCGTAATTCGCCGCGATATCCAGACTGCGGCGCTTGTGTACCGGCAAGGCATGCACCATGCCGTCCCGGTCGGAATCATCTCCCGCCGTCACCGTAAAGCGCAACTCGCCTGCCTTCGCATCGCGCGCGAGCGCTACCGCCGCCGTCTGAACCGGCATGAATACCGTGGTGCGTTTATAAGGCGCAAGCGTGACGGTTTTCTCTACGTCGGCAGGGGTTTTCGCCGTGTCAAGCGTGCCTTCGACATGGATGACGACATCAAGCGTGCGCTCTTTATCCGTGCGGTTCATCACGCTGAAGCCGGCGTCGAAACCATCCCCTTCCATGACCTGATTAGGCATGACGGGGCGCACTTCAGTAGGACGGTTGACCTTGAAACCGGCGTCCCCCAGTCCGAAACGGTCGCCCGGCGTGGTGGCGATGGCCAGAATACGCCAGCCTGTCAGGTTATCCGGCGCATCGAACGTGGCGGTGGCGTTGCCGTCCTAATCGGTTTTCAGTTCGGCGTTCCAGTAGCTCACGAATTTGAACAGGGAGCGCATGTTAAGATCCGCGCCTCCGTCACCGCCGGGATTCGCGCCTTTTTTCTCAAACCGCTGCCGCCCCACCAGACGGGTGAGCAGACTGTAATTACGCAGATCCAGACTCTCCAGTCTGTAAAAACCGGCGTAAGGATCGAAATAGCTTTTGCCGCCGGCAATCAGATCGAACACCGATTCATCGAGCACGGCGACGGTCAGTTCGACAGGTTCCCGTGTGTCCTTCACGCGCGGCTCGGCATGAAAGGAGACCGTCACCTTGTCGCGGGGCTTATAAATATCGCGGTCGGCCTTCGCGGTAACCAGCATTTCTTTATACGGGTCTCTCACCGGTACCGTAACGTAGCCCATGCGGAAAGTAGGTTTGCCAAGATCTAACTGACCTATGGCCGCCTGGCCTTCGCCCGAAGGTTTTTCGACGCGGGGCGAGACGATCACCACCGAGAGATAGAAACCCGGCAGGTATTCCGGCTTGATGGTGAATTCCACCACCGGCGTGGAACTGTCGAACGTCTGCACGAAATGGTCGATCACGCCGTAGCGCTCAATCGTGATGAGCGCTTTAGCGCCCGGATAAGGATTTTTCACCAGATAACGCGCCCTGTCCCCGACTTTATAATTAGCGCTTTCGGGAACGATTGTCAGGCTGCTGTCGCTCTGGTCGTTCCATACGACGAAATCCTTACCCGCCGCATACATGCTGAGCGTTGTCGAATGGGCGTTGCCTCGGGTATCCCTGATGTTTGCGGTGGCACGGTAGACACCCGCTTTCTGCGGCGTGAACATGCAGGTAAGCGGCGTCTCTTCCGATGTTCCCTTGCAATTGCCCGCCGCTTCCCACGCGTTGTGGTATTCCGTCAGATACGCATTACCCGCGCCCTTGACGCGTGCCGCTTTCGTGACTTCATGTTCCAGTACGATATCCACCGGTGTACCCCTGGCCGGGTTGCCATGATCATCGACGACGATGTACTGGATAGCCGCCGGCTTACCGACATGATAGAGCTACTCCACGGGATGCAGGCCGACCAGCCGATCGACTCCGACATACTCCGCATGTGCCTGCCCGGTCATGTACTTGCCCCGGTCATCGGCGACGGCGCTTTCCACCAGCAACTTTCCATAAACCACTTTGGGCATGCCGGTCGAAAAACGAAGTGCCAGCTCACCCTTATCGTTCACCTTGTCGATTTTCTGGAACAGCTGTTGCGAAGGCGTTTCCTGAAGGTAGCTGTCGAACTGAAAATTTTTCGCCAGCGGGTGTCCGGATAAGAACGGCGCGCTGTCCAGCATGGCGGTGATGCGGGAGCTCGCGTCCGTGTAAGCCCCGCCGGAATGCAGTTCGGCATGGGTGACCACGTCCACCTGCTCGCTGTTGTGAAACAGATCGCCGTTCAGCTGCGTGCTAACACGGAAGGAGGAAGGCGTAAAATCGCTGACCAGCACGCGCATGGGTACCCAGGATTTTCTAGTAGCGCTGTCCCTGTCATCCTCCGCTTCCTCATTTCTTC
The DNA here is from genome assembly GCA_965248995.1 of Rickettsiales bacterium. GTDB lineage: Bacteria > Pseudomonadota > Alphaproteobacteria > Rickettsiales > UBA998 > CBDFKY01. The sequence goes on along the minus strand of CBDFKY010000014.1, from coordinate 281,462 downwards.
CGTCAGCCCCGCCCTCCGGCCGTTCCTCGGCGTCATCCTGTTCATCATTCCCGGATTTGTCGGCGAAATCGGCGATCAGCTTGAATTGATACCAGCCTACGGCGCCCTCTTTCGGCACGGCGAATTCCCCGCTGATTCCACCGAACGGGGACAACGTGATGTCTTTCACCTCATGCACCACCTTGTCCATCGGATCGATGATTTTCAGGCGGTATCCTTTCTCCGGCCCCGGAATAAAGCCCTGGTTGTCCTGATCGCGGACATAGATCTTATACTGGATCGTGTCACCCGCGCGGTAAATGCCCTGCGCCGTCATACCCCAGGCCCGCATATGTCCGTAACGCTTCTTATTGGAAGGATACACGGACTCGCTGCCTGACGAGCGATACGAATCGATGACGAACGATGGAGCTATCGGCAGCAGTGCCATGTCCTCGCCTTTTCGCACGCGCAGGAAATAACGCGTATCCTCGTCACGGTATATGCCGGTGATGGAGAGGTCGGGGTCGAGCGTATCCGTTCCCGGCAGCACCGCCACGCCTCTCGCATCGGTCGTGGCGCGTGCCGTGCTGTCTTTCACCGCGTGCAGCGTCGTAAACGCATCCTGATAGAGATTCACTTCCGCGCCCGCGACGGGAGCGCCCGTCGCCATATCCGTCACCCATGCGATCGTATTGAAATGGCCGAGTTTGAGATGCACCTGATAAGGCGTCACCTGTGCGAACAGGCGGGGATGATATTTTCCGACCATGGGGCTGGTCTGCAGAGAACCGAACACCGCGCCCGTTCTGCCGTCCAGCATGGCGCGCACACCGAGGGGAACGGCGAACTGCACGTCTTTTACGCTTGGTACGTCTTTATGAAAACTGCGCTGGTCATCGCTGCCTTCGGCAGTCAACCGACGATAATTGAACGTATAATCATTCAGGTTATTGACGAAAAGCGGCACGTCGCTCTCAACACCTTTCTCAAGCACGGCGTCCGCGTAATCCATGACGAAATTCGCATTGCGATGGTCGGTCGCGAAGCGACAGGAGACAGCATGGCGTAATCCCCTGCCGAATATATCCTGCACGCCGGTAAGGTCCTGACGGGTGAACCAGGAGACGATCCAGTGCGACAGGCGCTCAAACACGTTCATCGTCCGCGAGCGGGACTGCACCGTATATTCCTGCGCTGCTTTCAAACCGCCGGGCAGCCATACTTCATAGGTTTTTCCCTTGCTGTGCGGTTGACGAAACTGATAGCCGACCCGGGCGCCGGCCTCGGTGTTTTCCATCGTTTCCGTTTGCCCGCTCTCTTCTTTCGACGACTGTTTCCAGGCGCCCACCGGAGGATTGAACGTCACCCTCCCCCCTATTTTGTCGCGTTCCACCGGCGCACTGAAAGAAAGCTCCACCGACTGCATCGGATTGCATTTACCACCGGGCGGTTGGCCGGCGGGCGTGAACAGGGGCTTGCCGTCATTGGCGGTGCATTTGACGCCGAGGAACGTGAATTCCGGATAGGTATCGAACTGGACGACCTCACCGGAAGTGACGCCGGCCTCAGGCCCAAGCGCCGAAATCAGTCCCGGTTCCGTCTTAAGTACGACATGCGTATCCAGCGGCAGTTCACGCATCGGCTCGATCAGCCATATCCTGCGGGCCTCCCTGCCTGAATGCCTGTGGGATTCGTCATCGCTTTTCTGCGGTGGTGATTTCTTGAACAACAGCGCGTAGCTTTCTCCCGGAACGGGAAGAAATTGGGGTTGTTCATGATCCGCAGCGTCAGGCCTCACCTTGACGGCGACGCGTGTATTATAGTGTTTCCGAATAATTTTCGTACGAAAATTTTCGGTTAAAAACACTATAAATTATATGGTTATAGTCATTTTATCCGATTAAAACCGTACGGTTTTTAATCGGAATGACTATATCTTCACCCACGTTCAAAAACACATGCTGCGCTACCGATTCCTTATCAACCGGCTGGTTGAACACCAGCCGCATGACCGGATACCCCGGCGATTTCCATACGCGGAATTCCTTGTAAGCGATGTCGGGGCGTTGCGTGATGAAACTATGGCGGTAGGTGCCGGAAATGGTCGCGCCGTCCTCTGCTTTGATGCCCGGTTTGATATCCAGCGTATAATGCGTGGACTGTTCAAGCGGCTCCTTGTCAGGCAGGTTGCAGGCAAGTGCCGACGGATTGATCCAGCGCCACTCGCAGGCGATAGCGGGGGTAATGATGACGGGAATTTCCGAAGACGCACGCTCCATTTTACCGATAGGCACCACGGGGCGATTGAACTGGATGACGATCTGCTTACCCCCGGGAACATCTTCCCCATCCGGTGTAACCCGTATGACTTCGAGAGGTTTGAGCGCGGTAGCTTCGGCGGAATCAAACGCCGCCATCACGGGCGTTGTGCCGAGCAGAAGGGTGGCGAACAGTAAAAAGGCGCGCATATTCCCGGCGTATCAGGCAGAATGGTTAGAACAAGGGAAAATAGAGTAAGTTTCTCATAAAACAAGCGTTTTCACATTGGATAAAACCCCGATGCGCGGCACTGGAGATGTCCGATCGGGTGGTGCAGAGGCATTACTGACGCCAGCGGGCGGATAGCTTCCCTGACTTCTTAAAAGATTAATAAAAACCCGCTATGATAGGTCCTATGAAAATAGGGCAGGCCGGTTCGGCCATCATCGAAAACGGTTCCATTTCCAGCGACAACCACGTCACCTGCTACAACGTGGTCGTGGTAAACCGTGAGAAACACAAAGCGCTCATGTGCCACGTATGGGAAGGGGAACACGGGGGTCTGAATTTTTCCCAGAGGGAAAAATTGAGGCTTTTTCTTCCTAACTCGGCGAAAAAACGGCGTTTATCGTGGAAGGTACCTGCAGCACTCCCTCGAGAGGCACGGCGAAAGAGCTGGAAAAATGCGGTATCGACGTGCTTCCCGTCAAAAGACTGCACACGGACAGCACCCCGTGGAATGTGAAATTCGATGTAGAAAGCCAGCGGATCACCGTCACGGACGGACAAGGGAAATGTTATTATCAGGCTACTCCTTTTCCTCCGTTCGTGGAAACACCTGAGCAGAAAAACGGAGTGAGTAATCGGATGAGGATACTGCAGGCGATATCGCGGCATATCGACGCGGAAACAAAAGAATTGACGCCTCTCGCCGCAAAAGAATTGAAGCGTATACTGGCCTTGCCGAATTCCGACGACTCCATGAGAAATATTTCACATACGTTGATCGATCACTATAGTGTTTCCGAATAATTTTCGTACGAAAATTTTCGGTTAAAAACACTATAAATTATATGGTTATAGTCATTTTATCCGATTAAAATCGTACGGTTTTTAATCGGAATGACTATATGTCGGTCAGCGGGCACGTGCTGCAGGGTTTAATGATTACATGGATTATCTCGATGCGGACCCCGGAACTTCGCCAACGTCGCGCCGGCGACCCGGAACTGGTACTGCGGAAAATACTGGGTGGCGGCGCCAGAGAAAGTTTTGGAAGAAGGGGCGTGGATTTCGCGGAAGTGAAAGTCACGCCGCAGGCCGTGATGGATATCCTGCAGGATTACCCGGAATTACTGGTCGGGCTCACGCGAGCCTTGGAAAAATCGACATAGTATCTTTAGGCCGCCTGATGAAACGTGTGCGCTGCGGCCGCTTCCAGATCCAATAGAAACGCCTTGGCAGGCAGGCCGCCCGCGAAGCCGGTCAGTTTACCGTTCGCGCCGACGACGCGGTGGCAGGGCGCGATGATCGAGACGGGATTTTTGCCGATGGCCGCTCCCACGGCCCGTACCGCCTTCGGATTGCCGACCCGGGCGGCGATCTGTCCGTAGCTCCGCGTCTCGCCGTAAGGGATGTCGAGCAGCGCAGCCCATACGCCCCGCTGGAAATCGTTGCCGGTAAAATCAAGCGGCATGTCGAACACCTGCCGCTTTCCTGCGAAATACTCCTCCAGCTGACGGGCGGTTTCTCTCAGCACCGGATGCGCTTTATCCTCGGTGAGATGTTCGGGGTACGGGACGCGCGCCGCTTTCTCCTGTTCCCATAAAATGCCCGCCAGCCCTCGCACACCGGCCACCAGCGTCAGGGTGCCTACGGAAGATGGAAATAATGTATGGACATACTGCATGGATACCTGCCTCAAGGATGAAATCGAACACAAGTATAGCACAAAAGCGAAACGGTTCAACGTTTGCCGACTGGCCGCCTTATTGTTACAGCATAACAAACTTCTTTACGCCCCGGCCTGCGTCCGCTATGTATTATGTTCCACCGTAACAAATTCATCCGTATGATCAAACCCACTTTGCTTTCCCTCTGCGCCGTCGCCCTGCTGACGGCCGTCCTGCTGTGGTGGGGAATGCAGTGGCTGGACATGCCGCCTATTTACCGGCTGGCGAGGGCGCATTCCTTTCTGCTGCGCTATCAGGGTCATATCATCATCGCATCCGCCGTGCTGCTGGCATGGTTCCGGCAGCGAGCCGCTCTTTCTCTGGACTGGCTCGCCGGGAAGCTGCACCGCTGGCTCTCGGCGCTGATCCTGCTGAGCGCTCTCTGGATGGACGCCGCCATGCATATCTTCAGCATCCCGCATATCGAAGGCTGGTGGCTCCCCCTTTGCGGCGGGAGCGCATTCATCAGCGGCCTGGCCGCCTTTTTTCCACGTTTGAGGAAAAAATCCGATACGTCCGCTTTGTCTTCACCGTAGTAAAATTTTGAGAAGATTCCGCGCATCCTTTTTCAAGGAGAGATATAGCGCTTTTATCCAAGCGTAAAATGAAACATTTTCTTGGAGTGGCTACATGTCCCGGATCACAGATCCAGCTCACGCCGCTTTTGCGCCGCCCTTCCTTGATTGACGGCGGCCTCGATATCGGTAAGCGCTTCCTTGACCGACTCCAGATGCCGGCTCGCTTCGATATAGTCTTCCACGGTCTCGGCAGCCTGCACGTCCTTCAGGCTTGCCGCATGCTCGTCCAGCGCACCCTGCCATTGTTTTTCGGCAGGCGTGTCGCCCTCTTTTTTTGAAGCAGTCATCCGCTCGCCTTCGCGGAAGAAACGATCATGATCATCTGGCGGCCTTCCAGTTTCGGCTCATGCTCGACCTTGATCACATCGCGCAGTTTTTCCTTGATCTCGTTGAGCAGTTTCAGCCCCAGCTCCTGATGGGACATTTCCCGTCCGCGAAACCGCAGCGTCATTTTCACCTTGTCACCCGCCGCCAGGAATTTCTCCACGCTCTTCAGCTTCACGTCCAGATCATGATCGTCGATCGTCGGGCGCAGTTTTACCTCCTTGATCTGGATGATCTTCTGCTTTTTGCGCGCCTCGTTGGCCCGCTTCTGCTGGGTGTACTTATACTTACCGTAATCGAGAATCTTGCAGACCGGCGGATCGGCGTTGGGCGACACCTCCACCAAGTCCAGCCCGGCGTCGCGGGCGAGGTTGAGCCCTTCATGGACGGTGACCACTCCCACCATTTCCCCGTCCGCCCCGATCAGGCGGATTTTCGGCACCCGGATCTGTTCGTTGATCCGCGCTTCTTTTTCAGTGACACTCATAGACTACGCGATTTCCTTCATGCAGACTCACTTTGTTGATGGATGATGATGATCTTAATCGTATGCGCTTAACAGTTGCTTAAAGCGCGCGCAACTTTAATCTGCCGAAGCAGGGGTATCTGTAATCACCAAAGCTTAAGGATACGCTTTTTTAAGGTTTTCTGTTGCATAACTGGACATACAGTGTTTCCTGACGAGAAGCGCAGCGCCGAATAAGGATAAAAACACTGTAAAACAAACAACTATATCTTTTACTTACTTCCCGGAACGGAGCGTCCATGCCGCGTAGAATCCAGACCATCATCAACCGCGTGGCGGCGGACATCGAAGCGTTCGCCACCCTGAACGAAAAGGTGGCGGGACAGATCAACCTGCTTTCCCTCAACGCCACGATCGAGGCGGCCCGCGCCGGAGAAGCCGGTCGCGGGTTTACGGTGGTGGCAAGCGAGGTAAAGAATCTGGCGAACCAGGCCTCCAGGAATTCTCTGAGCTTCCGCCAGGTGGTGCTCGACCGCATCGCCAAGGGCAGCCAGATCACCGACCATCTGGTCAAGGACCTGGAGGGCAACCGATTGATCGAAATGGCGCAGACGCTGGTGCAGCTGATCGTGCGCAACCTGTTCGAACGCACGGCGGACGTCCGGTGGTGGGCGACGGACAGCGCCTTTTACGAAGCGCTCTCGCAGCCGGGCCTTGAGAAAACCGAATTCGCCGGTCGCCGTCTGGGCGTCATCAACCGTTTTTACACCGTGTACCTCAACCTGGTATTGACGGACGCGCACGGCCGGGTGGTTGCCTGTTCACAACCCCGCAAATTCCCGGCCGCCACCGGCGCCAGCGTCGCGCATGAGCGGTGGTATACCGAAGCGATGCACACCCGCAGCGGCGACGACTACATCGTCGACGACATCCATATCGACCCCCTGCACAGCAACCTGCCCGTCGCGGTCTATTCCGCGGCGGTACGCGAGGGCGGAACGCTGGACGGCCGGCCGCTCGGCGTGCTCGGCGTATTTTTCGACTGGCCGGAGCAGTCCCGCATCATCGTGCAGGACGAACCCCCCTTATCCCCCGGTGAAACCACCCGCACCCGCGTCCTGCTGCTGGACTCCAGACTGCATATCATCGCCGCCTCGGACGGCAAGGACCTGCTCAAATCCTTCCAGCTGGATACCAAGCAGGGCACCAAAGGCTCCTACACCGACGGCAAGGGTAATATCATCGCCTACGCCCGCACCATCGGCTACGAGGGGTATGACGGCATGGGCTGGTACGGGGTGATCGTCCAGACGCCGCTCTCCGAAAAAGAGATCGAGGCGCTGATAGATCGCTGAAGACGGACGTAGAGTGAAAAAAACGTAGAGAGAAAAATCCGAAGATTTTCGGTGGCATATCACCACATGGCCAATCAATGGCGGTCTCAGTTCTCTGTTACACCATCCGTTTCCTGAAGCTTCGCAAAGGGATGATATCATTTGGCTTACCAGACAGCGCGTGGTAAGCACATCTCATGCAGGAACCCGACCAGAAACGCGCATTCTACACCGCCCTCGCCTGCTTCCTCGCCTGGGGCTTCTTTCCCGTCTACTGGAAACTGCTGCACCATATCAGCGCGCTCGAAACGCTCTCCCACCGCATCGTCTGGTCGTTCGTGTTCTACCTGGCGATCGTGCTGTTCCGTCACTTACGCGGCGTGAAATTCATGGTCGCCACGACGGCCAAAGACTGGGCGCTGGCGGCCCTCGCCGCGCTGCTGCTCGCCATAAACTGGGGCACGTATATCTATTCCATCAATATCGGCATGGTGCTCGAAGGCAGCCTCGCCTATTTCATCAATCCGCTGCTGGTCATGCTGGTGGGTGCCGTCTTCTTCCGCGAACCTTTTCCGCCGCTGCTCCGCTTCGCGTTCGCCATGGCGCTGGGCGGCGTGCTCATTCAGATCGGTTTCGGCGATCATTTTCCCTGGATCGCCCTGATCCTCGCCTTTTCCTTCTGCGGCTACGGCATCATCAAGAAAATGATCCGCATCCGCCCGACGCAGTTTTCCCTCATGGAAGGCGCGGTGGGCCTGCTTCCCGCGCTCATCGCCGCCTGCTGGCTGCGTTCGCAGAGCAGCGCGCCTCTGCAGACGACGGACTGGCTGCTGCTGGCCGGCAGCGGTTTTGTCACCGGCCTGCCCCTGTTCCTGTATGCCGTCGCCGCCCGCAGCCTGCCTTACAGCCTGATGGGCATCCTGCAGTTCATTTCCCCCTCGATCCAGTTTTTAGTGGGATTGTTTCTCTACCATGAACCCCTCACCCGGGCCGGGGCCGCCTCTTTTTGTTTCATCTGGCTGGGGGTGGGATGCTACCTGCTGGACAAATGGCGCGGCCTGCGACGCGCCCGCCACGATCCGCCCTTGACCTGTGCTGAATAAAGGGTAGGATTGAAAATACGGACTTCGTGGAAATCCCCGCGATTCACACACATCATCTACAAGGAGTTTTTATGGCGAAAGGACAAGGCAAACAAAAACGTGAAGCAAAAAAACCGAAGAAAGAGCCGGCACCTAAATAAACGGGGCTGCCAGCCCTAAACGTTCCGCACCACCGCCAGCCGCGCCAGCGTGTCGGCCCGTTCGTTCCCCGCATTGCCGTCATGGCCGCGCACCCAGTGCCAGCTGACGGTATGACGCTTCGTCTGCTCCAGCAGTGCCTGCCACAGATCGGCATTCTTGACCGGCTGTTTCTGCGCGTTCTTCCAGCCGTTCTTCTGCCAGCCGATGATCCATTGCGTGATGCCGTTCTTGACATACTGGCTGTCGGTATAGAGATCCACCGCACAAGGCTCTTTCAGCGCCCGCAGCGATTCGATCGCCGCCATCATTTCCATGCGGTTGTTGGTGGTCAGAGCCTCCCCTCCGGAAAGCTCTCGCTCGACGCCCGCGCTGGCGAGCACCGCCCCCCACCCGCCGGGTCCGGGATTGCCGCTGCACGCGCCGTCGGTGTGGATGGTGACTTGTTTCATATCCCTCTTTCCTCTATGAACGTGGCGCAACATATAGTCGTTCCAGGAAAAAAATGGGACATTTTTTTGCTTGGATAAAACGACTGTACTTATATGATGTAGAGTGTTTTCAAAAGCTTTTGAAAACACTCTACAACCGGCTTCATCAGGTTCCGCATGATCACCCTCATCCCTTACGAACGACTCGGCCACGCCGATCACGGCTGGCTGGACGCCCGCCACCATTTCAGTTTCGCGAACTATTACGATCCGAAGCGGATGGGATTCGGATCGCTGCGTGTCATCAACGACGACCGCATCGCCGCGCATCGCGGGTTCGACGCCCATCCGCACCGCGACATGGAAATCATCACCTACGTACGCAGCGGCGCGATCACTCATCGCGACAGTATGGGCAACACGGGCCGCACCGCCGCCGGTGACGTGCAGGTGATGTCGGCGGGCACCGGCATCGCCCATTCCGAACATAACCGCGAGGACGAGGAAACCCGGCTCTACCAGATCTGGATCGAGCCGGACACGCTCGGCGTGACGCCGCGCTGGGAAGCTGCCGCCTTCCCGAAAGAACCGGCGGACGCGCGCCTGAGCGTGCTGGTCTCCGGTATGGAACGGCACCGGGGCAGCGGGGCGCTGTTCATCCATCAGGACGCGGCGATTTACGGTGGCAGGCTCAAAGAAGGCGCATCACTCGCGCAACCGCTCGTCCATCAGGCCTATATCCTGGCCTCCCGGGGCTCGTTCACCGTGAACGGCACGACCCTGCGGCAAGGGGACGGAGCGGAAGTGACGGCAGAACCGGACCTCTCGATCATCGCGCTGGAAGAGGCGGAAATCCTGATTATCGACGTGCCCGCCGCATGACCATTCAGCAGATCACCTTCCATTCCGGGCAGGAAGGCCCCCATCTGGTGGTGTTCGGTGCGGTGCACGGCAACGAAACCTGCGGAACCGCGGCCATCCGGCGTCTCGTCCCGGAACTGGAAGCGGGCCGCCTCTCCCTTGAGCGCGGCACCCTGACGCTGGTGCCGGTCTGCAATCCGCGGGCGTATGCCGCAGGGGTACGGTTTGTCGAGCGTAACCTGAACCGCCATTTCTACCCCAAATTCACGATTGTCGCCTATGAAGACACGCTGGATGCCGCCTTAAGCGGTATTCTGGACAAGGCGGACGTGTTTCTGGACCTGCATTCGTACCAGTCGGAAGGCGACGCGTTCTGCTTTCTCGGCACCGGCTCGCAGGCGGAAATCACTTATGCGCGGGCGCTGGGCGTTTCCACCTATATCTACGGCTGGGCGGAAGCGTTCGGATCCGGTGCGAGCGAAGAACAGAAACGCGCTGCCCTCGGCACGACGGATTACGCCCGCAACAAACCCGCCCCCGCCCTCGCCGTCACCCTGGAATGCGGCCACCATACCGATCCGTTCGCCCCGCAGCGCGGGTATGAAGGAATACTTCGGGCCCTCCAGCATTGCGGGATGATGGAAAGCGGGCTGCCGCCGGTTGATGCGGATAGGCAACAGTGCGTGCGGATGGAGAGGGTATTCTACAAGGAAAAGGAGGGCCGCCTGGCCAGGCCGTGGCGTCACGCAGAGCCTGTAGCGGCGGGTGATGTCCTTGCCTGTTATGATGACGGAACCGCCCTTATCGCGGAAAAAAACGGGGTGATCGTGCTGCCGAAAACAGAGACGGATCATACGCTTGGCGCGGAATGGTTTTATTTCGGAGTAACCACTTCCTTCCCTGCGATACCATAAGAGCGATATAGTCATTCCGATTAAAAACCGTACGGTTTTAATCGGATAAAATGACTATAACCATATAATTTATAGTGTTTTTATCCGAAAATTTCCGTACGGAAATTATTCGGAAACACTATAGTTGCCAACCGTATGCCTTTGTAACAAACTGTTACAAACTGTGTGTTGAGGAGTGGGCGCAAATCCCCTAGGTTGACGATTCATACACAGACTACCCGAGGTTTCCTCCATGCAACAGACACTCGCCGCTTCCGTCCACTGCGAAGGCATCAGCCTGCACCAGGGCACGACCGTCCATATGACGCTCAGCCCTGCCCCCGAAAACCACGGCATCTGGTTCAAGCGGACCGACATCGAAGACGTGGCGCAGGCCATGGTCAAGGCGGATTACCGCAATGTTTCCGATACGCGCCTGTGCACCGTGCTGGAAAACGCCTACGGGGTGAAGGTCTCTACGGTGGAACACCTGATGGCGGCGCTCTGGGGCTGCGGGGTGGACAACGCCACCATCGAGATCGACGGACCGGAAGTGCCCATCATGGACGGCAGCTCGGAACCGTTCGTCTTCCTGATCGAATGCGCCCGGGTCGTCGAACAGGACGCACCCCGCCGCGTCGTAGTGATCGACGCGCCCATCGTCGTGCAGATCGGCACCTCCGTCGCCATCCTGCAGCCGAGCGAGGAAGGCTTTTCGCTGGACGTGGAAATCGACTTCCCGCATGAGGCGATCGGCCGCCAGCGTTACACGTTCGCTTCCACGGAAGCAGGCTTCCGCCAGTCGGTGGCGCGGGCGCGCACCTTCGGCTTCTTGAAGGACGTGGAGGCGCTGCGCAGCATCGGCCTGGCGCGCGGCGGTTCGCTCGCCAACGCGGTGGTGATCGACGATGATGGCATCATGAATGAAGACGGGCTTCGCCATCCGGACGAATGCGCCCGCCACAAGGCGCTGGACTGCATGGGGGATTTCTTCCTCGCCGGTTGCCATATCCAGGGACATGTCAAGATTTCGCGCCCCGGCCACGCCATCAACAACAAGCTGATGAAAGCCCTGTTCGCGCGCACCGACTGCTGGCATTACGCGGAACCCCTGGAAACCTCGGTTCCCGCCGCCCATATCGCCGCCGCCGCTTCTGCGCGCATAAGGCTGGTCAAGTAAGCGGAGATTGGCTACACTCACGGCATGATCGCCCTTGTCGTCGAACGTTTCTGGTTCGTTTTCCTTCCTCTCGGATTTTATGCCCTGTGGCTGTTCGCCATGTCCCGCCGCACCGGCGAGGAGAAAAAGCGGGTGGCTGAACATATCGAACGCGGCCTGCTGTTCTGGGCCATCGCGCTGACCATCGCCCTGATGATCGGCTCCTTCCTCTGGTGGGGAATGAGCCAGCCGGGTACCGGCCCCGCCCGCTACGTGCCTGCGAAGCGCTCGACCGGCGGGATTATTTCAGGGCATACGGAACCGGCGATTCCCTAAGAGATTGTTTCAAAAATATCAAACCGTCGGCGCTCCGTTCGTAAGGAGAGTCCGTGCCTTCGCATCCCGACTATGTCAGGCGGCGTGTTGCGCAGAAGCGGGATAATCCGTATAGCCCTTTTCATCGCCGCCGTAGAACGTGGAACGGTCATAATGGGTAAGCGCCATGTCATCGCGCAGCTTCTCCACCAGATCGGGGTTGGAGATAAAAAGCCGCCCGAACGCCACCGCGTCCGCCTGAGAGCTCTCAACGGCCTGCAGGGCGGAAGCGCGGTCATATCCACCCGCCGAAATGAATACGCCATGAAAAATATTTTTAAACAGGGCGCTTGTACTCGGCGCATCTTCCGCCACCGCATCGCTGCCGCCTGCTGCGGTCGCACGTGGTTCGATCACATGGACATATGCCACCTTGCGCGCATCCAGTTGCCGCAGCACGTAGGTGAACAGCGCGACCGGATCCTCGTCATGCATATCATTGAACGTACCGTAGGGAGAAAGGCGCACCCCGACCCGGCCCGCACCCCAGACTTTGACCACCGCATCCACCGCTTCCAGCAGCAGCCGGGCGCGATGTTCAATGCCGCCGCCATACGCGTCGGTACGTTGATTACTGCCGCTGTGCAGGAACTGGTCGAGCAGGTATCCGTTGGCCCCATGCACTTCCACCCCGTCGAACCCTGCCGCTCTGGCATTTCCGGCGGCATGGGCGTAATCCGCGATGAGTCCCGGAATCTCGTGCGTCTCCAGAGTCCGGGGTACGTCCAGCGCCACCGGTTTCCAGGCGGCGCTGTAGGTGCTGCTCGCTTTCGCCGCGATGGCCGAAGGAGCCACCGGCAGCCCGCCGTCCGGCTGGTGGGAGGGATGCGAGACGCGCCCCACGTGCCAGAGCTGCAGGAACATGACGCCGCCCGCCTGTCGCACGGCATCGGTCACCTGCTTCCATCCTTCCACCTGCGCCTGCGTGTAGATGCCGGGCGTCGCGGGATACCCCTGACCCTGCTGTGAAATCTGCGTCGCTTCCGAAATGATCAGCCCCGCCCCGGCGCGCTGCGCATAATACTCGGCGTTCAGCGCGACCGGCACGTTGCCGGACGCCGCCCGCATCCGGGTCAGCGGCGCCATCACCACACGGTTTTTCAAGGTCAGGTCGCCGAGCGGCAACGGATCGAACAGGGTCCGCATCACAGTCGCCCTTAGATAATGTTGCCTAAAAAGTCCATTTTACCGACATTCACCCCGTTATGGCGCAGAATCGCGTACGTCGCCATGCTGTGGAAATACAGGTTGGGCAGCACGAACTGCAATAGATAAGGCTGTCCCTTGAAGCGCATGTCGTTACCGCCGACTTTGAGGGTGATGTCCTTTTCCTCAGCACCGTCCACCTGTCCGGCGGTAATGGTTTTCAGGAACGCGACCGTCTTGGCGATCCGCTCCTGCAGCTCGGCGAACGTCGTCTCCTTATCCTCGAAACTCGGAATCTCCACACCCGCCAGCCGCGCCGCGCCTCCTTTGACGATATCACAGGCGATCTGCACCTGGCGGGACAGCGGGAACATATCCGGCGACAGCCGGGCGGTAGTGAAAACGTTCTCCTCGATCTTGCGGGCTTCGGCGTCCGCCTGCCCTTTTTTCAGGATGGCGGAAAGATTTTCCAGCACGTGCAGGAAGACAGGCAGGGAAGCGGTATACATGGAAAGCGGCATCGAATTACTCCTTAAATTGTTCCGCGCCACTATGCGCCGAGTCGCGCCATTGTCAAGCGGGCGATGATGTCTTTTTGTTCACTTCGGCGCGGAGACGCTTAAGCGGCTCGGAAACCGTAATGATTCAGCCAGCTCTGGTCGGAATCGAAAAAAGTGCGTAAATCAGGGATGTTATACTTCAGCATGGCCAGCCGCTCCACACCGACGCCGAACGCGAACCCCTGCACTTCTTCTGGATCGAGATCGCAGGCGCGCAGCACGTTGGGATGCACCATGCCGCAGCCCATCACTTCCAGCCAGTCCGGCCCGCCGATGGTGATGGCGTCGCGTGAGCGGGTGCAGCCGATGTCGATTTCGGCGGACGGCTCGGTAAACGGGAAAAAACTGGGCCGGAAGCGGATCTCAAGGTCATCACGCTCGAAAAACAGGCGGAGGAATCGGCTGACGCAGCCTTTCAAATGTCCCATATGCACGCCTTTTTCCACCACCAGCCCTTCCAGCTGGTGGAACATCGGGGTGTGGGTCAGGTCCGAATCGGAGCGGAACGTAGGTCCCGCCGCGATGATGCGGATCGGGGGGAGTTCCGCACGCATGGTACGGATCTGTACCGGTGAGGTATGGGTGCGCAGCACGTACTTGCCGGCTTGCCCGGTCGCTGGATCTGCCACGTAGAACGTATCGTGCATCTGGCGGGCGGGATGGTGGGCCGGGATATTGAGCGCGGTAAAATTATGCTCGTCATCCTCGATGCTCGGGCCGCTGCGCGCCGTAAACCCCATCAATGCGAAGATGTCCGTCATTTCCGCGATGACCTGCGAAACGGGATGGCGACTGCCCTGCCGGTGTGGACTGGCGGGAAGGGTGATGTCGAGGGATTCGGTCGCGAGTCGCGCCACTTCTTCCTGCAGCAGCAGCTGTTGCTTCCGTGCGTCGAGCGTCTCGGAAAGCTGTTGTTTCGTTTGGTTCAGGGCGGCGCCTGCCGCTTTGCGTGTCTCCGCCGGCAAAGCGGAGAGGGCTTTAAGCGCCTCGGTAAGCGTCCCTTTTTTGCCCAGCCACTCCACCCGCAGCGCCTCAAGCACGTGGGTGGAAGCCGCCTCGGCGACGGCGGCGAATGCGGAACTGTAATCTGTCATGATTTTATTGAACCCTCCACATACTGATAGCGCCGACATCGCATAATTGCAATGTCGGCGCTGTCACTGGCGAGAGAAAAAGGATTAGTTTTTCGCAGGCGCTTTTTGGTTCATGTTCATTTTGTGCTCTTTCACGCACTCACGAATCGCTTTCTTGTCGTTCTTATGCTCGCTGCGGCACTTTGTCCAGACAGCTTTGTGCTCTTTGGAAACAGGGTGTTTTTTGTGTGGCATCGTGCTTTTGACCATTGCGGTGTTCGTTGCCGCAGGTGCGTTGGCATCGGTGGAAGTCGCTTCGGTTGCGAAGGCGCCGGCAGCGGAAAGCATGAGAGCGGCAGCAGCGAAAACGGGGATAAAACGGTTAGTCATGGAAATCTCCTGGAAAGTTGATATTCGTTATGATCGTGATCGACCACAGATGTATATATACGCCTGCTCACCCTGCGGCTCTCTCACATCCGCCTCAATTTTTGGCGAGTTTGAAAAATTCCATACTGTTTTTTGCGGACGATAGTGGCGAACGACCGTTTTCCGTGCCCCACCGTCAACGCCTTACATACTTCAATGTACGCGGTGTGCGGGTCACAAAAAACGGTCGTTCTCACTAAGGGTCAGCGAAACCGCCGAAAAATATCTACGCCGCCTGCTTCTGCGCAAGCGCCGTTTTTACAGAAGTGACGACCGCAGCGAATGCCGCCGGTTCGCGTACCGCGAGGTCGGCCAGCACTTTGCGGTCGAGCGTCACGCCGGCGAGTGTCAGGCCGTTGATGAACTGGGAATAGACCAGGTCATGCTCACGCACCGCGGCGTTGATCCGCTGGATCCACAGGCTGCGGAACGTGCGTTTCTTGGCTTTACGGTCGCGGTAGGCGTATTGCAGGCCTTTTTCCAGGCGGTTGATCGCCAGGCGGTAGCAGTTTTTGGACCGGCCACGGAAACCTTTCGTCAGTTTCAGGACTTTCTTATGCCGTGCGTGGCTGGTGATGGAGCGGGTGGAACGTGTCATATGATGCTCTCCTAGTTCGCGTATGGCAGGTATTGTTTCACCAGGATGCAATCCCCTTTGGAAAGCAGCTTGGTACCGCGCTGTTTACGGATGAAGGACTGCGAGCGCTTGACCATTCCATGGCGCTTGCCGGCGATATTCCGTTTGATTTTCCCGGTGCCGGTCAGCGAGAACCGCTTCTTGGCGCTTGATTTCGTTTTCATTTTCGGCATTTTCAACTCCTGATGTGGGTAGATGTAGCGATGATACCGCCGCCCAAGGCATGCCTGCGCCCGGCGACGAAAGAACCGCAAGATGTAGGCGATAGACGCCCCGGATGCAAGGATAATCTTTTATCCCTCCGCGCTTTTGAACCGGTATCCCACTCCCGGCTCCGTCATGATGAACCGAGGGTTCAGCGCGTCGTCCTTCAGCTTCTCGCGCAAATGCTGGGTATGGATACGCAGGTAATTATTGTTCTCCGCACTGCGGGTGCCCCAGATTTCCCGCAGCAGCTGGCGGTAGGTGATGACTTTGCCGGCATGTTTGACCAGCACGCTGAGCAGTTTATACTCGATCGGCGTGCATTTGACGTGGCTGCCGTCCAGCGTCACCGTGCGATTGCCGAGATCCACCCGCAGCCCTTCCATTGCATAGATTTCCGTAGCCCCGGCCAGGCTCCGCGCATGGCGCAATCCCACATGAAGCCGGGCGATCAGTTCCCCGACGCCGAACGGCTTGGTCAGGTAATCGTCCGCCCCGGATTCGAGCGCCGTGATCTTGTCCTGCTCCAGCCCCCGCGCCGAGAGCACGATGATGGGAACGGCGGATGAGAGCCGTACCTCGCGGATCACCTCCAGCCCGTCCCTGTCCGGCAGCCCGAGATCGAGCAGGATAATTTCCGGATGGTGGGAACGCAGCAGTTGCAACCCTGTCCTTGCGTCCTCTGCCTCGATCGGTTTCATCCCGTGCGTGACCAGCGTCAGGCGCAGAAACTTGCGGATCTCCGCCTCATCTTCGATCACCAGTACCGGGGTTTGCGCCGCATCGTTCATCCGGTTGCATCATAGGGTGAAGGCTCGCCATATCCAATTGAAATCATACGTTATCATGATTTCAATTGGATATCACGGGTGGATAGCGGATGCATCGGCATCCGTCATGCGGCGCGTTTCGCAAAAGCCTAGGCAACAGACGCATGACTGTCCAGTCGTTCACCCCTCGTCGCGACATGCAACTACCTTGCGCCGGATGCAGGTGTTGATGGGAACTCTTTCGCTCGCCGGTAGATCGAAAGCATGTACCGGCTGTAATGTTAAGAATATTGGATAAGACGTAGGTAGGATACATCATGAACATTACTTGCTTTTTTTAATTAGTTTTACTATGATAGTTTCAGTTTATTTGTATTCCAATGAAAGTAGCTTTGTACGTCACATCGGCATCACTAATGCTGGTATGTACAATTACATTAGTCGTTAATGGAAAAGATAAAGGTATCGCACCTTACTTTTTTTCATTGATGACCAGTGCTCTAACCATCGGCTCCACTTTAGCTGCTGCCGATCAAATTCAAAATCACCGTTAATCTGGTGGTTTTTTTTTATTCCCGATTTCTTTAAAGCAGAATAGCCAGGGGCAACGTGAACGAGATCACGGCGCCGCCCCTCTCCCCGCCCCCCGCCGTGATCGTTCCGCCGTGCGCCTCAATGATTCCCTTGCAGATGGCGAGGCCGAGCCCGGCGTTTCCGTCCATATGATGGCCGCCGGTATGGAATTTCTCGAAGATTTTTTCTTCCTCGCCCGGCGTGATACCCTCTCCGTTATCACAAACGCGGATGCGTAAGCGGTTGCCCTCCGGTCTCACCTGCATGGTGATGAGTCCGTCCGCCCGCGTGTAGCGGATGGCGTTTTCCAGCAGGTTGACGAACACCTGTTCGATCAACAGCCCGTCCATGGTCACCAGCGGCAGGTCCCTCGGCGCGTCGACGGTGATGGTGCGCGCCCCCTTGCTCTCCCGCATCCGCATCAGCGCCGAGCCGATCACTTCGGTGATGAAATAAGGCTCGGCCTTCAAGGTGACCTTACCTGTCTCCAGCGAGGTGACGTCGAGCAGGTTGGTGACCAGCCGGGCCAGCCGGGCCGCTTCGGTATAGATGGAGGTCAGCAGTTCCACCACCGCTTCCGGCAAAGCATGCCGGAGCATCAGGGCGCTGTCCGCCGCCCCGGTGATGGAAGCGAGCGGTGTGCGCAGGTCATGGGAGACCGAGCTGAGCAGGATATTGCGCAGCTTTTCGCTTTCCGCGTCGATGCTCGTCTGTTCCGCCGCTTCGGCGACATGGGCGCGCTGGAAACCGGCGGCCAGCAGGCGGGCGAACGTTTCCAGCTGGGCGATTTCCGTGAAGCTGAACTGCCGCGCCTCGTCCCTGGGGGCGACGCCGAGCACGCCGAGCGCCGCGTGTTCGGCGATCAGCGGAAAATAGCAGCGTTTCGCGCTCGGCAGCGTATCGGTCTGCCGCCCCGCCATCTGGTGGTTTTCGAGCGCCCAGCGCGCCACGCTCACTTCCTTGATATCTCCGGGCAGCGTCCCTTCCGGCAGGGCGTATAATCCCTCCCGCGTCGGCCAGAACACGGCGGCTTCCACGTCGAACGCCTCGCCGATATGGGTAATCGCCGCCGTCGCCATGGCGGAAGTGCCACGCACGGCGGAGAGCTCTTTCGTCAGCGCATAGAGCACGTGCGTTTCCTGCTCCCGCCGCCGTGCCTGGCGCGCCTGCAGGGAGAGCTTGGCCGCCAGTGACCCGACGATCAGGCTGGTGGCCAGCATGACGGTAAAAGTGAAATAATATCCCGGATTATAAAACTCGAAACTGTAATACGGCTTGGTAAAGAAGAAATTGAACGCCAGCACGCTGAGGCACGAGGCGAGGACGGACGGCCCGGTGCCGAGCCATGCCGCCGTCATCACCACCCCCGTCAGGTAGGGCATGGTGAGGTTGTCGGAATCGGTCAGCTCCCGGAACGGCAGGCAGAGCAGCGTGATGAGCGCCGGAATGATGAGTGCGGAAAGGTAACCGGCCGGCTTCTGCGCACGGTGCCGCCAGAACCTGACATACGCCTCCGCTTCCGGGGAATGGTCGGTCACCGTGGTGATTTCCATGCCGCCGCCCCGCTCGATCAGCTGGCGGGCCAGGCTGGTCCTGAACCACCGGATGCCGCCGACGGATTGCCGGTGACCGACCACGATGCGGGTGATCCCGTGCGTGCGTGCGTAATTGAGAATTTCATCGTACGCGCTGTTGCCGGTCACGCGCACGATCCGCGCGCCCATTTTCTCCGCCAGCCGCAGGTTCCGCTCGCCGCTGAGTTTCGCCCTGCCGCCCAGCCGCGCGTGCCGCCCCGTTTCCGCGTAGATCGCGAACCAGGGCGACTTGGCGCGCGCCGCCATTCGCCTTCCATGACGGATGACGTGGGCGGAGAGCGCGTCATGACCGACGCAGATCAAAATCTTCTGTCCGACTTGCGCTTCCTTCTCCCCGTGCGCGGAGGCCAGCACGTCGTTTTCCGCATCGACCCGCTCGGCGGTCCGCCGCAGCGCCAGCTCCCGCAGGCTGACCAGGTTGGATTTCCTGAAGAAATGCTCGGCGGCCCTTATGTGGGCGCCGGGAGCGATATATACCTTTCCCTCCGCCAGCCGCTTCAGCAGCGCGTCCGACGGAAGATCCACCAGCGCCACGTCCTCCGCGGTGTCGAAAATACTGTCCGGCACCGTCTCGCGCACCTGCACCCCGGTCAGCTTGGCCACCAGGTCGTTGATGCTCTCCAGATGCTGCACGTTGAGCGTTGTATGGACGTCGATCCCGTGGGCAAGCAGTTCCTCGATATCCTGCCAGCGCTTCGGATGACGCGACCCCGGCGGGTTGCTATAGGCGCATTCGTCCATCAGCAGCAGGGAAGGCTTGCGGAGCAGCGCCGCTTCCAGGTCGAAATGGCGGAGCGTGATACCGCGATGCGCAATTTCCAGCGGCGGGAGGGAAGGCAGTCCGTGGGTCAGTCCCGCCGTCTCTTCCCTGCCGTGGGTTTCCACCACGCCGATCATCACATCCACGCCCTCCTGCAGCAGGCGCTGCGCTTCGAGCAGCATGGCATACGTCTTGCCCACCCCGGCGGACGCGCCGAAAAAAATCTTCAACCGGCCTCTTGCGCTCACGCTTGGATCATGATTGACCAGATCCAGCAGCCTGTCGGGGTCGGGGCGATGCTCATTCAAGGGGAGAAAGCTCCTGCGCTAGAGTTTGCCGTCCAATGCGAGGTTCAGCTGTAACACATTAACACGTGCCTCGCCGAGGATACCGAATTGACGGGGAGAGGTAAAGCGCTCTATCAAAGCGCGGATCTCTGCTTCCGGCTTTCCTCTCGCCTTGGCGACACGGGCAACCTGGTAGTCAGCGGCGGCGGGGCTGATCTGCGGATCGAGCCCGGAAGCGGATGCGGTCACCAGATCAACCGGGATCGGCGCGGTATTGCCCGGATCAGCCGCTTTAAGCGCGTTCACGCGTCCTTTGACCGCCTCCAGCAATGCGGGGTTATTGACCCCGAAATTGGAACCGCTCGAAGCCGCCGCGTTATAAGGAACAGGGCCCGTAGCCGACAGGCGTCCCCAGAAATAACCGGGCGCGGAAAATGGCTGGCCGATCAGCGCGGAGCCGAGAATCTCCCCCTGATTTCCTTTGATCAGGCTGCCTTCCTTCGCCGCCGGAAAGCTCACATTGATCAGCAGCGTGGCGACGCCCGGATAGGCGAACCCGAGCAGCAGGGTAAGCAGTGCCAGCATTACGACAGTAGGGCGGACAGCAGCAAAAAACATACGCATGGTGACACTCCGTCTGTTAAGCGAGCCCGACGCTCGCCAGGATGATATCGATCAGCTTGATCCCGATGAACGGCGTGATGATCCCGCCGACCCCGTACACCAGCATATTCCGCCGCAGCGCCACCGCGGCCCCCACCGGGCGGTATTTCACGCCTTTCAGCGCCAGTGGGATCAGCGCCACGATGATCAGCGCGTTGAAGATCACCGCGGAGAGAATCGCGCTTTGCGGGCTGGCCAGACGCATCACGTTGAGCGCGGAGAGCATCGGATACGTACTCGCGAACGCCGCCGGGATGATGGCGAAATATTTGGCCAGATCATTAGCGATGCTGAACGTGGTCAGCGACCCGCGCGTCATCAATAATTGTTTCCCGATCTCCACCACCTCGATCAGCTTGGTCGGATCCGAATCCAGATCCACCATGTTGCCCGCCTCCTTGGCCGCCTGCGTCCCCGAATTCATGGCGACGGCGACGTCGGCCTGCGCCAGCGCCGGGGCGTCGTTGGTCCCGTCCCCGACCATCGCCACCAGCTCGCCGCCTTCCTGCATCCTGCGGATGTATTTGAGTTTGGTTTCCGGCGTCGCCTGCGCCACGAAATCATCCACCCCCGCCTCGTTGGCGATGGCGGCGGCGGTCAGCGGATTGTCCCCGGTGATCATGACGCTTTTGATGCCCATGGCCCGCAATTCCGCCAGCCGCTGCTTGATGTCCGGCTTGACGACGTCCTTCAGATGGATCACACCGAGCACCCGCTCCCCTTCCGCCACCATCAGCGGCGTCGAACCGCGATGGGCGATGTCCTGAGTGGCTTTCAGCGCCGCCGCCGGTACCGTGCCGCCCTGTTGCGTCACGTGCGCCGCGATGGCATCCCCCGCCCCTTTCAAAATCTGGCGCACCGTGCCAACGGGCTGGCCGATGACGATCCCGCTGACCCGCTGCTCCGCACTGAACGGAATGAACGTCGCGTCCAGCTCCTTCCAGTCTTTCTCCGCACAGCCGTATTTCCCGCGCGCGAGGGCGACGATGCTGCGCCCCTCCGGTGTATCGTCGGCGAGCGAGGAAAGTTCCGCCGCCTCCGCCAGCTGTTGCGCGCTCACTCCTGGCGCAGGCACGAACTCCACCGCCTGCCGGTTGCCGAACGTGATGGTTCCCGTCTTGTCCAGCAGCAGAATATTGACGTCCCCCGCCGCCTCCACCGCCCGTCCCGACGTGGCGATGACGTTCGCCTTGATCAGCCGCTGCATCCCGGAAATACCGATGGCGGACAGCAGCCCGCCGATCGTCGTCGGAATCAGGCAGACCAGCAGCGCGATCAGCACGGTGATGGTGATCACCGTCCCCGTTCCCGCGCGCGCTACGGAGAAGAACGAATAGGGCAGCAGCGTCGCGCAGACCAGCAGGAAGATAATCGTCATCGCGGCGAGCAGGATGGACAGCGCGATTTCATTGGGCGTTTTCTGCCGCTTGGCGCTCTCCACCAGACCGATCATCCGGTCAAGGAATGATTCACCCGGATCGGAGGTGACCCGTACCACCACCCAGTCCGACAATACCCGCGTGCCTCCCGTCACCGCGTCCCGGTCCCCCCCGGACTCACGGATGACGGGGGCGGATTCACCGGTCACGGCGCTCTCATCCACCGAGGCGATCCCTTCGATCACCTGCCCGTCGGCGGGAACGAATTCCCCTGCCACGATATAGATGATGTCGCCCTTGCGAAGGCTGTTGGCGGAAACGCTTTCCGTGCGCGTCTTATCCCTGGCGTTTTTCAACCGGTTGGCGTTCACGTCGCGCCGCGCCTTCTTCAGCGAATCCGCCTGCGCCTTGCCTTTCCCTTCCGCGATCGCCTCGGCGAAATTGGCGAACAGCACGGTGAACCAGAGCCAGAACGCGATATGGCCGATGAACCAGATCGGCTCTCCGGTCGGTTTGAAGAATTCCAGTCCGAAAATCAACGTCGTGACGATCGAGCCGATGAACACCAGAAACATGACCGGGTTGCGGGCCTGATAGCGCCAGTTGACGCGCCGGAGCGACTGACGCACGGCGTCCGAGATCGACGCGCCGTCCAATAAACGAGTATTTTGTTCAGAAACTGCCATAACATTACCTTTTTGGGTGGTAACTCCCCTTGAGGGGAGTCAAAACACAGCGTGTTTTGGGGGGGCTTTCCTGCTTTTCAAGCCCCCACCGAATCGCGCTTGCACGCTCTTCGGCTCCCTCAAGGGGGGAGCAATTTAAACCGAGTCATTCCATTTACCTCATCCAGCTCATGGTTTCCGCCACCGGCCCGAGCACCAGCGCCGGCACGAAGGTCAGCACCCCGACCAGCACCACGATTCCCGCCAGGATGACGATGAACAGCGGCGTATGCGTCGGCAGCGTCCCCGCCGATTCGGGCACGGTATTCTTGGCGGCGAGCGACCCGGCGATAGCCAGCACCGGCACCATCACCCAGAACCGCCCGAAAAGCATGCAGATGCCCAGCGCCGTGTTATAAAACGGCGTGTTGGCGGACAGCCCGGCGAACGCGCTGCCGTTATTATTGCTCGCCGAGGCGAACGCATAGAGCACTTCGCTGAACCCCTGCGCCCCGGGGTTCAAAATCCCCGCCCGTCCCGCTTCCGTCATCACCCCGAGAGCCGTACCGATCAGCACGCACGCGCACGGCATCAGGATGGCGATCGACGCCATTTTCATCTCATAGGCATGGATTTTCTTGCCCAGATATTCCGGCGTCCGCCCGACCATCAGCCCGGCGATGAACACCGCGACGATCACGAACACCAGCATCCCGTACAGCCCGGAACCCACCCCGCCGTAAATCACTTCCCCGAACTTGATCAGCAGCAGCGGCACCATCCCGCCCATCGGCGTGAACGAATCATGCATTGCGTTGACCGAACCGTTGGACGCCGCCGTGGTCGCCGCCGCCCAGATCGCCGAATTGACGACGCCGAACCGCGTTTCCTTGCCTTCCATATTACCGCCCGCCTGCGCGTCGCTGACGGATTGGTCGACGCCGAGCGCGGTGAACAGATGGTTTCCCCCCTGCTCCATCGCCACGCAATACAGCATCAGCGGGACAAAGATCACGCTCATCGCCGCGAACACCGCCCAGCCCTGCCGCCGGTCGCCGACCATCACGCCGAACGTGTAACAGAGCGCGGCGGGAATCAGCAGGATGGCGAGCATTTCCAGGAAATTGGTGAGTGGCGTCGGATTCTCGAACGGATGCGCCGAGTTGACGTTGAAGAACCCGCCGCCGTTGGTGCCGAGCTGCTTGATCGCCACCTGCGACGCCACCGGCCCGAGCGCGATAGTCTGTTCGGTGACGGTTTCCGCTTTCTGCGTCACTACGCCCTTGTCGTCTTTTTTCTCGTCAATATGCTGCGCTTCCATCAGCGGAACCTTCGCATCATTCTCAAACGTCTGCACCACCCCCTGTCCGGCGATCAGCACGCTCCACAGCAGTGAGAGCGGCAACAGGATATACAAATTGCCCCGTAGCATATCGACCCAGAAATTGCCGATCTCTTTCGTATTCTTGCGGGATAAGCCCCGGATCAGCGCGATCAGCACCGCCATCCCGCTGGCGGCGGAAATGAAATTCTGCACGGTCAGCCCCGCCACCCCGCTGAAATAACTCATAGTGCTCTCGCCGCCATAACTCTGCCAGTTGGTGTTGGTGATGAAACTCACCGCCGTATCGAACGCCAGATCGGGCGTCAGGCTGGCCATCCCCGCCGGATTCAGCGGCAGTCCACCCTGGAACAGCAGGATGAAGAACAGCAGCAGAAATCCGCCGAAACTGAAGGCGAGCACTGCCACCGCATATTCCGTCCAGGTCATCTCCCGTTCGGAATTGACGCCGGAAAGCCGGTAAAACACGGTTTCCACCGGCCGCAGCCACGCGTTTTTTCCCATATACACCCGCGCCATATAGCCGCCGAGCGGACGCATGCACGCCACCAGCACGCCCATGTAGAGCACGATCTGCAACCAGCCGTTCGGGGATATCGCCGTCATAACCGTTCCTGTCCTTGATCAAGGGAATAATTCCGGTTTCAGCAGCGCCACCACGAGGTAGGCGAGCAAACCGGAGGTGAGAAAACCTGCGAGAACATAGAGCGTCATGAGCCGCTCCGCGCCAGCCGGGCCGAAAACCGCACCAGCCACAGGGTGACCCCGAAAAAACCGGAGGCTATGAGAAGATAGGGCAACATGAAACTCTCCTTTGTATGATTCTCACTTTAAACGGAAAACGATGTGGCGGATGTATAGAATGGGCCGGCGGGCGTATGGATTCCGTATAGACATGGGGCCGGTTGATTATAGTCATTCCGATTAAAAACCGTACGGTTTTAATCGGATAAAATGACTATAACCATATAATTTATAGTGTTTTTAACCGAAAATTTTCGTACGAAAATTATTCGGAAACACTATACATCAGGACGCTTGCGGAAGCCAAAGACCGTGCAGGCGCGACATCCATGGTGGCAGGCTCCGAAAACGTGCCGTTCATCTCATGCACGAAGCAGGCAGCGCTTCAGGCCTCAGGCAGTCACGAAATGCCGCCGCAGCTGTTCCGCCCTGACGATCGCGTCCGTTTCGGTTATCTGTTTCAATCGCCTCAACCGGGCAAGAAACGGATATTCTTCCTGAATGACGTGAGTGAGCAACGCGGAACGCAGTGGCATGTTCGCGGCATAAAGAGTTAAAAAATCATCGAAGGAAACGCTTAAGCCAGGCTGCTCCCGGAACAGGGCCCGGACTTCCTCCAGCAGTTCCTGCCTGCGCTGCCGATGCTTGAGCTGCATGACGAAAATCCTGACCATGCTTCTCTCCAGGGAGGAGGTTTGCAGGCCTTTTCGTTCATTTTCCTGCTGTTGCTTTTCCCGCTCGGCGTAAGCGAGCAGCATCCGTTCATACCTCTCCCTGTCCTGCTGTTTGATATGCAGGGCGAAATCGATTTCCTCGAACGAGCGGGCCAGACGATACGAAAAACTCAAGGAGGGGTTTCCGGCGGAATTCCTGTAGAGCGAATGATAAACATCCACGACGTAAGCAAGAGGTTGCTGATCCAGCATGAGCGCTCGGGCGAACAGGGAAGGGAGTTCCGTCCGGATAAGGTTCCATCCCTCCCTTTCCTCCTCCTGCGATGAAAATGCGTACGCGTCGGCGAACTGCTCGATGAGCGAGGTTTCATGGTAGCAGATTCTGGTATGTTCCGGATGGCCGTACCGCATCTCCTGCCGGAGGGAGTGACCCAGCTTCCTGATTTCAAGCGTGAGGATCGGGGTTTCCTGATACCAGCCCAGCAGAAAGTCCAGCGCTGCCGCGAAAGGAATACATCGTCCGTGGCACTTCACTCCCAAGATATAGTGATGATCATGCGGACTGGTGAAACCCAGCGCGTGAAAGACGATGTCAGGCGTGACCTGATGACGGAAAGGATCGCCGCTTTCGTCGGCCAGATTCAGGTGCAGCCCTGTATCAAGCCGGTCGAAAAAAAGTGTTTCCTCGTCTTTTTTTCTTCGTTTCGTCTCCGCCTCGTGATGGGCCATCACGGAAAGATAGGGCAGGTTCTGATGATGGACGGGGGAACCTTCGTCTTGTCGCTCGTTCATCATGACCCCTGATTGAAGAATGCTGCCGGTTATGTGCACGTCATACCGTATTTCCGTTTCAAAAGTCACGCATCTTACGGGGAAATCGGGTTACACAACCTTTTGCGGTAATTCTTTTTTTACTCTTGGGCATCTATTCTGTAAAATGAAACGGTAAACCGGCTATAATAGGTAATTGCGGCACAACATGAGCACCGCCCAGGCGACATCCCCGCTCTTTTCGACGCTGGAAGAAGCAGCGGAAGCACCGCGCCCGTTCGAATCGTCTGAGACCTACAAGGCCAACAAGAAACACGCGCTCGCCAAACTCGCCGCGCTGCAGCCTACGCATAAACCGTTCGGCCCGGCCAATACGCTCGCCGAGCGCTACGTCATCGATGTCTCGCAGGAGGAGGTGGCTTTTTCCAAAATGCACGCGAAAGCCTACCGTGTCACCGACCTCAAAACACCGGGGCTCAGCCTGATCGGCTACGTGGTGGACCCCCTGCATCCCCACCGGGATTCGGCCCTGCAGAAACTGCGCGAGGCGCACCACCCCCACATGATCGACCTGATCGACGGCGGTGTCGTCCATATCGAGCCTTGGCAGGCCAACCGGTTCGTGGTGATCTATAACCGGCCCGCCGGCGTGCCGCTCGCTTCGCTGCTGGAGGCGGGACAGTATTACAAACATTCCGAAGTGATGAAACGCGTCATCGTCCCGATCGCGGCGGTGCTGCATAAACTGAGCGCGCTCGGCCTCAATCACGGCGGGATCAACCCGCAGAATATCTTCGTTTCGGGGGCGGGCATCGTGCTCGGGGAATGCATCGCCGAACCGTCGGGGGGCATGCAGCCTCTGTGGTATGAGCCGATCGAACATCTGCAGGCCATGCCGGAAGCGCGGGGCAACGGGACGGTCGCCTCGGATATGTACGCGCTGGCCATGCTGGCGCTGGACGCGACGGGAGAGCTGAACAACCGCAAGACGCTCACCCGCACGCAGCTGATCGCCCTCCTGCTTGCCAAGGGCTCCTACAATCTTTTCGTCAACGAGGGCAGTTTTTCCGGCCAGGTCATCGACTTTTTCCGCGGCGTCCTGCTGGAAACCGCGTCGGAGCGCTGGAACACGGAACAGCTGATCCTGTGCGCCGGCGGCAAGCGCTACAACCTGATTCCCCCGACCCTGCCGCGCGACAGCAACCGCGCCCACCATTACGAGAACGTCGATTACTACAGCCTGCGCTCCCTCTCCCACGCCTTCGCCGCCGACAGTGAAAAGGCGATGGTCAACATCCGCGAGACGAAACTGCTCAAATGGCTGGAAACCATGCCCTACCGCCTGGACATGCGAAGCGCGATGGAGAAGGTCTGCGCCCGCGCTCGCCGCCTCGGCAGCGCCGGTTCCGGCCGTCACGAGATGGTGGCGCGCGCCACTTCCGCGCTCGACCCCCAGTCGCCGATCCGCTATAAGGAGATCAGCGCCCACCCGGACCATTTCTCCCTGCTGATGATCCACGCGCTGATGAAGAACAACCACGCGCTGATTTCCACCTTCCACGAGCTGATCCATACCGACATGCTTCTCTTCTGGCGTGAGCTGGACCACGCGCACGGCTCCCGGCTGGAATGGGACCCGGATGTCATCCGCACGGTGTCGAAACACACGTCCACCGGCTTCGGACCCGAGCGGATGATGTACGAACTGAACCCCTCCCTCCCCTGCCTGAGCGGCCCGTATCTGCCCTATTACGCGATGAACGCCAAGTCCCTGCTGCTGATCCTCGACAGCGACGCGGCGGGCGGCAAGGAACCGCCGCTGCATGACCGCCACATGATGGCCTTCATCGCCTCCCGCGCCGGGATCCGCAAGGAGGTGAAGATTCCGGAATTCAAGGATTACCCGGAGATGTACCACAGCAAGACCCTGCAATCGCTTGTCATCCTGGCGAAAGCGCAGGAAAAGACGCGCGCCGTTCCGCTGCACGGCCTCTCCGCCCATACCATGCTGCATGTCAGCGAGATGGTCGAACTGTTCCACAGCCGCGACATCCGCGCTTCCATCAGCCGCGACCTGCAGATGGTCCTGCCCAAAGGCAACCTCGCGTACCTGCTGCGCATGCTGCACAACCGCGAATATCTGGCGAACGACCGGAACGGCCACCGGATGGCCAAGGAACGCTTCACCCGCAACCAGGTCCGCCTCGTCGAACTGCAGGACAAGCGCGTACTGCACCACCGCTCGGAAGCGAAGGGTCTGTATACCGCGTTTTTCATCAGCCTGATGATCCTGATGGCGGTAAGCCTGGAGATGATGGCACGCTATTCGCATTAACCAGGATATCATTATGGCGACTACCACCATGTCCACTCCCCTGCCGGCCTCCCCGGGCAAGAAAAAAAACAAGGGCCGCCGGTTCCTGTCCTTCTTTTTCCTGCTGCCCATCCTGCTGGTGCTGGTGGTGGTGATGGAAGCGGGTTTCCTGCTGGTGCTGTTCGGCGTCATTCCGACCATCATCGCCTTTTACGCCGACACGTCGGAGGAACGGCTGAAAGTCTCCACCATCGCCTGCTGCAATCTCTCGGGCGTGCTGCCCTACGCCATGGAGCTGCATAAATCCCATAATAGCTGGTCCCGCCTGACCGCCATGCTCTCCGACCCCCTGATGTGGCTGCAGATGTACGGCATGGCCGGGCTGGGATACGCCCTGATCCGCTTCTGCCCGATGTTCTACCAAATGGGCCTGCGCGCCGTGAACGGCAGTATCGCTTTTCAGATGGAACAGCGCCAGGAAGTCCTGGTCAAAGAATGGGGCGAAGATATCCGTATGGGGACGGAGATGGAGTCTGAGCAGAACGCGCTGGTGGTGAGTGAGTAGCCGATATATTCAGCGATGATGCGCTGCACCTGCCATCGCTTGAAGTGCAAGCTGCCTTGCTTCGGGTTCCGTAATCTGGTTGTTGGGTGTCTTTTTATGTTCTTCGTTATAGTGTTTCCGAATAATTTTCGTACGAAAATTTTCGGATAAAAACACTATAAATTATAGGTTTATAGTCATTTTATCCGATTAAAACCGTACGGTTTTAAATCGGAATGACTATATATAGTGCTTCAATTTTTTAATGACTCACTTTGTGAGCATTAAAAGAATTGATAAAAGCACTATATATCATATAGTAATAGTCGTTTTTATCACTTGTAAAATGGGCCATTTTCAAGTGAAACGACTATATATCTCAACCGCACGTTCCATCGTCAATCCGCTTGCCGCAATCACGTTCGCCTTACTTTCATCGGCATCAATCATGTTCATACTCATCCACCCTCATTAGAAATGATTTACAATTTACTATCATAGTAAAATCGTATGACGTTTTCATGAAGGACGGTGATGTTTGCCGCAGGCCCTTGTAAGCACTTGACCCCGGAAATACAAGATATTACCGGCCTTCGAGAATCACTTCATCCCCATCCCGGGCGAAATGCTCAGATAATTACCGCTCGCTATTCCCCCTCCCGCCGAGGCGTAATCCATATTCGACCATTCATTGGCGGCGCTGACGCTGCCCGCGGAACCGCAGGCGCTGAGCAGGCTTGCGCAACAGAACAAAAACAATAGACGCATCTTTTTTCTCCCCTGTGATACCGGCGATATAAGTGATGCGCCGCACCATGAAAAGAGACGAGATGGCATGGCTGATATGCACAGATCGCATGGCTCGCCGAACGCGGGCCGGTCATTGAAAATCCCCTCGAAAAACCTTATATCTACCACCTTATGGAACTCTCCAAAAAACTCTATATCCTGGCCGACGCCGCCAAGTACGACGCCTCCTGTTCGTCGAGCGGTTCCAAGGTTAAGCGCGGCGGCAAAGGGCTCGGCAGCACCGAAGGCAGCGGCATCTGCCACAGTTACGCGCCGGACGGGCGCTGTATCTCGCTGCTGAAAATCCTGCTCACCAATTACTGCGTCTATGACTGCCGCTACTGCGTCAACCGCATCTCGAGCGACGTGGAGCGCGCCCGCTTCACCATCGACGAGGTGGTGAACCTGACGCTGGATTTCTACCGGCGTAACTACATCGAAGGGCTGTTTTTGAGCTCGGGCATCATCGGCGATTCCGATTATACGATGCAGCAGATGACCGAAGTGGCCAAGCGCCTGCGAGTCGATCACGGTTTCAAGGGTTATATCCACCTTAAGACCATCCCGGGCGCCTCCGACGAACTGCTGGCCGAAGCGGGCCTGCACGCCGACCGCCTCAGCGTCAATATCGAACTGCCGACGGTGGCGGACCTGGAAAAACTCGCGCCCGAGAAGAAACGCCCGGCGTTGGAGCGCAACATGGCGGAAGTCCAGAACAAGAGCGAGGAACTGAAGGAAGACCGCAAACGCGGCCTGAAGGCCCCCATCTTCGCCCCCGCCGGCCAGACCACCCAGATGATCGTCGGCGCCACCCCCACCCCCGACCACGCGATCCTGACCACCGCCAGCACGCTCTACGAATCCTACCGGCTGCGACGCGTCTATTACTCCGCCTTCAGCCCGATCCCCCACGCCGCGAGCGCCTTGCCCGGCATCAGCCCGCCGCTGATGCGGGAGCACCGGCTGTACCAGGCCGACTGGCTGCTGCGTTTCTACGGCTACAAGGTCGGCGAAATCGTCACGGAAGCGACGCCCGACCTCGACCTGGAACTCGACCCCAAAACTTCCTGGGCGGTGCGCAACCCCGCCTATTTCCCGGTGGACGTCAACAAGGCGAGCCGGGAACAGCTGCTGCGCATCCCCGGTATCGGCGTCAGCACGGTACAGAAGATTCTGGGTATCCGGCGCTATAAACGGATCACCCTGCAGGATTTGATGGTCCTGCGCGTCACATGGAAACGCGCCAAAGCGTTTACGGTAGCGGCGGATTATCATCCTGCCAAGCTGACGGACAGCGTGGGGCTAGTGGCATCCTTAAAGCCTGCGGCGGTGAAAGAGAAGGCGCAGCTGGAACTGGCGTTGTAGTGAAAATCACCGCCCATGCCGATGACCTGGAAAGCTGGAAAACGGCAGCACGGCGCCTGATCGCGGCGGGCGTGCATCCGGAACGGGTCGCGTGGAATCCTGATCTCAGCCAGGCATTGCTTTTTAACGAAGAGGAACCCCCGCCCCCCGCCTTCGCCAAAGCTTTCACCGTGCCCGCCGCGTATCTGTCGCTCGCGCATCCCGTCGCCCACCACCGCAGTCCCGAGCGGTTCCACCTGCTCTATTACGCGCTCTGGCGGCTGACGCAGGGCGAGCGGCACCTGCTGCATATCCACAGCGATCCGCTGGTGCACGAACTGTACCGGATGCAGAAATCCGTACGGCGGGACGTGCATAAGACCAAGGCGTTCGTGCGCTTCCGCAAAGTGATCGAGGAAGAAGGCGGCGAGCATTATATCGCCTGGCACGTGACCGACCATTACTCCCTGCCCCTCTCCGCCCCGTTTTTCGCCCGCCGCTTCGCGGTGATGCGCTGGACGATCCTGACGCCCGACGCGTCGGTCCACTGGGACGGCGAACGCCTGCAGTTCGGACCGGGCGCCCATGCCAGCGACGCCCCGGGCGAGGACGCGGCGGAGGAATTATGGAAAACTTTCTACCGCGCCATCTTCAACCCGGCGCGCATCAAGATCAAGATGATGAAAAAGGAAATGCCGGTCCGCTTCTGGCCGACCCTGCCGGAAGCGGCGCTCATTCCCGAACTGCTGGCGGAGGCCGACGCGCGGGTGGCCGGCATGCTGGCGCATCAGGAGGGGTACGGCCTGTCCGTCGCCGATTTCATGCCGGACTCGCGCGATATTCCCTCCCTGCGGGAGGCGGCGACCGCCTGCGAAGGCTGCCCGCTGTTCGAGAACGCCACGCAGACCGTGTTCGGTGAAGGCCCGGCGGATGCCCCCCTGATGCTGGTCGGAGAGCAGCCGGGCGACGAGGAGGACAAGGCCGGCCATCCGTTCATCGGCCCGGCGGGACAGGTGCTGGAACGGGCGATGGTAAAAGTGAAGATCAAGCGCGACCAGGTCTATATCACCAACGCCGTCAAACATTTCAAATTCGACTGGCGCGACGACCGCCGCCACCACCGCTCCCCCACGCTGAAAGAAATCACCGGCTGCCATCCATGGCTGGACGCGGAAATCAGCGCGGTAAAGCCTAAAGTGATCGGCTGCCTCGGCCTCACCGCCACGCGCTCGCTGGTTTCCCCGACCGCCAAGCTGCACGACGTGCTGGGACGGATCATCGAGAAAGATGGCATCTTCCACATTCCCACCTACCATCCTTCGGCGATCCTGCGCGCCGACAACGATAATAAGGAAGCGATGTTCGAGGCGCTTTGCGAACATCTGGACATGATGAAAAATTGTCTGGCGAGATAATGAAGCCATCATTCCCGCGCAGGCGGGAATGACGATATAGTCATTCCGATTAAAAACCGTACGGTTTTATACCCAATTCAATAATTATCCGTATGTTTGAATGAGAAGATTGAGGGATATTTCTGGTGTGTAGGATCGGTATCGTTTGATGGTGTCGAAACGTTTTTCGATAGGATTGAGATCGGGAGAATAGGGAGGCAGGAACAATAGCGTTGCCTGTCGTTGCTGAATAAGCTGTTGTGTTAAAGTAGATTTATGGAAGGTGGCGTTGTCCATAATGACAACGCTGTTAGGGGTAAGATGCGGGCAGAGTTCCTGCTCTAGCCAAGCATTAAAAACGGCAGTGTTGCAGGTACCCTGAAAGAGGAAGGGGGCAAGCATTTGCTTGCCGCACAAGGCTGCCAGGAAACTGGTGCGGGGTCTGCGCTGCCCGCTGCGTTGCCCATGCACACGCTTGCCTTTTCGGGCGAAGCCATGCGTGCGTTCGGCGGTGGGTGCGAAGGCGCTTTCATCGACATACACAAACTGCTTGCCCTGCATCCGGTAACGCCACCAGCGCTTGAGGTACGCTTTGCGTTTCTCGTTGTCGCTTTCTTTATACGTCCAGGTTTTTTTTACGACTGATGTTCAACCGCTTCAGCGCATAGCAGATCGTACTCGGCCTTACCCCAAAGTGTACCGCCAGTTCCTTACCCATTACCTCAGGTTGACATTCCACCGCCTGTTGCAGTGCTTCCATGTCCAGTTTATGCGCCTTGCGCGGACCCGGTTTCTTCGCTTCCAACCGATCACGCGTGATCCAATCAAACACACACCCATGGTGTACCCCAAACCGACGGGCAGCTTCCGCCTTACTTCCACCGCCCCTGACATACGCAACAACGCGACGCCGTAAATCCATGCTATGACTCATCATAACATAATACAATCATCCGTGTAAATTTTGAATTAACTATAATCGGATAAAATGACTATAACCATATAATTTATAGTGTTTTTAACCGAAAATTTTCGTACGAAAATTATTCGGAAACACTATAGTGCGAAAACGATAGCTTATCTTAAGTCAGTTAATCTTATAGATTCCCTGTTTATACAGCAGATGCGTCTGCCAACGCTGGCCCCGTGCCAATCCCTCATAGACTTCATGGGTTATATCCAGCCCCCCCGTATAACTCCCGAAAGCGGGCATGATGAGCAGCGTCTCCGTATAGGCGAAACACGGTCCGCGCACCTTGCCGCGATGCAACGTGATGCTGGTTTTCGGGTGATAATGGCCGATGATTTGGATAAGCGCGCTCTCGCTATGCTCATGCCGGAACGTAAGCCCGCCGATCTCCCGCTCCACATGAAACCCCTCCAGCGGCGAGCCGTGCAGGGTGGTATCGTGATTCCCCTCGATCCAGCTGCATCGCTCCACCGAGCTCACGATAGCGCGGATATGCCCATCCAGGCCGGTATCCAGCCGCAGCCACGCATGGGCGTCATGGAAACTGTCCCCGAGCAGCAGCAGTTCACGCGGCCGGTAATGCGCGAGCAGCATCCTCAGCCGCTGCAGCGTGTCCAGCGTATCGTAAGGCGGGATCAGCGATCCATGCGCCGCCAGGAACGTGGATTTCTCCAGATGCATGTCGGAGACCACCAGAATACTTGCCTCCGGCCAGTACAACGCCCCGCGTGCGTCCAGCAGCAGGACGTGGCCACCGAAGGTGATGGGGTGGGTGGTAGTGGTAGCGCGCGTAACGGAAAGGTTCATTGTATCTGTATAATAAGGGCCGGCTGAATGATGATTCAAGGTTAACCTGAAAGCAAAACACGCCTTAACAAGGCTTCAAAGGTTTTGTTAACACAATATAATATTTCATTGATATGCCACCTGATGCCTGATACATTGGTTCCGTTACGTTGTTTTATATTGTTTACAGGAGATTACGAAGCATGGGATTTCATGTCTGCGAATTCCTCACCAGAGAAGAGGCTGCTGCAAAAGGTTTCAAACATCTGGATGTTTTTTTCAGTTCGGGAGAAGTCACCCTGCATTTTGCGTCCGGCAGAAGCTGGAAAATGCCCGACATGGCTACGCTCTACATTGAACTCGGCTGGCTTCCGCCCGTTGAATTCATTGAGGATGTGCTCGGCGGAAACCTTATCGGAGGAGAACGCCAGCAAACACGGTCTGCAACGCAACCGATCTCAATTGGATACCTGAACCCGCGCGACAATCCTCTGCCACTAGTTCAACATCCCGGTCTGCCGGCCGATTTTTCAGACACGTTGTCCGCACTCATGCAGCGGGCGGATCGTTCGGGATATCGCGCGCAAAGCAAAGGAGATCTGGATAATCTGCGGTAAGCCTTCACCCATTGCCTCTGATAAGGCAATGGGAATTTTTTTAAATATCCTCCATTTCATGCCGCACATCCTCCATCAGCACTTCCGCATTCGCCTGCTCCGCGGCCTGCGCCAGCAGCAGCTCCATGCCCCGCCCCGGCACGCGCTCCGTCCGCACGTCCAGAATGACCGGCAATGAAAGCGGCGATGGACGCGGAAGGGATTTGAACACCAGCTTTTCCTGAAAACGGTGCAGCAGGGCGGCGATCCGTTCGGTATCCAGCAGTTCGCGTTCCGCATCCTGGCGGGTGATATGCAGCAGCACATGCTCCGGGTCGTATTTGCG
Source organism: Rickettsiales bacterium (assembly GCA_965248995.1). GTDB lineage: Bacteria > Pseudomonadota > Alphaproteobacteria > Rickettsiales > UBA998 > CBDFKY01. The sequence continues at coordinate 246,252 of CBDFKY010000014.1, read as the reverse complement.
CAGCACGTCGTAGATCAGGTCGGTATTGAACGTCACCTGCCGCAGCGTCTTGCGCGCACCCGCCTGCCGCTCCTGCACCAGCCCGGCGATCGCCGCCACGCGCCGGAAGGAGCGTTTCAGCATCTTCGATTCCATCAGCCAGTCCTCCAGCTCCTCGAACAGGATGTCCGGGGCGAGCAGCGCGTCGATATGCTCGCGCTCCAGAGGCGCGACGCTGGTGATGGCCAGCCCGTAATCCGTCACGGTGAAGGTCAGCGGATGCAACTCCGCCCGCTCCATCCGGCGGGAGAGCAACATGCCGAGCGTCTGGTTGGCGCGGCGTCCCTCGAACGTATAGAACACGGTATAGAACAGTTTATGGCGCGGAAAACTCTCGATCAGGAACACCTCGCGTCCCGGCAGCACGGAAAAGCGCTGTTGCAGGGCCAGCCAGTCGCGCATTTCGGTTGAGAGTTTCACCCATTCGCGCGGCTCTTCCAGCAGGTGCCGCACACCGTCGCTCAGGAACGTGGAAAGCGGCATCTGCCCGCCGGCATAGGTGGGGATGAGCGGTTGTTTGGCGGGCGCGGCCTTCGCTTCCAGCACCATGTCGCGGATCGTCAGGAACGCCAGTGTCTCGCCGGAAAAATAAAACGTATCGCCGGGCCGCAGCGTCTGGCCGAACCCTTCCTCGATCTCCCCGAGGATGCGCCCGCCGCGCCCGTGCATCCGCTTGACCTTCAGCTTGCCGGATTCGACGATCACCCCGATATTCTGGCGGTGGCGCTGCACGACGTATTTCGAGGAGGGAACGTAGCTCCCGTCCTCCTCCTGAATCAGCCGCGCATACCGCTCGTAACTGCGCAGCGCGTAGCCGCCATTGACGACGAAGGTGAAGAGATGTTCGAAATGGGCGCGCGAAAGATGCGCATAAGACCAGCTGTCGCTGACGATCCGGTAGAGCGCTTCCGGCGTCACCGGCGCCGAACACGCCGCGTTCATGATGAACTGGATGACCACGTCCTCGCTGCCCTGCCCCGGCACGTCGCCGTCGCGTTTCCCGCTGGCGATCGCGTCCATCGCCGCCTGGCATTCCAGCAGCTCGAACCGGTTGGAAGGCACCAGCCACGCTTTGCTCGGCGTATCGACCTTGTGGTTGGACCGCCCGATCCGCTGCAGCAGGCGGCTCACCCCCTTCGGCGCCCCGACCTGGATGACCACGTCCACGTCCCCCCAGTCGATCCCCAGCTCCAGCGCCGACGTGGCGACCAGCGCCCTTAAGCTGCCCGCCGCCATCATGCTGAGCGTCTGCAGCCGCCGTTCCTTGGTCAGCGAGCTGTGATAAATACCGATCGGCAGCGCGTTGCCGTTCGCTTCCCACAGCAGCTGGAACATCAGCTCCGCCTGCGCCCGGGTATTGACGAAGACGATGCTGGTCTTCGCCGCCTCGATTTCCCGGATGATGTCGTGGGCGGCATACTGCGCCATGAACCCGTTATATGGCACGGTATGTTCGGATGTGAGCAGCTTCACTTCCGGTGGTTTATCGGCCTTGCCTTCCAGCAGGGAAGCAGGCGCGCCGGAGCGCCCCAGCCACGCGCACAGCAGGTGTGGTTCCGCCACGGTGGCGGACAGCCCGATCCGCTGATGCTGCGGGGCGTAAGCCTGCAGTTGCGCCAGCGCCAGCGTCGTCAGGTCCCCCCGCTTGGTCGGCGCGAAATAATGGATCTCGTCGATGATGACCGAGCGCAGCCCCTGGAACAGCGCGTGCGCATCGGTATAGGAAAGCAGCAGCATCAGCGATTCCGGCGTGGTCAGCAGAATGTGCGGCGGGCGGTTGCGCTGGGCCTTGCGGCGATGCGAGGATGTATCGCCCGTACGGCTCTCTACCTTGATGGCGAGGTTCATGTCGCGAATCGGGGCGGTGAGGTTGCGCTCGATATCCACCGTCAGCGCTTTGAGCGGTGAGATATAGAGTGTATGCAGACCGACATGCGGCTTCACGCTCAAATCGATCAGGCTCGGCAGAAACCCCGACAGCGTCTTGCCCGTACCGGTCGGCGCGATCAGCAGGGTGGAATCCCCGGCCGCGAACCGCTCGACCATGGCCACCTGGTGCGGCAGGATCGTCCAGCCCTGATGCGCGAACCAGTCGGTGAAAAGGGGAGGAATGGGCTGCATGGTCATCCCCTATACCATAACGATCGCGGGATACGAAAAAAAGGCCGCATGACACGGCCTTTTTTCCTGAAACGTTAGATAGGCCGGATCCGTTCTACGCCGCCTTCAGCGCCGGCAGGTAACGGTTGAATTCCGCTTCATAATGCTGGGTGATCTTGCGGTTTTCTTCCGCATCGGCTTTTTCCTGCAGTTCCGGGAAAAAGTCACGCTCTTCCTCGACCATATGATGCGTCACGGCCAGACGGATTTCCTCCAGCTTTTCATCATATTCCTTGCTGATTTTATTGGGAATCTCATCGAGCGCCACCAGTTCCATCTTGGCCATCGACTGCTCTTCATAGGCATGTTTCGCATCCATAGAAGACGTATCGATTTTCATGAACGGATAAACGATCACTTCCTCGGCGATCGAGTGACCGGTCAGCAGGGTAGCGAGCTTTTCCTGCGCCGCCTTGCGTTCCGCAACGGTTTTCGTCTGCTTCAGCGCCGCGAACGCCGCTTCGATCTGTTTATGGTGATCCAGCACCATGGTGAACCACTTGGCGGTCGCTTGGCTTTTCGCTTTCGCGCGAATTTCCTCGCGTTCCTGATTCGTATAGGTCGGGGTCACTCCGACCGCTTCCTGCATTTTTTCCATAATTGACATAATCGCTCCTGATTTCCGTAAAGTGTTTTTCAGTCTCAAAACAACATTAGGCGATTGCGGATAAGCGAAAAGTAATGAGTTGGCATCTGCATATAAAAAAGAGGAAAAGAAAGAGAATAAAAAAAAACTCCGTAACTACGGAGAATAAGGACGTTTTATGCCAGCAATTGCGGCAATTGCGTCAGTTTTAACCTTGCAGTGATGATATATTGCATCATAAAAGGGGAAGGTGCCAGAAAAATATACATCGTTTCATTGCGAAAATCTTCGGAAAAATGCAATCTGGAATTGCCCAGAACGAACATGCCTCTCGTAAATTTTGGCGGAAGCTCCTCCTGTAAATCTTCCATGAAAACCGCAGGATTCATCGCCTTGATGCGTGCGATCATCTCCTCATATTCGGCCTCGACTGCGGTATGAATCAAAAAGTGATCCGCCGTTTGACGATAAGCTTGTTTCATTTAAGGGGGAACTTCAGAAGAAGTTTAACGTAAGGACCAGATTACTATATTATACCTTGAGCGATCACGCAATTTTTAAAGCTCATCAGGCGAAAGAGGCCCACATTCATGCACCCTAAAGAATGGATCGAAATCCGCCCCGAAGGGGTTTACTGCAAACCGGGGGATTTCTACATCGACCCGATGCGCCCCGTTCCGCACGCAGTGGTGACCCATGGCCACGCCGACCATGCGAGGGCGGGTCACGGCACTGTGAGCGCGACACCCGGGACGCTGGCCATCATGCGGGTGCGCTACGGCGAAGACCACGCCAAGGAACAGGAGCGGCCGCTCTCCTATGGTGAGGCAGCGGATTATCAGGGGGTGAAGGTCAGCCTGCACCCGGCGGGTCATATCCTGGGCAGCGCGCAGGCGAGGCTGGAATATCAGGGAGCGTCCATCGTCTTTTCCGGTGACTACAAACGCTCCCCCGATCCCACCTGCGACCCGTTCGAACCTGTTCCCTGCGACGTTTTCGTCACCGAAGCCACCTTCGCCCTGCCGGTGTTCACCCATCCACCGATCGCCGGAGAAATCGCCCGGCTGCGCGAATCGCTCGCCCTGTTTCCGGAGCGCTGCCACCAGGTGGGGGTGTACGCGCTCGGCAAATGCCAGCGGGTAATTATGGAGCTGCGGCGGCAGGGATATGATGAAGTGATCTATCTGCACGGCGCGATGGTGAAACTCTGCCAACTGTACGCGGAGTCCGGCATCCCGCTCGGTCCGCTGGAGCAGGTAACGGTCGAGAACGCCAAAACCCTCGCCGGAAAAATCGTGCTCAGCCCGCCCTCGGCGCTGGACGACCGCTGGTCGCGTAAACTGCCGGAAGTGCTCACCGTCGCCGCCTCCGGCTGGATGCGCATCCGCGCCCGCGCCAAGCAGAAAGGCGTGGAACTGCCGCTGGTGGTCTCCGACCACGCCGACTGGAATGAGCTGACCCAGACGCTCGACGATGTCGGTGCACCGGAAGTCTGGGTGACGCACGGGCGGGCCGATGCGCTGGTCTATTACGCGAAGCAAAAGGGATTCAAGGCGCAGGCGCTGCACCTGCTGGGGTATGAGGATGACAGCGATTAGCGCCAGTATCAGCGCCGCCAGTAGCATCTGCACCTGCTTGACCGTTTCCGCGTCCGCCGCATTACCGAACGTAACCCCTCTCGCCTGCCAGTCGATCGATCGGGTATGTTCCACTAAAATAGTGCCCTCTGCGCCGCCAACATAACTTACCGCGGTGAACGGACGGTTCAGTTTCGCCTTCGACGTGATCGGACAGACGAAGCAGGTCCCATACCCATTGAACGCGTCATTGGAAATGACCAGCGCAGGCCGATGCCCCCGTTGCTCATGCCCGACCGTGGGACTGAGATTGACGAACACGTAATCACCACGTTTTGGGACATAGCTCACAATAGTTCACGCCCTGCCGGCTCCATGCGGATAAAATCCGCGACGTCTTCGGGGACAGGATCACAGTCCGTATAGGCTCTGCACGCCGCTTCCATATCGAAACCGGCCAGCTGTTCCTCCAAGGTGCGTTGTCTGGAAGGCGTGATCACCATCGCGTTGTCCTTGACGACAATGCTCACATCGTCGCCCTGGCGAAGCCCGATGGATTCCGCTACCGCGCTCGGAATACGTAATCCAAGTGAGTTCCCCCATTTGCCTATTTCCTGATGCAGTTCCATGGTATGCTCATATGTTTATACAATGAATACACTTTAACATGCCTTTCATCATTTGACAACGACCTCCTTCTGCTTCTTTGATATGGCAGCAAAATGAAACATTTCTCCGCCCTGCTCGAAACCCTCTACTACACCCACGCGACCCTCAGCAAGGAACGCATCCTCTGCGAGTATTTCACCACGACCCCCGACCCCGACCGGGGCTACGCGCTGGCCATCATCGCGGGCACGCTCAGCATCCCTCATTTCCGCCGCACCATGGTGCTGGAACTGATCCGGGAGCGTGTCGATCCCACCCTGCTCGCCATGTGCCATGAATATGTCGGCGAACTGTCGGAAACCGTGGCGCATCTGTGGCCGGGAAGCGGTACGGTGGGCGGTGAGCTGCCTGCGCTGCACGAGGTGGTGGAGCGCCTGCAGGCCAGTTCCAAGGAGGCCCTGCCCGCCTACGTAACCTCTCTGCTCGACCGCATGACTTCGCCCAAGCGCTGGGCGCTGCTGAAAATCGGAGCGGGGAACCTGCGCATCGGTGTCTCGGCCCGCGCCGTAAAACAGGCGCTCGCCACCTTCGGAAACCAGCCGGTGGAGGCGGTCGAATCCGTATGGCACGGCCTCGGCGCGCCGTATCTCTCTTTGTTCGCCTGGCTGGAAGGGAAGGCGGAAGCGCCGCACGTCACCGGGAACATCACCTTCACCCCGGTCATGCTCGCCCATCCGCTGGAGGAAAAGGACGTGCCCCGCATCACGGCGGAAACTTACGCCGCCGAATGGAAATATGACGGGATCCGCATCCAGCTGGTGAACGGCCCGCTCGGCAAGGCGATGTTCACCCGCACCGGCGACGATATCGGCCACGCCTTCCCCGACGTGCTCGCCCGCCTCAATTTCGAAGGCACGCTCGACGGCGAACTGCTGGTCAAGCACGGCGAAGAAATCGCCAGTTTCAACGCCCTGCAGCAGCGTCTCAACCGCAAAAGCCCTTCCGCCAAACTGATGGCGGAATACCCAACCGCGATCATCGTTTACGACGCGCTGAAACTGGAAGGAACGGATATCCGCGCCCTCCCTTACGATGAACGCCGTCGCCTGCTTGTGGAAGCGCTGTCCCGGCACGCCCCGCCACAGATGGAGATATCGCCCGAAATTCCATTCCGGGACATGGAGGAACTGGCGGCGCATCGCGACAGCGTCGCCTCCCACCCGACCATTGAGGGGCTGATGCTCAAGCGCCGCGATAGCGCCTATGTCGCGGGCCGCCCCACCGGCCCGTGGTACAAATGGAAGAACAACCCGAAACTGGTCGACGCCATCCTGATGTACGCCCAGCGCGGCACCGGCAAACGCTCCTCCTACTACTCGGACTACACGTTCGGCCTGTGGAAAGGCAACGAGATCCTCCCCATCGGCAGGGCCTATTTCGGGTTCACGGACGAGGAACTGAAACTGCTCGACAAATGGGTCCGCCACCATATCCTGCAGGCGTTCGGCCCGGTGGTGGAAGTGAAAAAGGAACTGGTCTTCGAAATCGCCTTCGACGCCGTCAACCGTTCCAAACGCCATAAATCCGGCTACGCGCTGCGCTTCCCCCGCATCCACCGCATCCGCTGGGATAAGCCGGCGGATGAGGCGGACAAGATGCAGGCGTTGGAAGGCATGCTGTAAGGCGATCATAGAAATTCTTTGTCAAAACCTGCCGAAAAGCCGTACAATGGAAAAATGGTGCTAAAAGGCTCACTTTATCATTTTATCATTATTACCCTGCTGCTTGGAGCGATGGGCTTCTACATCGGCGGTGTTCCGGAAGCGCAGATGGAACAGGGCCGCTGGGTCACGCATACGCATGAGGTATTGAGCCAGCTGGCGATGTTGTCCGGCAAAATTTCCGAGATGCAGGTGGAACAGCAGGCGTATCTCCAGACTTCCGGGCCGGACATGCAAAAACGTTTTCTTGCCACCGCCGACTCTGTCCGCCAGACCGTTGACCTCATTAAAACGCTGACAAAAGATAATCCCGTGCAGCAAAGGCTTATCGGCTCCCTGCGCCGGGCGCTCGAACAGCGGCTAGTGAACATGGCGGCGGATACGGCTGCCGCGGATACCGATCTGGCGCAACAGATCAGCGTGTCGCGTCAGGAAGAGATCGGCCTGCTGAGACACCGCGAATGGGAATGGCGCTCGGCGATGCATACTTCCCGCATTTTCTTTCTGAGCGGCGTTGCCATGGTGTATCTCCTGATCCTTCTGGCATATTTTCTGATGCAGCGGCAGGCCAATACCGTTGAGAAACTCCTGAAGGCGGAAACCGAGATGTCTTCGATGCAGCGCGGCATCACGGCGAGCATGACGAGCATCGTCGAGATGCAGCAGGAAATCATTTTTCAGCGCCTCAACCTCCAGAGCACGATGAACATGATCGCGATGCGTAGCCGGCAGATCACGGAGGCGGACGGCGCGGTGATTGAACTGCTGGAAGGCGATGAAATGGTCTACCGCGCCGCCAGTGGCATGATGAAGCACCATATTGGCCTCCGGCTCAAGGCGGAAGGAAGCCTCTCCGGCCTGTGCGTCACCTCGGCGACACCGCTGAATTGCGCGGACAGTGAAACCGATGAGCGCGTCAATAAGGAATTATGCCGCCAGGTGGGGCTGCGCTCCATGATTGTCGTACCACTCATCCACCGGAAACAGACGACAGGCGTACTTAAAATCGCTTCGGTGCGCGCCCATGCTTTCAGTATGGAGGATATGAACACGCTGCAGATGATGGCGGGCGTTCTCTCGGTCATGCTGCGCGATGCGGCGGCATCGGAAGCGGTTCCGGGTTCTACCGGAACGGCGGGCGCCGTGCAACCCCTTTAGGCAGACGTTATTTCAGACGCGGGAGATCCCTTCCCGTGCCGGCACTGGAATCTGGGCGTTGAGCGAGCCGCTACCGGCCGGAGAAAACTCTTGCTGCATCTGGTTGATCAGGACTTTCCCCGCATCCGTCTTGGCCAGCGCTGCGGACAGATCCAGTACCTTCTTGGCAGCGGGGGTCAGACTGGCGGCAGCCTTGGGGGTGCCGTCCGGATTGAGGAGGTCCGTCACGGTGATCCCGTTCTCCTTCATGAGGTTCGAAATCTCGGCCTTCATGCTTTCACCTGCCGCAAGCGGGTTGGAAGCGACGCTGGCGGCGTTCTCCTTGCCTCCGGCGAACAGTTTCTGCCCTTGTTCCATGAGCCATGCGAAGACCCCTTTCAGCGCTTCCATGCCGGAGCTCAGGAGCGATGAAATCGTCTTTCCCATATCTGTTTCAGCCATACCATTACTTCCTTATGTTAAATACTCTATATTCAAAATAGCGCACTACCATGTCGCTTTCATGACAATGACAACGTAATTCCATGCATTCAGTTCTCCATTGCGACATTCATGACCCCGCCTGTTTCGCAACCGCGGAGGGGCTGCGCTACGTACACGATACCACTCCCGGAATCACACGCAAAAAAAAAGGGCAAACAGTTCGTATTCTTCACGGCGAAAGGCGAGCGCGTGACCGACGAAGCGGACATCGCACGCATCCGCAAACTCGCCATCCCGCCCGCGTATAAAGACGTATGGATCTGCCCGCACCTCGACGGGCACCTGCAGGCCACGGGCATCGACGCGCGCGGACGCAAGCAGTACCGCTACCACCCGCAGTGGCGCATCATACGCGACGCCTCCAAATTCCACCATATGCTGGCGTTCGGCGAAGCCCTGCCCCGCATCCGCGCCGCCACCAGGGCGCATCTGTCGCAGCGCGGCCTGACGCGTCAGAAAATCCTCGCCACCGTCGTCACCCTGCTTGAGCGCACCATGATCCGCGTCGGCAACGACGAATATGCGAAGAGTAACGAATCCTACGGCCTCACCACGCTGCGCGAGGAGCATGTGGATGTGAGCGGACAGACCGTCCGCTTCCATTTCAAGGGCAAGTCCGGCAAGCAGTGGGACGTGAAACTGAGCGACCGGCGCATCGCTTCCGTCATCCGCGCCTGCGAGGAGATCGAGGGGCACGAACTGTTCAAATATACGGACGGAAACGGCGCGGTGCACAGCATCGGCTCCGCGGACGTGAACGGCTACCTGCGGGAGATCACCAACGAACATTTCACCGCCAAGGATTTCCGCACGTTCAGCGGCACGGTCCTTGCCGCCATCGCGCTGCAGGAATACGAACACTATGACAGCGCCGCGCAGGCCAAGAAACACGTGGTCGCGGCGATCGAGCACGTCGCCAGAAAGCTCGGCAACACGCCGAGCATCTGCCGCAAATGCTACGTCCACCCCGAAATCATCACCGCCTATATGGAAGGCGGTTTCACCGAACAGTTACGTCAGGACATCGACCGGGAAATGCGGGAGGGGTACGACCATCTCAGCGACGAGGAAATCCTGGTGCTGGCATTCCTGAAGAAGCGGCTGCACGCGGCGTCCTGAATCTCATTTCCCCATGAGGATAAAAAAAACCCGCATCCTGGAGGGATACGGGTCATGTCAGAAAAAGGCCGGAGTAATCAGAAACGTTACTGACCGTCTCCTACCTGGGTTTTGGTAGTGGAAGCAAACACCGCCTGGGTGGCGGGGTTGTGGACAGGGAAAATTTTATCCTGCTGTTCCGCGCCTTCACCGAGGCGATAGGCGAATTCAATCACCGACGGTGAGGTATACGCATGGGTCAGATTTTCCGGGAACACGGGTTCAGAATACGCCTGCACGAGCAGGTTTCCTTCATTTTCTTCCCAACTTGCAGCGCGGACACCCAGCGCTTCGAACTGATCGACATCGATCAGGCGAGCATAAGGATGCTTACGCAGTTGCGCGTAATAGTCCGGCAGAACGTCTGCGGGGTTGGAAAATTCCCCTCCCCGGCTTACCGCTGCCGATACCGCCGAAACCATGTCGAACGGAATGATGGCGGCATGGTCAAGGTAGACCCCCGGAATACGGCGGATCACTTCCTCGTCCACTTTGAGAGGATGAGGCAGGGCGATCCGGGTACCGCTTTTATCCTGGGCGGCGACGACCAGATTGGTCTCATCCACCGGCAGGTGTTGAATATCCAGACCGAATATTTGCAGGAAACTTACCATCTGGGCAAGGTTCCAGACGGTCTCGGTCCGAATGTCGATATGGTCCCATCCTAAGAAGGATTGGGCGACCGGTGCTTCCACGAAACCGCTATCTAGGGATAGACGGGTCAGAAAACTGCGAAACAGCCGACCGGCATCGAAATAAAAACTTAATCCTCCCGGTGCGATCGCCAGCGGTAATCCGAGCGCAGACTTGACGGAGAAATTATGCCAGTCCAGTCCCGAAGGTACCGTGTCCATTCCGATTCCCGAAAGAACCAGACCGCCATGTATGCTGGCGAATTGTCCCGAAGCTCCGAACGGATCGAAATTCAAAACGAAGATATTCGCTCCGTTTTTCCACACTTCGAACGTGTTTCGGGCTACTCCGAAGCGCTTGAACCCGTATGTGCCTAAAACAGCGCGGGCTGTTTCGTGGTTCCGGGTACCGAGCGCAGTGATTTCAATGAACCTGATATTCATCTGAGCTTAATAAAAAGTAACAACGCTTGCACATTAATTAAAAGTTAACTATACCCAATTCAATAATTATCCGTATGTTTGAATGAGAAGATTGAGGGATATTTCTGGTGTGTAGGATCGGTATCGTTTGATGGTGCCGAAACGTTTTTCGATAGGATTGAGATCGGGAGAATAGGGAGGCAGGAACAATAGCGTTGCCTGTCGTTGCTGAATAAGCTGTTGTGTTAAAGTAGATTTATGGAAGGTGGCGTTGTCCATAATGACAACGCTGTTAGGGGTAAGATGCGGGCAGAGTTCCTGCTCTAGCCAAGCATTAAAAACGGCAGTGTTGCAGGTACCCTGAAAGAGGAAGGGGGCAAGCATTTGCTTGCCGCACAAGGCTGCCAGGAAACTGGTGCGGGGTCTGCGCTGCCCGCTGCGTTGCCCATGCACACGCTTGCCTTTTCGGGCGAAGCCATGCGTGCGTTCGGCGGTGGGTGCGAAGGCGCTTTCATCGACATACACAAACTGCTTGCCCTGCATCCGGTAACGCCACCAGCGCTTGAGGTACGCTTTGCGTTTCTCGTTGTCGCTTTCTTTATACGTCCAGGTTTTTTTTACGACTGATGTTCAACCGCTTCAGCGCATAGCAGATCGTACTCGGCCTTACCCCAAAGTGTACCGCCAGTTCCTTACCCATTACCTCAGGTTGACATTCCACCGCCTGTTGCAGTGCTTCCATGTCCAGTTTATGCGCCTTGCGCGGACCCGGTTTCTTCGCTTCCAACCGATCACGCGTGATCCAATCAAACACACACCCATGGTGTACCCCAAACCGACGGGCAGCTTCCGCCTTACTTCCACCGCCCCTGACATACGCAACAACGCGACGCCGTAAATCCATGCTATGACTCATCATAACATAATACAATCATCCGTGTAAATTTTGAATTAACTATAGAGTGCAAGCGTTCTATCGTTTCAAGGCTTTTATTTTATGCCCAAGAAAACTTTAGTCATCGGCGCTGGTCTTTCCGGTGTGGTGACTGCGCTGCTTCTCTCCGCCTTCGGAGTGGAAGTGGTGCTAGTGGAATCGAAAGGTTCGATTTTCAGTGGCGCGACAAGTGACCACTGGTACAGACTGCATACAGGTCTGCACCATCCCGAGCATCCCAAGTTCGCAGAAGAAATTCAGGCGACCACGTTGCTCGGTTCTCTATGGATGAAAAATTTCATCATGAACGTGCCGGTTCCTCAATATTTTGTTCAGGAATCCCACTCCCCTCTCATGGGACTGGACGGCGATGCGATCACGGCGGCGCGTTTTCTTGAAGTGGCGGAGCAACTGCAACGCCACTACCGGGAAATGCTGGTTCTTTCTCCGGAAGCGGAAGACATCTTCGGTCATCCGGACGATTTCTTCTCTCGCATGGAGTTAGGCAATGACCGGCTCGGTTCGCAATCCGCGCAGCTGCGGGTCACCTCGAACGAACGTCTGATCGATCTCTATCTGCTGGCGATCTCCGCCATGTGCAGAATCGAGGCTGATCCGAACATCGAGTTCCGTCCGAACCATCTCGTCCAGAAGCTACAGCCTCAGGGATCGACGGTTCTGGTCGAATTTCTGAGAACCATATGCTCGACCTCCTACTGGGAGGATTTCGATCATGTGGTGAATACCACGTTCTGGCAGGAGGGTCAGAAGATCGATCAGCAGGTCATGAAGGATCTTCCTTCGTATGCTGCTAACCAGCATACGGTAGAAACGGGTACCAAAATCTACGCGGTGCTTCAGCACGGTATAGAGAATCAGGTCACTCACCTTCTCCAGCACGGAGGTCTTGCGCCTTCTTACGGAAGAATCGCGGAAAACCGCGGAGTGATTGAAATTCCGGCGACTGCCCTGCTGCATCACAATGTGACGGGCTGGCTCGCGCCCTCCCGGCAGATTGCCAAAGGGACGATCGAACCGGACGTCGTGCATCAATATGCCAACGGCAGCGTGGGGCACGTGATCGCCAATTTTCCGTTCCTGCAGGGAGCGCAATTAGTCGGCGGATATGTTACCCACTTCATCCATGAGCTGGTCCCTCTGCCCGGTTTTTACCGCGGCACCGGGCTCCCTGAACTTCAGGTGCAAAACTACCACTCCATACGGGCGCGCAAGCTTCCGAATGCGGTGGTGGCCGCACACGAGGTCATACTCAATATCCTGCGGCAGAAAAACCGCCTGCCCGAGCAGTTTCAGGGACATATGGATTATTTGTCCATGGCGCGTTTTATCCAGTGGGTAGGTCAGCAGTCACATACCCGCCTTGCCCCCGCAAAGCTGAGTAAAGCCATCAAAATGGCCTCCAGGCTGACGCCGACGGGAATTGCATCCTTCATGCATTCTCCGGACGCGGAAGAACTGGAAGCCCGGCTTGAACTACTGGGATGACGCGATCAATTTTATAAGTGAACATGTAAAGGGAAACTGAGGTTTCCCTTTTTTTTTGGATATATAGTCATTCCGATTAAAAACCGTACGGTTTTAATCGGATAAAATGACTATAACCATATAATTTATAGTGTTTTTAACCGAAAATTTTCGTACGAAAATTATTCGGAAACACTATAGTCATGCAAGGAGTAAAGGGCTCCGGGTCCGTGTATCCGCTGCCGACTGTAAAGTGGTAATAACCGTTGACCTGTCCTGCTTTTTGAATATGGATGGGCGGATATGAATTTCGTGTTATAAAGCCCTGCAGAGTAATTTTATGCAGCGTGAAATTTTTCTGTGGGCCTTTGTCTTTAGAAGTCAGGAAAAAATCATGAAAAAATATCTTCCGCTCACCTTGTTCGCTTTCATAACCTGCCTGTCTGGCGCAGATGGATGGACACAGGATATACACACTGAAAACGTATCTGAGGCGGGGGGAGGACCACAGCCTGCTTCCCTGCCGAAATTCACCTATGAGCAGAAAGTGGCCTTGATCCGCCAGGCACTCATCGCACAGAAAGAAGCGAATGAGCGGTTGAAAGGACGTCTTGCCGGTATCCGTGAGATCCTTGCAGGCGATCCATGCAAGAATCCGAAAGCCGCGCTGGAATTGAAATATGCCGGAAGCCTGCCGCCCGTCCCCCCTGTGGAAGAGGTGTGGCACGCATTGAAGAAGGATAACGCCGCTACGTTGGTTACACCCGTACCACCGCCCGCATCGAAGCGAAACGCTCCTGAAGAACACCCAGAATGAACGTCCGTATTTTATGACTTTTCAGGTAATGACCATAGGACGCCGATCTATCCGCGTAACAAGATCTTGATCTGCTTTTCCAGGCTTTCCTTCTTATGTGTCAACTGATCGAGTTCTGCCTGGCTGGCACCGCCTTGCTGGCGCAGCGTGACTTCATCTTCCAGTTCCGACAATTCCTGAGCCTGCGGCGAATTTCCCAGTTTTTTTCGGCTCAGCTTTTTTTGAAGATTTTGAATGTCGCTTTTCAACCCGGCATATTGTTTCTCCAGACTGGCGCGTTGTCCAGAAACCGCGTTGCGCGTCATTTCCTTTTGATCGGCCTGCGCGGCCAGACCCGTATTTTCCGCTTCGGCACGGTTCAGGTTCTGCCGCTTGCTTTCAAGCGTTTTTTCGCAACCGCCGATTGTACAGGTCACCGTGGTCATATAGCCCCGCTTCTGCGGATCAACGGGCCCACATGCGGCGAGCATCAGCAAGGCTATGGGAACGCTATATTTTCTCATGCACTTCCTCCTAGGTTAACGATACCCTGCGCTGCTTGATCAGCTTTTTCAACGAGCGCTCCAGATCCGCCACCTGTTGATTCAGCGTTTTGACTTCCGAATCGATCTGCCTGGCCGTATGGGGGTCGGAATGATGGGCTTTGGTGGAAACCCGGTCCCATTGCTTCTGGCGGTCTTTCAGCTGGCCGAGCGTCTTATCAAGATAGGCGATATTGGCATCGACGTTGGCAAGGTCCTTTTTCGCCTGATCCCGCGTCACCTGCCCCTTCGCAATCTGTGACTGCAGGCGGGCGATTTTCTGTTCATCCGTCGCGATGACCTTGTCGGCGGCGGCGATGGTATTTCTAAGCTGCATATTCTCTTTTCTGGCCTGGTCCAATGCCCCGTCCAGCTTGATATCCTGCTGTTCGGCGTTCTCTTTCGTATCCGCCATATGTTTGCCGAGCGCACATCCGCCGACCGTGCCTATCGCGGCGCCGATCAGCATATTCCGAAGCCTGTCGTCGCTGTTGCCGATAACGCTGCCGGCCGCAGCACCGACCGCCGCGCCACCGACACAAGTGATAGCGATGGTCTGGTTGTAATCCGCCACCTGCTCGTGCAATCTTCTCTCATCCGGCGTCATATGACTGGTATCCTCGGACATCGGCTGACACGCGCTCAAGCCCACACTGGCGACGCACAGCCAGATAATCGCATATTTGCCATAGCGCATCATCATTTCTCCTTAACCATACATGAATTTATTTCAGGCAATAATCTGCACGACTCGCATTGCCTTGCCTAGCGGAATTTACATGATCGGCGAATTGCACGGCATACCCTTGCACGCCGGCAGTCTGGGCGGAAAGGATCTCAGAGGTGAAATACCCTGCCGTCTGGCCCGTAAACGCAGAATATTCCACCAGCGATTGCTGTAGCGTATTCGTCACATCACTGAGTGACTTCCCGTAAAGATTTGCGCAATAAGGCGCTGGAAACGCACCGCTTGACTCACATTCATTAAGTGATGCCTGCAGGGAGACCTGACGCGCACGCTGGCTGGCGATCGTCTGGCACATCAATCCGCCATAGCGTAATGACAGGCGCGCCGCGTAGAGATGGTCATTATCCGGTGCCGCGACCGTTGAGGCGTGGACAGTCCCGGGACTGTCCCACAAGGTTTCCACCCCGCAGCCTGATACCGTCAACGCGGTGAAACTTAGTGCGATCATCATTTTTTTCATGGTTTTAATCCCCTGCATGCCTTCATCCACGCCGCCCCTTCCACCAGCCCGTGTCCGGCATGCTGCTGCACATGCTCCCTGAATTTTCTGGCATAAGGGACGAACGCGTCCAGATGTTGCTGCTCGTAAGCCGACTCCACCGCTTTGAGCTGCAGGTCGATCACCTCCGGTTCAAAAATACCCGCCATCTCGACGACGAAATCGGCATAGCGTTTCTGCAGCAGCGAAAGCGCATCCCGGGAAGGGCGTGAATCACCCCCATACAGCGCATCACAATCCATCGCATGGTCTTTCTTGCACTGCTGATACACTTCGTTCAACCCTTCAAGCTTGCGCGCTTCCTTACCGAGATCGACACACAGCGCCGTGCCGTAACGCAGTGCCATGCGCGCCGCAAGGTCGCGTTTCTCGTTGGTATCCTCACGCTGCGCTTCAATCGTCTGGTGCACCTGTTTCAGCGACTCCTGCGTGGCCGGATCATCCGTTTCCTTTTCCATTTTCTTCAATATCTGCAACGGGTCGGAGGAGGCCTGCGCGGTCTTGACCTGTCCCAGCTTGCCCCAGGCCTCCTGAATGTTTTTCAATTCGGCGTGCGAACTGATGACCGTGGCGCTCAATGCCAGCCGCAGCCCCATGGTTTTGCTGCTCCATGCCTTGCCGTCACGGTAAAACGGGATTTCATCGCGCAGTGAAGTGCGCAGTTCCGCTTCCGGCGTATCGATATCCCCCCCGCGGGCGGCGAACCCCCCGGCCATCCCGTGGTCGCGCTGCAAAGTGCGCAGATGGTACAGATCGAACGTCATTTCACTGGCATTGCCGATCATGTCATGCAGCTTCAGCGGATTGGATTTGAGCAGGCCCGTAAAGCGCAGGCTGCCTCCTGAAGAATCCGGTCCTGAAAACCAGCCGTAGGCCGCCTTGCCTTCGGGCATGGGAAACAGCGTATCGCGATATTCCGATTCGGAAACGGCCATTCCCCCGCGCGCCGCGAATTCCCATTCCGTTTCGGTAGGGAGCCGGACATATCCGGGCTGGTCCCCGCGTTTGGGCAGCGCGTCCTTCGCTTCCTTCTCAAGCCAGAGATTATAGCGGTCAGCGAACGCCACCGCGTCGAACCAGCTTATTTTCGTCACCGGCAGACGCATCGTCATGGCGGGCGTAGGGCACTCAGCCTTGCCCAGCGCGTCGTATTGCAGTTGATTCACTTCATACTTGCCAAGCAGATAATATGCTTCCGAGCTTTTTTTACCCGGAAAACTTCCCGCCAGATAGGCGGTACGCGCATATTCGCTGTAGCCATGCACCTCATCCGGGTTGCCGAGGCGGATTTTTTCATCATGCATGGCGTCCAGCGCCGGCAGCGTGACCTTTCTGAACGCCATCGCGCCGCCGCAGGGCATCGGCAGGATGACGTCGTCGGCGTCCGCCACCGGATTATAATAGGCGGCGTCCCATTTCGGCGCGGCGGCCTGCGCCTGCCCGCAGGCGAACAAGGCGGCGAGCAGCAGTCCGATATTAACTGCGCAGCGCATGAACCGGCTCTATCTTCATCATACGATATCCTCCCAACATTGCAGCGACAACACCCGTGGCCAGCACTACCGCACCCAGCAGCAGCGCGTACCCTGCCGGCAGGCGGGTAGCGGATTCGCCTGACTGCATCCACCCCCTGAACAGCCAGTCGATCCAGCGTGCGGAGGCGGCATACAGCGCGAACGCCATTACGCATCCGAAAGTAACGATAATCAACGCCTGTGCAACGGGAAAAAACAGCAGGTCCCTTTTTTTCATGCCCAGCAGCGTGAGCAGGGCGAAATCCAGCCGCTTGCGGTCGATGTTCGCCCACAGGCTGGCGGAAAGGGAACACAGCATTCCCGAAAGCCCCAGCCCCGCGATCACCATGAACAGGCGATCCAGCACCGCTTTTGTCTGCTGCATCTGGCGAACTTCCGCTTCTTTCGGGACGGTGGGCACATCATCTGCGGACAATTTTTCCGAGAGTGGCAGGACATCGTCCAGCCTTTTCGCATACAGGCGCGCTCCCGGATAAGGCGGAAAAATCGGCTGATCCGACGCCCCTTCGCCTACCTTGAAGAGCGGCACCTTGCGGCCATCCTTGTAACTCTCCAGCGCGGTGGCGAACGCCAGCGAGACGAACACCGCCTGCCGGGAAATCTGATCGGCCCCCAGGATGGAAACCACCCGCATATCCTGCATGATACGTTCGGGTTTTTCCGCGTAGGAACGGGTGATGACCGCCTGTATCTCCTCTCCCTCGTGAGCGTCGAGCGCCTGCGCCACGGCATGGGAAAGCACGATATCGAAAAGGCCCTCAGGCGGTTTCCTGTCTCCCAGCAGGGGATCGCCCGCGCCGCTGAGGATCACGTCGTTGCGTGGCGCCACCTTGCGGCCATTCTCTTTCATGAGATCCATGGCGCGGCTGGCCGAAAACATATCGGGCATCGCGAAAGCGACCAGGGGCGACTGCCGGATATCCCGAAACCATGCTTCATCCAGCGACATGTGCCGTTGCAGCACCAGTTCACGTCCGCCCGGAGAAGCGAGCAGGCGCTCACTCCATTGATGGATCATGCCTTCCTTCAGCCCGAACAGGATCAACAGCGGCACCAGCACGGCGCATAACGCGGCGATCAGGCAGGCGGCGAGACGCCATTCGTGCAGCAAGTCCTGCAGCGCCAGTCGCAACGTCAGTAAAAAGCGGCGGGGCATATTATGCGTTCTCCACCCGGTTGAGGGAGAAGCGACTGGTCACGCCCCCGTCATCGCATAACGTTTCCGGCGTGAGTTCCGCCAGCCCCACGGTTCTCACCCAATCCACGTCATGGCTGACGATCAGCACGGCGGATCCGCGTTCCTTCGCGACGCTTAACAGCAGGTCGAACACCTGCCGCGCATAAAACGGATCGAGCGCCGAAGTGGGTTCATCCGCAAGCAGCAGTGCGGGGCGGTGGATCAGCGCGCGTGCCAGAGCGGCGCGTTGCCGTTCCCCGACCGAGAGACTGCCGGGCTTTCGCGACAGTAATCCCGCGATGCCCAGCCGTTCCGCCAGCGCATGGATCTCACGTCCGTCCTCCGCCCTGCCAGCCAGCTGAAGCGGCAGGCGGATATTGTCATGCACCGAGAGATACGGCAGCAATCCACCCTGCTGCAGCAGAAAACCGATATGCCGCGAGCGTAGTGCCGCGAGCGCGTCGAATTGTCGCCCGCCCCACAAGGCGTTCAGCGAAACGGGCCGGTGATGCGCATGGAAGGTGAACTGCTCCACCGCGGTGGGCGCCAGCGCCAGGCCCATGATTTCCAGTAAGGTGCTTTTGCCGGTCCCGCTACGTCCCGTGACGGCCAGCACCTCACCCGCATGGAGTTCCAGGGTATCCACCATCAACCTGAAGCCTGAGCGCCCGCCGCGACGGTATTCACCGCGACGGTATTCGCCGCGACGGTATTCACCGCGACGGCAATCCAGCCCGCGTAAGGCGATGACGGGCTGGGTCACGGCATCATGCTGAGAGGCACGGGATAGACTTTATCTCCGCTTTCCGCCTCAGGATTCAATTGCACCCACCTATCGGCATCTTCGTTGATCAACTCGTAATGACGGATTTTTTTTCGCACGTTATCCAGCAGCCGGTTCTGCTCCGGCACGCTCTTCTGCTGCCAGCTCTCGAAATCGATCTGCATCAGATCACTGCGGTAAGGCAGGTCGGTAAGATATTCATCGAACAGCCCGGCTTCGCCCAGCTTTTTGGTATCAGCGGCGCCGATACGCTGCGGATCGCGCCCCATCTGGGAGGCCAGCGAACGCAGGCTGTCGAAAAACGCGTTGGCATCCATTTTCGTATCGGTCTGCGCCTGATCGAACGTTTCCAGCAACCCTTTGAGCATCCGGTGCAGATCGTTGAGCTGTTTGCGGGTGACGAACACCCTCACTTCCGTGGTGCTTTTCGCAGGATCGGCGAAATCGCGGTCGGAGATCCAGCCCGTGAAGAAAGTCGGCGCTTGTGTATGCAGTACCCGCCCCAGATACGCCAGCATCATGGCATGGCTCACATTATCACTGTTCTGCATGAGCTTTTTTTCTTCACCGTTGCCGGTCTTCGCCGTTGCGGAACTGCCTGCCGTTTCTTCCCCGTCATAAGCGCGATTCACAAGCGCAATGAGCTGATCCGTCAATACGCCGGCGATGCGCCCGTATTCTTTCGGGTTGGAAGCGTCGAATCCATAATAGAGCGGTTGCTTGGAATAGCGATTGGCAGAAAGGGTTTCATATTGTTTCTGTGCCGATGCATGATCCTTCTCGCCTGATTTGGTTTTGAGATGCAGGGTATAGAGCGCGATGCCGTTCTCCTGTGCTTCCATATTCACGTTTTCCGCGCCGAGCCTGGTGGAGGAAAGCGGATCCTGCGCGTCTATCGCCCCCGCGTCGGTAACCAGGATCACATAACGTCCACCGAAGGCGCTCCAGTCGATTTTATCGACCGCTTCCACCACGCCGGAATAGGAATCCTCATCGAATTCAGCGCTGGAAACCGTGGAAGCCTTCAGATTTTTCACCTGTTTCATGAATGCCTCGCCGTTGAGCGACTTGTTCGGATCGGCATAGAGTCTGGAGACGTATTCCAATGCCGGCACTTTTTTCGTGCTGGAACGGAACGCCACCAGACCGAAGCGGATACGATCGGACAGCTCCGTCTTGGCTATTTTCCGGTAGACGTCTTCCACCACCTTCTTGGTCTGCTCGATATAGGGCTGCATGGAGGTGGTGGTATCCACCACGAACACCACAGCGGCACGAAACCCCGTGATGGCGCGGGTCTTGTCCTCCGTTCCCGGGCTTTTGGCGCCTTTGTCCTCCGCTTTGCTGAGCGATGCCACCTTCACCATACGCACGGGTTGTCCCGATGCGGTAAAGCGCTCCTCTGCCTCCAGAATGGGCAACAGGTAGAACTGTTTCCTGTCCTGAAAATTCACGTAATGTTCCGGCTCCAGCGACACGATACCGTCCGTCCGTTTCCCGGCCAGCGCCTGAGCGCGCATCGGCGCCACTTTTTCTTCCGCATTTTTCGCGTCCAGAATGCCGCCGAGCGTTTCCTTATCCTTGAAAATCGGGTTACGCGCACGCCCTGCCGGATTGCCGAACACCAGCGCCATCTGCTGTTTCCAGAGAATGGTGGCGCTTTCCTGCAGCCAGGTCAGTTTCTTACCGTCGATCCCGGCTCCCACCTGCAGCCAGTGTTTTCCACCCACATCCTTGCGGCCATACACATAATAGCTGGAAAATGCGGCGACGGGCCTGGCACCCGCCGCGCCCGGTTCAGTGTAGGATTGTGCATCGGGGGTGGTGAGCACCCGCTGATAAAGCGTTTTTTTCTCCTCCATCAACAGCGGCGCGCCCGATGCCGTGCACGCCAGCAGGCCGGCGCTGAGAAACGCGAGATAAAAACGGCTTTTTCCAAATAAGTGTTTCATTGGCCCAACTCCTTCAACAAGGCGGACGCTTCGCTATCGCCCGCTGACCTGGCCTCTTTTAATAACTCGATTCCCTGTTCCTTATCCATCTCATATTCGCCGTACTTCGCCATGTTATAGCCCTCATGGCGCTTGGATTCCCTATCACCTTCATGCGCCGCTCTCTTCCACCAGTAGGTGGCGGTTTCCCAGTTCGCCTGCAGTTCAGGGCTGGTCGCTTTCGACCAGGTGGCGGGATCATGCATCCGCGCCATTTCCTTCATCGCCTCGATGTTTCCAGCCGCTGCGGCCTTCTGGCATGCCGCGCTTGCTTCTGGCAACTTACCTGCTTTTTTCAGGGAAAGGCATCGGCCATACGCATCCTCCCCCGCTTTACCGGCGGAGGGTTGTTTCGGTGTTGCGGAGTGTTCGCCGGCAACGACGCAAGGGGAGCGGGCGGGAACCAGGGGGACAGCGACGCACCATGCCCACGCCCCCCCCAACACACCCAGCAGTAACGCGATCACAAGCACGATAAAGACGGCGCGTCTGAAAGATGATTTGTTTTCTTTAGAGATGGGAATGACGGTCGACACCGCCGCATCAGAGTGCGCAGGTGGCGCGGGAGCCGGACGTTCTACTGAAGGCGGCGCCTCAGGCAACGGGGAAGAGTGCAATTGCGCGCCGTTCCCTTGCGCCCCGGAACCGAGCAACGTGCCTTTGATACGGATATTCCCCACATACTCCTGCTCTGCGGCGTCCTGCACGATGATCCGGTACGCGGCGCGGTTATTTTTAATCAGCGCGTCGATCGTCCGCGTTCCGAAAAACAGGACGATCCCTTCCTCGCTCGCCTGCGGCACAGGCGTAAGCTGCATCACCGGCGCGCCGCCCCACTGTCCGTCCACCTGCAGATGTTCCGCGGATTTCTGGTTGCGCTCAACGCGGTAGCGCAGCCCATCCTGTACTGAGAGCCCTTCCAGGGACATGACGCCATAACCGGGACCTCTCACGGCGTCCTGCTCCAGCGTGACTTTGATCGGCTTCATCATGCGTAACCTTTCAGGTGCGGCATGTGACCTTCGCTCACGGCAGTAGAGAAAAAGGCGAGAATATCGCCAAGCCTTGCATTTTGCTCCATGGAGATTTCGCGCCCCGCATGATGACCGGCATTTTCGACAGCTAAAGCGGCGAATGCCTGCAGCCAGTCCGTAATGTAAATGGCTGAAAAATTCACCGGCGTATCTCCCAGCTCCGGCAGGCTGCCCGGAGGAATGACGGGCGGAGGTGTAAATACCTTACGTCCAGATACTTCGCTGTCGGCCTTTTCCTGCCGCGGCAGCTGTTCCTGTCCGAGCATTTCGATAAACTGACCGATGAGGTTTCTGGCAATGAGCACCTGCCGGTCCGCCAGAAAAGCGCGGCTGCTGGACGTCTGCACCTCACCCTCGCTCAAGGCTTCGGCGATGGCGTCTTCCAGCCGGGTCCGGTGCGCGCCGACGATCAGCTCATCGACGATCTGCTGCACGCCCATGTCGCTATACCCCAGATAGCGCAGCAGGCCCGTATTCGCAGGCAAACGGCGCATGTGGGCGATCCATTCGCTGATAGCGACGCGGGCGAAGCCGCGACCCGGCGCGTTTGCGTGCTGTTTTCCCATCAGACCGGATAAATCGATCAGACCCTCGTTGTCCGTGGTTTCCTGCTCATCGCTGCTGTTTTTCAGGTAAGCGTTGCGCAACCATTCGGCGGGCGGAGCGAGGTGATGAATCAACAGGCCGATGCTTGATGCGCGTTTGCGCAGCATCTCCCGCACCGCCGCCGCGATCACTTTTTTCTTCGCCATTTCCTCATTGCCGTCCGATTGATAATAAATACCCAGATCATGCCCGACGCTCTGGTCGCATAGACGCAGCACCTGCTCTTCGATCCGGCGGATTTTGGCATCACGACCGGCGAGAGAGGCCAGATACGCCGCCAACCTGCCTATACCGCCATCATTCAATGTCATCACTGCATCCCACGCTTCTTCCGGGGAGGCGAAATGCCGGGTTACCGAGTCGATTTCACAGAAACTGCGGCGCATGCTATTCAGGCGGTCCTGCTGTTCGGGCTTTATCGCCCGTTCTTTATCGGCGGTGTCGATCACCGCGCTCGCCATGCGGGGTTTGCGAACCAGAAACAGATTATTGAACGGTTTTCCTTTCGCCCATTCCTGCAGCCAGGGATATTTGCCGAAGCGCTCCAGCAGTGTCGCCTGCATCATCCCCGCCCATTCCATCCGGATATTCTCCAGGGTTTCACCGGGCTTCGGCATGAGTTTATAATCGAATTTGGTAATACACCAGACCAGGCCCGCCTTTCTGCTGCCGCGCATTTCCGGGGTTTCACCCTGCGTGAAATTGATCCAGTTCTGCAGGACCGAACCGAGCGAGGAGACATTGATCTGTTCGTTGCACGGCGTACAGACGGTAAGGACGTTCATTTCCTGATCGTCCGTGTAGCGTTCGAACAGATACGCCACCTTGCCACGCAAAAACAATTCCGCCACGGGATCGGAATCGGCATTGTTCACCGCTCTGCCGATTTCTTCGATGCCACCGATATCCAGTCGCCCCCGGTACCCGGGAAAATCCAGCAGATCGACCGTCTCAAGCAGTCCCGCGGCGGGTTTTTCCGACAGGACGAAGCGCATTTCCATGGTCAATGCCGCAAGGACGGAGCGGGGAATGAAGACGGTGTGCCCAGAGGCATCGCCCCCTTTGATAACGCCGACCCTGTCCTGTCCGTCGCGTCCCAGCCGGTTGAGCACCACATCCACGTTCATGATGTTGTCCTGCTGGCTGTAGGCGCCGTTTCCCAGCGGTTTGACCAGCGCTTCAATCGGTGCGCACACCTTTTCGGTCTGCCCGGCAGCCTCCAGCGAAGTGACAAGCAGTCGGTAGCACTCCGTAAGCGGCGCGATATCACCCCACAGCACGGAAAACAATTCCGCGCGGGCATCCATCGGCAGCCAGGGCGCCAGTTCGATGGCGCTCGGCCAGAAATCGCCCATCAGCGGTTGCATCGCCTTTTCAAAACGCGACTGGAAATAATCCATCACGTCCACCACGTCGTCTTCGCTGAACCCGGCTGATTTTTGCGGTAAGCGCCGTGATGACAGGCGCGACAGCAGGGAACGGATGGTATCGGCGTCGCCGTTGATACTGACCTTCTGGGCATCAAAATCATAAAAGAACGAATTACCGATGATTTTCACGATGTCCGCTTCACGAAACAGCCGCAGTTCCACAGGATGGAGCGCAGGTGCCGCGCCCGGGAGGCGGGTGAACCGTGTCACCAGGCCGGTGGCTTCCTTCCCTCCCCCCGGAGGATTGATATGGCTGATGAAGTTCAGGTGATGCGGTCCCATATCCGTTTCAAGTTCGCCCTTCTCATTGGCGGCCAGCGCGGAAATCAGGTAGGATTTGCCGGCCTGCGACAATCCGAAAAATCCTATCGCCACAGGGTTTTTCGCCGCCTGTCCCAGCCGCGTCGCCTGATTGCGCAACCGGCGGAACTGTTCGATCAGTCCGTTGGCGCCACGGTCGATACGTTCCGATGTTGCGCGCACGTCGCGTATCCAGCCGATGGCCTGCGCCGCCCCTTCGTACATTCGCTCACATCGGGAAGATAACGATTCGTTGTAAGGTTGCATGGATGTTCCTTGTGTTTATCAATAGAGACGTATGTTCGTTGAGGCGCTACAACACGCTTCCACTATCCAGCCAGTAACTGTCACCGGAAATTCCGAAACTATTGAGCGTTTTAAGCGTTAATGTCACGGGGTGGGCGCCGATGCCGGAAGGGCCGTCACACCCGGCGATCTCAAACCGCTGGGAATCGTTCTGCCCTTTGCCGCCACGCCTGCTTTTCTTTAACCGCACCACCAGGTTCTGCGCTTCGCCGCTGGCGGAATAGAGCTTGCCGAGCGCCTCCTTACTGACGTCCAGCTCATAAAGCGGGCTGGCCCCCCAGCGCGGCGCGTTCATCTGGCGGAAACCGAGCGGGGTTTTGCCTTTGATCTCGAAGGAAACCTCTTCAGGCAGTTCATACGCATCACTGTCGAGATCGATATCGCGGTAAAACACGTCCTCTTCCTTGATGATACAGTTTTTATCCATCTGCCCGACGATGCGTACCGTGGAATAGGCCCTGAGATCATTGGCGCGCAGATTGAATCCGGGAATGCGCCCCTGTCCCAGCACGCACAGCATGGCACCGACCGCCGCCGTCGTTTTGGGATCTTCGATCCTCCCCTGCTTATGGAACGGATACCATGTGCCGCAATGATAATGATACAGAGGCACGATGCGTGACGGCGCGACCGGCAGCAGCGCACGGATGAGGTGCTGGATGCCGGGCAGGCGCGAAGGCCTGCCGGTCAGCAGCAGGATATCCGGCTGGTAGAGATAGACGATTTCGCAGAGCGATTTCAGCGTCTTGGTGATTTCCATGCGATCACCCATGAACAAAGCGTGCAGCTTTGCCATATCACACGGAACAGGCACGTTTCTCACGTCGAACACTTCGCCGCCTCGCGGTAGCGCTTCGGCGATCTTGCGGTTCATATACCGGAGCGCACTCTCGCACTCCGCGCCGATATCCAGCAGTTTTTCGATCGGGAAACTGTCGGCAACCGTGGGTACGGCGGGATCGAACTGCTCATAGGTTTTCAGCAGTTTCAGCGCCAGCGGATAGAATATCTGCAAGGTCAGGTTCTGGCGATGCACCTGATCCTGCACCGATACCGGTTCCGACCCGATCAGGTTGGAAAGCAGCGGATCCGGCGCGACGACCCCGCCCTGACGCAATGCCTGAGCCAGCGCCGGGACGATCACTTCCCTGATGACCCCGAGCACGATATCGTCGCCCGCCACCTTGAACCCGTCGCGGAAGCGCTGCTCCGGCTTGATATAGGTATTGATATTCTGGCTGTCTTCCAAGGTATAGTCGTTAATCACCAGATCGGTCGTGCCACCCCCGATATCGATCGTGGCGATGGTAATGGTATCCACCGCCGCCCCCTTGCCGCCCCGTCGCGCCGTGGCACGGAAAAACTCACCGGTACGGCCCGCGAAGGCGTTTTGCGACTCACTGTATAAGTAAACGATCTGACTGCTCGTCGCCTCATCCCATACGATGTGGATACGCGGAAACGGCGGCGTGGCCAGCTCCGCGCCCTCACCGTCCAGCGGCGCGTCTTCCGGGTGCCATCCCAGCGCCTTCCACACCAGCCCCACCGCATGTTCCATGCGCTGGCGGAAAATCACCCGTTCCGGGCGCGGCATGGAGGGCGGAACCGTCAGCGTGATCGAATCCAGATGACGGGGATTATTCGTATAACGCTGCTTCTGCCTCTGCGCCGCGCTGTTGATCTGCATCAGCGCCTGCGCCAGAATTTCCGCCAGCATGAATCCCATCAGCGAGCTGCGCGTATAATGCGGATCGAACACCGGAAGCTGGTCTTCCTGCGACGCATCGAACAGCGGCCCGCCCGTTTCGTTGATCAGGCTGCAAAAGGGAGACGCCGTCGCGTTCGGCTC
Source organism: Rickettsiales bacterium (assembly GCA_965248995.1). Classification (GTDB taxonomy): domain Bacteria; phylum Pseudomonadota; class Alphaproteobacteria; order Rickettsiales; family UBA998; genus CBDFKY01. The sequence goes on along the minus strand of CBDFKY010000014.1, from coordinate 219,690 downwards.
GATTTCCGACTGGTCGTAGGCCCCGTTGAAGCGCCAGCCCGGCTCGTAGCGGCTCTCATCCCATAAATAGCGTTTGGGACTGGAAATGCCGGTGGAGCCTTCTGTACCGCGCCGCCGGGACGACAGGCGGAACGCTTCCGGTCCGATACGGGCGATGGTCGGCCAGACGAACGCGTCCCCCCGTCCGGCTTCCGCCGCGATATGGTCTTTGCCGAAGATCGCCTGCGAAAATTCCAGGCAGCTTTCAAACGGATCGCGGTAAGTATGTTCCGGTTGCGACAGGTCGCGCAGCACCAGTTCGCAGCGCTTCATCAGGTCGTTCGATTCATGGGGATGTTTTTCGATCAGGATCCCGCAGGTACGGGAATTACCGATATCCAGCACCAGGTCCACCCCGATCGGCTGGCTGGTTCCCTGTTGCGCACGGTGAGTCGCCTGCGGTAACAGTTTGATTTCCGGAATGGATGCCTTCTGCTTGAGCAGCGCCAGCAGGTTAAGGTAATGCCCCTGATAGATCAGGCGGCGATTCTGTGCGGCGATCTCTTCATGGTCAAGTTTAAGGCGCGGCTTCGCCTGTTCGCTGAAGATCTCCTTCAGCCAGTTATCCACCCATGGCAGTTCCAGAAACCATTCGATGGAGACTTCCGGTCCTGCGAGCGCGAAGGTCTCCCCGCTTTCAACGTCCGCAAGGGTCGGCGCCAGATAGTGCGTATTGCCCTCTTCCAGCAGTTTCGTATCGAACGCCAGGCATAAGCGGAAGGAGTGACCGTCGGCATCAGGGGTATCGCCCAGTGAAATGATCCGTGCACGTGACCATGTGGTCGGACCGAGATAAAATCCGCCCGAAGATCCGTCGCGTAAAAACGGTACCGGCAGCCATATGCCGTCGAACAGGCGAAGCGTTTCCGCCATGTCGACTTCTTCCTTGGGAGTCACTCCGTTTGTGGGGTCAGAAGGATCGCAATAACGGTTGCGATTCGCGTCATAGGACAGGCGACGCAGCGAAAGATTGCTCGCGGCACGCATGAAGCGGCCCGGCTCCTCTTTCCTCGGCTCCACCGCCAGCCCGAAATCCATGAACTGGATCCCGCTACGCATGATCAGTGTAGTCTTTTCCTGAAATGGAGTGAGTTCCGCCAGCATACCGTCCATCACTCCGTGATCTGATTTATCCGCACCGGGTATTTCTGACCTTGAGTATCAAGACCTTGACAGGTTGTATTCCCATTTTTACTTTTACCACAAGTAAAATCCGGCGCCGTGTAATGCGTCCCGTCCGCGCAGCCAAGCGCCCCCCCTCCTTTGATCGACAGCGTTCCGCCGTTCATTCCGGGCTGTACCGCGCCTTTGCAGACGGTACCGTCAGGCCGGGTAACGTGCGCTTCGCCTTTGCCGTCCTTGAAATCATACTCCACCTTGATCGGCTTACCCGTCTGCTGATCCATCAACCCGCCATGTGATTTCCAGTGCCCGTTTAAAAAATCGGTATTGCCGTTAGCCGTCGCATCCGGCGGGATGGTCAGAGGTTTGGGGGGATTGGCCGGCGATTCTTTTTCAGGTGTTTTCGCCTGAGGCTTTTTTTCTTCCTGCGTCTCCAGCTTTGTTTCAGGGGAAGATTTTTCAGGTGGCGGCGGCGCCTTGTCTTCAGATGACGGTTTATCTTCGTGCGGTGTTTTATCTTCAGAGGTTTTATCTTCAGGCGGCGCTTTATCCTCTGCCTTCCCCTTCCCATCCGTCGCAGGGGCATCCGGCTTGCTTTCAGCAGGAGCCGTTTTCTCCCCCTGCCCGGCCTGACCACCTGTTTCGACCGTAGCGCCTTCGACCGTAGCGCCATTCGTACCGTCGTGGACGGTCACATCGCCTCCCGCTTGATTCACGGAATCATGGAAGGGCGCATCGCCCGCTTCTTTTACGGGTAACTCACGCTGCCCCGAGACAGGAGTTTCGATAGCCGGCGGATTCAGCGAAAAACTTACCTGCGGCATAAAATACCGGTAGATCAGCCAGCCCAGCACGCCCAGCAACAGGAGCAGCAGCAACGCCAGCAGCCACCAGGGTTTCTTACGCGCCGCCGCGACCGCCACCCCGGGCGCAACCGGCAGAGCGGAACCGGTGCGTGGTGCAGCCGTGATCAGATGAGGGATGATATCCCCTGTTCTGGCCATGGACTCCGAGGCAAACCCCCAGCAGGTCAGGACCGGTCTTCCCCCTACCAGATAAATATGGTCTTCCCCCGGAATAAACATGGCTTTTTCAAGCAGCTTGCCGAAATGGCGTTCCTGATGGTTTTCCGAGCGTTCCATCTGCGCGGCATATTCCTGAATCCGGGCGCGTACCTGCATCAGCTCTTCCTGCGCCTGCTGCCTTTCTTCAGGGCTTGCGGCGGACCACGGCACGACATGCCCCTGCATCGGCGCGAACCAGTCGATCGTATCGCCCCTGTCGCTGGGGCGTGGAATCGCGAAGATATCCGCGGTTCGCGCGTTCAGGCGGCGGCGCAGCGCCGTGCGTAATTGTTCCGATACGGAATAGAGACGCGATCCTTCCGTTCCAAGCGCCGTGTAATCGGCTTGCGCGGCAGTGCGTAGTTTGATGCCAGCCATTGTCTTTCCTCAGTAGTGACTTATGTTGGGACAGCTCCCCCTTGAGGGGGAGCCGAAGAGCGCAATCGCGCGATTTGGTGGGGGCTTTCCTTATTCATCCCCCACGATTCGCCTGCGACCTTCGGTTCTGCCTCATCCGCTCCCCCTCAAGGGGGGAGCAAGACGCCTCATTTCAAACTGATTCGCCACCCTTTACCTGTGATCGTCTTTCAATATATAGTGTTTCCGAATAATTTCCGTACGGAAATTTTCGGATAAAAACACTATAAAATATATGGTTATAGTCATTTTATCCGACAAAAACCGTACGGTTTTTAATCGGAATGACTATAATGCCGCGATTTCCTGTTCATTCGCATTCCGTATCCTTCCGCACAGCTTGTGTCGCTTCCTTCATCTGCTGCACTGCCTGGCGTACATTATCCGTTTTATAGACCTGGCCGCCGGAGGGCAAGGCGATACATTTCTTGTCACCCGTCCCCTGAATATCCACCACGTTGATTTTGACATTCGGCAGTGAGGCATGCAGTGATTGTGCCACCGCACAGGGATTGCCGTCACAGCTGTCCGTGCCGTCGGAAATAACCAGGATGCTCCCTTCGCCACCCGCCTGCCGTATCATACCGCCTGCCCTGGAAATGCCATCGGCGAGCGAGGTATATTCTTCCAGAGGCAATCCATTGACGGTTTTTTTCAATTCCGTGCGAGCGGACGCGCCGGCGAACGTACCCCGGGAACGCGACGGACACCCGCCGGCCGTGATCAACGCCACCGGCACCGAGGCGGGAACCGCGTCAAGGGATTGCGTCACCGCCGTCTTGGCAACCTGGATACGGGAAATTTTCGACCTCCCGTTCATCTGTTCGAGTTGCTGTTCCAGCTGCATTATTTCATTTTGCACCTGATACGCCAGTAATGGATTTTTCTGCGCCGCCTCCATCAGTTCAAAATAGCGATCATAGGTTCCCTCATACGTTTTTGCCGGCACATCGGCAGGCCATTCCATGCTTTTGGAAGTATCGAACACCAGCACGAGCAGCGGGGGTTTTTTCTGCTGTTCGTTCTGTGCTTTTGCCACGCAGGGTTTTTTTTCTGCCATTGGCTTTTCCGGCTGCGGTTGCGGCACTTCCGGTTTCGGGCACCGGGCAAGAATCTCGGCCAGTTTGTCCTGCAGCGTTCCCATTTCCTGCAGGGTCGCTTCCCCTTGCCGGCGAGCGGCGACATACGCATCGACCAGTGCCGGGTCCGGTATCCGTTCCGGTGGCGTGGGGCACAGGAAGACCAGTTGCGGCAACCAACGGACAAACAATCCGTCCTCGCAGGGTTTAAGCAGGAACCAGGCAAGCACCGCGAGTATCAACGGCAATAACAGCGCGAATAATAGCGGCGCCCGGCGACGGCTGCCCTCATCACTCGCGCCGGCCGGTGCGTTGAGGCGGTTCAGCGGTAGGTAGGCGGGCTTATCCGCGTATCTGTACCCCCACATGGTCATCACGGGCTGATTACCGACCGCGTAGAGATATTCCTCGCCCGGCAGTTGCAGCACCTCGCGCAGTACGCCCGCATCCGGATCCTGCCCGGGCAGATGGGCGATCAGATCACGCAATGCCGAGAGCCTCACGTCCAGCGCCTCCAGAAGACGCTCGCGCTGATCGGCCGGCATCTGGTTGATCGGGACGGGATGGCCGGTCAACGTGGTGGTCCAGTCGATGGACTGTCCATCCGCCGAGGGGTGCGGCATCGCGAATAATGAGAGACTCTGGCCCGGCAGATGCTTTACCAGCAGGGATTCCAGCCGTCGGTATGTTTCCATGGGTGGTTGCGCCGCGGTGGACCCGAACGCCTGAAGCTGATCCCGTCTGATACGCGTATGATGCATCTTCCCCCCACTCTCGGCGCGACTCTATTCATTGGTATGGGTTTGTCAACCCTCAGGAATGCCTGACTTAAGAAGCCTATGCTGTTCGGGCGGTATGTTCGCTGCAAATCATAGTCATTCCGATTAAAAACCGTACGGTTTTAATCGGATAAAATGACTATAACCATATATTTTATAGTGTTTTTATCCGAAAATTTCCGTACGGAAATTATTCGGAAACACTATATACTGTAGAGCTGGACCTGAATCTTTCTAGTCAACTCGCGGCGTTTTATGACCATATCGAAAAAATGAAAGCCCATCTTTTGCTTGACCGCAAGGTGTGGAGGGTATCGACGGTGTGTGAGCCACAGAAACTTAAAGTTTCGATGCACGCAATCGGCACTTATAACCGCTCGATCTCGGGCATTTTCTATAGTGCTTCAATTTTTTAATGACTCACTTTGTGAGCATTAAAAGAATTGATAAAAGCACTATATATCATATAGTTATAGTCGTTTTTATCACTTGTAAAATGGGACATTTTCAAGTGAAACGACTATAAAACAAAATTAGCTATAGCGTTTCAAACCCTTTCCCTTGTCCATAGCGTGGTGGTAACTGCAATGGACCATATCGGGGGATTAAGAACGGTGAGAAGAGCGGTTTTGCGCGGGGCTGGATGAGATACTTCATAAACTGCGGTTTAGCCTTTAATCAACTAAGTATACCATAAAAGGCTTGGCCTTTCCTTCTACAACGTATTTCTCAACTTCGCCCTGCCACCAAGGTAATATTCTATTCTTGAACCCCAAAATAATTTTTTCTTTTAAATTTAAATCATTTTTCATGAATTCATTGTAATTTTTAATAACAAGTATATAGGCATCCTTTTCCAACCAACTTAAATCTGTAATCCAGTCCATATATCCTGCCATAGTACGACAATACGGAAACCTAAAACCGTCTTTGATCGCGCTAATATATTCGTCTAGATTATTAATCAATTTTCCCTCTAGCTCCACTAGATGCGAATGATTACCAAAGGGCAGTTTTTCTTTCAAACGTTCGTATTGTTCATATTGTAACGCTACAACGCTGTTATTAATATTTTCAATCATTTCTTAATTTACTTTATTTTATTTTATTAAAAGGCGTCTTACCATTAGGGAGGTCCCCATAATGATTATCAGTATGATAAATTGAGCCATCACTTCCCTTTACAAACCTCTCAGCATCACGTCCTGCACCAGCCACCTTGTTATTCACATCGAATTCTTGATAAGTAATTGGATTGCCTTGGCTGTCAAATTCCGGCAGTTGAGCTGTTTCATTATCCCAACCTGCTCCTGCTTTAGTACCTGGAGATTGGCCTGATACATTTCCTTTCCAACCCGCTTCCTCATACTTCTCAAACGTATCTTTAGCATCTTGTGGAAGAGAATTGAAGTTTTGCTCTTCAAGGGTAAGCGGATTGGGAGAAACTGGCTCAGATGGTTTACCTGCAAGTGGCGCTTCCTCTTCTGCCACGGCTTCCGCTGTCGCTTCTGCTCTTTTCGCAATTCTAAGCTTCGCCAGGAGCTCAGCCAGGAACGAACCGCCCTCCGCACCTTCCGCGCCTTCCAAGGCAACCAGTACCATCCCTTCGGTCAGGAAAGCCGCAACAACCAGCGCGGCGATGCCCAGCCCCGCCACCCAGCGGTTGACCTCATGCGCTTTGCTGGCGTCCAGCCCGTTACGCTCCTGCGCAACGGGATGCAGGGCCAACCGCTGCGCCTTGCGGCCTGCCTGCGCCACGTAAGCGCTCGGATCGAGTACATACGGCGCGGTGCCGTTGTTCACCACTTCCAGCAACGCTTTGTCGGCGCGTCCGTTCACGGCGGTCGTGCGTGCGGCAACCCCGTCGGCCAGCCTGGTGTATTCGGTGTTCCGGCTGATCGGGCTGGAGGTGTCGGCAGGCAGGCCTTGCAGCGCGCGCAACTGCTGCGTGACGGTGTTGCGGGCGGTGTTCTGATTGATAGGCTGCAGACGGATATGCGCTTTTTGCAGCGATTTGTTGTTGCCTAAAAGATCGAACACCTGTTTTTTCAGGGAGGATGCCCCTTGCTGACGGTCGCTGTAGCTGGTGATCTTCTCCACGCTGCCGGGAGACGCCGCTTCCAGCAGGCGCCGCTGCGCATCGCTGAGCTGCAGCGACCGGCCCGCGTTGGCGGGGTTGGCGACACCACGCAGCAACCAGACGATCCCTTGCAGATCGGTATGGTTAACCTCGGGGTGAAGGCGGGCATAGCGCATCAGATCCTGCTGGATCGCTTTCAGATCGCCGCTGAGCAGGGTATCCAGCGGCACCAGATGCAATTTTTCCTCCGCCTTGGGCGCGGCGAAGTTTCTATCCATGCAGTAGGCGGCAAGCGTGATCGAACGCCGTTCACCCGGGGGGATGACGATGCTGCCCGGTCTGGATTGCTTGACCGCGATCAGGTAATTGATGAACGGCCGTGAGGCCTCGACGATTTCCTTCGCTTCCGCTTTCGTCAGCGTCTTGCGCCCCTTATACCGCTTCGCCACGCTCTCAAGCTTTGCTTTCAGCTGCTTCGCTTCGCGGGGACGCCCCGGATCATACATCAGCGGCGCGGTCATGGTGGCGGTATGGCCGAAGATCGCCGCCGCTTCATCGGCGTTTTGCTGTTCGTCGAATGTCAGAGTGAAATCCCGCCTGTCTCCCTCTACGGCGGCAACACCGAACATTCCGTCCACTCCGTCATCGAGGCGGTTCATCCCTGCGGCGATTCCTTTTTCTTTCATGCAGCCGGAAACCCCGCTGGCATCTCCTGACATCAAGCCGTTTGCACAGCTTAAAAACTCAGGCGCCGCCTGCTGCACCTGATCGCAGGCAGTCTGCGTGACCAGAAAGCAGAGCGCGGTGAAATGAATGACGAGAACTTTAAGAAATCTCATGGAAAAAAGCACGCTTGCAGGTCTTTGGAAAAAAACTAATAGCATATTTATCCATTATTTTTCAGGGAGCAAGCTAAAATGAAATGGCAGGTTTTTCTACTGTGCTGCTCCTGCTTTTCATTCGCAGCGGAAAATACGATGGCGGAGGATTATGAAATGAATTCCGCCGTGCGGGAATGTGACCGGCTTGCGGCGCTGGATGATGATGAAAACAGCCGTGCGACAGGAGTGAGCCTGCAGGACCTCGACGCTGAAGCTGCCTTGAAGACATGTGGCGAGGCACTGGCCGTCGCGCCCCTTGACCCTGAAACCAATCTGCAACTGGGCAGGGCTTACTGGAAACTGGGGCAGTTCGATAACGCGAAACGCTACATCACCGCGTCGGGCATGATGGTGAAAAACGGTCTGATCACCCGTTTGGATCACGATCAAAAAAATCACGCCGTCGCTCAAGCACAGGAAAATACGCGAGAAACCGCCGGGGCAGTACTGGTTCTCGGGCTCTTCGCCATGATGTTGGGGGGAGGCAGCGGCGGCGGAGACGCGGGCGGATATGATGATCCGTGCGGGATAAACCCGAATGCGGCCGGGTGCGGTGGATACCAGCCCCAGATGTCACCTTCCTCTCAACCGACGTACACACCGCCTACGCCCTATTACAATGGTGCGATAGGAGTCTATACGACTGATCCAAATTACTGATGCATGGCGTTGGAAACGGCTTAGCCCGGCTTTCGCCCTGTCTCCTGTTTCAAAAAAGCTCCTCAAGGTACTGCTGCATCGCGCTACCATGTTTGACGCTTTGTTCCAACCCCTTGAAAACCATGGCGCACCCGACAGGACTCGAACCTGTAACCTTCAGATTAGAAGTCAGATGCTCTATCCAGTTGAGCTACGGGTGCGCGGAGGCGTAATGCCACTTCTATTGCACGGGCGGCAAAAAAAGTCCAGCCTCATGGTAACGCTTCAGGCGGCGGCGTCGATCTTCCGCCCGTTTTTTTCGGTGCGGAACCACATGGCGGTATGGATCATGCCTTCCTGGGTGGTGTAAGGCGGCGTCCATTCCAGCAGGGCGTGGGAGGGGGCGGTGTCCATTTCCAGGCTGCCGCACAGTTTATGATAGAGGTAGGGACGGCGCAGCGCATATCCGCCGAGCCGGATGGAAAGCGTCGGCACGGGCAGCAGCCTCGCCGGGCGGCCGAGCGCTTTGGCCACCTGCCGGATAAGATCGGGGCTGGAAAGGCTCTGTGCATCGGCGATCAGCAACGTCTGGCGGATAGCGGCGGGCTGATTCAGCATATGCGCGAGCGCATCGGCCAGATTGCCGGCATAGATGATGCTGCGCCGATTTTTCACCCATCCGAACGGCAGGGGAACGCGCCGGTAGATCAGTTTCATCAGCGAAAGGAAATTGGCCCGCACCCCTTCGCCGTACACCAGCGGAATACGCACGATACTCCAGGCGAGCGCGCTTTCCCTGACTCGCGCCTCCGCTTGCGCCTTGGAGCGGGAATAGGCGTTGAAAGGGTTGAGGTCTTCCGACGTGAACGGAGCGGCGCTGGAAGCGTACCCCATCACCGCGATGGTGCTGGCGAAGAGAAAACGGCTGACGCCCGCGTTTTCAGAGGCACGCAGCAACCGTTCGGTGACCTCCACGTTCGCGGCGTGGAACGCGCTCTCGGGGTCCGCCGCCCTTTCCCTGACCTGATGGACCCGTGCCGCCAGATGGATCACCGCGTCACCTTCCCGCAGCACCTTCGCCCACCCATCGAACGTTTCCAGTTCGCCGACAGCCACGCCGCCTTCCGGTTCGTCGGGCGCGCACGCGCGCACGCAGCGCACCACCTCGTGCCCATGCGCGAGAAGGGCCGTGCAGAGATGCCTGCCCACGAATCCGTTCGCCCCGGTGACCACGACCCGCATTTCGCCTTACCGTATATGCAGGACGCACATCAGCGTGAACAGCCGCCGTGCAGTAGGGAAATCCACTTCCACCCTGTCGGCCATCAGCCGCTGCAGCAGTTCGGAACCTTCGTTGTGCAGGCCGCGCCGTGCCATGTCGATCGCCTCCAGCCGATAGGGGTCAGCGACCGAGATCGCCTCGAAATAGCTTTCGCAGATCATGAAGTAATCCTTCATCAGGCTGCGGAACGGCAGGACGGGCAGTTTGAAGGGGTCCAGCGCCTCCCCCGCGGCGGTGGTGATATCGAACACCATCCGGTTGTCGCTGACGGAGATGGTGGCGTGATAAGGACCCGCCTCCATGCCCTTGACGAGAAACATATTCTCACGCTGCAGGTCGCCCAGCGCCACGGCCCGCTCCTGTTCGATCTCGGCTTTGCGGCGAACCACGCGCGGCTCATTCAATGCCAGGCGCACGATACGATGAGTGGAAAGCTGGGCGGCGGCAGGTGAGTTCATCAATGACATCTTATTCCATACTAAAATGGCGATGTCATAAAAACTTGATGTGTTTATGTGTTATTTATCTGTATAAATACCGGCTATATTTACCGTAAGGAATTTTTATGACCGACATTTCCGCCCCCCCCTCTTCACCCGTCCGCGCCGCCGCTATTTTCGATTTTGACGGAACGCTGGTGCCGCATATCGACCATGGCCGCAACCCTCATCCGCAGCTTGAGGCTATGAAAGCGGAAATGCAATCCATCAAGGAGGAAGGAGGCGTGATTATCGGCAACACGGGCCGTCCACCGGAAAAAATCGTCGGAGATACCACCGGTCTGGCGGAACTGCCGTTCGACTATGTCTGCTCCAGCGTCGGCACGGTCATCCTGCACGCGGTGAAAGGGGAGGATGGCCAGACGACGCTGCAGCCGATGCGGGAATATGCGGAATATCTAAGCACGCCGGGCGACCCGCGTAAGATCCCTTACGAAAAAGACCGGGTGGATCTTTTCCTGAGCGTGCAGGACCATTTCACCGCTCAGGAACCCTGGAAGATCGGCGATACGCCGCGCACCGGCATGTATTACACTTTCCAGCTCCCCGAAGGATTGACCGAGGAAGAGAAAGGCGCCGCGGTGAGCGCGAAGATCGCCGAAGTGAAAACGTACGTCACGGAAGTGCTCAAAATCAATGAGGTGGACGGGCTGGATGCGAAATGCGGCGTATCCCGGGAGAAGATCCTTCAGGACGGCACCGCCATCCTGAATATCGACGTCATGTCCGCCAAGGCCGACAAGATCGGCGCGACGAAATGGCTGCTGGACCATATCGCCGCCGAGCGCCGCGAAGCGGGACTGGAACCGCTCGATTCGGTGATCGTGGCGGGCGACAGCGGCAACGACAAAAGCAATATGGATACGGCGTATTACAAAAGTATCGGTCTGCAGCCCGCTTACATCGTGCCGGGGAACGGCCATGACGATCTGGTGAAACATGTGGAGGGCGAAAAGGAAAAAGGCGCGGTCATTTACAGGGGTGAGGCGCTGTCGGCCGATCTGGACGATAAGAGCCAGGAGTATTACAATCACGAACATTACGGCCTCGGCGGCACGTTGCAGGGTCTGCAGGCGGTACGGGAACATCTGAGGGAACGGCTTGCCATCAACCGTGAAGTTCCCGCGCTTGCCGAATTACCCGGATTTCTGGAAACCATGCATCGAAAAATCGCCGGCCTTGCACTGGTGGGGGATGCCGCACAGGCGAAGGAAGCGTTGCAGCAGGATCCTTACCTGACCCGGCAGCGCGATATTCTGGAAGCCGCCTGGGAAAAAGGCGCGACACCGGAATCCGTATGGCGGTCCATCCGGAACTTCTCCACGGAACGCGCGGAAGACCTGGAGGCGTTCAGGACCAGACTCGCATGGGCCAGCGCCCCTTTCAAGGAGATCGGGGAGCTTGCCGGACTGGCGGATACCCGCGATATCACGACGGGCCCGTCCGCTTCCACCACGGTGACGCAGGGCGAACCGGGCGGACGCGTGGAACCGCAGGAAAGCCGGTTCAGGTCATAATACCCCTTGTGCAGGGACGGCCGGATGTTCTACAGAGAAACCATGGACCAGACCTCGCTGTACGACACCGTCAAAACCCTGCATCTCCTCAGCCTGATCGCCTGGATGGCCGGAATGTTCTACCTCCCCCGCCTGTACGTCTATCACGCGGACGCGGTGCGCGGCGGCGAGGCGGACGCCATGCTGCAGGTGATGGAGCGCAAACTGCTGCGCTATATCATGAACCCCGCCATGATCGCCACGTGGGTGTTCGGCATCTGGCTCGGCGTGATTACGGGTGCTTTCACGGCTGGAGGATGGCTACATGCCAAAATCTTTACCGTACTGCTGATGAGCGGCATCCACGGAATGCTGGCGGTACACCGCAAGGCATTCGCAACGGGAAACAATACCAAACCGGCGCGTTATTACCGGCTGCTCAACGAAGCGCCGACCGTGCTGCTGGTGGTGATTGTGTATCTGGTGGTGTTCAAGCCGTTTTAAATGAGGACATGACAAACACTGATTTACCGGCATTTAAACAAGCATCCTGATAGTGATAGCAGTGTGATGTGAATAAAAATTGCTCTTTGACTCTGACAGATGGTGAAACTATACACTCTTCCATGACCGTCCCCCTCTCCCACATCCGCAATTTCGCCATCATCGCCCATATCGACCACGGGAAATCGACCCTCGCCGACCGCCTCATCCAGTTCTGCGGCGCGGTGGAACTGCGCGACATGCAGGAACAGATGCTCGATTCTATGGATATCGAGCGGGAGCGCGGCATCACCATCAAATCCCAGACCGTGCGGCTGAATTACAAAGCGAAGAACGGGGAAGACTATATCCTGAACCTGATGGACACGCCGGGCCACGTCGACTTCGCCTACGAAGTCAGCCGCTGCTTGGCTGCCTGCGAGGGATCGCTGCTGGTGGTGGACGCGTCGCAGGGGGTAGAAGCGCAGACCCTCGCCAACGTGTATCAGGCGCTCGACGCCAACCACGAACTGGTGCCCGTACTCAACAAGATCGACCTGCCCGCCGCCGACCCGGAACGCATCAAGCAGCAGATCGAGGACGTGATCGGCTTGGACGCCTCCGATGCGGTGCTGATTTCCGCCAAGACCGGCATCGGCATCGAAGACGTGCTGGAAGCGGTGGTGCATCGCCTGCCGCCGCCGCGGGTGCTGTGAAACAGCTTCCCGAATCATACTTGGACCTTTCGATAAGCTGAAAACAATTGCCTCCGCATCTTAATTAAAGTAAAGATAGTTCATTGAATTTGGATTACGACATGTCGAAGCACTCGCATACACCCAAAGAACCATCGTTCTTTTCGCCTGATTCCATCGGAATGTGGGGAATGATCGGCCTCATGCTGATGCTGGGATCGGACCTCTTTCCCATGCCTTTCCATGCCGTCGGATTTATTGCAGGTGCGATAATTTCCCTGTGGGCGATCTACAAAATTTAAGTCGTCAGGACATGGGCAACGGCAACGCTGTTTTTTTTAAACAAAAACACAGGCATGCCCGGCAGAACTTGCCCCCAGAACTTGCCCCTTGTGAAAAGTCACCGCTTCTGGCAGATTGCGCCCTGTCATGGACGAAATTCCACCCCTGCCGAAAGAACCCGACCCCACCCCGCCGGAAGCCCTGCCCTCTGACGTGCCGTCGCCCCGTACCTTCGCTCCGCAGAAGGCGAAGAGGCGACCATGGTCGCGCACCCTCGCGCGCACCCTGATGTATGCCGCCAGTCTGCTGGTCACCGGGCTGGTACTGGCCGCCATCGCGGTGATTGTCGTCTTCCACATGTATTCCGCAGGGCTGCCCGACAGCGGCAAGCTCGCCACCTACCAGCCGGCGGGCATGACGCGGCTCTATGCTGCCGACGGTTCGCTGATGGCCGAGTATGCGAAGGAGCGCCGTATTTTCGTGCCTTTCCACCAGATTCCGCTGAAAGTGGTGCAGGCCTTCATCGCCGCCGAGGACCAGAATTTCTATACCCACCGCGGCGTCGACCCGATGGGCATCCTGCGGGCGTTCGCCGCCAACCTGCGCAATTACAGCACCGGCGCCCATTCGCTGGTGGGCGGTTCCACCATCACCCAGCAGGTGGTGAAGAACTTCCTGCTGACCCGCGAAAAATCCTACGACCGCAAGATCAAGGAAGCGATTCTGGCGATGCGCATCACCCAGACCTATTCCAAGGAAAAAATCTTGGAGCTGTACCTCAACGAGATTTATCTTGGCATGGGCGCGTACGGCGTAGCGGCGGCTGCGGATGAATATTTCGGACGCGAACTCGGCGAACTCTCCACCGAACAGGTGGCCCTCCTCGCCGCGATGCCCAAGGCCCCCGCTTACTACGACCCCCGCCGCCGCCCCGACGAGGCCCTCACGCGCCGCAATTACGTGCTCGGGCGGATGCAGGAAGACGGCTATATCAATAACGCTGAATATAAGCGGGCGCTGGCCACCCCGCTCACCCTGACCGACCCGCATGAGGCGACCACCTCCACCCCGTTCTATTCGGAAGAGGTACGCCGCTGGTTGCTGCAGAAATACGGTGAGGAGACGCTGTACAAGGGAAACCTGTTCGTCAAGACCTCCGTCGATCCGCGCCTGCAGGGCATGATCGACCAGGCGCTCCGCCATGCGCTGGTGGCGTATGACCGCCGCCACGGCTACCGCGGGCCGGTGGTGCATCTGGAATCACTGAACGGCTGGCAGGACGCGCTGACGCTGCTGGCGAAGGACACGCCGCTGTATGAAAAACAGCGTCTCGCCGTGGTGACGAGCGCGGATACCCAGAAAGCCTTCATCCGTTTCCTGCCCGAACCGATACCCAACGCGGTCGGCGGCAAGGATAATGACGACAACGCAGGGACGTACGTTATTCCCTTGGAGGCCATGAAATGGGCGCGGCCGGTACTGCCGGGCGGCGGACTCGGCGCGGCGCCGAAGCGGGCGGGCGACCTGCTGAAGGCGGGCGACGTGGTCGTCGTCAGCCCCCACGGCGAGATCGCCTCGCAGTGGGCGCTGGAACAGATCCCCGAAGTCAGCGGCGCGATGGTGGCGATGCGTCCGCAAACCGGTGAAGTGCTCGCCATGACCGGCGGCTACAGCTTCGGGCGCAGCCAGTTCAACCGCGCCACGCAGGCCAGCCGCCAGCCGGGCTCCGCGTTCAAGCCGTTCGTCTACCTCGCCGGTATGGAACGGGGATTCACGCCGAGCTCCATCGTCCTCGACGCGCCGATTGAACTGTCGCAGGGGCCGGGCCTGCCGCCGTGGCGTCCGGTCAATTACGGCGGCCAGTATTTCGGAGCGGCTCCCTTGCGCATGGGTCTGGAGAAATCCCATAACGCCATGACGGTGCGCCTCGCGCAGATGCTCGGCATCAAGGCCATCCAGTCGGTGGCGGAACGCTTCGGCATTTATCCGCACCCGGCCCGCAATTTTTCCATCGCGCTGGGCTCGTATGAAACGACCGTGCTGCGGCTGGTCACCGCCTACGCGATGCTGGCCAATGGCGGCCTGAAGGTGGAGCCGGTGCTGGTCAAGCGGATCGACGACCGCACGGGCGGCACGATCTACCGGGCGGACGTCCGCGCTTGCGACGGGTGCAACGCGGGCGCGAAAGGCGGACTGCAAAGCGTTACCGTGCCGCCCGCCATCGCCGACAACCGGGAACGGGTGGTCGATCCGCGCATCGCCTACCAGATGGAACAACTGTTGGAAGGCGTGGTACAGCGCGGCACGGCCACCAAGGCGAAAATTCTCGGCTACCCGGTCGCCGGCAAGACCGGCACCACCAACGACAGCCGGGACGCCTGGTTCGTCGGCTATACCCCCGAAATCGTCGTCGGAACCTATCTCGGTTTCGACACGCCGCGCAACATGGGCAAGAAGGAAACCGGCGGCGCGGTGGCCCTTCCCGCCTTCATCGAATTCATGCAAGCCTATTATGCCGACCGCGAACCCCCCGCCGTCGTCAAACCGGAAGGCATCTTGCAGATGCAGGTGGACCGCTACAGCGGCGTGCCGTCCCTCCCCTGGCAGCAGGCGGCGGGTGGCGGCGGCCTGATCACCGAAACCTTCGTCACCGGCGGCCCGATCTTCATTCCGGGCGAGGAAATGAAAGTGGCGGAACCGGCCGACGGCCAGACCTCGCCGGAAAACAAGGATCAGTTCGTCGACTATGATTACGGCAACCAGGCTTACCGCTCGCAGACCTACGGCCCGGACGGGCAGATTTATGCGCCCGGTGGCACGTTGCCCGGTGGCACGTTGCCGGGTACCGTGCCGGACGGACAGGGCACCATGCAGCAACAGCAACCCGCTGGAGGCCTGCCAGCCAGCGGATTGCCGCCCAGCGGATTGCCGCCCAGCTACCACCCTTCCACCGCCTACACGTTGGGCGGCACCCCGCTGGGCGGCACCCCGCTGGGCGGCACCCCGCCGGGCGGCACCCCGCCGGGCGGCACCTCTTCTTCCCTACCCTCTTCCTACGCGCCTTCCCCTTACGATCAGCGCCGCCCCGTACCGCAACCTTATCCCGGTAACCCGGCCTCGCCGCAGGGTGAATGGCAGAACCTGCCCCCTCGCCACCCTTCCCGCCTGCTGGAAGAACGCAGGGTGCGCAGTTATCAACCGTCCAGCGGTGCGAGCGCCGGGACCGGCGGCCTATATTAATCTTCAAGGAGTCTGACATCATGAAAGCCGAAATCGAACAATTGCGTAACCATATCCTCCGTTCTCAGGCGTTGCTGCGGAGGTATCTTTGACTGGGATAGCGCGCTCGAAAAACTCAAGACGCTGGACGACCGCGCCGAGGATCCCGCCCTCTGGAACGACCAGGCGGCAGCGCAGGCCCTGCTGAAGGAACGCACCCAGCTGCAGATGATGATCGATAAGGTCCGTTCGCTGGATACCGCCTATGAAGACGGATTCGCCCTCGCCGAACTCGCGGAGGAGGAAGGCGACGCGCCCACCCTGCTGGAAGCCGAAAAGGAACTGGAGCGGGTGTCGGAAGACTTCAAGACGCTGGAGACGGAAAGCCTGTTTTCCGGCGAGGCGGACGGCAACGACTGCTTCCTGGAAATCCATTCCGGCGCCGGCGGCACCGAAAGCCAGGACTGGGCGCTGATGCTGCTGCGCATGTACCTGCGCTGGGCCGAACGCCGCGGTTTCAAAACCGAAATGGTCGACGAGCAGGACGGCGAGGAAGCGGGCATCAAATCCGCCAGCGTGCGCATCATGGGCTACAACGCCTACGGCTGGGCCAAGACGGAAAGCGGCGTGCACCGGCTGGTGCGCATCTCCCCCTTCGACAGCCAGTCACGCCGCCACACCAGCTTCTCCAGCGTCTGGGTGACGCCGGTGGTCGACGACACCATCAACATCGTGATCGAGGAGAAGGACCTGCGCATCGACACCTACCGCGCTTCCGGCGCCGGCGGCCAGCACGTCAACCGGACGGACAGCGCCGTGCGCATCACCCACCTGCCGACCAACACGGTGGTACAGTGCCAGAGCGGTCGTTCACAGCATAAGAACAAGGCGGAAGCCATGTCGATGCTCAAATCCCGCCTGTACGAGCTTGAACTGCAGGCGCGGGAAAACGCCACCCAGTCCCTCAACGCGCAGAAGACCGACAACGCCTGGGGCCACCAGATCCGCTCCTACGTGCTGCATCCCTACCAGCTGGTGAAGGACCTGCGCACCTCGGTCGAGACGGGCAACACCCAGGCGGTGCTGGACGGAGATCTGGGCGCGTTCATGTCCGCAGCGCTGGCGCAACGGATCAGCGGGGCGAAAACTTAAGTATAGAAATAATCCCCATCAACACAGACTAAGTAAATTTCAATTTTTAAGTACTTTTTATTTGATTTTACTTTCATAGTTGCTAGTATGCCTGACGATATGCTGAAATCCTTAGTTTTAGTAAGCAGTATCTTTTTCAATCCCTTACCTTATCTGATGGAGTCAGTATGATTATTTACGGAACGTCGCACGCGGAAGCGCTCAACGGCACTCAGGCCCATGATGTGATCCATGCGGGAGCGGGAGGCGACGCGGTATTCGCAGGCGGCGGCAGCGATATCGTTTACGGCGACGGCGGTGCGGATTTTCTGTCGGGAGAAGGGGGAAACGACACGATTTACGGAGGCGCGGGCACCGATATCATCGACGGGGGAACCGGCAATGACAGTCTGGACGGCGGCACGGGCGCCGACTTCCTCTCAGGCGGAGCGGGCGCGGATACGCTTTACGGCGGGGAAGGCAACGATACCTTGGACGGCGGGGAAGGCGCCAATAAAGTGTATGCCGGAGCCGGTAACGACGATATCCATTTTACGAGTAAAACGCTGGTCATCCAGGATCCGGTCAACGGAACCATCGTCACCGAAGAACCGATCAAAGCGGGGCAGTATGTCGATGCGGGCAGCGGCAACGATACCGTAACGGGCCGGGAAGGAAACGACACGATCGACGGCGGCGACGGAAGTGATTTCATCAACGCCGGCGCGGGGAACAACCAGATCGACGGCGGCGACGGAAACGACGCTATCTTTACCGCCGCCGGTAACGACCTGATCCAGGGCGGAAAAGGAAATGACACCATAGACGCGGGCATCGGCAACGACACCGTATTCGCCGGCGCGGGAAACGACCTGGTGCTGGGTGATTTCAATTTCGGCAGCACGACGTTCAGGGGCAACGACCTGTTATACGGCGATGCGGGTAACGACACGATCGAGGGCGGCTTCGGCCACGATACGATCGACGGGGGCGCGGGCAGGGACGAGCTCTACGGCGGCTCCGGCGCGGATGTGTTCATCTTCAGCCAGCGCGGCGACAGCACCACCCATGCGATGGATACCGTGCATGATTTCGAACACGGGGATACGTTCGACCTGAGCGGTTTAGGATTCAAAGGCATTTCCTTCGGTGCCGGCCCCGTCCATTCGGGCTATGTGACGGCGCATGTGGCGGAAGACGGCGGCGTGATCGTCGCGGACGCCCATTCCGGGTTCGCCTTCGAAATTCAGGGCGACGTGCAGTCGCTGAACTCGCATGATTTCCTGTTTTAAAAAGGGAACCATCTACGTGACTGGCAATCAGACACCGTCATGCCAGCGAAGGCTGGCATCCACCTCTGTTCCGGCTGGATTTGCTTCGCGGCACATACGTATCCCGCCTCCGCGGGAATGACGGCGTCTAAGGGCTGGTCACGTATTAAATCCCAAAAAAAAAGCCTCTTAAAGGCTGATGACTAGATCAGACCCGCTTTGAAAGCGGAAAAGATAAAGGCGATATAACTGGGAATGAAATAAATCCAGGTGTACATGGTGAACGGAAAGTACATGGTGGCAACACATACGATTCCACTGAGAAGAAAAAGCAGTCCCCAATATGTTTTCGGCATGCCGGAAATCCAAATTCTACTGATTTATTGATAACGGATTATCTTTACTTAAGCAATGATTTATATAGTGTTTCCGAATAATTTTCGTACGAAAATTTTCGGTTAAAAACACTATAAAATATATGGTTATAGTCATTTTATCCGATTAAAACCGTACGGTTTTTAATCGGAATGACTATAGTGTTTCCGAATAATTTTCGTACGAAAATTTTCGGTTAAAAACACTATAAAATATATGGTTATAGTCATTTTATCCGATTAAAACCGTACGGTTTTTAATCGGAATGACTATAGTGTTTCCAAATAATTTTCGTACGAAAATTTTCGGTTAAAAATACTATAAATTATATGGTTATAGTCATTTTATCCGATTAAAACCGTACGGTTTTTAATCGGATAAAATGACTATAACACCCTGCCTCATCGGCCGAATCACTGCCGCGGCCCATGAATTCATCGGGAGACGGAAAGGTTAAGGCGCATATGAAACAATGAAACCGAAGCGCTCTATCAGCATAACCGCTTTAAAGAAGCAGCGGCTTGGGTGGACTCTTATCTTTCGATAATTTATCGGCGATGCGGGTCGGCTCGGGCAGGCGGTAACGGGTGAGGCATTCCTGAACGCAGGCAAGGGCCTGTGCGTGGTCGATGCGGTGACCGGCGGAGATGAACAGCGGGTTGGTGCGTTCCTTGCTACGCAGCACCACGCCGATCACTTCGCCCCGCTCGGTCAAAGGCTGCGTGGCGCCCTTAGGCGCGGCAAGCGGCGCGTACTGTCCGCAGAGGCGCGATTTGGCGACGCCGAGACTGGGGAGATCCAGCAATACGCCCAGATGCGCGGCGATACCGAAACGCCGCGGATGCGCGACGCCCTGTCCATCCACCATGAGGATGTCGGGCGTCTCAGGCAGTTTCGCCAGCGCCGCCAGGATCGCCGGGATTTCGCGAAACGATAAAAACCCCGGTACATAAGGAAAAGGCGTCGGCACTTCCGCCCGTACCGACACGTAAGGCTGCAATACGCCCCGCCGCATCAGCACGACGAACGCATGGCTGATGCCGAGCGCTACGTCGTAACTGACATCGATGCCCGCGATGCGGTTCCAGTCAGGCGGCGCGGGCGTCAGCCTGACGTCCGCGCGCAAGCGCTGCTGGATCACTTTCGCTTCTTCCAGATCGCTCGGTGAACTGTAGGCGGGTACAAACACACGGCGTTCCTCCATCAAAACGGCACGGGAAAGCCGTTAATTAGCACTCAGAGCGTAAAAGATTCATATGAAACGGTGAAACGCCGCCGCCGTATGAAAGACTTACAACACCCCTTTCGTCGAAGGAATCGCTTCCGCGGCCCGTGGGTCGATGGTGGTGGCGACCCGCAGGGCCCGCGCCAGCGCTTTGAAGCTCGATTCCACGATATGGTGATTATTCACCCCGTAGAGATTTTCGACATGCACGTTGGCGCCGAGCGCGAAGGTGAACGCCTGGAACCATTCGCGGAACAGTTCGGTGTCCATTTCTCCCAGCCGCGGCTGGCTGAAAGCCACCTTCCACACCAGATACGGCCTGCCCGACAGGTCGACGGCGGCGCGGGTCAGCGTCTCATCCATCGGGATATAGGCATGGCCGTAGCGCGTGATGCCCGCCCGGTCGCCGAGCGCCTTTTTCAGGGCGGCTCCCAGCACGATGCCCGCATCCTCGGTGGTATGGTGCCCGTCGATATACAGATCCCCCTCAGCCTTCAGGGTAATATCCATCAGGCTGTGGCGCGAAAGCTGCTCCAGCATATGGTCCAGGAACCCGATGCCGGTATGGATGTCATACTTCCCGCTGCCCTCGATGGTCAGGGTCGCGGCGATGTTCGTTTCCTTGGTCTGGCGGGTAAGAGTCGCGCTGCGCATGGGTTTTTCATTCCTTTTAAATCATATGTGATGTATGCTGGGACGCATGAAAACACAAGTCCCATTCGTCGCCCTCGCCCTTTGCCTTACCTTCGCGTCCGCCGCCCAGGCCGGAGAATGCGCTCTGGTGCGGATGTATAAGGACAACAAGAAGATCATGCAGCATTTCTCCACGCAGACGCTGGTGGACGGCGCCGGCAACAACAGCGCCTGCTCTTCCGCCTGCCGCCGCGAAGCCGGGATCATTCCGCCGGTGGACACCAACGTCCTGACGAGCAAGAAAAACGCGACGACCGCGCTGCTGCGCTGCACTTTCTCCGATAATTACGGCGGCCACAGGACCAACAGCAAGACCATCGCCGAATCCACCGTTCCGATCACGCAGTTGCGCGCCCCTTCCCCTTCCTCCCTGCGCTCTTCGCTGCAGGGACAAAGACCGGCCTCCAGTGACGTGATACGCGCCGAAATCCCGCATCCCACGGCTCCTGTCGCGCCCGTCGTGCGGCCCGTCACGCCGGGGGACCGGGGTACGGGGGCCCGGACTCCGGTCGCCGGGACTCCGGTCGCCGGGAATCCGGTCGCCGGGAATCCGGCCGGAAATTATCGCACGCCGGTCGGAAACTATCCGCAGCCCAGCAGCCCACCGGTATCGGCTACCCAGCCGACGACCGCTGCTTCCGCACCCGCCGCCGGTTCGTATAACGGCAACGGATACGGCGCGTCCTCTTCCGGCAGCGCGGGCGGATCTTCTTATGGCGGCAGCTCTTACGGCGCCCGCAATTCCGGCGGTTACACCAGCCCTTACGACCGGCCCTACAGCAGCCCGTACGACCATCCTTCCCTCGCCCGCCAGCTGCAGGCGTATGGCAGCGGCAGCAAATGATACGGTATTTCCGGCACGACGGAACGCGTGCGGAGTATCACTCCCGGTCGAATGAGGGCGCAGCGCCTTCCTTCACCAGCCCCCACGCGTCATCGACCTAGGCGCTCAGCACATGCGTACCGCCTTGTCCGCGCTGAAATAAAGGGAAAACTGCGGGCATGCCTCGCCTTTTCCGTTACCCGCCCTCACCGCTTCCTGCTGGTCCGGTATCCGTTCCAGGTTAGCCGCCGTAGACCATGGTACGAACCTATGCCTTCTGGCGTCTTCTGTGGTGGAAAATTCAGTGGGCAAGATTTAAAACATGGTACGCGCAAAGCCAGGTAAAGAAAAAGGCTGAACCCCTTTCTTCCGGCATCGCCAGGTTGTTAGTGTTATATGTCATACTGGCACCAGCGTTTCTCTTAGGAAAAAAAGGGAAAAACAAAACGAGACATAGTCATTCCGATTAAAAACCGTACGGTTTTTGTCGGATAAAATGACTATAACCATATATTTTATAGTGTTTTTATCCGAAAATTTCCGTACGGAAACTATTCGGAAACACTATAGTGCTTCAATTTTTTAATGACTCACTTTGTGAGCATTAAAAGAATTGATAAAAGCACTATATATCATATAGTTATAGTCGTTTTTATCACTTGTAAAATGGGACATTTTCAAGTGAAACGACTATATAGTCTCAATGATCCCATGAGTATGTCGCTCCTCCACACCGGTGGCGGAGTTTTTTTCGCAATCCCTATAAACTTTACCCTTATGCCGATCAACAGGTAATCACACCTTTCCCCACGGCGTGACAGGCGCCATACCCCCCGCCGCCACGGCGCGCTCCCGCTTGATCGCGTCGAAAATCCCCATCGCCTGTGCGATCATGCTCCCGGCGTCACCCGTATTCGCAGGCATCAGCACGGTGGTGCTTGTCTGCGCCAGCTTCGCGAATCCGGCCAGATACTGCTCCGCCACCCGCAGCGCCGCCGCTTCCTGCCCGCCCTGCTGCATCATGCTTTCCGCCACCAGGGTCATTCCCCGCGCCGTCGCCTCGGCGATGGACAGGATGGCCTGCGCTTCCCCGTCGGCGCGGTTGATACGGTCGATCTTCGCCGCTTCCGAACTCAGCTCCACCTCGCGTTTCTGCCCTTCCGCCATATTGATGCGCGCCTGCCGCCCGCCTTCGGATTCCAGGATCTCGGCGCGCTTCTTCCGCTCCGCCGCCATCTGCAGTTCCATGGCTTTGAGTACCGTGGCCGGCGGGTTGATGTTCTTGATCTCGTAGCGCATGCACTGCACGCCCCATGTCTGCGCGGCGAGGTTGATCGACTGCACGATATTGGCGTTGAGCGATTCCCGCTCCTCGAACGACTGGTCCAGCGCCAGCTTGCCGATTTCCGAACGCATGGTGGTCTGTGCCAGCTGCGTCACCGCGTAGATCGGGTCGGCGACGCCGTACGACGCCTGGATCGGATCGACGATGCGCATGTAAATCACCCCGTCCAGCGTGAGGGACACGTTGTCGCGCGTCACCGCCGTCTGCTCCAGCACGTCGTGCGCATATTCCTTCAACGAATGCTGGTACGCGACCTTTTCGATGAACGGCACCAGGAAATTCAGCCCCGGCTCCAGCTTGCGGTCGAACCGCCCCAGCTTTTCCACCACCCATGCCTGCTGCTGCGGCACGATCTTGATGCCTTTATAGACGAACAATGCGATCACGAAAGCGAAGGTCAGGAAAATCGGACTCATACAAGCGGCTCCTCATCAGGGTAACGTATGGCGGGCGGCTCATTGGCGCAGACGATCAGCTGGTTGCCTTTCACCGCGCAGACCTTGACGATGGTCCCCTCCAGGAACGCGCCCTGCGCGCACACGTCCGTCACCTGCGCGTTCATCAGCGTTCCCGACCAGTGCACCTTGCCCGGCTTGCCGATCATCAGCCCGCCCGCCGCCACCGTCGCCGTGGTGCCGATGATGTTCTCGAACGTATCCTCTGCCTCCGGGCTGGTGCGCCACCGCTTCAACGGCCCGAACAGGGCGATGGCGGAGACCACGGTCAACGCGAACCAGAGCGCCAGTTGCAGGGTGAGGTTGGCTTCCGCGACTACGTGTCCCTCGATCAGCACGCCAATCAGCAGCGCCGCCAGACCCGCGAACATCAGCCCGATACCGGAGATGCCCGCCGCTTCCAGCGCCAGCAGGGTCGCTCCGGCCAGCAGCCACAAATAGCGTAAGTCGAACGGCAACGCCGCGATGATGGTTTCCATGGATTAAGTTTTTAAGCGATATGTGCTGTCTTGGCAAGGGCGCTGTATTCTGCTCAAAAAGGTGGTATTTCTATACCATTAACTTTATCATTATGGTATGATCTTTGAATATGACGTAAATAAAAGCCGGACGAATCTTGAAAAGCATGGTATAGACTTCGATGCCGCGCAAGCGTTATGGGAGGATGACAACCGTATCGAGACGTTAGCAAAAACGGTATAGTCATTCCGATTAAAAACCGTACGGTTTTTGTCGGATAAAATGACTATAACCATATAATTTATAGTGTTTTTAACCGAAAATTTTCGTACGAAAATTATTCGGAAACACTATATCTCGATCTTACCACCGCCCGCCGTCCCGGCCTCTCACAAAAGCGCGTCAATGTCGATTTCCCCATCTGGATGGTGGAAGCGCTGGACAAACGCGCTGCGCATCTAGGCGTAAGCCGGCAGGCGCTCATCAAGCTATGGACGGCGGAACGACTGGAGCAAACCCGTTAGGGTACCTCATCTACCCCATCTCCGCCCCACGGATGGCAGCGACACAGGCGTCGCATCGCCAGCCATCCACCCTTGCATGCGCCGTGTTTGTCGATCGCCTGCGCGGCATATTCCGAACAGGTCGGCAGGAAACGGCAGGAAGACTGCCCTTTGAACGGGGAAAGCGCCCGGTAGAGTGAAATCAGGAAGAGCAGGACGCTTTTCATGGGAACTCCCTCACCCCTTCCGCCGTAATCAGCAGATGAAGCGGCATGTCATGCGCCTCCGCTGGAAGGCCGTCCACCTGCTGGCAGGTAAACGCCAGGCCGATGCGCCGCGTCTCTTTGCCCTGTTCCGCGAAATACCGGTCATAATATCCTTTGCCGTAACCGAGGCGATACCCGTTTTCATCCACGCCGAGCAGGGGAACGAACACGAGCGTCGGCACGACGGCTTCCCCCGCCCCGGGTTCGGCAATTCCGTACGCCCCCCTTACCAGTGACGTCCCCTGATGCCAGCGCATGAAGCGCAGCTGTTGCTCCATGATTTTCGGAAGGCAGTACGCGCGGTTCTCCGCGGCGACGCCGAGCGGATCCAGTTCCCCTCTGACGGGGTGGTAGAGACCGATGACGGTGTGCCCGGAATAGCCGGCGCATAACGCTGCCGCATGACACACCACCCGCCTTGTCTCTTCGTCACGCGCCTGTGCATTCAGGGCCGAGCGCCTCGCCAGCAGGATCTCCCGCCACGCGGATTTCGAAAGACTCATGGATATTCCTTAATAATATCTTTTTTCATTCCATCCCTCTTGCATTTACCGGGCATTTCTGGTTTAACGAAAATTCATCATTTAGCGCGGAGCTTATGCAGACTTCTTACCCAGATATCCTGTCTTCTATTACGAATCACCTCACCGCAGAAGAGAAAAAAGGGCTGCCCGCGCTGGAGAAGCAGCTGGTCAACGGCTACCTGAATCTCGGCAAGGAAATAAGCCCCGCCAACCGCGCCAACCTGCGCTTCGTCGAGTCGGCGAAGCCTGAAAACAAGGCTTCGGAGGAAGAGATCGCGGCAGCGTTGAAAGGCAAAAACTGCACCGTCATGTTCGGGGCAGGCAAGGACAGCTCGTTCGTCCTCACCATCGCGCGCGCCCTTCAGCTACAACTGCTCGAGAAATACGGCGAGACGTTCGAACTGCGCGCCGGCATCGGCCGCCATCCGGGGATGATCGACTGCCTCAAGACCGTCGACGACCAGGGGCGCGAGTTGGACGGCAATATCGAACGGGTCCTCAAAGCCCTGGACATGCACGACGACCCGCGCACGGACGTGTTTTTCATCGACAACAAACGCACCGTTCCCTATTCCGATGCGCCGATCCCGGACGACGTCATCGAACAGAACCGCAGCGACGTGCTGATCAATGCCCATATCTGGGGCGGCGCCGGGAGGCGCAGTTTCTGCGACGACTGCAACAAGAACCTGTCCCGCTGGATCGCCACAGCGCTCGGCCATAACGGCGGCGCGGACCTGTACATGACCGGGGATTCGCGCACCGAACTCAACACGCAGGTCGGCACGGACATTCCCAACATGATGGAGGCGCTCGGCCTGGATAGCACGCCGCCAGAAATGGCGCTGTCCCCTACGCAGGAAGCGTTCAGGAAACTCAACGCGGTCGGTGAGAGACATACGCAGCTGACGCACGGCGATACGCCGGAGGCCGTCGATTCCCGCCACATTCCTTATGAAGACGTACCTGAGCGCACCCGGCTGGTGTCGGTGTTCGACCAGATCAAGTACGACAGCAACAAGCGCATGGGCTTCTTCCATGACTTCCTGAAGTTCGACTTCGACTCGCTGATGTTCAGCTTCACGGAGACCGACTGCGGCAACCCGGCCCTGATGGCGCATAATATCGGCCTGATCGCGGAAGCGACCGGCTCTACCTATGTCGACGGAATCCGTGCCTACGTCGACTACGCGATCGGCAAGATGGAGGAAAAAGGGTTCGCCGGCGAACTGATAGACAAAATGCGCGAGCGCTACCGCGACGACGAGGCGATCGAACATATGCGCGCCCGCGTGGAGGATTATGCGTGCAGAGCCTACCGGCTGGAGCCGCAGCATCTCGAAGCGATGGTCTACGCACCGTTCACGCAGGGCGGTAAAAATCTGGAAGCCTGGCTGAAACATCTGGACGAGCGGCAGGAAAGTAAAGGCGATGTCCTGCGCTACACCGGCGGCCTGTTTGAACACAAGGAGGATATCCGGGAACTGATGGAACACCCGGCGTACCTGGCCAGCCCGGAACAGACTTCCCTTATCGAGGAGATCGAACATCAGACCGGCCTGTCGATGAAGCAGATGCGCCATCTCTGGAAAGCGCCGCTCATGATGAACAACCTGACGCAACCGGGCAAAGGCAATCTGGACCCGGAGCGCTTCGACGAGGAAAGCGACCGGCCGGACCTGCAGGCGCTGGTCAGACGCCAGCTCGGCATCATCTCGGCGAACGACACGATGTATCACGGAACGGTGAAGTTTGCCCACGGCGAGGAGCGGCAGGTGATGGGACGATGAAGAAAACAGCGATCGCGCAGGCCGGCACCTATCTTCTGGATCAGGACAGAACCCTCGCCCAGATGCGCTCTTTGTGCGCGCAGGCAGCAGCGTCGGGCGCCAGTCTCATCCTGTTTCCGGAAGCCTATATCGGCGGCTACCCGAAATTCATGGATTTCGGTGCGGTGGTAGGAACACGCAGCGACGCGGGCCGCACGCTGTTCGCGGAATATGCACAGCAGGCGCTGTCCCTGGGCCAAGCGGACACGCTGATCGGCACCATCGCCCGGGAAACCGGCATCAGCCTCATCACCGGCCTGATCGAGCGCGACGACCTGACGCTCTACTGCAGCGTGGTCGCCTACGACCGCGAAGGCAGGCGGACCGGAGCGCGCCGCAAACTGATGCCGACCGCGCAGGAACGGGTCATCTGGGGACAGAGCACGGAACTCGGCGCGCCGTTCGACACGGAAGCGGGCCGCATCGGCGCCCTGATCTGCTGGGAAAACTACATGCCGCTGGCCCGCATGGCGATGTATCAGCAAGGCATCGAACTCTATGCCGCCCCGACGGTGGACGACCGCGACAACTGGCAGCACACCGTCCGCCACATCGCCCGGGAAGGATGCTGCTTCGTGCTCAGCGCCTGCCAGCATATGACGCTGGACCATTTCCCCCCCCACTGGCGGGAATTCGCGAAACTCCCGGAAAGTGAAACACTGATCCGCGGCGGCAGCTGCGTCATCAATCCGATGGGCAATTACGTGGTGGAACCGCTCTATGGGGAAACGGCCCTGCTGACGGCGGAAATTGATCTCGATGACCGGCTGAAGGCGGGCTATGACCTTGATGTCAAGGGACATTACGGACGGACGGATATTTTCGATTTTTCATGGATTTAAAAAAAATTTATAAATTTTTTAATTGTAACATTTTTGACATGTTAACGTGATTTAAAGTACCGGTAAATTCTCTTTCGGAGCTTTGTATCATGTCTATCGATGGTGCGCAAAAACTGACGATTGTCGACCCGACCATTCGTGAAAGCGGATATAGCGGTCGCCTGATCAGTCCTCAAGAATCTGCTCCGATCATCGTCGCGCTGGAAAATGCCGGTGTCCAGATGATCGAAACAGGTCTCCATCAAGGAATCGGTATGCACCGTTTTGAAACGGACAACACTGATTTCGATATGCTCAGCATGGAATATGCCCGAATCGCCGCCAGCCATATCATTGATTCACGATGGGGCATGGTGGCAATGGGTCCCGTAGTACTGCGCGAGGAAATGGAAGAACTGGTCCGTCTCGGCATCGGTTTTCTCCGGATCGTCGGGCAGTATGAATGGATCGACTCCATGGCAACCACCATCGCCCTCGCGAAGGACGCCGGGGTACCATGGGTTTCAGGAAACATCGCCAACTCCGGCAATGGCTCCATCGTTGAATTCGTCGAGGCAGCGCGGAAGTTTCGCAATGCCGGAGCGGATGCCGTCTACGTCGTCGACAGCAACAGCATGCTGGCACCGACACTGGTCGCCAACTATGTGGCATTCGCGGCGGAAACGGGATTGGCGGTCGGTTTTCACGGTCATAACCAGACCGGATTCTCCGCCGTGAACTCCCTCGCCGCCGTCAAAAACGGCGCGGCGTACGTGGATGGGTCCATGGGAGGCTTCGGGCGCAACAACACCGTGCTGGAACAGCTTCTCATCCTGCTGGATCGTGAAGGGGTACATCACGGGGTTGATCTGCTTGCCTATATGGAAGCGACTCAGCAGTTCATCTCTCCCATTTTCCCTGAAATGCCGGATCTCGGCGGTATGGCCGGCTCCATCACCGGAGTCGTAGGCTATACGCCTGCCTGGGCGGAAAAAGTGGCGTTATTCGACGTAGCGGAACGGCATGAGCTGAATCCCTACGTTCTGATCGCTGCAATCGGTGACCGGAGCGAATTTCGCTTTCGTATGCCGACTGCAAGCGAGGTCGCAATTTTAGCGGCAACATTGTAGAGTTCATTGCCTTTCATGCGCTTCCTGATGGATGAGCGGATGAAAGGCTTTTTTATGTCCGGCGGACGTAACGAAATTTTCCCCCTGAAGATCATGATGATCGGTGGCGGCCTTCCGGTATCGCCTTGCACCGGGGGGAATCGGCACGCCTGAAATGATTTTTTGATAAAAATACGGAAATATATAAAGAGATGGGGCGAGTGACCGGTCTCGAACCGGCGACCTCCAGTACCACAAACTAGCGCTCTAACCAACTGAGCTACACCCGCCACGGAGAATTACGGTCATACAGGCGCAGCCCCGAATGGTCAAGCCCCGAATGGTCAATCGTTATAGCCTTCTCACTTAAAAATGTAGCTCTTTTTCAACTGACAAGCCGGCTGTGACACTAAATAAATCATAGCGCGTTGCCCGCGCGTCCTTTCGCTGTTATAGCAGGCACCTATGCAGCTCTCCGCGCTTATTCTCGCCTCAGCCTCCCCCGTACGCGCTTTGATGCTGCGCGAGGCGGGTCTGGTTTTCACAGTGATGCCTTCGCCGTATGACGAGGAAGCGCAAAAGGAAACGATTGCCCACCTTTTACCGGCCGACCAGGCGGCTTTCCTGGCCCGCGGCAAGGCGGAAGCGGTAAGCGGACTGTATCCGGACGCGTACGTCATCGGCGCGGATCAGGTCTGCGCGATGGGCCGGCGCATCTTCGGCAAACCGGGGACGTTTGCACGGGCTACCGCGCACCTGCGGGCATTGCAGGGTGGTGAGCATTTCCAGCATAGCGCCGCCTGCGTTTATCTTCGGGGCGCGCTGCAGTGGGAAATGCTGGAAACCGTAACCTTACGGATGAAGCCGCTGGATGAAAAGGCTATTGAAACGTATCTGACCGCGGATAAACCATTGGCTGCCTGTGGAGCGTACGCCTATGAAAAAACGGGCCATACGCTGTTTGAAACCGTACAGGGAAGCGCCGCCGCGATTAAAGGACTTCCCCTGGACGGTTTGCTAAAATTTTTACGCGGCTTTTAGAACCAGTCACGTAAACCTTTTTAGGCTAGCGAAAATGGTTGATTTGCGAGACTCGAAGCGCAGTGTACTTAAGGTACATGAGGCGGGGGGCCGCCCCCATCGAATCGCAGTAAATTGACCGTTTGCAGCTGCATAAAAGGGTTTACGTGACTGGTTCTTAGTCTTTTTTGCGGCAACTGCCTTTATCGCCCGCTTTCGTACCCGGAACGCGCTCATAGCCTTTCCAGCAGGATTTTTTGGTATCGGACTGGCCTTTTGTTTTTTTCTGGGTTGCCATAATGTTCTCCCTGATTGAATCCTAAAAATAGCGGAAGACGCATAAAACAACCATGTCGTAAAACCTCCGCGGGATAAAGGCGTCATCTCCGGCAGGGATTTCTTTCGGGGGCACGATGATGCATTTTGATGGTATTTACCATTCCGCTTGCTATAGTCCCGCCATTATTTCAAAGGAGAAATAGATGAAACAGCTTAAAACATTAGCATTGGCACTGATTATAGGGGGAATGATGGCAAAGAACGCGAGCGCGGCTGATCTGGAAAACACGGTCTACCTGGACACCAAGGACGGGCGCATCACCATCGAACTGTTGAAGGACAAGGCGCCGCAGCACGTCAAACGCATCAAGGAACTGACCCGCGAGGGATTCTATAACGGCGTGGTATTCCACCGCGTCATCGACGGATTCATGGCCCAGACGGGCGATCCGACCGGCACCGGTTCCGGCGGTTCCACCAAGCCGGACCTGAAGGCCGAATTCAACGACGTGCCGCATAAACGCGGCATCGTCTCCATGGCCCGCGCCGGCAGCCCCAATTCCGCCAACAGCCAGTTCTTCATCGTGCTGGCCGATTCCACCTTTCTCGACCGGCAATACACGGCGTTCGGAAAAGTGACGTCGGGCATGGAGATCGTCGACAAGATCAAGAAGGGTGACAAGGCCGATAATGGCAAGGTGACCGATCCCGACAAAATCGTCAAGATGACGGTCGCGGCGGATGAAGCGAAGGACAAGAAGGCTGCCGCACCTGCCAAAGCTGCCAAAACGGCGGTCGGACAATAACCTATTTCTTTTTTAAAGGGCTGGTTTTACCGGAGCGTCCGCTTGGGAAAACCGGCCCTTTTTTGTTTCATCCATGAAAACCGCCCTGTTCGATTTCCACCTGCCTGAATCCTGCATCGCCCATACTCCGTCACCGGAAAGGGACGGAGCCCGGCTGCTGCAGGTAACGGACACCGAGCTGCATGACCGCCACATTTCCGATCTCCTCGACCTGCTCACCCCTGACGACGTGCTGGTATTCAACAATACCCGGGTGATTCCGGCGCGGCTTTACGGAAAACGCGCAGACCTGTCCGTTGAAATCCTCCTGCATAAATGCCTGCGCGACCTGACCTGGCGCTGTTTCGCCAGACCCGCCAGACGCCTGAAAGCGGGACAGGAACTGGTATTCTCAGCGGGCCCTGCCACTCTTGGCGCCCACATCGTTGAAAAATGCGACAGCGGCGAAGTGATCCTGGCATTCGACTGCCCGGACGCACCCACCTTCTGGAACGCCCTCGAACAGGTCGGGCACCTGCCGCTTCCTCCCTATATCGCCCGCAAGTGCGGGATCACGGACGCGGACAAAGAGCGTTACCAGACCGTCTATGCCAGACACGCCGGTTCCGTCGCCGCACCGACGGCTGGCCTGCATTTCACTGCTTCCCTGCTGGCGGCATTGCGGGAAAAAGGGGTGGAAATGCATGAAATCACCCTGCATGTCGGCGGCGGGACGTTTTTGCCGGTCAAGGCGGAAGATACGGCGGACCACGTCATGCACAGCGAATACGGTGAAATCGCGCCTTCCACCGCCGCCGCCCTCACCGTCGCCAAACGGGCCGGCAAACGCATCGTCGCCGTCGGCACCACCTCGCTGCGTACCCTGGAATCCGCCGCGGATACGAGCGGCGCTATTCACCCCTTCGCATCGGAAACCGCCATTTTCATCACCCCGCCTTACCGTTTCCGGGCGGTGGACCGGCTGCTCACCAATTTCCACCTGCCAAAATCCACATTGTTCATGCTGGTCTCCGCCTTCAGCGGTCTGGAGCGGATGCAGTCCGCCTACCGGCACGCGATAGAGGGGGGCTACCGCTTTTATTCCTACGGCGACGCCTGTCTTCTGGAATGTGCATAAGCCCTGTATAATCCGCGTACGGGGAGCAGGAGAAACGGTGCGTAAACGGGGCTGGGGACTTATCCCTGTTTTATCCCCCGCCTATACCGCTTTCTTCCCGCGATCTCTCCTTTCACAGGCAGGAAAAAAGAACATCTGTGGATAGCCGGGATAACCTTTCATACGATTGAAAGAGAGTGTTTTTATAAACGAGGAAAAACGCTTCTTCTGTGGAGAACCCCGGCATAAGTTTTATCCCCGCAATTCACAGCCATCCACTATCCACTACCGCTACCTTAAGTATACTTATAGTCTATAGAAGGTCTTCGGTTTTCCATGACGTGAATCGCGAAGATACACGAGAAAAATGAAGGATGCGTTAAGAGGAATTCGCTATGACGATCCTTGACTTTTAGCACGGCTGGCGACATCATCGCGCCTGTTTTCACTTCTCTAAGCCATCAGCCATGCGTACGTCCTTTCCCCTTCCCCTGTTTCTCGGTACGCTGCTCGCTCTTGCCTGCACCATGACGTGGTACGAACGCACCCATCCGTTACCGCCCGCCGCCCCGGCCCGGACAGCTCCCGGCCTCAGCGTGACGACCGGCCCCCGACCGGTCGCCATTCCCTATCATGGCGGCACGGCGGGGAATTATCTGGGTGCCCACCATGCCAGCCTGACCGGGGATCATCAGAAAGCCGCCGATTATATCGACCAGGTGTTTAAGGAAACCGCGCCGAAGGAAGGCATGCTGATGCTTTCCATGCGGCATCACCTGCTTGCCGGGAATATCGAAAAAGCCATCGCCCTGTCCCATCAGGCGAGCCCTTCCCAGCAATCCTCCGGCGCCGTACAGCTGCTGCGTCTGGTGGAAAACCTGCATAACGGCGACGGGCCGGCGACGGAGAACGCCGCGGCGGCGCTGAAGCCGGACGGCCTGCAGTCATTGATCCTCCCCTTCACGGAAAGCTGGTTTTCCTTCGCGAAAACCGGCGCGGCGGAAAGGGTGGACATCGCCGACAACCTCAAGCAGGGCATGTACAACGTACTGCAGAGCTACCACGAAGCCCTGCAGTACCAGCTGCTGAAAGACAAAAAATCCGCCGCCGCGTCCTATGAAACCGCCGTTTCCTCCCTGCGCTTCACCCCGGACGCCACCCTGTTCGCCGCCGTCCGGTTTTTCGAGGCCGACGGAAAACATGAGCGGGCGCTCTCCCTGGTGAACGCGGTAAAAGAGCAAAGGGGACGGGACGCGCTGTGGAACATGCGGGATACCGAAGGCTACGTGCGGGAACTGGCAGCGTATGGCGGCTCCGACGTGACGTCGCTCAAGGACGGCATCGCCGAGATTCTCGCCAATACCGGCACCCTGCTGCTGCATGAAGGCATCGGCGAGGAAGCGCAGTCCTTTTTCCAGCTCTCGCTGTACTTACGCCCGAAAGACGGTCTCACCCGCTTCGCGCTAGCGGAAGCGCAGGAAGAAAGCCGGCAATACGCCTCCGCCGTCGCGTCTTACGCTCAGGTAGGCGAGCCGCCGTTTCTAAAGGATGCCGCTCGCCTGTACCTCGCCCGGACCTGGCACGCGGCCGGAGACAGCGGCAAGGCGCGTGACCTGCTGCACGGCATGGAAGCGACGAATCACGCCGCCTACAACGTGGCGGTAATGCTCGGCGACCTGGAGCGGATCGACAAGCATTACGCCGCCGCTGCCGAGGAATACGGCAGGGCGCTCACCGCGCTCAGCGAACTGAAACCGTACGACTGGCCGCTGCTGTTCCAGCGCGGCGTCATGTACGACCAGGCCGACCAGTGGGACAAGGCGCTGGCCGATTTCCAGGCGACCCTGAAACTGCAGCCGAACGAACCGCAGGTGCTCAATTACCTCGGCTACAGCTGGCTGATGCGCGGCCAAAGACTCCCGGAAGCGGAGGCCATGCTGAAAGCCGCGCTCGCCGCCTCCCCCAATGAGCCCAACATCATGGACAGCTACGGCTACGCCCTCTATCTGCGGAAGGACTACAAAGGTGCCGACGCCCAGCTTGAAAAAGCGCTGGCCATCACCCCGCAAGACCCCACCATGAACGAGCATTACGGCGATATCCTCTGGCATCTGGGTCGCCAGACGGAAGCGCGTTACCACTGGGACCGGGCCTTATTGTTCAAACCGACCGAAAGCGGTGCGGAAGCGCGGATAAAGGAAAAGCTGGAGAAGAGCCTTAACGATTAAGGGCCCACGGATGAAGACATATGCCTGCGGCTCAATGCACCAGCGCGATACGCTCCGCCGGACGGTAGCCTAGCAGTCGGGTGAGACGTTGCAGCACCGCTTCCGATTCATAGGCGAACAGCGTGGCATACGCCGGATGAATTCTGACGGTCAGCACCGCGCCCCCGGCCTGTTTGGGCAATTTCCCCGTCAGCTTCAGTGGCTCCGCATAAGCGGCGTACGCTTCTCCGACCGCTTCCGGCCAGTAATGCAGCAGGCTCGCATGTTCGAACCCCCGCCTGCGGAGCACTTTTTGTAAAGGCCCCGCCGATCCGCCGGCCAGCGGCACGGGAAAGAGGCGGTAAGGACGTCTGGGCACATTCATGAAAACACAGTACGCTAACGGTTCCTTTCGCGCTACAGTTCATCTGGTCGTTCCGAAAAACAACAGGACGTTTTATGACTGAATAAATCGCCTATAATTATAGGATGTATAGTGCTTTTATCCCAACGGCTTTTAAGACATACTGTCTTAAAGGTTTTTGGAAGCACGCTACATGGACGCATTGCAGGGATTTCTGACGTTATTGCACCGCGCCTACGCGGAAATCGGCGCGATCGAGGCACGCTACCAGATTTTCGGCCATGAAGGGGATTTCCGCCCCCGCATCGAATACTACCATGACGCGGTGCGGGCGCTCGGCTCCGAAACCGACGACGGGCTCGGCAAAGAGTCCCGCCTCGCCATCGAGCGGCTGGCCTATGATGTGGAAATGCTGCGGATCATCACGGAACGTCCGCTGGCCGCCGGCAGGGGGGACCAGCATTTTTCCGTCGGCGACGCCCTGATCACGGAAGCGGACCTGCACGACGAGCTGCGCCCTGACCGCCGCACCAAAGGACGTTTGAGCGAACTGTACCGGGAATATACCGTCTATTTCATCGCCCTGATGGCCGAGGTAGCCGACAACAATGTTCAGGCGCGCAAGGAGGAAAACGCCGTGCTCATCGCCGACTGCAAACAGCTGGAAGCGTTGCTGAACCAGCTGGGCAACAACGAGATCGACCTCGCCTCCGTGGTGCGGGTCGCCAGTACGATCGAACATGACGGGCTGCGCCGTAAAGTACTGGCGCTCCTCAACCGCGGCAAGCCGCACCGCGATGAACTGACGTCCGCCAGCGCTTCGGTACGCGACGCCCGCACCTATTTCCAGGCCGACCAGCAGGCGCTGGACGCGGGCGGCATGCGTTTTTCCAGTTCGCAGCTGATGGTGTACGAAACGTCCAGAGACCTCATCCGCTCACTGAACGACCAGGGACTGAACGCCGCCGGTAAATTTATGAAACAATCCTTAGGCGACAAGGGCCCGGGAAAAGGCACGACCCGGGGCGTGTGACGCCGCCTGCATGATTTCTGTTGAAAAACCCCCTGCCGGCCATTAGGTAGGGCCTATGCAGGATGATTCGATGAAAGACGTGGTGATTATCGGCGCCGGCCCGGTCGGACTGTTCGCCGTCTTCGAACTGGGCCTTCTCGGCCTGAAGGCGTGCGTGATCGACATCTTGGACAAGCCGGGCGGCCAGTGCGCCGAACTCTACCCTGAAAAACCGATTTACGATATTCCCGCCCACCCGGTGATCTCCGGGCAGGAACTCACCGACAGATTGCTGGCCCAGATCACTCCGTTCGAACCGGTCATGCTGTATGGCCGGATGGTAACCCGCTACCTGCGCACCGATACGGGACTGTGGCAGGTGGTGATGGATGACGGCGAGACTCTCACCGCGAAGGTCATCGTCATCGCGGCGGGCGGCGGCAGCTTCGTTCCGAAAAAACCCCCGGTTCCCGGAATCGAAGCCTATGAAGGAGCGTCCGTGTTTTATGCCGTGCGCAAGCGCGAACAGTTCCGCGGCAAGCGACTGCTGATCGCCGGCGGCGGCGATTCCGCGGTGGACTGGGCCCTGAACCTGTGCGAACTTGCCTCAAGCCTCACGGTACTGCACCGCCGCGACAGTTTCCGCGCCGCGCCTGATTCGGTGGAAAAAATGCATCGCCTCGCGGAAGCCGGCGCCCTTTCGCTCCGCTTCGGCCAGCTTACTTCCCTGCAGGGCAGTGACGGCGTACTGGAAAGCGTCACCTATACGGATGACGCCAAAACGCCGCACGTCATCCCCTGCGACGCGCTGCTGCCGTTTTTCGGCCTGACCATGAAACTGGGCGCGGTGGCGGATTTCGGCCTTGAACTTCACGGCGGCGCGCTCATCAAGGTCGATACGGAAAAATTCGAGACCTCGCAGGCGGGTGTCTTCGCCATCGGCGACATCAACTGGTATCCCGGCAAGCTGAAACTGATCCTCTCCGGCTTCCACGAAGCGGCGCTGATGGCGCAAGGAGCTTTCCGCATCTGCCGCCCGGCGGAAAAGCTGCGCTTCCAGTACACGACTTCTTCCAGCGAGCTGCAGAAAAAGCTGGGAGTGGCTTAAACGCCGCCTACAGGCCGAGCATATGCTTGATGGCCGGTATCACCACGGTGAGAATAATCAAGCCTTGCCCCCACATCAGCACGGCGATATTGGTTTTGATGGAAGCGATGTCGCTTTTGTACGTATCGGAATCCTTGCGCAAGGCAACGGCTTCGCTTTTGCTGGCGAAGTCCTCGCAAACTTCCTGCAAGGCTTCTTTATGGGCGATAGCCTGCGCCTCCGCTTGCTTGCGGTCAACCCCCGCCTCTTCAAGCCGCTTCGTATATTTTAAGGTGTCAAAGGCGATACTGCTCATCTATACTAGAAATACCATGATAAACGCTCTAAATCAATACATATTCCAAATGGTTATGTTATCTTCAGTCTGGACAGGTTACCGCCCATGAAAGCCGTCACCGTCCATGTCACCGACATGCAGGGCTCTACCCACACGCTGGAAGGGCTGGCGGGCTGGCGGTTGATGGAAGTGATCCGCGACTACGACCTGCCGATCAAGGCCGAATGCGGCGGCGCCTGCGCCTGCGCTACCTGCCACGTGTATGTGGACGCCGCGTGGAGCGATGCGCTTCCGCCCAGACGTGAGGAAGAAGTGGAACGGCTCGACGATGCTTTCAACGTGGAAGACACGTCCCGCCTTTCCTGCCAGATCATCCTGGAGCCGTCCCTGGAAGGATTGCGGGTGACGCTCGCCCCCGGCAGCGAACTGTAAAAAAATCATTCCAG
Source organism: Rickettsiales bacterium (assembly GCA_965248995.1). GTDB lineage: Bacteria > Pseudomonadota > Alphaproteobacteria > Rickettsiales > UBA998 > CBDFKY01. The sequence goes on along the minus strand of CBDFKY010000014.1, from coordinate 182,189 downwards.
AGAGTCCTAAGATTTTAATATGTTTTAACAGGATTGCTTGCAAAGACAAAAAATGATAGGATAATTTTTTACTCTAATATTTCATGCATATGAGGTTATGATGGTTGACAATCCACAAGATCCCATTGAGCGTAACTTAGCAGAAATCGGGGGCGGTTTAAAGCCGGGCGATAAGTTTGAATCCACGCGTTCCGCAGTTTCCACTTCCACCCCTCTTATACCGGTGGAGATCACTGTCGACGTTTCCATGCCCAAGGATATTGCGGTTACGGTTAAAGGCGATAACATCGAAGGTGATTTTAAACTTACCGATGCGCAAAAAAAGGAAATGATGGGTCTGGCGGATGTAATTGTCGCCGCTTCCAAAGCATCAAAGGTACCTCTTGCAAAAGAATATGATTTAAATGGTGACGGTATTAAAACCACCGAAGAGATTGCTGCCGTCACATTGGCATATGCAGCAAGGAATCATTCGGATCTTGCACATGGAAAAGTTCAGTTTGATGATAATTACCTGATGGGCCATAACGTTGGCGGAGCCACGGGTATTGTTCCGCTACAAGAAGGGACTCTGAAAAAAGAATGGGAGATTTCTCCGAATGCGCTGAATACTGCTCAGGTGAAAGCGGTTGCCCAGCAGATTATGGACGACAATCATCTGGGCAATCTCTCAAGTCCCGTCATGCCCGTGAAAAGAACCAACACCAGTGAACAGACACGCTAGGCCATTACCTGTTTTCCCCACATATAACGTCGAACTTTCTTTAAAAGGTACAGTGTGCGGAATCGACGAGGCGGGACGCGGGGCGCTGGCGGGCGAGGTGGTCGCCGCGGCGGTCATCCTCGATCCGGCCCATATTCCGGAAGGCATCCATGATTCCAAACAGTTAAGCCGCAGGAAGCGGGAAATGCTGGCCGAGGCCATTTACGCCACCTCGCGGGTCGGGGTAGGACGCGCCACCGCCGCCGAGATCGATACCCTCAATGTCCTGCAGGCGTCCATGCTGGCGATGCAGCGCGCGTTCCACGCCTTGCCCGATCTGCCAGACCATGCGCTGGTAGACGGCAACCGTGCGCCTGCCCTCCCTTGCCCCGCCCATACGATCATCAAAGGGGACGCGAAGAGCCTCTCCATCGCGGCGGCGTCCATCATCGCCAAAGTGAGCCGGGATGAGGCGATGCGCGCTCTGCACCACGCAGCACCGGAATACGGGTTCGACCGGCATGTGGGGTATGGCACAAAACATCATGTGGAGGCATTGCGGATGCACGGGGCGAGCGTCCACCATCGCCGAAGTTTCCGGCCGGTACGCGAAGCCGGAATTCCCCTGCCTATCGCCAGGATAAATGACCTGAAAACGTGAAGCGCTTCTAACGCAGCTGCATGCTCGGGTCGAAATTCAGCCGCATTTCCTTCCAGCTGTTATATTTTTCGGTCGGCAGGTGCTTGATCGGGTTGCATTTATACACAGCCCGCACCGCACTGTCCGCCGCCGCCCTGAACGCCGTATCGCTGCCGTACCGTCCCCGCTGTTCGGGGGCGAGCGCCGCGCCGATCACGCTGCCGTCTGGCTTCAGCGCCACGTCGATCCCCACTTTCAGGGAGTAATCGTTGGCCGATCCCGCCGGGATATTCCAGCATTGCACGAACTGGCTGACGATGGCGTCCCGCTCGCTGAGCGAAAGGGGCTGCGTGCTGTCGTAAGGCGCGGTGGATTTGGTGGTATTGGCCTCGGCGACCGGCGGTTTCTTGGTCGGCTTGGCGTCCTTGTCCTCCGTCGTGCGGGCCTTGTTCTGTACGTCCTTCAACACTTCGTCGAGCGAAGGATCGTCATCCTCTTTCTTTTTCTTTTCGTCTTTCGGCGTTTCCTTCTTCGGACGTGTGGGCTTTTCCGCTTTTTCCTTTTTCTCCACCGGCTTTTCGACCGGCTTCGGCTTTTCCACCTTTTTCACCGGCTTGGGGTCGGGCTTTTCCTCGACTTCCTTTTCCACCGGCTTGGTTTTTTCTCTCACCAGCTCCTTGACTTTCTCTTCCGGCGTGGGAGGCGGCGCTGTTTCCGGTTTGGAGGCGGGCGGTGTCGGCGGCGCTTTCGTCTTGACGGGCGGTTCCTTGATCGGTTTGGTGACGGGTTTGTCCGAAGGCTTGACGTTGGTCACCCCGGTGATCGGCACCATTTCCAGCGTGATCACCAGCGGCTGGGGATCTTCATGGTGCAGCCATTCGGGCAGCCCCAGGAACGCGATGACCAGCAGCACGAAATGGACGCCGCCGGAGAGCAGCGCGCCCTGCCGCAATTCCGGATCGGAACGTTGTGCTGTGTCATACGGCGGGGCCATGAACGATCCCCTAATGACGCGTCTTGTTTTCGGTGATGAGCGCTACTTTCTTGAAGCCCGCGTAACTGATTTCCCCGACCACCCGCATCACCTGGCCGTAATCGACGGTATGGTCGGCCCGCACGAAGATCCGCGTATCGAATTTCTCCCCTGCGACGGCTTTCAGTTTGGGGATCAGGCTTTCTTCCTGGATCTTGCTCTTATTGATATAGACCACCCCGCCCGGCTGGATGGAAATGGAGATCGGCTCGTCGTTCCCCTGCACCGAACCGGCCTTGGAATCCGGCAGCTCCACCTCCACGCCCGCCGTCATCATCGGCGCGGTGACCATGAAGATCACCAGCAGCACCAGCATCACGTCCACCAGCGGCGTCACGTTGATCTCGCTGAAGCGCCCCGCGTTGCCCCGGCGCTTCCGTCTGCCGCCGCCCGAACTCAGATGTGCTCCCATGGGTTACGCCGCCCGCGCTTCGTCGGACTGGCGGGAGAGCAGCGTCATGAACTCCAGCTCGAAATCCTCCAGGTTCCCGGAAATCTTATCCAGGTCGCCTGACAGCCGGTTATAGCCGATCATCGCCGGAATAGCGGCGAACAGCCCGATGGCCGTCGCCATCAACGCCTCCGCGATGCCCGGCGCCACCACGGCGAGGGAGGTATTGTTGGCATGGGCGATTCCCTGGAAACTGGTCATCACCCCCCACACCGTGCCGAACAGCCCGACCAGCAGGGCGGAGGAGCCGACCATCATCAGGAACCCCAGCCCTTTTTCCAGCCGCTCGATCTCCCGGTTGCGCGACACGCTCATGATCTTGGCGATCCGGTCCATGCCGCTCGCCGCCAGCACGGCGGAACCGCGGGCGCGGGACTTGCCGGAACGCAGCCATTCCTCCATGGCCGCCATGAACACCGTCATCAGCGGATGGGTGGCGCGGCGCTTGATCTTTTCATAAAACCCGTCCAGCGTGTCCGCCGACCAGAATTCCTGCTCGAACCGGGCCGCCTTGCCCTTGACGTCCCCGAACCGGGCGATCTTGGCGAAAATGGTCGCCCAGCTCCAGAAGGAGGCGAACAGCAGCAGCAGCATGACGAATTTCACGATGATGTCCGCGTGCATGAACATGCCCAGGGGAGACATGTCCATCCCCGACGTCCCGGCCAGATCGGCCGCTCCGGTGACTGATTCCACCGCGGCGCTTGCGTGCGTAGTCGCTGACATAGACCCTCTATAGATACGTGTGAATAGTTCCATTTCGTAGTTAAGCAAATGTCCGCACCTCCGCAAGCGAAAAAGAAGGCGCGGGCCGTATATCGCTCCGTCCAGTGTGCGGAAAGATACGTTTCTTTTAAAGGCTCCCCGTTAATTTAACGCTTTTTTAAGATAACGGCGGCATACTTGATCCAATATGACGCATCTTTCCGTTTTATCTTTTTGCATTCCCTTATTATCGTCAATGACAGGTTCCTTATCATGAAAACAGCATACCATACACCACTTCCACGGCAGGCGGGCTTTACGCTGGTGGAACTTTCCATCGTCCTGGTGATCATCGGCCTCATCGTAGGCGGGGTTCTGGCGGGACAGGACATGATCCGCGCCGCGGAGATTCGCTCCACCATCTCGCAGATCGAAAAATATAACACGGCCGTCAACACCTTCCGTGACAAATACGGCAACATTCCGGGTGATATCTTAAGCTCGGACGCCACGAAATTCGGTTTCACGGCCCGCTCCGGCGCCGCCAACCGCGGTGACGGCGACCGCCAGGTGGAAGCGGTGGGTTCCGGCTTGCTGCTCGGCAACGAAACCGTCCTGTTCTGGCGCGATCTTTCGCAGGTGGCCCTTATTGATAACGGGTTCGTCACTGCGGTGGACGCCTTCGCCAACAACGCGACCGCCATCACGTCGGGACAGTTGGACCAGTTCCTTCCGTCAGCGAATATCGGGCTTGGGCATTATATCACGGTACTGTCGAACGCCGGGCGCAACTATTTTGAAATTGCCCGGGTCACCGGGGTAAGCAACGCGGGGGTATACACGCTGGAGACCGCGATGACGCCGCAGACCGCCTTCAACATCGACAAGAAGCTGGATGACGGCAATCCGAACAACGGCAGTATCATGGCGACCTACAGCCTGACCGCCCTGAATGCGGTTCTGGTCGACGCAGCGGGTACGGCAGCCTTGACGACTGGCGGCGGTACGCAAGCGGACTGCGCTTCCGATCCGACGACGGACGGCACGTTCATCTATAACACCGCCACCGCCGGTGCGGCCAACCAGCCTGCCTGTCAGTTACGCATTCGCGCCGCTTTTTAAAGATCCAAGGAGAATGATGACGAAACGCACCACTCCGGTTTTATTACGAAACGAGGGCTTCACTCTGGTGGAGCTCTCGATCGTCCTGGTGATCATCGGCCTGATCGTGGGCGGGGTTCTGGCGGGGCAGGACATGATCCGTGCCGCGGAGATCCGCGCCACCATCTCGCAGATCGAAAAATATAACACGGCCGTCAACACCTTCCGTGATAAATACGGCAACATTCCGGGTGATATCCTGAGTTCGGACGCCGTGAAATTCGGCTTCACCGTCCGTTCCGGCGCCGCCAACCGCGGTGACGGCGACCGTCAGGTGGAAGCGGTAGGTTCCGGCCTCCTGCTCGGCAACGAGACGGTCCTGTTCTGGCGCGATCTTTCGCAGGTGGCCCTGATCGATAACGGCTTCGTCACCGCCGTGGACGCCTTCGCCAACAACGCGACGGCGATCACCTCCGGCCAGCTGGACCAGTTCCTCCCCGCCGCGAAAATCGGGCTCGGGCATTACATCGCCGTCATGTCGAACGCCGGACGCAACTATTTTGAAATTGCCCGGGTCACCGGGGTGAGCAACGCCGGTGTCTATACGCTGGAGACCGCGATGACGCCGCAGACCGCCTTCAACATCGACAAGAAGCTGGATGACGGCAATCCGAACAACGGCAGTATCATGGCGACCTACAGTTTGACCGCCCTGAACGCCACCCTCACCGACGCGGCGGGTACGGCGGCGCTGACCACCGGCGGCGGTACGCAGGCCGACTGCGCCTCCGATCCGACGACGGACGGCACGTTCGTCTACAACACCGCCACCGCCGGTGCGGCCAATCAACCGGCCTGCCAGCTGCGGATCCGCGCTTCGTTTTAGAGGAGAATCGAAAATCGGGAACCGAAGGAATCAGGAAAAGTGTAACGGTTTTTTTCATTATTCCGGATTCTGGATTCCCGTTTTCCCGATTCCACGTTGAATCCTTGAAAATCCCGGCGTATGGTCAGGCATTATTTCAGCCCTGAAGGATCGTCCCATGCATTTCGCCTACCTCCCTTTCACCGATATCCACGCGCTTGCCAAACATAGCGAAACCCCTGCCGCACTGGCGTTCGCGGTCACGGAGGAAAAGAAACTCTCCCCCGCCGCGGAGGCGCTGGACGCCCTGTCGGGCGGCGTGATCAGGAAAGCGCTGAGCTCGCCGCGCTTCAAGGGCAAGGCTGGCCAGAACCTGACCATTCCCGCACCCGCCGGTATTCACGCGCAGCATCTGTTCATCATCGGACTCGGCGAGAAAAAAGAACTCGGCGCCCTCGCGTACGAGGCCTTCGCCGGAGAAGCCGTCAAACTGGCCAACGCCCACGGCATCACGTCACTCACCCTCGTCCTCGACAAAGCGCAGGGGAAAAAACTGGAAGCGGGTGAAGCGGAAGCGCATGCGCTGTACGGCGCGCAGCTCGGCGCGTATTATTTCGGGAAATATTTCACCACCAAAAAGCCGGAAGAACTGCCCACGCTGCGTTCGGTCTCGGTGGCGGGCGATCAGGCGGCGGCCGAAAAGCGGCATCCGCGCCTGCAGGCGCTGGCCGACGGTATCCTGTTCACCCGCGACATCGTCAGCGAGCCCGCCAACATCATCCATCCCGAATCCCTTGCGGCCCTTTGCAAGGAATCGGAATCACTCGGCCTGGAAGTCGAAATACTGGGTGAGGAAAAGATGAAAGCGCTCGGCATGGGGTCGCTACTCGGCGTCGGGCAGGGAAGCGTCCGTGAATCGCAGCTGGTGATCCTGAAATGGAACGGCGCGAAGGACAAAAAAGCGCAGCCCGTGGCGTTCGTCGGCAAAGGCGTGACGTTCGACACCGGCGGCATCAGCATCAAGCCGGCAGGCGGCATGGAGGAAATGAAATGGGACATGGGCGGCGCCGCCACCGTCATCGGCCTGTTGCGCACCCTCGCGGCGCGCGAAGCGAAAGTAAACGCTATCGGCGTGGTCGGCCTCGTGGAGAATATGCCCGACGGCAACGCCCAGCGTCCCGGCGACGTGGTGCGGTCCTATTCCGGCCAGACCATCGAAGTACTGAACACCGATGCCGAAGGCCGCCTCGTGCTGGCCGACGCGCTCTGGTACTGCCAGGAACAGTTCAAGCCGAAATTCATGGTGGACCTCGCCACGCTGACCGGCGCGATCATCGTCTCGCTGGGCGGCAAATACGCCGGCCTGTTCGCCAGCGACGACAAACTGGCCGAACGTATTTTGAATCTCGGCAAGGAAACCGGCGACGAAACCTGGCGCCTGCCGATGGACGCCTATTACGACAAGCAGATCAATTCCGACATCGCCGACATGCAGAACATCGGCGCCGACCGGGAAGCGGGCAGCATCACCGCCGCCCAGTTCCTCAAACGCTTCACCAACGACGTACCGTGGGTACATCTGGACATCGCGGGCACGGCGTGGCGCAAGAAGCCGTCGCCCACCTGCCCGAAAGGGGCGACGGGCTTCGGGGTGCGGCTGCTGGATGCGCTGGTGGAGAAGTATTATGAAGAATGATATTCATCCGGCTTGCCATAGATCGGTGCGGATTCACCCGTTGGGAATCTGTTTTTAGAGACCATCGCGTTCCCGCTTAAAAAAAACGCAATCTTGCGATTGCGTTGGAAGCGGAGCGGACGTTTAAGGGCAATTCAGCTTTGTCAGGATCGGACTACGGTAAGTTGCCCTGTTCTCTCCTTGAGCGACACAGGTTGCTCCTGATTTTTCCTTTGCGATCTCCCAGAGCTTTTCTTGCTCTGGAGTTCTGTAAGGATTAAAGAAAGTCTGATTTCCTATCGTAATGAAACGGCTGGTCACTCCGAAAGAAACAGCAGGTTCAAAGGAAAGTTTCCCCTTGACTTCGGCTGTGGGCGTGGTTGCCGAAAGCGCTGAGAAAAACGAAGGAATGCCCCAATGAATGAACCAGACGAAACCACTTATCAAACATAAAAAAGCTAACAAATCAAGATTGGCCTGTTGATTCCTGTTCATTTTTTTGCTGCCATGACTATAGCAGTCGAGACGATTGGAAGAAAAAATCCGTAATTTATGAGCCGTTTCAGCCTAACATCATTTCTCCGAAAAAGCAAACCGCACGATCATCGATTTTAATTAGTGTTTATCCATATTAAAATGTTCTGTTGAAGCCGGAACGGTTTTGTCAGGGTAACGGATAGGAGTATGGAAAGGGGAAAAGGGTTTAGGTGACAGATTTCAGGTTTTAGGTTAAAACGTGCCGGACATTGCCAAACCTTAACCTGAAACCCTCCCATGCAGTTCATCGACGAAGCACGTATCTACATTAAATCCGGCAACGGCGGCGCCGGCTGCGTCAGCTTCCGCCGCGAAGCCAACATTCCGTTCGGCGGGCCGGACGGCGGCAACGGCGGGCGTGGCGGGCACGTGACCCTCAAAGCTACCCGTAACCTGAACACGCTGGTGGACTACCGTTTCCAGCAGCATTTCAAGGCGAAGACCGGCATGCACGGCATGGGCAAGCAGCGCGACGGCATCCGGGGAGAGGATATTTCGCTCAACGTGCCTGTAGGTACGCAGATCTTCGAAGAGGACGGCTTCACCCTGATCGCTGACCTGAACATGGACGGGCAGGAGTTGATCCTCGCCGAAGGCGGACGCGGCGGCGTCGGCAACATGCATTTCAAATCCTCCATCAACCAGGCCCCCCGCCGCGCCACCCCGGGTGAGCCGGGCGTGGAAAAAGGAATCTGGCTGAGACTGAAACTGTTCTGCGATATCGGGCTGGTCGGCCTGCCCAACGCCGGGAAGTCCACCCTGCTTTCCGTCGTCAGCCGCGCCAAGCCGAAAATCGCCGATTATCCGTTCACCACTCTCTCCCCCCAGCTCGGCGTGGTCTATGTTGACGAGGCGGAATTCATCATGGCCGACATCCCGGGCCTGATCGAAGGGGCGCATGAAGGCGTCGGTCTCGGCATCCAGTTCCTCAAGCATATCGAGCGATGCGGCGCGGTGCTGCATCTGATCGACGCGACGGGAGACGACGTAGCGGGCGCCTACGCCACCATTCGCCACGAGCTGGAGGCATACAGCGAAATACTGGCCGGCAAGCAGGAGCTGGTGGCGCTCACCAAAACGGATGCGCTGGACGCTGAACTGCTGGCGCCCCGACGCGCCGAACTGGCGGCGGTGTGCGGTTCACAACCGTACGCGATCTCCGCCGTCAGCGGCGAAGGGGTGGAAGCGCTGAAACGCGTCATGATGCAGCATATCCGGGAAATGAAACAGAACGAGGAAACTTCGCTATGACCCTGTCTGGAGAATCCTGCATCCCGTGCCGCGGCGGCACCCCGATGAGCGCACAGGAGGCGCAAGTCCTCCTTACAGGGCTTAACGGCTGGGAACTGACGGAGGATGCCACGTGGCTGCGCAAAAAAGCCAGCTTCCCGGATTTCGCGGCCGCCCTCGCCTGGACCAACCGCATCGGGGCGCTGGCCGAGGAACAGGGCCACCATCCCGATCTTGAACTGGGATGGGGTTATGTCACCGTGCGCCTGCAGACCCATGCGACGGGCGGCTTGAGCCGCAGTGATTTCGTACTGGCGGCGAAGATGGACGCGTTGCGCGGATAAGAGAATGATTCTCACTTACTTTGCCGTTGCGTGGACAATTGGAGTGTGATATCCAAGAGACTGCGAATCAATCGCAATCTTTAATGTCATACCTTTTTTATCACCATTTTATATTTTGTCCTTATGCCACTTCGTCTGTTTCTTTCGTTCTCCGTTGTATTGAGCCTGCTCGCTTCTCCTGTTCCCGCGGCGGAGAATATCGGCAATCATTACACCGAAACGCACTTCATAGCGAACAAACCGGCCTATAATCCGCAGGTAAAGGTCGAACCGAAACTGGTAAACGCCTGGGGCATCGCCATTCGTCCGAAAGGCGCCGGCGGCCATTTCTGGATCACGGCGAGCGATACCAGCTATCAGTACGTGGGCGACGTATCCAACGCCGCCGACGCCAAATTGCAGAAACTCCATGTCGAGGACGTGCCGTACGTCACCCTGCCGGTCGGCAAACCGGGGGATTACGCCACCAGCACCGTATTCTCCGGAAGCAAGGAAAGTTTCGTCATCACGCAGACCCTGAGCAACGCCGCGCCGATCACCGCTCCGGCAAAATTCCTCTTCGCCAGCACCGGCGGCATCATTTCCGCCTGGACGGAACGCAAACATGAGGACGGCACATTCGACCGTTCCGATAAGGCCGTTGCGGTCATTGACGAATCGAGCGTGGGCGCGCAGTTTTTCGGCCTTGCGGTGAATGCCGCCTATGACCGTATCTACGCCGCCAATTTCGGTAAGAACGCAGGGATCGCGGTGTTTGACGCAAACCTCAAACCGGTGGCGCTCACCTTCGATGCACCCTTTGACAGTAACAAGAACGGCAAGGTGGATATCGGGGAATATGCGCCGTATAACGTCCAGTCGCTCACCACGCCTTCCGGCGAACACCACTTGTTTGTGACGTACGCGAAGACGCAGGCCTGCAACGCGGAAGGGATAGCGAAACAGGAATGCAGGCAGGGCGAGATCTATGCGGGTGAAGAAGACACATCAAAACCCGGCCAAGGCAGACTGGCGGAATTCACGGAAGACGGCAGGCTGGTAGCGGTCTGGAGTGACGGCGGATATCTAAGTGCACCGTGGGGCGTTGCCTACGCACCTGCGAATTTCGGTGCACTCTCCAACACCCTGCTGGTCGCCAATTTCGGCAGCGGTACGATTGCGGCGTTCGATCCGCAGACGCATGAGCATCTTGACGATCTGCGGGACGCGCATGGCAACCCGATCCACATTGAAAAAATCTGGGGCATTCTTTTCGGCAACGGCGAAAGCCTGGGCGATGCGAACGCACTGTATTTCACTGCAGGGCCGAATGATGAGAAAGACGGAATGTTCGGCAGTGTGAGAATTCAGGATATAACCAGTAACCGTCATGCCAGCGAAAGCCGGCATCCAGCACAAACCAAAAGCTCTGGATTCCCGTCTTCGCGGAAATGACGACTCATTTAAAAGGAGCACTATCATGCGTTTTACCCTATCCCTTCTTACCCTCGCCCTTCTGTGCAACGCCCCTGCGTTTGCGGAAGAAAAGGCCGATCATGAACTGACTCTCAAGAATCATCTCTATGACGTGAAGGAGCTGAAAGTCGCGGCGAACAAGCCCTTTACCCTGAAAGTGAAGAACCAGGACGCGACCGCGGAGGAATTCGAGAGCCACAGCCTGAAGATCGAAAAAGTCATCACCGCCAACGGCGAAGGGCTGATTCATGTAAAGGCCCTGAAACCGGGCCGTTATCCGTTTGTCGGGGAATATCACGAAGAGACCGCCAAGGGCGTGATCATAGCGGAGTAACATCATGCCGATGCTCGCCACCCTCATCATCGTCTTCCGGGAAGTCTTCGAAGCCGGCCTCATCATCGGCATTATCCTGGCCGCCACGCGCGGCGTCCCGAACCGTACCCGCTGGGTAAGCTATGGCATTTTAGGCGGGGTGTTCGGCGCCTGTCTGGTCGCGGCGTTCGCAGGTTCCATAGCCGGGGCGCTGTCGGGCAGCGGGCAGGAACTGTTCAACGCGTCGATGATGTTCGTCGCCGTTCTCATGCTGGGCTGGCATAACGTATGGATGGCGAAACACGGCCGCATCATGGCGAAGGAAATGAAAGCGATCGGCCAAGCGGTCGGCGACGGGCGGAATACTTTGGCCGCACTCAGCGTGGTGGTCGGCGTCGCGGTGCTGCGCGAAGGGTCGGAAGTGGTGCTGTTTCTCTACGGCATAGCCGTCTCCGGCACGCATACGGCGGCTTCCATGCTCGGCGGCGGCCTGCTTGGCTTGGCACTCGGCGCGGGCGTCACGGCGCTCATGCATCTCGGCATGGTACGTATCCCCACCCGCCGCCTGTTTTCGGTGACGGAAGGCCTGATTACCCTGATCGCCGCCGGTATGGCCTCGCAGGGCGTCATGTTCCTGCAGCAGGCGGGCATCATCACCGGCCTCTCGCAGACGATGTGGGACACCTCCGCCCTCCTGTCGGACGCCAGCCTGATCGGCAAATGCCTGCATACCCTGATCGGTTATACGGACCAGCCGACGGCGGCCCAGCTGCTGGTCTATGCGCTCACCCTGATCGGCATCGTGACCTTCATGCGCCTCGGTTCCGAAAGAAACGGGCCGTCACGAACTATTTCCGGGCAGCCTGCTTGAAATACGCGAAAAAACGCCTACATTCGTTTGGTTGACTAATAACGATACGCCGGAGTTTTTTATTTCATGACGGACACACTTGCCATTGTGGTAAAAGGCCTGCAGAAAACCTACGATAACGGGTTCAAGGCGCTGAGCGACATTCGCCTCGAAATCGCAAAGGGAGAGATCTTCGCCCTGCTCGGCCCGAACGGCGCTGGGAAAACTACCCTGATCAACGCGATCTGCGGCATCGTGCGCCCCACCTCCGGCAGTATCTCAGTCGCCGGATACGATATCGCCGGCAACTACCGCCAGGCCCGTTCCGCCCTCGGCCTGGTACCGCAGGAACTGACCACCGACGCGTTCGAGTCCGTCTGGAACACCGTCACCTTCAGCCGCGGGCTGTTCGGCAAACCGAAAAACCCCGCTTACGTCGAAGACGTGCTGAAACGCCTGTCGCTCTGGGACAAGAAGGACGAACAGATCCGCAAGCTCTCCGGCGGCATGAAGCGCCGGGTGATGATCGCCAAGGCCCTCAGCCACGAACCGGAAATCCTGTTTCTCGACGAACCTTCCGCCGGGGTGGACGTCGAGCTGCGCAAATCCATGTGGGCGCAGGTGCGGGCGCTGCGGGAGACGGGCGTGACGGTAATCCTCACCACGCATTATATCGAGGAAGCGCAGGAAATGGCCGACCGTGTCGGCGTCATCAACAAGGGGACGCTGATCCTCACCGAAGAAAAACAGACATTGATGCGCAAGATGGGCAAGCGCAAAATGATCTTCGAACTGCGTGAACCGTTGCAGGCCGTCCCTGCCGCCTTGCAATCCCTCCCCTTCGCGCTGGAAAAGGAAGGACACGCGCTGGCCCTGACCTATGACGCCAATGCCGACAACGACATTTCCGACATGCTGGACCAGCTAAAAGCGGCAGGCATCCGCCCGAAGGACATCTACAGCAGGCAGAACAGCCTGGAAGACATTTTCATTGAACTGGTCGAAGGAAAACACTCATGAACCTGCGCGGCATTCAGGCGATTTACCTGTTCGAGATGGGCAGGACACTGCGCACGCTCGGCCAGAGCATCGCCTCCCCCGTTATCTCCACGGTGCTATACTTCATCGTGTTCGGCTCGGCCATCGGTTCGCGCATGCAGTCGGTGGACGGCGTGCCGTACGGCGCGTTCATCGTCCCCGGCCTGATCATGCTGACCGTGCTCGGCCAGAGCGTCTCCAACGCCTCGTTCGGGATTTATTTTCCGCGCTTCACCGGCACGATCTATGAAATTCTCTCCGCTCCCCTCTCCTTCCTCGAAATCGTAACCGGCTATGTCGGCGCGGCGGCGTCCAAATCGATCATCATCGGCATTATCGTGCTGGCCACCGCCGGGTTTTTCGTACCCCTGCATATCGCGCATCCGTTCTGGATGGCGTTTTTCCTGATCATGACCTCCGTCACCTTCAGCCTGCTCGGCTTCATTATCGGCATCTGGGCGGATGGGTTCGAGAAACTGCAGCTGATCCCGCTGCTGATCATCACGCCGCTGACCTTCCTAGGGGGTAGTTTCTACTCCATCACCATGCTGCCGCCGTTCTGGCACAAGGTATCGCTGGTCAATCCGGTAGTGTATCTGGTCAGCGGTTTCCGCTGGAGTTTCTATGAGCGTGGCGACGTAAGCCTCGGCATCAGCGTCACGATGATCCTCCTGTTCACGGCGATCTGCCTGGCGATCATCGGCTGGATCTTCAAGACCGGGTATCGTCTGCGAAAATAATTGATATAGTCATTCCAAGAAAAAATGTTCCATTTTTTCTTGGATAAAATGACTATAATCCTATGTTTATAGCGCTTTTATCCAAATAAGAATTGCTATGAAATGGCAGTTTTTATTTGGTAGCGCTATATTCATCAGACTGTCATGAGAGCACACGTTATTTTCATGAAACCGTCATATGAATCAGGTACTATGAAACTATTATTCAAGTAAATTGATAGTATCATGCCGGACCAAGCGCAAGACCAACCACCATCGAACGGTAATTTCCTCAGCGGATTATTCTCCAATCCTTTGCTGATGATCGGTGGCCTGCTGCTGGCGGCTTTCATGTTCTTCCCGAATCTGTTCGGCGCGATCGGCAGCATGATCAGCGGTCTCATGGGCGGCAACAAGGAGCAGGGCGGCGACGCTGCGGCCAGTCCTCTCGGCGGGCTGCTGAAGATGTTCGGCATGGGCGGCAACGACCAGTCGCAGCAGAACGCGCCCGCGCAGCCGGCGACCCAGGCCCAGCCTGCCGCCGCGACCAGCATCATGGGCATGCTTTCCGGAGCGATGAACAATCTGAGCAATGGCGTGAGCAACGGCGTGGCGGCTCTTACCGGCAACCCTGCCAATGGAGCGGGTACGGTAGCGAAGGATAAATCCAGGGCTTACTGGTGCGCGGTCAACGCGAAAGGCGAAGTGCTCGGCGGTAATTGCGTCAACGAGCTGGGGGATAACGCCTCCATCACCAAGATGCTGAGCTGCCGGCTGGCGGCTTGCGATCCGAAACTTCCGGCCGGGTTCATGCAGCGCCCGGAAATCCAGCATTACGTGGAGAGGATGGCGCATCTGTCCGATAACGCGGCGGCGGACCGCCTGCTGGATGCCGTGGCGAAGGAAAGCCACCGTACCATAGCGCAGGTGATCGGCGATTATAACGGCCGCCTGAAGGAAATGGGTTTCAAGCAGACGACCATCGCCAACTTTTCAGGCCTGCCTTCGAAATCCGACATATTGGATACGGGCGCCCCGTACCTGTTCGTGGAAGGATGCAGAAACGTCGGCACGGCGTATGAAAACGCGGTATGGACGCAGCAGTTCGGGTCGCAGTTCCCGCAGCTCGCCGCTTTGTTCGCGCCGAAGGACAACCATACCGGAATGGGCAACGTCGATGCGGTCGCGGTGAAAACCGGCACGGCGCGAGGTGTCATCGATCCCGATTCCGGCGCGACTAAATCCGCCGTGGCCTTTGATGGCAAAGGCTCCATCGCGGTGATCGAATCGCGGGAGGGCGAGTGGATGGATACCATCAACCTGGCGCTCAACGTCGAGAAAAAAGGCGGTTTTCCCGTCCAGAACGCTTCCGGCGCCATCACGGCGCAGAACGGCGGGGGTAAACAGACCCAGAATACCATGGCCAAAACATAAAATCATCTAACGGGACGCATCCATATCATGACAACTTCTCCTTTTCAGAACGTGGTGGATTCACTGAAAAAGCATATCGGTGAAGCCTCCGCCCCCAACAGCTGCGCCAATTTCGTGACCACCGGCCTGAGCCAGGCCGGGCTGGGCGCGGCGCTGGCCGGGTGTGAAAACGTCAATTATGTGCCGACCCTGTTTTCCTATGGTGAGAAAGAACGGTTGACGTCCACCACCGCGCAGGGAGTTCCGCCCGTGGGGTCCCTCGTATCGGTAGATAAAAGAGGCCATGTGATGATGGTTTCCGAAGTCCTGCCGGACGGGAGAATCAAAATCATCGAAGGGAACTGGAGCCATAAAGTGGGAGAGCGCACCCTCTCTTTGTCCGAGATCGATCCGGTCTATATCAGCGCCGACAAGATGCGGCAGAAACTGATCGATAAAGGCGTGCCCCTGCCGAAACTGGATCCTTCCGTCGTCAATCAGCAGACCGCGGCGGTCGCTTCCGAGATGACCACCCCCGACCCTGCCACCGGCAAACCGCCGTCGCTTACGGAAATTTACGATAAGCATAAAGATGAAGCCGACAAGAGCGGCATGGGCGGCATGATCATGCAGCTCGTCGTCGCGCTGCTCATGATGCTGTCGAACAAATCGGACATGATTCCTTCCCAGCAGCAATATAAGGACAATCCCGATATCGGACGCCAAAGACTGGAGCAGATCGACAAGGAACGGGCTCTCGGGCAGAGTCAGGCCGTAGCCTCGGCTCAGCCGGGGACCGACGGTCCGCTCACTCCCACCGCCACGCCCAACGTGACCGCCACCATTCCCCGGGTACCGCAGCTTTCCTGATATACGCTGCTTCAACTCCCCCCTTGAGGGGGGGGAGCTAAGCCCCCGCCGGTTTTCAAACCGAGACACTGCCGAAACGCGCAACTTCTTGCTTTCCACGCCGCCTTCCCTCTATACTGCCGTTCTTTATCACGAAAGGCTGAGAGCATGATTCCGCGTTATTCCCGCCCCGAAATGAGCGCCATCTGGGACGCCCAGAACCGATACCGCATCTGGTTCGACATCGAAGCCCATGCCTGCGATGCGCTCGCCCGTCTGGGCGTCATACCCGAAGAAGCCGCCGCCGCCATCTGGGCGGGCAGGCCTGCCCGCTTCGACGTGGAAAAGATCGACGCGGTGGAGCGCGTCACCCGGCATGACGTGATAGCCTTTCTGACGGTGGCGGGCGAAGGCATCGGCGAGCACAGCCGCTTCCTGCATCAGGGAATGACCAGCTCCGACGTGCTCGACACCTGCCTCGCCGTACAGCTGACGCAGGCCGCCGACCTGCTGATCCGGGACGTGCAAGGCGTACTGGAAGCGTTAAAGAAACGGGCCTATGAAACCAGGGACATGGTGGCGGTCGGCCGCAGCCACGGCATCCATGCCGAACCGGTGACCATGGGGTTGAAATTCGCCCGCTTCCACGCCGAATTTTCCCGTAACCTCGCCCGGCTGAAGGTGGCGAAGTCGGAAATCTCCACCTGCGCCATTTCCGGCGCCATCGGCACTTTCGCCAATATCGACCCTTATGTAGAGGAATACGTAGCGGAAAAACTGGGCCTCGGCGTGGAACCGATCTCCACGCAAATCATCCCGCGCGACCGCCACGCCGCGTTCTTCGCGACGCTGGCCGTCATCGCCTCGTCGATCGAGAACGTCGCGGTGGAGATCCGCCACTTGCAGCGTACCGAAGTGCTGGAAGCGGAGGAATTTTTCAGCCCCGGCCAGAAAGGCTCGTCCGCCATGCCGCATAAGCGCAACCCGGTCCTGTCCGAAAACCTGACCGGCCTCGCCCGCATGGTCCGGTCCTGCGCCATACCGGCGCTGGAAAACGTGGCCCTCTGGCATGAGCGGGACATTTCCCACTCCTCGGTAGAACGCTTCATCGCACCGGACGCTACCATCACGCTGGATTTCGCGCTCCATCGCCTGAAAGGCCTGATCGAAAACCTGGTGGTCTATCCCGAACGGATGCGGGCCAACCTGCAAAAACTCGGCGGCCTGGTCTTTTCCCAGCGCGTCCTACTGGCCCTGACGCAGGCCGGTCTCAGCCGGGAAGACAGTTACGCGGCCGTGCAGCGAAACGCCATGAAAGTCTGGCAGGAAGGGAAGGATTTCCTCACCGAACTGCTGGCGGACGAAGAAGTGAGCCGCACCCTGCCGGAGCCCGAGCTGCGGGCCTTGTTCGACGTGACGTACCATACCAAACATATCGACACCATTTTTAAACGCGTATTCGCATCATAAGGAGAGAAAAATGACCACCGCCATCAACGAACGTATCGCCCAGGAAATCGCCGCGCATGACGTGGTACTCTACATGAAAGGCACCAAAAAACTGCCGCAATGCGGATTTTCCGCGACGATCGCCGGCATCCTCGAACGGCTGGAAGTGGAGGTGCACGACGTCAACGTGCTCGCCGATCCTGAAATCCGTCAGGGCATCAAAGAATTTTCCGAGTGGCCGACCATTCCGCAGCTCTACGTCAAAGGAGAATTCATCGGCGGCAGCGACATCGTGCGCGAAATGTACGAATCCGGCGAGCTGCAGGCGCTGCTCAGCCAGAAAGCGGTAGTACACCGGCTCTCCATCTGAATCTTTTTCGGGTCAAATTCTCTGCCGCTTGGATAGCGTTCCTGTCACGTTGAGCGTAGCGAAACATCCCGCGGGATGCTGATGACTCAGAACCAGTCACGTAAACCTTTTTAGGCTAGCGAAAATGGTTGATTTGCGAGACTCGAAGCGCAGTGTACTTAAGGTACATGAGCATCGAATCGCAGTAAATTGACCGTTTGCAGCTGCATAAAAGGGTTTACGTGACTGGTTCTCAGTTTGAATTACTGCGCTGACGCTGTCTTCAACTCCCCCTCGGGGGGAGTCAAAACACGACAGTGTTTTGGTGGAGGGCTCCCCCACCGAATTGCGCTGACGCGCTCTTCGGCTCCCCTCAAGGGGAGAGCCAAACCCCCCGGCCCGTTATCAAACTGAGCACTACCCTTGAGATCCTTCGCTTGACAGCGCAAGATGACACTACTCCGTCCCTTGGGGCGGGGTGGTTTCCAGCTATCGCCGTTCATACCGCTCCCCGGTATGGATGAAGTACGCGATTTTCAGAATATCCACCATCTTGTCCGACGCCTGGTCGAGGTTTTTCGCCACCAGCAGGATATGCTGGGCCGCCTCCGCTTCCAGCGCTAACTGCGGCAGGGCGAACAGGGTCTGGCGGTAGGCATGCTGCACCGCCGCCCCCAGATGCAGCAGCGCGTCGACGCGGCGGGGAGCCTGTTCCTCCACCTGCGCGAGGCCGAGCGGCACCATTTCCCGCAAGCCGTCGATGCCCTGATTCAGGAACCCCTGAATGCCGGAATCGAGCGGATGGGGAATTTTCGCCAGCCGCTTGCTGCAGTTCTTCATATGATCGGCCAGCAGCTCCATGCAACTCCCCACCTTCACCGCGCCGAGCAGGAACCGCAGTTCCTCCCCGGCGGGACTGTATTTGGCGAGCATGTCGGCTACCAGCCGGTCGGTTTCCGTCTCCGCCGCGTTCATCCGGTGATCGAGCTGCTTGGATTCGTCGTGGATGATCTTGTCCGCCGAAACCAGCCCTTCCTTCAGCAGCGAAATCTGCGCCGTCACCAGCTCCCCCATCCGGTGCAGCTGAGCGATCAGCGCTTCCAGTGCCGTGTCATATCCTTTGAACGCGTGATTTCCCCGTTGCATGCCGTCCTCTTTTCAAAAGAGCATGTTACCGGCGGCGTGCCGTGAAGTCAAAACCGTTTACGCGAGCAGCGTGCCGAATCGTCCGACCAGGTGTGAAATGTCACCCAGTTTATCCGCGTCGTCCTTCCACTCCGCGGAGACGAATACCGTCTGGTCGGGCCGCAGTTTCATGCGCTTGCCGTTCTTTGCGATATAGCCCAGCAGCGCCTCGGGACTCCGCACTTCCTGAAAGGTGAAGACCGCGCCTTTCGGTCCGCTGTCGATCCGGGCGATACCGGCTGTCCGGCAGGCCTGTTTCAGGGAAAGGGTGGTGAACAGATGCGTCACTTCTTCCGGCAGTGCCCCGAACCGATCGGCGAGTTCGGCGGCGAAACCGTCAATCTCTTCTAATGTCTGCAGGCTCGCCGCGCGACGGTACAGGCTGAGGCGCAGGCTCTCATCCTCCACGTAACTCTCCGGGATGAAAATGGAAAGACCCAGATTAAGCTGCGGCGAAAATTCGATTTCTTCCGCGGCGGGCGCCTCGGAAACGGCGGCCTTGGCGTTCTTGACCGCTTCGGCCAGCATCTGCTGGTACAGTTCGATGCCGATATCCTTCACATGCCCCGACTGTTCCTCTCCGACTAGGTTACCGAACCCGCGGATATCCATGTCATGGCTGGCGAGCGTGAACCCGGCCCCCAGCGTGTCCAGCGTCTGCATCACTTCCAGCCGCTTGATCGCGTCTTTCGTCATCGCCCCGTGATACGGCAGGGTGAAATAGGCGTAAGCCCGCACCTTGCCGCGCCCCACGCGCCCGCGCAGCTGATAGAGCTGGGCGAGTCCGAACCGGTCGGCGCGGTTGATGATCATGGTATTGGCGGTCGGAATATCGATCCCCGATTCGATGATCGCGGTGGAAAGCAGCACGTCATAGTTGCCGTCCACCATCTCGTTCATGGTGCGGTCCAGCTCCGTCGCGCTCATCTGTCCGTGCGCGACGCCGAGGCGCGCGTCCGGCACCAGTTCGCGGATGCGGGCGGTCAGTTCCGCCAGGTCGGCGATGCGCGGCGTGACGTAGAACACCTGTCCACCCCGATGAATCTCACGCATGATGGCTTCGCGGATCACCAGCGGGTCATACGGGGAGACGAAGGAACGAATGGCCAGCCTGTCCACTGGCGGCGTGGTGATCAGGCTCAGTTCACGCACTCCGGTCAGCGCCATCTGCAGGGTACGCGGAATCGGCGTCGCCGACATGGTCAGCACGTGGATATCCGCTTTCAGGGCTTTGAGCGCCTCCTTCTGCTTCACCCCGAACCGCTGTTCCTCATCGATGACGAGCAGCCCCAGCCGCTTGAAACTTACGGACGCCGCCAGCAGGGCATGGGTGCCGATAACGATATCGACACTGCCGTCCGCCAGCCCTTCCTTCGTTTCTTTCGCTTCCTTCGCGGTGCACAGGCGCGACAACTGTGCCACCCGCAACCCCGTACCCTCGAAACGCTCCCGCAGATTATGGTAGTGCTGGCGCACCAGCAGCGTGGTCGGGGCGATCAGCGCCACCTGCACCGGACTCGTGGTATCGCTGGCCGCGGCGAACGCCGCGCGGATCGCCACCTCCGTCTTGCCGAACCCGACATCGCCGCAGATCAGCCGGTCCATCGGGCGGGTGCGGGCCAGATCCTCCAGCACCTCGTCGATGGCCTGTTGCTGGTCTTCGGTCTCGTGGTACGGAAAACGCCCGGCGAAATTCGCGTAATGCACTTCCTGGGCCGAGAGCGGGCTCGCATGGGAAAGCTCCCTCGCCGCCGCCGTCTTCAGCAGCGCTTCCGCCGTCATGCGCAGTTTTTCCTTATACGCCGCCTTGCGCATCAGCCAGCCCGAACCGCCGAGCTTGTCCAGCTCCACGTCCCCCGCCGAACCGCCGTGGCGGGTGACCAGCTCCAGATTCTCCACCGGCAGGAACAGCCGGTCCTCGTCGCGGTAAACGATTTTGAGGCAGTCATGTTTCTTGCCCAGCGCCTCCACCGTCACCAGCCCGTCGAACCGCCCGATACCGTGATCCTTATGCACCAGCAGTTCCCCGCCCTCGAACGCGGCGGCTTCCGCCATGAACGCCTCCGATGGCGTCTTGCGCTTGCGGGGCTGGATGATGCGCCGCCCGAAGATATCCTCTTCTGTATATACCGTCAGCTTCTCGGACTGGAAACCGGAAGTGATCGGCACGGTGGCCAGAAATAGTCCTTTGGACGCATGGACCAGATCATCGTAATGCGTCACCGTGACGGGCTTCGGCAGATGCTGCTGCGCCGCCAGATGGCTCAGCCGTTCGGCGCTGCCGGGAGTGGTGGCGGCCATGACGACGGGGTGGGAAGCGGTGGACGCTTCCCCGGCGACCAGCGACAGCGGCGACACGTTACCGGTCTTCGCCGCGATATGCAGTTTCCTGGCGGCGCGGAAATGCAGGGAGGGTGTACCGTCGAACGCTTCCAGCGCGACCGCTTTCCTCGCCGCCAGCAACGCTTTCCATTGATGGATCAGGAAAAACTGTTCCGGTGGAAGCGGGTGATACGGCGCCGCGCCTGCCGCCTTGGATTTAGGTGAGGCGAGTTCTGCGCTTTTGCGGGCCTCGTAATAATCCGTGATCACGTGCTCACGCTCGTGCAGGGAGCCGGGCACCCCGTGATCCATGACGATCTGCGCGGAAGGCATATAATCGCTCAACGCTTCCACGGACGCGTAGAACAACGGCAGCCAGTGCTCCATGCCCGCATGGTACTGCCCCTCGCTGACTGTGTGGTAGAGCGTATCCTCCCGCGCCGGAGAGCCGAACAAAGCGCGGTACGAAGTTCGGAAACGCTCCGTACGCTCCGCGTTCAGCAGGATCTCGGACGTGGGACAGATGACCAGCTCGCGCTGGACCTCCGCGGACGTACGCTGGGAGAGCACCTCGAACGGCTTGATCGTCTCGATCACATCGCCGAACAGGTCGATCCGGTAGGGCTGCATGCTGCTCGCCGGAAACAGGTCGATCAGATTGCCCCGCACCGCGAATTCCCCGGCCTCCATCACCCGCCCGGCGCGGCGGTACCCCTGCTCGCTCAGGAAGAAGATCAGCTCGTCATGGGCGAACGACTCTCCCGCCTTCAGGGAAAAACCGCTATCCGCGAAGACCGCCTTCGGGGGCAGTTTCTGCAGGAACGCGCTGGCGCTGGTCGCAAGAACGTAGGGCACCTTCCGTTTTTCCAGCCGCACCAGTTCGCTCAGCGTCGCGGAGCGCGCCGCCACCAGCGAGCGGTTGGGCGCGGCGCGGTCGTACGGCAGCGTATCCCACGCCGGCAAGGACAGCACCGGGATGTTTTTCGGCAGGAAAAACGGAGCGGCCGCGACGAACCGGCTTAAATGCCGGTCATGATGGGTGATATACAGTACCGGGCTCGCGCGTTCCGCCAGCATTTTGCGCACTGCCAGCGCCTGCGCGTTGTCCGGCACCCCGTGCAGCAGGGAAAACCCTTCATTCGGGGAGGGAGCAGGATCGGGTCGGGCGGGGCGCGGCATGGTTCCTTATGTAGCATCCGCCATATCAAAACGACATAAAAAAACCGACGTAAGAGATGCTCTCGCGTTCGGTTTTTCAGGAATTGAAAAGAAATTATTGAACTTTCAGTTGCGCTATTCTTTCCTTTTTCACTACACAGAGTTCTGCAGCTCCTTGTGGGGAAGTTATGACTACTTTCTCGCAGGTATTGTTTCGGAACTGAAACCCCGCGACGAAAGCAGCTGCTAACGGTACAATAATGATTCCGCAAACAGTTGTACCTAAAAGTAAACTTATTTTTGGATTATTTGCTTTGAGTTTTTTTGCCGTAATATTCTCTTCTTTGCGAGGTGCGAAGAAAGAAAATATTAAGTCAATGATGGAAGGTGCAAAGGTTAGTAAGAGCACCTTTAATAAAGCGATGAAGTTCATGACTAATAGAATAAGGATTACTTCTCATCTTACTCAATATTCAACAAATAATAAAGAATTATTACCTAATTATTTAGACTTAGGAGAAGTTTTCTTTACTACTGCGTTCTTGTTCTTCAAAGGTGTGGCTTTTTTCGCTGCCGGCTTCTTCGCCGGTGCTGTCTTCCCTACTTCCGCCTTCGCTTTAACCGGACTCTTCTTGCTCGCCTTGTTTTTTCCCTTGGCAGGAGCGGCACCCGCCCGTTCCGCCACCAGCTTCACAGCTTCTTCCAGCGTGAATGCCTGCACGTCCGCCCCCTTGGGCAACGTGGCGTTGACCTTGCCCGCCTTGATATACGCGCCGTATTTGCCTTCATAAATCGCCAGTTCGGTATTGCTGGAAGGATCGACCCCGATAACCCGCAGCGGCGCGGCCGCCGCCCTGCCCCCTTTGGACGCCGCGTCGGCGATCAGGATGACGGCGCGGTTCATGCCGATGGTCAGCACGTTGTCTTCCTTGAGGGAAGTATATTTCTTGTCATGCAGCAGGTATGGTCCGAACCGTCCGAGTCCTGCCAGGATGGGCAGGCCGGTTTCCGGATGGGGCCCTAAGGTACGCGGCAGGGAAAGCAGTTCCACCGCTATGCTGAGCGTCACATCCGCCGCCGCCATTCCCTTGGGCAGGCTGGCGCGCTTGACCTTGCCCGCTTCCGTCATTTCGGCATACACGCCGTACGGCCCCTTTTTCAGGCTGATTTCCTCCTTGCTCAACGGATGCCAGCCGAGCTGCCGCGGAAATTCCCCCGCTTCCGGCTCGGCCCCCGCCCCTTCCACGCCCGTCTCTAAAGGCCGCGTATAATTACAGTCGGGATAGGCGTCACAGCCGAGAAACGCCCCGAACTTGCCGGTGCGCAGATGCAGATGTCCCTTGCGACAGTTCGGACATAACCGGTCCTCGGCGGTCGGCGCCTGCGACCCGTAGATGAACGGGGCGAGCCACTCGTCCAGCGCGTCCAGCACTTCGCGGGTGGAGACTTCCTTGGTCTGGTTGACCAGCAGGGTGAACGGTTCCCAGAAATCGCGCAAGACCTCTTTCCATTCCCGTTTGCCGTCCGACACGTCGTCGAGCTGCGTCTCCAGGTCCGCCGTGAAATCATATTCCACGTATTTCGCGAAATAATGCTCCAGGAAACTGCTGACCAGCCGCCCGCGCATCTCGGCGATGAACCGCTTGCCGTCCATCCGCACGTATCCGCGGTCCTGCAGTACCGACAGGATCGCCGCATAGGTGGAAGGCCGCCCGATGCCGAGCTCTTCCATTTTCTTGACCAGCGACGCTTCCGTAAAGCGCGGCGGCGGCTCGGTGAAATGCTGCAGCGGCTTGACCTCGGCGATATCCAGCGTCTCTCCCACCTCCAGCGGCGGCAACGCCTGATTCTCCGCCTCGTCGCTCTGATCGTCGTCCATCGCCTGACGGTACAAGGTCAGGAACCCATCAAAACGCAGCACCGAGCCGGTCGCCCGGACTATCGCCGGATTGGCCGGTTCCCTGAACTCGATGCTGACCTGATCGTAGACCGCCGGTTCCATCTGGCTGGCCATCATCCGCTTCCAGATCAGTTCATACAACCGGAACTGCTCCTTGTTCAGATGCGCCTGCACGCTGGCGGGCGTACGGCTGAGCAATGTCGGGCGGATCGCCTCGTGCGCTTCCTGCGCGTTTTTCGCCTTGGTGCTATAGAATTTCGGTTTCTCAGGCAGGTATTTCGCCCCGAAATCCTTCTCGATCAGGCGGCGCGCTTCATGGATCGCATCCATCGACACCTGCACCCCGTCGGTACGCATATAGGTGATCAGCCCCGCCGTCTCCCCCCCGATCTCGATGCCTTCATACAGTTTCTGCGCCACCATCATGGTCTGCTTGGCACTCATCCCGAGGCGCCGGGACGCGTCCATCTGCAGGGTGGACGTCGTGAACGGCGGATAGGGGTTGCGCCGCATCTGCTTGGGCTTGACCTCTTCCACCCGGACGCTCTTGCCTTCCAGCGCAGCGCTGATCCCATGCGCCCGTTCACCGTTCGTGATAGTCAGTTTCTCGATCTTCTCGCCCTGCCAGTTGACCAGCTTCGTGGTGATGCGCTCGCCTTTCGCGGAGACGAGCTGCACCGTCACGTCCCAGTATTCCTGCGCGACGAACCGCTCGATCTCCCCGTCCCGCTCGCACACCAGCCGCAGCGCCACCGACTGCACCCGCCCGGCGGAACGCGCCCCCGGCAGCTTCCGCCATAATACGGGAGAGACCGAAAACCCTACCAGGTAATCGAGTGCCCGCCGCGCCTGCTGGGCATTGACCAGCGCCATGTCGATTTCCCTGGGGTTGGCGACCGCGTGCAGCACCGCCTTCTTGGTGATCTCCGTAAACGTCACCCGCTTGATGTCGATCCCCTTCGGCAGCTTGCGGCTTTCACGCAACGCCTCCACCACATGCCACGAAATCGCCTCCCCTTCCCGGTCCGGGTCGGTCGCGAGATAGAGAATCTGCGAGCCCTTCAATGCATCCGCGATCTGGGAGAGATGCTTTTTGCTGTCCGCCTCTACCGTATAATCCATCGCGAAATCCTCATCGGGCCGCACCGACCCGTCCTTGGTCGGCAGGTCGCGCACGTGACCGAACGAGGCGAGGACCTTGAAATCCTTCCCCAGATATTTATTGATCGTTTTCGCCTTTGAAGGCGATTCCACTACTAACGTATACAATGTATCTTCCTTGGTTCGTTATTCCGACTTTCCAGTTGTACAAAAAAATTAATTTATACTAACAAGGCATTCCTTTCTTTCCAGACCTTACAATTCAAGGTACTTTCCATGAATTTTAGATTCACTTTGTTAAGTGTTCTGGCTTTTTCAATCGTTTCAACCATCGGAAATGAAGCAGGAGGATTTATTCCGCTTAATCCTGTTCTGGTTTTCCTGTTGATGACAATCGCGTGGTTTGCCGGCGGAATGTTCCTCAATAACATTGCCGATAAACTGCTGGGCCCTGCAAAATAACCTTCCCCGACGATTGCCCTTAGCATTCGCCCTTTTTTTTGCCCGCTACCCATCCTCATACCTCCGGCTCACCCGCCCGCCCCGATGGCGCTCCAGCATACCCGCCAGTTCCATCTCCAGCAGGATGACGTTGACGATCCGCGCTTCGATGCCCGACAACGTGATCAGTTCCTCCACGAACACGGCGCTGGCTGAGAGCAGGCCGAGCACGACGGCGCGTTCCGTATCCAGGTTTTCGTCATCCTCCACGGCACGGGCCGCTTCCCGGAACGATCCCCTATCGTCATTGGAAGCGGAGTCGCGCAGCTGGTACGGACGGTTATGCAGGTAATCCACGATGTCATGCGCGCTTCCCGCCAGCATGGCCCCCTGCTGGATGAGGTGGTTGGTGCCCGCTGAGCGCGGGTCCATCGGAAAGCCGGGCACCGCGAAGATGTCGCGTCCGAAATCGAGCGCGAAATCGGCGGTGATGAGGGAGCCGGAACGCTTGGTCGCCTCCACCACGATCACGCCGAGAGCCATCCCGGCGATGATCCGGTTGCGTACCGGGAAATGGCGCTGCAGCGGGGCGCTGCCGAACGGCCCTTCGGAGAGGACCGCGCCGGTGGCCCGCATCGCCTCGAACAGTTTCAGGTTTTCCGGCGGGTAGACATGGTCGATCCCCCCCGCGATCACGCCGATCGTTCCTTTCTCAAGCGCTCCCTGATGTGCATGGGCGTCGATTCCCCGCGCCAGCCCGGACACCACTACGTATCCCGCCTCACCCAGCTCTCCCGCCAGTTTACGTGCGAACTGGCAGCCATGCGCCGAAGCGTTGCGTGATCCCACCATCGCCAGCAGCGGCCGGTGGTTCAGCAGGTGCGCATGTCCGCGCACCACCAGCAGGGGCGGCGGATCGGCGATCTGCATCAGCAGTTTCGGATAATGCGTATGGCCGTAAGGGATGAACGTTGCGCCGAATCTTTCCGTTTTCTCGATCTCGAGTTCCGCTCTCAAAGGCGCACAGACGGTAATGGTCCGCCGCGCTCCGCCCCTTGCCGCCAGCATCGGCAGCGCGGCCAGGGCTTTCGCAGCCGTGCCGTAGCGCCGCATCAACTGGAAAAACGTGACGGGCCCGACATGTTCCGAACGGATCAGCCGCACCACGTCGATCAGCGGCTCACGCTCCAGTGAGGAATGCGGGAGGGACGCTTCCCTGAAGCCGTCCGCCGCGGGCGGTTCATGCCGTCTTGTTAAAGCCATGCTCGGTTCCTTCACGCAATCGCCGGATATTCTGCTTATGACGGATAAAGATTAAGACGGTCAAAAGCAAGGGGGAAACCCATATGCCATAGACCTCCAGGGTAAAGACCGGCAGCACCGCGAACGTCACGAGGGAGGCCAGCGACACGAAACGCGTCAGTTTATACGTCCCGATCCACAGCCCTGCGAACAGCAGCAGCCATTCCCACGTGTGCGGAAAAAGCACGAGGTGCACGGCGCCGATCACGCCGAGCGTGGTCGCCACCCCCTTGCCGCCGCGAAACCGCAGCCAGACGGGAAAGCAATGCGCGACGGTGGCGACGAGGCCGTAGTAATAGAGCAGCGAAGCGCCGGCATGGGGCATAACATGCGCGATACCGCTGATGACAACGATGCCCTTGAGCGCGTCCAGCAGCAGCGTCAGCGCCCCCAGCTTCCTGCCGCCCGCCCGCACCATGTTGGTCGCCCCGATATTCCCGGACCCGACCCGCCGGATATCGCCGAGCCCCGCGACACGCCCGACGAGGAGCCCGCAGGGGACGGAGCCGATCAGGTAAGCGAGGGCGGTCAGCACGACGGAAGCGCAGGGTACGTTCATGCGGATCAGCTATAGCAACTGTGTTCGGTCACATAAAGATAATAATCATGGAGTAACCGGACGGGATGGAACTGAAATATCCTTCACCGCCTGGAATGGGGGCGACGGGCATCCGGATCGTTTCGCGCATATGGAGAGGGAAAAAGCGAGTGAAAGAGACGCAAGGAACCGCCGGTTATCTGTGCATATCCTTTTTTGCGTCCATCTCCACTACGGCGGGTCGGTGGTCAAAGTGGAAACGTTGCCATAAAATAACTGCCCATTATCGTTTTATGCGCTATAAAAAAAGGAACATTTCAAGGCAGGTTTGACACGATGGTACAGGTATGGGCGCTTACCGATCACCGGCCCGGCACCGCGAATCAGGTGCGCGGCGTGGCGCGGCATACGCGTTTCAACGTGGCGGAGATCGAACTGGACTATAACCGCTTCGCCGGCCTGCCGAATCTGTTCACGTTCGGCAACGGGCTGCGGTCGTTGCGTCCCGCCTCGCGCTCCGCGTTCCATACTCCCTGGCCGGACGTGGTGATCGCCGCCGGACGGCGGAGTGCTCCGGCCAGTCTGTGGGTCAAGTCCCGCCATCCGTCGGTAAAGCTCGTCCATCTGATGCATCCGGGCATGCCGCTGCAGGGATTCGAC
The DNA here is from genome assembly GCA_965248995.1 of Rickettsiales bacterium. GTDB lineage: Bacteria > Pseudomonadota > Alphaproteobacteria > Rickettsiales > UBA998 > CBDFKY01. Next base: position 153,863 of record CBDFKY010000014.1, on the reverse strand, counting down.
CTGGTGGCGCTGCCTACCCATGACGGTCTGGACGGCCGGTCCAACATGATCGCCACGCTCGGCGCGCCGCACTCTTTGAGCGATGAGGTGCTGTTCGCCGCCCGCGCCCGTCACCCGCTGAATCCCGACCGCCTCCCGAAACCGTGGACGATGCTGGCTCTGGGCGGTAATTCACCCGGCGGAACGTTCACCCTGCAGGACGGGGAGCAGCTCGTGTCCCAGCTTGAACCGTTCGTGCAGGAAGGATCCCTGCTCATCACCGGCAGCCGCCGAACCCCTCCCGCTCTGATGCATCATGTGCTGGACCGGCTGCGCGCGTCCTACCCGACGCTCGGCGTGGAAGCCTGGATGCCGGAACAGCAGGACGACAACCCCTACCACGCATGGCTGGCGCAGGCGGACCGCATCATAGTGACGGGAGATTCCGTCTCGATGGTGTCCGAAGCGGCCTACATGTCGAAACCGGTCTACGTATTCCTGCCCGCCAACGCCGCGGGCCCCAAGCATCGCCGGTTCGTCACCGATATGGAGGAGGCGTCCTATATCCGGATGCTGAACGACTGGGATCCCCTGTGGAAAGGCAGCGTGCGGCTGGACGAGGCGCAGAAAGTGGCCCGGATCATCCGGGGATGGTTCGGGAAGTGATATAGGGAAATATAGGATTTCATTGTTTACCGTCATACCGGCGGAGGCTATAGTGTTTCCGAATAATTTCCGTACGGAAATTTTCGGATAAAAACACTATAAAATATATGGTTATAGTCATTTTATCCGACAAAAACCGTACGGTTTTTAGTCGGAATGACTATAGTATCCGGCCCTGGCTATTCGCATGTGCGCAGCACATACCCTCTCCTTATAAGGTGATGCTCCGCATCAGTTTGTTTTTTACTCGATACCGGCCTCCGCCGGTATGACGACCTCTCATGGTGCCTTAATAATAGAACTCCCTCTTTACAACACGATTTCCATCCCGTCATACGCTGCCTCAACCCCGGCGGGGAGCGTTTTCGCCAGCAGTTCATACTCCATTTCATGCGCCATATGGGTCAGGATCGCCCGCCTCGGCGCCACCCGCTCGATCCAGGACAGGGTCAGTTCCAGATGCGCGTGGGTCGGCGCCGGGTTGGGGCGCAGGCAGTCCACCACCCAGGTATCGACGCCGCTGAGCGCTTCGAACGCCGCGTCGTCTAAATGATTGACATCGGTGGAATAGGCGAGCTCACCCCGCTTTCCCATCACCATTCCCAGCGTCTGCAACCCCCCGTGCGTCTGGGAGAAAAACCGCAGGTCCGCCGCCTCGACGCGGTCGTTTTCCGCCACCTCATGCACCATAAATTCCGGTTTATACCAGCCGTGCTGATGATTATGCGGCCGGAAGATATAGGCGAACCGCTGCTTCACTTCCGCAAGCGTGGCGGCGTTCGCATAAAGGTCGATGGCCCTGCCTTTCGTGAAATTGAAGGGGCGCATGTCGTCCAGCCCGTGGCAATGGTCGGCATGGGCATGGGTAAGGACCAGCGCGTCGATAGCGGTGATATGACAGGCCAGCGCCTGAGTGCGCAGGTCGGGTGACGCGTCTATCAGCACGCGCATCCCGCTATCCGCCTCATAGACCACCGAGGCCCTGCTGCGTTTATTGCGCGGATGAGTTGAACGGCAGACGTCGCATTCGCACCCGATAACCGGCACGCCCGCCGAACTGCCGCAGCCCAGAATGGTGAGTTTCATGCCTCCACCCTAGCAGAAATCTACTGGCCGGCGCAAGCGGCCTCGCAGATGTTCCTACCATCCGGCACCGGCGGATGTACTATAGTGTTTCCGAATAATTTTCGTACGAAAATTTTCGGTTAAAAACACTATAAATTATAGGGTTATAGTCATTTTATCCGATTAAAACCGTACGGTTTTAAATCGGAATGACTATATAAGGTCAGGCGCGGGCCACGACGCCTCTATGCATGATTCCATCCGCTGACAGGAAATAATGACAGGAATAATCATGAATATGCATTATCCCATAAACGATATTGTAATCATTCGTTATTTCATTGCCAATACCCGTGTTCTTTCCCATAATGCCCGGCAATGGCGCGTTATCTCCTTAAACGACTGTTATTGATCATCCCGACCCTGCTCGGCATCATGCTGCTCAATTTCGTCATTGTGCAGGGTGCCCCGGGCGGTCCGGTCGATAAACTGATCTACCAGCTGACCAATCCGCAGCTGCATGGCGCAACCTCAGGTTTCAGCAGCGCCGGCGGCGGTGATGCGGGAGGAGGAGCGACGATGGCTTCGGCGAACGGCTCCAATGCGGCACGCGGCCTTGATCCGGAACTGGTAAAACAGATCGAGAAACTCTACGGATTCGATAAACCCCCGGTTGAACGTTTCCTTCAGATGCTGAATCGTTATCTGCATCTGGATTTCGGCACCAGTTTTTACCGGAATGAAAGCGTCCTCGGCCTCATCCGCGAAAAACTGCCGGTGTCCATTTCGCTGGGCTTATGGACGACGTTACTGATGTATCTGGTATCCATCCCTCTCGGTATCCGCAAAGCGGTACGCGACGGCTCCCGTTTCGACCTGATCTCCAGCTGGATGATCCTGATCGGCTACGCCATTCCTTCCTTCCTGTTCGCCATCCTGCTGATCATCCTCTTCGCGGGCGGTGAATATGTCCAGTGGTTTCCGTTGCGCGGCCTGACCTCCGATAATGTGGAGGGCATGACCACGCTGCAGCGTATCGCCGATTACGCCTGGCATATGGTGCTGCCTGTCACCGCGCTGGTCACCGGAGCGTTCGCCAGCCTGACCATGCTGACCAAGAATTCCTTCATGGACGAAATTGCCAAACAATACGTCATCACCGCCCGCGCCAAGGGGCTCAGCGAATCGCAGATTCTCTACCGCCACGTTTTCCGCAACGCCATGCTGATCGTCATCGCCGGTTTTCCTGCGGCACTGCTGAAAGTCCTGTTCACCGGTTCCCTGCTGATCGAAGTGATCTTTTCTCTGGACGGCCTGGGCCTGCTTGGGTTCGAATCGGCGATCAACCGGGATTACCCCGTCGTCTTCGGCACCCTGTTCATCTTCACGCTGTTCGGCCTGCTGATGTCGCTGATCGGCGATATTATCTACATGCTCGTGGACCCGCGCATCGACTTCGAGCGGAGAGGCGCATGAATTTCTCCCCCTTGACGCGCCGCCGGATCGCTACTTTCAAAGCGAACAAACGCGGCTATCGTTCCTTATGGATTTTCCTCGCACTCTGCCTGTTTACCATGCCGGCGGAATTCATCGCCAACGATAAACCGATGTTGGTCTACTACAAAGGCACCCTCTATATACCCATCCTGAAATCCTACCCCGAAACCACGTTCGACGGCTATTTCGAAACGGAAACCAACTACCAGGATCCGTGGATAATACGGCACCTCACCCAGCATGGCTGGATGATCAATCCTCCGATTCCCTATTCCTACCGCAGCGTCAATTATGACATCGCCCGCGCCCCTGCCCCGCCTTCCGGTGAAAACTGGCTGGGTGTCGACGATCAGGGCAGGGACGTGTTGGCACGGCTGATCTACGGATTCCGCCTCTCGGTCATCTTCGCGGTATTGCTGACGGCTTTCAGCAGCATCATCGGGATAACCGCAGGGGCGCTGCAGGGATATTTCGGGGGACTGACCGATCTGCTTACCCAGCGTTTCATCGAAATCTGGTCCGGCCTGCCGATGCTCTACCTGTTGATTATCTTATCGAGCATCGTGCGCCCCACTTTCTGGTGGCTTCTGCTTTTGCTCCTGCTGTTTTTCTGGACGGACCTCGTAGCGGTGGTGCGCGCCGAATTCCTGCGCGCCCGCAATTTCGATTACGTCCGCGCCGCCCGGGCACTGGGAGTACCGGAACTGACGATCCTGCGACGGCATGTGTTGCCGAACGCCACCGTCGCCGCCCTGACCTTTTTGCCTTTTGTCCTCAACAGCGCCGTCACCACCCTCACCTCGCTGGATTTTCTGGGCTTCGGGCTGCCGAGCGGTTCCCCGTCTCTGGGAGAACTGCTTGCACAGGGGAAAGATAATCCGACCGCTCCCTGGCTCGGCATTACCGCGTTCATGGTGCTGGCGATCCTGCTCACCCTGATGATCTTCATCGGAGAAGCGCTTCGTGACGCCTTGAACCCGCATAAGATTTTCAAATCATGACATTACTTCAGGTACGAAATCTCTCCATTCAGTTCCATGGAAGCGACACGCCAACGGTCCACCAGCTTTCCTTTGACATCGAAAAAGGAAAAACCACGGCTTTGGTCGGAGAAAGTGGCTCGGGCAAATCCATCACGGCCCTGTCACTTTTAAGACTGAATCCGGCGTTATGGTATCCGGAAGGGGAAATCCTGTTTGAAGAAAAAAATCTCCTTCAGGCTCCTGAAAAAGCGTTGCAGCGTCTTCGCGGCAACCGCATCGGCATGATTTTTCAGGAACCGATGACGGCGCTGAATCCGCTCCATAACATCAATAAGCAATTGCGGGAGGCGCTGACATTGCACCAGCCCCGCCTTTCACGCAAAGAGCAGGCTTCCCGGATCATGACCGCGCTGGAAGAAGTGGGATTATCTCACTTACAGAAGCGGCTGCATCATTATCCTCACCAACTCTCCGGCGGCGAACGCCAGCGCTTGATGATCGCGATGGCCGTGATAAACCGCCCTGCCCTGCTGATCGCCGACGAACCGACCACGGCTCTCGATGTGACGACACAAAGTAAGATCATGGACCTGCTTCAGGAACTACAACTGAAATATGAAATGAGTCTGTTACTGATCACGCATGATCTGCACATCGTTCGTGACATCGCCTCTCAGGTAGTTGTAATGCAAAAAGGCCGCGCGGTGGAGATGGCAACGACGCAGCAGCTGTTCAAAACGCCCCGACATCCTTACACGCAAACATTGCTCGCTTCCCGCCACGCCGCTTTCGCCGAATCCATAACGACTGAGGATAGGCCGGACACGTTATCCTGTTCCCGTTTGACGGTAAGTTATAAAGCCGCATCAGGTTTTCAGTTGCGCCGTCCACCGCAAAAACAGATTATCCCTGAGACGAACCTGACGGTAAAAGCAGGTGAAACGCTGGGAATCGTCGGGGAAAGCGGCTCCGGAAAAACGACGCTTGGTCTAGCTTTGGCGAGGCTTATACCGAGTGAAGGCGATATTATTTTCCAACGACAGGCTATCAACGGGTTCTCCACTACCGCCATGCGCCCCCTGCGGCACCATTTGCAATTCGTATTTCAAGATCCTTTTTCCAGCCTTAATCCCCGCATGACGATCGGCCAGATTATTATGGAGGGATTGGAGATTCATCATCCGATTATCACCGCGGAAGAAAAGAAAAGGCAGGTGGAAACCATTCTGCGGCAAGTGGAACTGGAAGCGGATGTGGCGCCGCGCTATCCCCACGAATTCAGCGGCGGCCAGCGCCAGCGAATCAATATCGCCAGAGCGATGATCCTAAACCCGGCCTGCGTCATATTCGATGAACCCACTTCTGCGCTTGATATTACGCTTCAGACACAAATTATCCATTTGCTCAAACAGTTCCAAGCGGAGCGACGAATGAGCTACATTTTCATCAGTCATGACATTCATGTGATCCAGAGTATCTCGCACCACCTGATGGTGTTGAAAAATGGTAAGGTGGTCGAATACGGACGGACTAAAGAGGTGCTGTCTACTCCTCAACACGCCTACACCCAGACATTAATACAGGCATCCGGAATATGTGATGAGTGACACTATTATTGCCCAGGCAACTCCCGCCGGAAAATCTGGAGTTGCTATCCTGCGTATCTCTGGTCCTAAAGCCCTTTCCATAATTCGTCATTTAGGCATCTCATCCCCGCTTAAGGCACGATATTGCCATTATGCCACATTGCTTCATCCAGATACACATCAGGTAATCGATCAGGCGATCATTATCTTTTTCCCCTGTCCCCACAGTTTCACAGGAGAGGATGTAGTAGAAATTCATTGTCATGGCAGCCGTGTCGTTATCCAGGAATTGCTGTCCGTCATTCTTTCTATCCAGGACGTTCGCTATGCGGAAAGCGGAGAATTTTCGCGGCGCGCTTTAGAACAAGGTAAGATGGATCTTGTGCAGGTAGAAGCGTTAATGGATGTCATTGATGCCGAAACGTCCCAACAAAAAGCCTTGGCAATGCATCAACTACGAGGAGAAATTTCTCACCATTACTATTTGTTGGAAGCTAGGCTGATAGAAGCTCGTGCTTTTGCAGAAGTGTTCATTGATTTTCCGGACGAAGATCTGCCTTTAGATATGGACGAGCAAATTAATCAAAAAATCGATGATTCCATTACATTGATCGAACAATTTCTGGCAAGTGCCAAGACTGGTTGTCAGATTCGAGAGGGTGTACAGGTGGCTATTATTGGTGTGCCCAATGCCGGTAAATCTACGTTGTTAAATTATTTGGCAGGTAAACAGGTGGCAATTACTTCCGCCATTCCCGGGACAACACGGGATATGATAGAGCTTTATAAAGATATTGATGGGTTGCCTTATCGCTTCTATGATACCGCTGGTATCCGGGACAGCATAGATGAAATAGAGCGTCAAGGTGTGCATATCGCTGAGAAAAAAGCTCTGGAAGCGGATATAACTCTTGTATTGTTGGATGGGACAACAGACTTGACCAATCAATATGCGCAGCTTTCAAAAATTGTTTCACGTGAAACAATTTACATCATCAATAAATCGGACGTTCGAAAAAATGATACTGAAATTGTTTCACGTGAAACAATTTCGATCTCCGCCAAAACTGGAGAAGGAATTTCATCACTCATAAAAACATTGCTGGAAAAGCATTATACGACTTCCTATGAAAAGGTTTATATTACTAGACAACGTCATGTTTCCCATTTGAGCGAGGCATTGTTTATGCTTTTAAAAGCAAAGTGCACAATAGATTTAGTTATTAAATCAGAATATCTTGCGGAAGCCTGTAGAGAAACAGGTTTTATACTAGGAAAAATATCTGTTGAGCGAATTTTAGATGAGCTTTTCTCCACCTTCTGTATTGGCAAATAATACAAAAGCTGCTATTACATGCTTTTTAAGAAGTTTAGCATGTTGGAATTTGATGTTATCGTTATTGGAGGTGGGCATGCAGGGGTTGAAGCGGCTGCTGCTTCAGCTCGCTGCGGCGCTATCACCGCACTTATTACCAAACAAAAATCTGACTGCGGGGTAATGTCGTGTAATCCTGCCATAGGTGGTGTGGGGAAAGGTACGCTGGTTCGCGAGGTAGACGCCTTAGACGGATTGATGGCAAAAGCCATTGATCATTCCGGTATTCATTATCGCGTACTAAACAAAAGTAAAGGTCCTGCCGTTTATGGACCTCGTGCCCAGGCAGACCGGATTCTGTACGCCGAGGCCATACAAAAACTGCTCTCCGCTCAGGAAAATCTTATCATTATCGAAGATACGATTATTGGTCTGACGATTGAACGAGAATATATTCGTCACCTTCAAGGAGAGATAAATGAATATACCGCCAAAGCCGTGGTGCTGACTACCGGAACCTTTTTAAACGGCGTCATTCATGTGGGCCATAAGGAACTAACGGGCGGACGTATGGGTGAGAAATCATCATTGGGGATTTCTGAATGTCTTAAAGCGGCTGACATAAGTATAGGAAGATTAAAGACCGGTACACCACCACGGTTAGATGCTTCTACCATTGACTGGAAGGTTTGCGAGCCGCAACCGGGGGACGAGGTTCCCGAGCCTCTCTCTTATATGACCAGTAAAATTACCGTTCCCCAAGTGCTTTGTTATATCACCAGGACGACAAAAAATACAAAAGCCATTATTCAGGAAAATATTCATCTTTCTCCTATGTACTCTGGGCAAATCAAGAGTTCCGGTCCTAGGTATTGTCCTTCGATAGAAGACAAGATAGTTCGATTTTCGCAAAAAGAAACGCATCAGATCTTTTTAGAACCAGAAGGTTTAAGCAGTGACCTTATTTATCCTAATGGCGTGTCCACCTCTTTTCCGGAGGAGATACAAGAACGTATTATTGCCTCAATTCACGGTTTGGAGGAAGCAAAAATTAGACAATATGCCTATGCCATTGAATATGATTACGTGGATCCGCGTCAGTTAAAAAATACTTTAGAACTAAAGAAAATAAAAAAGCTCTTTCTTGCAGGTCAAATCAATGGAACTACCGGTTATGAAGAGGCGGCGGGTCAAGGAATAATAGCTGGAGCAAATGCTGCATTAAGCGCTTTAGAAAAGCCTGTTTTTGTTTTAAAGCGCTCTGAAGCTCTTATCGGCGTGATGATTGATGATCTGATCACACAAGGAGCAAGTGAACCTTATCGTATGTTTACCTCACGCTCTGAATATAGACTTACCCTGCGTCCGGATAATGCTCATTTGAGGTTAACCCTTAAAGGTATTGAGGCCGGACTGGTAAAACGTGAAAGGGAATTGTTTCACGTGAAACATTCTTCCGCCTATTTTTCTTATTTTGAAGCTTTGAAAGCATGTCTAGCCACTCCTAACGAGTTGGCGGTTCATGATATAACCGTTAATAAGGATGGAAAAAGACGCAGTGCTTTGGAACTCATGTCTTACCCTGAAATTTCTAACGAACATTTGCTGAAAGTATGGCCGCAACTCTATCAAGCTGACGAGGCAATACTTAAACTGGTCCAGACAGAAGCGCATTATTACGGACATATTCAGCGTCAGGAAAAAGAAATTATGCAATTCGATAAAGATGAAAATCTTTCGATTCCCGATAAAATTAATTACGAGCTGGTTCCTGGAATTTCAAATGAAATAAAAGAAAAACTTATCTTTCATAAGCCTGGAACTCTAGGTCACGCTTCCCGTATTCAAGGGATAACTCCTGCAGCTATTATAGCACTTTTAGCCTATATAAGAAAAAGCCAATATGCAATTACCGTATAAGCTTTCTAAAGATATAAATGTTTCACGTGAAACATTGCAACAACTGGATTTTTATACAAACTTGCTGATTGAGTGGACGAATAAAATTAACCTTATCGCTCCCTCAACTTTGCCAGATTTATGGGATAGACATATTACCGATTGTGCCCAACTTTATACTTATATTGACCCTGTAAAGCCGCTCGCTGATTTAGGGTCAGGGGCCGGATTACCCGGTATTGTACTCGCTATGATGGGATGTAGTGAGGTTCATCTTATTGAGTCAGACAAGCGCAAATGCATTTTTTTGCATGAGGCTGTCCGCGAATGCAATTTAACTGGTTCCGTGACGATACATCACGAACGGATTGAAAACTGCTCACCTCTTGGGGTCTATACGATCGTATCACGTGCCTGCGCTTCGCTGCCGCTTTTACTGAAATATGCGGCGTATCACCGCGTAAAAGAAGGAAAATGTCTTTTTTTAAAAGGAAAACAGGTGAGAGAAGAAATAACCGTTGCGACCTCCTGGAAGCTCAATTATACTCTCCATCCAAGCCTTACGGATACTAATGGTGCCATTGTGGAAATTACCGATATGGAGAAGATACATGACTAGAATTATTGCAGTGGTCAATCAAAAGGGTGGCGTCGGTAAAACAACGACGACCGTTAATCTTGCCACCGCGCTTGCGGCGATCGGCAAACGTACCCTGATCATCGATCTTGACCCGCAGGGAAATGCCAGTACGGGGCTGGGAATTGAACAGAGGCAACGTAATGTTTCTTCTTATCATGTGCTGATCGGTAAATCCATTTTAACGGAAGCGGTGTTACCTACGATTATTCCTAATTTATCGATTGTGCCATCCAATATCGATCTGTCCGCCGCGGAATTGGAGTTGGTACAGGAAACCGCTCGCGAAAGTCGTTTAAAGGTCGCATTGGACGAATCCGCTATTGATTATGACTACGTACTTATCGACTGCCCGCCTTCTTTAGGTTTGGTGACGATGAACGCCCTGGTGGCTTCCCAGTCAGTATTCATTCCGCTACAATGTGAATTTTACGCTTTGGAGGGATTAAGCCACCTCTTGAAAACCATTCAGCTCATTCAAAAGCGGCTTAATCCTGCGATGGATATTTGTGGCGTGGTGCTTACCATGTATGATAAAAGAAACAAACTGACCGAACATATTGAATCCGATGTAAGGGGTTTTTTAAAAGAAAAAGTTTTCACCACCGTTATCCCACGGAACGTAAGGTTATCAGAAGCTCCTTCGCATGGAAAACCTGCCATCATATACGATATGACATGCAGTGGCTCACAGGCATACATCCAGCTTGCCAAAGAGATGATCAGGCGCGAGCAGCAACGTCTCGATACTCTTCAACATAAGGTGGCATAAATGGCAGTATCTTCAGTTTCAAAAGGATTGGGTAAAGGATTATCCGCGCTGATGGGAGAGGAATACGGTCAGGAAACACATGAAAATAACTTAAACAGTGCGGATACAGTACGGTTCCTTTCACTTAAAGAAATCACTTCGGGAAAATATCAGCCTCGTCAGTTTTTTGATGATGTTGCTTTAGAGGAGTTGGCAAGTTCCATTCGTGCGCATGGAGTGATGCAGCCCATACTGGTCCGGCAGCTTACGGAAAAGCGAAATGGCGCGGAATATGAAATTATTGCCGGCGAACGCCGCTGGCGAGCTTCTAAAATGGCGGGCTTGGAAACGGTTCCTGTTCTTATTAAAAACATTGAGGATAGAAAGGCGCTCGAAATAGCCCTGATCGAAAATGTCCAGAGACAGGATCTTACCGCATTGGAAGAGGCCGAAGGTTATCAGCAACTGATGGACGGGTTCAGTTACACTCAGGAAGAATTGTCGCGGGTCGTGGGCAAAAGCAGGAGCCATGTTGCTAATAGTCTTCGTTTACTGACGCTGCCTGTTTCGGTGAAGGACGCGCTCGGCAGCGGAGAAATTTCTGCCGGGCATGCGCGCGCGTTGATGCAGGCGGAAAGACCTGAGGAGCTGATTTATGAGGTCGTCAGGCGTGGTTTGAACGTACGGCAGACGGAAAATCTAGCGAAGGCCGGTGGTATACCTGCGCTTACAGCCGGTACTACTTCCTCTGCGGAACCATCTAACGTCACTAAATTAAAAAAAGCGCCGCCTTCGGATCTGCTGGTGGAAGAAAATGATAAAGACCCCGACATCGTGGCGATCGAAGAAACCCTGCAGGAATATCTGGGAATGAAAGTGCTTATCAATGACCGGGATGAAAAAGGAAACGTTATAATTTTTTACGATTCTCTTTCGCAACTGGATTCCATCCTGAAACGCATTGGCGGAGCGGCGTAATTTCGGATGCGGAATGAAATATACGTGCATCTGATCTCTGATTCGACGGGTGAAACGGTCAGTGCCGTGGCACGGGCTTCACTGGCGCAGTTTTCGTCTATCAAGGCGGTTGAGAGAAATTATACGCTGGTGCGCTCTCTCCCGCAGCTGGAGCGCGCTTTCTCCGCCATCCGGATCCACCCTGGCCCGGTATTGTACACACTCGTCAAAGGAGAGATGCGCAGCGCCGTACGTGAATTCTGTGAGGCGGAACAACTGCCCTGTATTTCCATCCTGGGAAATGCCATTACGCAGCTCTCGGCCTATATCGGGATTCCGACGGCCGCCCAGCCGGGACGGCAGCATGAACTGAATGAAAGCTATTTTTCGCGCGTGGAAGCGATCAACTTCGCGCTCGCGCATGATGACGGGCAGAATACGTGGAACCTCGAAGCGGCGGATATTATCCTGGTCGGCCCTTCGCGCACGTCGAAATCGCCGACATGCGTGTATCTGGCGAATAAGGGATTGAAGGTGGCGAACGTCCCTTATGTTCAGGATTGTCCGTTGCCGGAAACGTTGTTTTCCGTGACACGCCCGTTCATCGTCGGCCTGACCATCGATGTGGAACGGCTGTTCCAGATCCGCGAAACACGGCTGAGCAGCATAGGCCAGCAGGGGGAAACCAACTATATCGATAAACAGGCGATCACGGATGAGGTGCTGGCGTCCAAACGCTTGTTCGTGAAACATCGCTGGCCTTCCATCGATGTCACGCGGCGCTCCGTCGAAGAAACGGCCGCCCATATCATCCAGCTGTATCAACGGGGAAAAAAGCAGTCCCATGTCGGCTAGGAACGGTAAAGCTAGGCTGGTCGGTGTGATCGGCGATCCCATCACGCACAGCCTTTCCCCCGCTATCCATGAATACTGGTTGCGTGAATATGATATAAACGGCGCGTATGTGCCTCTGCATGTCAACGCGGCGCGGTTTGAAGCGGCGATGAATCTGTATGTCGAAACGGGATTCGTCGGTTTCAACGTGACCCTGCCGCATAAGGAAACCGCCTTTCGGCTGATGCAGAGTTATGACGATGTCTGTGCCGTATGTCAGGCGACCAATACGATCGTTCTGCAGAAAAACGGAACGCTGCACGGCATGAATACCGATGTTTACGGGTTCATGAAATTGCTTGAAGAAGAGCAGGCGAAAGCGGCGTTCCCCACCGAGAACGTCTTGATACTGGGAGCGGGCGGCTCGGCCCGGGCCGTGGTCTACGCACTCGCGCAGCTGGGTTGCCGGTCGCTGACGATCGTCAACCGTACGCAGGAGCGTTCGGAAACGTTGATCCATACCATTCAGCCCTATGCACCGGAGTTGCGTTTCCACCCCGTCGCGCTGGAAGATTTTACCCGGGTTCCTCCCGAGATCCAATGTGTCATCAATACGCTTTCCACGGGCCAGTCCATCATGCTGCCATGGGAAAACCTGATCAGGAACCATACGGATAAATGTGTGTATCTCGATATATCCTATGGTCGTTACGGAACCGAAATGACACGCAGCGCTGAAGCGTTGAAGCGTCGCCAGGCGGACGGGCTGCGAATGCTGCTGCACCAAGCCGTTCCCGGATTCGAACAATGGTTCGGTGTGACGCCGGACGTCGGAAAGCAGCTCGCAGCGCATGTGCGGACCATTTCAGAGTCGAAGAGATGATCAGAATCGCGGTGACCGGCGGTATCGCGTCAGGAAAAACCGTGGTATGCCGTATGTTCTCGGAGTTCGGACTCCCGGTATTCGATGCGGATGCAGCTGTGCACCGGCTCTACGGGCGCGAAGAAGTCACCCGCTGGTTCGCCCGGCATATTCCGGAGGCCGTGAAGGAACAAACCATACATCGTCCCACTCTGGCGGCAGTGATAAGCGGTGACCCTTCACGCCTAGAGGAAATCGAAGCAATGATTCATCCGTTGGTATGGGAAATGGAACAGCGGTTCTTTCGCCGTCATGCGGCACTCGGCACGCCTGCGGTCATTTCCGATATTCCTCTTTTAATCGAATCGCAGAGCCCGTCACGCCATGATATAGTGCTGCTGGTCGTCGCCCCGCTCTGGTTGCGTACACGCCGTGCCATGAAAAGGCCCGGCATGACGCCGGAAAAGCTCGGGGTCGTTCTGGCGCGTCAACTGGACGACCATACCAAACGAAACCATGCGGACGGCGTCATTACCACCGGGGGAGGATATGCCGAAACGGCGCGACAGGTGAAATGGTGGCGGGCGAAGGCGATCCGGCCCATCGCCTGACAACCGGAGGCCGATGGAGGCCGCCGCGGTTGCGCGGGGGCGCGTAATCGTCTACACCGGACCTATGACGGAACGACATATCGCTTTTGATACCGAAACCACCGGGCTGGACCCGGCGGGCGGTCACCGGGTCGTGGAGATCGGCTGCGTGGAGATGTTCGATTATATCCGCAGCGGACGTACTTTCCACGCATACCTGAACCCGGAGCGGGACATGCCCGCCGATGCGGAAAAGATTCATGGCTTAAGCGCCGCCTTTCTGGCGGATAAACCGCTTTTTAAGGATGTGGCGCAATCATTCCTGGAGTTTGTAGGGGACGGGCTGCTTGTCGCCCATAATGCCGGGTTCGATATGAAATTCATCAATTACGAATTGCAGAGCGCCGGCTTCCGTACGCTCGGCGCTGAGCGCGCCTTCGATACGGTGGCGGCGGCGCGGAAGAAATATCCGGGCCAGCCCGCCAGTCTGGACGCGCTCTGCCGCCGCTTCAGTATCGATTTGTCGGGCCGCGTCAAGCACGGGGCGCTGCTCGACGCGGAACTGCTCGCGGAAGTTTATCTGGAATTGATGGGAGGGCGGCAGGCCAGTTTCGGTCTGCAGGAGGAAAACGTCCTTGAACGGACAGGAAGCGGCAGCGGCAATGGCGCGTACACGGCCAGTTTTCCTCGCCGTTATTTTCATCCTTCGGCGAGTGAGACCACCGCCCATCAGCTATTTGTGGAAAAATACCTTAAAAACCCGGTATGGAACGCTATGGCTGCGGAATAACGGTCTCGAAGCGATAAGTAACTGAGAACCAGTCACGTAAACCCTTTTATGCAGCTGCAAACGGTCAATTTACTGCGATTCGATGGGGGCGGCCCCCCGCCTCATGTACCTTAAGTACACTGCGCTTCGAGTCTCGCAAATCAACCATTTTCGCTAGCCTAAAAAGGTTTACGTGACTGGAACTGAGAGTAAGATTATTTCTTCGCCAGCTGCTTATCGATCACTTTGGTGATCGCTTCCAGCGGAACGTCTCCCTGTACCTTCTCGCCGTTGATGAAGAAGGTCGGTGTCGCTTCGATCTTCAGCGTATCGGTCGCGGTTTTGCGAACGGCGAGAATATCTTCCTGCTGTTTCTTATTGCTCATGCAGGTATCATACTCCGCATCCGACAACCCGCCGACCCGGGCGATGCGCTTCAGGTTATCCTTGTAGTCCAGCGTCATCGCCCATTTCTGCTGCATGGAAAACAGGACTTTGACGAAGGAATAATATTTATCCTTCGGTACGCAGTAGGTCAGCTGGGCGCCCATCAGGGCCGGTTCGTTCAAGGGAAAAGGCCGTACCAGAAACCGTACCTGCCCGGCATCCACGTATTTTTTCTGGATTTCCGGCAGGGTTTTCTCATGAAAGTCGGCGCAGTGCGGGCAGGAAAGCGAGGAATATTCCACGATCGTCACCGGCGCTCTCTCATTGCCGAGCACCCGGTCGTAAGGCTGCTGTTTGAGGAGCGCCGCCGATGCTACCGGATCGGCCGGCGTTATGGCAGCCTTGGCGGCGTCGGTGGTCGCCGTGGCTTCCGCCGCCGGAGCGCTGTTTGCAGCCAGGACCGCCGTGAAGATCAATGCGATGATAAATTTTTTCATTCCTTATCCCCTTTCATCCGACTAAAGATTAAACTGTTATTCAGGCCTTATGGTTAGCGTAACAGACATTTTTCACGGCCGGTATGTGTTATCGCTTCGTGTATGGTAAGCAGTTCCTGCGCCTGAGCGTAATGTAGCGCTTCTACCATCATTCCGTCTACATTAATAGCGCCCGCCGTATTATCCTGATATTTCCTTACCGTCTCTTCCGCCAGGCGAACCTCTTTTACATCAGGGGTAAACGCCCGGTTTACTACGGATAACTGGAAAGGGTGCACCACGCATTTACCATCGAATCCCAGACGTCTGGAAATAACGGACTCCTCGCGGATCGTGTCGTCATCGCCCGGACGCGTGCCGAGATTACGGGAAGGCCCGTCGAAAATCATCAGATCGTTCGCCCGGGCCGCGACCATCACGGCGCCACGCATGTAGGACATGGGTTCTTCCGCCGCCACACCCATGGCCAGAGACAGATCGTTATTGCCGAAAACCAGCGCCTTCACCTGAGGATGGCCCGGCAGTATCTCATGAATGTTATAGAGGAATTCCGGCGTTTCCGCGCACAACCATAAAGGCTTCGACGTATGGGACACCGCCGTGTCGATATCCTGCGCGGTGGTTACCATAGGCAGGATGATCGCATCGACCTTCGGATGGTCGGCGATCGCCCGGATATCGGATCGTCCCAGTTCGGAGTTGATAGCATTCACCCGGACGATAACCTGCCTGCCGCCGAAATCCACCGTATCCAGGATATGCAGGAGGTTGGCGCGTGCCGCTTCCTTGTGTTCCGCCGATACGGCGTCTTCCAGATCCAGCACGACGCAGTCCGCCGAAGACGTGGCGGCCTTCTGCGCCTTTCTGGTGTCATTCGCCGGTAGGAACAAAATGCTTCGTTTTACTTTCCGGTCCGTCCAGGGTTTCATACCGCCTCTACCTCGACGATCGCCTCCATCGCCGCGACTGCCGCGAGGTTGATAATATCCGAGACGCTGGCGTTCATGTTGACGATCTGCACCGATTTGTCCATCCCCACCAGCACCGGGCCGAGCACCGAACCGTTGCCCAGCTCCTGCATCATGCCGGAGACGATGTTGGCGGAATGCAGGGCCGGCATCACCAGCACGTTGGCGGGGGCGGAGAGGCGGCAGAAGGGATACAGGCTCATCAGTTCCTTGTTGAGCGCCACGTCCGCTCCCATCTCCCCGTCATATTCGAAATCCACGTCGGTGCGGGCGTCCATCATGGCGACCGCGTCGCGCAGCCGGACGGATTTTTCACGCATCGGGTTGCCGAAATTGGAGAAGGAGAGGAACGCCACGCGCGGTTCATGGCCGAAACGACGGGCTACCCGCGCCGTATGCACCGCGATATCCGCAAGCTGCCGGGCGTCCGGCAGTTCCTGCACCATGGTATCCGCGATGAATACCGTGCGCCCTTTCGCCACGCAGACGGAGACCGCCATCGGGAACTGTCCGACGCGCACGTCGATGACGCGGGAGATCGTATCCAGCGCCCGGCCGTAAGAGCGGGTCAGCCCCGTGATCAGCGCGTCGCCGTGTCCCGCTTCCAGCATGCAGGCGCTGTAGGTGTTGCGGTCGTTCTTCACCATGCGGGCGATGTCGCGGTAGAAGAAGCCCTGGCGCTGCAGCTTGCCGTACAAGGTCGCCGTGTAGGCGTCGACATGCGGGTTGATCGCCGCGTTGGAAATCTCGATCCCGTCCGTGTCGGTAATGCTCATCTTGCGCATCATGGCGTGGATTTTCTCCACCCGCCCGACGAGGATCGGCGTACCGTAACCGTAATCCCGCCAGCTGATCGCGGCGCGGATGGTCTTTTCTTCCTCCCCTTCCGCGAAAATGATGCGCTGGGGATGCGCCCGTACCTGCTCGAAAATACGGTTCATGGTGTTGGCGGTCGGGTCGAGCCGGGCTTTGAGCGCCTGTTCATACGCCGCGAAATCCTCGATGGGTTTGCGCGCCACGCCGGTTTCCATCGCGGCGCGGGCCACGGCCAGCGGGATGCGGTAGATCAGGCGCGGGTCGAACGGGGTCGGGATGATGTAATCTTCCCCGAACGCCATGGAACGCCCGGCGTAGGCACTGCGTACCTCTTCCGGCACTTCCTCCCGCGCCAGACCGGCGAGCGCCTGCGCGGCGGCGATTTTCATCTCCTCGTTGACCTGACGGGCCCGCACGTCCAGCGCGCCACGGAAAATATACGGGAATCCCATCACGTTGTTGACCTGGTTGGGGAAATCCGACCGGCCCGTCGCCACGATCGCGTCCGGGCGCACCGCCTTCACTTCGCCGGGCATGATTTCCGGGACCGGGTTCGCCATGGCGAAAATGATCGGCTTCGGCGCCATCGCCATGACCATTTCCTGCGTGACGGCACCGGCGGCGGAAAGGCCGATGAACACGTCCGCGCCCGTCATCGCTTCGAGCAGGGTGCGTTTGTCGGTCGCGATGGCGTGGGGGGACTTCCACTGGTTCATATCGCCCCCGATGCGGCCCTCGTACACCACCCCCTGACGATCGCACAGGATCACGTTTTCATGCGGCACGCCGGAGCGTTTGATCAGCTCCAGGCAGGCGATACCCGCCGCGCCCGCTCCGTTGACCACGACTTTGAGATCCTCGAACCGCCGCCCGGTGATCTGCGCCGCGTTCATCAGTCCGGCCAGCGTGATGATCGCCGTGCCGTGCTGGTCGTCGTGGAACACCGGAATATCCATCAGTTCGCGCAGTTTCTGTTCGATGATGAAGCAGTCCGGCGCCGCGATATCCTCCAGATTGATGCCCCCCCAGCTCGGGCCTAGGTACCGCACCGCGTTGATGAACTGTTCGGCGTCCGCCGTATCCACCTCCAGATCAATGGAATCGATGTCCGCGAAACGTTTGAACAGGATCGCCTTGCCTTCCATCACCGGCTTGGAGGCAAGCGCCCCCAGATTGCCGAGGCCGAGCACCGCCGTACCGTTGGAAATGACCGCCACGAAATTGCCTCGCGCCGTGTAATCGTAAGAGGAATCCGGGTTGGCGGCGATCGCCTTGCACGGAATCGCCACGCCGGGTGAGTATCCCAGTGACAGGTCGCGCTGCGTCAGTAACGGTTTCGTCGCCTGGATCGCCAGTTTTCCGGGCTGGCCGCGGCTGTGGAATTCCAGCGCTTCTTCGTCGGTGATGGGTTGGTTCTCTTCGCTCATCGGGGATCTCTATACTGAAGTGAATGGGGTAAGTCTCTGTTGTACCGAGGCAACCGGGGTTTTACAACCAAATGACGTTGTGCGTTGCGGCATAGCATTCGCATCAAGCGTTGCCGGCGCATGCTCCGCATTCAGGATCACGTAACAGGATCGAGTCTTTCCACCGGCCGCGCAACGCCTGATATCGCAGCAGGTGTCCACCATATGACGTGCCGACGCCGCATAGATATTTCACCGCTTCCAGCGCCATCATGCTGCCGATCACGCCGACCAGCGCGCCGATAACGCCGCGTTCCGCGCAATCGTTGCGCCCACCGGGAATTTCAGGGACCAGGCACCGGTAACAGGGTGTGCCGCCGCTCACGTCGAAGAAGGAGAGCTGTGCGTCGAAACCCCGTACCGCGGCGTAGATCCAAGGCCGCTTTATGGTGATACAGGCTTCGTTGAGAATATAACGGGTTTCGAAATTGTCGCTGCCGTCGAGGATGAGGTCGTAGGCTGAGATCAGGGAGGCGGCATTGGCATCGTCCAGGCGGACCGGATGGGTCTCCACCCGCACCGCTGGATTCAGTTCAAAGAGCCGGTCCTTCGCGCTCGCTACCTTCAGCCTGCCGATGTCCCCCGTCTCGTGGACGATCTGGCGATTCAGGTTGGAAAGCTCCACGATGTCGGCGTCCGCGATGCCGATCGTTCCCACCCCCATCGCCGCCAGATACGACAACGCGGAAGCGCCGAGCCCGCCCGCGCCGATCATCAATACGCGGCTTTCTGAAAGCGCTTCCTGTCCCGCTTCCCCGATTTCCGGCAGGAGCAACTGGCGGGCGTAGCGGCGGCGGTCATCATCGGTTAAGGGCATAAGCTCGGGGGCGCGGGATTGTATACGGATATCACTACGTCTATGCTGGGTTCCATGCAAGCCCTACTCGATGATTTTCTCCTCACGCTACACGCGGAATCCGCTATCAGCCGCAATACGGAAGAGGCCTATCGTCGGGATCTGGAGAATTTTTGCGGGACGCTGCCGGCAGGCGTTACCCTGCTCACGTTCAGCCGCACCCACGTGGAACACTGGCTGGCCACCATGCAGGCCAAAGGATTCGCACGCACCACGGCGGCGCGGCGGCTCAGCAGCTTGAAACAGCTGTCACGCTACGCCGTGCTGGAGGAACTGCGCGGAGATAATCCCTGCGACGGCGTGAGAGTCACCCTGAAAGGACGGCGGCTGCCGCAAGTGGCGAGTGAAGAGGAAATGAAACGGCTGCTGGATCATATCGCTACCGAAACGAAAAAGGCGGGCATTCGACTTTATGCGATGCTGCATATCATGTACGGCGCGGGCCTGCGAGTGTCGGAACTGGTGGGGCTGCGTCTCGACGATCTGCGGCGGTTGCCGCAGGAAGATATCCTGTGGCTGAGCGTCCGCGGAAAAGGGGGCAGGGAGCGGCTGGTGCCGCTGCATCCGGCCGGGCATCAGGCGGTGCAGGCTTACCTCGGCGTGCGGGAGGCGTTCGAAGCGAAAAAGCCGACCCGCTGGCTGTTTCCTTCAAAGCGCAGTGCGGGCGGGCATCTTACCCGGCAGGGATTCGGACTATTACTGAAAGAGGCGGCGATGGGAGCGGGACTGAACCCGGAAGCGATCCATCCGCACGCCCTGCGCCATTCCTTCGCTTCGCACCTGCTAGCCGGGGGGGCGGATCTGCGCACGATCCAGACATTGCTCGGCCATGCCGATATTGCCACGACGCAGATTTATACGCATGTGAACCAGCCGCACCTGCAGGAACTGGTGCGGACCCGGCATCCGCTAGCGAAAGAAAAGGTAAATTCTTAAAGCGCACGCGTGCTGTTCTGAGCTTGCGCATGGGTAACTTGTGAAGGGGTTAGGGAGATATGGTCGGAGATATGCTGTATATTACCCTGTAACAACGAAGGTGCGAGGGGAATGTCCAGCAACAGTTTCTGCATGTGTGAGGGGAGGGCTACGGGATTGAACTGCTGGATGGTGGAATGCGGGTCGCGCACGGGATCGCCGAATTGTTCACGCCATTGCTGTTGTAATTGATTGTTTTCTTCCCGTTGCTTAGGGGTGAGAGGAAATTCATTCATCGTGAATCCATCGGGTGCGGAGATGAACGCTTTACTGACGTCGACAGCATCATAATGACCCCGAACGTAAGGTTCCTTACCTATTTTAGGTATGAACTCCGCTAAAAACGCGTTCGACCTGTTCATCGCCTGGTTTTCTCTCCCCATTCGTAATGATTGAAATGTTTGCTCCGCATCGCTCAATTCCTTGAGCACGGGATTACTGACTAACAAAGGCAATTTTTGATGGTAGAGTTCAGCGAATTGATCGGCGGTGACGTTTACGTCTTTTTTTGCCTTAAGCAGATCATTAAGGGCTTCCTTCTGATCGGCAGGCAGGTTTTCTATGAAAAGCCTGCCTTTTTTGTCTATGTCAAAAATATATTTATCAGACGATAGTATGATTTCATGTTCCTTGGCTTTTTCTTCCCATTTTTTCACCGCCGCTATAAGCTGCGGACCGCTTTTATCGCAAAGGTGGGATAATTCATGAAACAGGAAATCTTCACGCAGCGGATGAACGTGTTTTCCTGCAGGGGTAATAAAACCGACTTCCTTGATTTCATCCAGATTAAGTAGTACGAATCTGTCGCCGGAAGGCTGGTCTTTGGCCTGTGCCATGACGGAACCGGCATCCACATGCACCATATGGACTTTTTTATTAAGTCCCGCACCATGATTGAGGTCGGGGTTCAACTGCTCCCTGAGCAAACCTTGAAAGAGTAATTGACCGTTTTCCGTATTTTCAATGTTTTGCAACGCTGTGATTACTTTTTCACGATCCGCGGACGGGTGTGCGCGCACTTTGGAAGCCATGTCCGGTTCCCTCAACGGTACGGCGTCGAAATCTATCACGTCCTGCCAGCAGATACGCGATATGCCGAGCGGGTCTTTCGTCTGCGTCACTGCCATGGTACATCCCGTTTGGATCTACAGTATAGCAAAGTTCTTTACTTTAGGCAAACACTAGTTAAGATCGTTAATACTTGCGTTCTACCATCAGCTTCTTGATCTCCGCGATGGCCTTGGCGGGGTTCAACCCCTTCGGGCAGGTCTTCGCGCAGTTCATGATCGTGTGGCAGCGATACAGCTTGAACGGATCTTCCAG
Organism: Rickettsiales bacterium; assembly: GCA_965248995.1. Taxonomy (GTDB): domain Bacteria; phylum Pseudomonadota; class Alphaproteobacteria; order Rickettsiales; family UBA998; genus CBDFKY01. The sequence goes on along the minus strand of CBDFKY010000014.1, from coordinate 132,185 downwards.
CCCGTCGAGCCGCTCGCCGGTGAACTCGTCGCGCGTGTCGTTGATCCAGCGGTAGGCCTGCAGCAGGATGGCCGGGCCGAGGAAGCGTTCGGAATTCCACCAGTAGCTGGGGCAGGAAGTGGAACAGCAGGCGCACAGGATGCATTCGTAGAGCCCGTCCAGCTTTTCGCGGTCTTCCGGCGACTGCAGCCGCTCTTGGCTCGGGGAGGTGGCGCTGTCCACCTGCATCCACGGCTGGATGGATTCGTACTGCGCGTAGAAATGCGACAGGTCGGGCACCAGGTCCTTGATGACCGGCATATGGGGCAGGGGATAGATGTTGACGTCGCCGCGCACGTCCTCATTCGCCTTGATGCAGGCCAGCGTATTGGTGCCGTCGATGTTCATGGCACAGGAACCGCAGATGCCCTCGCGGCAGGAACGGCGGAAAGTCAGGCTGGCGTCGATGTCGTCCTTGATGTGGATCAGCGCGTCGAGCACCATCGGGCCGCAGCGGTCCATATCCACCTCGTACCGGTCGATGCGCGGGTTTTTCGGGACCCCCGCCTCATCGGCGTCGTCGGGATTCCAGCGGTAGATGTTGAAATTGCGCACCCGCTTCGCCCCCTCGGCGGCGGCAAACGTGGCGCCCTTGACGGGACGGGAATTCTGGGGAAGGGAAAATTCAGCCATGGTATTAGGATATTCCTGCGAAAGAATGGTGGAACAGGCGTTGCCGCTATCATGCCTCCGCCTTAGGCAGAATGCCAGAAAATAGCGTTCCTACCCGGAAATGCAGGGCGAATATCGGCAGACCTGTGTTCCGGCGGTCCGGATATCGTATGATTATACTGGCGTCCGGGCCGTCGCGCTGATAGTCCTGTGGCCGGTAATATACATTAAACGAAAGATCGCCATGCCCGTCAACGTCATCGATATCGAACGCATCAGCACCGGCAGCGCAGGTGATCAGGCCGGGCGCAATTCCTTCAGCCCGGTGTTTTCGCCGGACGGCAGCCATGTACTGTTCAGCAGCTACGCCAATGACCTGATCACCTCCGGGACGTCGGACAGGCCCTATCCCGACCTGTATCTGAAAAATCTGGCGACCGGTGAGACGACACGGGTCGATACCGACGGCGCGGGCGGTCGACAGCGACCACGGCGCGTATTTTCCCGTTTTTTCGCCTGACGGCACAAAAGTGCTGTTCAGCAGCGCCGCCAAAAATCTGGTGGCGAACGATACCAACGACGCACCCGATCTGTTCGTCAAGGATGTGAGCGACGGCAGCCTGCGGCGTATCAGTACCGACAGCGCCGGCCATCAGTCGCATGATACCTACGTCAATCCGATGGGACAGACTGAATCCGTGATCGACGGCGGCGCGGTATTTTCGCCGGACGGTACCAAGGTGCTGTTTCATAGCGATGCGAGTGATCTGGTGGCAGGGGATACGAACGGCATACGGGATCTGTTCGTGAAGGATCTCCTCACCGGCGCAACCATGCGAGTGGATACCGACAGCGCCGGGCATCAGGCCGATCGTCCGCTGGAAGCTTATGCGAACGAGGCTTTTTCAAGTGACGGGGACCATGTCGTGTTCAGCAGCCACGCCGGTAATCTCGTGCCGGACGATACGAACGGCGTGGTCGACGTGTTCCTGAAAAACCTGGTTACGGGTGAAACGACACGCATCGATACGGACAGCGCCGGACAGGAAAGCCACGCAGGAGGTGCCGACGGCTCGTTGTCGCCGGACGGTACGAAACTGGTTTTCGTAAGCGCGGACAGCGCCCTAGTACCGGGAGATACAAACCATGCGGTGGATTTGTTCGTAAAGGATCTGGGCACAGGGGCCTTGACCCGCATCAGTACCGATGCGAACGGGGCGGAGGCAGACGGACAGTTTTACGGTGAACCGGTTTTTTCCTCCGATGGAACCAAGGTGATGTTTACCAGCGATGCCGATAATCTGGTGGCGGGAGACACCAACAACGCCTACGACCTCTTCGTCAAGGATCTGCGGGACGGAACCGTGACGTGCGTCACGTCCGACAGCGACGGCCATCCCGCTACGGGCCGCAGCGACCACGCGTCCTTTTCCCCCGACGGAAACGCCGTGGTATTCAGGAGCGACGCGAGCGACCTGGTGGCGAACGATACCAACGGCACCTCGGATATTTTCGTCAAGGACCTGCTGACCGGCCAGACCACCCGCGTCAGCAACGCTTTGAACGGAGAGGAAGGAAACGGCTATGCCTTCGACCCGGCCTTCTCACCCGACGGGCATCATATCGCCTTCGCCAGCGACGCGGAACATCTGGTTCCGGGCGATACCAACCATACGACGGACGTCTTCCTCGTCACCCTGGCCGATGAGGACATCGCGGTGCGCACCGGCACCGAGGGCGACGATTCCATCACCGGCGACGATTTCATCTCCGAGCGAATGTACGGCCTCGGCGGCAACGACACGCTCACCGGCGGCAGCGGGGATTACGACGCGCTGCCCGACAGCCTGTTCGGCGGGGCGGGTGATGACGTGCTTACCGTCTATAGCGGCCAGAACGACCTGCTGGACGGGGGCGCGGGGAACGACGCGCTCTACAGTTCCTATACCATCGGAGCGGGCGGCGGGCATGATACCTTACGCGGCGGAGCCGGGGATGACAGTGTGTATGCGGGAGTCGGAAACCAGATGCTCGACGGCGGCGCGGGGAAAGACCTGCTGGAAGCGCATGGCGGCGGTTCCCATACGCTGATCGGCGGGGCGGGGAACGATACGCTGATCGGTGGATTCGGGAATGATGTGCTGAAGGGCGGGGAGGGGGACGATACGTATGTGATCGGCGCGGATCAGGGGCATGACACGATTCATGATTATGATTACGACCATCATAACATCCTGCATATCACGGGCGGAATCACGTTGGAAGATGTGAGATTCGCGCGTGAAGATGCGTTAGGCCTCAAGCTTTATGTTCACGGCGAACCTTTGGTGGATATCGTCGTGGAAAATCAATTTTCCGGATTTGAAGTGGATAAATTGACGTTCGATGACGGATCCTCCTTTGATTTGCGAAAAGGATTGCATCTTGTGGGAACGGACGGAAACGATACGCTGTACGGTATCACCGCTCCTTATGCTTCAGATTCCCATCTCGTAAACGGCGATACGATTGAGCCGTTGGGGGGTGATGATGTCGTGAACGTCCTGTACGGACAGGCCGGGATCACCGTATTGATCGGTGCCGATGAAGGGAACGATACGGTTTCGGGATATGGAATTGATCTTCAGTTCAAAGACAACGTGGATCAGACCCATCTGCGTTTCATGTTTGAAGAATATCAAGGGCGTGACGCTTTGAGGATATTTACCGGCGAAACCTCTTCCGTATTGTTTGACGGTTATCAGAGTGCGCATTTTTATCCTTCCGTTCTTACCGGAACGACAGGCGATGATAATCTATTTACTCCTTATCTCGACGGGACGGCCTACACCTTGAAAGGGTTGGAAGGGAACGATACGATTACCAGCAGCGGTGAAAATGATACGCTGATCGGCGGTAAAGACGATGACCTGCTGGCAGGTGGTTATCATACTACCTTTGTCATCAATCAGGATGATGGAAACGATACCATAGCCAATGCGACGGGCGACATTCAATTCGGCGAAGGCATCCATCTGAAAGATATATCGTTCGCGCACGCAAATGATTTCGATTTGAAAATAAAGGTGGGCGAGAACTCTTCCATTGAAATAAAGGATTATTTTCTGGATTTCAATATCCACGCCCTCCATTTTTCCGACGCGACCACGCTGAACCTCTTCGACGGTGGACGCCCGCATGTCGATGTGGAGCTGGGAACGCCGGGCGATGATTCCTGGCAGGGCGGCAGCCTGCATGAGTTCTATACCGGCGGCGAGGGCAACGATACGCTTTCCGGCGGCAAGGGCGATGACGTGCTGTTCGGTGACGGCGGTAATGATTCGCTGGACGGCGGGTTCAACAACGACCTGCTGTTCGGCGGTGCCGGCAACGACACGCTGAGCGGCGGCGATCAGGACGATACCCTGTTCGGCGACGGCGGTGATGATCGTTTAAGCGGCGACGGCGGCAAAGATCAGCTTTTCGGCGGGGAAGGGAACGATACCCTGCTCGGCGGCGGGTTCGACGATACGCTGTACGGCGGCGCGGGCGATGATTCTCTCGACGGTGGCCAGCAGGACGACCGGCTGTACGGCGACGGCGGGAACGATACGCTGGTCGGCGGGGTGGGAAATGACGCGCTGTTCGGCGGCGGGGGCGATGACCGTCTCGACGGCGGTCTCGGCGCCGACAGTATCGAGGCGGGCGCGGGCGACGATACGGCGGCCGGTGGAACGGGGAACGATACCCTCTCCGGCGGCGACGGTAATGACGCTCTGCGGGGCGAACAGGGCGCCGACGTGATCGACGGCGGTACGGACAACGACACGCTGACGGGCGGGCGCGGCGCCGATACCCTCAGTGGCGGCGCAGGTGCGGACTGGTTCGTGTACGAGGCCGTCTCGGACAGCTACAACAGGGTGGCGGACGGCGTCGACGTCATTACCGATTTCGCGCATGGCACGGACCATCTGGTACTGACCGGCCTGCATTTTACCGGCCTGGATACCGACGGCGGGCCGACCGGAAAAGGGGAATTGCGCCTCGCCTACGACGGCGACGCGCATCTCACCCATCTCCTCTCCGATCAGAACGGGTTCGACGTGGCGCTCGTCGGTGATTACCGGGGTGTTCTTACCCACACGGATTTTATCTTTTAGACGGGTCGCGAGATATAGTCATTCCAATTAAAAACCGTACGGTTTTAATCGGATAAAATGACTATAACCATATAATTTATAGTGTTTTTAACCGAAAATTTCGTACGAAAATTATTCGGAAACACTATAGTCATTCCGATTAAAAACCGTACGGTTTTAATCGGATAAAATGACTATAACCATATAATTTATAGTGTTTTTAACCGAAAATTTTCGTACGAAAATTATTCGGAAACACTATAGTCGTTTCACTTGAAAATGTCCCATTTTACAAGTGATAAAAACGACTATAACTATATGATATATAGTGCTTTTATCAATTCTTTTAATGCTCACAAAGTGAGTCATTAAAAAATTGAAGCACTATATATAGTCATTCCGATTTAAAACCATACGGTTTTAATCGGATAAAATGACTATAAACCTATAATTTATAGTGTTTTTATCCGAAAATTTTCGTACGAAAATTATTCGGAAACACTATAACGGGGTAATGGGTCGTAGCCGTCAGTTTTTTGCTGCACGACAGATAGCTCATCGTCCTATGTCCGCTCGCAGAATGCCTGCATGTAAACCTCTGCCGTTTATCTGGATAAATGGAGGACGTTTACGTGGGAACCATCCTGGCGCTGATATGTCGCGCCAGACCCATAAACCCCTTGCAGTTGCGAAGAAAAAATCCGCCGGTCTCGTTTCGAGCCGACCGGCTTCAGGCCTTAGATGCCGTGCGTGCGACCGCGGCCAACCTCCGGAGCGGGCGAGGCAGGGGTGGCGGCCACCTTCTTGAATTCCGGCACCAGCGGCAGGTGAAGCGCCTGTTTGCGCTCGATTTCGGCGACCGCCTTCTTCATGGCCACGAAGCGGGCCGCGTTGGAAGGGTGCGTGGTGGTCAGGTAAATCGACTCCGGATTATCGAGCGACATGCGCCGCCACATGTCGGGGGCGACGGTGATGTCATACCCCGCCCGCGCCGCGATATAGAGCCCGATATAATCCGCCTCCGCCTCATATTCCGGGGAATAGGCCTGTCCCGCCATCTGTCCGCCCGCTTCCATGAATCCGCCGCCGGTGTTGCCGCCGACGCTCGCCATGGCGACGTCCGCCACCATCCCAGCAAGCATGCCGGCGACCCTGTTCTGCTGCAGTCCCTTGAGGTGCTGCATCACGTTATGAGACGTCTCATGCGCCAGGATGAACGCCAGCTCGTTGTCGTTACGAGTGAATTTCACCATCGGGGAGGTGATGAAAATGCTCTTACCGTCGGCGTAGGCGTTGACGTTTTCCCTCGGGTCACGGTGCTGCGGACGCGTCAGGCTGACGTCGTACCCGCAGTCTCGAGGGTCGGCGCGCCAGTGCTGCTCGGCGCATAGCTGTACGGCGGCGCGGGTGATGCGCGGCGCGACGGCCTGCAGACGTTTCGTGGCGGGGGTGGGGTTGCCTACTCCGTGTACGTAGCCGTTCGCATAGGTGTTCTTGACGAATTCCTTCTGGTAGGCTTCCTCCGTGGCGATTTCCTGGGGGCTCACCTGCATCGGCGTGGTGGTGGGGTGGGCGCAGGCGGTGAGGAAGAGGGTAAGCGCAAAAGGGAGAAGGTGGAAGATAGTAGAGTTCCTAAAAACGAAAAACGGCCTTTTCATTTTACAAGTCCTTGACAATATTAAAATATATTTACTTTTACGCTCGATTTAGATATCCTGTTTTAGTGCATCGTTTTTTCTCTTGTAAAGTAAACATTCGTTTTAGGAAAATTTCCCATGCCTTCCCCAAAAGCAGTCAGTCTTTATGTTTCGTTGGTCAATAATCTGGCAGGGTGCATGGAAGTCCAAAGCGCTTCAGGAATCGTGGTGCGTTTGGCAGAAATTTCGGATCAGTTGGATCGAGGAGATAATCCTGATGAACTGTTTGAACGCTGCAAAGATCTGCATTTGGACGTTCAAATTGCGATCGCAAACGAGCAGCGGGATCCCCGGTTTTCCCAGAGCCCGCTTTATGCCGAGCGTTGGCCCCTTCCTGAACCCGGTTTTGAAACCAGAGGCGTTGGAACCAATCTTTTTTCCGATCGCTAGAGTCCATTAATTAAATGGGCTTTTTTTTTGCTCATGCTGCATAATTTCTGCAACGTGATGTTAGAAGAAACAAGGAATCCCCTGAACCATAAACAACGAGCTTTTACTAAAGCCCCGTCATAACGAACGGACTAGCATACCGCGTGATCAATACACCCGCTTCTTCGGCGGAATATACGGCGCTTCTTCCGTCAGCGTATACAGATGCACGGGCCGGTAGTCGATGCTGACCTGTCCCTGCCCGTCCAGCCAGGCAACGCTGTGCTTCATCCAATGCTCGTCATCGCGGTTGGGATAATCTTCCTGCGCGTGGGCGCCGCGGCTTTCCTTGCGGTCTTCGGCGCAGTGCATGGTGACCGCCGCCTGGCCGAGCAGGTTATCCAGTTCCAGCGCTTCCACCAGGTCTGAGTTCCAGATCAGCGAACGGTCCTTGACGCTCACGTCACGGTAGGAGGCGAGCGTGGCGTCTATCTTGGCGCGGCCTTCGCTCAGGCTTTCGTCGGTACGGAACACCGCCGCGTGGTCCTGCATGGTGCGCTGCATTTCACGGCGGATGTCGGCGCATGCACGCGTGCCTGCGGCGTGGCGGATGCGGTCGAAGCGCGCCAGGGCCGCGTCGGTCGCTTCCTTCCGCGGGGCGCGGCGCGGCATGTTGGGAGTGAGCAGTTCCTTGGCCCGCAGCGCCGCCGCCCGTCCGAATACCACCAGATCCAGCAGCGAGTTGGAACCCAGCCGGTTCGCGCCGTGCACCGAGACGCACGCCGCCTCGCCGATCGCCATCAGGCCGGGTACCACCGCGTCCGGGTTGCCGTCGTGCAGGGTCACCACTTCGCCGTGGTAGTTCGTCGGAATGCCGCCCATGTTGTAATGCACGGTCGGCAGTACGGGAATCGGCTCCTTGGTGACGTCGACGCCTGCGAAAATCTTCGCCGTCTCGGCGATGCCGGGCAGGCGTTCGTGAATCACTTCCGCGCCCAGATGATCCAGGTGCAGGTAGATATGGTCCTTGTTTTTCCCGACGCCGCGTCCTTCGCGGATCTCCACGGTCATCGAACGGCTGACCACGTCGCGCGATGCCAGGTCCTTGGCGGAAGGGGCGTACCGCTCCATGAAGCGCTCCCCCTCTGAGTTGACGAGGTAACCGCCTTCGCCGCGCACCCCTTCGGTGATCAGGCAGCCGGCGCCGTATACGCCGGTCGGGTGGAACTGCACGAATTCCATGTCCTGCAGCGGCAGTCCGGCACGCAGCGCCATGCCGCCGCCGTCGCCGGTGCAGGTATGCGCGGAGGTGCAGGAGAAATACGCGCGGCCGTAGCCGCCGGTCGCCAGCACCACGATATGCGCGTTGAAGCGGTGGATGCTGCCGTCTTCCAGATTCCATGCGAGAACGCCCTGACACTCGCCCTGTTCGTTCATCAGCAGATCAAGCGCGAAATACTCGATGAAGAACTCCGCCTTATGACGCAGCGCCTGCGTATATAGCGTATGCAGGATCGCGTGTCCCGTCCTGTCCGCCGCCGCGCAGGTGCGCTGCGCCGCCGGGCCTTCGCCGAACCGCGTCGTCATGCCGCCGAACGGACGCTGGTAGATCTTGCCTTCCTTCGTGCGGGAAAACGGCACGCCGTAATGCTCCAGCTCGATCACCGCCTGCATGGCGTTCTTGCACATATACTCGATGGCGTCCTGATCACCCAGCCAGTCCGACCCCTTGATGGTGTCGTACATATGCCAGCGCCAGTCGTCTTCTCCCATGTTGCCGAGCGCCGCGGATACGCCCCCCTGCGCCGCCACCGTATGGCTGCGGGTCGGGAAGACCTTGGAGATGCACGCGGTGTTCAGCCCCGCCTGCGCCATGCCGAAGGTGGCGCGAAGGCCTGCACCGCCCGCGCCGACGACGATGACGTCATGATAATGGTCGATGATGGTATACGCCATTGCGGTTCCTTAATTTCTTTCTATGACATGAAATGCAGCTTGCCGACCGACATCACCGTGGCGATGGTCGCCACGATGAATACCAGCCGGATCAGCAGCAGCAGGATGATCTTCTTCGCCGGGCAATGGACGTAATCCTCGATCACCACCTGCATCCCCAGTTTGGCGTGCGCGAACATCGCGCCTAAGAACAAAGTGGTCAGCAGGGCGTTGTAAGGGCTTGCCATCCAGTCGGAAATCTCGGCGCTGCCGCCGCCGGAGCGTGACAGTTTCACCAGCGACACCACCAGCCATAAGCTCAACGGCGCGATCACCAGCGCCGTCAGCCGCTGCCAGACCCAGTGGCTTACCCCGTCCCTCGCCGCGCCGAGCCCTTTTACTTTTTTCAGGGGAGAGCGGAACCGCGCCTTATGCTTGTGGTTCATACCGCCCCTTCCCACACCGCGATCCAGGTGACGGCCGTCAGCGCAGCCGTCGCCAGCAGTACCAGTATTCCGGTGGTATGCATGACGGGCAGGGAGAATCCCTTGCCCGCGTCCCAGAACAGGTGGCGGATGCCGTTGCTCAAATGATAGTAGAACGCGCCCGACCAAGCGATGAGGGCCAGCGTACCCGGCGTGCCGCGCAAAAACTCGCCGAGGCCGTTATACAGCCGTTCGTCATACGCCGCCGCGAACAGCCAGACGGCCAGCAGCAGCGAACCCAGCGACAGGAACACCCCTGTCGCCCTGTGCAGGATGGATAAGACCGAACTGATCTGCGGACGGTAGATCTGCAGGTGCGGGGAAAGCGGACGGTGTGATTTTGCGGGCGTGTCGCTCATAGGCTGGACCGTGTCCCCTGAACGTGGTGGTTCATAAGGGAAATGAAAGGGTGAACAATGCCCTCCAGTGTTATCGCGAACATGTCCGAAAATCAAGCGTCCCGCTTCCTAAACAGCACGGCGCCGCACGCTTTATCCGTCGGTTGTGTCCATTTTAGTCATGCTCGCGCCCGGTCGGATGCTTCACCCTGCCGTTGGCTTTGACCTGTTCCACCTGCGCCTGCGGAGTGTCCTCAAGACGGACGAGCGCGCCGGGCGTCATTTTCGCCAGCTTTTGATGATATTCTCGCTCTTTTTCCGCCAGATACCCGTTCAGTCCGCCAGCCTGCGTGATCTGGGCGGCCAGGGTGCCCAGTTCACGCACCAGGTCCTTTGAGCCTCCAGAAGCGGCGAATTCCCGGGAAATGTTCCTGACGTGGCCCGCACCGTCCGCATAATCGGTCCGGCGGTCGGCTCCGCTATGGTCGTTGGCGAATTCTATGGCCGGCGTTTCAATCCGGCGAATATGGCGGTTGACGTGCGGATGGTCGGTGTAGATGGCCATTTCTGCAGCATGTTTCCTGTCCTCCATCGCCTGCAGTCTGTGCAGGACAGTATGAGACCGCTTTTCCACAATGGCACCGAGCGCTTTCATTTCCGGGCCGTCTCCCGCCTTTTCCGTTACCTGATGCACGAATCCGGTATTCACCGTGCGCTCAACCCGTACCATGCTCACGAAAGTGCCGGGCCGCTCCTGCGGGGCCTTCGCGGTTCGAGATGCCAGCAGATCCTCTCCCTGCCGGGTGAGGGTGGAGGCATACCGCGCCCTTTCCATCTCATATTCGTGGTTGACCGTCAGGAGCGCCCGTTGAAAATGACCGTCTCCTTTCCCCGGTAAGCCGAAGATGGAATTCAATACGGCCACATTGACATCCGGATCGGCGGCATGAAAAAGTTCGTGTTGAAACAGTTCTTTCAGGGTCGGCGCGTAGATTTCCCCTTTCTTATTCTGTAGAGACAGTCCGCCGGTTTCCAAATGACGCGGCGCTATCGTCAACAGGTGCTTTTCCGGTGCGTAGGCCGTATCCATCGGCCAGCCGTTGCTGTACGTGTCGCAGTAGAGAATATCCAGGGTGCGTTTCTGGCTGTAGGATTCACAGATCTTCCGGCGTATGGCGGGGTCGTGTTCCCAGAGATCATCCAGAAGAGAAACGAGTTCGCGGCTCCTTTCCGGAGTATCGCAATAGACGCGGACATAATCCTGGTAAGGCCTGTGGTTGAGGTTCGTATGCAGCATGGCATATGATAATACGGCAATGTTACTTTATGATGAAAAAGAACGAGGTGAAACCGATGAGTGCTTTTACCAACTTGAATTTTGAACATACATGTTCAAAAATTACGTTGAAGCACTATAGAATTCCGATTTGAGTCAATTACATTACTTCTCTAAGTTAGACTTGTTAAGTAAAGCACTGAATCAAAAAAGAAATAACAACCATACTGGTGCAGTCGAGCGCGCTATGTCCGCTGAATGGATGAACTTTCCGGCTTGCCGTTATAAGCTACGGTAGGGGTATTGGAATGATTTAGAGAAATACTAGAAGCCAACTTCACTCCCTCAACCATAGATTGAAGATTACTCTTATCTTTAGGCTGTTGCTCACGTTCTAAAGCTTCTTTAAATTGATGGTTTAAATTTTAAGCGTAACTTATTGCTCCTTTTTCTGGAAGCAGGTTATAACCGGCGGATCTTGTATGTGTTCCTTCAATCACTTGAATTGCGGCAGGAGTTTTTTCTGGATATCTGCCACCATTTGCTTTGGCATATTCATTAATATCAATAAACATTACTTCTTTGCCATCCACCTTATTTTCTTGCGCTTCCGTTTTCAGCAAATTTGCAGATGTGGAATTATCAGAGGTGATAATTAACGTGACCACATTTATTTTGTCGGTCTTAGGGCCAGCGGTTTAGTTTATCCACGCCTTCAGCATCAATCACTCGTTTTTTACCTTCCGTGTTAAGTGCGACAAGTAAATCTGTGTATTCTGACATGATTTTTCTCCTCATAATATGAATTTTTCATAAATGGATTTAATTCCAAGTATCTATACTTAAAGTAATCAAATATTATGACGGCTTTATGTCAGTAATTAAAAATTATTTACTACTTCTATAGTAGCCAATATTTTTGTTATCCTTTTCAAGTCTTCCAAGAATTGCTGAATGCCATATTTCCCGGCATTGTAAAATATAAGCGCGGGCAAGAATGATGAAATGGCGCAAGCCGGGAAATTCGAACCGCTACATTACGAGTGCCCGACTGGTAGGGGTTGAGGGACTTGAACCCCCGGCCAAGACGTTATGAGCATCCTGCTCTAACCACTGAGCTAAACCCCCGTATCCCTGTTATGTAGAACATCCGGATAAAAAATGAAACAGGTTTGCGCGATCCTTTTTTCTAAAGGCTTGTTGGGGCAACGGTCATTGCGTTAAACAAGGGAATGCCCCTTCTTCTCCCCGATGCCGTCGCCACCCTGTTCGCTCGCTTCGAAGCGGCGGACCCGCATCCGAAAACGGAACTGGTCGCCCCTAATCCGTTCTGCCTGCTCGTCTCCATCGTCCTTTCCGCGCAGGCGACGGACGTTTCCGTCAATAAGGCGACTGCCGCGCTCTATGCGGTCGCCGATACGCCCCGTGCGATCCTGGCGCTCGGAGAGGAAAGGCTCACGATTTATATCAAGACCATCGGACTCTACCGTGTGAAAGCCCGGTATGTCCTGGCGCTCTGCGCGCTCCTGATCGCCGAGCATGACGGGCAGGTGCCCGAAACCTTCGAGGCCCTGCGACGCCTGCCCGGAGTCGGGCGGAAAACCGCCGGCGTCTGGCTGAACTGCGTGCATAGAGCGCCGCTGGTGGCGGTGGATACCCACGTCTTTCGCGTCGCCAACCGCCTCGGCCTGACGGAAGCGGCCAACGTCACGGAGTCGGAAAGGCAGTTGATGCAGGTCATCCCCGAACGATACCTTACCCATGCCCATCACTGGCTGATCCTGCACGGGAGATATACCTGCAAGGCACGCAGTCCCCTGTGCTTCAATTGCCGGGTAGCAGATCTATGTCCCTACGAGGCGAAAAATCTTTCCGCAGCTTCTTTTCGCACTGCGTCAAAATAGAACATAAAGAGCTGGTTATGTGCAGTAATGCACATAATTCTTGCGCTCATGACCCCCGTTTTTTGGCTCAAAACATAATAAGTTGCGCATATGTGTGGCGAACGGGCATCGCACCCAAAAAAATTAATCTAATTGGTTGCCATAGGTTAACAATAACGCTATCTTAAACATACTACAGCTTGTTATGCTTTCCGGGAAGTCGGGATATATCATGACTTTCTATTTCAACAGGCCCGTGGGGGCTTGGACAAAAGATTAATAAGGTAACCATTCATCGCTCTCGGGTGAAGAGATACATTAACATTCTATAAGGTAGGATTCATATGCGTGTATTATTAGTGGAAGACGATGCCTCAACGGCAAAGGCCATCGAATTATCCCTGGCGTCGGAAGGGATCATCTGCGATACCACCGAGCTCGGCGAGGAAGGGCTGGAAATCGGCAGGATTTATGACTACGACATCATTATCCTCGACCTCATGCTGCCGGACATCGACGGATACGAAGTGCTCCGCCGCTTCCGCGCCGCGAAAGTCACCACGCCGATCCTCATTCTCTCCGGCCTCTCCGGTCCCGACCAGAAGATCAAGGGTCTGGGATACGGTGCCGATGACTACCTGACCAAGCCTTTCAACAAAGGCGAACTGATCGCCCGTATCCAGGCGATCGTGCGGCGTTCCAAAGGCCATTCCGAATCCATCATCCGCACCGGCAAGCTGGTGGTGAATCTGGATACGCGGGCGGTGGAAGTGGCGGGCAAGCCGATTCACCTGACCAGCAAGGAATATGCGATTCTGGAGCTGCTCTCACTTCGCAAGGGTTCGACGCTCACTAAGGAAATGTTCCTCAATCACCTGTATGGCGGAATCGACGAGCCGGAACTGAAAATCATCGACGTGTTCGTCTGCAAACTGCGCAAGAAACTCTCGGATTCTTCCGAAGGGGAGAATTATATCGAAACGGTCTGGGGACGCGGCTACGTGCTGAAAGAGCCGGAAGCCTCTGCTTCCGAGCATAAGGCGTCCGTGAAGGCGATCGCCGAAGCGTAAGCGCGGACAGGCCAGGTCGGTTTCGCCTCGCCGTATATCTTTAAAAGAGAACAAGGCATCCATTACGCAAGTATGGATGCCTTGTCGCTGTTACCGTCGTCCAACAGGAAGAAAAAATCTATCGCGGTGTGTTTCCGCAGGGCAATGCGGCCACGCCCATTATGAAAATGCTTACTGCCGCAGCTGGCGTGTCGCTCTCTCTCGTATATGACCGCCGATAGCCTGCGTTATGTCACTTGTATAGGTCGCTGCCGCCTGATCCGGCAATCCAGTGGAGGTTTTGACGAACTGAGTAAAATTCTCCTGAAGAGCGGTGAGAATCTGTCCTCTGCTCATGCCATTGATGAGAAGCCCTTCATCAGGAGAGGCATCGTGAATCTGAAGATAACTGCTTATATAGTCATTCCGATTAAAAACCGTACGGTTTTTGTCGGATAAAATGACTATAACCATATATTTTATAGTGTTTTTATCCGAAAATTTTCGTACGAAAATTATTCGGAAACACTATAGTCATTCCGATTTAAAACCGTACGGTTTTAAATCGGATAAAATGACTATAAACCTATAATTTATAGTGTTTTTATCCGAAAATTTTCGTACGAAAATTATTCGGAAACACTATATATTGCTGTAATCCCAAAGAAAAAAGATCTTCTTCCTTTTCACTCATCCCTACGTTCGGCTTGACGCGCTTATGGCGGGTATGTCTTTCAATATCCGCTATCGTATTCACCAGCGCTTCGGAGCCGATCCCTTCATAAGGTTTTTTTTGTTGCTCGGTCCATTTAGGCATACGGTATATTCTCCTGTGAATCGTTATGACTATAGCGGAAAACACGTTAAGATACCTCTAAACATCCCATGAAGCGCCGATACATGAACAGAGATCACTGCCGCCCGTTCCTGAAAATATTCGCTCTTTCCATGCGTTTCCTGCTGCTCGCGGGAAGCGTATGGATAGCGTTCTGCACTTCCACCGCCGTCGCCGCCGGACTGATCCGCGACGCTGAAACCGAGGATTACCTGAGAGACCTTGCCGCCCCCGTCTTCAGCGCGGCCGGGCTCGCGCCCTCTCAGGTGCGGCTGTTCATCATTTCCGATTCCACCCTGAACGCCTTCGTGGCGGGCGGCAGCAACCTGTTCCTGCATACCGGCCTGATCGTCGAGACCGACACCGCCGACATGCTGCTCGGTGTCATCGCCCATGAAACCGGGCATATCGCCGGGGGCCACCTAGTGCGGACCGACGCGTTCCTGGAGCGGGCGAAGCTCAGTTCGATCATGACCTACCTGCTCGGCGCGGCGGCCATCGCCGGAGGAGGAGGGCAGGCGGGCGTCGGTATTCTGGCGGGCGCTTCGCAGCTCTCCAGCCGCTCGATGCTCAGCTACACCCGCGCCAACGAGGAAGCGGCGGACCAGGCGGGCCTCACCTTCCTGCAGAAGGCGGGGATTTCGGCAAAAGGGATGCAGAGGATGTTCGAGAGGCTGCGCAGGGAGGAAAAACAGCATCTGCAGGCGGATCAGGACCCTTACCTGCTGACCCACCCCCTCTCGGAAGAGCGCATCAGCCATATGCGCGCCCGGGTGCAGACGGAAGGGACCGGCGTGCAGCCTCTCCCCGCCGCCATGCAGGAGAGGCATCGCCGTATCCGCGCCAAGCTGATCGGGTTCCTCTTCGAACCCTCGGAAGTGAAGAACCTCTACCCGCCCTCCGATACCTCCGTCGCCGCTCGCATCGCCCGCGCCGTGATGGATGCCAACGGGTCGGACACCGCCCAGGGCTTAAATGAAATCGACGCGGCGCTTAAACGGGAACCGAACGCGCCGTATCTGAATGAACTGAAGGGCTATATCCTGTTCAAGGCCGGACGGATGCCCGAATCCGCCGCCGCGTACCGTACCGCCCGGCGCCTGCGGCCTTCTTCTCCCGTCCTGCTGAGTGACGCCGCCAAACCGCTGGTGGCGCTCGGCACTCCGGCGGCATACAGGGAAGCGAAGGGACTGCTGACGTCCGCCAGCAACGCCGATCCCAGCTATGGGCAGAGCTGGCAGCTGCTGGCGCAGGTCTACGGCAATACGGGCGAGCCGGGCATGGCGGAACTCTCCCTCGCCGAACTTTCGGCGCTCGGCAGTGACAGGGGAGAGCTGACGCGGCATCTGGACAAGGCCGCCTCCACCGTCAGCCCCTACAGCCCTGCCGGATTGCGCATCGAGGATCTGCGGCGCTTCGCCAAGCAGATGAAAGAAAAGGACAGGAGCGAAGGTGGCATAACGCAATAAAATGAGCACTTATCTTAATGGCGCCCGTGCTGCGGCGCCGAGGTGGGTTTCTGACCGGATGCATTCTGCGAAACCCGGGTCGACGGCTGCAACAGGTCAAAACCGTTGCGGTTTTCCACGCTGGCGAACAATTGACCGGTGCGGTCGGGCAGCGGCGTCTCCATATGCACCGCGATGCTGCCGTTTTCCAGTTCCGCGACCATTATTTTCCCGGCCTCCGAATCGAGCGGGACGAATTTCTCCGGCCGGTGCTGGAAAGCGCGCTCCACGAAATCTGAAACGTTGACCGGTCGGCCGGGAATCCTCTGAAGCGGCGTTTTATGGGCCTCCAGCGCCAGGTCGCTCTCTATAGTCATTCCGATTAAAACCGTACGGTTTTAATCGGATAAAATGACTATAAACCTATAATTTATAGTGTTTTTATCCGAAAATTTTCGTACGAAAATTATTCGGAAACACTCTATCCCGACGCCTTCCAGCAGGCTGATCGCATAGCTGATGCAGTTGAAATTCCTCTTGCCGCTGATCGAGTCGGGTGACTGTTTCTTTTTGCCCACCTGCAGGAATTTGTATTTCACCCCCTCGATCGTGTTCAGCAGGTCATCCATGCGCAGGGAAAGCTCCTGCCGCTCGGTCAGGGGAAACCCGACGGCCGCCTGAATATGCAGCCGCTCCAGCGGATGCGGATTGGAAACGCCGGAAATGGGGACCGCGCACAGGATGGCGGTCAGCGCGTAGGACAGGCTCCTTGAAGGTCTTGACCATCCGGGGCGCCTCCGGGCTGGCGATGCGGTTCTTGAAATGAGGCGTGAAATGCATGTCGTCCGCCTTCTGGGTCAGCGGATCGTACAGGGTCAGCCAGGCATGGCTGGCGGGGTTCGGCGCATACCACTGGGGAGTGGTCCGGTGCCCTCTGGAACCGAGAAAACCGAGGGAGGTTTTTTCTCCTTCTCGCATGGCTTCGAATATTTCAGGACCTCGCCTGTTGCGTGGCACATATTCCACCGCCGGATGGTCGGCGAAAAAATATTTCTTTCCTTCCCTGATGAAAAGTACGGCCTTGCTGGCCGGATCGATGACGCTGTTTCCTTCGACGGACAGCTTTTTTCGCTCAATCAGATGGTTTATCTCGTCCATGCCCGCATTCGATGTACATTATATACACCGATAATATTTTTTTATAGAGTCTTATACAAGAAGCGGTGATAAATAGCACGATATTTTGTAGTAGTATCTTATCTCCGGATTAAATTCTCCGCCTTTGGGCGTTCCTGTCATGTTGAGCGTAGCGAAACATTCCATGAGATCTTTCGCTACGCTCAGAACCAGTCACGTAACCCCTTTTATGCACCTGCAAACGGTCAATTTACTGCGATTCAATGCTCATGTACCTTAAGTACACTGCGCTTCGAGTCTCGCAAATCAACCATTTTCGCTAGCCTAAAAAGGTTTACGTGACTGGTTCTCAGTATGGCGATGCTGCGAGCGTGCCGCGTGGCGGTTTATTGGAGATAATGCGCGATCAAGGTTAATCCCGCCAGCGCCGCCGTATCGGCGCGTAGGATGCGTTCCCCGAGGGACAAGGGCAATGCAAACGGCAGCGAGCGCAGCAGGGCGAATTCCTGCGGACTGAAGCCGCCTTCCGGGCCGATCAGCAGGGCGAGCGGCGGCGCTTTACCGGCCAGCGCCAGCGAAGGGTGGGCGCCCCCGCCGGATTCATCGCCGTACAGTAACGCGCGGGAGGCGTCCCATTCCCCCAGCAGCGCCTGCAGGGAGACCATCGGGTCGACGCCGGGCACGTCCAGCCGCTCGCTCTGCTCCGCCGCTTCCACCACGTGAAGGTGCATTTTTTCAAGCGAGACGCGGGTTACGACCGTGCGATCCGTCCGCACCGGCGACAGGCGGCGCACGCCCAGTTCCGTCGCTTTCTGCACCAGGAAATCCCCGTGGGTGCTTTTGATGGGGGCGAAGACCAGCCGGACATCCGGCGTCGCTGTCTGCGGGCGCGTCTGTCGGCTTACGGCGAGGCTCAGCGCTTTTTTGCCGAGTTGCTCCACCACGGTAAGCCATTCCCCGTCCACTCCGTTGAACAGGCGCACCTCTTCCCCTTCGCGCAGGCGCATCACGTGTTTCAGGTAATGCGCCTGCGGCCCCTCGATCGTCACGGTCGACTCTCTCGTCAAGGCCGTCCCGACATACAGGCGGGGAATGTTCGTTCTTGTCATTTGGCGCCTTCCGTCACATACTGGGTGGATGACAGTTCTATTGGCACAGATGCACGAAAAAGACAACATACCGGCGATTATGCGAGACATCGGCGAGAAGGGCAGGGCGGCGTACCGCATCCTGGCCAGCGCGCCGGAAGCCGCGAAGAACACGGCCCTGCACGCCGCCGCCGCCGCACTCGAAGAACGGTTGCCGGAACTGCTTGCGGCCAATGCGGAGGATATGGCGTACGGCCGGCGGAAAGGGCTATCCGCCGCGATGCTCGACCGGCTGAAACTTGACGACGCGCGCATCCGCGGTATGGCGGAGGGGCTGCGCGGTATCGCTGCTCTGCCCGATCCGGTCGGCAGGGAATTGAGCCGCGTCGTCAGGCCGAACGGCCTCACCATTCTGAAACGCTCGGTGCCGCTCGGCGTCATCGGCATCATCTATGAATCCCGCCCCAACGTCACGGCGGACGCGGGAGGGCTCTGCATCAAGTCCGGCAACGCCGCCATCCTGCGCGGTGGATCGGAAGGCATCCACAGCGCCGAGGCCATCGTCGCCTGCCTGCATCAGGGGTTGCGGGATGCGAACCTGCCGGAAGACGCCGTGCAGCTGGTGCCGACGCGCGACCGTGCCGCCGTCGCCGAAATGCTGACCATGACCGGGCTGATCGACGTGATCGTCCCCCGCGGCGGCAAAAGCCTGACGGAGCGCGTGGCCAGCGAGAGCCGGATTCCGACGATCCTGCATCTGGAAGGCAACTGCCATACGTATATCCACGCCTCGGCGGACAAGGAAAAAGCGATGAAGCTGGTGCACAACGCCAAGCTGCGCCGTACCGGCGTCTGCGGCGCGACGGAATCCCTGCTGATCGACGAGGCGGTGGTGGACGTGTTCCTGCCTTCCGTCATCGACCAGCTGACCGGTGTGGAAATCCGGGGAGACGCACGCGCCCGGCAGGCTGACACGCGCATCGTCGCCGCCACGGAAGCGGACTGGGGGACGGAATATCTGGACAGTATCCTCTCCGTCAAAACGGTAAAAAATGTGGAGGAAGCGGTGGAACATATCAACCGTTACGGTTCGCACCATACGGACTGCATCGTGGCGGAGGATGCGGCGGCGGCGGAACTTTTTCTGACCGCCGTGGATAGCGCCATCGTCATGCACAACAGTTCCACTCAGTTCGCCGACGGCGGCGAGTTCGGCATGGGGGCCGAGATCGGTATTTCCACCGGCAGGCTTCATGCAAGGGGGCCGGTCGGCTGCGCGGAGCTGACGACGTACAAATACATCGTTATCAGTGATGGGGCAGTGCGGGCATGAAAATGAAGCATTACGAAAAATGAAGCATTATGAAAAATGAAGCATTATGAAAAATGAAAAATACAAAAAAATTCCCTGTCCCCTTTGGTAAGAGGGCAGGGAAGCTTGGCTAAAGCGATTCAGGTCCGCCATAGAAATATCCCTGGGCGAACTTCACTCGCAGCAGGCGTAAGATGACAGCTTGGAAGCGGGTGGTTACCCCTTCCATCACTAATACCTTATGGCAGGCACGCAGCAGAAAAATGGCTTTTGCCATGGTAAGCGGCTGCTTCCACAGAGTTTGATCGATCTTGACGACCGTGATGGCGCTTAAGTGACGAACATACTCGAACGTGGCGTATCCGCTGCCGAAATCATCCAGAATGATTTCGACGCCCATCTCCTTTAATCGCAACAGGAACGGGTTGACCAAGCGGAAATTATGGATTTCCACCGTTTCCGTAATTTCTACGGATAAGAACGGCACGATATCGCGATGGCGCTGCAGCAGATCGAGTACGCGGTACTGAAAATCTCTCCGTTGCAGGGAAGCGCCGGAGAAATTAACGGCAATCCTGACGTGACGGCTGCGAATCGTCTGCAATACCCTGTCCAGAACCTGAAGGTCCAAAATCATGGCGGTCGTGGGATCATCCTCAACCCATGTAATAAAATCACGGGTCGGAAATTCACCGCGAAGCAGGGCTTCGTAATGATGGATTTTTCCCGTGGCCACCCTGATGATCGGCTGGAAGGCCAGCCGGAATGCTTTATCGGTAAGCACGTGATCGAAATCCGTGCCTTGTAAAACGTCAGCCATGTGAGGAAAAGGGAAATATCCTTTAACCGATTTTATAGTCATTCCGATTAAAAACCGTACGGTTTTAATCGGATAAAATGACTATAACCATATATTTTATAGTGTTTTTATCCGAAAATTTCCGTACGGAAATTATTCGGAAACACTATATCGAAAAATCGTTAAAGGGAAGATAGAGTTTCTACTTTCTTCTTACTGACCAAGCGATACACGAGACCAAAAAAACGTATAAATACAGATTCCTGATGCCATGAATCTTGAGCCAGTGTTTAAAAAGGTAAAAACAGGCGGACTATAAGAGAAAAAAATAATGATTAACACATAAAAAAACGCCGGGAGGATAAGTCCCGGCGTCGCTCTTTATCAGAGAATGAAAATTAGTGGGTAACGGTGTGTTTGACCACTTTACCGTTATACGCTTTCGTTTTGCTGGTGGTTTTGGTTTCGTTCCACAGGCCTTTCGGATCGGTGACTTTCTCGGAAGTGGAAGTGGACGTCACGTTGCCGTCTTTATCGACATCGACGTCGGTGACGGTTTTGTAATAGATGTTGGTGCCGCTCGCTTCTTTATGCTGGCGTACGGTGGTCTGCGTGTAGCCACCGTTGCTTTTTTCGGCGATTTCGGTCTGCGACTGATCTTTCTGGGCGTTCATCGTGCCTTTAGGATCGTTGGTAGCGGTCATTTTCACGCTTTTATCGACGTTTCCATGGCTGTCCACATCCACATTCACTTTGGTTTCGGAAGATTTGGATGTACCGGCGGCAGTCACCTGGTCGGAGGAAGAGGTGGTCTCGTACCCGCCGTTTTTCTTGTAGCTGGTCTGGCTCTTCATTTCAGCGGAAGGATCGGCGGCGATGGCGGATGCCGCCAGGCCTACGGCGGCGGTAGCGGCTAATACCGCGAACAGGGAATGTTTCATGTGTATGTTCCTTATAAGGTTCAAGAGTTGGTTCCACGACATATCGCCATGCAATAGCGTGGTTTTAACCGTCTACAAATAAGGAAACAAAAGATCAAGCAGCGAATAAAAATAAATATCCGATCAAGACGCTATTCATCGTTCCAGAAAAAACGGGACGTTTTTTGTGTGGATAAAAGCATCAATGCTCTGAATATTTATTCTTTCATGCGGGGGTTGCGATCAACCGGCGTACCGCCCGCTTCCAGCGAATCCAGCTCCTCTTCGGTACCTCCGAGCGAGCCTCCGTCTTCATCCAGCGTACCGACCGCATCGCTGCCGTCACGGCTGTGGAACGTGGTATCGGACGCAGACAGGACAGGGGTATCGTAAACGTCGCCCTCCACGCTGCCTCCGGCATGCACAGCACGGTTATACGCCCCCGGCTCACCGGCGGCCCCTGTGCGCGAAGCTCGGCTATTTCCATCGGTAAACATGGTTTGCGCATAGTCCTGCGCCGCCGTGTTCGTCACGGTTGGTTTGCTGTCCGCGATTTCCGCTTCATCTACGAAACTATCCAGCAGTTCATTATCATTCATCATGGCGTCGCCCTTCTCTACAGGTAATTTCAATATACGAATATTACCGACGGCGGGTGTAAAATTGCGATGTCGCTTCCTGGCCGCCGGTATTAAAAAAGCCCGGCGGAACCGGGCTTTTTCAAACAATGATCCAAACGGCATACTACCAGACGAGATGGACGTTGGAAGAACCGCCTTTACCGATACTGATCGGTTTTTTCTGCTCCATACCGTTATTTTCCGCCATCAGCACGTATTTCCCGGCAGGCAACGCAGCGTAGAACAGCGGACCGGCGTCGGCGGTCACCAGCGTGTTGCCTTTATGATCCTGGATGGACAGTTTGGTATCCCCGGTGAAGGCGCCGTCACGGCTGGAGCTTAACACATGCAGATTGTAGCGCGCTTTCGCCTCATTCAGCGCTTCCCGTTCCTCATCACCGATGCCGCCGGTGACGAACGCGATGTTGTTCTGCTGCTGCGGCTCCACCGCGGAGGGGGTGACAGGCGTCAGGGCGACCGGCTTCCCGGCATCGGTGTTCGCTACGGGTGTGGCCTGTGCAGGGGCAGTCTGTACCGGTTGGACGTAAGACGGTGCGGCGGGTTGCCCATAATGCTGCGTTTCATAAGCGGGTTTCGTGAAAGGAAGGGCCGTCGCGGGTGCGGTGCCGGTTGACATTGCCGCTGCGGGTACCTGTGCGGAAGAGGCACTGCTATACGTGATCGGCCCGGCGGAGGGAATGCCGGACTCCCCCATCACGGGCGCGCCGTAAGCCAGGGATGCGGTCGCCATCAATGTGGCGGCGCTTATCAAAAAGGAAGCGGATTTAACGTTCGTCATAAAATCTCCAAAAAAAGCGGGCTCGGTTGATTGTTCTGTAAAGCTGTGCGTTATGCGTTATGTTACCATTTAAACGGTACGCCCGCTAAAAACCGATTCAAACTACTTAAAAAATACTAAAAAAATGATAAAGACTAATCTTTAGCGAATCTTTGTATTTTGTTTTCTTCTCCTGATCGTTTTTTCACACAAGCATCTGTTTAATCAGAAACAGGCCGAGCAGTACGGAGTGGAGCCGCCAAGGAGCTTTCCTCGGCACGGTACACTGAAATACTTTAAGCATATCACCGTCAACCCGCGATATCACGATATCGCGACCATTTATCAACCACAGGAGAAGCATTATGTTTACGAACGCTACGAAAGACGCTGCAAACGAAACCATCGGCAACGCGAAAGAGACCCTCGGCAACGCGAAGAATACCGCGTACCGCGCGAAGCACGATATCGAAAACAACATGAACGATACGAACCGTGAAGCCAACGGTCTGGTCGGACGTATCGCCAACGACGTGGAAAACGTCGCGAACAACGCCGGTCGCAAAGCGAGAAACCTGGTGGATTCCGCCAATGACCAGTTCAGCGACGTGACGGGCAGAGTTAGCGGTGAGATCCGCAACAACCCGATCCGTTCCAGCGCGGTGGCTCTGGGAATCGGCTTCGTGCTCGGCGCTCTTTTTCGCCGTTAATCACTTGCTGATGATCGGATAAACATTATCGGTAGAGGGCGGGTCATCCATCTTCAACGCATGGAATGCGGAGAACATGGATGGCCTGTCCTTTTATCATTGCCGTAGTGTTTTTATCCCAATGAGAGTTCGCCCTTTCAGAGCAACGCTTTTTCGGATAGAAACATCATGACCCCCATGACCAGCCCCAAGGATGCACAGAGATGAACATGTCGATGATTACCAAACTGTTCGAGGTGTGGACTCTCAGCAAGACGATCTCCGCCGCGACCTCCATGCTGATGCGGCTGCTCGCCGGCGTCGCCGCCATCGTTATCTGCGTGATACTGGCCGCCATCCTGCTCGCCGTGCTGCTGATCGGCGCCGTCCTCGTCGCCTATCGCCAGCTGGTGATCAGCGGCATGGACCCGCAGATGGCCGCCCTGCTGATCGGAGCTATCCTGCTCGCCATGCTGGCGGGGGTGGTGCTGTATGCGAAGAAACATCTGAACCAGTTGCGCGTTACGTCCAGAAGCCTGGTGAATTTCAAGGCGCCGGGTACGGATAACGTGGTGCGCCTGATCGACGCGTTCATGGAAGGCTTCGAATCCGTCCATAAACCGAAATAACGGTCGATCCGCTTCCTTATTGCTTTTTTATGGTTACATCGGCGTTCATCAGGCATGAATACGGACCGGCTAACCTCCTAAGGAAGCATTATGCAGTTCTTCTCCCGCTTCCCGGTGCGGCATTATTTCGTATGCCTGTTTTTCGTGGTGTCCGCCCTGTTCATCGCCTTTACCGCCGTGATCTATCGTCATTACGCCAACGCTCAGCGGATCAACGACTGGACGGTGCATAACTACGAGGTCGCCCGCCAGTCACGCAATATCCTGGTGGATTTGATCAAAATGGAAACCGGCGTGCGCGGCTACCTGCTCACCGGCAGGAAACCCTTCCTGGAACCTTACGATGTTTCCAGCGCCGAAATTCTGGGACATGTGAAAAAACTGCGGGATTTCGATCCCGATGATCGGGTGATCCGGGAAAATACCGCGCTGTGGAAACGAAAAATCGAAGCGATTGCGGCGTTGTTCGCCCGGCAGGTGGCGGAGGTGGACAAAGGCGGCGTCAAACCGGTCGCCTCCGCCGACATGGACTATCAGAAACAGCAGGTGGACCTGGTGCGCTCCATGATCGAGGGCCAGATCGCCGACCGGATCGGGGAGGTGAAGAAGCAGCGCCGGGAATCGGACGTGCAGCAGGAGCATTTCCGCATCACGCTGGTCGCCGGAACGGCGATCACCCTGTCAGGGGTGCTGCTCGCGCTCGCCGCCATCACTTCCCTCCTCAACCGTAACGCGTTCGCCGAGAAGGAAAGGCGGGATGCGGAAGACCGGATGATGACCGTCATGACCGGCGTCAATGACGGGCTGTATGATTATAATATTCCGGCCAACACCATTTATTATTCCCCGGCCTTCAAAAGCATGCTCGGCTACACGGATGAGGAAATGCCCGATACCCCCGCGGGTTCCCACCAGTATATCCATCCGGACGACCTGCAGGCCAGCCTGGAGACGTACCGGCAGTACCAGCGCGGCGAAATTCCCGCTTACAGCAATATCTTCCGCATGCGCCATAAGGAAGAGCGCTGGGTGTGGATCCTGTCGCGCGGGATCGGCCTGAAAAACAGGAAGGGGGAGATCGTGCGGCTGATCGGCACCCATACCGACATCACCGAACATAAGAAGAGGGAGGAGGCGCTGGAACAGCTCAACGCCGAGATGGAGACGTTTATCTACATCACCTCCCACGATTTGCGTTCGCCGCTGGTCAACCTGAAAGGGTTCGCGCGCGAAATGCAGGAGGCGGTAAATCGTACGGTCCCTATCCTGAAAAAACTGGAGCCCTCCCTTGAAGAGTCGGAAAAAACGCTGGTCCGGGAGGCGTTCGAAGAGGATATTCCCGAATCCCTGCGATTCATCGAACGCGCCGTCGAAAAAATGGACCTGCTGACTACCGCTGTGCTGGACCTCTCACGCATCGGCAGGAGAGAATACCGCATCGAACTGGTGGATACGGATCAGGTCGTGGAGCGCTGCGTCGCCGCGCTTGGGTATGAAATCAGCCAGAAAGCCATCGAAGTGGTGTGCGACCCGTTGCCCTCGCTCTATAGCGACGCTTATTCCATCGAACAGATATTCGGCAACATCCTGGACAACGCCGTGAAATATCTCGATCCGGCCCGGCCCGGCCATATCACCGTCTCCGCCACTCAGGCGAACGGCGAGATCATCTATTCCGTCGCCGATAACGGGCGGGGCATCGAGGAAGCCGACCAGCAGAAAGTCTTCCTGTTCTTCCGCCGCGCCCGTAATACCGAAAACATCCGAGGCGTCGGCATCGGCATGACGTTCGTGCAGGCGACGGTGCGCCGCCTCGGAGGGGAAATCTGGTTCGAATCCGAGCCAGGAAAAGGATCAATTTTTTATTTCCGCCTGCCTAAATATTATGTTGCGGTTCGCTGAGAAGGTTTCAAAAATGTACGCCGAACGGTGAGGCCGTCAATTCCCGCGCGGGAAGGGTAAAACTCTAAGATTTACTGGCTGGTGAAAACGTTTTTTAACGAATACGGTTTCATTTTCTATCGAAACGACTATGATACTTCCTGCATCTACTCGGAAAGAGAACGGGAAAACCTATGAGAAGCGGATTACCGGAACAGTTTTTAATCGTCATGATCGAGGATGATGAGGGGCACGCCACTCTCATCCGCAAAAACCTGAAACGTTCGGGCATCGCCAACGAAATGCTGCATCTGGAAGACGGCACGCAAGCCATCGATTATTTCTTCGGGAAAGACAGCGCCGGCGCCCCGCATGACAAGACGCTCATCCTGCTCGACCTGAACCTTCCGGGCATCGACGGGTATGAAATCCTGCGCCGCCTGAAAGCGGAAGAACATACAAGGATGATTCCGGTCATCGTGCTCACCACGACCGATAATCCGAGGGAGATCGACCGCTGCTACCAGCTCGGTTGCAACGTATATATCACCAAGCCCGTCGAATATGAAAGCTTTACCGACGCCATCCAGAAGCTCGGCCTGATGCTGGCGGTGGTGAAAGTTCCGCAAGCGAGTTGATATCGCCATGCCGGGAAATCTGCAACATCTGCTCTATATCGAAGACGACGAAGGGCTGGCGCGGCTGCTTCAGAAACGCCTGGAACGCCAGCGTTTCAATGTAGACATCGCGGGTTCGGCGGAAGAGGGGATCGAGCGTATCCGTACCACGCACTACGACTTGATCCTGCTGGATTATCACCTGCCGGGCATGAACGGGCTGGAGGCGCTGGATATCATTCTGGCCGATGCGGAACCGCCCCCCGTTATCCTGCTGACCACCAGCGGCGATGAGCGCGTCGCTGTCGCGGCGCTGGAGAAGGGAGCGGCGGATTACGCGGTAAAAGATGCGGGGCAGAGTTATTTCGACCTGCTTCCCGCCGTCATGCAGGCTGCCTATACACGCGAGAAGCTGATTCGTGAAAACGAATACCAACGCCAGGAACTGAGTGAAGCGAAGGAAAAGGCGGAAGCTGCCAACCAGGCGAAGACCAATTTCCTCGCCACGATGAGCCATGAAATACGCACGCCCCTCAATGTCGTCACCGGCCTGACCGGTTTACTCGCCCGCACTCCTCTCGACGAGGAGCAGAAGAAAATCGTCACCACGCTCAGCTCCAACGCCGACCTGCTGCTCAAACTCATCAACGACCTGCTGGATATCTCCCGCATCGAAGCCGACCACGTGATGCTGGAAGAGTCCGCCTTCGCCATGTCGGCGGTCCTGCACGATATCGACACCATGTTCAACGAACAGGCGCACCAGAAAAATATCGGATTCACGCTGCATGACGCGACGGAAGGCCGGTATTTCCTGGGGGATCGTACGCGGGTGCAGCAGATCCTGATGAATCTGGTCAGCAATTCGCTGAAATTCACCGATAAAGGCGCCGTGGAAATCCATGCGGAAACGCTTCCGGCAGCAGAGGGACGGGCCTGTGTGTGCGTGACCGTGCGCGATACGGGAATCGGTATCGAGCATGAGAAACTCTCCACCATCTTCGATAAATTCACGCAGGCGGACGCCACCATCACCCGCCGCTACGGCGGTTCCGGCCTCGGACTCTCCATCGCCTGTTCCCTTGCCCGGCTGATGAACGGTGACATCCAAGTGGAGAGCGTATCCGGTAAAGGGTCGGTATTTACGCTGACACTGACATTGAAAAACGGTGAGAAAGAAAAAACCCACGTGAGCGAAACGATGTCGCCCGTTCCCGAGAGATCCTCCGCTCTGGAAGAGGGAGCTATCCTGCTGGTGGAGGATTATGCGCCGAACGTCATGGTGGCGACCCTCATGCTGGAGGATCTCGGCTACCGCGTGGTGGCGCTGGGCAGCGGCGCGGAAGCCATCGAAGAGCTTGAGAAAGGGAAACCTTACCTCGCCATCCTGATGGACGTGCAGATGCAGGACATGGACGGTCTGGAAACCACTCGGCGTATCCGCAAGCTGGAAGCGGGCAGGAAAACCCGCCACACTATCATCGGCGTCACCGCCCACGCTCTTGCCGGCGACCGGGAGCGCTGTATTTCCGCGGGCATGGACGATTATATCAGCAAGCCGATCCATCCAGATATCCTCGCCTCCACCCTTAAAAAGATGATCGTCCGGGCGGCCTGAGGCTTTTTTCATCGGAATTTTCATAAAAAATCCTTTTCACTACAGACACTTCCGGATACTTGCCGAATCTTTACGAAGCGCCCCTCTCCTCCCTACTGTAGATTTACAGTGCCCCGCATAGGATAGGTTCATAACCCATGGAGATCATTATGACTCAATTTACCCAGACTGCCGAGCGCCCTGCGCCTGCCGGAACCGATATTTCCCCTTTGCCCGAGCTTGACGACGTGGAAGCGCTCGGCAACGACCTGCGCCGCATCCTGGTGCGTTCCGAGCAGGTGCTGCTCAAAGGCGAAGCGCGTGACAACGTGGAAAAACTCGAGCGCTGGATCGAATCCTGCCGCCGCGGTCTCTGCGCCGTGCAGAAAATCAGCGATAACGGACCGGACATGCTGCAGAAAACGCGGGAACAGCTGAAAATGTCTCATGACGAACTGCTGCGTCTCGAAGATGAGGGAGGAAATCCCCCCACTAAGGAACAATTGCAGGAAAGCGAGGAACTGGCGCACGCCATCAGCCGGATCGACCGACTTATCCCCGTGATGGAGCAATCGTTCCAGTTCTCTAAACTTTCCGAAACAGCCAGCGCGTAAGGAGGCGATCCATGGATTATTACACCACCCTTGAAGAGCTGGCATTCACGCCCATCATCGATGAATCGTTCGACGATGAAGGAACGGATCTCTCCGGCTTCGGTTTATGCACCATTCGCTACGACGCCTTGAGCGCCGCGGCATAATTTTACCATCTGAACACTCATCCAAAGGAACAGGTTATGAATTCATCGTTTAAAGGCCTGCTGGCCGTCGTCGTAGTACTGGCGCTCGGCCTGATCACTTGGGGAGTGATGACCATGCCGGATCAGCGCACCACCGGCCAGAAAGTCGGGGATGCGGTGGATGCCCTCCCGCAGGGTGTCGGCAAAGCCGCCCGTCAGCTGGAAGACCGCACGCCCGGACAGAAACTGGGTGACGCCGTGAAAGACGCCGGAGATAATATCAAGGACAGTACCGCGAACTGAGCGGAAAATTAAAGCGTAGCATCCTTTTCAGGAATATGGCACATGCGTGCTTCACTTTCGTGAAAGGGCGCAAAATTCAATCGGTAAGCTTCATCACTGCTTTTTTATGCCTGATTCAATAACGTAACAGAAACAAAAGTCCTTACGCCTTTGTTTCTATTGCTAAAATTTTAATAAGTTTTTCTACAAATTAATTATTACTGCCATCGGACCGGCAGGCTACGTTAAGGAGATTATAAAATGAATTTATCCAAAGAAAGAAATGTCGCGCATGTTGGCATGAATTTTGAACATATCATCGCAAGCATGGACATGTTTAACACGGAATGGAAAATGATCTCCGCATCGCAGCATACCGCCTACCGCAGTGAAACGGGCGTAAACCGGGTCAGTCTGGCTCAGGGATTCGAGGCTCCGTTCGACGCGCGCGACGTTCAGAAGCATTATGCCCTTCTGGCGAGCCGTACCGCCATGGATATCCATGCAGCGGAAGAGCGTGAACGGGAGTATGAGACGCCCGCTGTCGCTGGGTTGCGCTGGAAATATTAAGCGGCCGCACACTACGGTAAAAGCGGCAGGTAGAAATGAAGTCACTGATCAAATGGTTTTCTATCGCCCTCATGGTGGTGATACTCGTCCCCGTCGTTGTTGTCGCGTTTATCAACACCCCGCCCGGGCGAGCCGTATTTTCCTCGCTCAGTACCCGCCTCAGCGGTCGTGAAATCCGATTGACCGGTTATCTGTATCCCAGCTTCAGATATTTTCCCGGACTTCACGTAAGCGGCCTCAGCGTCGCCAATACCGACTGGGCGAAGCCAGAGCATATGGCGAGCATCGGTACGCTGGATGCGGGTCTTTCCTTACCCGAGTTGTTGAAAGGGGAATATGTCGTCCGTTATTTTTCACTGACCGACAGCGAAGTGCATCTGGAGAAAAACGCGAAAGGCGTCGCCAACTGGACTTTTTCTCCTCCTACCGCCGCCTCCAAGCCGGCGCCGCCCGTCAGGTTCGGCCTCGTATACCTGAAACATTCCGTCTTCACGTACCGTGACGATACGCAGCATACCGATATCGCCCTGAAGAGCGACAGCAGCAGCGATACGATCAGCCTGAGCGGTACGGGAAAACACCTCGCGCAGGCCTTTTCCCTGAAAGCGGAGCTGGCGACCCGCTGCTTTACCGAAAACGCGACGCAGTGTCCCGTGAGCGCGGACGTGACGATCGGCCATACCGTCGCACACGCCAAAGGCACGCTGACCGAGCTGATGCCGCCGAAAGGGATCGACATGGCGCTGGACATCAAAGGTGCCGACGCCGCGGAACTTTATCCGCTGATCGGGCTGGTCTCACCTCCGACGCCGCCCTACCATATCAACGGGCAGCTGGTGTATGGCGGGAAGGACTGGCAGTTCAACCGGCTGAAAGGCACTATAGGTAAAAGCGACGTGGCCGGTTCCCTCGCGTTCGATCCGACCCACGTCCGCCCGAAACTGACGGCGAAACTGACGTCCGACACTTTATCGCTGAATGACTTGAAAACGCTGATCGGTATCGCCCCGGACCAGCAGGTGTCCGAAGCGCAGAAACAGCTGGCGGCGGAACAGGCGGCCAGCCCGACCATCATTCCCGACCTGCCGCTCGATATTCAAAAAGTCTCCTCCATGGATGCCGACGTCACTTTCAGCGGTAAACACGTCATTTCCGACAACCTGCCGCTGGAGGACTTTTTCGCGCACGTCACGCTGGACGACCGTCTGCTGAAGCTGAAGCCGGTGCGTTTCGGCAGCGCACAGGGGGATATCACCGTTAATATGACCATCAATGCCCGGAGGGACCCGGTGCAGGATCACGCCGTCATTACCTTCGACAAGATGAAGCTGGGGGGGCTGCTGGCGGGTGTGGGCTCTTCCATCGGTGATATCAAGCCGGCGACCGGGATGATCGGCGGGACGGTGAAACTGAAGGGACACGGAAAATCCCTGCATGAAATGCTCGCCAACGCCGACGGCGCCGCCGGGATCGGCATGGAAGGCGGCAGTATCAGCCATCTGCTGGTCAAGCTGGTCAGCCTGGATATTTCCCGTTCGCTCGGCTTCATTCTCGGCGGCGACGAATCCCTTCCCATCCGTTGCCTGGTCGCCGATTTCGATGTGAAAGACGGCCATATGCAGGCGAAAAGTTTCGTATTCGATACCAAGGATACGCTGATTACCGCCAAAGGGGGCCTCAATCTGGAGAAAGAGCGGCTGGGCATGGTGATCGAACCTTCCCCCAAAAGCGCGACGCTGCTGTCCCTGCGTTCACCGATCGATATTACCGGCACCATCAAGAAGCCCGAAGTGAGCATTCAGAAAGGCCCGCTAGCGAAGAGGGGTGTGATCGCCACGGGCCTTGCCGTATTCGCTCCGGTGGCCGCGGTGGCGGCATTCGTCGGGACGGGTGAGGGGGAGGACAGCGATTGCGGTGCGCTGCTCGCGCAGATGCACAGGCATACCGGCACCACCGCCGCTACCGACGCCGTGCCTGACAATAACGCTCCAGCCGCCGGAAAGAGTAAGGCGAAATGATCGTCTCCGTGGCAATGCTGAAAAAGCTGGCGCATAAATGGTCTGAGGACCGTGTGGCAGAGCTTTCCGCCGCGCTCGCGTTCTACAGCCTGCTTTCCATCGGCCCGCTGCTGCTGATCGCCGTGGCGGTGGCCGGCATCTTTTTCGGGAAAGACGCGGCGGAAGGGCAGATCGAAGCCCAGCTCGCCAGCCTGATCGGAAAGGACGGGGCGAAGACTATCCAGGACGTGATCGCCGCATCCTCCGCCACCCGTTCCAATATCGTGGCGCTCGCCACCGGCGTCGTCACCCTGCTGCTCAGCGCTTCCGGCGTGTTCGGGCAGCTGCGCGAATCGCTCAACCGGATCTGGCAGGCGGAACCTGTGCGAAACGCTCCCATCCGCTACTATATCAAAAGCCGCCTGCTGGCGTTCCTGATGGTGTTTGGAATCGGTGGCCTTTTGCTGGTCTCCCTGATGCTGAGCGCGGTACTCTCCACGTTCGGAACGTTTTTCGACGGCGTCCTGCCCTATCAGGCGACCTTGCTGGAACTGCTGAATACGGGGACGAGCTTCGTCATCGTCAGCCTGCTGTTCGCCATGATCTATAAAATCCTGCCCGATGCCAAGATCGCCTGGCGCGACGTGTGGCTGGGCGCGTGCGTCTCCGCCCTGCTGTTCACGCTCGGCAAGCATTTCATTGGGCTGTATCTCGGCAGCAGCGCGGTCGGTACCACGTACGGCGCGGCGGGTTCGTTCATCCTGCTGGCGCTGTGGGTATATTATTCGGCGCATATTCTGTTCCTGGGGGCGGAGCTGGCGGTGGTGCATAAGGATTCCGTCCCGGCCAGATCGTAGCGCGTCTTTCGGTAGTGACTCCGTTTGAACGGCGACGCGTACGGTGTGTTTTGGTGGGGGACATCTTGCTTTCAGTAAACCCCCCACCGAATCACGCCGACGCGCTCTTCGGCTCCCCCTCAAGGGGGGAAGCGAAACCTCCAGCCGATTTTTCATATTCAGTCGTTCCCGCCTCTTTTGCATGGATAAATGTCTGCCGATTCTCTACACCATCCTTATGTCCCTTCCGGCACCTTCCCTGCTCCTGACGTTACGAGAGGAAACACGCGGCCTGCATGAAGCGCTGCATGTCCATCCCCTGCTGGCCCCTCTGACGCAGGATATCAGGCATGATCAGTACCACCGCGCCCTTCAGGCCTTCCATCTCGCCTACCGCCATATGCAGGACGCCGTGGTCTATACGGATCCGGAGTATCCCGACGCTCCCGCCCTCGACTGGCTGGAGCGGGACATGGCGACGCATGGCGTCCGCCCCGTCGAAATCACTCTGACACCGTTACCGGCGATCGGGTCCCGCTCAGCCCTGCTCGGCTATCTCTACGTCAAGCAGGGCTCGACGCTCGGCGGGCAGGTGATTTCCAGGCATCTGGCGCGGAAGTTAGGGTTGGAAGGAGGGGTGACCAATCATTTCTTCGCCGGTTACGGTGAGGATACGGGCAGGCAATGGAAAATCTTCGTCCAAGCGCTGGACGATGCCAAAATCGATGCGGAAACGGCAGTGATGCATGCGTGCGCTTCGTTTCAATGCATTACGGAGAGTTGTGATAAAGCGCTTCACGCTTCGTAGATCAACGAATTGCCGCCGTATGCATACATCCGGTGCGCCCTCGATTTTCTTGACACTATTCGTTAAGTATTATTTAATAAAATTAAATAGTGTCTTTGAGAGGAAATGATGAAATCCAAGTTTATCTACAGCGAAAACAGTGATCAGGACAAAGTGTTGACGATCGACATGTCTAAGGCTGACTCTGTTGAAGGGCAGGCATTGCTGGATATGGTGGGAGAAATGCAGAGCATACGCGAAAGTCGCGAAACCGGGGCGACCAGTGAAACTACCAGCGATCAGAAAGGCAAAGTGCAAACTATTACACTCACATTCAAAAAGGATGATTTTCATGTTCGTGAGAAACAGGGACTTTTTGATTATGTAGCTAAAAAAATGGGAGAAGATATTACGTTTGTAAATCCTGAATCGAAAGTGGTGGGGCAGGGCATATCGCCAAAAGAAGATCTCGAAGCGGTGAAAGCGTTAAATGAAAAAGAATTTAAACATTTTATATGGAAAGCGACGGGAGAAGACCAGATTCTCTCAAAGAATGAGTTAAACGCTTTGCTGGAAAATCCCAATTTTCAGGAATTTGCGCGAAAAGTCGGTGGAACGCAACTCAGCGTGGAAAATCGCTATGGTACGACTGGTGATAAGGTGGAATTGCTCAACGCCCAGGGAGAATCCATTAAACTGCCTTGGGATCAGATACCTTCAGGCGGTACGAACGACCCTAACGAAGCGAGAATACCGCTGGGCCGTGATGTCGAATCAAGCGTCATTCCTCTGTCCGTTCCAAACGCAGCAAAACCCAGCGGAAGCAAAATAACGCGCTGAACGATCTCTTCACTGACCTTCCATCCGCTCATCCGTCGGATACAGCCCCGCCAGCACCGTATTGAAATGCTCCCTCACATGCCCGTTGCAATGACAGGCGATGTGCTCCAGCGCCGGGATATTGCTGGCGACCAGTTTGCCGCGGGACGTATGCAACGCGCCCTGCACCTTCATCTTGTTCACCACGCGGGAGACATAACTGCGGCCCACGCCCAGCATTCCCGCCAGCTGCTCCTGGGTCAGCGGGATGGTGGATTCACCGGTGCGCTCCATCACGGAAAGCAGCCATTTGGCGGTGCGCTGTTCCAGCGTATGCGTGGCGTTGCAGGCGACGGTCTGGAAAATCTGGGCGAGCAGGCAGTCCGAATAGCGGGCGAAGAAATGACGCAGCATGGTCGACTGGCTCTTGGCGTATTCCAGCCGGCTGGATTCGATCCGCAGCGCCACCCCTGAGAACTGTACCAGCGCCTGGCAGTAGGCCGGCATCTGTCCCTGGCTGACGATCCCGCCGATGGCGCCCTCCCGCCCGATCAGCGCCGTTTCCACCCGGCGCGCATCGTCCAGCAGCACGATGTAGGAGATCAGCGTTTTTCCGCAGGGAAAATAGGTGTGGTAGACGGGGTTGCCCGGTTCATACAATATCTGTCCGGCCCGCAGCTCGATCGGCTCCAGCGCATCCAGAAGAAGCGTGCGCTCTTTCGCATGCAGCAATTGCAATAAATTGCTCTGATTCACTGCATCGGATTTTAATTGCTGTTTTAGCATGACAGATTCACTCATTTCGTTTAGATGTACGTTCACATGTGAACATACAAATGATGCATTATGTCTAGTATCAGAAGTTACCATCCCCTTGCTTCTTATAGTGCCATGCATAAAGATTCGATTAAGCCCCGTGATGTCTTTACCGAAAAAGACATGAAAGAAGCGCTGGACGCCTGCGCACAGGAGCCGATCCACGTGCCGGGCTCCATCCAGCCGCACGGTATGCTGATGGTCTGCTCGCTGAACGGTGATATCGAACAGATCAGCGCCAACGCCGAGGCGTTTCTCGGCGTGCCGGCACAAGCGTGCTTAGGCAGGAACGTGCGCGAGTTCATCGAAGAGGAACCGTGGAACATCCTCATGGAGCTCAAGAGCGAAGAGGTACGCCAGCCGATCCAGTCCACCGTTATCCGTAACGCCCACGGGATCTACGACGCCATCGCCCATCAGGTGGGGCAGAGCATCGTCGTCGAATGGGAACCGGTGGCGGCCATCATCAATCACTCGGCGCTCTACAATGACGGGCTGCGTAATTTCGCCATCGGCATGCATTATGCCACGACCTCGGAGGCGACGTTCGACCATGTGACCCGCTCGATCCGCAGCGTTACCGGTTTCGACCGTGTTAAATTATACCGGTTCGACGCCGACTGGCACGGCGAAGTGGTGGCCGAATCGCGGGCCGACTTCATGCCGAGCTATAAAGGGCTGCATTTCCCTTCTTCCGACATCCCGGAACAGGCGCGCAGGCTGTATACGCAGAATTACCTCCGCCTCATCGCCAATATCGACTATCGGCCCGTGGACATCCTTCCCGTCCTGAATCCGGCGACGGGCGCGCCGCTGGACCTCAGCCTGTCGGCGCTGCGCAGCGTTTCGCCCGTGCATATCCAGTATCTCGACAATATCGACGTCAAGGCGTCGATGTCCATTTCCATCCTCCAGAACGGCAGATTATGGGGATTGATCGCCTGCCATCACCGCACCCCGCTCTACGTGCCGTTCGCGGTGCGCCACGTCTCGGAAATCATGGGGCATATCTTTTCCGCCCATCTCTCCACCCTGCAGGACGTCGCCAAGCGGGAGGCGCACACCCGCAGAGAGGAACTGATCAAGAAAATGTCCTTCGCCCTCGATAAGCACAGCAGCATCACCCGCCTGCTGGAGGATTCGCATGTCCTTGCGATAGAGGCGCTGGATTCCAGTGCGCTGGTCGTCAAGGCGTACGTTCATGTCCTGCGTTACGGGGATGCGCCTTCCCCCGAAGTCATCGCCACGTTGCTGGAGTGGCTTAAGCAACAGGGCGGGGAGACGATGTTCTCGACCCATGACGCCCGTATGCATTTCAAGGGAATACCGGTACTGGAAAACCTTACCGGAGGTATTCTTGCCGTCCCTATCAGTCTGAAAAGCCAGGATTACGCCATCTGGTTCCGCCGTGCCATGGTAGAGGAGGTGGATTGGGCGGGCAATCCCGAAAAACCGCTGGAGCTCACCACGGGGGGATATCGCCTGACGCCCCGCAGTTCCTTCGCGCTGTGGAAACAACATGTGGAGCATCGCGCCGTGCCGTGGTCCGTCGATGATATGGAGACGGCGCGCAGCATCGCCGCCATGCTGCTGGAGAGCGAGAAAATGAGCGCCCAGCAGGCCAATCTCGCCAAGTCCGAGTTCCTCGCCACCATGAGCCATGAGATCCGCACGCCGATGAACGCGGTGATGGGGCTCTCCCACATCCTCGCGGAGAGCCGTCCGCTGACCGACCGGCAGCGCGAATGCATCAAGACCCTGCAATTCAGCGCCGACGGACTGCTGGCGCTGATCAACGATCTGCTGGATATCTCCAAGATCGAAAGCCGCAGCCTGGAGCTGGAGGCGATTCCTTTCAGCCTGCTGGCCTTGCTTGAGGAAATCGTCGGCATGATGTTGGTGCGGGCACGGGAAAAAGGCGTCGGCTTCCATCTGGAAGCTGCGGCGATAGAAGGAATCACCTTTATCGGGGATCCCAACCGCATCCGCCAGGTCATTCTCAATCTCTGCAGCAACGCGCTGAAATTCACGGAGGCGGGACATATCCACCTCTCCATCCTGCGGGAAGCGAGCGCCGAGCCCGCTATCGACAAGCTGACCCTGCAGGTGCGTGATACCGGCATCGGCATCGCGCCCGAGAAAATAGACGTGATCTTCCATAAGTTCGCGCAAGGGGATAGCTCCATTTCCCGTAAATACGGCGGGACGGGGCTCGGCCTGTCCATCACCAAGATGCTGACCGAAGCGATGGGAGGCGATATCTCCGTGACCAGCACACTCGGCAAAGGCTCCGAATTCAGTATCCGTCTCTACCTGCCGCAGGCAACCATTCCACCCATTCCAAATGCCGGGAGCGCGTATGGAATCTCACCGGTAACCGTTGGACCGCGCTTGCTGCTTGTGGAAGATTACGAACCCAACATCCTGGTCGCCACCACCTATATCGAGGATCTGGGCTATGGCTACGACATCGCCCGCAGCGGCCATGAGGCGGTGGAAAAAGCCGCGCAGGCGGAGTATGCCGTCATCCTGATGGACGTGCAGATGCCCGGCATGAACGGCTTCGAAGCCACCCAGACGATCCGCGCACACGAAGCGGCGAGCGGTGCCTCTCACACCACCATCATCGGCATGACCGCCCACGCGCTGGCCGGTGACCGGGAACGCTGCCTGTCCATCGGTATGGACGACTACATCGCCAAGCCGGTCAATTTCGACGAGCTGGGCGACAAGCTCAAACATTACACCGAAAAGAAAGTACCGGCGTGAGCGCACGCTTCGCGCAACGGATCAGGATACGTCATCCCTTACACGGCTTCGGAACGATTTTTTAAGAACCAGTCACGTAAACCCTTTTATGCAGCTGCAAACGGTCAATTTACTGCGATTCGATGGGGGCGGCCCCCCGCCTCATGTACCTTAAGTACACTGCGCTTCGAGTCTCGCAAATCAACCATTTTCGCTAGCCTAAAAAGGTTTACGTGACTGGTTCTAAGAGATAATGTTTCAAAAATTGTCTGGATAAATGCACCGTCAATTATGTAAGTATAGTCGTTTTATCCGAGCGAAATAAATTTTTTTCTTGGAACGACTGATAGCATCACGGAAGGAACAGGGTATGAAAACACTGAAAACGCGTTCATTTTTCCGGATATGGGCGGTCCTGATTTTGTTCACGGCCACGTCCGCCCACGCCGTCGATCCTTATCTGCCCCCTAAATCCATCCCCCCGACGCTGCTCGCCAAACCCCATGCGGTCGGCAGCGATGCCTGGAAACAGGAGATCGGGACCATGATCCGCCTGCAGACCCACGCCGACGCGAAGGAAGTGAAAGCCGCCGCGGATGAGCGGATCATGACTCCCGAAATGATCGCGCTTACCACGGACCCGGCCTTGGTGCGGGAAAAGTTC
The DNA here is from genome assembly GCA_965248995.1 of Rickettsiales bacterium. Classification (GTDB taxonomy): domain Bacteria; phylum Pseudomonadota; class Alphaproteobacteria; order Rickettsiales; family UBA998; genus CBDFKY01. Next base: position 93,776 of record CBDFKY010000014.1, on the reverse strand, counting down.
CCCGCCCTCTACCACCTGCTCGACCGTGCCGGCAAAACGACGTTCGGCATAGGTGAAACCGTCAAGGATTACTGGAACATGCCGCGGCCTTATCTCGCGGACAAGCGTGTCAAACCGTTGATCGAACCGCATACCAACCCTTCCTATCCGAGCGGACACACCGCCGCCGGCTACGTCTGGGCGCACCTGCTCTCCCTGCTGCTGCCCGAAGAAAGCGACGAGTTCTACCGCCACGCCGAACGGATCGCCCGGCATCGGGTGCTGGTGGGCATGCATTACCCCAACGATCTGGACGGCGGGCGGCAACTGGCCCTGCTGGTGGTGGGCGGGTTGTTGCAGAACTCAGAGTTTCAGAAGGAGTTGCAGGCAGCACGGGAAGAGCAGGTGGTAAAACGCGTGGTGAAGTAGGAGTTTTGCCCGCCATCCTGCCTGTTCAGGACGGGTAGCTAAAGCGATTTGGTAAAATAGAGTCGCGCATGGCCGGCGGGAAATTTTCGAGCCTGCCGAATTCGCTATAACCCTGTTTTTGATAAAATTCAGGTGCCTGAAAACTGTGCGTATCCAGAAACACGCCCGTGCATCCGTATGCCTTCGCTTTTTCCTCCGCCTGCTGCAGAAGCAGGGAACCAACCCCCTTCCGCCGGTAAGTCTCACCCACCCACAGAATCGTCACCATCCGCCAGTTCCATCCCATCGTTCCTTTAAGACCAGCCTGCAGGATTCCCTGATCGTCACGAGCGGTCAGCAGCACCGTTTCACGGTCATGGCTGCCGGCGACCGAAGCATTATAGACTTCCAGCGCGCGCTCCATTTCATCGGGCGCCGGACCGGCGGGGTTGCGTTCATGCGTGATGTGTAAGGCCATGGCCGTCCGTGCAGTGGTGGAGGTGAAAGGACAATCCTTGAACCGTAAGCATGCGCGTAGGGTTGGTGTGGCGGCTACGCGCAAACAAAAGATGGTGGGGGCTGGTTGATACGTTCAGAACCTGTCCTGAGATGAGATTGCTTATTTTACAAATACCTAGCCATTTAATCCTGAAATTTGCTAAGCTCAAATTCATTGCCAAAAGGATCGCGCATTACAGCCGAAAGTAATTTTGGATTGTTCCGTCCATCCTCAATCATCGTCGCGCCTAATTCTATCGCACGCTTTATATAATAGTCATTCCGACTAAAAACCGTACGGTTTTTGTCGGATAAAATGACTATAACCATATATTTTATAGTGTTTTTATCCGAAAATTTCCGTACGGAAATTATTCGGAAACACTAAAGTATCGAGCGTATCATCTTCGAATTCAAAAACGGGTACGCAATTTGATCCGCTATTATTTTCATCAAGCTTTACAAAGCCAAGACGAATATTGCCGCACCATATTTCTTTCCAATCTTCAAAATCTTTATGTGGCGCAACTTCGAAAAGTTGACTCCAGAAACCGCATTACCCAGTGATGTCAGCAGATTTCAGATATAGTGTTTCCGAATAATTTTCGTACGAAAATTTTCGGATAAAAACACTATAAATTATAGGTTTATAGTCATTTTATCCGATTAAAACCGTACGGTTTTAAATCGGAATGACTATAATATGGTGCGGATTTTCATTTTAGTCTCTTTTTAGCAAATGCCCTACCGGAATGGGATTTTAAATATTTCTCAAATTCCAGCGCCTTATATTTATCTGGAAAGGCACAATACCAAACTAGCTCCCATGGAGCAAATTTAGCGGTATGAGTAGACTTCCGGAATTATGATCTGATAAGCGTTGCTTTAAATCTTCACTTGCGCCGGTATACTCCTAATCAGGATGGTTGATGCTTCGGATAATATAAACATACCACATAATATTGCTCCTGTTGCACCAGCCCGTCTACGCCAAAAGGCTTCGCCGGACACTGCTTCGCCCAAGTCGCTGGTGCTCCCCGTGGCTGCGCCACGCGTAGCCCCATCGGGGCGAAGCGTGGTGGAGGGGGCAGGATTTGAACCTGCGTACTCATACGAGGGCGGATTTACAGTCCGCTGCTTTTGACCGCTCAGCCACCCCTCCAGCGTTTGCGTGATGCAAAAAGACAAGTATGGCTTGCTAGCCTATAATCACCGCCCAAGTCAACAAAATCCGAACGAAAGATGCGGTTCCTTGCGCGTATGCGCGATTTCTCCTTGAGATCCCTTGCGTTCGCGCGTAAAAACCCTTATATTCTATTCATCTTATTTATAGAAATGCACGGACGTGCGGAGCGACATGGCGTACAGTGAAAAATTGATGGATCATTACAATAATCCGCGCAATGTCGGTGCGCTGGACAAGGACGACGTCGATGTCGGTACCGGCCTCGTCGGTGCGCCCGCCTGCGGGGACGTGATGAAGCTGCAGATCAAGGTGAACAAGGACGGCGTGATTGAAGACGCGCGCTTCAAGACCTTCGGCTGCGGCTCGGCCATCGCGTCCAGCTCGCTCGTCACCGAATGGGTGCGGGGCAAGACCATCGACGAGGCGATCGCGCTGAAAAATACCGAAATCGCCCAGCATCTCTCTCTGCCGCCGGTAAAAATCCATTGCTCCGTGCTGGCGGAAGACGCCATCAAGGCGGCGGTGCGTGATTATAAACTGAAGCACGGACTGCTTTCCGAAGCGGAAAAGGAAGAACATTACCGCATCACCGCGGTGGCCGGCATCCCGGTGGCGGGTTAGGAGCTTCGCGATGCCGGCTTCCGTGCTTTCCATTTCCGACCATGCGGCTGAGAAAATTCTCGGGCTGCTGGCCGCACGCGCCAAGCCTGCGCAAGGAATCCGCGTCGGCATCAAAACCCGCGGGTGCTCCGGGCTGGCTTACGATATCGAATATGCCGACGCCGTGAACGCTTATGACGAAGTGGTGGAGGAAAAGGGCGTGCGCGTGCTGATCGACCCTAAAGCCGTGATGTTTTTGATCGGCTCGGTGATGGATTACGAGGAAGACAAGTTCAAAAGCGGGTTCGTCTTCCGCAATCCCAATGAAAAAGGCAAATGCGGATGCGGTGAGTCATTCCACGTCTGAGAGTGTCCCCTCCGCCGGCCTGCATTACCGGCAATAGCCGACAGGTTTAAGCGTACCGGTAGTGATAACGATTTGAGATGGCGAGTTTGTATATTGGGAATACTGATCCTGTATACTGATCGTGCCCTGTACACCGGCAGCTTTTAATTGCGCAGCGATGGCTTGCATAATCACTTTTTCTGCACCGACATTCATTTCCCCGTTCGTCATAAGTTCGCGAATTTGTGTATCGTCCGGTTTGATAACGGTTTTTTTGATGGGGTCCTCGTATTTATCGGCGTAAGTCACGACATTTATCCCTTCGACACCCGCTTTTCGAAGGGCAGCTTCCTGCGTACTCACCACTTTGTTGATGATCGGAGCAAGCGGCGTTGCTATTTCGGTGATTTGCTGATGCAAAAAGCCGCTATCCGGTTCATTGCAATCCAAATGGATCGAAGTGCGTTTTAATGTTTCCGGTATTATAGGATTTTGCACATCGTAATAAGGTTCTTTCGGCACTGTGCTTTTTCCCGCTTTAATTATTATTAGTATAATTTAAAACATCATCCTGGTCAATGCGATAAGTAACCGCTGTTAAAATAGCTGTATCTAAAGCATGATCGCTGAGAGCTGACGTCCGTAATCCGCTTCACCATGATGAGTGGCGCGGCGAAAACTGTAATAGCGGTCGGCTTGCGCATAGGTATCGTTGGCGAGGTGGTCGATATGGTTGATGCCCGCGTCGCGAAGAGCCTGTTCCACATACGCACGGTTATCATAGAGGAAATGCGTGGCAGGATGCGCGGGCGAGGGGAGGAAAAACCGCTCCCAAACGGGGTTCTGTGCGAGGAACATCTCCCTGAACGCACAGTCCACCTCATAATTCGTCTGCAGGATGGATGGGCCGACGGCGGCAGCGATGTCGGCAGGCTGGCTGCCCAGCGTTCTCATCGCTTCCACGGTGGAACCCGCTACGCCGCCGAACGCTCCCTTCCAGCCGGCGTGGGCCGCGCCGATGACGCGGGCCACCGGGTCATACAGCAATACGGGCACGCAGTCCGCCGTCAGGATGCCGAGGATGATGCCGGGTTCGCGGGTGGCGAGAGCGTCCGCTTCCGGGCGACTGGCGGGCTCATAGGTCTCGTCGACGGTGATGCAGGTGGCGCTGTGAACCTGTTTCAACGTCGCCAGCCGGTTCGTGCCGCACCCGAAAAAGGCCGCCAGCCGGCGGCGGTTTTCCTCCACATGCGCCGGATCGTCACCGGAACCGACGCCGGCGTTCAGGCTGGCGTATATGCCGTCGCTCACGCCTCCCGAACGGGTGAAGAAAGCGTGGGTGACGTTGCCCAGCAGTGAAGAGGCGTCATGGGGTAGAGAAAAACGGGTCATCCGGAAAGCCTGCATCTTCATGAAAAAGTCATGATGACGGTATACAATCGAATCCTTAGATTGAATAGAGAGATTAGCGATGGGTTGGTTTTCAAAACTGCTGGGCAAAGAATCGACAGCTGCCGGTGCTGCTCCTGCGTCGCAAGCCGCTCCTTCCGTTACCTTTACCTATGGAAATCAGGTTTTCACTCCGGCGGAACTTGACGGCATCATCACCCGCAATTCGCATTAGCTTAAGCTGCAAGGGGCGAAAAGTCTGATTCCGATCTATCATGATGAATTTCGTGACGCGTTGAAAACGGGCAATCAGGAAACCATCGACGTGGCCAGAAATCGGGTGAAGGAAGTGGTCGCTTCCGCAAGGCAGGCGAAAGCGGATATTGCCGCAGGGGCGGCACAGGCGGCGACGGCGAATGCTGCTTCGACCGTGCAAAGTGCGGAAGCCGCGGTCTCCACGCAGGGCGGCACGGTCATGAATGAAGCGAAAAGCCATGCGGGCACCGCCCTCGCTGCGGTAAAGACGCACTGGAGCGGGATGGATAACCGCGTCAAGGGCGGCCATTATTGCCGGGGGGGCGGTGCTGGCGACGGTCGGCGCCATCAAAGGCGGACAGGCGCTTGGTCAGGCGGTACGCGGCAAGGGACCGTCGGATGCGCAGATCACGCAGGCGCGTATCGACCAAATCCGGGCAGAACAGGGAGCCGGAAAGTTTGAAACCATGCTGAACGATCGCGCCGCCACCGGAATGTATGCTGGTCGCTGACATGGAGTGACGGGCATGGTTACAAAAGTTTCCTGACACCGTCTCTCTCTCGTTGACAAGCGGGACGCATGCTCTGTTTTCCTTCGGATTTTCCGCATGCTGCCTAAAAGGAGAAGGACGGCTTCACCGTATTCAACCGGCCGGCTCGAAAAATCCCGCCAGTTGCAAGGAGGGGTCAGAGCATATACCCATTACCTTGAACAATTCCCCCATCTGGGTGGGGTCGACGAGGCGTGCGTAACCCTGCATCAGGCGTTCCGCCTGCTTGGGCGTTCCCCCTTCGCACAGATATTTCAGCCGTACGCCGCCGCCTATGGTATGCAGGAACGCTCCCTGCGTCGTCACCGGGGGGCAGGCAAGGCCGTGCTCGGATGCCAGTCCCGCCAGATCGTCGAAGGCGACATGGGCGGTGATGTCCGCTTCTCCCGGGGCGTTGAGAGGCGGCCAGAAGCCGTGCTGTTTGACCGCCTGCAGCGTATTGCCGCGGCTCGCTCCCGTATAGCCGTAATCCACCACCAGGCCCGCGCCACCGAGCCGGGCCATGTGACCTGAGAGCTGGCCCATGATCTGCCTCGCCACCGGGCTCGATTCGACGATCTGATGATCCGCTCCGTCGTCCGGCGCGTACCCGCCGCCCTTGATCAGCTGCAGGCCCATCGGCTGCACGACGAATTTCAGGGTGTCGGTCTGTGCGTCCACCGTCACCAGCCGTTCCTGCAGACTGCCCTGCGCCTTGACATATTGCCGGATGGGGAGGGCGTCGAAAAACTCGTTCGCCACCAGCAGCATCGGCAGGTCGGGCAGTCCTTCCAGGTTCGGCTGCCAGGTGATGCGCGGGTGCGCCCCCCCGAGCGTGGCGCGCTGGAACCGGCGCAGCGCCGGGCTGATCTCGACGCAGACGATGACCAGCGAATCGTGAAACCCGCCTACGTGGCGAGTGGCGCGCAGGGCGTCGTTCATAAGGGTGCCGCGTCCCGGGCCGAGCTCCAGCAGCAGCATTTCGCGACTGCCCAGCATCTGCCACATCATCGCCAGCCAGACGCCGAGCATCTCACCGAAAATCTGGCTGATTTCGGGGGCGGTGGTGAAATCCCCGTGCTCGCCGAACGGGTCGCGCGTCATGTAATAACCGTATTCCTCGTGGCCGAGGGCCAGTTCCATATATTCCGCGACGGTCAGGGCGCCGCGCTTGGCGATTTTTCCCCGCAGGACGTGCTCAAGCGGCGAGCGCTCAGGCGGCAAGGGCATCTTTGTCCCGGAACTGGCGGCTGGCCAGCCGTTGATAGAGCGGGTTGCCGGCGAGCAGCGCCTCATGGGTGCCGACCGCCGCGATGGTCCCGCGGTCGATCACGATGATCTTGTCGGCGTTCTGCACGGTGGACAGGCGGTGCGCGATGACCAGCGTGGTGCGCCCCCGCATGACGGTGCCGAGCGCCTGTTGCACCTTGTGTTCGTTTTCGGAATCAAGCGCCGAGGTCGCCTCGTCCAGCAGCAGGATGTCGGGAGAGCGCACCAGCGCGCGGGCGATGGCGATGCGCTGACGCTGTCCGCCCGACAGGCGGATGCCTTTTTCGCCGAGGTGCGAATCCAATCCTTCCGGCAAGGATTCCAGGAAATCGAGAATCTCCGCGTCCCGCGCCGCGGCGATCACTTCCTCGCGTGACGCGCCGATTCGCCCGAGGGCAATATTGTCGTAGGCGGTGGCGGAAAAAATAATGGTGTCCTGCTGCACCACGCCGAGGCGGCCACGCAGTTCCTGCAGGCTGAGCGAAGTGAGGGGAATGCCTTCCAGCGCCACCTGCCCGGCAGCGGGATCGTAATACCGCAGCAGCAGGCGGAAGATCGTGCTCTTGCCGCTGCCAGAGCTGCCGACGAACGCTACGGTCTGACCGCGTTCGATATGGAAACTCACGCCTTTCATGGCGGCTTCGTCGGGGCGGGAAGGATAATGGAACGTCACGTTCTCAAAGGTGATGTTGCCGATCGGCTCCCGCGGCAGATGGCCGGTAACCTCACCGTTGCCGAGCGCCGAGGTCTGCTGCTGCAGTTCGGCGAGCCGCTCCACCGCCCCCGCCGCCCGCTGCAGGTCCCCCACCACCTCGCTGATCGCGCCGATGGAACCGGCCACCAGCATCGCGTAGAACACGAAGGAGGAAAGGGAACCGACGGAAATATCCCCGGTGATCACCCTCTGCCCGCCGATCCACAACACCGAAGCGACCGCGCCGAGCACCAGCGTGATGACGATCGCGGTCAAGGCCGAGCGCATCCGGATGCGCTGCATGGCGGTCTGCAGGCTCTCCTCGATATAGCCGTTGAAACGCTGGTCTTCCCGCTCTTCCAGCGTGAAGGCCTGGATGGTCTGGATGGCGGAGAGCGTTTCCTCCGCGTGGCTGTTGATGTCGGCGATCCGGTCCTGCGAGGCGCGGGACAGGCGGCGTACCCGCTTGCCGATCACCAGGATCGGCACCACCACCAGCGGCACGATCAGCGAGACATACCCCGTCAGCTCCAGGCTGGTAAAGCACAGCATCACGATGCCGCCGAGGAACATCAGCAGATTGCGCAGCGCAATGGAGACCGAGGAGCCGACCACCGTCTGGATCAGGGTGGTATCCGTTGTCAGGCGGGAGAGCAGGTCGCCGAGGCGGTTCGTCTCGAAAAACGTCACGTCCAGGTGAATCAAATGATGGAAAATGTCGCGGCGGATGTTCGCCACCACTTTCTCGCCGATCCATGTCACCATGAAATACCGCGCGTAGGTGGTGAAGGCCAGCAGCATGATCACGCCCATCAGCACGATATACGAATCGGTCAGCAGGTTCATGTTGCGCTTGCCGATGCCTTCGTCGACCAGATAGCGGAGCGCGTAGCCGATGCCGAGCACGGAGGAGGAGGTGATGCTGAGCGCGATCATCGCCACCACGACGCGCCATTTATAGGGTCGCAGGTACCGTTTGAGGTAACGCAGGCTGCCGAGGGAACCGGTGGGAAGCGCCCGCAGAGCGGCGCGGTCGTTTATGCGGGGCATGGTAAAGCCGTCTTTGTGAAAGACTGCTCCCCCCCGCAGCACCCGCGAAGGGGGGTGCTGTACTTTGGGTTGCTTTCACCCCGCACGCGGGTGAAAGCGGGGGAGCGGATGAGACAAGGCTGCAGGCCGCCGGCGAATCGTGGGGGGAGAGACTTTAAAAAAGTCCCCCACCAAAACACGTTGTGTTTTGACTCCCCCTCAAGGAAGGAGTTGATGCCGCACTGTTTTCTGTAAAAACTACACGACATTGGGCGAAAACTCTTCCCCCGTCAATTGATGCAGTTCTTCCGACAGCACCACGGAAAGCTGCCGCCCGTCCTTCAGCGCCCAGTCCTTGCCCCCCTCCATACCGCTGAAATGCAGGCCGCCGCTGATCGGGGAGGAAAGCCACAGCTGGCGGGTGGGGGCGTGTTTGCTGACGACCAGCGTGGTTTTCTCGTCCGTCACGATCTGCATGACGCCGCCTTCGAGCTCGATATCCAGCCGCGCTTCGGCGTCTTCTGTCTCCAGCAGCTCGAACAACGCTTCCAGCCAGGCGTCGGCGGCGTCGTGAAAAGCGGATTCATCCGAAAAGATCATGGTCTGTTCCAGTGCTTGAGTCATGAGGTAATTACCGCTATACAGGGTTTTGATCGACTGAAACAGCATAATTTCATGCGCCTTACAAGGGTAAAATGACAAAACGCACCAACGAACCGCGCCCTCGCGGGCCCCGCATTCACTCCGAAGGAGCGAAGCCGGAGAGTAAAGGGCTGGCGCATTACCGGTCGGCTCCGGGCTCTTTCGCCGGCGGTGGGCGTGGCAGAACAAAGCCTGACGGGCGCACTTCAGGGTTGCGCCGCCTGCTGCGGGCGCTGTGGCGCCTGCTGTTTTCACGCGCCATGCTCACCATCGCGGTGTCGCTCATCCTGACGTTCATGATCTTCGCCTCCGTCGGCCTGATTTATTATGCGAGATTATTGCCGGATATCAGCGGGCTCGCCGCCGCGAAAGACCAGCCTGGCGTCGAGATTCTGGGCGAAGACGGTACGGACGTGGCGCGTTACGGGCAGATCACGGGGGAATATATCCCCTATCCGCGCATTCCCAAACATCTGGTGGACGCCGTGGTGGCGACCGAGGACCGGCGGTTTTTCTCCCATATGGGAGTCGATCCGCTCGGTATCCTGCGGGCCATGCTGGTGAACGTGCGCAGCGGGTCGTTGAGCCAGGGGGGGTCGACGATCACCCAGCAACTCGCCAAGAACATCTTTCTTTCCTCCGAACGCACCTTCAGCCGCAAGATTCAGGAACTGATGATGGCGTTCTGGCTGGAACAGAAATTCACCAAGGAAGAAATCATCACCATTTACCTCAACCGGGTCTATTTCGGCGGCGGCAGCTACGGGCTGGATTCGGCGAGCCGGTATTATTTCAACAAAGGTCCGGAGGCGATGGATCTGGTGGAATGCGCCATGCTCGCGGGGCTTCTCAAAGCGCCCTCGCGCTACAGCCCCACTTCCAGCGCGGCGCTGGCCGCCGGGCGCACCGAACAGGTGATCCGCAATATGATGGATGACGACAAGATCAGCAAAGCGGAAGGCGAAGCCGCCGCCGCGACCCTGAAAAACGGGACGCGCGTGTTTACGAAGGAAGCGCATGACAATATCCGTTATTTCTCCGACTGGGTGCTGGAGCAGCTGCCGGACTATATCGGCGAGCCGACGGAAGACGTCATCATCTCCACCACGATTGATCCCAAATGGCAGCACGCGGCGGAAGCGGCGGTGGAAGCGCAGATGACCGACGAGGTGCGCAGGAAAAACAAGGTGGAAGAAGTGGCGCTGCTCGCCATGCGTCCGAACGGGGCAATCGTCAGCATGCTCGGCGGGCGTGACTATAATATCAGCCAGTATAACCGCGCCACGCAGTCCAAGCGGCAGCCGGGGTCTTCGTTCAAACTGTTCGTGTATCTGGCGGCGATGGAGAAGGGGCTGTTCCCGACCATGACCATGCTGGACGAGCCGGTCAGTATCGGCAACTGGCATCCGGGGAATTACAAGCAGGAATATAAGGGGGAGGTCAGTATCGCCCAAGCACTGGCGCTCTCGCTCAATACGGTGGCGGTGCGGCTATCGCAGCGGGTCGGCATCGTCACGGTGCGTAACGTCGCGAAACGGCTCGGCATCAAGTCGCAGATGAGCGCCCTGCCGTCGCTGGCACTGGGCGCGCTGGAGGTTTCGCTGCAGGAAATGGTGACGGCGTACGCCCATCTCGCCAACGGCGGCAAGGCGGTGACGCCGTACGGCATCGTCGAAATACGGCGGAAGTCGGACAACAAAGTGCTCTATACCCGCACCGATAACGAGGATTACAGCGACGTGCTGGTCATCACCCCGGACAACGTGGCGAAAATGAACACGATGCTGGAAGGGGTGCTGGGGTACGGTACCGGCAAGGCCGCCAATATCGGACGGCCCGCCGCCGGGAAAACGGGTACTACTTCGGATTATAAGGACGCGTGGTTCATCGGCTATACGCCGAACCTGGTGGCGGGCGTGTGGGTGGGCAACGACAACGCCACTCCCACTGCCAAAGTGACGGGCGGCACGCTTCCGGCGCGCATCTGGCATGATTACATGATCAAGGCGCTGGCGGGCGTGGATCCTGCACCTTTGCCGACCGCGTATAAACCACAGGAAACGGCGCCGGTGCTGCCGTGGCTCCAGGGTTCCGGGCCCGCGGATTCGGCGGCAGGCGGGCAGGGGAGCGGGAAATCGCCGCAGCCGGGCGTGAAACTGGAAAAGTCTTTCTGGGATAAACTGATGGATGGCGGAGAGGTGAAGTATGATTATCCTTCGTCGCGCTGACTGCTCCCCCCCACAGCATCCGCAAAGCGGGGGGCTGTCTCTTACGTTGCTTTCACCCCGCAAGCGGGTGCCATTTCTTATGGTGCTTTCACCCCGTAAGCGGGTGAAAGCGGGGGAGCCAAAACACGCCGTGTTTTGGTGGGGGACGGCACTTGGCCTTGAAAACGGCCCCCTACCGGATCGCCTGCGGAACTACGCCGTAGTTCCTTGTCTCTCCGACTCCCCCTCAAGGGGGGAGTGGAACGCCCCTCCCGTTATTGGGGATGTGGGTTTTTAAATGTCCGGTTATCCTACTTTCTCACGCACCGGCAGGCGCCGACTGATTTTGCGTCTCCTGCTCGCCCTGTCGCTACTGTGTCTTGTGGCGTTCATCGGTATAGGCACCTGGCTGACCATCCGTCCCCGCGCGTTGCCGTTCCTGATCCCGACGATCACGCAGGCATTAAAGGAAAATACCGGCGCGAAAGAGGCGGCCCTGCAGCCTCCCCTTATCCATCTGAACCTGAAAAAATGGCGGCTGGAAGCGGAGTTGCGGGAATTGAGCCTGAATTTCACGGAAGGCAGGGCGCTTGCTCATTCCTTGCGCATAGCCCTACCGTTCGGGGCTTTGCTGCGCGGTGATACGGGCCTGGCGGCCATCGCCTCCGACGATATCGCCCTTTCCCTGCCGGGTAAGAGCGGCGCGCTGACTATTCCTTCCTTCCGGATCGACCCGGACGCCGCGCACGCCGGCCGCTCCGCCTTCGCCATCGACCTCGGCCAGATCACCAAAGGCGCGGAAGTGCACGGCACGGTCGATTCCCTGAACGAAGGAGGGCTGGAGATTGACGCCCGCCTGAACGAGGTACCCGCCTCGCTCGCTTCCCTCCTCCTGCCCGATGCGAAAGGACTGGACGCCCGGCTGACCGGGCAGGCGCTGCTGCACCTGCCTTCCAGAAAGAGCGAACGCAGGGCCGACATCAACCTGTTCGCCTCCGGCATCACTTTCTCGCACCCGGTCTGGTATCCCAATCCCGAAAAACCGATGCGGCTCGACAGCCTGTCGATCCGCGCCGCCTGGAACGAGAAGGCCCACAGCCTGACGCTCTACGGGTTCAACGCGGTGCAGGACACCATGAATCTGGGAGTGAACGGCGCGACGGACGACACGCTCCGGCACGGCCACCTGCATGCCGATATCCGCCAGCTGCCGGTCGACAAGATCTACGCCTTCTGGCCGCGCGGCATTTCCGACGAGGCGCGTGACTGGGTGGTGAAACGGCTGGAAGACGGGCGCATCGCCGACGGAAAGGCGGAAATCACCCTGAAGTTCGATAAGGACACGCCGATCTATGACGCGGTAAAGGTGGATTCCCTGCTGAACGTCGAAGGGGTGCGCGTGATCTATTCCGATACGCTGCCGCAAGTTACCGGCGCGGAGGGAAAGGTGCGCATCACCGACGACGGGCTCAGTCTTCACATCACGGATGCCCATCTGTTGAATGACACCCGGCTGCTCGGCGGCGTCATCGCCATCCGCAGTTTCTCCGACCCCGCCATCCCGATCAGTATCAATCTCGACCTGGAAGGCAGCGCGAAAGACGTCGCGACCTATATCCTGCCGCAATATCTCAACAAGGCGGCCTCCCTGCATCTGAAGCCGGAAACCATCGAAGGCCGGGTCAAGGGCAAACTGGTGCTGACCCTGCCGCTCTACCCCGAACGGGCAGGACTCGGAACCAGCAGTTACGACCATCTGGAGGTGGCGATCAAGGCCGAACTTGAAGACATCGCGCAGAAAGGCATAATGGGGAAATGGAACGCCAGCGACTTTTCCGGACTGGTGCGGATCGACACGTCCCGCGTGGCGCTGGAGGCGAAAGGACAGTTGCAGGGCGCGCCCGCCACCATCGAGGTCACCCATCATTACGAATCCGGCAAACCGGTCTTTACCGATTATCACGTGACGCTGGCCCTGCTCGATTCGCAGTTCGCCGCGTTCGATATTCCGCTGAAATCCGAATCGGTGGAAGGGAAAGTCCTGCTGGACGCGACGATCCACGAGGCAGGCGACGAGGCGCTGACGAAGGCGGAATTGAATATGACGGACGCGGACTTGCGCATCTCTGAGATCGACTGGACCAAGCCGAAGGGGCAGAAAGCGAGCCTGAAGGCGGTGCAGCGGGTGAAAGGCAAATCCTCCGTCATCGAATCCCTGATCTTCGATACCAAGGATGCGAAAGCGGAAGGCAAGGTGACGCTCGATGAAGCGGGCAATCCCGTAAGCGCCAAGTTCGCCTCCATCCATACGCCCAACATGACGATCGCCGCCAATTATTCCACCCGGGAAGGGCATCAGGACATACGTATTACGGGTGAGCGCCTGAACCTGCGCAAACAGGAAGAAAAAGCGGACAAACAGGCGAAAGCCGGCAGGCGGCAGGACGCGCCGCGCTCTGCGGCCAATCCGTTCGACGGGCTGCTGGACCGCACCATCCATATCGCGCTCGGCAGCGTGGAGACGAAGGAAACCACCTTCCGTCACCTGTCGTTCGATTCGGAGTGCGATAAGACCCGCTGCACCTCACTCGCCGCGCACGGTTCCTACGGCAAGGACGCGTCATTCAAGGCGTCGCTCACGCAGAAAGAGAAAAAACGCCCGCTCACCGTCGATATCTCCGACACAGGCACCCTGCTCGCCGCGTTTTCCGACACCAAGAACCTGGAGATCGGCCGGTTGACGTTCGACGGTGCGTATGATGACGCCCTGCCGACCCATCCGCTGGACGGGGCGCTCAACATACGGAAGCTGGTGGTCAAGGACGTGCCCGTGGTCACGCAGCTGCTGAGCCTCGCGTCTCTCCGCGGCATCGCCGACACCGTGCTGGGCGACGGCATCGCCTTCGACAGCATCGCTTCCGATATCACGTATGAGAATGAACTGCTGACATTGAAAAACATGGCCGTCAAGGGCGACGCGATGGGTGTGGTGCTGTCCGGCACCGTCCAGCCGTTCGGAGCGGGGGCGCTGGACCTCAACGGTACGCTCGCTCCGTCCTACGCGTTGAACGCCCTGCCCGGTAAAGTACCGCTGGTAGGGGAACTGCTGGTCGGCGGCAAGGATCAGGGGGTGTTTGGGGCGCGGTTCTCGGTGGCGGGGACGATAAGCAAGCCGGACATTTCCGCGAATCCCCTGTCCATTTTGACGCCGGGATTTCTGCGCAATATCTTCAACGTGTTCAACGATCCGAAAAAAGGCAAAAATACGCCCGCCATGCCGGAAATCGTGCCGTCACAGGGGCCTGAAGAAACGAAGCCTGTCGGATCGGATAAAACCGCGAACGCGGAATCTGTTACTCACCCGGCCAGTCAATGAAAAGGAAAAACCATGCCGAATACCGTCACGCTACACCGCATACTGCCGACCACGCCCGAGAAAATCTACCGCGCCTTCATCGAGCCGGACGCGATGGCGAAATGGCTTTCGCCGCACGGCTTTACCTGCACCGTCCATCATATGGAAGCGAACGTCGGAGGGACGTTCCGCATGTCGTTCCGCAATTTCACCAACGGCCAGACCCATTCTTTCGGCGGGGAATACACCGAACTGGTGCCGTATCAGCGCCTGATCTATACGGACCGGTTCGACGATCCCCACCTGCCCGGCGAAATGACGGTGACAGTGACGCTGAAGGCCGTCTCCGTCGGCACGGAGCTGCACATTACGCAATCGGGCATACCCGACGCCATCCCGGTGGAAGCCTGCTATCTCGGCTGGCAGCAGTCGCTCGAAAATCTGGTGTCGCTGGTGGTGCCGGATATTGCGCAATAGTTCGATGGTGCGGGCTCAAGGTAATTATAGAGTCGTTTCACTTGTAAAATGGGATATTTTCAAGCGAAACGACTCTATAATAAAATGTCATCAAACTATCATTGGTGGTAATTGCCGGATTTTGATAAGATAAGGTCATTATTCTTAAAACATAAGCGAAGCGTCCTATGAGTGATCTGTTCGATACCTACATGCATATCGAGAACGGCCGGAATATCCGCGCCAACCAGATGCAGATGAACGCCATGCAGGGCGTACAGGAACTGGAGCAGCGGGTCGGGTACCTGCAGAAGAAATACGGCGTGGAACTGCCGAGTTATTATGAATATAAACAGGAGAATCCGGTGCCAGTCGCCAGTACGGACCCGCGCGCGGTGGCGCTGTTCGCCGCCGGAGGGTCGCTGGTAGGCGCCGCTTTTTCCAGTTCCAGAATCGCCGGCGCGGTGGTCGGAGCGGTCGGCGGTACGGTCCTCGGCCTGATGTCCGGCCAGCAGCAGGAATCGCTGAACGCGGCGCACGTGCAGCGCTACGGGCAGTTTCTCGACGGTATCGAGCTCAACCTGAAACAGCAGGCGCTCGTCCAGCGCCAGGCCCCTTATCCGGGAACGACGGCGCGTGAGTCGGTGCCACAGGGGATGGTGGTCAATCCCGTCATTATCAACGGGCAGGCGTTGTGATTCCTTAGCGGAATGTTAGAGGTTGTCATACAGGCGGACGCCGGTATCCGGTAAAAAACAACAGGATGTGAAGCATCGCTTTATAAGGACATATGCGGCGCATTGAGGAGATATAGTGTTTCCAAATAATTTTCGTACGAAAATTTTCGGTTAAAAACACTATAAATTATATGGTTATAGTCACTTTATCCGATTAAAACCGTACGGTTTTTAATCGGAATGACTATAAAGGGCTCAACACCGGGCCGCTGCGGTTGACGTACCGCGTAAACGACTGGTCCCCGAAAATAAGTAAGCCTGTTATCTGCCTGTCACCCGGCCATTACAGCCGGAACACCGTTTCCCCTCCCACCACCGTGCGTACCGCGCGGCCCTTCACCTTCATCCCGTCGAACGGAGAATTCTTGGATTTGCTGGCGAACGCGGCGTTCTGCATTACCCATGCCGTCTCCAGGTCGATCAGCACCAGGTCGGCCCGCGCCCCTTTCTTCAGGCGGCCTGATTCCACATGGATGATGTCCGCCGGTTTGTACGTCATCGCGGCCAGCACCTGCATCAGCGGCATCTCGCCGCGGTGATACAGGCTTAAGGACAGCGGCAGCATCGCTTCCAGCCCGACGATTCCGAAACTCGCCTGGCTCAGCGGAACATCCTTGCTCTCCGCGTCGTGCGGTGCGTGGTCGGTGGCGATGGCGTCGATGGTACCGTCCTTCAGCCCCTCGATGATGGCGAGGCGGTCGCGTTCCGCCCTGAGCGGCGGGTTCATCTTGGAAAACGTGCGGTAATCGGCGACCGCTTCGTCCGTCAGGGTGAAATGGTGGGGCGCCGCTTCCGCCGTTACCTTCAGCCCTTTCGCTTTAGCGCGGCGCACCGCCTCGATCGCCTCGTGGGTGGAGATATGCAGGACGTGGTACTGGCCGCCGGTCAGCTCACTGAGCAGGATGTCGCGCTCCACCATCACCGCTTCCGCGGCGTTGGGGATGCCTTTCACGCCGAGCCGCGCCGAGACCGCTCCCTCGTTCATGCAGCCCCCGGCGGACAGGTGCAGGTCCTCCGCGTGCTGGGCGATCGGCACGCCGAGATCTTTCGCGTAAGTCAGCGCCGAGCGCATCAGGCCGGCGTTCATCAGCGGCAGCCCGTCGTCGGTGAAGCCGACCGCGCCCGCTTCCACCATCAGCCCCATCTCGGTCAGCTCCTCGCCTTTCATGGCGCGGGAGATGCAGCCGTAAGTCCGGACGTTGACGTAGGCCGTCTCACGGGCGCGCTGATGGATGAAGCTGATGAGCGAAGGATCGTCCAGCGGCGGCTTCGTGTTGGGCATGCAGGCGACCGTCGTCACGCCCCCCGCCGCGGCGCTTTTGCTGCCGGTTTCGATCGTCTCCTTATATTCGAAGCCCGGCTCCCGGAAATGCACCTGGATGTCGAGCAGGCCGGGGGCGAGGACGTGGCCCGCGCAATCGACGAGTTCGAAGTCATGGGTGCCGTTTTCGTCGAAATTCCCTTTGCCGACCTCGATGATGGTGTCGCCGGCGGTCAGGACGTATCCTTTCGTATCCAGAGCGGTTGCCGGATCCATCACGCGGGCGTTGACATAGGCGGTTTTCCGCGAAGGGCTGCGTGACCAGGTGGGGCGGGTGAAGGTGGATTGGTTCATAAAAATGCTTCCCTGAGGTGGTTAAGTATGTTATGTTAGTACTGCGTCGGGACTACGTCTCGTATCGTAGGCTTGGGAGGAAACTTCCAACCCGACGTCATTGCACTTTACGATGGTGGCTTGAAAACAAGTTTTTCTATGTGTGAATAGAAACCATCATCGCCCTTCTCATATTTCCTGAATACCGCACCTGCTACCATATCCGCGAACTGAATACCCACGCTATGATGGGAGGGCGCAAGAAAAAGACCTTCAATAAAATTCGCACAAAGTGCAGGTATTAAAAGCATTTCTTCTGCAGGCATTGCATTTTCTCCTGAATATAATTCTGGGAAAAGATGAAGATGACTCATGCTAATAAGCTCTTGATGTAGCTCCCGTAGCGCAGCATCTTCATGGGGATTTCTATGGTCACAGACAACCAGCCCATTGATTTCCTGACCAGTTTCGGATGCTAGATTTTCTAAATGTAATTGAAAATTATGCACTAAACCGCAGTAACTTGCATGGTAGATATGGGAAGGAAGAATTTCTTTCCATTTTTTTTGTTCATTGTGAATTAGGGCACCAAAATCAATTGCCTTAAATAAGCTCTCTACATCTGCAACAGTATATATCACTTTTATACTGGGATATTGAGATAACGCCTGAAAAATCTCTGTCCGTAAAATATTCCTCTCAGGTAAGGGAATATGCCTGAGCGTATTTTCAGGACGATCACTGTTTGGGGCAAAATATCGCCATTTAATCTCGCCCTGAACATGGTATTTATTTTTAAGGGAGAGTAGGTCTGCCGCCAGTTTCGACCAGATTAATTCAGGGATAACCACGCCACCCAACACAAAATGTTTAGTTTCATTTTTATTGGGTGGTAGCAACCTCCCACTCTCATCAATAAACAGCATGTGCATCGGTGTTTTGTTTCTTTCCTGTAAAACACCTCCTACCATATCCGCTACTTCCCTCAAAATCCACCCTCATTCCTCCATATCCCCCTGTATTTTACCGCTTCTTTACAAGAAATGTGACGGTTGCATGAAGATTATGCATAAAACGCATGGTTCCACTTGCGCGCCTATGCATTCTTCCCGCATCATCACTCCATGTTAATTGATGTTGATGGAAAGAACCTATGGTACGCGTAATGTTGCTTCTGCTTTGTTCGGTCACGGTCACTGCCTGCGGCGGTACTACCCGTACCTATCAATACGCTTCCTGGGACAACATGGATTATTATGACGGCGGCGTGCCTTCAGCCGCCGCAACGGACGGACCGTAATCATCTCCCGTCCGGCATCCCTGCCGCCTGAGAAACTGACGCTCCATCACGTGGCGATTATCTGCGCCGACTACACCGTTTCCAAATTATTTTATACCGACATCCTGGGCCTGGGCGTCATCGCGGAGGAATACCGCGCCGGGCGGGATTCGTGGAAGCTCAACCTCGCCATTCCGGGCGGCGGGCAGATCGAACTGTTTTCCTTTCCCGCTTCCCCGCCCCGGCCTTCTTACCCGGAAGCCTGCGGCCTGCGTCATCTCGCCTTTGCGGTGAGGGACGTGGAGGCATTCCATGCCTACATCGTCTCCCATGTGCTGGAACCGGAAGCGATCCGTAAGGATGACGCCACGGACAGGCGTTTTTTCTTTTTTCAAGATCCGGACGGAGTGCCGATAGAGATTTATGAGGGGTGACAAGCCGCATCTCGCACGCTAAAAACGAGGAATGCTGCTTGAACGCCCACTCATCCGCTACGTTATCCTGGCCATTGCCGTACTATATTGCGTAGTTGCCGCACTTGGCCTCAGGCAGTTGCAGATCGCTGCCGCCGCGCCGTTTTTCATCACGCCGGTGGTTCAAGGCAACGACCTGCTCGATGGGGAACAAAACCGGCGGTTGCTGGCGCTGCTTGACGGGCTGGAGCCGGGCGGCGCGAAAGGTCACGTGCGGCTGGGCTATAGTTTCGCTCTCAATCTCTATGATTATTTTCAAGACAAAAACGGAATCTGGGTGGTGGATTCCGGCCAGATCGACAGAATCGTGGAGAGGATCATCGCCCTGAAGCGGCCCGCCGTCATCGGCTTCATCGCCAACCATTTCGCCGGTAACGGGGCATACGCACAGTTCCTGCTGAAAAACCCCGATGCCGTCATGCGCTACGCGGACGGGTCTGCGGTTAATGAACGCTATTTCCGCCATTTCCTTGCTCCTTTCACGCTCTCGACAGACGGGAAGCTGCCGCACGTGCGGGCGATGCGCGCCGCGCTGGAGGTCATGGCCAAGGCGTTCGCCCGGCTGGAGAAGGCGCATCCGGAGCTGGTGGTGGCCTATACCTTCAACGGTGAGACGCATGAGCTGTTCGAGGATTTCTTCGGCGGCACGGGACGGTTCGAGCGGGCCCGCTTCACCGATTTCAGCGATGGGGCCCTTCATGATTTTCACGTCTGGCTCGCCGCGCATCCGGGAAGCGCCATCAATGAAGCCCCAGAACAGGTGCGCACCCTGGCGCCGTCTGCCTATGAATGGGGCACCTATCCCCTGTTCGGCTGGTACTGCCCGGCGACCGCAGGGCAGCAACTGGTACTGCTGAAGGACGGGGTGGCAACCGCACGCACCGTCCCTTCGCTCAACCGGCTGGATGTCTATGAGGCGGTGCCGGAAATCAACGATCCCAACTGCGGGTTTCGCTTCGACGTCGATTTCAGCGACTGGCCGCCGGGAACCTATGACCTTCAGGTGGTGGTGGAAAGCAACGGATCGCGCTATGCGCTGGAAAACGGTCACCGCCTGCTGCGGGTAGGAAAAGCTCCCCGGCGGGAAACCTCCGCCGTCCCGCCGCCGCTCGCTTCCCTTCCGCCGGCACTCGGACGCGGGTACGTGGATCACGGCGACGCCACGCCCGTCAACGTGCGCTATCGTCCCCTGGTTCGGGCCTGGATGGAGTGGCGGGCCGCCCAGATCGTCCACCGCGTGGACTGGATGGCCGAACCGTTCCGCGCCGCCGGGTTTCCGTCCGCGAAACTTTATAACTACCAGATCCCTCCCTGGATGAACGGGGACTGGAACGAAACCCAGTTCGGCGTGGGCCGGGATTTTTTCACCCAGAGCCGCCTGATGCCGGGCGTGACGCTCTACGGCGGCAATACGCGAAACGATGAGCTGCTCGGCTACCTGCCGCCGGGCAAGCCTTACGGGATGCCCGAATTCCATACGCAGATGGGGAAAAGCAAAGGGGCAGCGCTGGCGGCCATGCGATTCCACCAGAAGCATGGCGCCCGTTTCCTCTCGCCGTATTTCATGAATATCGACAGCAAGCAGCGCTCTCCCAGCTCCCACGACCTGATGCTGATCGCGCCGGAAAACCACCAGCGCGGGTCGGACGATATGTATGAGGCGATCCGGGAAATGGTGAAACACTGATGAAAAGGCAATGTATGGTCCTGAAAAATAATCAGATGAATGTCATGGAACTGACGCAGTCAATTGCTATGTCATGCATTCCATACACCCGTTTGTGAAGGTGCTTATTTATGACAGACCAGATTCCTACGGTATTGAAACCGTTCCTCACATTACCCCCTGCTCCGGGCATGCCCGGCATGGGCAAAGACTACCGTTACCGCAAAGTGAGAAACGTCAAGAAAGACAGCGAAGATTCGCAACCGGATGATCTGGCCCCTTTTGTCGAATTCTCGGACAACGACGACGCCATCAGCGCGGCGCATCCTGATCTGAAAGGGCCGGCGCGGCATGCGCTCTATAAAAAATGGTTCGGGCTGAACCCGGATTCATTCCTGATTCTCGATCATAAGGATACGGAGGGCAAGTGGCGGCCCGTCGCGGTTTCGATCGTACTGCCCCTCTCAAAGGCGGGCTTCGAACATCTGCGCGACGGAACCAGCGATGCGGTCGGCCTGAAACCGGAGGAAGTCATCCGGGCGGATCAGCCGGACATGGCGAACGCGCCGCACTTATTGCTGGATACCTGGATCATCGACCCCGAGTTCCGCCACGGCCAGTCCCACGGGTACGGCCAAGCACTGATCACCCGGCATCTCGCTTCTTTCTGGGAACCGGAAAGGCAGCCCGTCGTCAATATTTCCGTCGAACCCGATGCCGGAAGCGTCCGGAAACTGCTGGAACAGGCGCATTTTCGTGAACCCGAAGGCGGTTCCAACCTGTATGACCTGGAGGTCGATACCCGCAACCTTTCCACTTCCCTTATCATGAACCGTATCGCCAGGAATTTTGAAACATGCCGCAACTGGCCCGTTGAAGGGGAGACTGTGCCGGTCAAAAACCGTTCCATCGGACGCTGATCCGTCTGGTGCATGCCTGCCCGTCAACGCGACAGGGCCGGCCTTTGTCGGTACCGGTCATGTTGGGGCGGCAGCAGTTTCGAGATCGGAAACGGCTCTACCTCCAGCGCCCGGTGTTCATCCAGCCGGAGCAACAGCGGGTGGAACCGCTTCTGCTCGACCGCCGTGCCGGTATTGTGAAAGCGTAAGGCGGAGAGGGCATTCCCCTCTTCATCCCTTGCCTGCAGTCCCAGATACTGCATATGGGTATGACCGGAGATGACGTCCGTCACCGGCGGCAGCACGCTTCCGTCTGCGGTTTCCATCTCACGGACCAAGGAGGAATCGTGCAGATTCGCATATAACAGGTTGACGGCGCGTTGCGGATGCCGCATCAGGTCGGTGACGCGCTGCGCCATGAAATGCACTTTGCTGTTGGCGAATTTCGCCAGCCCCTCCGCCCAGTGCTGCGTCCGGTCTGGAAGGCCTTCCACCATGCGCTGTCCCATGAATTTTTCGCGGCCTAGAAAACGGTTCTTGATGCTCATATCGTCGTATTGCGGCATACGGAGCGGAATATCCCCATGGATGAACAAAGACGGGCCGAGCCGGAGCGCGACCGGATGCAGCGTGAAACGTTCCGGCATCCGTGCGGCTTTGCGCTCCAGCATTTTGACAAGTTTCGGAGAGTCGTCATGGTTGCCGATCAGCATATGGATCCGGCAGCCGGTATGGCTTGCCGCCTCCAGCCACTGATCGACGATTTCCTCGTAGTGATGACGCATTGCGGCCTTATCCCGCCCCTTGCCGTAGACCGTCTCGAAAATATCGCCGCACAGTACCAGATGTTCCGAGTGTTTCATCGCCTCGGTAAGCATTTCCGTCATATCCGCTTCACGGTAGTACGAACGTCCTCGCCCTGCGATGTATTCTCTTCCCACCACCCCGTAATGCATGTCGGAGACCGCCAGCACCCGTTCGCCGGAGTGCAACGGCCAGGCGGAACGGGAAGGGTCGAAATGACGATCCCGCGACGCTTTCCGTGCGGATGAGGGGGAGGGCGTGTGTGAACGGTCGTCCATGCGTATGATCCCTGAGGTAGACAGAGTCATAGCCTGTTTTTGCTTGGGCCGCAATGGTCGGGCCGCAATGGTCGGAAATTTAAAACTGGAAGTAAAGAAACGGCGAATAGGACTGCGAGGTCATTTTGATGATCGCCAGCAGGAACAGCGCCATTACGCTTGCCTGCGTGAATATTCCCGCCCGCGCCGCCCAGTCCGTGACGCCGAGCAGCGTCCGCCGCCGGAAATGGGGGAGGACGCCCGCCCACAGGATCGCGAGGGCGAGTGCGGTGAGCTGCATTCCGTCCACTTGCCAGACGAACGTATCGGACAGAAAGAAATGACGATCGAAAAACAGGGCGTGCCAGAACTGCAGGGCCACGCCCATCGTCGGGGCGCGGAACGCGACCCAGCCGATCATCACCAGTAACGTGGTCAGCGGCCAGGCGACGAGGCGGGGATAAGGTTCGCGGTCCTTACCGCCGAGCAGCCGCTCCAGCGCCAGGAACATTCCGTGCCACGCTCCCCAGAACAGGAAATTCCACCCCGCCCCGTGCCACAGGCCGCCGAGCAGCATGGTAAGGAACAGGTTGAGGTAGGTCCGCATCCGCCCTTTGCGATTGCCGCCAAGGGGAACGTAGAGATAATCCCGCAGCCATGTCGACAGGCTGATATGCCAGCGCCGCCAGAATTCCGTGATGCTGCGGCTGGTATACGGCGCGTTGAAATTCTCGATGAAACGGAACCCCATCATCAATGCCAGCCCCACCGCCATGTCGCTGTACCCGGAAAAATCGAAATACAGCTGCGCGGTATAGGCGAAAAGTCCGAGCCACGCTTCCGCGCCCGTCGGATGCGCGGTGGCGAACGCCAGGTCGGCCAGGGGCGAGAGCGTGTCGGCGATCAGGATTTTCTTGGTGAAACCGAGGGCGAAACGTAAACATCCCTCGTTGAATTTAGCGAGGGTATGGGTCCGGTGGGCGAACTGCCAGGCGAGGTCCTTGTAGCGCAGTACGGGACCGGCGATCAGATGCGGAAACAGGGCCGTGAACGCGGCGAAATCGGTATAATGTTCCGGAGGTGACGCGTCCCGCCGGTAGACGTCCACCAGGTAACTGATGCAATGGAACACGTAGAACGAAATGCCGATCGGCAGGATCACTTGCCAGCCCCGCCCCGTGCTGCCGGTCAGTTCCGCCCAGGCGTGGAGACCGAAATCAGAATATTTGAAATAACCCAGCACCGCCAGATTCCCGGCCACCCCGGCTCGCACCCACCACAGGCGCGCCCGCCCCTCAAACCGATGCACCTTCAGGGAAACGAGGTAGGTCGCATAGGTGACGCCCGCGAACAGCAGCGTGAAATCAACCCGCCACCATGCATAAAACGCATAGCTTCCGGCCAGGATGATCAGGGAGCGGTGGCGCGCTGCGCTTACGTAGTACACGCACAGGAATAAAGGTAGAAATATGCAGAGAAAGAGCGGGGAGGAAAAGATCATGTTACCGGATACCGCTGTAATCCAGGTTATACCGCTTATGGAGATAACGTTCGGGAATCTCCCACAATACGAACGGAGGTACGGAATCTCCCGCCTGTAGCTGCTTGAGATAACCCAGCATCGGCGCAAACGGTCCTTCCCCCTCGTCCGCCACGTTAAGCACGTCCGCCTGCAGCGCCTCCCTCAGGAAGTCGGCGAAATGCCAGCGTGGAATCGCGCTGTAGGACGTGCCGACCAGCGTGAACGGGATGGGGTGTGTGCCGAACAACGCCTGCTGCCCGTCCGTTTGTGCGATTTCCTGCGTGAAGCGGCAGGGAAGGACAGTTTCCCGCTGAAGTCCGAGCCGGGGCCGCCAGAATCCGGTCGGCACGAAACGCATCAGGTCTCCGTCGAACGATTCGGCCGGGCCGCCGCAGGCGATGGTACTGCCAAGATGCGGATAATCCAGCTCACTTAAATACGCGGCGATGGTGCGAGCCGCCAGACGGGCTCCGGCAAGCGTCCAGTGCGTGTCCGTTTTGAAAAAAAGCGGCGTGGTGCCTGCGATAAGCTGCATCGGCGCCTTCAGGTCCACCACGTCGATCCTGCTGGCGCGCACCGCATCCGTAAACGCGTCGTATCCTCCCTCAAGCGCCTGCGGCAGGGGTTTGCCCTTCGCGAGATATTGCCCGTAGATCCGTGCCTTGGCGGGCACGGGCACCACGATCAGGCGGCTGCCCCGGCCGTGCAGGAACGCGGCGGTACGCTGGATCCAGTCCAGCTTGGCGGCAAGGATCTGCGCATCCTCCACGCCTGTTTCATATTCTTCATCGGTAAACAGCCAGCCGTCCTTTCCCGGCACCACCCCTTTATTGCCGGCGTGAAAGAAGGCATACCGCAAGGCTCCCCACTGGTCGATCGTGGCCTGCCGCCATAGCACCGTCCTGTTGAACCACTCCTCCCACCGGTGGGCCGAACGGCCGTTCGCGTAGTCCCTGAGAGAAGCGGCGGAGGGCAGGGTGGCGCGGCCTTTCCAGATGCTTGCCGCCGAACCTGCGGCGAGCGCGGCGAGCAGCGCTATCAGGAGCGCCGCCGCAAGAAACGGATGCCGGGGAGAGGCGCTCTCAGTTCGACGCCGCGTCATGGCAGCACGACGCTTCTTTCCATCGGATAGTCACGCTGCAAGGCGTCGAGCGCTTCTTCCGCCAGCGGGTCGCCACGGGCGATGGAAAGGCGGACCAGGGTTTCCGCCCGCGCCCGGTCCGTTCTTTTGATGAGGGAAGCCAGCGCCGCCGGTGCGCCGTCATGACCGTTCGAAGTCGCCGCTTCCAGCAGCAGGCGGGCGTTTTTCTCCGCACCCGGGCGCGGGATAAGCTGTACGTATTCCATGCCGAGGTCATATTGTGCCTCCGCGATCCAGTAACGCTGCACATGACTCAGCGGATGGGCGAGCGACGCGCGTCTCAGCAATGATTGCCGGTAAGCGCCGAACCGCCCGTCAGGGTGTCCCGCCGTTTCCTTCTCAGGCAGTGCCCGGCTAGCCCGCACCATGAACTCCGGGGAACCCGTCCGGATCACGGCGTCCACCGCCACTTTTGCATCGGCTGCGGTGTCCGCCTTCATCGCCGCCTCAAATTCGCTTAAGCTGATGGCGAGAGCGGGGGTAACACTCCAGCAGAGCGCCGTGATGAGCAGGAACCATTTAAACGCTACTCGGTCGCGTAGTAGCACGAGGCGTTTCCTCCTGAAAACTCGTCCGTATAAGGCCGCGCACCCGTGACGTGATTACGCATGAACTGCCGCAGGCGGGTCGCGAAGAATCCATCCTTGTACCGCACCAGCCACGGTTCCGCGAACGCCATGTAATGGCGGGACTGCCCGCGGGTGGTCAGCATGCCGTGTTCCTGGTCGAATACGTTATAGTCATAGCCCGGAGTCAGGTTTTCGGTGGCGAACGGGAAGATGATCATCGGGTTTTCGGCGGCGGACATGAAGTAGGACAGCATTAAGGAGAGCGTTTTGCCCTCGGCGCCGGCGCGGAACAGGTCGTCACCCTGCAGGGCCGCCATCTGCGCGATGGCGGTGAGGGAAGCGAGCGACTGGCGCATATACCAGGTGGCGCGGGAGCCCCGACGCGTTTCCAGCGGCAGGGAACCGTCGGGCCGCATCTGGCCGAGCGCTTCGTAGAACCGGGCGATGCCTTTATGGTAGCCTTTCGCGTCGCCTAGGAAAATGCCCCACGCCATCTGGGAGGCGTCGGTCAGGTAACGGTGGTTGTTGCGGTCCACTTCGCCGTGGAACAGCATGTCGGTGCGTTCCATCAGCGGGCTCAGCCAGTCGCGCAGTTCCTTGTTTTCGGCAGGCGAGAGCGTCGGCTCCAGTACCGACGTCGCCACGATCACCGGCAGCAGCAGCCGTTTCAGCGGGAAGAACGCGTTATGGGTGGATTCGGTGTTTTCAAAGGCGTTGGCATGGGCCCAGGTCAGCAGGGTGTTTTTCAGTTCCGCCGACGCCTGAGCGTCCCCCGCCAGCGCATGGGCGGTCAGCACCATCACGTGCCAGGTGAAGGCTTGCGCCCGGTGGTCGGTACCATACGCCCCCGTGGTCTTGAATCCGTCAATCGGAGTTCCGGCCTTGCCGGGTTGCTGCGCCTTGCAAAGCGCATTCACCGGGCCGTTCTGTTTCAATCCGGCCATGCGACTGCCTGCGTCGAACAGGATCGTTCCGCGCTGCCAGTGCCGGAACGGCTGATAAGCCGGCGTGCTTTCCGGCTTCAGCGGTTCCGCGTGAATGGCGGCCAGTTCGGACTGGTAGCGCTTGTCGTATTCCTTGCGATAGTCCTTCATTCCCAGCTTCTTGAACAGGTTGCGCAGGCGGCGGTAGGCCTGCGCCCGGTCCGCTCCGGCGCTCTGCGTGTCGGCGATCTTCGCGGCACCGGCGATATCGCCTTTTGTGGCGAGGGTCTCCATATAGTTCATCAGCGCTTTCGTCTGCACGTTGTCCCGGTCGATCAGCCATAAGGAGGGAAGGGCCAGCGCCGGGTGTTTTCCGTCGGCGACCGCCGCGTCGTGCAGTTTCTGCAGGGCGGCGTTGCGCTGCGTATTCTTCTTGCTGAGCGCCGCGATGGAGAGCAGGCGGTACGCCTCGTCCAGTCTGCCGGAGTTAAGCGCCGTTTCCACCGCCGCCACGTTCAGGGAGAGCGTTTCCGAGCTTTTCTCGGCGATACCGGCTCTCAGCAGGGCGATACGATGCATCAGGTAGGCGCGGTGGCGTGGAACGGTCTGGTTTTCCAGTAACGTAAGGACGGCGGCGGGCGGTTCGCGGTTCGCGGTGCTGTCGAGAAGCGCCGTCGCCAGCGCCGCGTTCCAGTCCGCCAGGCGGTTGCCAGTCAGTAACTCTGCGGCTTTCGACTGCAGTTTCAGCATGGCTTCCTGAATCGCGGGGGACTTTTCCGCCACTCCCTGCATCCGCAGGATATAGAGCCGTGAGAAGATGGCGGTCGTTTTGTCCTGCAGCGCCTCCAGCGTTTCTTCAGCCAGCGCGTAATCCTTATGGTTCAGCGCCGCATAGATCATGTTGAGCACCAGCATGTCCGACGTGATGCCGCCCGGTAACGCCTGACCCGCCACTATTCCGTTATACAGCGCGTGCCACGCGTCGAACGAAGGAGATGCCTCCGCCGCCAGCCACTGCTGCTCGATGCCGCTTAAAGGAATGGGTGTGGCAGGAGGGGTATCCGTGGCCGTGGCATGCGCACCCGCCATGAAGCCGATAAGCGTTCCGGTGATCGCGGTCGTTATCCTGAACGCGGTGAAGGATCTCTCCCGGACATTGAACCGCAGCAGATCCTTCACCGCGTTCAGGATGACAACCGATAGTTTTTTTATCATACGCATCATTTCATGAACCTAAAACACATTGATCTTCACGTCTACCGGTGAGTGCAGCAGTTCGGGGGGCAGCGACTCCTCGGGCACGACGAATACTTTCGCCTGTCCTTTCTCGATATCCTCGAGGATCACCTGATAGACCTTGCCGGTGTAATACTGGCCGTATCCCGGAAAGCCCAGCACCGCCTTCATGCCTTTGGCGACCCGCACCGCGTCCGGCTGCATCATGAGCGCCTCGATCACCACCCCGCCCTTGCCGCTGGTGCGGTTGGTCAGCGACACCGTCGCCAGCGTCGCGTGGACCACGTACATCCGCTCGAAAATCGAAAACAGGCAGTAAAACAGCAGCAGGATACTGGCGAGCGCGATGGCGCTTTTGTACATAGTGCGTTTCAACTGAAGCTTCTGCCGCTCGCCCGGCGAAAGCGTCGACTGGGACGGCGGAGTGCGCGGCGTGGTGAAATTATTGCGCGCCGCCACGTCCAGCAGGTCCCCCACCTGCACCAGGTCGCCGCCGATATAGGCGCTGACCAGATACTGCATGATGGAGAGGTTGCGCTCGTTCATCCCGTGGAAACGGCAGCCGATGCGCGATGCGTCGGAATTGAGGTGGCGGACTTCGCACAGCACCGGCACATGCAGGGTGAATCCCCCGAACGCGAACACCAGCGTCGCATCCAGCGTATCGCCCGCCGTGAAAGTGATCTGCTGCACGCGGTACGGCGCGGTCGCGAACGCCAGGCCGCTGTTCGACCAGTCCAGCACTTCCGAGGCGATGCCCCGGATCAGGATACTGAGCGGCAGCTGCAGCCGCACGTGCTGGCGCTGCACTTCCGCTTCATGGGTGATGGGCCGGATGGGGTTGGTCATGGAGGGAATCCTATACTCGTAAAAATTACTTTTTCATATATTTCTTGTACACTCTTACCTGCCGCCAAGTTCCGCCATCCAGAATCCCACGTCCGGCAGGTGAAGGATGCCGCCCGCCGTCGCCACCGCCGTGATGAACAGGCCGTAGGCGAAGATGTTCATATAGACGGAGCCGAGGCGGCGTAAGCTTTCGGCGAGACTGGCGCCGTGGAAGTTCAGCGTCGTGTTCTGGCGCGTCCAGCGCTGTTTGTCCAGCCGGAACAGGACGAAGGTTTTCATGAAGGAGCCGACCATCTGGTTGTAATACATGAAGAACGGGTAGATGGCGGAGACGCGTTTCCGTCCGGCCAGCAGGCTGAGGGTCAGGACGTAGCGCGTGAACAGCATCCACCACAGGTAATAGAGAAAATACACCGGCGAAAAGGCGATGGCGGACAACACCGCCGCCGTCACGCCGGTCAGCGATGTCCACATGGAAAAGCGCTGGTCGATGATGCTGATCCACGGAAACCAGTTGGTGATGCGCGGGCCCAGCATGATCGCCCGGTCGTTGGTGCGCAGCATGTTGCCGAACCAGCGGCGCATCAGGACGATCGAGCTTTTGATGAAGCTGGGATCGGGCGGGCTCTCGATGGTCACCACCTGCAGGTCCGGCACGTAGATCATCTCATAGCCGCGGCTGAGCACGTGGAACCAGGAGGATTTGTCGTCACCGGTGAGGAACTTGAACCGCCCGAGCCGCCAGTGGTCCACCCAATCCAGCTCCACCCGCTCGATGAACGCCGGGTCGCAGAGGATATGGGCGCGGAACACCGACATCCGCCCGGTCAGGGTCAGCACGCGGCGGGAGAGGGAGACGGACGACATGAAGATATGGCGCTGCGCGAAACGCAGATTGTACCATTCGCGGAATTTCCACGATCCTTCCACCTCGCAAATTTCATCGGTGGTCAGTGCGCCGAGCTTGGGCAGCACGGCGAACAGCGAACAGCACTGGGCGAGCGAACCGGCTGGCAACATGCTGTCCCCGTCGATCACCGCGGCGAGCGAGCCTTTCGGCGGGTTCGCGAACGAGATGGAACGGAACCCGCAGGCCAGCGCGTCCCGCTTGCCGGTCCCGGCGATCCGCACG
The DNA here is from genome assembly GCA_965248995.1 of Rickettsiales bacterium. GTDB lineage: Bacteria > Pseudomonadota > Alphaproteobacteria > Rickettsiales > UBA998 > CBDFKY01. The sequence goes on along the minus strand of CBDFKY010000014.1, from coordinate 63,852 downwards.
AACACCAGTTTCACCGCGTCCGGCAGCGGCGCGGCGGCGACGAACACCTGCTTGATAAGAAACTGGTCCGAACGCTCCACGATGGAAGCGATGATGGTCACCGGCAGGCAGTGCGTGCGCTGGTAATGCATGGCCTCATGGATGACGCTTTCATACACGCGGCGGGTCGTTTCGGTACCGATACGGAAACTGGTCACTAAGAGATAGAGGTGGGGAGGCAGGCCCTCTTTTCCCATCGCTTCCGCTGTGCGCCGCCAGCGCGGGAAGGTATGTTTGGTATAAATGAAAAAACGGACCAGGTTGGTCAGGCCCCAGCTGTAGCGCCAGACGGCGATGCCGCCGAAAAGGAACATGAATTCTTTCGCGTTCGGATCCCATACTGCTTCCGGCAGCATGCACGCCGTGGCGAGCAGCAGGAGGAGATAGGCGGCGTGGGCGGGAAGCGTGGTGAAGTTCGGCATGAAAACAGGATGATATCGGAGAGAAGGAGGTCGGCAAAGCGCTCTTGCGTCTTCTACCAGAATCGCGCTATAAGGCAAGTCTATGCAACAAAGGTAAACGTAAGGTTTAATATGACAGGGGAGGGGCGATACGGATGGCTTGTTTCTGCCGGGCTGATGCTGCTTTTATCCGCCTGCGCCGAAGAAGCGACGCTTACCGCCTACCTGCCGGGCCCCGTCACGACCACGCCGCTGTTCGACAACAGCATTACGCTGGTGGAGACGCCGGGCAGCCGAGAACTGAATGAAGGGATTTTCTATACGCCGACCGATATCCTGAAGGCCAAGACCGACCTGACGGCGGCGGCCCGCCCCGGTATCCCGAACGACATCCGCTCCGCCGCCTACCGCGAATACGGCAAGGTGCTGCGGTTCGAGAATGGCAACCAGTTCGACGCGAAAAGCCTGAACCTGCTCTATACTGCGCACAAACTCGGGGATCCGCAGGCGACGCGTATCCTGGCGGATTACGCGCTGGCGCAGAACCGGCCGGAAGAAGCCGTAGGACTGTTGAAACCCATTTATCTCAGCTATACGCCGGCCAAGGCGCTGCTCGGCGAGATCTACGTGCTCCAGCATAACCCGGACGGGCCTCGCCTGATCCGGGAAGCGATCGCCGAATATAATCAGGCGCTAGTGCTCGGCGACAGGACCGCCCATGCCTCCCTCGGGGAGATCTATGCCAACCCGAACGCCGGTCAGTATAACCCGGTACTGGCAGTGCGGCATTACGAACAGGCCATTCTCCTCGGCGATCAGGGGGCGTACTGGCCGCTCGCCGAGTTTTACCGGACCGGTAACGGCGTCGCGCCGGATCATAACAAAGCCCTCAAATATTACACCCATCTGGCGGATGCGGGCAATGCGGGCGCGGCGCGGCTGCTCAGCCTCGCCTATGCGGAGGGCGGCTGGCTCCGTCCCGATCCGGTGAAGGAGGTCGGATGGTGGAAGCGCGAGGAGGCCCTGCGGGTGCGCGTCCATCAGCCCGCCGTGCATGTGCGGATCAATCTCGGCAAGGCGTATGCCGTCGGTCACGGGGTGGAAAGGGACCTGAAGGTCGCGGCGGCGTGGTTCGACAGGGCCGTGGCGGAAGACCCCACCCAGAATTACCGCGTCATGCGGTTCCTGCAGATCCAGAACACGCCGGAGGATAACGATCTGGCGGCCGTGTATTACGAAAAGGGCATGGCGGTCCGTGATCCCGCCATGCTGGCATATCAGGATAAAATGGATGCGCGCGCTAAAAAAGAAGCCTATCAGGCGCTGGTGCGGCTCAATCGCGGCGGGCACAAATTCCAGTCCCTTACCGAAGTGCAGGAAGCAGCGGCGAACCTGCGGGCCCATCCGGAAATTCCCACGCCGCAGCGCTATTTCGTGGTCGGTGACGGCTTCGTCAATTTCGGGCATTACGAGGAAGGGCTGACGCTTTTACGCAACGCGGCGGGCAGGGGGTATGTCGACGCCATGAAGCGACTTTCCCGCCTGTATGCCAGCGGTGAGGGGGTGAAACAGGATTTCCGCGCCGCTTTCGACTGGATGATGAAAGCCGCGAAAGCCAAGGATGCGGAAGCGGAGTACGCGACCGGGCTTGCCTATGCGCAGGGACTTGGAGTACAAAAGGATATCGCTAAAGCGAGGGCCTGGCTGTCCCGTTCCGCGGCCGGCGGCAACCGCAGCGCCGATGCCGTTTTAACCAGCTTACACGCGGAGGAAGCGCCGTGAGACGAATGAGAGTGAATGTGTGCTGTTTTCTGGTCACCGCCCTACTGGCCGTCGTCGCGCAGGCCGCCCCGACTGTCGCGGGGGCGACCGGCCCGCAGCCGCCGCAGGCGGACGTGAAGCTGACGTATGGAGGCACGGCGGGCGTACAATACCGCAGCAATATTTACCGCGAGCAAAGCAACGAATCCGACGATTTCATCACCGTCGTCAATCCCGGTTTCGCCGTCCGTTCGAAAAAGGACGTCACCGATTTCACGGTCAAGGGCGGGCTGAAAGCGGGGCATTACCTGGACAAGGACGATAACGACTTCGTCGACGGGGGAGTGAATGGCACCGCCGATATCGGCCTCGGCGGCGACGCGCTGGTGCAGGTGCACGGTGCATGGCGGCGCGATCACGTCGAAGTCGGCGGGTTCTCCACCGATCTGAGCGAGCCGGACCGCCGCGCCAGTGAACCGACAGTCTATTACACCGGGGATGTCGGCGCCGACGTCCAGACCCCCGTCGGTGACGACTGGCAGGCGCGGGCAGGGGCGAAGGCCGTCTATTTCGATTACCAGAACCAGGATGACACCAACGGGCGACGCATCATTCAGGACGACCGCGACCGGTACGAACTGATCGGCACCGCGCAGCTGGGGTACGTCGTCCGTCCGCATGTCATGCCGTTCGTCGCCGGGGACCTCAATCGCCGCACCTACCGCACGCAGGTCGACGCCTCCGCCCGTTACGGGCGCGATTCCACGGGCGGGGGGATTTACGGCGGGTTGCAGCTGAACAACCCCGAACTGGACCCCGATTACCTGGCCGCCCGCGTCGGCTGGCTCATGCAGGATTACGACAACGGTTTCCTGCCGGACGTCGACACGTTCGGTTTCGACGGGCAGGCCGCCTACCGCTTCAACGAGAAGAATCGGATGGAAGCGACGGCGGCCCGCAGCGCGGTGGAAAACTCGCTGCTGGGCGCTTCCGGCGCGGTACAGACCACCGCGAGCGCCACGTTTTACCACAGCCTGACCACCCAGTGGAACGCCGACCTGCTGGGGCGCTATTCGGAGTATGATTTCAGCATCAATCCGGCGAGCGGCCGGACGAACCGGGACGATCATCTGTATGAGAGCGTGCTCGGCGTCACTTACGATATCGCCGCGCCGCTCTACCTGCGGGGAGAATATGAATTCGCGCACCGCACTTCCGATGAGCAAAGAGCCCGCTATACCGACAACGGGGTGATGATGCTGGTCGGCATGAAATATTGAAGGAATCGAGCATGGCAAAGGAAATCACAAAGGAAATCATCGTCACGCTGGAAACGCAGGAATCGCCGGATCATGACGAACGTTCCGACACGTGCGTGGCGATCGAAGTCCACGGGATCAATCACGGCGATCTGGCGATCATCACAAGGCTGGTGGCCGCCCGCGGATTCGGAAACCATACGTGGAGCGTCGGACAAAAGCAGGAGTCCGCGGAAAATGTGGGAGAAGTGGAAAACCAGTTGAGGGATTTCAAGATCCTGCTGAAACCGGAAGACAGGCCGGAAGAATTTATCATTCAACTTCAAAAAGTTCCATCCATTACGAACCGAATGGCGGCGAGTGAGGAAGCAAGGCAGCTCAGCCAGCGGCTGATGGCCGGGAAGGATACGCCACCCGGCCGGCACGCATGAAGCCAGCCATGACAGTCTTCGACGCATGATCTATCTCGATTATAACGCCACCGCGCCGATCCGCCCGCAGGTGATCGACATCATGACGGACACGATGCGTGCCCCTGCCAACCCCTCTTCGGTCCATCGCCACGGCCGCGCCGCCAAAGCGCTGGTGGAACGCTCACGCCGCACCGTCGCCGGGGCTCTGGGCTGTTTTCCCACCGAACTGCTCTTCACCGCGAGCGGCACGGAAGCGAACGTGACCGCCCTTCGCGGTTTTCCTCCCATGCCGGTGGCGGTGGCGGCCACCGAGCATGCTTCGGTGCTGAAAACCGTTCCGGAGGCGGTACGTCTTCCGGTGGATAGGAACGGGTTGCTGGATAGGGAGGGGCTGGAAAAATTCCTGCAGGCGCAGGAAGGCCCGGCGCTGATCTCCGTCATGCTGGCCAACAATGAAACCGGCGTGATCCAGCCGGTCGCCGATATCGCGCGCCTCGTGCACCGGTTCGGCGGCATCCTGCATTGCGACGCCGTGCAGGCGCTCGGTAAGATCCCGGTGGACATGACGCTGCTCGGTGCGGATAGCTTGAGTTTTTCCGCGCATAAACTGGGCGGCCCTCAGGGAATAGGGGCGCTGGTAGTCTCGCAGAAAACGCCGCTGCGGCCGCTGCTGACCGGCGGCGGTCAGGAGGGCAACCGGCGCGCCGGAACCGAAAACGTCGCGGGTATCGCCGGTTTCGCCTCCGCGGTGGAGTGCGCGCTCGGCGATACGTCATGGCAGGGGGCGCTGCGCGGCTGGCTGGACGCGCTGGAGGCGGAATGCATCGCATATGCGGGAGACGTCGTCATCGGGAAAGAAGCGCCGCGCCTGCCGAACACCAGCTGCCTGCGCCTGCCCGGCATCACATCGGAAGTGCAACTGATGCGGTTCGATCTGGAAGGCATCGCGGTGAGCGCCGGTTCCGCCTGTTCCTCGGGGCGCGTGGAAGCCAGCCACGTGCTCGCGGCCATGTTCGGGGAGGGGGCACCCCAGGACGCGATACGGTTAAGCGGCGGCTGGAATACGACGCAGGCCCACATCGACGCGTTCGCGCACGCCTGGAAGCGGCTGCTCGCCGGAAATTAGGGAATGAGGCCTTGATTACATCGTGTTTTTAGCTTATGTGTTAAGTATTCCCACCAACCGATAAGCGATTTCATGATGACCCTCGCCGTCCATCACAAGGAGAACCCGCCGGTCCAAGCCGAGGTGTCTTTCCCCATCTACCTGGATTACCAGTCCACCACCCCGCTCGACCCCCGCGTGCTGGACGCCATGATGCCCTATTTTACCCAGAAATTCGGCAATCCCCATTCACGCAGCCATGCCTTCGGCTGGGAAGCGGAAGCCGGGATGGAGGAAGCGCGGGGCAGTATCGCCCGCCTGATCGGCGCGTCGGACAAGGAGATCGTCTTCACCTCCGGGGCGACCGAATCCAACAATATGGCCATCAAAGGCGTGGCGCGGTTCAATAAGGATAAAAAGGACCATATCATTACGGCCGTCACCGAACATAAATGCGTGCTGGATTCCTGCCGTCATCTGGAGAAGGAAGGATTCCGTGTCACCTATCTGCCGGTCGGGACGGACGGGCTGATCGACCTCGAGCAATTGCGCGCCGCTATTACCGACCGCACGGTGCTGGTCTCCATCATGGCGATTAACAATGAAATCGGCGTGATCCAGCCGTTGAAGGAGATCGGCGCGATGTGCCGGGAGCGGGGCGTGCTGTTCCATACGGACGCGGCGCAGGCCTTCGGCAAGATCCCGCTGAATGTCGAGGACATGAACATCGACCTGCTCAGCATCTCCGGCCACAAGATTTACGCGTCCAAAGGCATCGGAGCCCTTTATGTCCGCCGCCGCCCGCGGGTACGGATGGACGCGATCATCAACGGCGGCGGGCAGGAACGCGGGATGCGCTCCGGTACGGTGCCGACACCGCTGGCGGTGGGGCTCGGCAAGGCGGCGGATATCGCGGCGCGTGAAATGAGCCAGGAAGCGGAACGGGTCGAGCGTTTAAGCAAGCGTTTTACCGACGCTATCCTCGACGGCGTGCCCGACGTGTACCTGAACGGGCATCGCACGCAGCGCTGGCCCGGGAATATCAATCTCAGCTTCGCCTATATCGAGGGCGAGTCGATGATCATGGCCATCAAGGATCTGGCGGTCTCCTCCGGTTCGGCCTGTACCTCGGCCTCGCTGGAACCTTCCTACGTGCTGCGGGCGCTGGGGGTGAGCGAGGAGCTGGCCCATACCTCCATCCGTTTCGGGATCGGGCGTTTCACCACGGAAGCGGAAATCGACGCGGCAATCCGCATCGTGCGCGGCAGTATCGACCGGCTGCGCGATTTGAGTCCGCTGTGGGAAATGGCGCAACAGGGGATCGATATTTCCAGTATTAAATGGGGCGAGCATTAAGATTATTAAATACTTAATCATATTCTGACTTTTCAAAAAAATTAGAGGCACTGAAAAACCTTTTTTAATAAAAGTTGATTATGGCACTGAAGTTTGTTACCTTTACTTCAGTTTCTTTTTTAAAGCCATGACTCTTAAATTTTCCTCAATGTCTTTGAATGACATTGATAGTGTCCATGTCCTGTTGCAACTGCAACTAAGCGACAAAGCTGATCGATTAAGCCAACTGAAAGAATTCTTGAAAAGTCCTGAGTTATGTTGGTTAGCAAAAGATGATAGCGAAATAATTGCCGTCCTGCTTGCCGCCCGATCTGCATCACGTGGGGATATTCACCGTCTGGTGGTGCATCCCAGCTATCGGCGGCGGGGAATTGCTTCAAAGCTTGTCGGAACAGTTCTTTGCGAGTTCCGAAGCATCGAGCCTATCGATATGGTCTTTGTACGCGTTGCATGCGAAGATTTTGGAACCACTTCTGCTTTCTTTTTAAAGCAGGGATTTCGGCTTTCATCACGCCCAGATGGTGAAGGCATTATCGATGCTTTGACCATCAACGTGTAGACCATTTCATTCCTGAAATGGTTTTTTTTGTTCGTTGTAACGCACTGCAATTCCCGCTGCCGCCATCCGTTCCTTTACCGCTTCAATCGTAAACGTCCCGAAATGAAAGACGCTGGCGGCGAGCAGGGCGGAGGCGCCACCGTCCCGCACTCCTTCCACGAAATGGTCGAGCGTACCCACACCCCCGGAGGCGATGACCGGGATACCCACCCTATCCGTGATAGCCTTCAGCATAGGGATGTCGAATCCGGCCCCCGTTCCGTCCCGGTCCATCGAGGTGACGAGCAGTTCGCCCGCGCCATAGTCCGCCATCCTGTCCGCCCATTCCACCGCGTCGATGCCGGTGGCGTTGCGCCCGCCATGGGTGAAGATCTCGAAACCGCTCGGCGGATGCGCGGAGGCGCGGGCGTCCATCGCCACCACGATGCATTGCGCCCCGAATTTCTCCGAAGCCTCACGCACCAGTTCCGGGCGGGTGACGGCGGCGGTGTTGATGCCCACCTTGTCGGCACCCGCCAGCAGCAGGTTGCGCACGTCGTCCGTCGTGCGTACACCGCCGCCGACGGTGAAGGGAATCGAACAGCGTTCGGCGACGCGCCTCACCATCTCCAGCAGCGTGGCGCGGCCTTCGTGCGAGGCGGTGATATCCAGGAAACAGAGTTCGTCGGCGCCGTTCGCGTCATACAGCGCCGCCTGTTCCACCGGATCGCCCGCATCGCGCAGGTTGACGAAATTGACGCCTTTGACGACGCGCCCGTCTTTTACGTCGAGGCAGGGAATGATGCGGGTTTTAAGCATAGGTTGACTCCATTATTTCCCTGTTGTCATTCTGAGCGCAGCGAAGAATCCTGCCGGTTGCACGAAGTCCTCCGGCTGTGCCTCAGGAGGACCGCGTTTCCTCACTGCCGCCTTTCAGCGCAGCCTCCGGCGTGATCGTCCCTTCATAGAGGGCGCGTCCGATGATCGCGCCATGGATGCGAGCGCCCGCTTCCGCCCGGATCGTTTCCAGGTCGGCCAGCGTGGTGACGCCGCCCGACAGGATGACGGGAGTGGAAATGGCGCGGGCCAGGGCCGCCGTCTCGGCGACGTTGGCCCCCTGCATCGCGCCGTCGCGGGCGATGTCGGTATAGATGATCGCCGCCGCGCCCGCGTCCTCGAACCGTTTGGCCAAGTCGAGCGCGTTGAGCTCGGAGGTCTCTCCCCAGCCTTCGACGGCCACCATCCCGTCCCGCGCGTCGATGCCCACCGCGATGCGGCCCGGCCAGGTCTTGCAGGCATCCTTCACCATCTGCGGGTTCCGGGCGGCGGCGGTCCCCAGAATCACCCGCGCGATGCCCCTTTCCAGCCAGTACGCGATATGCTCCGGACTCCGGATGCCGCCACCGAGTTGGACGGGAATGGTGAGCGCGTCCAGAATCGCTTTCACGCTTTGCGTATTGCGGCTCTCGCCTGCGCAGGCTCCGTCCAAATCGACCAGATGCAGCCATGCGAATCCTGCCGCCTCGAACTGCTTCGCCTGATCGGCCGGACTGTTGGAAAAGACCGTGGCGGCGTTCATGTCGCCGCGCAGCAGGCGGACGCACTGGCCGCCTTTCAGGTCGATCGCCGGGTAGATGATCATGAGAGCCCCCCACCAAAACACGGTATGTTTTGACTCCCCCTCGGGGGGGGAGTAGTCACGCACATCTCTTTTGTATATTTCATCGTTGTCCTTCTCTTAGTGAGGTGATGTTGGAGGCGTAGCTTTCCTCACCTCCCTTGAACACCGCTGAGCCCGCTACCAGCATGGTGGCCCCCGCCGCGACGATTTCCGCGGCATTCACCGCCGTGATGCCGCCGTCCACTTCCAGGACGATCTCGCGTTTCGAGGCGTCGATCATGGTACGGAGGCGGCGGATTTTTTCCAGTTGTGAAGGAATGAACGCCTGCCCGCCGAAACCGGGGTTGACGCTCATCACCAGAATAAGGTCGACGCTGTCCATCAGGTATTCCAGCGACTCCGGCGGTGTCGACGGCACCAGCGAGATGCCCGCTTTCATGCCGGCCGCCCGGATGGCGTGCAGGGTGCGGTGCGCGTGGACGCAGGCTTCCAGATGCACGGTGAGGATATCCGCGCCCGCTTTCGCGAAGTCGGCGATCATCGCTTCAGGCGTCTCGATCATCAGATGCACGTCCAGCGGCAGGGAAGTGTGGGGTTTGAGTGCCGCCACCACGCCCGCGCCGATGGTCAGGTTGGGCACGAACTGCCCGTCCATCACGTCGACATGCACGGCGTCCGCCCCGGCTGCGGTAATAGCGCGCACTTCCTCGCCGAGCCGCGCGAAATCGGCGGACAGGATGGAAGGGGCGATATGGATGGGGGTGCGCATATGCTTTCTTTAAGGTTTTTCGCGCAGATGCGCAACCGTTCTGATTGTCATTAATCTTTCACCCGGAGGTTCACGGACCCGTCACAGAAGCGTGATATCTTGAACAATCAGATAAAGAGTTTTCTCCATGACGACCGGTTCGGATATCGCCGCTCCCCCATGCCCCGCCGCACAGGCTGCCCTGCAGGCGGAAGAGGAAGCGAGACGCGCCGTCCAGCATGCACGAGCCCTGCTCCAACTTCAGAAGGAGGCGATGCAAGAGATTCTTTCTCCCCCGCTGGCCGCATCGCTTCCACCGCAGTCCCCGCCCCCATCCGCTCCGCTTGCTCCTCACAAACCCTGCGCTTCCAAAGCCGCGGCACTGCTGCAATTGCGCATTTCCCTGGAGCAGGGCGCCCATTTCGTCATCAAAAAACCGGCGGCGATCGTTCAACAGCCGGTCATGGGGCAGGGCAGGGTTCAGCCGGCAGTGCTTACGCTGAACCGTTAGCGGCATATGGTTTGTTCTCAGGTGATTTTGCTAAGAATGAGATCGTCATCCCGCGAAAGCGGGGATCCAGTTCTTTTTTGCGGTGGATTCCCGCCTTCGCGGGATGACGATCTCGCTAATTTTTATATTTAGTATTTATTTTTATATGCAATAACCTGACTACCAGTCCCCCAGCAGATCGAACCGTATCCAGCTCAGGATCACCTTGGTATATTCCGACATCATCAGGCGCAGCGAATTGGGATGGCGCAGCCACTCCACCCGCTCGAACTGCGGAGGGTTGACCGGCGCGTAGTTCAGGGCGTAACCGGTCAGGTAATGCGCGAACAGGATACGGGTACGGGGAATGTGGTAATTGGCGGTGACGATCAGCAGGGAGCGGTAAGGCTTGTCCTTCAGCCAGCCGAGCGTTTCCTGAGCGTTTCCGATCGTATCCCGCGCTTTTTCGCCGTAAAAGATGCGGGGCCGCAGGCGGGCGATTTCGCTGTTGGCGGGCGCGCGCTTGATCAGGGCGAGGTCGTCTACGCTGAACCCGTCGGCCACGCCGCTGATGAACAGTACGTCGCCTTTGTCCGCCTTCAGCAGGTCGAGCGCATAGGCGATGCGGGCGGCACCGCCGGTCAGGGCGATGATCGCATCGTAATGACCGTCGGGGACGCCGTCGGCTACCGGAATATGGCGTGCGAACAGCATGAGTCCCATCAGCCAGAAACAGGCGAAGACGATCGTGAGGTTGCGCGCATAGCGCGCCAAAGCGACAAGCACGGGTAATTTACGCATGGCCGTACTGTAGGATGATCCGGCGGGCAGCGTCCAGTAAATCCGTGCACACCGTTACGGGAGCCCCTAATGTGGGCAACAGGGATTGCATCGCCTCTCCCTTGCCGGTCCGCACGAGATAAGGAGGACATCCCGCGCCCAGAGCCGCCTGCATGTCGCGGATATCATCGCCTACGAACGGGGTGTTTACCGCTTCGGCATGGAAATCGCTCAATGCTTCCAGCAGCATTCCGGTACCCGGTTTGCGGCGTGCGGTCGCTCGGTCCGGGTGGTCGGGACAATGGTAGAACGCGTCGAGCCGCACGCCCGTCTGATGCGTGAGGGTGGCCTGTATCATGTCGTGAATGTCTGATAGCCCCTGCTCGCTCAGCAATCCCTTGCCGATCGCCGACTGGTTGGTGACCACGGCCACGTTGAAACCCGCATATTTAAGAAGGCGGACAGCTTCGCCCGCGAAAGGATACACTCTCAACGCCTCTACGGTCGTCACGCCGTCGGGGGGTATATCCACGTTGAGGACGCCGTCGCGGTCGAGCAGTACGAGCATAATCTTAAGCCTTATAGCGGGTGTAGGGCATGAAAGCTTGCCATACCGGCGGAGACCGGTATCCAGCGAAAAACAACAGGATGCGAAGCATTGCCTCATAAGGAAAGTGTATGTGCCGCGCACCTGAAAATACGGGAGCCGGATACCGGCCTCCGCCGGTATGACGTGCCGCAAACCATATCATCCCCATAATTTCCTTGCCAGTTGAAAGAATTGCGAAGTAGCATACCAGTCTTCATAACGAAACAGGAAAGCACGACATCATGGTGACGATACCGTTTGACGATCGCGACGGCGAAATATGGATGGACGGCGTATTCGTCCCCTGGCGGGAGGCTAAAATACACGTGCTGACCCACGGCCTGCATTATGCCAGCTGCGTCTTCGAGGGACTGCGGGTCTATGACGGAAAAATCTTCAAGCTGCAGGAACATTCGGAACGCCTGCACCGCTCGGCGGAACTGCTCGACATGGTGATTCCCTACGGCGTGGATATCCTTAATGAAGCGTGCCGCGAGGCGGTGGTCCGTAACGGCATGAGCAACGGCTATATCCGTCCCGTCGCGTGGTCGGGTACGGAGATGATGGCGATTTCCGCGCGCCATAACACCGTGCATGTCGCGGTCTGCGCCTGGGAATGGGGAAGTTATTTCGACCCCGCCATCAAGGTCAGCGGGCTGAAGCTGAAAACCTCCACCTGGCGGCGGCCTTCCCCGGAAACCGCCCCTTCCGCCAGCAAGGCGGCGGGATTGTACGCCATCTGCAGCATGTCCAAGCACCAGGCGGAGCGGGAAGGATTCCATGACGCGCTGATGCTCGACTGGCGCGGCTATATCGCCGAGGCGACGGGCGCCAATATCTTCTTGGTGATGAAGAACGGCGAAATCCATACCCCGACGCCCGATTGTTTCCTCGACGGCATCACCCGCCGCACGGTGATGGATCTGGCGCGCAAAGCCGGGTACACGCTTGTGGAGCGTTATATCGAACCGGAAGAACTGACAGATGCCGAGGAAGTGTTCCTGACGGGCACGGCGGCGGAAATCACGCCGGTCGGCTCTATCGACGGGTATCAGTTCACGGTAGGGGAAGTGACCGGGCGCCTGATCGCGGATTATACAGCTTTGGTCCATGCATAATGTAATGGATAATTCTTATTAATGTATCTATAATAAACAGAATCCATTTCTTAAAATCTGTGAATTTTCTAGCTATTTTTTTTTCACACATTTTTTGTTCAAGAGGCTTGTAATACTCAAGGAGGATGCCTCTGTGTTTGATTTTCTCTCCGCGCTTTCGAAAGACTGGGTGGTGTTCATCGGATTGTTCATCAGCGCCATCGCTGTCGACCTCCTGTTCTTCCGTGGAAAAACCACTTTCAGGGCCGCGTTTTTCCAGACGTTGTTCTATGTCGGCATCGCGCTGGCGTTCGGGGGATATATTTTCAGTGCCAAAGGTGAAGCCGCCGGCGGTCAATATCTGACGGGCTGGATCGTCGAATATTCTTTGAGTATCGACAATCTGTTCGTTATCGCCTTGATTTTCAATCGCTTGAAAATCAAGAAGAAAGAACAGCGGACCTTGCTTTACGCAGCAGTATTCGGTGCCTTTATCTTAAGAGGGGTAGCGATTACGCTGGGCGTGGAAGCGGTGGAACATTTCTGGTTCACCCTTCCTCTGATGGGAGCGTTTCTGGTCTATACGGGCTGGACCATGTTTTCGGCCGAGGAAACGGACGATGAACCGAAATTCCTGACGCTGCTGCGTCGTACGGGGATCAAAAACTTCTGGCTCGCGTTCGCAACGGTGAACGTGGCGGACCTGTTTTTCGCCACGGATTCCATTCCGGCGATCTTCAGCATCACCACGGATCCCTTCCTGGTATTCACCAGCAATATGATGGCGCTTCTGGGCCTGCGCTCGCTCTACTTCTGTCTTGAAGTGCTGAAGGAACGCTTCCATCTGCTGGAAAAGGTGATTCCTTTCCTGCTGATGGGAATCGGGATCAAAATCATCTCCGAACATCTGGGGGAGATCGGCAAGTTTCTGGTCGGTATCGGGAACGTCTCCATTCCTACGTATATCACCATCGCGGTGATCATCGTGGCACTGGTGGGATCGGTCGTGTTTTCCACGCTGTTTCCTCCCAGAAAACATTATAGTCATTCCGATTAAAAACCGTACGGTTTTAATCGGATAAAATGACTATAACCATATAATTTATAGTGTTTTTAACCGAAAATTTTCGTACGAAAATTATTCGGAAACACTATATAGTCATTCCGATTAAAAACCGTACGGTTTTTAATCGGATAAAATGACTATAACCATATAATTTATAGTGTTTTTAACCGAAAATTTTCGTACGAAAATTATTCGGAAACACTATAACGTTTATCGCAAGCGGGTCCCTCAGCCCGCTTCTTTTTTGCCCGCGCCCTTCCGCCAGTCGCGCATGGCGAACCGCGCCGGAGAAAGCAGGCCGCCCACCCCGCCGAACGCCTGTACGTTCAGATCGCCGGCGATCATTCCCGCCAGCATTTCCCCGCCGAGCGGTGCGGAGACAAGGCCACGGGCGCCGTGGGCCAGCGTCACGTAACAGCCCGGCAACGCAGGCGGCGGGCGATGCGGCTGGTAGGCCCTGCCTGTTATCTCCGGCTGCCAGGCGGGTTCATCGTGCAGCGCCCCGATGATCGGAAAGCGGTCGGCGCTGACCGTGCGGAACGCGGCGCGGCCCGTGAGTGACGCCGGATCGGGCATGTCGCGTACCAATGCCGGAAAACGTTCGCACAGCCCCTTCAGGTTCGAGAGATGACCGGCGACATCCACGTCCGTATCCAAGCGCCCATGGTCGAAGGTCGCGCCCAGATAATGCATCCCTTCGATCGCAGGGGTCAGGTATCCACCGTAACACAGCACCTCCACCACCGGTTGCAGGTACGCTTCCGGGACATAAGTGATCTGCCCGCGGATACGCCGCATCGGCAGGGAATGCTTCGGAAACAGGCGTGCCGCCTCATACGCGTTGGCGACGATGAGGGTGGAGGCGCTGTATATTTCCGCTCCGGCGGCGACCTGCCATCTATGCGCGCGATACGTGGCGCTCAACGCCTCCGTATGGGTGCGAAGGGCAATGCCCGGATGCGCCAGCAGGGCATGTGTCAGCGAAGAAACGTCCACCCAGCCGGAACGGGGCATGGACAGGCCGTATTCCGTCGCGCGCGCCACGTCCTCCGCCAGCCCGAGATGCCGGGGCAGCATGTGCAGACGCTCCCGTTCGCCGTCGCTCCCATCTTTGGGATAATGGCGCATCCCGCACAGGGAAAACACCGCGCCGGCCTGCCTGAGCCGTGGTAGCAGGCCGACGGTATGCGCGAATCCGTTCAGGTAAAACACCGTGCCCGCGTCCCAGCGGCTGCTCATATAGGGATATAATATCCCCGCCGGATTGCCGGACGCTTCCGCCGCCGCATGGGTGTGGCGCTCCAGCACCTTCACCCGCATCCCGCGTGCGGCGCATGCATAAGCGGCGCTCGCTCCGGCGATACCGGCGCCGATGATAAGGACGGAGCTATTCATGCATCATTAATCTTACTTACTCAACATGGTTGGCATCCTGAACAGGTAAGATACAATGTAAATTCCTTTCGTTTTTCCACCATAGCCATGTTGAAAAAATTTTTCCTGCACGAAACACCGACACCGACATGGTTTCTGGTCGTTTTGTTCCTATAGTGTTTCCGAATAATTTTCGTACGAAAATTTTCGGTTAAAAACACTATAAATTATATGGTTATAGTCATTTTATCCGATTAAAACCGTACGGTTTTTAATCGGAATGACTATAACGTCCTCTTTATCCGTATTTTTGCTCCTGGCAGACTGGTACCTTTACGGGACAGTAATTCCGGAAACTCACATCGTAACCCCTTGCATTCGATAGCCTGCAGCTTGATTCATAAGCTCTCAGGCTATTTTTTGATGTATCATTCTCTTAATGGGACGCAGCCTCATGCATCGGCGGATGACGATTTTGCAATGACAACGAGCATGGAAGCATCCATGAGCATTTTTAAAAATGGCAGGCGATATCATGTCGCCAAAACAGGGGCGGGCTCAGGCGAACGCGCTTAACGGTCAAACGATGAGGCGTCACCCCTTGCGGAGACATATTTCTGGGTCGGTCCGGATACTTTGCGCATTTCCTGTTCGTATAGTGTTTCCGAATAATTTCCGTACGGAAATTTTCGGATAAAAACACTATAAAATATATGGTTATAGTCATTTTATCCGACAAAAACCGTACGGTTTTTAATCGGAATGACTATAAATGGCGGCTACAGCGTCTTCAAGAGAAGTTTTTTGTTTGTTGCCCAGCGTATGCCAATGACTGGTCAACATTTTTTCTGCCAGATCCCGCCCGAAGCTGACGGGGGAAGGCGCATATCCCTCGATTTCTTCGAAGCATGTCACGCCTCTCGTACGTTCGGAGAGCTGATTGAGCGCCTGTTGCAGCGAAATCACCATACTCTTGACCCCATGTGGGAAAACGGTGTGCGTAGGGCTGCGGCAGAATCCATAACAGTTTCCAACTCTCTTCAAGGTGATATATGATGCAATAATACATCAAGTATCCACCGGCGCGAAGTGAAAAATATTCTCCGCTAAAGCGCCTGCACCGCCGCCAGCACGTCGCCCGCGTGATCCTTCACGCTGACTTTCGGCCAGATACGCGCTATGTTCCCTTGTCTGTCGATCAGGACGGTGGTGCGCTCGATCCCCATGTATTTCTTGCCGTACATGCTTTTTTCCACCCAGACGCCGTACGCTTCGCACATCCCCCCCTCCTCATCGGAGAGCAGCGTGACGGTCAGCTGGTATTTATCGACGAATTTGCAGTGCGAGGCGACCGAGTCCCGCGAAATGCCGAGCACTTTGGCGCCCGCGTGCCCGAACGCTTCGCCGAGCGCCGTGAAATCCTTCGCTTCCGTCGTGCAGCCCGGCGTATCGTCCTTGGGGTAAAAATACAGGACGACCGGGGCGCCTTTCAGGCTTTCCAGTGTCACCGTGGTTCCATCGTGCGCCGGCAAACTGAAGTCAGGCGCTTTATTACCTTGTGTCATGTTAGTCATACGTTCCTCCTGCGGCGGTCACTGAACCTTGAGAACTTTCTTACACGATCTCACAGCAAAAAAGAAGCGGGGTTTTGGGGCAGGATTTCTCCCTGCTGCAATCCACCCATATGGTGGATGGTATGGATGGACGGATCCGGCAGAGCGGTTGGCGTTTCCACACGTTCCTGCTCTCGATAAAATGCGCAGAGTTCCCGCACGCTGTTTGCCGCCGTAGGGTTGGAACGCTGAAATTCACTTTTCCGCGCAATCGCTTCCAGTACCTCGAATACGTGGGCTGGCTCCGGTGGCAAAGGGGTGCCGCTGCGCGCTGCTTCCACAATACGCTCCGCGAATTCTTCCAGCAACCCCACGTAGCGGTCCCTTATTTTCGCCCTGTCCTCTACGACTACGCCATGCGCTTTTTCATGCAACGCCAGCCCTTTTTCGTACATGCGGAGATCAGCCGTTTTCTGCTCAAGGCCCGCGTAGGTTTCGTCACTCACGGCATATCCCTGATAAACACGTTTTGTTTCGCCGCCGGCCTCTATGAAGCCCGCCTTGTCCAGTGTCTTTTGCATATCAGAAGCGGTGAGAATCACCTGCTCCCGCAGGTATGTCGCCGCTGCCAGCAGCGCCGCGTGATAGCGTTTTGAGGTTTCGGGGGTTAACACACTTGCTTCCATACGTCTTTCTGCTTACCCTTCAAGGGATGTAACTCACTCATATTCCTAAACGAATACATTATATAGTGTTTCCGAATAATTTTCGTACGAAAATTTTCGGTTAAAAACACTATAAATTATATGGTTATAGGCATTTTATCCGATTAAAACCGTACGGTTTTTAATCGGAATGACTATAAACGTTGGTTTAAAAATCTATCATTTTTTACACGAAATAGCCAGAGGAGACCGTCTTATGCCCTTTTTTTCCACTACTACCTGTAAAACCTCAGGATTCAACTACTGCAAATGGGCTAAGATACTGGTGGCGATTCCGGCTTTCCCCTTGATCGCGTTGAGCGCCGCCTCTTTCTTCACCACGACGCCCTGCCGGGTCGTGGCCGGTCTCGGCGCGGTGGTGCTGGCCTATGCGCTGGCCGTCTGGCTGGACCGGGTGCCGCTGCTGATGCGCAAGGTGCGTAACGTGGCGGATGGAATAGAGTGACGACAGGGAAAATAATGCGCGGTCGCCGCCCCGTCGGGGATGGCGGACCGGTTTTTCAGCTCTCGGAATAACCCAGTAACGGTTCCATGCGTTCGAACGTGGCGTTCATCGCCGGCGCGCCGATCATGCGCAGCGGAAAATGACCATACAGGGGAGAAAGCTGCAGTTCCGCGGCGAATTCGCTCTGCCCGGCGATCGCCGCCAGATACAGGGCCACCGCAAGCCCGGAACGGTCCGATCCGCTGTCGCAATGAATGAGCAGGGGTTTCGGGGCATCTTTCATGATTTCGATCAGGGACAACGCATCGGTTTCCGAAAGTTCACGTTTCGCCGTCATACGGAAATCGATGAGTCGGACATGATGGGCGCCCGCCGCCTCGGCCTCTTCGTCATACCAGCGGGTTCCCTTGTTCTTCCCCCGCAGATTAAGGATCGTCCTGATATGGTAGCGCTCGCCGTACGCGGCGATGGAAGCGGCGGACGGCTGGCCGGAGCGGTAGAGTTGTCCGGAAATGACTTCATGGAAATTTCCCGATGCGAAAAGAACCCCCTCATAGCCGCCGGTCAGGATCAGCAGCGTCAGGGAATATCTGGCACATGCCAGCCGTCGCGAGTGCGGCGTGGAGATTATGCGGCGGACAGGGGCGGCCCCGTGGCCAGAGGGACCGCCCTTTCGCACGGTGGTCAGGATGCACGCCAGAAGCATCGCTGCCAGAACCGCGGAAGCACCGAACGTGCCGAAATCCAGTCCGCCTTTCTCATACGGTTTGGTGAGTAAGTCCCCCATCGTCGCACCGAGCGGACGCGTCAGAACGAAGGCCGCCCAGAACAGGAAGATGCGTGAGACATCGGTAAGATAATAAAGCAGGATGATCAGTCCGATCACGCTGCCGATCAGCACGGCCCCGCCGTCGAAACCCAGCCCGGAATCGTCGCTCAGGAAATCTCCGAGCGCCGTTCCCAGCGTGTTGGAAAACAGGGTCGCCGTCCAGTAAAACCCTTCGGCCCGGCGGCTGTTGATCGACAGGATGGAAACCGTCCCTTCCCGCCGGCGCCAGAGCGCGAATACGCAGCACAGCATAAAGATCACGATGGCCGAACCGGTCGCATAACCGAGTCCGAGGGTACGGTCCATATAATCCGACATCGTGGTGCCCACCGTACTGGTGGAGAGGATGACCGTCCAGTACAGGCTGGGACGATAGGACGCGGCCATGAGCTGCATTCGCAGCGTCACCAGGAAGATCCCCAACAGCGCGAGCGAACTGAGCGCATACCCGACATGCAGGGTCATGGACATCAGATCGCCCGCCGTTTCACCGAGCGTGGTGACGCAGATTTTCATTATCCAGAAGAAAAGCGTGATTTCAGGAAGTTTGGCCATGTGTCGTACCCCTCGAAACACAGGCTAGGCCATCCCGCTTAAGCGGGACTTATAGTGTTTCCGAATAATTTTCGTACGAAAATTTTCGGTTAAAAACACTATAAATTATAGGGTTATAGTCATTTTATCCGATTAAAACCGTACGGTTTTTAATCGGAATGACTATATCATCTTCCGTTTCGCGGTGAATAAACGTCTACGGCTTTTCCCGGAATGTGGGCGGCTCGAGCATCCTACAGGTAGCTGAGGTTCTGGTACATATGGTAGATCTGCGATTCCAGGCGCAGCAGGTGCTGCTGCAGTTTCGCGTACCGCTTCATGCCGGTCACGTCCTTCAGGATCTGGCGCAGGCCGCCGGTGATGGTTTCGTCCCGCTTCATCTCACCGTGGCAGAGCCGTAAATAACTGAGCACCGTGTGAAAGGTGTGGTGCGCCTCCAGCAGCGCCTGCTGCTGGTTTTCGTCGATCGCATGGATCTGCTGCAGCCAGTGGATCTGGCCGACCGTGTTGCTGAAATGCGCCGGCAGCGGGTGGCGGACCGAATGTTTGGCGAGCAGGCCTTTAAGCACCCATTGCAGGTCCATCATGCCGCCCCAGACATACTTGATCTCCCACGGGTTGGAGGAATAATGCCGTTCCGAGATTTTCTTGCGGATGTCGTGGATATTGCTGCTGATCTCGGAAGGGGGCGCGGGAATCACTTTGGCGTCCACCAGCGCCCGGCTTATCGTTCCTTCCATCGCGGGCGCGGCATACACCACCCTTCCCTGCAACAGCGCGAGATTCTCGACGATCCAGCTGGCCGACGCGTAGTAATCGGTGAAACTGTGCAGCCGTACCGCGACCGACCCCTGCGCCCCGTAAGGCCGCAGCTTGGTGTCCACCTCGTAGATTTCACCGACTTTCGTGGGGTGGGAAAGCAGGTTGACGACGCGGGCGGTCAGGCGGCTGTAATACTGGTGCAGCGCCACGATTTCCTGTTCCGAGCCGGTATCGTTTTCTGGAATGTCGTAAATGAACATGACGTCGAGGTCCGAGCCGATCATCAGTTCCTGCGTGCCCAGCTTGCCGAGCCCGATCACCGCGAAATGCAGTTCGGGCGACAGGCGGTATTTCTCATTGAGCTGCGTTGCCGCCAGTCCCACCGCCGCTTCGATCATCACGTCGGCGAGGTGGCTCAAATAGCGCGAGGCGGTCTGCGCCGAGATTTTCTGCTGCAGCAGCAGCACGCCGATCATGAATTCCTGTTCCAGCTGGAACATGCAGTAATTGTTCACCCGCTCTTCCTCCGAGCGGGAGAGAAGCAGCCACTCCTTGAGCGTCGACTGCATGTCCTCGAATTCCTTCGGCATCCGCTCCACCTGGGCGTTGACCAGCAGATCGAGCAGTTGCGGGTAAGCGGACAGGGTCTTCGCCATCACCGGCGCGTTGCCGACCACGTCGCTGATGGTGGAGAGCAGTCCGCGGTTGGAATAAAAGAGGGAAAACGGCTGCACCCCGACCGGCAACGCGTCCAGGAACGCGTCGAACCGTTTGAAGGCCTGATCGGGATCGACCGTGCGGGCCAGTTCCTCAAGCAAGGCGGGCACCAGTTCGGTCAGCAGTTCCCGGGCCCGCTTGGTACGGGTGCAGCGCTTGGTGCCCTTATGCCACTGCTGGATGGCGAAGGAGACGGTCTCGGCTTCCTTGAATCCCATCGCGGCGATGGTGCGCAGCGTCTCGGCGTCGTGGTCCACGCCGGTGAATACCAGCTTGCCGTGCTGGCCGAGCGGGGCGGAATCGTGGAACGCGGTGGTGAAGATGTCATGGACGGTTTGCAGATGGTTCAGGAGATCGGCGAGAAACAGGGTGGTAGCGTTCCGCGGGAACCACTCCCCCCCACGGCACCCCCAAGAAGGGGAGCCGTCTTTTGATATGCTTTCACCCCGCAAGCGGGTGAAAGCGGGGGAGTCAAAACACGGAGTGTTTTGGTGGGGGGTACTATTAGCAAGATAGCCCCCCACCGAATCGCGCGGCGCGCTTTTCGACTCCCCCTCGAAGGGGGAGTTGCCGCCCGGGCTTTCCTGCATCGCCAGACAGAACGCCGCCAGCCGCTCGCACTCCCCCATATCCTCCGGCATGGAATGCGTCTGCTGGTCCTGCTGCATCTGCAGGCGGTGCTCCACGGTGCGGTACAGCACGTAGGCCGTCTGCAGCGCCTCGTTAGTCTCGGATGAGATCAGTTCATGTTTCACCAGCAGGTCCAGCACCTCGCAGGTCGGCCGCACCCGCAGTTCCCGTATCCTGCCGCCCCAGATCAGCTGGTGAATCTGTGCCAGGAATTCGATCTCGCGGATGCCGCCGTATCCCGTCTTGAGGTGATGGCCGGGCAGGGTGATCTCCGGCTCCTCACGCGCCTGCATCTGGCGCTTGATGGAGAGAATATCCTCGATCGCCGCGAAATCCAGGTGGTTGCGCCAGATGAACGGTTGCAGCGCCTCCAGGAAGGCGGCGCCCACCGCGATATCCCCCGCCACGGGCCGCGCCTTGATCATGGCGGCGCGCTCCCAGTTCTGGCCGACCTGTTCGTAATAACGGCTGGCGGTCTCGATCGACACCGCCAGCCCGGTGGAAGCGGGATCGGGCCGCAGGCGGAGATCCACCCGGAACACGTAGCCGTGCTCCTGCCGGTCCTGCAGGAAGGAAGCGAGCTGCTGGATGATGCGTACCACGAAACGGCTGCGCGCCGGGGGTGCGAGAAACTCCAGTTTTTCCGGATCGTAGAGAGCGATCAGGTCGATGTCGCTGGAATAGTTCAGCTCCCGCCCGCCCAGCTTGCCCATGCCGAGCAGGACGATGCCGGCAGTGGCGCTCATCACCGTCTCCGCCACCCATTGCTGGCGGGGAATTCCCTGACGGTATACCTGTTCCAGCGCGTACGCCACGCAGGCATCCGCGAAATCGCTTAAACTCCGCGTGACCTGACTCAGCGGCCATTCCCCGGAAATATCGGCGAGCGCCACCATCAGGGCCAGTTGCTGTTTCATCCGGCGCAGGTACGCCCGCGCATGATCGGGCTTGGCGTCTTCCGTGAGCCGCCCGCGAATATCCGCGATGCACCCGGTGCAGAAAGGTTTCGCCCCGCCGGCCAGAAACGCCGACATTACCTCTGGATGCAGTTCGAGCAGCCGGGACAGGTAGCCGGAATGGGCGCCGATGAAATCGATGAAACCCCGTATCGCCCGACCATCCGTGACCTGGCGGTGCAGGGTTCGCGCCGTCTCATCGCCTTCCTGCCAGGCGAGCAGGATGCGTTGCCCGGCGTAGGTCTGCGGCGTGAGGGCAAAACGGGTGAGGGAAGGCGGTGGTGAGCTGTCCATGTGGCAAGTGTAAGCCAAACTACGCTGGCTCGGCCACCTAAAAAGGCATCATCTTCAATCAGAAGGATGTTTTTGCCGAGCACATCAGCGCCGCGACGATCCCTAACCCGATCACTTCATACCCGGCCGCGCTGAGCACCGCCGCAACGCCGATCAGCGCCGGCCATTGCAGGCCTTTCAATCCCCGCGCCTGCACGATCCGCCAGGCGAGGTAACCCGTGACGATGCCGTTGATCAGGCGCATGACGAAGACCCCGGCATGTCCTCCGGCGATGACGGCGGTAAGGGGGCCGGTCACCAGAGAGAGCAGCGTGACACCCGCCACGAAAATCACGTAGCAGCACACCGCTTCCATGACCGGGCGGATGCGCGCCGCGTCAAAGGGGTGCAGGGTGCGTAAATCGGCAACGGTGAGCGTCATAGGAATTCTCCGGTAATATATTAGAAGATATTACCTTAAATAATCCAAGTACTCAAAGTAAATAGACTGTTAGATATATTATTTATAAGTAATGTGCGTCATATCTTGTACGGATTGATATGCGCCGACCAGAACTGCTCCAGCCGCACCAGCGTATGACGCACGTTCTCCATATCGTCCGGGGAGAGCTGTTTGCTCTGCAGGGCGCTGATGTGGCGCTCATACATTGAATCGACGTTGCGGCACAGGCTCAGTCCCTTTTCCGACAGCTTGATCTTGACAGAGCGTTTGTCGTGCGGCGCGCGTTCCTGTAGCAGATATTCGTTTTCCACCAGTTTCTTGACGTTGTACGACACGTTGGAGCCGAGGTAATATCCGCGGTTGGTTAGCTCGCCGACGGTCAGTTCCTCGTCGGCGATGTTATAGAGGATCAGCGTCTGCACGTTGTTGATGTCCTCGATCTTTAGGCGGTCCAGCTCGCTTTTGACCACGTCGAGAAACCGGCGGTGCAGGCGTTCGATCGCCAGGATCATGTCCAGATAATGATGTTTCACGTTTTTCTCCTTCTGCTCAGTCACTTGACTCTTTATTCCATATGTAGCGGGAATTGGTAAAGATAGCGTAAACGCCTTTGCGCTTGCCTTAAGGAGGGTGAGGGGGTTATCTGATGGGATATGGATGATCCCGGTTGCCTGCTGTACCTTATCTCACCCCCTTCGCTCCAGGATGTCAAGGGGTTCGCGGACCACTTAAGCCTCGCGCTTGCGGCGGGGGGAGACCGGATCGGCGCGTTCCAGCTTCGCCTTAAGGGTGCAGGCGGGGCGGAAGACCGGCTGACGGAATTGCCCGCATCACGCGAAACATTGTTGCGGGCCA
This sequence comes from Rickettsiales bacterium, assembly GCA_965248995.1. Lineage (GTDB taxonomy): Bacteria > Pseudomonadota > Alphaproteobacteria > Rickettsiales > UBA998 > CBDFKY01. The sequence goes on along the minus strand of CBDFKY010000014.1, from coordinate 40,452 downwards.
GCGATATTCTGCGGCCCGTCTGCGCCGCGCACGGCGTGACGTTCATCCTTAATGACAGCGCGGCGCTGGCGCATGAATGCGGCGCACACGGCGTGCATCTCGGTCAGGAAGACGGCGGCGTGACGGAGGCACGCGCCCTGCTCGGAGAGGAAGCGATCATCGGAGTGAGCTGCCACGCGTCCCGTGACTTGGCGTTTACCGCCGGGGAGGAGGGAGCCGACTACGTAGCGTTCGGCGCGTTTTATCCGACCACCTCCAAATCGCCCGCCGCGCTCGCCCGCTGGGGAACGCCCGATCCCGAGATCCTGCGCTGGTGGTCCGCCGATACGGTCCTGCCCTGCGTCGCCATCGGCGGCATCACGCCCGCCAACGCCGCGCCGCTTATTACCGCCGGCGCCGATTTCATTGCGGTGCTGTCCGGCGTCTGGTCGGATGCCCGCGGGCCAGCAACCGCCGTGCGTGACTACTGTACTGTTTTAACTCAACACCGACGATCGGAGATTTAATCATGAAATTCTTGTATTTATCGACAAAACAACAACGCCGTCATTCCCGCGAAAGCGGCAATCCATTTTTCCGTTTGGACTGGATTCCCGCCTTCGCGGGAATGACGAACTCTAAAATCACACAATCTCTGGCACTATGCACATGGTTACTGCTACCTGCACACGCTTTGGCAGAACCCGCTGACTATACCTTCGACACCGACCATACCCGCGTCCTGTTTCGCATCAACCATGCCGGGTTTTCCGATTTCATCGGCCAGTTCAAGAAACTCGACGGGACGTTGAACCTGGATCTCGATAAACCCGAAACCAGTCAGATACAATTCCGCGTCAGGCCGGACTCCATCGAGACCAACCTGCCGAATTTCAATGAGGAACTGCAGGGCAAGGACTGGTTCAATTCCACCACCTATCCATACGCCCTGTTCAAAAGCACCAAGATCGTCCGCACCGGTGACGACGGCGCCGATGTGACGGGGGACTTCACCCTGCTCGGCCAGACCCATCCGCTGACCCTACATGTCGTCCATCACAAGCACGGCAAGGACGGATTCAAGAACGTCTATAAAGCAGGGTTTTCCATCACCGGGCATTTCAAACGCAGCGAATGGGGCATGACCAATTTCGTTCCCGTGGTGGGCGACGACGTCTCCCTCGTCGTCGAGGCGGAAATGATGCGGCCTCTGAAAAAGGGGGAATAGGGATGGGTGCGCGCAACACGGCGGTTTCCTATGGGTGGGTGGCGAAATCGCTGCACTGGAGCATGGGCGTGCTGATGATCGGGATGCTGGCGCTGGGCTATTACATGAACGGCCTCGAATCCACCCCGTTCAAGTTCGACCTGTACTGGTGGCATAAATCCTTCGGAACGCTGGTGCTTATGCTGGTCGCCGTCCGCCTCGCCTGGAAAGCCGCCAACCCGCACGTGGCACCCGTGCCCATGCCGCGCTGGCAGGTGATGGCGGCGCGGGCGGTGCATTTCTCGCTCTATGTCCTGATGTTCGCCATGCCGCTCAGCGGACTGGTGATGTCCTCGGCGTTCGGTTTTCCCGTGTCGTTTTTCGGGCTGTTCACCCTGCCTTCGCTGATCTCTCCCGATAAGGAACTCGGTTCCCTCGCCGCGGAACTGCACGAGATCGGCATGTATGCCCTGTTCGCCCTGATTTCGCTGCACGTGGCGGCGGCGCTCAAACATCATTTCCTGGAGCACGACGGGACTTTGCGGCGGATGCTTCCTTAAACGATGGCTACTGACCCGCGACAGACTGCAGAAGCGCTGAAACAACGCATCCGGGAAGCGGACGACGCGTATTACCGGGAAGACACGCCCGTGATGGACGACGCAGCGTACGATACGCTGCGCCGCGAGCTGGAAGCGCTGGAAGCGGCGCATCCCGAACTGGTGGAAGCCGACAGTCCGACGCAACGGGTCGGGGCCGCGCCGAAACAGGGGTTCGGAAAAATCCGCCACGGCAGGCCGATGCTTTCCCTCGCCAACGTGTTCGACGCCGAGGGGGTGGAGGAATTCTTCGCCCGCGTCCGCCGCTACCTGGGACTGGGGGATGACGTTCCGCTGCCGGTGCTCTGTGAGCCGAAGATCGACGGGCTTTCCTTCTCGGCGCGCTATGAGGGGCGCCGGCTGGTGCATGCCGCGACGCGTGGCGACGGGGAGGTCGGAGAGGAGATTACCGCCAACCTCCTGACCATCAGGGATTTTCGGGAAACGCTTCCCGCCTCCGCGCCCGAACTGCTGGAAATACGCGGGGAAGTGTATATGAACAAGGCGGATTTCCTCGCCCTCAACGCCCGTCAGCAGGAAGCCGGAAAACCGCTTTTCGCCAACCCGCGCAACGCCGCCGCCGGATCGCTGCGCCAGCTCGATCCTTCCGTCACCGCTTCCCGTCCGCTATCCTGCTTCGTGTATGGCTGGGGTGAGGCAGTATTTGCAGGCGACCGTAAACCGCATACGCAGGCGCAAACGATGGTGGAGCTGGCAGCGATGGGTTTTGCCGTGGCTCCGAAGGGATGGGTGTTTACGTCTTCCCCACGGCAAGATTCTCTGGAGCGCCGTCGCAACGAACAGGAGTTGTTCATTGTGGAATCCGCCGAGGATGCCAGCGCTTTTTGCGAGGAAATACCCGGATTACGCTACGAACTGCCGTTCGATATCGACGGCGTCGTCCTTAAAGTGAACGATCTGGCATGGCAGGAACGGCTCGGCAATATCGCGCGTTCTCCCCGCTGGGCGGTAGCGTATAAATTTCCTGCCCAGCAGGCCCGCACCCGCATCAACGCGATCGAAATCCAGGTGGGGCGGACCGGAGCGCTGACCCCCGTCGCGCATCTGGAGCCGGTCAATGTCGGCGGGGTGATGGTGGCGCGCGCCACCCTGCATAACCGGGACGAGATCGAGCGCAAGGATATCCGGGTGGGGGATACGGTCGTGGTGCAGCGGGCCGGGGATGTTATTCCGCAGGTGGTGGAAGTGGTTTTGAGCGAACGTGAGGTGCATGAGGGCGGAGCGAGCGGAAGCGAACCGCGAAGCGGTGGGGGTCTGGGGGTCAAGACCTCCATCCGGCCTTATCTCTTCCCCGAGACCTGCCCCGCCTGCGGCAGCGCCGCCATACGTGAAGGGGAGGGGGCGGTGACCCGCTGTACCGGCGGGCTGATCTGCCCGGCGCAGGCAGTGGAGCACTTACGTCATTTCGTCAGCAGGGGCGCCTTCGATATCGAAGGGCTGGGAGCCAGACAGGTGGAAGCGTTTTTCGCGGAAGGCATCCTCCTGACCCCCGCCGACATTTTTACCCGCCTTCCGGTGCAGCCGCTGCAGGAGAGGGAAGGGTGGGGAGCGCTGTCGGAAGCCAATCTCCGCGCCGCTATCGCCAGGGCCCGCCGGGTGACCCTGCCCCGTTTTATCTTCGCGCTCGGCATCCGCCACGTGGGAGAAGGCAACGCACTGCTGATCGCCCGGCACTGCGGGGACAGCGACGGGTTCATGGAGTTGGCCGGGCCGGAAGCCCGCGCGGCGTTGCTGGCGGTGGACGGGATCGGCGCGGCGGTGGTGGAGGCCCTGCAGCATTTTTTCGAAAATGCGGCGCAGAAGCAGGCGGTGGAGGCGTTGCTGGAGCAGGTAAGCGTGGAGCCGCTGGAGGCAACCGCCGTGGCGGAAAGCGAGGTGAACGGAAAAACCGTGGTATTCACCGGCACCCTGACGCGTGTGGGCCGTGCGGAGGCGAAAGCGCAGGCGCTGCGGCTCGGCGCCCATGTGGCGGGCAGCGTTTCCGCACGAACCGACTATGTGGTGGCGGGCGCAAACGCCGGGTCGAAACTTGCGAAGGCGGAAGCGCTCGGCGTGAAAGTGCTGAGTGAAGAGGAATGGCTGGCGCTGGTTACGGAATAAAAAAATGAAACGGTATGTTTAACTGGCTGCAAGGTATAGTGTTTCCGAATAATTTTCGTACGAAAATTTTCGGATAAAAACACTATAAATTATAGGTTTATAGTCATTCCGATTAAAACCGTACGGTTTTATACCCAATTCAATAATTATCCGTATGTTTGAATGAGAAGATTGAGGGATATTTCTGGTGTGTAGGATCGGTATCGTTTGATGGTGCCGAAACGTTTTTCGATAGGATTGAGATCGGGAGAATAGGGAGGCAGGAACAATAGCGTTGCCTGTCGTTGCTGAATAAGCTGTTGTGTTAAAGTAGATTTATGGAAGGTGGCGTTGTCCATAATGACAACGCTGTTAGGGGTAAGATGCGGGCAGAGTTCCTGCTCTAGCCAAGCATTAAAAACGGCAGTGTTGCAGGTACCCTGAAAGAGGAAGGGGGCAAGCATTTGCTTGCCGCACAAGGCTGCCAGGAAACTGGTGCGGGGTCTGCGCTGCCCGCTGCGTTGCCCATGCACACGCTTGCCTTTTCGGGCGAAGCCATGCGTGCGTTCGGCGGTGGGTGCGAAGGCGCTTTCATCGACATACACAAACTGCTTGCCCTGCATCCGGTAACGCCACCAGCGCTTGAGGTACGCTTTGCGTTTCTCGTTGTCGCTTTCTTTATACGTCCAGGTTTTTTTTACGACTGATGTTCAACCGCTTCAGCGCATAGCAGATCGTACTCGGCCTTACCCCAAAGTGTACCGCCAGTTCCTTACCCATTACCTCAGGTTGACATTCCACCGCCTGTTGCAGTGCTTCCATGTCCAGTTTATGCGCCTTGCGCGGACCCGGTTTCTTCGCTTCCAACCGATCACGCGTGATCCAATCAAACACACACCCATGGTGTACCCCAAACCGACGGGCAGCTTCCGCCTTACTTCCACCGCCCCTGACATACGCAACAACGCGACGCCGTAAATCCATGCTATGACTCATCATAACATAATACAATCATCCGTGTAAATTTTGAATTAACTATAATCGGAATGACTATATAGTGCTTCAATTTTTTAATGACTCACTTTGTGAGCATTAAAAGAATTGATAAAAGCACTATATATCATATAGTTATAATCGTTTTTATCACTTGTAAAATGGGACATTTTCAAGTGAAACGACTATAGATGACATGCCAGCGAAGGCTTGGATCAAGCCTGAATATGGATGGATAAAAACCTTCGCAGGCATGATGACATTTCAAGGATTAAACCAGCAAGCAGATCTCAAAAACTACTTTTCATTCTCATGGGTGACCATCGTGGGAGCGGCCTCTTTCTTCGCTTCCTCCTCATCGTCCTTCAGCCCTTGCTTGAAAGCGCGCATCGCTTTGCCCAGATCGCCCATGACGCTCGGCAGGCGGCCCGCCCCGAACAGCATCATGATGATGAGGGCGATTAGCAGGAGCTTGATGATACTGATGGACATGCTGCATCCATACCAAATCCGGTCAAAAAGTCAAACGGCAATATATAGTCATTCCGATTAAAAACCGTACGGTTTTTGTCGGATAAAATGACTATAACCATATATTTTATAGTGTTTTTATCCGAAAATTTCCGTACGGAAATTATTCGGAAACACTATAATGCTTACAGCGTTAAACCGCTATGTTGAGCAGGGTGCCGAGCGCGTCGTTCGCCGCTTTGAGGGATTTCAGGTTCGCTTTGAAATCATAGGTGGCGATGTCCGTATTGACCACTTCCTCATCCAGGTTGATGTCCGGAAACTGGCTGGCGTCACGTGAATCGGGATCGTTGTTCGTCGCCGAAGAACGGTTGACCGCAGAGGAGTCACGCGCCACCAGCGAGGCGCTGACGCCGCCTTCCGGTTCCACGGCGGTCTGCGCCACATCGGTCGGCGTATAGGTGCCCGTGCGTTTACCGGCGATTTCCAGCCCGGTGGTCGATACGTTGGCGATATTGTTCGCGCTGCTGTTCAAGCGCAGGCTCGCCGCATTTAATCCTGAAAGCGCAATACCGATGCTGTTCATCTTGTGTCCCTGTCCGGGTCGATTTCTATACGCTTTATTAAACACCTAAAGGGTAAAGAAAGTATGAACGCAGAAGGGTTAAGATGTTGTGCTGTGCAGCAATTCCTTGTACAGCGCGTCGTAGGCGTGGTGCTGCTGGGTGCGGTGATAGTAGGTGGCGACCCGCTGGCGGATGGTCTGCGAACAGCTCTCGTAATAACTGCGGTCGGACAGCAGCTTGACGATCGCCCCCGCCACGGCGCTCGGATTGGAGAGCTCGACGATGATCCCACCGCTGCCGAGCGGCGGCATTTCGCCCGCATGGCCGTTAATCATTTCGGAGCAGGCCCCGACGTCGGTGGAGACGATGGGAATCCCCGCCGCGCCCGCTTCCAGGATCACCAGTGGCTGCGCTTCAGAAATGGAGGTGAATACCACGATATCGATGTTCGGCAGGTATTCATCGATCTTCACCGCGCCGGTGAATTCCAGGGACGTGTCCAGCAGCAGGTGGGAAGTGATTGCACGGCATTCCTCGTAATATTCGGGGTCTTCCTCGGTATTGCCCATGATATAGGCCCGGAATTCGCCGATGGTTTCGCGTAAGCTTCCGCACGCCCGGATGAAGCTTTTCACGTCCTTGATCGGCACCACACGCCCGATCATCGCGATGGTCGGGATGTCGTGCGGCTTGCGGCGAATGGCCGCGAAGCGTTCCACGTCGATGCCGTTGGCGATGACCCGCATCCGTGAAGGATCGGCCCCGTCGGCAAGCTGCGACGCTTGGTTGCCGCGGTAGAGCGTCACGATCCTGTCCGCCGACTGATAGCAGATGCGGGAGAAATTGGTGAACGCGTCGATCCATAAATCACGCAGGTCGTTGCGCAGCGTGTCGATGGTCAGCTGGCTCGAAGCGGTTTCCTCCAGCCAGTCCGCCGAAGCGATCTCGATCCGCCGCTCGCTGGTATAGATGCCGTGCTCCGTCAGCATGACGGGGCGTTTTTTCTCGATCCGTGCCCGCGCCGCGAGCAGTCCGGCATAACCGGTGCATAAGGTATGGTAGACGCCCGCATCCGGCAAGGGACAGAGCAGGATGGAGAAAACGCTTCCGAACAGCGCCCGCCACGACCAGAAATAATCCAGCATGGAGCTTTCCGCATAATGCGCTTCATACATCGCCACCAGGCTGTTCCACGTATCCTGCGAGTTCAGCAGGTAGTCGCTGCTGACGTTCTGTCGCTCGGCGTCCAGAATATTCAGCAGTTCCCCCAGATCCGTAAGCTTTGCTTCGTCATGCACCATCCGGTCCAGAATCGGCTGCATCATGCGCATGATGTTGCGGGACGGTTTCCCCTCCTCGCGCGGGGTGCGGCGCAGAAATACGTCCGTGACGCTAAGTACGTTGGAAGGCAGTTCAAAGGCCAGTTCGGGGGCCTGACTGCCCGGCAGGATGCAGACGAGGTGAAAGGTCAGGTCCGTATGGGCGCGGATCAGTTCATGCGCCCAGCTGGAGACGCCGCCGCGCACGTAGGGATAGGTTCCTTCCAGCAGCAGGCAGACATCGCCCCGGCGTTTGGTATCATGCGGTTTGTGAGAACGGTTCATGCGGTGACCCCTCCCCAGAATTCCACGCTGCGCGCCAGATGCGGACGGGTTTCCCGCAGCCCTGCCACGGCGCTGGCGCAGCCGGGGGCCTGGCGGCGCAACTCGCCGTATTGACCCGCATCGTAGAGCGCTTCGAGCAGCCAGACGCGCAGCGTGTCGTTCCCGTAGCCCGCATTGATGCAGTCGTTGAACAGGGTAATCACCTGTTGGTGCTCGCCGCTGCGCAACAGCAGCCGTCCCGCTTCGATCCGCGCCGTGATGTCGTCCGGTTTCATTTCCAGATATTCCTTGTATTTGTAAAGCGCCTTGATCCGGTTTTCGTTCTCGCGATCCTTATCCAGCAGGCCGGTAAAGGCATACCCGTCATAAAACCGGGCCATTCCCAGCTTGACCAGAGGATCTTTCGGAAATTTCACTTCCAGCCGCTCGACGCGGATCAGCATGTTGGAAAACTGGTTCTCGATCCGGCTGATGGAGGAAGCCGCCTGCACCCGGATCGCGTTGCTCGTATCCTTCAGCGCCAGCTTGTAGGCGGGAGCGAAGGACGGCTTGAAATGATCGGTCATCCGCGACAGGGCCCGCCGTTTCTGGCTCTCCGAGCCGAGCGCCATGATGTCGTGAAAAGAAGCGACGTGGTAGTCCCGCGCATGCTCGTCCTTACCCGAAGTGATCATTTCATGGAGCGCCTCTTCATGGCTCACGTCCATCTTGGGGAAAATAGTGCGGTACCACTCGCTGAAAGGCATGGAAAAACTATTATACAGAAGGGTGAGGAAAATGGAAAGCAGGGAGCCCGCCGCACCGAAAATACCCGCCCCTCCGCTTGAGACCGTCAGGACGAACAGATGACGGATGTTGCCTCCGAGCATCTTCACCGTGCGGGTGATGACGGCGATGACGCCGGTCAGCAGCAGATGGAATACCAGACCGTAGATGAACGGCATCCCGTGCGCGAACACCGCCCAGGTATTCAGCGCGTGCAGCCCCGTCCATATCACGGCCAGCACCAGCGCCAGAACGCCCTCGCCGCCGTTCACCTTCTCCAGGTCGTGGACGTCCGCCGGAACGAAATAACCCGCGATGGTTTCATAGGGAATGTAGGAATTAAGGCGGTTCTTCATGCTATACCTCGTACAGCGCGCTCGTCGCGAAGGCGAAGCGGGCCCCGCGGACCTGCTGCGCCGCTACCCGCTGCAGTTCCTTCTCCAGCTTCTGGCGCACCACGTCCGCACCCTGCGCGTCGGTGGCGGGAAGGATCAGGGCGTAATGCGCGGTATCCTGCTGGTAATCGAAGGCGAAATCCACGTTGCGCAGCGTCTTGTCCACCGTTTCGGAGAGAATCCGCGCCATGCGGATCTGCGCTTCGGCGTCCAGCGTATCGTGGTTGCTGACCGTGACGCCGATCATGAACACGTTGAATTTCAGGCGTTTCGCCAGCGCCATGATATAATCGCGGTAACGTGCGAAGAAACTGCGGGTCATCAGGTTATGTTCAGGGTTGACCGTGCTTTCGTTCATCGCCAGCTGATAGTTGCGGGCGTTAGCCAGCGCCAGGGCGATCCATTCGCACAGCGCCCGGAACGATTCTACGGTATTGAGGTTCATTTCCAGGAACGGCAGGTTTTCGATCTTCAGCATCCCGTGTACGATGCCGGTTTCCGTATCCAGCAGCGGCCCGGCCAGCACGCCCTGTCCCGCCAGGATGCGCTCATGCGCTTCGTTGACGACGCAAAGTGTCTCCTTCCGCCCGATGATTGCCTGATACAGGGCGCTTTGCGAACGGTAGCCATCGCCGAGCGCTTCCTCGTCCCGCTCACCCCAGCCATGCGTCAGCGAACGCTGCAGGCTGTCGCCCTCCAGCAGGTAGAGCGAGAATTTCTCGGCGCCCAGCGCCGATTCCACCATGGTCGCCACCCCTTCGATCACGTGGGCGGGATCGAGTTTCTCCATCGCCTTCGCGGCGCGATAAGCCGCGGTTTCCGTGCGCACCTGCGAGGCGACGTTCAGTTCCAGCCGTTCCTTGCGGGTGCGTACCTTCTCATAGGAATCCGCGAAGGTTTTCTCCCGCTCCTGCGCGGAAGCCAGTTCACTGGCCAGCAGGTCACGCTCCCGGATATGGCGCATGCGGATTTCCCCGAGGATCACCGCCGCGATCAGCCACATCAGCGGATTGGCCATGACATGCAGCAGCCAGCCGTAGAAATCCTGGTCGATCTGCTGGACCGGCATGTTGCCGACCAGCAGCACCAGCGAGGACAGCAGCACCGCCACCAGCCCCTCGTTCGATCCGTACTGCACGCTGATCAGCAGCACGATGATCCAGAACGGATGCGGGGACACCGCGATGAAACGCGGGCTCGCCCCCGCCAGCCAGCCGATCAGCAGCGCGACGACGAAGAAGACGACCATCTCCAGCAACGCACTCAGGCGAAGACCCAATATTTTGTGATGGGTGTGAAAAGGGTAGCTCATGTGTCCGTCCTTGGTTGCGTGCGATGGTGTGATTTCATGTTAATACCGGTATTGCAGGCGAAGGCCCGCGTTACTGACCTCATCCGTATTGGCGCCGCCCCGGAATCCGTACCCCGCGCGCCCTTGCAGCGAGAGCCGGTCGTTCAGGTAATGCGTCACGCGCCCTTCCACGGACGGACCGGCGTCGCCGCTCATCCGGTCGATGCCGAACCCGGCGGAGCCTTCCAGGTTGGTGTCTTCGGTCAGGTCATACGAGCTGAACAGGTTGAGCGAATGCACTTCGCGGCTGTCGAGCGGGAAGCGCTGGAACGGGATGCCTGCGGTATCCCGCCCGTCCTTGTCATGGATCTTGTACTCGGCGTCGAGCGCGTAGCCGACCGAGACATACGGCAATTCCCGCAGGCGATAATTGATGCCGCCGGTCACCGTGGCGGTGCTGGTGACGCCGTCCTCTTCCCGCGTGTTGTAATTATTCAGGCCCAGTTCCCCGTTGATGGTGGTCCGGTCGTTGAGCGTATAACGATGGCCGATCTCCGCGCGGTCACGCGTGGCGCTGTCGACGATGCCTTCCACGAAATCCCAGTTGGGGCGGTGATATTCGAGGCCCAGGTTCGTCAGGCCCAGCGGATTGGCAAAAGTGTGGTACAACCCGACCCCCGCCGTGTCGTTATTGGCGAACAGCGAAATCTGAGACGTTGCGCCCGCATCGTCGAAATAGCGGGCGAACAGTTCACCGCGCTGGCGGTCACGGTTGAAAGAGCCCTGCGTCCCGTTGGACAGCCGAACCGGTTCGGACTCGACATGGATGTTCTGTACTTCGATCCCGATCTGTACATGGTCGTTGACGTCGTACGTACCGCCGCCGGAGGCGATCTGCATGTCGCTGCGGCCGAGTCTGCGCCATTCGCCGTCGATATAGACGCTGGCGGCGTTTTCCCGCTCCAGTCCGCGCTGCAGTTCGGTGATGTCCTCGTTGGCTGGCTGAAGGGCGTGCGCTTTGTTGATCAACTTACGGGCGTAATGCGGGTTGCCGATGTAATTCTCGACGTTGGCAGCGAATCCCAGCACCTGCGGATTGTCGGGATGCTGTTTAACCAGGGTACGCGCCCGCTGCGAAGCGTCATACCCACGGCCGGTCTCCACTTCCAAGCGCGAACGTATCAGTTCGTTCTGGATGGCGAAGGACTCGTCCTGCGCGACGCGCTGGCCGTCGGCCAGTTTGATCGGATGCAGGTAGGTCACCCCGTCCGTCCCGGTCATGACCGCGAACTGATAGCCGGGCGCGGCGGCCAGCAATGTCTGGTCCCGCCCGCTGCGGTCAAAGGCGATCCATGGGTATTGCTTCAGGTCCGGCAGGTTCAGGGTTTCCTTCTGCGGCGCATGCTGAAGCAGCAGCCCCGCGTTGGCATCGACCAGCCGGTAGCCGGTGGCGCCCGTGCTGGAGATGGAGAGCGGGATCAGCTGCTCATCCGCCGCGGCCAGCGAATGCTGCCAGGAGGGGAGGGACTGTTCCGCGTCTTTGCGCTGATGCAGCTCGACCAGCATCGCCGAGTAATCCGCCCGCAACTGGCGGTCGGCCGGATGGGTCTGGATCAGGGACTTGAAATGCTCGTTCCCTTTCGCGTAATTGCCGGAATATGCGTAGGACCGCGCCGCCATGGACTGCAGTTCGGTGTCGTTCGCCGCTGCCGGCGTCTCTGCGGCATGGATCACTTTCTGGTAATGCAGGGTCGCCCTCGCATCCTGCTTTTTGCGGCGCATCAGTTCCGCGTAATAAAAATGCGGGCGCTCGGATTCCGCGGTGGCAGCCAGCGTATTGTCCGGAACGTTCAGGGTGAAATAATGAGTCAGTAGCTCCTCGGCGCGCGAATAATCCGCCTCGCCGTAATAGGCGGTGGCGACTTTGGAAACCAGCGCCGGATCGTTCGGGGAGGATTTCAGCGCCTTGGCATAGGCCGCCTGAGACAGTGCGTGCAGCCCGTTTGACTCCGCTACGTCGCCGTAACGCGACAGTTGCCTGGCATCGGCGGACGCATCGATGCGCGGTTTCAGGTAATCCTGCATGACGGAAGCGGTTTTTGCCGGCGGCACATGGCGCTGCAGCGCATCCAGATAGCGATCCTCGACGTCCGGCATGGCGAGCAGTTCGGGATGGGTGGGGGCCTGCCGGAGGAGACCGTCATCCGTCATCCCATCCGCCATCAGCTTCAGCCAGGCGGTGCGCTCTTCCGGGGAAGCGGCCTGACTGGCGCGCTGGGAGAGCCAGTCTATGCCTTCCGGCGGCAAGGCGGGGCTCCAGAGATAGATCAGTTGCGATACCAGAGGCGAGGAAGGCGGCTGGTTGGCGGCCAGATCCTTGAACAGGCCGAGCGCCGCGTCCTTCTGGCCATGCGCCAGCAGGTCGTAAGCTATTTGGGATTTCAGTTTCATATCGTTGGGATGTCGGGCGAGCACGTCCATCCAGAACGCGGTGACCGCCGCCTGTCCCTTGCTTTTGCCGAGGTAGGCCGCATAGAGCGAGGCCCATTCGTCCGGACTGGCCAGCGCCAGGTCTTTCACGTACGGCATGACGCGGCCTTGCTGACCGGCGTCGACCAGCGCGTAGATAATGATCATGCGGCGTTTCTTATCCGCCGCGCCGTTCAGGATATGAATGCCGTAATCCCCCAGTTCGTTGGCATATTTCGGATTCTTGCGAGCCAGCTTGGACAGCACAAATAAGTAATCCCCTTCGGCCTGCGCGTTCGCCTCGCGCCGTTCGCGGAACATCGGCAGCGCTTCCTCGTAACGGCCCGCTTTCAAATATGCCTGCGCGATCAGGTTGCGGTTGGCGTCACTCTTTTCCTTGCCATACATGAATTCGGCGATGGTGACCGCGTTGTCGATCTTGTTGTGGGCCATCGCGGTGTAATAGGCATCGTTCAGCGCGTTACCGCCAAGGTTGTCGCCATGTTCCTTCAGGTAGGCGGTGACAGTGTCATTACTGTCATGAATCGCCGCCAAGGGAAACCATGCCGCTTCCACGGCTCCATTGTTGCGGGAAGCGCGGGCCTTGCTCAGATAGGCATACGCTTCTTCCGTGCGGTTGCTGTTGCGCATGACGCTGGCCACCGCCATGATTTCACTGTCGTTGAGGCTCTCAGGCGCAGGCACGGTCGCGTTGAAGGCTTCCACGCAGCCGTTGAAATGCTTGCGGGCGCAGAGCACCGCCAGTTGCAGGCGACGTGGGAAGGATTGCTCCTTACGCATCACCTCGGCCACCTTGCCGGATTCCGCGCTGTTTTCGCTCGCCACCAGCAGCGCCGCCTTCAGGTAGAAATCACCGCTTTGCGCTGCGAGCGCTTCGGCGCGCTGGCTCAGTCTGCCGAGCAGCGCCTTGTCGTGTAGCGTGTCGGCCAGGTCGATCAGCCCCAGCAGTTCGCTCTCGTCCAGCGAGGCATATTCGATCTTGTCACGCAGCTCGTCCATCAGCGGCTGGTTGCCGAAAGTGGCGGCCAGCGTGAACAGTTCGTCGTTCAGTTTGGGCGGCAGGCTGCCCTGCTGGTACTTGGCCTGCATCAGCGCATACGCTTCCTTGTTCTGATCCGTGTTCATCAGGATCACCACATATTGCGAGAGCAGCTCCGGCGAACTGTCGATCTCGCTCTTATAATGCGAGATGTACTCCAGCGCCGCTTTCGGACTCACGCGGTAGAGCAGGATGTTGGCGACGCGGGCGATTTCTTCCGGCGCGAGTTTCACCTGTTGCAGGGAAGTCGCATAGGCCTGCAGCGGTTCCGGCTGGCTGGTGTCGCCGTACAGGCGGAGCGCCAGTTCATGGTCGGCGAATTCCATCTTGTCCGCGAAACGGGTGCGGAAGGTCTGGTTGACGTCGATCGCATCCTTATACCGCTTGCCCGCCGCCAGCATCCGGATCAAATCGCGGAATTCCTGCGGGCTGCCTTTGCCCTCTTTCATCAGCAGGTTGAGCATCAGGGGGATGTTCTTCGCATCGTCCTGCGACACTTTATACGATGCGGCCAGCGCCCGTTCCGATTCTTCGGATGAGGCGATGGCGTTGATTTTCTCCAGATTTTTCAAGTAATCGTCGGGCCGCTGGCCGTACTGATACAGCCGCCCGAGTTCCTGCCGCGCCTGCAGATTGTTCGGGTTGCGATTGACGTACGCTTCCATCACGCCGATCGCTTTTTCCACTTCCGCATATTGCAGGTATACCCCGACCAGATGCATGGCGGTGTCCATCGTCACCCGTCCGTCTTTATATTCCTGTTCGTACAGGGTCAAAGCGGTGCGGTATTCCTTGTCCTTGTAGCTGGCCAGCGCGATTTCCTGCTTACCGGGAATCAAATACAGGCTTCCCACGATCGCCAGGGCGACGAATACAGCGGCAAGGATGAAGAAGAGCGATTTTTTCATGATGGGTTTATGGCATGGCAGGCGTAAAAAAATTATTCATAACGGAAGAATTTTCTCTTCAGGTGCAGCCGGTGAAACGGCGGTACTTAATCGGAGGTTAGCTAAGCGGAGGTCAGCGAATCGGAAACGGGCGATTCGCTATACGTCGGGCTCCGCCACCACTTCCATGACCAAAGGGCGTTCGGCATCGGCATGGATGGCAAGCGTCAACGATCCGTCGTCCTTAGCATTAACTAATTGGTTAAGCAATAATTTTCCATCCTGTTCCACCTTTAGCCGCGCTTTTTGCCCGTACGGCCAGTATAATTGTGTCAAACCGCGTCCGAACCCCTGCGCTTCCAGGCGGATTTCGCCCTGATGATAATGCAGCGAACGGATGGCCCAGTGGCTCTGAATCAGGTAAGGCCGTTTCGCCGGGGGTGGATAGACCAGATCGCGTTTCGCTTTGAGCGCGACGACGGGCGCCGTGTCGTTCGGATCGAGGGCGACATAGAGACTGCCCTGATAATGCCGCATCCCGATCACGCCGCTGGAATGTTCCCAGTCGATCGTTTTCAACGTGGCCAGATCGAACCGTACCGTCTGCAGCGCACCGCGGTCCGTGATCTTCCAGCGTCCCCGCCCGAGCGGAATCAGCTTCGCAGAGAAATATCCTTCGGCGATCCGGGCGTAATCGCTCGCGAACATAGGGATGATTTCCTGGGAGAGCGCGTAGCCGATATTTTGTTTCAACGCCTCCAGGCTCGGCTGTTTTTCGCCGGAATAGGCGTGATAGTAGATATTGAACGGACTCACCCGATGCGGCGTCTCCGTATTCTTCACCGTGGTGACCAGATGGCGGAAGCCGAAAAACCGGTCGCTCCACAGGTTGGTATAGGTGTTCTCGTTGCTGTTGGAGGAATAGATCTGGCGCTCGGCCCCCACTTTCAGGCCGATGGGCGCGACATAGGAATAAGACGGGTATTCCGGGTCGAAGCGGCTGTCCCCGCCGTTGATGTTGAGCAGGTGATGGTCCCGCACTTCGCGCAGCGCTTTTTCCGTCGGTGTCGTATCACCCGACCACTGGATCAGGCGGATTTTCTTATTCGCAGGGGCGAGCTTCTGAAGGTAGTCCACCGATCCCTGAATTTCCTTTTTCAAATCATACGGCTGACAGGCGTACGAGCGCGGCGTGGTGAAATTGTCCTGCACCACCTTGTCCAGATGCGCCTGCTGTTTTTCCTGCTCGCCGTCTTCAATGGCGTTCTTTTTGCGCTGATGGTACTCATCCATGATCACCCGCCATCCGCCATCCGGCCCGCCGGGCCCGCCAACCGCGTTGCCGAGCGCCTCATAGACGGAATTATGCGTGTTCGGGCGGGGAGGGTATTTTTTCAGATACGGTTCTTCCTTGCCCGCGTCCCCGTCGTCGAAATACCGCCACATCAGCGGGTGGCTCCAGGTATGGCTGGAAGGCTCCACGTTCGGGAGGGCGAAGATGGCTTTCGTGACGTCCACGCTCTGCTTCAGGCCGTAACAGCCCGTGTCCAGCTCCGCGACGATGGGGGCGACGGTGAACGGCAGCTGGGCGTAGGGCCGGTAGATTTCCTTCAGCAGGACTTCGGCGGTGATGGTGCGCTCGTGCGCGTAGTCCGTCACTTCGCTTACGTTGTTCCACCCGTCCCCGTCCATATGGCTGTAGAAGATCCGCCGACCGTCGAGCGTGGTGACGTCCGGTTTCGGCAGGTCATCCGCCTTGAGGATGGCGCTTAAAAATTTGAACGGGTTGACCATCCAGCGCTGCGCCAGGATGTCCTCTCCCTTGGCGTCCAGCTCGTAATAAAATCCGTACCCTTCGGCGATATAGCCGCCGTTGCGATGGGTGACGACCAGGTCGCTGGTGACGGGCGCGCCTTCGTCGTCCTTGTCGGTCGCTTCCAGATGCACGGTCGCGCCATCTTCCTTAATGGCCCGCAGGGAATAATAACTCGGCAGGATGCCGGAATAGGCGCGCTCGAATTCCACCATCCCGTAATCCTTCCTGGATATTTCGGAGGTGTAGGTCAACTCCACCCAGCGGCCCGTATCGCGCAGGCCGATGCGCTTGAGTACCGCCGCGATCCGCGCTTTGCCGTCGTTGGTGTCCCGCCACGCCGAGTCGAAGCCCGGATTGCCCATGATCACCAGTTTTTTGTCGGCGTTCAGCCCCTTCTGCAGCCAGTCGGTATAAGCGGACTGGTGCGGCATCACCGTGCCGGGCGGCAGCCACAGCACTACGCCCGCCACGTCCTTCCGCCAGGCGGGAAGCGGGTCGGTGTGTTTGAGGTACTCTACGTCGAACCCGAGCCAGTTGAGCGGCATTTCCAGCACGCGATGTACCAGAGTGAGACGGGGGAGTTCTTCCTGCCCGGCGTCGTAGAAGGTATAAATGGTGCGGGGGACGGGTTGGGGGGAAGCGGCACAGGTGGAGGAGCTTGCCCATAATAGAAAAAAAGCAAGCGCCATCAAAAATCTGAATGCTGACGTCAGCTCACCCTTCCAGTACCCGCAAAGGCGGGTGCTGCCTTTTGAGTCGCTTTCATCCCGCAGGCGGGTGAAAGCGGGGGAGCGGATGAGACAAGACCGAAGGTCGCAGGGGAATCGTGGGGGGTTATGCATAAAGGCTGCCCCCAACCGAATCGCGCTGACGCGCTCTTCGGCTCCCCCTCAAGGGGGAAGCGGTTTCCGAGTTCCGGTTTTTGACTGCTGTTTTCATTTCGGCTCCGGATCCACCCTATCGAGCCCGATCGTCGTCACATACGGCATGAACCCGTTGGCCTTCTGCCGCGCGTAAATCTTCTTCACCCCGCCGACATCCTTCATATCCCAGTAATCGAGCGTCACCAGCCGCAGCTGCGGGGCCTCGCGCTTCAGCGCCTGCATCTTATCCACATATTCCTGGTAAACCGTGTCCGGAAAAAAGCTCGCCTTCTTCTTCTTGAAATCATAGTTGGCCAAGACGCTCTCCGCGAGCAGGTAATCCACGTCCCCGGCGATGGCGGGCATCACCGCGAAGCCCCGGTTCACCATGATGCGCAGGTCCGGGTAGTTGAGGCGGATGGTGCGCACCACCTCCGCCGCCGCTTTGATCATGCCGGCGTATTTCTTCGGATTCTTCGCTTCCAGATCCTCGGCGCTGTCCAGCGTGTCGATGAAAATGCCGTGGAATCCCTGCCGGATCACCTGCGGGATGACTTCCTGAATCAGATACTGCGTCCATTCCGGGCGGCGCACGTCCACCGCGTAATGCCCCTTCCAGTTCGGATTTTCTTCCAGCAGCGCGTGCGTCGCCCTGATGTCTTCGTAATCGGGACGGTATTTTTCCGCCTCGCCGACGCTGACATACCCCAGCAGGATCTTGCCCTTCGCCTTCAGGTTCTGGACCGGCGGGTGTTTGTCGCGGTCGAACACGATGATGTCGTAGTCGTCGAAGTCGCTCGAAGGCAGCGCCTCCCCGTAATAGACCACCCAGCGCGTGTCGGGCGGCGTGATGCGCGGCTGTTCCTGCGCCTGCGCATGACCGGGTGAACCGAGCAGCATCGCGGTCAGGAAAAAACCGGCCAGGCCGATAGCCGGGAAGCGTCGTTGCATCATCTAAAAGGTTCTCATCCAGGCGAGTGTTTTGCTCAAACCGTCGCGCATTACCGTGGCGGCCGCCACGCCGAGCGCTTCCGTAGCACGCTCGGGGGAGCCGAGCGAGCGGTAAATATCTCCCTCGCGCGGCGGTCCGTAGACGATATGGCTGGAGGAGCCGGTCAGCTCTACGATCAGCGAAGCCAGCCGCTTGACGGACAGTTCCTCACCCCGGCAGGCGTTGTAAACCGGGGCGGAAGCGTGCGTCTGCCCGTGATGCACCAGCATCGCCGAGCGCAGCAGGGCGACGATGTCGGACACGTAGATGAAATCCCGCGATTGTCCGCCGTCTCCATAGATCAGTAGCGGTTCACCGCCCAGCGCGCGGCGCGCGAAGATGGAGATCACTCCTGAATAGGGCGAGGCGGGGTCCTGGCGCGGACCGTACACGTTGAAAAAGCGCAGGCCGGTCGAAGGAATACCGTGCAGGCCGAGTCCGATGCCCGCATGGAGTTCGGAAGCGTATTTATCGACGCCGTACGCGGTTTTGGGATGGACGGCTATCCCTTCCACGATCGGCAAGGCCATGCTGTCCCCATACACGGCCGCCGAGGATGCATAGACCAGCGGAATGACGGAAGGCCGCCGGCTGATCGCTTCCAGTACGCTCACGGTCGCGCATAAATTCGCATGGGTGGTCTGGCGCCAGTCGGTACGGCTCTTTTCGACGGACGCGATGGCGGCCAGGTGGAAGATCCCGTCTATATCGTCGATCAGGGAGGAAACCGTGGCCAGTTCCGCCGCGTCCCCGACGATCAGGTCGGCCTGGGGATGGACGTTTTCGGCAAAGCCGCTGGAAAGATCGTCCAGCACCGTTACCCGGTGGCCGCCCTCCAGCAGGCTGTCCACCAGATGTGACCCGATAAATCCCGCTCCCCCCGTAACCAGATAATGCACGTGATCGTTCCTATGATTCTATGTCTTAATACATAGCAATCAAAGATTGCCAAATAATGAAGGAGAGTGAGCAAAGCATAAACTTTTTCTGGTGAGAAGGTTCAAGGAATAAGGCGGTGCCGGGTTGATAATGTTTTTTAAAAAAGTGCTATAGACGGTTATAATCGACTTTTCACGTAAAAAACCTGTCATTTTTTAAGGGAAACCTCGCCTACAGCTCTTTAAGCGCCGCTTTCAGGTAATCGGCGCCCGTCAGCAGGGTGAGGACGGCGGCGGCCCATAAGGCACCTTCCGCCGCCAGACGCATGGCCGGATACGCCTGCCATATCCCGCTTATCAGCAAGGCGATGCAGGCGACCATCTGCGTGGCGGTCTTGTATTTTGCGAGCACGCTGACATGGATGACGATCCGGCGCTCCTGCATGAATTCCCGCAGGCCCGAAATGAAAATTTCCCGGAAGATAATGGCGCTGACCGCCAGCGCCGAGCCGATTCCCCCGGCAGAGAGCAGGATCAGGAGGACCGCCACCAGCAATTTGTCCGCCACCGGGTCGAGCAGCCGGCCGAGGTCCGACACCACGTCCCATTTGCGGGAAAGATACCCGTCGAAAAAATCGGTCAGCATCGCATAGACGGAGAGGATCAGCGCCAGCGCGTAGTCGGCAGGGCTGGCGGAGCCGGACAACAACAGCGCGATCGGCAGGATGACGGCGACGCGGCTGATGGTCAGCCAGTTAGGAAGCTGCCGGCGAAGCGGGGAAGGGGTGGGCTGCATGCCGGACCAGCATAGCGTACCACGGCGTATGCGCAAGGATTGTGATGGTGCTGAGGCCGCTATGGCCGAGCGCCTCGCTCATGGTGTCGCGCATCGGTAACTGCAGGCCGGAGAACAGCAGCAGGCTGCCGGGATGCGTGAGCGCGTGGAAATCCCGCAGCATGGGCAGGATCGCCTCAAACGAAATATTGCAGAGCAGGAGGTCATACGGGCCGCCCGCCCTAATCTGTGGATGATCCGTATCCAGGGCGCGAAACGCGGCAATCCGTCCCTCCACGCCGTTCAGCGCGGCGTTGTGGGCGACGAAAGCCGGGGACGCCGCTTCTGTATCGCTCGCGATGATCCGGGCGCCGGGAAAATGCCGCGCCGCCGCGATACTCAAAATCCCTGAACCCGTCCCGATATCCAGTACGGAAGCGATGTCGGACCGCGCTGTCGCCACCCCCTGCAGCAGTTCCAGCATCAGGAAGGTGGAGGGATGCGCGCCGGACCCGAACGCCGCGCCGGCGGTGATAGTCAGGGTCTTCGGCAGTGAGACGAAAGCTTTTTCCTTCATTCGGTGAAGTATAGACAAAATCCTCCGATTGTCTTTCGTCTTCGTCATTCCCGCCTTCGCGGGAATACGGCTTTATTTGAATTACGCCAGCGCCATCAGGGTATCGATGATATCCGCGGCTTTCAGCTCCAGCTCGCCGCGCACTTCCTCGATCCGCAGGTCGCGGGAGAAACGTGCGACGTAGCAGATATCCTGGGAATGATCTTTGGCGTCGAAACAGGAAAGGCCGAGAAAGCTTTCCATGTGGATACTGAGCGCCGCCGTCAGTTTGGAGGCCGCGTCCCCCGCCATTTTGGCGTCGGCCAGTTGCGTCTCGCAGCTCAACTCCGGATAATGCAGGTCGTTCACGCGCCATTCGCCGTGCCGCAGCAAGGTGAAGACGTGAACGATGGGAGGAGTAATGGCGAGGGTCGGGTTGAAAAGATGCATTGCATGTGTGGCGTAAGATTTCATAGAATCGGAGTCTCATGTTTACTTTTATGTGGTGGAATGATTAATGCATGGACGGTGTTAACATATGGTAAAAGAAAACGAGTTTTTTTTGCGCTATTCGCCGAACCATAATGCGAGACCTGCCCGGCCGGTCAGCCTGATCGTCATGCATTACACAGGCATGGTATCGGGGGAGGCGGCGCTCGAGCGGCTATGCAATCCTGAGAGCAAGGTTTCCGCCCATTACCTGGTGGAAGAGGACGGCAGGGTGTTCGCCCTGGTGGAGGAAGACCGCCGCGCCTGGCACGCCGGGGTGGGCGAGTGGCGGGGGCAGGTGAACATCAACGATGTCTCCATCGGGATCGAAATAGTGAATCCGGGGCATGAGCACGGGTACCGGCCTTTTCCGCAACCGCAGACGGAAGCGGTGCGGGGATTGGCGCAGGATATCATGCGGCGGCACGACATTCCCGCGGAAGGGGTGGTAGCGCATTCCGACATCGCCCCGGCGCGCAAGAAAGATCCGGGAGAATGGTTTCCGTGGGAACGGCTGGCGGGCCATGGGATAGGCGTATGGCCCGGCCCGGCGTCCGGTGAAACGCCCCTCTGGCAGACGGAAGAGGCGGCGGCTCAACTGCACGCGTATGGGTATATGCGGGCGCAGACGGAGGAAATGTTTGCCTGTGTCATCAGCGCGTTCCAGCGGCATTATGACCCCGGGCAGGTGACGGGCCTCTGGAACGGGAGCGCTCAGGTGCGGCTGGAAGCCCTGCTCGCACGGCGGCATGCCCATGCATAATCCCGCATTTACCCCGTTCGAGGGAATTTCCGCGCGGGGCGAGCGCTGGGAATGGCGCCTCGGCGACGCGCAGGCGGTGCGGGATGTCTGCCGTTACCTCGAACTGCCGGAACTGCTGGCAACCGTGCTGGTCGGGCGCGGGCAGACGCTCGATACCATTCCCGACTATCTTAATCCGACGCTGCGCGCGTGTCTGCCGGACCCGTTCCATCTGAAGGACATGGATAAAGCGGTGGAACGCCTGCAGCGGGCGGTGGAAGGAGAGGAGACCGTCGGCATTTTCGGGGATTACGACGTGGACGGCGCGACCTCCAGCGCCGTGCTGATGCGTTACTTCTCGCAGCTGGGCAGGAAAACTTTGGTCCACATCCCTGATCGCCAGAAGGAAGGATACGGGCCGAACACGGCGGCGCTCCTCGGCCTGCAGGCGCAGGGCGCGACGCTGGTCATCACGGTCGATTGCGGCGCGGTGGCTTTCACTCCGTTGCGTGCGGCGGCGGAAGCGGGGCTGGACGTCATCGTGCTGGACCATCACAAATGCGCCGCGGAACTGCCTCCCGCGGTCGCCGTCGTCAACCCCAACCGGCTGGACGAGCATTCCCCGCATACGCATCTGGCGGCGGTCGGCGTGACGTTTCTTACCCTCGTGGCGCTGAGCAAGCGGCTGCGCGAAAGCGGATATTTCACGCCGGCGCGGCCGGAGCCGGACCTGATGCAGCTGCTGGACATCGTGGCGCTCGGCACCGTCTGCGACGTGGTCTCCCTCACCGGCGTTAACCGCGCGTTCGTGGCGCAGGGGCTCAAGATGCTGGCGGGACGCCGCAACGCCGGGCTCGCGGCGCTGCTTGCCCAGGCGGGCGTACACGGGGAGATTACCGCCACCCATGCCGGATTCGTGATGGGCCCGCGGATCAATGCGGGAGGACGGGTGGGCGAAGCGGAACTCGGCGTGCGGCTGCTGACCGGCGACGATGCGGAAACGCTGGACGGCATCGCGCTGACGCTCGACCGTCATAACCGCGAGCGCCAGGCCATCGAAGCGCTGGTGCTGGAACAGGCGATGGCCAAAGCGGAGCGGCAGGCGAACGCCGACATGATCCTGGTGGGAGAGGAAGGCTGGCATCCCGGCGTCATCGGCATCGTGGCGAGCCGCCTGAAGGACCGTTTCAACCGCCCCGCCGCCGTGGTCGCCATGGCAGGCGGCATGGGCAAGGCCAGCGCCCGGTCGCTCAGCGGCGTCGATATCGGCGCGGCCATCGCCGCCGCACGGGACAGCGGCGTGATACTGGAAGGCGGCGGACACGCGATGGCGGGAGGTTTCAGCCTGCATGCCGAGCGGATGGATGAGGCACACCGCTTCTTCATGGAACATCTCACCCCCGCCATGACGCGCTACCACGCCTCCCGTACCCTGAAACTGGACGCCCCGCTCACCACCCGCATGGCGACGGCGGAGACCATCCGCGACTTGGAACGCGCCGCGCCGTTCGGCATGGGCAATCCTTCCCCGGTCCTCGGCCTGCGCGACGTCAGAGTACTGGCCTGCGATATCCTGAAAGAGCAGCATCTGCGGCTGGTGGTGACCGATGCCAGCGGCGGGCGCGTGCGTGCCATGTGTTTCCGGGCGATAGGCACGGCGCTCGGCGAACTCCTCGCAGGCGCGCGGGGCAAAACCCTGCATCTCGCCGGTACGCTCAAATCGGAAATCTGGCAGAACAGGCCGCAGATCACTTTCATGATTCAGGACGCGATGGAAGTATCGTGATTCGGCGGGGGTTGACGCATGTGGAAATGCGCGTTCAGCTTCCCTCACGCGTAGGGGCTGTTGAGACAGGACCGGAAAGGATCGCAAGGCGAGTCGTTGGAAGTGAATAAAGAAAACACCCCGCAAAAGCGAGCGGTCCTTACCGCTTTTTCAAAACCAGTCGTGACCGATTCAGCGTGGAAGGGTTCCCTTATAAAGTTAAACCGCCAGAGGATTTCTTCATGAAGATGTAGTAATTACCCTGTAGGATACCGCGTCATGACGAACGCCGTAACCGCTCCTTCCGCGCAGGACCTGCTGGCCAATGCCAGCCTGGAAGGACTAGAGGAGCTGCAGGTCGAGGATCTGCGCAAGGTCTATCCGCTGCTTCGCACCGCTCAGCAGATGGTCGTGGAAATGCACGTGGATACCGCCATGCACCTGCTGCTCGAAAAAAGCCTACGGGTGTTCTATTACGACCGGCAGCGTTCCCTTACCGCGGATTCGTCTTCTGTGCATGCTTCCTCCATTACCGCGCTCGAAGACATGCTGAAAACGGTGGGAATCATGCAGGATACGTCGCATCCCACTCCCATGACGATCGGTCACGCCTATACGGAGTACCAGGATTTTTTTACCGGCGCCCTCCCTCCCGAACGGGTGGAAGCCGCGATTCCCGTTCTCGCCGACGCCCTGCTGCCTTACTGCCATAATTCCACGACGTGGCAGAAAACCGGGGCGATGCAGGCCCGTATCGACGAATTCGTCACCTACCGCCAGAGCATCACCGAAGGCGCCAACGCCCATGAGGCGGATATCCGCACCTTCCTGGCCGAGCCTCACCACTCGGAAGCCGATCAGGCGGAAGTGAAGCGCTACTTACGCGATTTCTGGTCCTGGCGGGACGGCGGGCTGGACAATCTGCCGCCTTATCCTTCCATCGCCGGATTTCCGATTCCCTTTCCCCCCTTGCCGAAAACGCTCGGCGTGCATCCGCTGGTCAAGGAAGTGGAAGAGGTGTCGCAGACGTTGTTTTACTATGCCAGAAACCGGGAACTGAACGCGTTGGCCAAACCTCTGGAAATTCTGGAATCCGGGCAGAAAAGCCTGGGCCGTATCCTGGAAAAAGCGAGGGAAAAGAAAGAGATGCCCTCCGGACTGCATGATCTGGTGCGCGCCATGGTGCTTACCGAGGATTTGGGCGATATCCACCGTTTTCAGGAACTTTTCCGGTCCTATGCGCACCTGCATGATCACGTCCATGCCGATGCGCTGACCATCGTGCCGTGGCATATGCGGGCGACCGGGTACAGCGATACGAAAATGCTCGGGAAAATACAGCTGGGCGGCATGGACATCGACTTCGAATCCATGGCGAAATTTCCCGCCGAACGGAGTGCGGAAATGAGTTCGCACCGCCTCTACGACATGAAGCGCAGCGCCTGGCGGGAAAGCGTCAAGGCGCCGGAAAGCGACACCTCCTTCGCCAACGCGGTCGCCGCTTATGACGCCGTGATGGTCACGCTGAATCCACAGGGGGATGCGTATGCGGGTAAAACGATCCAGGCATACGGCGCGAGGCGCGTCGGCGAACTGACGGAGAGGAACGCCGTGACTCAGGCCCTGTACGAATCCAGACCCATCGGGGACATGGACCTGCCTTCCCTTCCGGCTGAACGCAAGGCGCTGCTGGCCACGATGGGGGAGGTGCTGGACGATGTGCATACCCTCTACCACCTGGCCGCGGCTTCCCGCACCCGCGGCGTTCCGGCCGCCCTTTCCGCGGTGCTCTATGAACGCATGTGTGAAAAGAGAAAACAGGACCCCTTGGCCAGCCTTATCAGCGAGTTCGTCCCCCGGCGTGACGAGGCGGCCGCCACGGCGCCTACGACCTATAATCCTTACCGCGGTCATTATACGGCAGCGGACAGGGAACAGGCGGAAACGCTGCTGGCCGCTCAGGAGCCTCATGTAGGGGAGGGATTATCCCGTGCAAGATGAATTTTTCTATGATGAAGGAGATTACTGCCGCGTCGGCGGTGGGCAGTTGGAAGGGGAACGTTACGTCGCAGGCCGCGGATTCGTGCCGTGCGATGCCGTCATGCTGCACTATCGCGCCGTTCCGATTACGAGGGCGGAATTTCAACGGGGAATTACGAGCCAGTTACATAAGGCAAAACCTTCATGAAAATGAAATATTAGTTAAGTATAGTATGGGAAGTACTAAAGCTTTCTAAGTAACCGGTAAATGAAGAGGGAAATGACTATGGGCTGGTGGAGCAATATAGTCGATACATGCAGCGGTCTTGTCAACAAATGGAACGACAACAATCTGTTTGGGGAAAAAGAGGTTCATGAAAGTGACAGGCAGAACGCTGCGCAACATGCCACCGTGAAGCAAGTACCGGCCAATGACCATCCTCTCGGAGTGCAGATCTGTCAGGAAGGTTACGGTTCGTGCCAGATATTGGCGGCGATCGATGAAGTTTCACGAAAAAAAGGAGGGGTCGGCTATCTGCTGGATCTGGTAAAAATCAATAAGGACGGCACGTATGATGTAACCCTTTATGATAAAGAGGGGAAGCCGTTTACGGAGCATGTGAATCTTAAAGAAATCCATTATTTTCAAAACAGTTTCGCTAAGAATTCTCCCGCCCAGGTCATCAATCTAAAATCAAACGCAGAAGTCCAGCATAGCCTGAATGCCGACGCCCCGAAACTGGTGCAGGTCTTGGAACTGGCCTATATGCAGGCGCTGGAAAGCCATAAGGACACCATGCCGGTTCCAGAGCACGCTGCCCTGCTCAAATCGGACAAGGCGACCTATCTGTCCGGTAAGGATGTCAAAGAGGAAACACTCGGCCATGCCCAGATTCTGACAGCGTGTTTTTCAAAGTTGAAGGAACTGAAAATAGGCGGGTTTACATTGGTTGCGAACCATCAATACAGCATGTCCTTTAATCCCCAGACGAAAGAAGTCACGCTGCGAAACCCCTGGGAAACCAATAAATCCCTGACCATGCCGCTTGGTGACCTATTGAAGTTGAAACCGGACGTGGGGATCGTCGAATCGCGTGACTTTGAGCAAAAACTGGCGGTGCCGGCCGCCAGTCCGGCGGATTACGATAAACATAACGCCCTCCTTGCCGTCTCGCATATCGTTAAGAACGTGCAGGACGAACGGATTTACCGGCAGTTTTCGCACCCTGAAAATGAAATGAAAATCCGCTTTATACAGTCGCAGTTACAGATTATTGGATTGCTGCCTAAAGACGGATATAAAAATGGTGTCTTTGATGACGTCACCGCTGAGGCCCTGCAGCGTTTTCAACATCAGCAATTCGGGGGCGCCCCTTATTCCAAGGAAAACATGGTCATCGATCACGCCACCGATAAACGGCTTTATGAAGCGGTGAAAGAATTCTGGGATAAAAAGATCAAAGAAAGTCAGGCATCCCCATCCGATCATTCGGTTCCGCAAAGCCTCGCTTCCCATTCCAAACCGCAAAGCAGGGGTGTATAGAACGGTTTTATCATAGGGAACGTGACGTCGGAAATGCTATGCCGCCGCCCGTGCACAGGGGCATTTGCTCCAGTCATCCGAGCAGAAGCGACGTTTATGCGTGTTGATCAGCGTCTCCCCTTTCTCCACGGACACGCAGAGTTCCTTCAATCCTTCGATGAAATACGGCTGCACGCACAGCGCCGGAATCCGTTCATAGCGCGGCACGCCGTGTTTTTCGGCGAGATGACGGTATTCGATGTCCAGTTCCACCAGCGTTTCCGAATGTTCGGAAACGAAGGCGATCGGCACCAGGATCACAGGGACGCCGTCCTTGCCGGCGCGGATGATTTCGGAGGTGGTGGCGGGTTTGATCCATTGCATCGGGCCGACGCGGCTCTGGTAGCAGACGACATAATCCAGTTGGTCGAACATCAGCAGCTTGACGATGCGCTCCGCCGTGCGTTCCACCTGCCACTGGTACGGATCGCCGCCCTTGATGATTTTTTCCGGCAGGCCGTGCGCCGTGAACAGGATACGCGGGCGTACCGTCGCCGCCATGCGGAAATACAGGTCCCGCAGCAGGGCCCCGTGCGCGTTGATGAAGGATTGCTGGTCCGCATAGCAGCAGATTTTGGTGGTCGGCGCATTCAAGCCGCTGCCCGCCGCCGCCCGCTCCCAGTCGTCGAAGGAGGACTGGGTGGTGGTGGTGGAAAACTGCGGGTAGAGCGGCAGCAGGATGACATGGTCCGGCTGGTAATCCTTCACCTGCTGTACCACCACGTCGCTCATCGGGTGCCAGTAGCGCATGCAGATGAACACTTTCGCCTTCCCTTCCTGAGCAAGCAGGGCCTCCAGCGCGGCGCGCTGCGCCTCCGTCTGTTCCAGAATCGGGGATTTGCCGCCCATTTCGCGGTAGATGTCCTGCGCGACCGGGGTCCGCCGCCAGGCGATGAATTTCGCGAGCGCCGTGCGGATGAAACCGGGCGCCCCGATGATCGCCGGGTCGTTGAACAGGTTATAGAGAAAGGGATTCACCGCCTCCAGCGTATCCGGCCCGCCCAGATTGAACAGGACGACCGCCGTTTTGGTCTCGGGGCTAAGAACGGAGGTCATGCGGATCTCGGATGTTTCATGTGGCTCGGATGGATGCGATCAGTCGAGTCATATGGTCTAGCGGCGTGGAAGGCAATACCCCATGCCCCAGATTGACGATGAAGGGCCGCTTCTTCAGCGATTGTTTCAATCTCGCCACGCTTGCCTCCACGCCGGCGATATCATGCACCAGCGCGATGGGGTCCATATTCCCCTGCATCACCAGGTTCGGCGGCAGGGTCGGGGACAACGCCGCGAGATCGGTGAACTGGTCGATGGAGATGCCGTCCGGCGCGACTTTGTCGACGTACGTCCGCACGTTCTCGGCACCGATCCCCCGCGGGAAACAGAGCACCGGCACGTGCGGATGCACGGTTTTGATGCGGGACAGGATATGGTTGGCCGGCTGGATCAGCAGCGCTTCCTGATGGCTGGCCGGGACATGCGCCGCCCAGCTGTCGAACAGCTGCACCGCGTCCGCCCCCGCGTTGATCTGCTCGATCAGGTGCAGGGCCACCGCTTCGGAGAGAATCCGCATCAGTCCGTTGACCAGTGCCGGCTCCGTATAGATCGCGGCGCGGGCTTTCTCGAAATCGTTCTTGCCGTTGCCGTCCAGCATATAGCAGAGCAATGTCCACGGCGCACCGGCGAAACCGATCAGCGCGGTCGTTCCCGGCAGTTCCCGGCGCGTGGCGGTGAGTGCCGCGTAGACGGGCTGCAGGTGCGCGATCATCCGGGAGAGATCCAGCGCCTGCAGTTCCGCCATGTCTCTCAGCGGTTCCAGCCACGGGCCTTCGCCGGTACGGAATTCCAGCGGCCTGCCGAGGCCGTGCGGCACGACGAGAATATCGGAAAAGATAATCGCCGCATCCATGCCGAAACGCCGGATCGGCTGGAGCGTGATCTCCGTCGCCAGTTCCGGCGTATAGCACATGTTCAGGAACCCGCCCGCCTTTTCGCGGAGTGCGCGATATTCCGGCAGGTAGCGCCCCGCCTGACGCATGAACCAGCAGGGAGGGGTGGGGGAGGTTTTGCCGAGGAACGGTAGGAGGAAAGGTTTCATAGCGCCGGACTATAGCGGGGGTCCACGGCGATGCAAACCACTTTGTGGCACCGGGCACGCCGCCGAAAGCCGTCAACATCCTCGCGTTCGAACGGATGGTTCGTCACGTTTCGTGATTTTAATAATATAGCGCGTTGAATGTATAATGACGCATTTTATGCGCCATTATACTTCAAGGTCGCGCTATAACTATATGATGTATAGCAGTACTTGATTTTATAATTGCACATGAATATGTGCAATTATAAAATCAAACTGCTATATGTTTCGCTGCCGTATACGCAAAGGCCGTATCAGGAGCGGCCACGTCCGCTTATCGGAAATCCCTGCCTTTCAAGCAGGTTACGTATCGCCGTGACCGGATTCGGCACGTTTTTTATAGAAAGCGAGAATGCTTTCCGCCGTATCGCCGATAAGGAAATTCGCCCAGGGGGTGGCATACCAGTTGAAATGCGTCGTCACCCGGAACGTCACATCGACATCCAGGTACGTGCCGTTGGCCACGGGTCGAAGCCGGTATGACGTATCCTGCAGATCGAAATACGTGCCACCTAATTTCACATGGTCATCCAGCGATCCTTGGGGAAACGAATCTTCCGTAAAACGGTAGGTCCATCGAACGAAACGGTTTTCTTCCCACGCGGTAATCACCTCGTCGAACGCTACTCCCCGCTGCCATTTCAGATGGCGTGTCCCTCCTATCCTGCCCTCGATCGTCCTTGCTTCGATGGGATACGGTACCCCTATGCGGTAGGCCAGTCCGTTTTGCAGCTCGGACGGCTGGATATTGGTCGGATAGTTGATGTGATGCCAGATTTCTTCCGGGCTCGCGTGGATGAACACGCTACGCGCTACATGCCGGATGTCATCGTGCGGAACCATGCGATGTTCGAATGCCCCAAGCAGGAAAGGGAGCGAAAGCAATGCGATAATGAGCGTACCGGAATGGCTTCTGCGCTTCGCCATCGCCATGAACAATCCCACCATCCATCCGGTCAGGCAAGGAAGGATGGCAATCCCTATAAAAAGCAGGATACAGATACTTCCTTCCCGGAACAGCAGAATGGACAGGAGCGCTCCGAGCACGATCGGCGTGAAAGCGGTCAACAGGCTTCTGAAAACCCTTCTCTCCTTTTTGAGGTTGGAAAAATAGGTGATGGTTGCCGATGTGGAAAAAGGAACACCGATCAGGAAGGAGGTCGTCATGACACCGGAAGTGTCCCTATGCTCAACGGAGAAAAGATAGTCGAAGATGGCATATGCCGTCAGGCCATAGCCCGTGCCGGCCACCACCACCAGTGCCCGGAACAGGTAACGAAACAGTTTTCTCTTACTCTCAGGGTCTACGGTTCGTTTTGTAAACACGGTTTTTCCCGTCTGGTATGATGCGTAATGAAATGTAATTTACCGTTTTAATACAAAGTCCTTGCCATGAGGCAGAACGACCGTTTCAAAGCGATCACGGCCCTGCCGGTATCATTTTTAAAAATTTTACTACAGGTTTATTCCGCAAACAATTTCATCAGTTCCCTATGTGCCTGATGAAGCTGGCCGCCGGTTTCCGGATGCGTAAGATCGTCCGGGGCGAGCGTTTCAGGATAATGCGCAGCGATGAAGGCGCCGAGCGTCCGGTAGCGCTCTTCGTTGAAACGATAAGGTTCGGGGATGCGGGCGACTTCCTCTTCGCGCATCACCACCCGCAACCGCAGGCAGGCGGGCCCGCCGCCGTTCTGCATACTCTCCCGCACGTCCAGGTAATGCACCGCGGAGATCGGGTTGTCCGGTGCCTGCACAAGCCGGTCGAACGCGATGCGGGCCGCATCGTTGGACGAGGCTTCGGAAGGGGCTACCACCGCCATACCGCCTTCCGGCAGGGTGAGGAGCTGGCTGTTGAAGAAATAACTGGCTACCGCGTCGCCGATCGGCAGTTCATGGTTACCCAGACGGATCAGGGTGAGCGGAAAATCCGCTTTGCGGCGCAGCTCCTCCAGTACCTGCGCCTCCTCCAGGAACGTGAACTCATGATAGATCATCACCGATTCGTTGCTCATGGCGATCACGTCGTTATGGAACACGCCCGCGTCGATGGCATGGGGATGCTGCTGCGCCAGCACCACGCGCCGTTCCGGCAGCCGGTGCAGGGCCGCTGCGGCGGCGGAGGCACGCCGTGTCTGGCGGGCCGGAAAGCGGGACGGCAGCGCTGCGGAGGCATCGTCGCGTCCGTAGATGAATATCTCCACCCCCGCTTCCCCATGCGAAGGGCAGAGGCGCATATGGTTGGCGGCGCCCTCGTCGGTGAACGGAGTGCAGGCAGGCAGCGCTTCATGCACCTCGGCAACGGTCCCGAAGATCGTGCGGAACTGCGCGTACCGCTCCGCCGCTTCCTGGGAGCGATGCAGGCTGCTGGCCAGATTGGCGATGGTCAGGTGCAGCGCCCCGTCCCCCGTATCCGGCGCGGGGCTGACCGTTGCCGCGTTCGCCGACCACATGGTGGAAGCGGAATAGGCGGCGCGCAGCACGGCATGGCTTTGTGCATCCGGGGAGTTAGCCGGCGTGACTGCGAAACGGTCCAGCAACGCCATGTTCGGACGCAGCGGCGGCGGCAGGATGACCTGCGGTAGCCCCAGTTCATGCACGAAACGCATTTTCTGCAATCCCTGCAATGCGGCAGCGCGGGGATAAGCGGTCATGGCCGCATGTTTCTCCGATGCCAGATTGCCGAAACTGAGGCCCGCGTAATTATGGCTCGGGCCGATCAGCCCGTCGCACTGCACCTCTGTAAACCGTTCTTCCATGAAAAAAATTTAGCGCAAACGCAGGCGGAATCCAGTCCTTTTTTTATTTTCCCTTCCGGCTTTATGACATTGATGTCATAATACAGGGGCTTATTGCGATATCCACCATCCTTGTGGATAACTCTGTGAAAGACTGCTTGAGGAACGGAATAACCGACTGCAACACAAATGTTTTTTACTGTGGTATCATAGAGGTGTTGAATGAAACAAAATACTGATATTTATACATATTATCTGGAAAACGATCTTTTTCGGTGATATGGAAACTCCCATACGGTGAGGGAAAGGAGAGATGAAGTAACGTGTGTATAATTCTAAGAAATATTTGCGATAATTCCTTGTAAGATTTTTCGTATTTCCCGTTTAAAAAACTTTTCCTGTGGAAAAGTGTCTGTTAAGAGAACCTTATCTTTCGTTTTTGGAAATTTTTGGTTATGGACACGATCCAGTTGGCAACATACACCAAAAGCGTGTGGACGGAACGATATGGCATCTTCAGAAACATCCTCACTTTACCCCTTAGTGAAGTGTTGCATATTTCGGTAGCAAGACTTGCTAGCTGGGATGAAGATAGTGCCTGTGATATCGATGGAATCCTCCGTATAGGCGTAGATCCGGTGGATGGAGGGTTGGCTACCATTGTAAGCGAAGTTCGTAAAGGACTTCATTTTCTTTTGGTGGACAACCATATTGAAGAAGGGACATGCCAGGGAGGAGATATTATTCCCTCTACGCTTCGCCGTCTCGATGAAGCATTGGTTGGAATGAACGCGCCTCTTATCATGGTTCCTATCGGACACCCTGGAGCGCAGTGCCACGATACCTGTCGTGCCCATAGCATACAGGCCTTGTCGATGCTGCATTAACACCTCATCCGGCTTTTGCCGGATATTTTTTTGGCTGAAGGCTTTATTTCTTCTTTCGAATAATGATACGATGCATCATGCCCGCACTGTTATCCCGTCACCCCTTGTTACTTCCGTTCCTGTTCGCCGCCGCGGCGCTCGGCATGGCATTCGTAAGCCAAGTCGGGTTCGGGACGCATCCCTGCCATCTGTGCCTCCTGCAGCGCTATCCTTATGGCGTGGCGCTGGCGCTGTGCGCGCTTGCGCTCATGATTCGGAAGCGGCCGGTGACACGGACCGTGCTACTGCTCTGCGCTCTCGCTTTTCTCACTACCACCGCCATGGGGGGCTGGCATGTCGCCGTGGAGCACGGATGGGTGGAAGCCTCCGACGCCTGCGCCGCCGGTACGGCGACGGTCGGGTCGCTTGAGGAACTGAAACGCCAGATCATGGGGGCGCCCCTGGTCAGCTGCGCCGATGTCGGCGCCTCTTTTGCCGGAATCTCCATGCCGCTCTGGAATATGATGTACGGCGTGTTCGCCGCCGCCTTAACCTTACATATATGGAACCAGCAACGTGTCGCAGCCTGAAGAAACCATCGCTTCCATGATCCGGGTCAACCATGCCGGTGAATACGGCGCCAAGCGCATTTATGACGGGCAGCTGGCCTTGCTGCGGGGCAAGCCCTCTTTCGCGACCGTCCATCATATGCGGAGCCAGGAGCTGCACCATCTGGAAATGTTCGAAGGTCTGGTGCGCAGCCGTCATGTCCGCCCGACGGCGCTGATGCCCCTCTGGCATGTGGGCGGCTGGATGCTCGGCGCCCTGAGCGCGGCGCTCGGTGAGAAAGCGGCGTTCGCCTGTACGGTGGCGGTGGAGTCCGTCATCAACGAGCATTACCTGGAACAGGAAGCGGCCCTCCCTGAGGAGGAGGCGGATTTGAAAGCGACAGTCACCCGTTTCCGCGCCGAAGAAATGGAGCATCATGACCGGGGGCTGGCGGAAGGTGCCGAGCAGGCTCCCGGCTACGGGCTGCTGTATCACGGCATCCGCGCCGTTACCCGCACCGCGATCGCGCTGTCGAAAAGGATTTAGGAAAAGACGTTCGGTGAGCCGGTAGGGGATTTTATTCGGCAGAGGACCGGAATCGCCGAGCGTGGAAGCGGGCCCTGTCCATGACCGTTTCACCTGAGAAAGTGAGGTTATTCTGTGAAAGCGCTCTATAGTCGTTTCATTTAAGAACTGAACGGTTCTACGTTATGGTCATGCTGAGCGTAGCGAAGGATCCCGTTTCAACGCACCAGATCCTTCACTACGCTCAGGATGAAAACGTTACACAATTTCAACGATAAAGTTAAAGTACGATAGGTTAGAAATCGGCTGTCGATGACATCGGCTGCACGGTAACATAACCGCCGGATAAAAATTCCCTGACTATCAATGCGTCTGGCGACGCAGAAATGCCGGAATGTCGTAATATTGTTCCTCTTCCGGTGCCGGAGCGGCGGAGGAAAACGCTTCTTCCGGTTCTGCCTGACGGTAAGCCTGCTTGCGGCTGTCCATGGAACGGCTGCTGACGACCGGTTCGTTACGGGTGTTGAAAGAACGTCCGACATCGGCAAGGCGGCTCAGGATCGTCGAGCCCTGTGCAGGCGCGGACTGCGTGGGTACCGTCTGTGAAGCGGCGGCGTTCGGGGCGGCGTTGTCGGCGGGGTAGGTCTGGAACTGACGGCTGGCGGGCTGGCTCGCCGCCGGGCTGACAAACAGGTTGCCGGACTCGGAAGGCCGGGCTGACGCAGTCTCTTCCCGGTTGTCGTTCATGCGTGGATCGTGGCTGTCCGTGAACGTATTCGGATGCTGGGTACCGGAATTCTGGGAGGACTGGGCCGCGTCGTTGCGTCCCGTATAAGGCTGCTCGAAAGAAAAACCGGCATCCTGCCGTTCGTTTTCCTGCTGAGACTGCGGAACTGCGCGCTTTTCCGCAGGCGCGGGCTGGCGGCTGAAGACCGAGGCCGGTCTGCTTTCATCCCGTTTGATTTCCGGCTTGGCCGGAGAAAAGGACGTAGCGGGTTTCTGGCCCACATAATAAGCGGAAGTCGGCTTGAACGGCTGCTTGGGGGCGGGTTTTGCCAATGGTTTGGTGACCAGCTGCTCGCCGTCACGTTCGTTCACGTCGATGCCCGTCGCCACCACCGACACGCGGATCGTCCCCTGCATGGATTCGTTGAACGTGGAGCCGAAAATGATGTTCGCGTCGCCGTCGATTTCCTCGCGGATGCGGTTGGCGGCTTCATCTACTTCATACAGCGTCATGTCCGAGCCGCCGGTGATGTTGATAAGCGCGGCGCGTGCGCCTTTGAGCGAGACGTCGTCGAGCAGCGGATTGGAGATGGCCGCCTCCGCCGCCTCGATAGCGCGTTTTTCGCCGGTCGCTTCGCCGGTGCCCATCATCGCCTTGCCCATTTCCTGCATCACGGTGCGAATATCCGCGAAATCCAGGTTCACCAGTCCCGGCTTGACCATCAGGTCGGTCACGCCGCGCACTCCCGAATGCAGCACTTCGTCCGCCATGCGGAAGGCGTCGGCGAACGTGGTTTTCTCATTGGCGACGCGAAACAGGTTCTGGTTGGGGATCACGATCAGCGTGTCGACGTATTTCTGCAGTTCGGAGAGGCCCTGCTCGGCGATGCGCATCCGCTTGCCGCCTTCGAACTGGAACGGTTTGGTCACGACACCGACCGTCAGCATCCCCTGTTCCCGCGCCATGCGCGCCACGACGGGCGCCGCGCCGGTCCCCGTGCCGCCGCCCATGCCGGCGGTGATGAACACCATATGGCTGCCTTCGATGCAGCTCATGATTTCAGCCGCCGCTTCCTCCGCCGCCGCTTCGCCGATCTCCGGCGTCGCGCCCGCGCCCAGTCCCTGCGTAATGGTGCGGCCCAGCTGGATGGCCCGCTCGGTCAGCGCGCTTTCCAGCGCCTGCGCGTCCGTGTTCGCCACCACGAACTGCACGCCTTCGAGCTGCGCGGAGATCATATTGTTGACCGCGTTTCCTCCCGCGCCTCCGACTCCCACCACCGTGATGACGGGGCGCATGGCCAGTTGCTGGGAAGGCAGTTGCAGGTGAAGGGACATGGCGGTTCTCTCTCGGGTTGATCGACAGGTACGCTCCGAGCGAAGCGGAATGCAGCCGATGTTGTATTTGCGCAACTTTTGTAAAATAATTTAAGGCGGTTGACAACCGGTTTTTACAGGCTGTCGGCATTAAAAACAGCACGCCTACCCGCGAATGTCAAAGAAAGAAATGCAAAGCCGCCAGGTTTTTTTGCGGCGCTACACGGCGATGGCGTCAAACAGCGGAACCCCGGCGGCGGCGGACATCCCCTGACGGTAAGACTCGATCACCGGCGGATAGGTGATTCCCTGCACGATGGAGAGGCAGCGGAGCGTGGCGAACACATGCAGATCGTCCTCGGAAAGTCCGTCGCCTACGGTCTTGTCGGAAGCCATCAGCGTGGCGAGCGATGACAGGTGCCGGTCCGCCAGAGCGATATAATCGGCGGAGCGGGCAAGGTGCCCGGCAAAGCTGCCGATCGCCGCTTCTTTCTTGCGGGTGAAATAATCGCGGGCGGAAGTGGTGGAAAATTCCTCGAGCGAGGCGGTCGCGAAGCGCGGAAACAACAGGGGATAGAAATAATCCTTCGTGCCGGAAAGCCAGGCGTGGATCCCCGGATTTCCGGTGCCCAGCAGCAGGCGTTCTCCTTCAGTGCGGTCGATTTCGCGCACGATATCCAGACTCTCGGGCAGGTAGGTACCGTCGTCGCGTTCCAGAATGGGCGCCTGCTTCGCGCCGATCATCCGGATCGGCGTGGCTTCGTCGTCGTTCTGCAATAGATGCAGTTCCACCGGGATGTTCTTCAGCCCGAAAATCATCCGCGCTTTCACGCAGTACGGACAATGGTCGTAGACGTAGAGTTTCACTAGACGTCGAACCCGTATTTATCCTTGAGCATGGTGCGCACTTCCTCGCTCGGTTCTTCCCCGTAGTTCGAGGCGACGACTTTCCCGAATTCCTCCAGGTCGATCGACTGGTTGGATTCCAGCGCGCTCAGGAACGCTTTTTCCTGCATCGGTTCCACCAGCACGAAATAATACGCCCAGCGGCCCGTGGAATCCTTCGCCTTCAGTTTATGGATGAGGTGGCCTTTCTTGGCGATGATTTTGTCAACGAATGATGACATGGGGCGTCCTTGGGAAAACAGGGTTATTATATAGCCGTACTAAAACATAAACGCATTTCTCATGCAACCGTTTCCACGAGGGCCGTTTCCACGAGGGCCGTTTCCACGAGGGCCGTTTCCACGGGGGCCGTTTCCACGGGGGCCGTTTCCATGTTGCGCGCTTTACCTCCTTTGTGTTAGGAAAGGCGCTAATTTCAGTTTGGCGTATCATTTAAGGACAAAACGGCATGAAAATCGACGGAGTATCCATTCGCATCGGCAATGTGCTGGAATATAAGGGGCAGTTGTGGGTCGTGGTAAAAACGCAGCACGTCAAGCCCGGAAAAGGCGGCGCGTTCAACCAGGTGGAGATGAAGGACATCCGTCACGGCACCAAGCTCAACGAGCGGTTCCGCTCGGATGAGACGGTGGAGCGCGTGCGGCTCGATCAGGTGGACTACCAGTTCCTCTATCCCGAAGGCGAGGCGCTGGTGTTCATGAACCAGACGGATTACGAACAGATCAATCTCTCTAAGGAACTGCTCGGCGACGGGCTGCCGTTCCTAGTGGACGGTATGAAGGTGAAACTGGAGATGTACGACGGGGAGCCGATCAGCATCACCCTGCCACCGCAGGTGACGCACGCGATTACCGAAACGGAACCGGTGGTCAAAGGCCAGACGGCGGCTTCGTCCTACAAACCCGCCATGCTGGATAACGGCGTGCGCATCATGGTGCCGCCGTTCATCAATACCGGCGACCGCGTGGTGGTGGATACGTCCGCGATCGAATATGTCGAGCGGGCGAAAGACTAGATGTCGGGTGTCGGCGAAAGTCTGCGAAAACGTGGCCAGGGGACTTGTGGCATGTTGGGGCTTTTCGGATATGCGGCGTTCGCCCTGGCCGTTGCGTTTGCCGCGCAGTGCGAAGAGAAAGCGGGCACCGTTACCATAAAATCACCTGAGGATTATGCTTCAACCCCGTTCGCCGCGTGGCGTATTCCTGCGGGGACGAAGCTGCTGACCCATATTCCGGCCAAAGGCAAAGCGTTGCATACGTTGGAATTTCCGGGCGGCGTCACCATGGAGGAGAACGAGTCCGGTAGTCTTATGGGGTCTGATCACAGCGGGAAAGGTGCGGTGATGTGCACATGGATGATCTATGCATCGATCAAAGGGGAGTTCGACGCGTGCCACACGGAAGAAAAGGAATGGCGGAGCCAATTGGATATCGCGGCGGAAAAAATGGAAAATTTTATCCTCGCCAATAGCCTGACGCCCGTAACGAAAGAATCTCTCGTAAAAAACCTGGATCAGGAGCGTCAGAAGGCAGCGCGGAGATGCGGCAGGACGAAAGAAGATTTCGCACAGAGCTTTATCACGAAGAAGGCCGATATCTTACCGAAATTTCAACTGGGTATTGATGAGATGCTGGCTGTCGCGAGGCCACCCGTAACGAATCCGTGCTTATAACGTCAACGACCTGGAAAACTATCTGAAACTATCTGGATATACATGAGTTCCCACAGCACCACCCAGCGCTACGCGCTCAACACTCCCCTGATCAACGTGATGACAGCCGCGGCGCTGAAAACCACGCGCCACCTGCTGCGCGATTTCGGGGAAGTGGATCATCTGCAGGTCTCCAAGAAAGGGGCGATGGATTTCGTCACCGTCACCGACAAGAAAGTGGAGAAACTGCTGTTCGAGCATCTGCAGCGCGCCCGCCCGGAATACGGTTTCCTGATGGAGGAAGGCGGCGAAGTGGAAGGGACATCCGAGTTCCGCTGGGTGATCGACCCGCTGGACGGCACTACCAATTTCATGCACGCCATTCCGTATTTCTGCGTATCCATCGGGCTAGAAAAGCGCAGCGACAAGGGGTCCGAATTCATCGCGGCGGTGGTGTACGATCCGGTCCATGATGAAATGTTCATGGCGGAAGCGGGGAAGGGGGCGTTCCTCAACCAGCGGAAAATCGCCACGTCGCGCCGTGAGACGGATTTTTATTTCGTCACCGGTACCTCCCGCCGTCGCGGCCAGCATTCGAAGGAATGTTCGGCGCTTTCCGACTATGCGGACGGCATCGACGCCGTTATCCGCCGCAGCGGCGCGGCGGCGCTCGATCTGGCGTATGTCGCGGCGGGGCGTTACGATGCGTTGTGGTTCCCGAAACTGAAGGAATGGGACATGGCCGCGGGCATGCTGCTGGTGAAGGAAGCGGGCGGCATCCTGTGCCTGCCCGACGGCAGCAAGGGCGATCCTTACGAACACCTCGCCATCTTCGCCGGCAGTTACCACGCCCATCAGGTGATGATGCGGCGGAAATAAGGAGTCCGGTTAAAGGCAATCCGCGGAAACCGCGAAGGCCTGAGAAAATTTGCCGTCACATCGGCAATGGTGAAATGGAAGCTGGCAACGGCGGCGTCTGACCGGTAGAAATGCAATGCACCGGCGAAACCTTGTTCAGGTATGGAATGCACGATGTTAAACGCCTCATAAGGATTAAGTCGCGGTGCAAAACCGTGAAAATACGGGTTGTCGTTCATGCCGAACACGTTGTTCCCTGCAATGGAACGGCCGCTGCAGGATACGGCGTTGCTATATATAGTTAATTCAAAATTTACACGGATGATTGTATTATGTTATGATGAGTCATAGCATGGATTTACGGCGTCGCGTTGTTGCGTATGTCAGGGGCGGTGGAAGTAAGGCGGAAGCTGCCCGTCGGTTTGGGGTACACCATGGGTGTGTGTTTGATTGGATCACGCGTGATCGGTTGGAAGCGAAGAAACCGGGTCCGCGCAAGGCGCATAAACTGGACATAGAAGCACTGCAACAGGCGGTGGAATGTCAACCTGAGGTAATGGGTAAGGAACTGGCGGTACACTTTGGGGTAAGGCCGAGTACGATCTGCTATGCGCTGAAGCGGTTGAACATCAGTCGTAAAAAAAACCTGGACGTATAAAGAAAGCGACAACGAGAAACGCAAAGCGTACCTCAAGCGCTGGTGGCGTTACCGGATGCAGGGCAAGCAGTTTGTGTATGTCGATGAAAGCGCCTTCGCACCCACCGCCGAACGCACGCATGGCTTCGCCCGAAAAGGCAAGCGTGTGCATGGGCAACGCAGCGGGCAGCGCAGACCCCGCACCAGTTTCCTGGCAGCCTTGTGCGGCAAGCAAATGCTTGCCCCCTTCCTCTTTCAGGGTACCTGCAACACTGCCGTTTTTAATGCTTGGCTAGAGCAGGAACTCTGCCCGCATCTTACCCCTAACAGCGTTGTCATTATGGACAACGCCACCTTCCATAAATCTACTTTAACACAACAGCTTATTCAGCAACGACAGGCAACGCTATTGTTCCTGCCTCCCTATTCTCCCGATCTCAATCCTATCGAAAAACGTTTCGGCACCATCAAACGATACCGATCCTACACACCAGAAATATCCCTCAATCTTCTCATTCAAACATACGGATAATTATTGAATTGGGTATATAGTGTTTCCGAATAATTTCCGTACGGAAATTTTCGGATAAAAACACTATAAAATATATGGTTATAGTCATTTTATCCGACAAAAACCGTACGGTTTTTAATCGGAATGACTATAGGCAGTGTCTTCTCTAGATTGGTCTGCCGCCGGTGCTTTTCTTGATTTGTGACGGTTGCGT
>CBDFKY010000013.1:0-3097 GCA_965248995.1 Rickettsiales bacterium | reverse complement strand
CGGCAAACGTAGCGAAGCAGGCGAAGGCCATCCTTATTTTCCCTAATATCGTGAAAGCCGGACTGGTGTTCGGTGGTGCGTATGGTGAAGGGGTGCTGCAGCAGAACAACAAGATTGACAGCTACTACAACTCCATCACCGCA
This sequence comes from Rickettsiales bacterium, assembly GCA_965248995.1. Classification (GTDB taxonomy): domain Bacteria; phylum Pseudomonadota; class Alphaproteobacteria; order Rickettsiales; family UBA998; genus CBDFKY01. The sequence goes on along the minus strand of CBDFKY010000013.1, from coordinate 2,954 downwards.
TCTTTCGGCTGGCAGGCTGGCGCTCAGTCATACGGATATGCCGTATTCCTGATGAACGATAAAGCCATCAAGTACCTGCGTGATACGAAAGGATGGGAAATCGGCGTCGGCCCGACGGTTGTACTGGTGAATGAAGGGGTAGCGAAAAACCTTACTTCCACTACGCTGAAAGACGATGCGTATGCATTCATCTTTGACCAGCAAGGTCTGATGGCGTCCCTCAGCATTGAAGGAACAAAAATTTCCCAGATCCACAACCCATAATAACAGCAAAACTTTCGAAAAGCCGCTCTGTAACGCAAGGCGGCTTTTTTTATGTAAGCTTTCGTTGTTCCGGTACCGGCCATGGGGAGACCCCTAAAATCTGGGCAAGGCGGGCGTAGCTTTCCTCCAGTCCGGTTTTCTCATGCTTACCCTGGGAGAGGAATTGCTCAATCGGCTGGAAATACTGGATGGCGCGGTCCACATCCGGGTCGGTGCCGCGCCGGTAGGCCCCTAAACGGATCATTTCCGCCATATCGTCATAGGTGGAAAGCAGGGTGCGGGCCATCGTCACCAGCGTATTCTCCGCATTACTGTTACAATCCGGCATGGTACGCGACACACTGCGCAGGATATTGATGGCAGGGTAGCGCCCCCGCTCTGCAATAGAGCGATCCATGACGATATGCCCGTCCAGAATCCCGCGAACCGTATCGGATACGGGCTCATTGGTGTCCCCTCCTTCCACCAGCACGGTGAAGAGTCCGGTGATCGAACCTTCCCCCTTCAGGCCCGGCCCCGCCCGTTCCAGCAGGCGCGGCAGTTCGGCGAATACAGTCGGGGTATAGCCTTTGGTGGCCGGTGGTTCACCGACGGAAAGACCGATCTCGCGCTGCGCCATGGCGAAGCGGGTGACGCTGTCCATCAGACAGAGCACGTCTTCCCCCGCCACCCGGAAATATTCGGCAATCGCCATGGTCATATACGCCGCTTCACGGCGCATCAACGCCGATTCGCTGGAGGTGGCAACCACTACCACGGAGCGCTTCAGCCCTTCCTCCCCTAAATCGTCCTCGATAAATTCCTGTACCTCCCGCCCCCGCTCACCGATCAGGCCGATGACGTTGACGCTCGCCTGTGAATATTTCGCCAGCATCGACATCAGAATGGATTTTCCGACGCCTGAGCCCGCGAAAATCCCCATCCGCTGACCACGGCAAACAGGTGAGAAACGCGTTTAAGGAACGCACGCCTAAATCCAGCTTGCCTTTCACCCGTTCGCGCAACTGGGCAGGCGGCGGGGAGGCGCGCACCGGAAACGGAATACCGCCGGAAGGCAGCAGCCCTTTCCCGTCAATCGGCTCACCAAGCGCATTAACTACCCGCCCGAGCCATGCCGCGGAAGGCATCACGGCTGTTGCGGAAGGCACGACGGCGATTTTGGAGCCCGGCCCGATCCCCTCCAACTGGTCAAACGGCATCAGCAACGCATAGGACGCATCAAAACCGACCACTTCCGCCATTACGGTATCGGGCGCGCTGCCCGCATGGGCGCGCCGCTCGATCAAACAGCGATCCCCCACTTTCAGCACGGAGGAAAGACCCTTGCAGGTCACCACCAACCCGCGCACCGTTTCCACGGTTCCGGTGAAGCGGAGCGGGCTTAAGCGTTCAATGGCGTCTAATAAAGGATGAGACATGCAATAAAGCGTATAGAGCGGACAAAGGAAGCGCAACTGAATAAAGGCAGGCACACGTGAAGTTAAGAGTAGAAAAAACCGAAAAACCCAATAGTATCGCTTCAACGGCGAAGCCGTCATTCCCGCGCAGGCGGGAATCCAGTCCGCTATATATTCTCCCTGGATTCCCGCCTGCGCGGGAATGACGTTGCACTTATAGCAATTTAATATAATACACACCTACATGTTCACGCTGCTTGCCAACCCCACCCGTTTTGCGAAACTGCTCGCCCTGCTGCAGCCATGGCTGGCGGTAGCTGCTTTCCTTTTGCTGGGAGCCGGTACCTATAGCGCGCTGATAGCTTCCCCCCCTGACTATCAACAGGGAGAGATGGTACGGGTGATGTATCTCCACGTACCTGCCGCGTGGTGGTCGCTTGGCATGTATGCCAGCATGGCACTCAGTTCGGCCATCTTCCTGATCTGGCGGCATGCGGTGGCTGACCTGGTGGCGCGCGAAAGCGCCCCGATTGCGCTGGGTTTTACAGTGATCACCCTGATAACTGGTTCGCTGTGGGGCAAGCCGACCTGGGGGACGTACTGGGTGTGGGACGCACGCCTAACCTCCATGCTGATCCTGTTTTTTATCCTGATGGGCTACCATCTGCTGGCCCGTCAGTCCAACCATGATGAGGCGCGGCAAAAAGTCTGCGCGTGGTTCTGCCTGTTTGGGGCAGTTAACCTGCCGGTCATCAAGTTTTCGGTGAACTGGTGGAACACGCTGCACCAGCCCGCCAGCATCCTGCGTTCCGGCGGCTCGGCTATCGCCAGCCCCATGCTCTGGCCACTCGGTCTGATGGCGGCAGGATTTTTCACCTTATGGCTGCTGCTGCTCGGACTACGTATTCAAACGGTATTCATGCAGGCGAAAATCATTCGTTTGCGCGCCCGCCAGCGCGTCATCACCTGAACAGCGTCGGTAAAAAAAGACCCGCTAAAGGTCAGCGGGTGGGAAGGTTAAACTGAATGGTCCAGGTGCCTTTGGGAGTTGGCATACCTAGAATAGGTACAGCAAATAAGCCGTCCCCTTTCCATTCGCCGCTCCATTTATCTCCCTGTATATCAAAATATCCAGTTCCTTCCGTGACTGGAATGGGAACAACCACTAAACCATTCTTTCCACCTCCCTTCGATTTTATTAGGCGAAATAATATTCCCAGATAAAATGCCCGCTTACAAGACCATATCGGTAATGCATACTTACATTCCCGTTAAATGAGAGGTCAATAAGCG
>CBDFKY010000012.1:0-18991 GCA_965248995.1 Rickettsiales bacterium | reverse complement strand
TCGATTGAGATTTCGCTGATGAGTTCACCGTCCCGGTCCAGCACGCCCGGCACGTCGGTCAGTATCATCAGTTTACGGGCGCCGAGCGCCGCGGCGATCGCCCCCGCCGCGGTATCGGCGTTGATATTATAGGTCTGGCCCGCCGCGTCGATCCCGATCGGGGCGATGACGGGGATCATGCCCGAGGCGGTCAGGTCGTGCAGGATACGGGGATCGACCTGTTCAGGCTCCCCCACGAAGCCGAGGTCCCGGCCCGCATGGTTCAATTTGACGGCGCGGATCAACTGGCCGTCCTTTCCTGAAATTCCGACCGCCACGCCGCCCGCATGGTTGATGGAAGTGACGATTCCTTATTGATCGTTCCCGCCAGCACCATTTCCACCACCTCCACCGCCGCCTGATCCGTCACCCCGCAGCCCGTCGACGAATTCGCTTTTTATGTTCAGCCGGTCCAGCATCCTGCCGATCTGCGGGCCGCCGCCGTGGACGACGACCGGATTGATGCCGACCGTGCGCAGCAGCACCACGTCGCGCGCGAAGGTTTCGGATAGCGCCGCATCACCCATCGCGTGCCCGCCATATTTGATGACGAAGGTTTCGCCCGCGAAGCGTTGCAGATACGGCAGCGCTTCGGTAATGGTACGGGCGGCGCGAAGGAAAGCCCGTGGCTTGAGGGGAGCGCTTTTTTTCATGGCTGAACGAATAGCGAGTTTACGAAACGCTGGCAAGCCCCTTAGCATTGGCGATCTGGATCGAGATGCCGGGCCGGGCGTTGATTTCCAAGATCATCGGGCCGTAGCGCTTGTCCAGCACGATGTCCACCCCGACATACCCGAGGCCGCTGGCCTGCTGCATCTTCATGGCGATTTCCAGGATATGCTTCCAGCCCGGTATAAAATGTCCCGCGAGCAACGCTCCGGTTTCCGGATGGTGTTCGTTGTAGCGATTGAACTGGACGGCGTGGGTGGTGACGCCGGTTTCCATGTCGACTCCTGCCCCGATGCCGCCCATGTGCAGGTTGGCCTTGCCGTCGGACGCCTTGGTCGGCAGCCGCAGCATCGCCATCAGGGGAACCCCGGCGCGTACGATGATGCGGATGTCCGGCACCCCTGATAGGTAATGCTTTCAAAGACGGGATCGAATTCCACCCATCTGCTCCAGCAGGATCCGGTCCGGCTTACCGCCGAGCGAATACATGCCGCTCAGGATATTCTGCAAGTGGTAGCGGATTTCCTGCGCATCGATGATATCGCCGGAGGTTTTACGGTAGCCTTTGTAAGCATGTTCCTTGATGACGATGATTCCGTCTCCGCCGCTGCCGTGGTTCGGCTTGATCACGAAGGAAGGGAGTGGCGCGGCCAGTTCGGCGAAACGTTTGGCGTCATGCTGGAATTCGATGACGCCATACAGTTTGGGGACAGTAATCCCTACCGATTCGGCCAGTTCCTTGGTGATCAGCTTGCTGTCGGCGACGGGGTAGAACCGGCGGCGGTTATGTTCGAAAATATAATCAAGGTTGCGCGCGTTGATGCCGACGATGCCGTATTTTTTCAATCCGAACCGTCCCCACATAGCGTCAGGACGCCTTCTGTGTGGTTTCGATCGCCTGTTTCAACTGCCGGAAACGGCGGTATTCTGTCAGTTTATAGCCGTTATACCGCCCGAGCAGCAGGGCACAGTCCAAAAATCACCAGCAGCAGTTCCGGAAAGGTGATCATCGCATGTTTCACGTACCCGTTCATGGCGATCAGGTAGATCAGCAGCGCGATCACCATGCTGCCGGCGCAGGCGGTAAGCGCCGATTTCGGACCGCTCTCATCCCACATGGTGGACATCCGCTCGATGAACATGGGTCATGATGACCACCGGGAACAGGGCGATGGAAATGCCGAGCGGAATGTTGCTGTCTTTCAGGCCCATCATCGCCACGATCATCATGGCGGACCACCACGCAGAGGACCGCTGCCAGCCGCGGCACCAAAAGCAGGCGGAGCCGGTCGAGGTAGCTGCGCACCATCAGGCCGATCAGTACGATGGTCATGAAGAACAGGATGCCGAACCCGGCGCCCGTCTCGCGGAAGGCGAGGGCCACCAGTACCGGCATGAAGGTGCCGAGCGTCTTTACCCCGATCACCTGACGCATGAACGCGACGATCAGGCCGCCGAGCGGCATCATCAGCAGCACCTGCAGGGTGGATTGCTGGTCCAGCGGCAGGTTCTGGGCGGCGAAGCGGTAAGCGAGCGGCTGTTTCTCCTTGGCGTTCCACAGCGCCCGGGTGAGGGAGCTGTCCACATTGGGTTTTAAGGAAATGCTGGTGACGAAATTCCGGAAATATTCGGCGCTGACCAGCGGATGGGTGCCGGTCCACCAGCGATACATCCTTGTATCCGCATCGATGTAATCCCCGGTTTCCGGGTCGAACATCGCCCATTTGCCTTTGACGAGCACTTCCACCCAGCGGCGTATATGCGCGGAACGTTCCGTGTTTTCCCCCAGTTTCAATCCGCTGGCGACGCGTACCGTATAGCCCGCGGTCTGGCTCAGCAATGTCAGCAGGGTGGCGTTGTCCGGCGCATGCATGCTTGTACGAAGATATTTCAGCATTCCCTCATCCTTGCCGAGCATACTCCACAACTCCGACACGAACGACGTAGGGGAGGAGGATTTCGCGGTCGCTTCATTCACCAGTGTGTCAATGGCGGCATACAACGCACCGAGATCCTGATCCGGCGCAGGCAGGCGGTTGTTTTTGAGGTACGGATTGGTGAGGGCGTCTTTGCTTTCTGCGGACGTATCCGCCGCCTTGGTGTCGTTCAACGTCCAGTTCATACAGGATGAACCGCAGGTAAACCGATTCCGTATCATACGGATTACGCTTGGTGAAATGGAGAATCTTCTGGCCGCGCTCCTTGCTGAACTGCTTGCCGAAGCCTATGGGCGAGCGCCTGCAGGTCGACCACCGCGTAGCGTGGCGTGGCGCCCGGCGCGATGACGTTGACGGCGGCTTCCTGCTGTCTGCCCGCCTTGCGTTTCCAGCGCTCAGGCGACTGCATGGTGGTATGCAGCTCCACGTACCAGCTGTTGATGGACGTATCGGGAACCAGAGGAAAGGACAGCACCGCATGTTTATAGGCGGCAATGCCAAGTCCGAGGGAAATGGCGATGCCGGCGATGATGAAGGTCAGAATGGTTCGCCACATGGTAAAGGGCTGGCTCCTTGCAATGATAGAGTGAATGACGCTCCCGTTCAGGTTCTAAGGCAAAAAAATTAATGAATCAACCGGGTCGGGAGCATTTTTTACCTGCGGCTGTTGCGTTGGCGTAACATGGATTAATGCTGGTTTTTGTGCCTGCAACCGTTTATGGCTTTAAGAAAATCAGAGGGTACATATATGAACGCATCGGATCAGTCCGTTATCGAGCAGGCATGGGAAAACAAGGCGGAGGTGACGACCGCTACGCAGGGGGAGTTGCGCCATGCCATCTCACGCCTGCTTTCCGACTTGGATAAAGGCGCCATTCGCGTCGCGGCCAAAGAAGAAGGCCGCTGGGTGGTTCAGGAATGGATCAAAAAGGGGATTCTCCTGTCCTTCCGCCTGAACCCTATGCAGCGCTTCGATGGGGCACCGGCGGCGGCGGGGCTGCAGGCGGGGTGGTATGACAAGGTGCCTTCCAAGTTCCAGGGATGGAACGAGCAGGAATTCGCGCACGCGGGTTTCCGTGCGGTACCGGGCGCGATCGTGCGGCATTCCGCCTTCATCGCGAAGGACGTGGTGCTGATGCCCTCTTTCGTCAATCTCGGGGCGTATGTCGACGAGGGGACGATGATCGACACCTGGTCGACGGTCGGCAGCTGCGCGCAGATCGGCAAGCATTGCCATATTTCCGGCGGGGTAGGGATCGGCGGCGTGCTGGAACCGCTGCAGGCGAATCCGGTGATCATCGAGGATCATTGCTTTATCGGGGCACGCTCGGAAGTCGCCGAAGGGGTGATCGTGGAGGAAGGATCGGTCATCTCGATGGGGGTGTTCCTCGGCGCTTCCACCAAAATCATCGATCGTGCCACGGGTGAGGTGCATTATGGCCGCGTGCCGGCCTATTCGGTAGTGATTCCGGGTACCGTACCGTCCGCCGCCTCCTTGCCGGACGGAAGCGCCGCGCCCTCGCTCGCCTGCGCCGTGATCGTCAAGAAAGTGGATGCGAAGACCCGCTCCAAAACCGGCATCAACGAGATCCTGCGCAGCGCCGCTTAAAGGATGGTTGAGGAGATAGCGAAGCGGTTGCGAGAAGGTCATGGGGTCATTCCCGTTATCGGCGTGGAACTGGAATGGACGATAGTGGAACATGAAGCATTCCGTCCCGTTACCCCGGCAGTACGCGACGAGTATCTGGAAGCGCTACGGGAAGCGACCGCGTCCCTACCCATTTACTCCATCGATGTCGAGAAGGGAGGCGGGCAGGTGGAAGCGGCGCTTCTGCATACACGTGATCTGGAATCGCTGATACGGCAGTTCGGGCAGTTGAAAACCGTGGCGCACCGCGTTGCGGATACGCTCGGCAAGCGTTCCTGTTTCCTCGCCAAACCGTTTGCCGATGATTTCGGCAACGGCCTGCATGTGCATGTGCATCTGGAAAATGAAACGGGGGAGCTGCTGTACTGGAAAAAAGAAGCGCGGATGAGCGACGAGTTGAGCTACAGTCTCGGAGGATTGATTGCTCATATGAAAGCCGACCTGCCTGTTTTCGCCGGCAGCGAAGCCGCGTATGCCCGTTATATAGCGGGCTATCATGCCCCTGTCGCCGCGAACTGGGGCATGAACAACCGCACCGCGGCGCTGCGCATTCCAGACGGGCTCGGCCTGATCAGCGGCATGGATGCGGTGCTGGCGCATACCCCATCCATCCACCGCCGCATCGAACATCGCGTCGCCAGCGCGGAAGCCTCTCTCAAGGAGGTGCTTGCCGCGCTGCTGCTGGCTGTAGATCAGGGACTGCGCGAACATATCGCCGCACCATCTCCCACCTATGGAGAAGCGTCCCACGTTGATGCTGCAACCCTGTTATCGGGAAGTGTGCGCCGTATCCTAGACCAGTGCTAGACTTCCCGATTCCCGGGTCACCACGTGTCCATTCGTACCGGCATGTTCCGTCAGCTGTTTTTCGGGTTCCCCGAATTCCTTCGGTACCGTCAGGCGAGCTTCGACAGCCTGCGCGATGTCTTTCTGTGAAATTCTCTGCATATCATTGTGAATCGTATCCACCCTCCGGGTTTCAAGCAGTTCCAGAATATGTTCCATAACATTGGCATGGGTGGGGGACTCTCCGATAAACACCGTACCCGATTTCGAATCCGGCTGAATGGAAAGGGGATTGACGCCTTTGACGGTATGATTATCCAGGTGATCCGCGAAATAACCGGCGGCGGCGTCTCGCAGCATCGTGAGAGCGAGCTGTTTTTGTTGCGCCGTAAATTTACCTTCTTCCGTTTCTTTCGCGTCATTTTCTACCAATGCGTTATGAAAATCGATCTCGAGCCCTTTGGGAGTGCAGTTAATCTGTATGGCGGCTGGTTCGATGTAAGGTTTGGCGGGAAGCTTCTCAGGGTCAGCATCTTCATCAAGATTTTTAGGGGGAGCTTCATAAATAGTGAAAATCCCACTTGTCTGTGTGATTTCAAGCCTGGTGGATAGCGCATTGTGAATCGCTTTTATCATTTTGCGATGGGCGGTTTCGATTTCGGCAGCTAAGGCCTCAGGAGTTCCGGCTTTTTTGGATTCGGGCCACAGTGCCGCAAGACTATCCTGATTTTCCTTGCTTAAACTGGCTTGAAGCGACACGGGGTCACTTTCGCCACTGCGAAAAACAGGGTTTTTTCCAGTGATGCTGACTATCCCGCGAATCGTTTCTTCAGACACCCCTGAATCACGTAACTGATTTTCAAACGGAGCATATTCCGCTTCGGAACGGAGCACCAGCGCTTCCGGCTTACCTGTCTCAACAGCGGTATTTAATGCCAGTGTCAACTCCGGAGATAGATTGATCCTCCCTGCTGTCGTCGCTTCATCGATTCTGGCCTTGGCATTGGAAGGCAATACATCGCTATGGTCTTGCGCAAATGCTGCCAGTGCCTGAACTGTCGCTTCCGAAAGATTCGACTGTTTATCCTCTACCGCTTTATACAACAGTTGCGTTATCTCTTCAGGCAATTTCAATTGCGTTCCTTCACTTACATTCAAAGGTGTTTCCTGAATGGCCGCTTCCAGAAAATGCAGCATTTTGGCAGAAAAAGGCGGATTCACGGCCAAATCAACAATGATGGAAGTACCTTCCTGTTTCAGTTTATCGGTGGCGGAAGCATGAGTGTAGGCCGTAGTGAAAGTTGGCATCGAAAAATTTCCTTTTATTAATTAATGTATAATTAACATTGCAGGAAATTATGACAGGATGATGACGGTTCGCAATCGCACAACGATTTTTTAGTTTAAATAACGCGCTAGATCGTCACGGAGCCGACCGAGGATGAGCTGATCAGCATCATCAGTTCCTGCCGGGTGCGCGGATCGGATTTGAAGAGGCCGTGCAGGCGGCTGGTGATGGTGCTGGCGGAAGTCTTATGCACACCGCGCGTGGTCATGCATTGATGCGCCGCATCGACGACCACCGCCACTCCTTTGGGCTGCAGCACTTCGTTGATGGTATCGGCAATCTGCGCTGTCATGGTTTCCTGCGTCTGCAGGCGCTTGCCGTAGACGTCCAGCAGCCGGGCCAGCTTGGAAATGCCGACCACGCGTTTGTTCGGGATATAGGCGATATGCGCGACGCCGATGATCGGCACCATATGGTGCTCGCAGTGGGATTCGAGGCGCATGTTTTTCAGCAGCACCATTTCGTCATAATCCTCCACTTCCTCGAACGTCTTGGCGAGAATGGTTTTCGGGTCTTCTCCGTAACCTGCGAAAAATTCGCTGTACGCGTCGACTACGCGTTTGGGTGTTTCCAGCAGACCTTCGCGCATGGGATTATCTCCCGCCCATGAAATCAAGATACGGACTGCCTCTTCAGCTTGCTCACGGGTGGGACGGACGAGGGAAGGGTCATAAGTCATAAGGCAGTCTCCAATCGCGTTATCATCATTGATAGTTTATATAGAGACACCACACGGCTCCTACAACCTACTTTATAGGAAGAATTGCGTAACTTTAACGCAGTTTCAGGCTTGATAACCCGACCAGCGCCAGAATCATCGCGATGATCCAGAAACGGATGACGACGGTCGGTTCCGACCAGCCGAGCTTTTCAAAATGGTGATGGATCGGCGCCATGCGGAAGACACGCTTGCCGGTCATCTTGAACGAGGCGACCTGCACGATCACGGATACGGCTTCCAGCACGAACAATCCGCCGATGATGGCCAGCACCAGTTCATGCTTGACGATGACCGCGATGGTGCCGAGCGAGCCGCCGAAAGCGAGGCTGCCGGTATCCCCCATGAAGATCATGGCCGGTGGCGCGTTGAACCAGAGAAACCCGAGGCTCGCCCCGACCAGCGCGGCGCAGAACACCGCCAGTTCCCCCGCGCCCGGCACGGGGTGGATCTGCAGGTAGGCGGCGAATACCGCGTTACCGACCAGGTAGCTGATCAGCGCGAAGCAGCCGCCGGCGATCATGATCGGCACGATGGCCAGCCCGTCCAGCCCGTCGGTCAGGTTCACGGCGTTGGACGCGCCGATCATCACGAGGACGCCGAACGCCAGATAAAACATTCCCCAGTCGGGAAAGACGTCCTTGAAGAAAGGCACGGCCAGATGCGTCGCCTGCGACGGATGCGATACCCAGGAAATCCATATCGCGGCGACGCCTGCGATAATACACTGAAAGACAAGTTTGCGCCTGCCGCTGAGTCCTTTGGTATTGCGCTTGGTCACCTTCAGGTAGTCATCGAGAAAACCGATCCAGCCGAAACCCAGCGTCACCATCAGGACGATCCAGACATAGGCGCTGGTGATGTCGGCCCAGAGCAATGTGGAAATGGTGACCGAGAGCAGGATCATCACCCCGCCCATCGTCGGCGTTCCCTGTTTGGTCAGCAGGTGGGAAGCGGGTCCGTCGTCGCGGATCGGCTGGCCTTTGCCCTGTTTTTTCTTCAACCAGCGGATCAGCCGCGGGCCCATCAGGAAACTGAGCAGCAGGCTCGTCAGCACCGCCCCGCCGCTGCGGAAGGTGAGGTATTTGAACAGATTGAAAAACTGGAAGGTATCCGCCAGCGGGAACAGCAGGTTGTAAAGCATGATGTGATTTTTATGTCTGATAGGGTTAGAGTTGTCCAGTATGTTCGCGGGTGGTGGTTGCGGTTTTTGTGGGGACGTGCTACAGCATCGGGCGAGTCGATAAGAATTTTTGAAAAGGATGAAGGTTATGTCATTGAAAGGAAAAGGCGCGATCGTTACGGGTTCCACCAGCGGTATCGGCCAGGGGATCGCGCAGGCGCTGGCGAAAGCGGGCGTGAACGTGATGCTCAACGGCCTCGGGGACGCGAAAGCCATTGAGGCGGACCGCGCGAACCTGGAAAAGGAAACGGGCGTGAAGGTGCTGTATGACGGCGCGGACATGACCAAACCGGAACAGATCCTGGCGATGGTGGACGCGGCGGCGAAAGCGTTCGGCTCGGTGGATATCCTTGTGAACAACGCCGGCATCCAGCACGTGGCGCCGATCGAGGAATTTCCGCCGGAAAAATGGGATATGATCCTGGCGATCAATCTTTCCGCCTCCTTTCACGCGATCCGTCATGCGGTACCGCTGATGAAAAAGGAAAAATGGGGACGCATTATCAATATCGCCTCCGCCCACGCGCTGGTGGCTTCTCCCTTTAAATCCGCCTACGTCGCCGCCAAGCACGGTATCGCGGGACTCACCAAAACGGTGGCGCTGGAAGTGGCGGAAGACGGGATCACGATGAACGCCATCTGCCCGGGCTACGTCTGGACGCCGCTGGTGGAAGGGCAGGTGGCGGACACTGCCAAGGCACGGGGCATCAGCGAGGACGAGGTGATCAAGAACGTGCTCCTGAAAGCGCAGCCGACCAAGCAGTTCACCAAGGTCGAGCAGATCGCCGAATTCGTACTGTTCCTCTGCTCCGACGCCGCCGCGAACATCACGGGCTCGGTGTTGCCGATTGATGGCGGATGGACGGCGGAGTAAGCCCGTTAACGCTTCCGATACTTTATAGCGTTAGAGTGTGCGAATAAACCGTGATACGTTGTTTTTTTAAACCCTTGGCAGGACATCTATGGATAATTTCGCGCTCTACCAGCTCTATGAATGGCAGCGGGCGGCCGTCGCGCCGCTTCGGGCCTTCGCCAACTGGAACAAACAGGTGTTCAGCAATCCGTATATGCCGCTGACCAATACTGGGGTAGGGAGGAAGTCGGCCGCGGGGTTCGAGATGCTGGAACGCCTGACCCGCAATTATACCAAGCCTGTCTTCAATATCGACGAAGTGGAAGTGAATGGTACGCGGCGGACGGTGACCACCAGCATCGTCCTTCCGGAAACCTTCTGCCAGTTGCGCCGGTTCGTCTGCGAGGGCGCGCCAGAAGGCCAGCCGAAAATTCTGGTGGTGGCGCCGATGTCGGGCCATCACGCCACGCTACTGCGCGGCACGGTCAAGGCGCTCATTCCGTATGCGGACGTCTATATCACCGACTGGGTGGATGCGCGCGACGTTTCCGTCCTGCAGGGGAAATTCGATCTTGAGGATTATATCGCGATCGTTCGCGACTGCATCCGTTTCATCGGCACGGACGTCCACACCATCGCTGTCTGCCAGCCCGCCGTGCCGCTGCTGGCCGCCGCCGCGATCATGAACGAGGATAATGACCCCTTCACGCCGAAATCCATGACGCTGATGGGCGGGCCGATCGACACACGTGTAGGTATCACCAAGGTCAACGAACTGGCGACCAAAAAGCCGCTGGAATGGTTCGAGCGCAACGTCATCACGCGGGTGCCTTTCAATTATCCGGGGTTCATGCGCCCGGTGTATCCCGGGTTCCTGCAGCTGAGCGGTTTCATGACCATGAACCTGGACCGGCATATCGGGGCGCATGTGCAGCTGTTCAACCACCTCGTGCAGGGGGACGGAGAAAGTGCGGACGCCACCCGTGATTTCTATGATGAATATCTTTCCGTCTGTGACATCACGGCGGAATTCTACCTGATGACCATCGACCGCGTATTCCAGCGTCACTTACTGCCCAAAAGTGAATTCACGTATCGGGGACGGCTGGTCAAACCCGCGGCGATTACTAAAACGGCCCTGCTATGCGTCGAAGGGGAAAAGGACGATATTTCCGGAGTAGGCCAGACCAAGGCCGCGATGGATTTATGCAGCAATCTGGCAGAAGATAAAAAGCGGTATCACTTGCAGAAAGCTACCGGTCATTATGGGATTTTCAACGGGCGTAAATACCGGGATGAGGTGGTGCCGGTCATCCTGCAACATATCGCGGCGAACCGGTAGAATCCTGAATATCACATGACTGGCGGCGACCCGCAGGAAAATCACTGTGGCTGCTTCCTCTCGGACCTGACCGATTAAGCAACGCCTTCGCCCGCCGCCAGCCTTTTACTGTCTGGCAGCTTTTGCGCCGTTTCACAAGAGGGAAGATCGCCGTTGCCTTTTCCTTTCCGGTATTTTGTGCGAAACCAGGAGCTTATGCCGGTTACCGCCGTGCTGCCGCTGGCGATCGGTATCCACCAGCCCTCCACATGCGGAATATTCAACAGATGCATCAGCGTTTCAGCGCCCAGCGCCGCCCCGAGCGATAGGAACGACACCATATAGGCGATGCCGCCGGTGCAGAACGTAATGCAACGGTGTATCAAGTCATAAAAACGGCGAAGCTGCGTGCGCGGAAAAGGCATATCCATGTTCCTTGTCAAGGAATTTGTTACAGTAAAACAAATTACTGTAAGGAAACGATACTTGTAAAGCGATTTATTATATTATAGATTCTTAATATCATGGCCCGCATTTCCTCCCTTCCCGCTCCCGCTGAAACTCTCGTGCTCAATACCCTTCGTTCGGCGGCGGAACCCATGACCGCGTACGGTCTGCTGGAAGCGTTGCGGCCGGTCGGCATCCGCAGCGCGCCCATTATTTACCGGGCGTTGGATCTACTGATGAAACAAGGGAACGTGCATAAAATCAATGAACTCGGCGCTTATGTGGCGTGCGACTGCACCGACGATCATAAGCACAGCATGTCCGTCCTGGCGATCTGCGGGCAGTGCCGCGAGGTGGAGGAACTGCATGACCATGCGGTGATCCACCATCTGGAACATCTGCGTGAACAGGGGATACGCCTGCAGCCCCATGCGGTGATTGAGCTTCCGGTGATCTGTTCGCAGTGCGCGGTGTAATGTGCAATCACATGGTTGTAACGCGTCGCGTTACCTGATATTGCAATAGCTGTTTTCACCATCTTTCGTATATCATTATGACCCGCATCATCATTTTCGACACCACGCTTCGCGACGGCGAACAATCCCCCGGCATGTCCATGACCAAGGAGGAAAAACTTCTGGTGGCGGACGTGCTCGACGGCATGGGCGTCGACGTGATCGAGGCGGGATTCGCCATGGCGAGCGACGGTGATTTCGAGTCCGTGCGGGCGATTGCCGGAACCAAGAAACAGGCGGTGATCTGCTCACTGGCGAGAGCGAAAACCGTGGATATCGAACGGGCGGCGGAAGCGCTGAAGCCTGCGGAGCGCAGCCGCATCCACACGTTCATTTCCACCAGCGACATTCACCTGACCTACCAGTTCCGGCTGGAAAAACCGCAGGTGCTGGACATCATCCGGGACACCGTGGGACTGGCCCGCCATTTCACCGACGACGTGGAATGGTCGGCGATGGACGCCACCCGTTCGGATCTCGGCTTTTTATGTCAGGCGGTGGAAGCGGCCATTGCGGCGGGCGCCACGACGATCAACCTGCCGGATACGGTAGGGTACGGCACCCCGGAGACGGTGGCGGCGATGTTCACACACGTGATGAGCCACGTCGCGAACGCGGATAAAGCCGTCTTTTCGTTCCACGGCCAGAACGATCTGGGACTGGCGACCGCCAACACGCTGGCGGCCCTGCAGGCGGGTGCTCGGCAGGCGGAACTGACTATCAACGGCATCGGTGAGCGGGCGGGCAACACCTCGCTGGAAGAGGTGATAATGACGCTCGCCACCCGCAAGGACAGATACGGCTTCGAATGCGGCGTGAAAACGGAGCATATCATGCGCGCTTCCCGCCTGATCCAGTCGGTGACGGGGCAGCCGGTACAGGTCAACAAGGCGATCGTCGGCGCCAACGCGTTCGCGCATGAGTCCGGCATTCATCAGGACGGGATGCTGAAGCATAGCGGAACGTACGAGATCATGACGCCCGAATCCGTCGGATTGACCAAATCCAATCTGGTAATGGGAAAACATTCGGGCCGTCACGCCTTTCGCAATAAACTCGAAGAAATGGGCATCACGCTCGGTGACAACGCGCTCGAGGATGCGTTCAGCCGGTTCAAGCTGCTTGCGGACAAGAAAAAGGACGTGTTCGACGAAGACATCCTCGCACTGGTGGAGGACGGAGAAACGCGCGCGGTAAACCTCAGCCTGAAATCGTTGCAGGTACGATGCGGTACGGGAGAAAACCCCCAGACCGCCGACATTACTTTATTGGTGGACGGAGAGGAAAAGCAGGTGCTGAAGACCGGAAACGGACCGGTGGACGCGATTTTCAGCGGTATCCGCACGCTGGTGAAAGGGGCGGATGCGGCCCACCTTACCCTGTATCAGGTACATGCGGTGACGGCCGGCACGGACGCGCAGGCGGAAGTGACGGTGCGGCTCGAGATCGAAGGTACCGTCATCAACGGGCACGGCGCGGATGTGGATACGCTGGTGGCCAGTGCCAAGGCTTACTTGGACGCATTGCGTAAAGTGGAGCGGATACGGGAGCGAAGGGACAACCTGCTCGAAGAACTGTCTTAAGCCGCTTTTTTTCCCTGCTGCATGGAATGGCCGATATCCTGCAGCACGGTGCCGTAAACATGGTTGATGGCGCCGCATCGTTTACCTTTGGCGATGAAATCCCAAAGCTCCATGGGGGGTTTGATTCCTACATGACGTACGAGCCTGTCGGCTAGGATGTCTGCATTGCTTTCCGTTGCGCGACGGCTGTTTTGAGAAGATTCGATGCCGTCCACCATGGCTTTGAACGTCTTGGTGCGTTCGTCATGTTGAGGGTGGTGCGTGTCCACCAGACAATAATACCCCACGACTTCCGCCGTTTCACTCAATTCGGTGACGATGATCCCTTTTTCCAGATTCTCGGCATTGCGGTGCAGGACGCAGCGGAACGCTTTTACTTCCGCCGGCTCTTTCAGCCGCTCCGCTTCTTCCTTCGCCTTCTCCCAGGAAAATGCGGCGCGCAATACGGCCTCTTGTTCCGGGCAGGAGGCATTTATGATATCCATCGCATTGGAAAACAGTATTTTATGAAGGTTGAGCAACGGCTCCAGCTCAGGGTGATGTGCCGCCGCCAACGCCTCGACGAGTCGGATCGCCTTGAAATTCCATGTTTCCACCTTGGAGTTCGGAAAATCCTCCGCATTGGGGCTCATGATGAAATCCAGCACGGACGCGGTCTGGTCCAGCAGCTTGATTTTCGCTTCGCGCAGCGTAAGGGTGGCGGCATGTTCCACCTGCCACAAACGCTTGCCTTCATGCATCTCGCTTTTATGGGCGTTGGTCAGATTGTCGCAGACATGCGCGATATATCCCGCGATCTGTTCATGGTCGGTAACACCGTTTTCAGCGAGCTTCACGCCCAGATCGTGAATGAATAGTCCCGGATCGTTCCGGTAACGCCCGCAGTCTTCCTTCACATCGTGCAGAAGCGCCGCGGCAAAGGTAATTTCATCGGTTTCGCCGAATTCCTCCAGCAGATGATAGACCATGACGGGGTGGACGATATACGGAATGGAAATGTCCTGCATACCGCGCGACTGCCCGCTATGGGCCTCGGTCGCAAGCGCGAATGCTGCCCGGACGACAGCGGATTTCGTGTGAATGGTCTGATAAAATTTTCCGTCCATAATGATGCCCTGATCTATCGTTTTCTTAACCTTTGACCGTGAGATTGTATACAAAAAATATGCGACCGGTACGTATCCGGGGTTGCGCCCGCCGTTATTTTTCCATACACTTCTGGCATCAGACTGATCGGGTTGTATGGAAGGCAAGATTGCAGCGCAAACTCCCACCAATGCTTTCCGCATCGCGCATGATATCCGGCAGGTAAGCCAGCAGTCATTGCAGCTTTCCTTCGCGCTCGACGCTCTCCCTCCAATGCCGCAGAGCGAAGTACTGATGAGTTATCCCCTCCGGCAGTTTTTCAGCGCGTTGAAGCATTTTTCCGCCGCGTTGGAACATCTGGCGGCACAGGTCGCCGCGCTCCCGTCCCACAGGGAATACGAGCAGTTGATCGACCAGCAGCGTGATGAAATCCTTTATCTTCAGGAATTGCTGCAACAGGCATTAACGGAAAAAGAATCTGATTCTCTGGCGATGGAGGGATAGCGATGCGCAAGACGGATATACGTATTCACGGAAAAACCTATCAGGTGATATGTGCGGACGACCAGACGGATCATGTCTGCCAGCTGGGCGAGGAGATCGACGCACGTGCCCAGAAAGTGGCGGCGGGTATTCCGCATGCGAACGAAACCATGCTGTTGCTGCTGACCTGCCTGATGCTGGCGGATGAACTGTATGAGGCGCGCACCGAAGCGGGGGCGCTGCATGAAAAGATCCTGCGTTCCCACCATGATCTGGGCGGGCTGCTGCCGGACCATTCGGACGAAGAGGCGGGTCAACGCATAGATGGCCTGCTGGGTGACGTAACAAAGACGCTGGAGAATCTGACCAGGCAGATCCAGCATTTTTAGAGCAGAACGAACATCAATATTCCTATGACAAGAGCGGTCATCCGCAACCGTAAAAGCCACCACCAGCGCTGCATCATTTCCATACGGTACAGGGCGAATTCCGTTCCGAGCAATCCGCAGAACGCGGCGATCAGCACGACGATCCCTTTGCGATCCTGGATAAGCAACGCCGCCCAGGCACTTAAACCGGGAATGACGCTGAGTCCCAGAATCCAGCCGCTCAAGCGACTGTTGCCGACAAACATCAGGGCGTGCGCCCCTACCGTGCCGCTCAGGAAAGAAACGATGACGGCACCGTAAGCGATTATGATGAAAAGAGAAGGGGAGGAGACCAGATCCGGGCGGCAGCTCAAAGCGCCTGCAATGAAAGGCAGAATGCCGAGACCGCTGAGTCCCCACGCCACACGCCGGATATGCCGCTCACCGAACAGGTGAAGGGAGGGAGGGGGATTCTGCATAAGACTAAATTATGCCGGATCGGGAAAGATTGCAAACGGAGCTTTCATCTTTGCATCGGTTGCGCAAACTTGCTATGAACAACCGCTATGAATGAAACATCTGTAAAAGTAAGGTTTGCGCCTTCCCCGACGGGATGGCTGCATGTGGGAAATGTACGCACGGCTCTGGTCAACTGGCTGTTCGCCCGCCAGCAGGGCGGGACGTTCGTGCTGCGCATCGACGATACGGACAAGGAGCGTTCCCGCCCCGAATATGAAGACGGTATCCGCGAAGATCTTTCCTGGCTCGGGCTGGACTGGGACGAGGAAGCCCGCCAGTCGGCGAATATGGATCAGTACGAAGCGGCGAAGCAGCGCCTGCTGGCGGCGGGACGGCTATATCCTTGTTTTGAAACCGCCGAAGAACTGGATATCAAACGCAAAATGCAGATTTCCCGCGGCAAACCGCCCGTGTATGATCGTGCCGGGTTGAGCCTGACAGAAGCGGAAAAGGCCGCGTATCAAGCGGAAGGCAGGGCACCGCATTACCGCTTTCTGCTGGAAGACAGGGAAGTCGCCTGGCAGGACATGATCCGCGGCGAAGTGCGCTATAGCGGGCTGTTCGCCAGCGATCCCGTATTGATACGGGAGGACGGTGTGCCGCTCTTCACCTTCGCCACCTGCGTCGATGACGGGGAAATGGGCATCACCCATATCCTGCGGGGAGAAGATCATGTCAGCAATTCCGCCGTGCAGGTACAGATTTTCGAAGCGCTGGGATATGCGGTGCCTACGCTCGGGCACATGGCGCTGCTCACCGTGAAAGATGGCAAGCTTTCCAAACGGGAAGGCGGGGCATCGATCCGCGAATTGCGTGAAAAAGGTATCGCCCCGCTGCCGGTCAATTCCTACCTGAGCCGGATAGGCACCTCTGACGCGATAGAACTGGTGGAATCCACGGATCAGCTGGTCGCCGCGTTTTCCACGACGAAATTCGGGCGCGCCGCGGCAACGTACGAGGAAGAGGAGCTGATCCGCCTCAACATGCGCTGGTTGCATCAGGCTGCTTACGAGGAAGTGAGCGGCTGGCTGAATGCGCAGGAAATTCATATTACCCCGGAATTCTGGCAGCAGATCCGCGTGAACCTGACCCAGCTGGAAGATGTGCGCAGCTGGTGGGAACTGGTCGCCAACCCCGTCACGCCGTTGATTGAGGAAGAAGCCTATTGCACCCAGGCGGCGGACCTGCTGCCCGAAGGGGAATGGGACGCGCAGACCTGGCCGGCGTTTATCGAAAAAGTGAAAGAGGTGACCGGAAGGAAAGGAAAGACGCTGTTCATGCCGCTCCGCCTGGCGCTCACCGCCCGCAGCGACGGACCGGAAATGCCGGTGATGTTCCAGCTGCTCGGACGCGAAAAGGTGTATCGCCGCCTGCGTGGAGAAGCGGCATGAGGAATGCGGTTGCGTTTCCGCATGTTCGGGGTATAACGAATCCATGACGATTGGAACCTGGTTGCATACGAAGTTGAATGGGCAGTACCTCGGCAAGGATGCCTTCGGTAACCGCTATTATACCTCGCGCAAAACGCCTGCTACGGGACGAAAAAAGCGCTGGGTGATGTATCACGGCATGGCGGAACCTTCCAAGGTTCCCCCGCTCTGGCACGCATGGCTGCATTACATGGTGGATACGCTTCCCACCGAAGGGGCCGGTGCGCCCGCCTATAGCTGGCAGAAGGAACATGTGCCCAACCTGACGGGCACCATACACGCCTATAAACCTAAAGGGGATCTGGCGGCCGGCGGAGCGCGTGACGCTTCCACCTCGGATTACCTCGCCTGGACTCCGGAGGACGCGTGATGTCACGAAATATCATCGAAACGATCACAGGAGCGCTGGTGCTGGCGGTGGCGGCAGGCTTCGCCTTTACGTTCTATGCGGGCAGCGGCATGAAATCGACGCCGGAAAGTTACCACCTACGGGCGGATTTCGGAGATATCACGGGGATCAGCGTCGGCAGCGACGTGCGGATCGGCGGCGTGAAAATCGGCACGGTGGAGTCGGTCGGCCTTAACCATGAGAATTACCAGGCGGAAGTTCACTTAAGCGTAGCGAAGGATATCGTCCTGCCGGTCGATACGACGGCGGCGATCGTCGGGGAAAGCCTGCTTGGCGGTAAATTCGTCGCGCTTACCCCGGGCGGTGATGAAACCGCGCTGAAAGAGGGCGGGGCGATCGAATTCACGCAGTCTTCCGTCAGTCTGGAGCAGTTGCTCGGCAAATTCGTCTTCAGCGGCGGCGGCGTGAGCGGGGAAGGTGCGAAAGAGAAAAAAGCGGATGCGGCTATCACCACGACGACCCCCAGTCCGGACAGCGTCGATCTGAAAGTGCCGTGAAAGCGCTTTTCGGCTGCCTGATATGTATTGGCTTAATAATGGGTGGGAGTGAGGCGAATGCCTCTCCTGAAACAGCGGAAACAGCCGGATCCTCCGCGCAGAACGCTCAGCAGAATCAGCTGCCGGAAGCAAAACCCACCGTTCCCGTTATCAAGGAAGCGCATCTCATCGTCATTGATAAGCGCACCGCCCGCAAGCATGAATATACCGTGCGCGAAGGGAGTTCCTTCACCCATGAGTCCTTAAGCGTGACGGTGAGGGCTTGCTGGCAGGAGCCAGATACGGAGCCGAGCACCGTGATTTATCCCGAACATGCGGCGCTGGTGGATATCAATGAAAACCGCGGCGACCAGACAAGCCACCCGGTGTTTTCCGGGTGGATGTATGCGCATAAATCGGATCTTTCCAATCTTCAGCATCAGGCGTACGACATCACCCTGATATCTTGCGGGGCGAAAGCTGAAAACACGCCGCCAGCGGAGAAGAAAAAAACGGTTGAGGCGCCAGCGGACGAGACGCCGCCTTCAGACTGACGCCGCTTTGTTGAACAACCGAAAGAAATTAGCTGTCGTCTGCGCGGCGCATTCTTCGTAAGCTATCCCTTGCAGGTCGGCGACTTTAGCGGCAACGTGGGCGGTGAAGGCCGGTTCATTGCGCGCTCCCCGGTGTGGAATGGGAGCGAGATAGGGGGCATCGGTCTCTACCAGTAAACGCTCTATCGGCAGACGTTTCACCGTTGCCTGAAGCACTTCGGCCTTTTTGAAAGTGACGATACCGGAGATGGAAATGTAGCCTCCCATTTCCAGCACGGCGTCCGCCAGCCAGTCGGAAGACGTGAAGCAGTGAATCAAAACAGGGAAGGGGGTTTTCGCCTGCGCTTCCTGAAGCATGGCGATGGTATCCTCATCCGCTTCGCGGGTGTGGACGATAATGGGCAGGCCGGTCACCTGCGCCGCTTCGATATGATGCCAGAAACTGATTTTCTGCAACGCCCGGTCGGAATGCTCGTAATAGTAATCGAGTCCCGTTTCGCCGAGCCCGATCACTTTCGGCAGGCCGGCATTCTCCACCAGCGACGCAGCCGCGGTAAGCGGCGATTTGCCGGATTCGTGCGGATGCACCCCTACCGAGCAGAACAGCGCTTCATGCGTT
>CBDFKY010000011.1:0-13254 GCA_965248995.1 Rickettsiales bacterium | reverse complement strand
CGCCGGTGCGCGCCACAGCGGTCCGGGTCAGAATCAGTATCACAAATAATCACGTATCAGGAGGCTTTATGGATCACATCATCAATATACCGGCGGTCATCAATTCGCTGGTGTTTTCCGCTATCGGCATCGTCGTGCTGATCGCCGCTTTCGCCATCATCGACATCATTACCCCGACTTATCACGTATGGAAAGAGATCGTCGAGAAGCAGAATCTCGCTCTGGCGGTGTTGCTCGGCGCGTTCCTGCTGGGTGTCGCCCTCATCATTTCCGCCGCAGTTCACGGTTAGGGAACGAAAAGCTCGTGGCGTTTCTCCTCCTGTTTTCCGTGTTCGTCATCGCCACCTGCGGGCTGGTGTATGAATTGATCGCCGGAACGCTTGCCAGCTATCTGCTGGGCGATTCAGTCACGCAGTTTTCCACCATCATCGGCGCGTATCTTTTCGCCATGGGAATCGGCTCTTGGCTGTCGCGATACCTGAACAACCAGTTGCTTGCCACGTTCGTGAAAATCGAAATCCTGATCGGTGTCACGGGCGGCAGCGCGGCAGCCGTGCTCTTTCTCATGTTCGAGCATGTGACCTCCTTCCGCATCCCGCTTTACGGGACGGTGACGCTGATCGGCATTCTGGTCGGCATCGAAATTCCCCTGCTGTTGCGCATCCTGAAAGACCAATTCGATTTCAGGGACCTTGTTTCCAAGGTGTTCACGTTCGATTATATCGGCGCGCTCGTCGCCTCGATCCTCTTTCCGCTGGTGCTGGTGCCGCATCTCGGTCTGGTACGCTCCGGCTTCATGTTCGGCATGATGAATATCGCGGTGGCGCTGTGGATGCTCTACTGTTTCGGCGACCATATCGCCCACGCCCGCTTCCATAAATTCAGCGCCGTTCTCGCGTTTATCGGACTGTTGTTCGGCTTCGTTTACGGCGACAAAATCATGGATGTGGCGGAAGCCGGCATGTATGCCGACCCGGTGATCTATTCGACCTCCACGCCTTACCAGCGCATCGTCATCACCAAATCACCCCATGACCTGCGGTTGTTTCTCAATAACAACCTGCAATTTTCCACGCGTGACGAATACCGCTACCATGAAGCGCTGGTGCATCCGGGGCTGGCGTCCGTCGCCCATCCTAGGCGCGTCCTTATTCTGGGCGGCGGCGACGGGCTGGCGGCACGGGAAATCCTTAAATATCCTTCCGTGAAAACCGTCACTCAGATCGAACTGGACCCGGCGATGACGCGGCTGTTTTCCCGAAACGATCTGCTTGCCCGCTTGAACGATCATGCCCTTACTTCGCCGAAACTGCATATCGTCAACGAGGATGCGTTTCTGTGGCTGAAGGCTTACGCTTCGGACCCCGACCATTCGACGTTTGATTTCATCGTCGCCGATTTTCCCGATCCGTCGAATTATTCCATCGGCAAATTGTACTCATCTACGTTTTTCAAACTCCTGCATCGCGTGATCGCGGAAGACGGCATCATCGTCGTGCAGAGCACTTCGCCGTATGTGGCGCGCAAATCCTACTGGTGCGTAGAGCATACGTTGAAGCGGGCAGGCTTCATTACCACGCCTTATCACGCCTACGTTCCCTCCTTCGGCGAGTGGGGCTTTCGTCATGGCGGGCAAACACAGTTTCACGCCTTCCGCTTCCTATCCGGGGGGGCTTCGATTCGTCACGCCGGACACGGTGGCGCTAATGCGGCATTTTCCTGTGGATATGGCGCCGGTGCATACCGAAATCAATCGCCTCGATAATCAGGTGCTGGTCCATTATTTCGATGAAGAATGGGCGGATTAAGGAGTGAATTGAACATGACCCCCCTGACGCGCAGAAGTTTTTTGACAGGCAGCGCCGCGTTGCTGGCCGTTGCTGGCTTCGGAAAGTTCCAGTGGCGGCAGCCACCGGCAGCCCCGGTAAGTGGCCGTATCGTCGGCGCGTCTTCCGCCATCGGTCACAAACTGCGTGACGGGTTCTTTTTCCCTGCGCCCTCACGAACGTTACAAAAGAAAGCGGTCATGATAGGCGGCGGCATCGCCGGGCTTTCAGCCGCATGGAAGCTTAAAAAATCGGGCTTTCATGATTTCATCGTGCTCGAACTGGAAAAAGAGGTGGGCGGTAATGCGGCTTACGGTGAAAATACCGTATCGTCTTATCCGTGGGGGGCGCATTACGTACCGCTGCTCAATCCCGAATCCACAGCCGCGCATGAAATGTTTCAGGATCTGGGCGTCATCACCGGGTATGAAAGCGGCCAGCCGGTCTATGATGAATATTACCTCGGCGCCGACCCGCATGAGCGGCTGTTTATCCATGGCTCATGGCAGGCAGGGCTTGTCCCGCGCACCGGCATCGGCGGGGGTGACCAGGAACAATACCGGGATTTCTTTGCAAGGATGGAAGCGTTCAAACAGTTAAAAGGGAAGGATGGAAAGCGCGCCTTCGCCATTCCCGTGGATAAAAGCTCCGCCGATCCGGATATCCGCGCCCTCGATACTTTCAGTATGAAAGATTACATGCACCGTAACGGCTGGGATTCGACTTACCTCGCGTGGTATATCGATTACTGCTGCCGCGATGATTACGGAGCGAATGCGGAACAGGTGTCGGCATGGGCGGGAATCCATTATTTCGCCGGACGTTTCGGGAAAGCGGCCAATGCCGCGGCCGGAAGCGTAGTCACGTGGTCGGAAGGGAACGGCTGGATCGTGAAGCAGTTGAAGCGACAACTCGCCGATCATCTGTGCCCCGATGCGCTGGCGTTTGAAGTATCCCGGAATGGTGACGGCGCGACGGTAAGCTACGTGGATACCGCTACAGGTCAGGTGACCGAAATCCATACGGAGTGCGTAGTGTTTGCGACGCCTCGTTTCGTTGCGGAAAAACTCATGCCGACCGGTATGGAAATGGACGGCTTTCACTACAGTCCGTGGATGGTTGCGAACGTTACGCTGGACGCCATGCCGCAAGGTAAGGGCGCACCGCTGGCATGGGACAATATGATTTATGACAGCCAATTGCTGGGCTATGTCGTCGCCACCCATCAACAGGTAAACCGTGTTCAGCGGGAAACGGTGCTTACCTATTACTGGCCGCTCTCGCACCTAGCGCCCAAACAGGCGCGGAAATGGATGATACACCGCACTTACGAAGAATGGCGCGATATTGTCCTGAAAGAGCTGCTGCATGTCCACCCCGAACTGAGAAGCCATGTGAAACGGCTCGACATATGGCTGTGGGGGCATGGGATGATTCAGCCTGATCCCGGCTTTCTGTGGGGCGAAACCCGGCAGGAGGCATTAAAGCAAGCGGCTCCTTTCTTTTACGCTCACTCCGACATGAGCGGCATTTCGATTTTTGAAGAGGCCAACCATCACGGCGTAGCGGCGGCGGAAAGCGTGATGCGGCATCTTCACCATCTATACCGCTCATCGTTATGAAGCAACCCTGGATTTATTCCGCAGCCATGGACGGCGCCTTCATTCTGGCGCCGGCGCTGGCGGTCACCGCCGCCACCCTGTGGTTTAAGGAAAGTATTTCAACCATGCAGACCTTTCCGCTCTGGCTATGGGGCCTGCTGATTATCGGCGTGGACGTGGCACATGTTTACAGCGCGTTGTTTCGCACCTATGCCGACCGGAAGGAGTTCCGGACGCGCCGGACGCTCTACACGCTGACACCGCTCATATGCTGGGCGATCGGCACCGTGCTCTACAGCATCGATGCCTTAGTATTCTGGCGGACGATCGCCTATTTCGCCGTCTTTCATTTCGTGCGCCAGCAATATGGTTTCATGATGATCTACGGACGCCGGGAAAACGGACATCATCCGGCCTTACGCCTAATCGACAAAGCGGCGATCTATATGGCGACACTCTATCCGCTGGTCTATTGGCATACCCATATGCCGCGCCGTTTCGACTGGTTCGTCGAAGGGGATTTTCTACCGCTGACCGTGCCCTGGCTCGCATCTGCAACACTTATCGTTTACATCGTTATTTTGCTGGTTTACGTGACAAAGGAAATCGCGGTCACGTTCCGACGCGGGACGTTCAATCTGCCCAAGAATCTTCTGTTGCTCGGCACCGCCCTTTCCTGGTGGGTGGGCATCGTAGCTTTGGATAACGATCTGGCGTTCACCTCCGCCAACGTACTGGCGCACGGCATTCCCTACGTCGCGCTGATCTGGATTTACGGGCGCAATCAGGCGGCGCTGGAACCGCAAAAGAGGTTATTCGGGAAATTGACATCCGCGCGATTTTTCACGTTCCGCATGCTTCCCTTGTTCGTCGGCATCCTCCTGCTGTTGGCTTACGCTGAGGAAGGATTATGGGACGGGCTGGTCTGGCAAGAGCATACCCGGCTGTTCGCGCCGTTCCACCTGCTTCCCGCCGTCCATAGCGATACGATACTTACGTGGCTGGTGCCGCTGCTCGCCCTGCCGCAACTGACGCATTATGCGCTGGACGGCTTCATCTGGCGCTTGAAAACGCCGGATACGCCATGGAAGCATATCCTGTTCTACCGTGAGTACGCCGTATGACCAGCGTTGCGCCGGGATTGCATCTGTTGATCGATCTGTGGGGATGCAACCATCTGCATGATATGGCGCTGGTCGATGCGACGATCCGCCAGGCCGCGGACATCTGCGGCGCTACGTTGCTCGACATGATGCTGCACCGTTTCGGCGAGGATGGCGGCATCACCGGCGTCGCCATCCTCGCCGAATCGCATATCAGTATCCATACCTGGCCGGAAACGGGCTATATCGCCATTGACGTGTTCATGTGCGGCCGCTGCGATCCGCATCTATCCGTGCCGGTGTTTGAAGCGGCATTTGCGGCCAAGAGGATGAAAGTGACGGAACATCCGAGAGGAAATCAGAAAGATTCGCTATAAGTACGAACGTTGAACCGCGCCAATTCCTCCAAATATTCCTCCAGCGAAACCATCCCCATGCAAGGATACGCCCCCGTCACCAGTTTTTCGCCGCATGCCAGCCGCTTAGCCAAAAGAATGGCGGGGACACATGGAATCTGCGGCCCGTCACCGTTTTCAGCGATGATGAACCAACGGCGCTCGTGAGCTTTCCCATTTTTATCCTTGCCGCGCAGGATTATGTGCATGCCGCCGTTTTGCGTGCCGAAACGATCGAACCGATTGCTTATTTTCAACAATATATCAGCGTGGCGCGGCAGGTTCAGCGGAAGCCCCAGACGCACCGCTCGGGAAAACAGCCATAAAACCCGAGATGCATGAAGCCCAGTTCAAGCCCTGCGGAAAAGCGAATGGCGCCTATGCCGTAATGCGCGGGCAACAGGTCGAGGTCGGGAATGTCGCAATTCGCCATCCAGCGTTTCCCGAGCCCCGGATATGCCTGACGGTAGAGGTCCTGCCAGCCATAGACCGGCCCCGGCGCACCGGCGAACGGCTTGAGCGGTTTGCCGACATAGCTCAGGATGCCACGTGTGGTGGCAAGGCCGCGCTCGGCCTGCTGGCCCGGGCTGATGCCGTATATCAGGGAATCTATCAGGCTGAATTCCGGGGCGTAACGCTCAACCACCGCCGATGATAAACCGGGCACGGTACTGGCGCCGCTTATGACGCTGACGCCGTGCGCCCTGGCATCCGTGTCCAGTGCGGCGATACCGGTGACGAAATCGCGGCCGTCGGCAAGGTCGATAGCGTGAATGCCATGGGCGATGCATGTTTTGGCGACATCGTAATCGCTGCCCTGGAACGGCCCGCAGGTATTGACGACCACGGCGGGACGAAGCGTTTCCAGTTGCGCCGGAAGATCGCGGGTCACATCGAAGATCGCCGTTTCGACGAGCGGACTGGCGAGCGTTTTCGCCAGCGCTTCCGCTTTCACCGGATCACGCCCGGCGATGATGACTGGCAGGTGATGGCGAATCAACGCCGCCGCTATCCGCTTGCCGAAATTGCCGTATCCGCCGAGGATGAGTATCTTACCGTTCAAGCCGCATCTCCGTTATGCTGAATTCACCGCTATACGCATATAACACGCCCAAAAGCGGATGCCGCAGATCCATATGCATGCGGAAGCGATCCTCGCTTAACGGCTCTTCCCAGGCATTGCCGCGGCCGAATAGCCATTCCAGCGGAAGGTGTATCCGCGTGTTGAACAGCCGGGCGACATACCCCTCATGCGTCATCGTCACTTTATTACCATCCCAGTGATAACCCGCCCGCCAGCCGATACCGATCCGCATCCACTCGATGATCCGGTTTTCGCCGACCGGCTCCATGCGTGAGCGGAAATGATAAGGCGGTTTGCCGGGAAAACGGAAGATACGATCGAAGCCGAAAACGATGCTGTCGCGCTCGCTGAAGAAATGGACGGTCACCGGGATATTTTCCCCGGCATATGGCGGCAACATGCCTATGATCCGCATCAGCGGCGAGAAAATCCGCAAAACGCGCGACATTTTTACGCTCATGATGCCTTCCACCGTTACCACATCTTTGCTGTAGGGCCGGTTGGCGTAGTGCTTCCGCATCACGGGCGGCAAAAGCGGCCATTGCCCAGCGAAAACGGACTGAAAAATGGGAATTTTTTCCGTCATCACTGCTTCAAATTCCGCAAAGGCGGAACATTTTTCACACGCAGCAGTAGGTTGCGCACGGCGCGCATCGTCGGATAGCAGAACCTTGCCGTAGCCTTGGAGCGAAAAAGCCACGCGTTCATGCGGTTGAACCAGCCCTGCCCCGTGCCGAGCAGCGCCATGAGGTTCAGCGCATCGGCCCCGTGATAGAAGGTATCCTGAAATTTGATGACCATGCCGTCGTCGAGACTCAGTTGCCGCGCCTTGATTTCCAGTAACAACGGATGGGTACTATCTTCCCGAGCGTTCAGCGTGTGAAGATTCCCTACGGCCTTGCGAATCCGCAATGCCTGGGCCGCCATGTTGCAGATGGGACAATCGCCGTCATAGACGAACCAGACATCCCCTTTCGCTTCTTTTTTCCCGTCCATTATCATAGTCTCCGGCATTCCCGTTGTGTAATATCTCAAATGAACGAATAGCCGCCAAAGGATTGCTACCATGGATTACCTGGTTTTGAAATGGATTCATATCCTAAGTTCGACCATCCTTTTCGGCACCGGAATAGGGAGCGCTTTTTACCTTTTCATGGCGAACAGGCGGAAGGACATCGCAAGCATTTATTTTGCCACAAGGCACGTAGTCATCGCCGACTGGCTGTTCACCACGCCCGCCGTCATCATTCAGCTGGTGACGGGATTATGCCTGACGCATACGCTGGGATACAGCCTCAACGACGGCTGGATCATGCTGGCGCTGGCGCTTTATTTCTTCGCCGGCGCCTGCTGGGTGCCGGTGGTGGTGATGCAGATCAAAATGCGGGATATGGCCCGCGTCGCGCTTGAAACCGGTGTGCCGCTGCCTGAGCGGTACTGGCGCATGGATAGATGGTGGCTGATACTGGGATGCCTTGCCTTTCCGGCGATCGTCCTTGTTTTCTACCTGATGGTTTTCAAGCCTGCATTTGCGTGAGCGCAGATATATTTCCCCTGCCATGGAGGATACGACTGGATTTCTCTTCTCAATAACGTTAGGTTTCCTCCATGCCTAATCCTTCATCACTGGAACTCACAAGCCTTCACCGTCTCTGGCAGCGTGGACGGGAACTTCTCGGAACGGAATATGCCATTCTGGGCGGCGCCATGTCGTGGGTGTCCGAACGCCAGCTGGTGGCGGCGCTTTCCAACGCAGGTGCCTTCGGGGTGATCGCCTGCGGTTCCATGTCCCCGGCACTGCTGGAAACGGAAATCCGCGCCACGCAGGCGCTGACATCGAAGCCTTTCGGCGTGAACCTGATCCTGATGCATCCCGAGCTGGACGCGTTGATCGAGGTCTGCCGTGGCTCAAGCGTTTCCCATGTCGTCCTTGCGGGAGGCATACCGAAAGCGATGACCATCGCTTCGATCAAAACCTTTGCCAAGGTCATCTGCTTCGCCCCTTCCACGGCCATCGGGCGGAAACTCGTCAAGCTGGGCGCGGACGCGCTGGTGATCGAAGGCACGGAAGCCGGCGGGCATATCGGACCCGTTTCCACTTCGGTCCTCGCCCAGGAAATCCTTCCCGAAATCACCGACGTTCCCGTGATCGTGGCCGGAGGGATCGGCCGCGGGGAAGCGATGACGTCCTATTTGCGCATGGGCGCTTCCGGCGTACAGCTCGGAACGCGTTTCGTCTGCGCGGAGGAATCCATCGCCCATCCGAATTTCAAGAAAGCGTTTATCCATGGCAACGCACGGGACGCGGTGGCGTCCATGCAGGTCGATCCGGATTTTCCCGTCATTCCGGTACGCGCGCTCGTCAATAAAGCGACGGAAGCGTTTACGCGCATCCAGCATGAAGTCATCGCCGCTTACCGTTCAGGAAGTTTAACGAAGCAGGAAGCGCAATTGAAAATAGAGCATTTCTGGGCGGGAGCGCTTCGGCGCGCCGTGATTGAAGGCGATACGGAAACCGGTTCACTGATGGCCGGTCAAAGCGTGGGCCTGGTGACACGGGTTCAATCCGTGCGTGATATCATCGCGGAGCTGGTAGCGCAGGCGTGCGATTCCCTCTCCCTTCATGCAAAACAGGCGGCCTAAATCCATGAACGCATCTCAGAACGCCCTCAACGCTTCCATGGTTGCCAAGCGCGACGTCGGCGGCATGTTAAAGGACGCGCGCGAAGGCATGCAGCTTGAACGCGCCCCGATTGCGGGCACCCTGCATATTCCAGTCGCTTATCTTGAAGCGCTGGAAAAAGGGGACTGGTCGGTGATTCCGGGGGAAGTGTACGGACGCGGATATGTGAGAAAATATGCGGGCTACCTGGGCTTCGATCCGCAGAAAATGCTGGAACAGCTTCATCCCCTGCCCCCGGTTCAGGAACCGATCCGCACCCCCGTATTGCGCTCCCATAAACCGCCGATCAATTTCCGGCCTTTTCTGTTCGTAGGCGCATTACTGTTCGCCGGGGTCGGGCTGGCGGCGCTTCTTTCCACTCCCCCCGTCCCCGTGGCGAAAGAGCAGATCAAGCCTTTACCGGCGACGCTTACCCAATATCTGGACACCACGCCTGCCTTGCCTTTTTATCGTTACACCTGCCTGCAACACGCTGATGTGGAAACGCTGTGGAGCTGTTACGGCGCGTCGCGCTATACGCGGGACGCGCCCCCGTTTCGTCCGCTTGAGCACGGCGTTCAATAAATCATGTTACCGCGCCGCGTATCCGTCGGGGTAAATATAGGCGGCGTCACGGTCGGCGGCAGTGCGGCCATCGTCGTGCAATCCATGACCAATACCGATACGGCCGATATCGCATCCACCGCGCAGCAGGTACGGGAACTGTATCAGGCGGGGTCCGAAATCGTCCGCCTCACCGTGAACAACGATGAATCCGCGAAAGCGGTCCCTTTCATTTATGAACAATTGAACACATGGGGGCTGGCCGTTCCTCTGGTCGGGGATTTTCATTATAACGGCCACCGTTTGCTTGCCGATTATCCCGACATGGCGCGCGCACTCGCTAAATACCGCATCAATCCCGGAAATGTCGGGTTTGGGGAAAAGCACGACGCGCAGTTCGCCTCCATGATCGGGCAGGCGTTGCTCCACGATAAACCGGTGCGGATCGGCGTGAACTGGGGGAGTCTCGATCAACAGGTGCTGGCACGATTGATGGATGAGAACGCGTCGCTGGGGACACCACGTTCCGCCGGTGAGGTAAGCGAAGAGGCCCTGATCGTCTCGGCGCTGGAAAGTGCGGCGGCGGCGGAAGCCATCGGCCTGCCGCGCGATCGCATCATCCTTTCCTGCAAGGTCAGCGAGGTGCAGCCTTTGATCCGGGTGTACCGGGCGCTGGCGGCGCGGGGTGACTATGCGCTGCATCTCGGCTTGACGGAAGCGGGGATCGGCTCCAAAGGCATCGTCGCCAGTACGGCGGCGCTTTCCGTGTTGCTGCAGGAAGGCATCGGCGATACGATCCGGGTTTCCCTCACCCCTCGCCCGGATGAACCGCGTACGCAGGAAGTGGTGGTCGCGCAGGAAATATTGCAGACGATGGGAATCCGTTCCTTCATGCCGCTGGTGACCGCCTGCCCCGGCTGCGGGCGCACCACCAGCACGGTGTTCCAGCAGCTCGCCAGCGACATTCAAAGCTGGCTCAGGGAGCAAATGCCTACTTGGAAAGAACGCTACAGCGGTGTCGAAGAAATGAGCGTCGCGGTGATGGGCTGCATCGTCAACGGACCCGGTGAATCCCGCCATGCCAATATCGGCATTTCACTGCCCGGGCCCCGGGGAAAATCCCGCCGCACCTGTGTTCGAGGACGGCGAGAAAGTAGCGACCTTGCGGGGTGAAACCATTACAGCGGAGTTCAAGACACGTGTGGAAGCGTATATTGACCGCACCTATGCTATGAGATAGGTTTTACTGATGCACCCTTAATGGTGGTGGAAAATCAGGAACGGTCATTCCTTGCTGTTGCGGTTTCTCCACACGTGCATCCGGTGTTTCATTGCCTGCAAAAGGTACGATCTGATTCGCCGCAACAGTACGATCATACACGGCTTTACGGGTCTCTCCCGATTTTTCCCAGTTGAACTCGTCGATCACTGCTTGCGCGTTTTCCACTGCGGCTCGTTTAAACCGGTCATAATCTTTAGTTACGGCTTTCATCGCCGAGGCCATTTGCGGTACGGCACCCGGCGCACAACGGAGCACGCTGGTTGTTTCAAACGTTTGATCCTGCGCTATTCCATTGGTTGACTGGTACGTACGCGTACCGATTACGGGGATGCCCGAACCTGTCATTTCCAATCCAACCAATCCGAACGGCTCACTCAAACTCGGGCATACTCCCACCGCGCCAGGCAAGGCATACAGCGTACGCACCTGATCCGCAGCCAGGGAAGGCAGTAGTAAAATGCGTTCACGTAAATGCAAGTCGGGATGCTGTGTATCCAGGCTTTTGACCATTTCCACCAGACTGTCCTGGTATTGCGATGTCTTACCTTCCTCAGGCTTATGCGCGCCAAGGATCAGCGTACCTTTTTTATCCGGATGTTCCGTCGCCCATTTTGCAAAAGCCTGAATGGTCTCCAAACTGCCTTTACGGGCATCGGGACGGGAAATAGCGACGAAATTAATACCGTTTTGCAACTGGTCCGTCTGAAATTCATCTCGCTCTTTTGCTTTTTGTTCGGAAAGCTGTTGGCTGCTTTCATCAAAAAGATAGGCTTGCGCCGTCAAGGCTTGCGCCGTGGAAACGATCATCTCCGTCGGTACGTTATCAAACAAATGAGGCTCATATATTTTTGCTGTTAAATCCAAGCGGCATGTAGGTTACTTTATCATCCTGCCCTACCCACTTTTGCAGCGGTTTCACCGATTCCGCGCCTGTGGACATGACCGCGTCGAATTGTGAAATATTCTCCGCGCCTTCCAGAAGGAGCCGTTGCTTAAAGCAGAATTGTTTTGTGTCCGCAATCACATCCTCTTTTTGCGCATACTCAAGCAAGGCATCAATATCGCTGAGGGCGACATTGGCTCCTACAAGCCGATGCTTGAATAACCAAAATGTCCTCCGCATGGGTGCGCTCAATCTCTTCCAAGACAGGGATCAGGGAGGCGGGATCCGCCTGCTCTTTCATCGCCTTTACAATGGCACGTTGTTTCTCTAAGTAAGGATGATGCTTTAACGTTTCTATTACCTGATCCGTCTTCCCTACGAATTCCAACTCGTCGATACGCGCTTCCATCGTTTTCAGGAATGTGGCACAACGTGAACCGATTTTATTCAGGCCGATGGAATGAGGCGTATAGGTAGTAACCGCCGTTCCCTTAAAATCCTTATCCGCCATCAGTTGTTCTTTGGCAACCCGCACGGTCTCCCCGCCATCGATATAATTTCCGTCCAGCACCACTTCCTTGTTGTTAAAATCAGGAATCTGCTCACGCATGAAATCAAGTGACGCTTTGGCAATCAGGGGGTAGAGAGTATCCCAGTGCTTCATCGTCACTTCTTTCGGCACCAGTGCGTACTGATCTCTGTCGCCGTAAATGAACATTTCCTCCCGGGTAATGCCAGCGTCTAGGAATATTTGAAAAGGAAGAAATTTTACGTACGATTCCCCTTCGTTCTGGCTTTTAAGGGTATGCGGCACCAGAGGGCTGGCTTCCGGATGTTCCATATCGTTGGACATGGCGACCATCAGGGAAAGATTTCCTTCTTTACCGTTCAGCCACGTGGCTTCGAAATCGGCGACCTGCTGGCCGCCCGTATCGATTTTACTGCCCAGGTCGTCCGCGAAGTTCTGAACGAAATACTTGCCCGTATTGTCGAGCCTGTACCCCGGGCTTACTTCTCCCTGCAGGTGAAAAACTGCAGTAAGCCGTTTTCTAGCGATGTCACGAAATACACTATCCTGAGGAAAGTCAGACAAAATCTCTTCATTTCGTATCATGAATATAAACCTTTTTTAAAAAACGGATAACGGTCGGTATGATATCTGTTCATATCATACCGCTCTCTTAAAAATATTTTGTTAATATGTAATAACACCGACGGGGGCGTTTGCACACCGCTTATATATGAAACTTTTATGTCGGTTTCAGTCGCTCTCAGGCGTACGACGCCACCAGATAAATCGTCAGGATGATGAGGAAAACAGAAAGCACACGGTAATTATTATACCATTTCACGCCTTTGAGCGTCAGGCTTTCCTGCTTGAAGTAAGCGGATGTCCACACCAGGTTGTCGGTTTTCGATGCGTCGGGCGCCGGAGTGGAGAGGCTGACCGTCACCAGTACGGCGACGCAGATGATGACCAGTATGGGGACGACATAGAGGAAATGGATATGAAATCCCAACACCGTATTAACTTGAGGTATCTCATTGAAAATAAATAATATAATACCGCTGACCACTCCGACGATCATGGCGGCGTAGGCCCCTTGCGCGTTGGCGCGTTTCCAGAACGCTCCGACGAGGAACATGGAAGCGCTTGGCGGTACGGCGTAAGCGATCACCGTTTGCAGGTATTTGAAGAGCGAATCGAAATGGCGTATCTGCGGTGCCCATAATACCGCTACGAACATGATCCCGATCGTCGATATCTTACCGATTTCATCAACTGCTTGCTGGTAAGGTTGGGGCGGTAGCGGCTGACGATATCCATCGTTACCAGCGTGGAGGCGGAATTCA
>CBDFKY010000010.1:0-16338 GCA_965248995.1 Rickettsiales bacterium | reverse complement strand
TATGTTCCCGTCATGCCCAGATGTCCGATCAGGGTATGTTCGCCGATATCGAACAACAGATATTTCGCCCGGCGGCGGATCGCCATGACGGTTTTCCCTGCCAGCTTATCCTCAAGATGTGCCGGAAACGGGTAGCGCAGGTTCGCCCGGCGCAGGGTGACACGCTCGATCGCTTGCCCGACGATCGCCGCCTCCAGTCCCCTGCGAACGGTTTCTACTTCGGGGAGTTCGGGCATGTATTATTTGGTCGTGCCGATCGGCAGGGTAATGTAGCTGGATTCCCCTGCCCGAAGGACGCGCACCAGTACGTAATCCCGCTTGGCGTCGCGTGCCGCCTTCACCGCTTTTTCCAGATCCTCGAACGTGGCAACCCTTTCCTGATTGATGCCGTGAATCACGTCACCGGCCTGCAGCGCCCGCTTGCGGGCTTCCGAGCCTTTTTCCACCGCGGTGATCAGCACCCCTTTCGTGGCTGCGGGAAGGTTCATCTTCTTGCGGTCCGCATCGCTGAGGGTGCGCAGATACAGTCCGAGCAGCTTCTTGCCTTCCTTGACCGGAACGTTCTGGGCCGGAGCGGTGGAGGCCACCGTGTCCTTTTCATCGGGATATTCGCCGAGCGTCATTTCGAGCGCCTGTTTCTTACCCTGCCGCCAGACTACCACCTGCACTTTCTGGCCGACCGGCGTCTCCGCGACCATCCGCGGCAGGTGACGCATTTCCTTCACCTCATGCCCGTTGAAGGAAAGAATTACGTCTCCCGAAATAATCCCGGCTTTTTCCGCCGGAGAGTCCTTGGTCAGCTCCAGCACCAGCGCGCCGCCGGCCCGCTCCAGCCCGAGGCTTTTAGCGATTTCGTCGGTGACGTACTGAATCTTCACGCCGAGCCAGCCGCGGTAGGGGTGGCCATATTCCCGCAACTGGTCGATCAGGGGTTTGGCCATGGCCGAAGGAATGGCGAAGCCAATACCGACGCTACCGCCGGAAGGCGAGAAGATCGCCGTGTTGATGCCGATCACTTCGCCGCGGTCGTTAAACATCGGTCCGCCGGAATTACCCTGATTGATGGCAGCGTCGGTCTGCAGGAAGTCGTCGAACGGGCCCGCGTTGATGTTGCGGGAACGTGCCGAGATGATTCCGGCCGTGACCGTGGAGCCGAGGCCGAACGGGTTGCCGATGGCCAGCACCCAGTCCCCGACCCGCATGGCGTCCGAATCCCCGAAGCTGACGTAGGGAAGTGGCTTTTTCGGCTCGACTTTGAGCAGCACCAGATCCACTTTCGGATCACGCCCGATGATTTTCGCTTCCAGTTTCGTTTCATCGGCCAGCGTCACGGAGATTTCCGTCGCCTCCGCGATGACGTGGTTGTTGGTGACGATATACCCTTTCGGATCGACGATGAAGCCTGAACCCAGCGAATGCATCTCGTGCGGCTCAGGGCTTTCCCCGAGCGGTGCGTTCGGAAAACCGAACTGCTCGAGGAACTTCTGCAATTCCTCCTGCCGCTCGTCCTGAAGTTCGCCGCCCGTATCCCCCTGCCCTTGGGCGCTCACCGAAGGTTTCTGCGTAGTGGACACGTTGACTACCGCGGGCAGCACCTTATCCACCAGCGGCGCGAAACTTTCCATCACCGGTGCCGCGACTACGCCGCCCGGGCTCGCGGCGAGAAGCGCAAGCGAAAGGGTGGAGAGATGCAAAAGCTGGCGGGTCTTCATGGCCGTGTCCTTATTTGGTGTTACGTGATTCTTTCATATATTTCAGGAAGTCGCTACCCGGAGAGAGGACCATCGTCGTGTCGTCCTTTTTGAAAGACGTGCGATATGCCTGCAGGGTGCGGTAGAAATTAAAAAATTCCGGGTCTTCGCCGTAAGACTGCGCGAAAATGCGCGTGGCTTCTCCGTCCCCTCCCCCGCGGATGATCGCGGCGCGGCGTTCGGCGTCGGCCAGCATGATGGTGCGCTGCTTATCCGCTTCGGAACGGATGATCTGGGATTCCTTCTTCCCTTCCGCCCGGAATTTTTCCGCGACTTTCTGGCGGTCGGAACGCATCCGGTTATAGATCGGGTCGCTGGTCTCTTTGGGGAGGTCGGTCCGCATGATCCGCACATCGACGATTTCCACCCCGAATCCCGCCCGGTCCTTCCGCGAATCCGCCTTGCCCACCTCCGGTACCACCGCGCCTTCCGGCAGGTTATCGGTCACGTTGTTCGCCACCGAAACGGCAGGAGTGATCGTCGGATGCTCTTCCGCGGTGATGTTCTTGCCCGCCACCACGAGGCTTTCCCCAGAGGCGAGGCGCGAGACGTTGTCACGGATATCGTCCATGATCTGCGCCCGTTTGGGGGAGAGCAGGGTGATGAGGTTTTCCCGCCCCAGCACTTCCCGAAGTGAGGTTTCCAGCATTTTGTCCAGCCGCTGTTCCATGATGCGCTCGGATCGCACCGCCTGATAGAACCGCAGCGGATCGGTGATGCGGTAGGTAACGTAGGCGTCGACGATCAGCCGGTCCTGATCCTTCAGGATGACCGTTTTGGGGTCGGCGTTGACGGTGAGCAGGCGGCGGTCATAGAGTTCCACGCTGTCGACGAACGGCACCTTGAATTTCAGCCCCGGCTCGGTAATGATATTGACGGGTTTGCCGAAGCGCAGCACCAGCGCCTGATGGGTCTGGTCGATGATGAAGAAGGAATTCATGATCCCGCCGAGCGCCAGGAACAGCACCACCGCGAGTAATATGATACGTGCGGACATTACTTGTTCTCCTCTGCCGTCTCCGGCGTGCCTTTACCCGATTTACGCAGATTATCCAGCGACAGATAGGGCACCACGCCGCCTTTTCCATCATTATCTACCACCATCTTATCCATACCGGAAAGGATCTGTTCCATCGTTTCCAAATAGAGCCGCTGTCGGGTAACGTCCTTGGAGTTCTTATATTCATTATAAATCGCCATGAAACGCGCCGCCTCCCCGCTGGCGCGGGAGACCGCCGCCTGTTTGTAGCCTTCCGCGTCCTGGATCATCTTCTCCGCCTGTCCCTGCGCTACGGGAATGATCCCGTCACGGTATTTCCGGGCTTCGTTCTGCAATGTTTCCTTCTCCTGCTGCGCCGCCAGTACGTCGATGAACGCTTCCACCACCTGATCCGGCGCATCGACCGCGAGCAGGTTCACCTCGTAAATCTCGATGCCCGTCTGGTACTGGTCCAGAATCGCCTGCATCTGCTGCTTGGTTTCCTCGGCGATGGCCTGACGCTTGTCGGACAGCGCCAGGGAAAGCGGCGTATTCCCCATCACTTCGCGAAGCGACGTCTCGGCGATCGGCTTGACCATGAATTCGGGGTCGCGCAGGTTGAACAGGAAGCGCACCGCGTCCTTGATGCGCCACTGCACCTCGAACTGGGCGCTGACCAGGTTCTTGTCCCCGGTCAGCATCAGGCTTTCCTCCGGCACGTTCATACGGGTGCGCTGCGCGTCCCCGTTGGTGCGGAAGCCGATCTCCACGCGGTTGATGCTGGTTACGCGCGGCGTGTAGGCCACTTCCAGCGGAAACGGCAGATGGTAGTTCAGGCCCGGCTCAGTGATCCGGTGGTACTGTCCGAAACGGAGCACCACGCCCTGCTCGTCGGCATCGACGCGGTAAACCCCGGACGCCAGCCAGAGCGTGACCAGCGCCAGAATACCGATGACGAACGGGCGCTTCGAGTGATTTCCTTCTCCGTAACCGCCGCCGCCTCCCCCGCCGCCGAACGCGTTGCGCAGCGATTCCTGCCCTTTACGGATCAGCTGGTCCAGATCGGGCTGGTCACCCCGGTTGCCGGAACCGTTCGGACGGCCGCCGGGCGCGCCGTTACCGCCTGTGGGAGGCGTTCCCCACGGTCCCCGGTTTCCCCCTTTATTCCACGACATGCGTTCTACCCGATAGCTGAAGATGTTTTCCCATGCCCTGAATCTACCCATTCTTTGCCCGGTTGCAACCTTCTTCTGCATCCGTGATCGCCCCGGTTCAGCTAATTGGTGACAGGGACGCCGTGCTGCGGTATGAAAGTCGTATGTTCATGCGCCTTTCCATCCGCAACGTCGTCCTTATCCGCGAAGCGGAGCTGGTATTCGATCGCGGGCTTACCGTACTCTCGGGCGAGACGGGGGCCGGCAAGTCCATCCTGCTGGACGCGCTCGGCCTGGTGCTCGGCAACCGCGCCGAAGCGCGGCTGGTACGCTCGGGCGAGGAGAGCGCCACGGTGAGCGCGGAATATGCGCTCGGACCGACGCATTCACTCCATGCGTTCTTAGCGGAACAGGGATTTGACACGGAGAAAACGCTGATTCTGAGGCGACAGATACGGGCGGACGGTGCCTCAAAAGCGTTCGTCAACGACCAGCCGGTCACCCTGAAAATCCTGAAGGAAATCGGGGAACGGCTGGTGACGATATGCGGCCAGCACGGACAGAAAGGGCTGCTGGATACGGCGGAACACCTGAAATTTCTCGACAGGTTCGCGCGATCCGAAGGGCCGAAGGCGGCGGTCGCAGTTGCGTATCAGGTCTGGAGCGAAGCGGGGCTGGCCAGCCGTGCCCTTGAGGAACGCCTGCGCGAGGCGGAGCGCAATCGCGGTTATCTCGAACATATGGTGAAGGAACTGGCTGGCCTCGCGCCTCAGGAAGGCGAAGAGACCGAACTGGTGGAGAAGCGCACCGCCATGATGCAGGCCGAAAAATCCGGTGCGGCGGTGCACGAGATCAGTGAAATACTCGGAGGGTCGCAGCCGCTTGCCACACGGTTGCGCAACGCGGAGATACTGCTTACCCGCTCGCCTGCGGCGACGACGTCCGACGGCATGGCGCTCAGTGAGGCATTTACGCGGGTACAGGCGGAACTGGAAGAGGCAGAAACCATCTTATCCCGCCTTCTGCGCGGGGATCATTACGATGAAAGGCTGCTGGAGCGAACGGAGGAACGCCTGTTCGGTTTACGGGAAGCGGCGCGAAAATATCGCGTATCCGTGGAAGGGCTGTTCGGTTTGCTAACCTCTTCGCAGGCGACGCTGAACAATTTAGAGGACAGCAGCGCGGAGCATGCCCGGCTGGCGGAAAGGGAACACCAGGCGGAGGCGAGTTTTCTGGAAATCGCCCGCCGTCTGCGCGCCGAACGTCTGGCCGCCATTCCTGATCTGGAAGCGGTGATCCACCGGGAACTGGCTCCGCTGAAAATGGAAGCGACGCGCTTTCGCGTGGCCTGCACGGAAAAAGACCGGGTGAACTGGTCATCCAGCGGCATCGATCAGGTGGTATTCGAAGTTTCCACCAACGCGGGTTCTCCGTTCGGCCCCCTGAATGCGATCGCTTCCGGCGGGGAACTCTCCAGGTTGATGCTGGCGCTGTCCGTCGTCCTGCGGACACCCGAGGATGGCGCCATGCTTATTTTTGACGAAATCGACAGCGGTACCGGCGGCGCGGTCGCCGATGCGATCGGGGCGCGGCTCTCCAGACTGGCCGATCATCAGCAGGTCTGCGTGGTCACCCACCTGCCGCAGGTGGCGGCGCGGGCGAACACGCATCTGTTCATCACCAAGGAACGGGTGGGCGAACAGACGGAAACCCGCCTGATTCCGCTGGACGAATCACAACGCACGGAGGAACTGGCGCGGATGCTGTCCGGCGCGGAAATCACCAGCGAAGCCCGCAGCGCGGCGCAGCGTCTGCGCGAAGCGGTCTGACGTGCCCGTCACTGAGCCGGAGATTCAAGCGGCACTCCGCCACGTCATCGACCCGTTGACGGGGCAGGATATCGTCAGCGCCGGCCTGGTATCGGGCATCGTGATCCGTGACGGCAGGGTCGGGCTGATGATCACCATCACGCGCGAAGAGCAGGCGGTGCGCTCGCCACTCATCGAAGCGGTGCGCGAGGCGTTGATCCGCCTGCCCGGCGTTTCCTCCGTCACACCGGTGCTGACGGCACAGACCGGTGATTCGTCTCCCGATAACCCGCCTTCCCGAAATAAAGCCACCTGGAACCTTACGCCCGTCGCCAACGTATCCCGCGTCGTCGCCATCGCCTCCGGCAAGGGAGGTGTAGGTAAATCCACGGTGACGGCGTTGCTGGCTCTTTCATTAACGGGGCAGGGGCGGCGCGTCGGCATCGTCGACGCCGATATTCATGGCCCCTCCATCCCTTACCTTCTGGAACTGCCGGAAGGCGTGAGGCCGGAACTGGACGCGACAGGCCGGATGATTCCCCCCGTCTCACACGACATTCAATGTATGTCCGCCGGGCTTTTCCTGGATCCCTCTCAGGCCGCCATCATGCGTGGGCCGATGGTCGCCAAAACCCTGCAGCAGTTGATCCGGGGCGCGGCATGGGGAGCGGAAGGGCGGCCACTGGACGTGTTGCTGATCGACCTGCCGCCCGGTACCGGCGATATCCATCTGAGCCTGGTGCAGCAACTGCCGCTGGCGCTGAACGGGGGCGGCGCCCTGATCGTCACCACGCCCGCGCCCCTTTCCCTGCTCGATGCCCGCAAATGCGCGGTGATGTTCACCAAGACGGACGTGCCCATTCTCGGCATCATCGAAAATATGAGCTGGCTAGAAGATGCGACAGGCGCGCCGCTGACGGTGTTCGGCAGCGGCGCGGGAGAGGCACTGGCGGAGGAGACGCATTCGCAGCTGCTGGCGCAGATTCCGATCGACCCGGCGTTATCTCAGGAACTGAGCGTAACAGGGCTTACCCGTTCCCTTTCCTCTCATAAGTTTGCGTGGGAAAATGTGGTGCGTTCGCTTGCATTCACCCGAATTTAACTACGTCCTGCTCCGACCGAAGGCCCTGACGCGGATGCGGCCAATGTCGGAACCGCCTGCTGGGCGGATAAATGTCCCAGAGAAAAATCGTTTCCGTTCGCAGGTGATTGCATGCCCAGATTCAGTTTTGGAATGTCTCTGGTATTAAATCCGGTGAAACCGGTCAGCATTCCTGCAAAAGGATGCGGGGCATCATGAGCGGGAGCGGCTTGTGCGTGTGTTACCGCAGGAACTGGAGGAGCAGATGTCTCAGCAGCAGGCACACCGACTGCGGTACTGCCCTGGCTAAATGAAAATCCGTTTTGGGCAAGCATCGCACCGAAATCATGTTTAGGCGTTTCCGGTTTCGCTTCGGCTTGCGGTGTGCCGGAAGCGATCTGTTGCCTGATATCCAGCCGGTCTTCAACCGCCACGGTAGCGGATGGAGCTACGGGCCGCGCGGTTTCCGCTATCAGTCCTTTAGTGTCGGAAGAGGTCGCTGTAGTCGTATCAGAGCCGCTTGCCAATCCTTCCAGCGCTGCAATTTTCGTAGTACCGACTTTGGCGCCAGGGTCAGACAGGATATCGGAAAAATTATAATCCGTCAATTTAAAGTCAGATGTTTTTGAAAATGCGACACCGCTATTGATAAACTGATCCCGCTCTTTACCTTCCTGAAGGTGCAGCCTATTGGCAATGTCAATATTTCCCCTTTTTATCAGGAGGTTATAGTCATCCGTTGTGTCAGAGGACATGGATGACTTTACGAAATCTACTACCGTTTCCTGCGTAAGGCCCTTCGACATTTGTTGCATTTGCGAAGAGACCTGATGATCCATCTTATGTTGTTCAGCAGCAAGCGCTATTAGAGCCGGAGCCGCCTTCGGATCTTTTTCGATTTTTACATTCAGTTCCTGCCGTTCCTCTGGGGAGAGCGCGTTATAAAACTCTTGGGATACCAATGCTTTTCGGTTTGCTTCCAAGCTCATTTTCGTATGTGTCAATGCATAGGCTTCCTGTTCAGCAGGGGACAACATCGCCCATCCGGCTTCGCCATGCACCTTCATTTTCCAGGCACCTTCATTGGCCGCCTTATGATCCGGAGTCTGTTTGCGAATCGTAAGCATCTGGTCCATGGAAGGTTTTTGACCTTCTTCCAGATGAAATTTCTTGCGCAACAATGCCTGCTCGTTTTTACCTATCTTATCGTAGGTATCTTCGGCCATTTTCGCAAAATTCTGTTTACGATCGGTAGTAGCCTTATCCATACGCGCCGCCGCTTCCTCTTGGGAAATCTGGCCGCTCTGCGCATCCTTGGCTATTTTGGTAATAGCCAAATCCGGCGCATCCACCTGCTGGCTCAATTTTTGAGAGGCTCTCGCTTCATTGGATAATTGCGCGTTGGTGGAATTCGACAGCTGTTGCGTTGCCACTGTCGCTTCCTGCTGTTTCGTTTCTTCCAATACTTTGAATTTAGGGTCTTTCTCAATAACGGAAGCCACTTGCAACTGTGCTTTTGTCCGCGGATCAAGTTCCGCATTCACGCGGGCAGCCATTTGCGCTTTGGTGAGACTGTTCAATTCGACGCCGTTCGCATCCTTATCATTGAACCCACCGATATTTAAATCGCTCATCACATTGTAAGTGGTTTTAGCGGGTGCACTCAACTGAGTATAAGAGACGGCATGGAAATCAGGATTGTTCCAGTTATTGGCCTGCGCCGACGCCTGAGACATGATCATGTCGCCCGTCGCCTGCGCTTTTACCCCTTCGGACAACGCTTCCGCGGTATCCGCTACGGAAATAGCGGTAGTGGCGGCGCCCATTGCCGCGCTGATGGAACCCACGTTACCCGTAGCCATAGCGGATTGCAGGGAACTGATGCCGCCGGATACGCTGGCCAGCGCCGCTTCCAGCGCAGCTCTCTGGCTGGGAGGAGCGGAAGCGAGACGCTGCTGCAGATCGCCCTGCTCCGCTTTCAGCCGATCCAGAATCATCTGGGCATCGGCGGTCACGGGCGCTTTCGATCCTTTGGCTTCCACTGCGGGCGCACCATACTGCATCGCGTCGTTGCCCGATGTCGTCATCAGCCCTTCAGTATGTAATGTCGATCCAACCATATCGATATCTCTGTTCTATTGTATCCATCATGCCATATCTATATGACATCTCTATGACGATAATGGCATATAAAAGTAAATATATAGTTAATTTTATTTATCTTTTTATTAAAAGAGTAAAACGACTATAGTGCTAGTGTAGCATTATTAGTAAAGCAAAGCAAATAGTTTACGGAAAGGTCGCTTTTACTTAAAGACCAGTACCGTTTTACCGGATGATACACCATGCCGCTCAGGTCTTTTTGCCGATAACCGAGGGCCTGCAGCGGCAAGGAGATTTCCGAGGGTCTTAAAAAGGCGTTCCAG
The DNA here is from genome assembly GCA_965248995.1 of Rickettsiales bacterium. Lineage (GTDB taxonomy): Bacteria > Pseudomonadota > Alphaproteobacteria > Rickettsiales > UBA998 > CBDFKY01. The sequence goes on along the minus strand of CBDFKY010000010.1, from coordinate 7,139 downwards.
TCATGGGTGCCGACCGGCAGCCAGCGCAATACATATTCGGCGCCGATCTTCGCCAGAAGCAGGGATTTGAGCGTACGGTTCATCGTGGTAACGACCATCATGCCGCCGGGGCGCGTCAACGCGGCGAGCGCGGTGAGAAACGTCGGCACGTCAGCGACATGCTCGACGATTTCCAGCGCCAGCACCAGGTCGTAGGTTTTTCCTTCCTTCACCAAAGCTTCGGCTGAGCCGTGAAGATAGTGAATGTCGAGCCCGCTTTTCTCCGCATGGAGTGAGGCGACGGCAATATTCTTTTCCGATGCGTCAACGCCGGTGACGCGGGCGCCGAGCCTCGCGATGGGTTCGCTGGCCAGACCTCCGCCGCAGCCGATATCCAGCACGCTCATGCCCTTTAGAGTTGATACCTCGCCCGGATCACGCAGGAAATGGTCGCAGACCTGATCGCGTATATATCCTATCCTGAGCGGCGTGATCTGATGCAGCGGCCGGAACGCCCCATACTCATCCCACCATGCATCCGCCATGGCGGAAAATTTGGCGATTTCTTCCGGGTCAACGGTCGTGGCGGCGGCCTGCATCCGTCACACCGTCTAGAGTGTCAGAATTTTCAGGGTATTCGTACTGCCCGGCACCCCGAACGGCGTTCCTGCCAGGATCATGACGACATCCCCGGGATGCAGTCCGAGCGACTGGCGGGCGAACTGGCCCGACCATTCCAGCATCGTATCGAAGCTGGTGATGGTCGGCGTCACCACCGGCGTGATGCCCCATACCATAGTGAGGCGGCGCGCCACGGCGGCGTCCGGCGTCATGGCGTAGAGTGGCGTGCGGGAGCGTTCCCGCGCCGCGGCGAACGCCGTGCCGCCGTGCGAGGTGAACGCCAGGATCGCTTTCGCCCCCATGATTTTGGCGATGGCATGCGCGGAGGCGCAGAGCGCGTGTGAAGGTGTGGCGATGGACTGCGTCTGCGTCGCTTCCAGATCCGTCCAGTACTGATCATCGCTTTCCACGGCGCGGATGATGCGGTCCATGGTGGCGACCACGGTGGCCGGATGCCGCCCGACCGCCGACTCGGCGCTCAGCATCACCGCGTCCGCACCCATATAGACGGCGGTGGCGACGTCCGAGGCTTCCGCCCGGGTAGGCACGGGTGAATCCACCATCGTCTGCAGCATCTGCGTCGCGACCACCACGGGTTTCCCGGCCCGGCGCGCCGAGCGCACGATTTTGCGCTGGCTGAGCGGCACCTGTTCGGTGGGCAGTTCCACGCCGAGATCCCCGCGCGCCACCATCACCATGTCGGAGACGGCGACGAGGGCGTCGATCACGTCCACCGCCTGCGGCTTTTCGATCTTGGAGAGCACCAGCGCGCGCCCCTGAATAATTTGCTTCGCTTCCAGCACGTCTTCCACCGTCTGCACGAAACTGAGCGCGATGATATCCACCCCCTGCTCCAGCGCGAACGTCATGTCGCGCTTGTCTTTTTCCGTCATCGCGGAGATGGGCAGCTGGCGGGAGGGGACGTTGACCCCTTTTTTCTGACTCAGAAAACCGCCGCATTCCACGCGCGCCGTCACGCGGCTGTTCGATTCCTTGGCGAGGATGCGAAGCGCCATCAGCCCATCGTCGAGCTTAATTTCATCACCCGGCTGCAACACTTCGAGAATCTCGGGATGCGGCAGGCGGATCAGGCCGTCGCGACCCGGTTCCCTGCCCAGTTCCAGCGTTACTTCCTGCCCGTATTTCAGGGTGATGCCGTCGCCTTCGAACGTGCCTACGCGGATCTTCGGTCCCTGCAGGTCGGCCATCAGCGGCACAAAACGGCCGGTGATCTTTTCCGCTTCCCGGATCATATCGATGCGCGCTTTATGCTCCTCATGAGAACCGTGGCTGAAATTTAGGCGGAAGCAGGTCGTCCCTGCCCGGATCAGCTCCAGCGGGTTGCTGGCCGGGCCGATGGTAGCGATAATGCGGCAACATCGCGAATAATCGGCGAGTTTCGCGGAAGCGGAAGGGGTAGTCGAGGGAGAGGCTTCCTCACGTTGCAGGGCGTTGGCAGGTGACATGAACATTTCCTTGTGGCAATATTCTGCCACCCTAGCACCAAGTTGCACAGGAATCACCTGTTTTTACGTGGGGTTAAAATGTTATGATTTGATACGGAAACGGTTGCGGAGAGCTAGGCCGAAGAGGAAGAGACAGGTGAGCGAGGTAAGAGCAAGAAGGTAGCGTGCTACCGTGAGTATCGCTAAAGTGAATGGATGCCCATCAAAAGGCTGCACCAACGTCTCCAACCCCCCTTTAAAAGCGGTAATAAACGGGAACATATCCAACAACACCAGCTTAAAGGCATTGGATTCCGCAAGGGCAGGAGAGGTTACGGTGGATGTCAGACCATATCCCCAGAAACACAAAATCCATACAAAAGAACTGGTCATAGCCAGAATTTGAAACGGGAGTATTTCATCTCGCCCCACTTTGAGACGTTCGAACCAGCTATAGAAGAAAGCATATTTTGAATCTTCTGTCTGTTTGTCCACTTGCATCAGCAATCTATGAAATTCATGCCGTATAGGCATATTATGAATCGTTTCTGCCAAGCGAATAAGTGCCGCCCATGCCTGTGCCGCAAGGGTCTTTTCTTTTTCAAGGTGATTACGAAATCCATCACGGGGTAGCAGGATAGCTTCTGCTTTTACCCCTTCAAAATGTGGGGGTGAAGCGAAAGTCGCCTCTCTGAAGTTTGCTAATCCGCTGAACGTCGCACCGATGAATGATGGGGATAGTTCATAATCGCCTTCCTGTGCTTCGTATAATTCCTTGCTTTCAAAGCGCGTATTGCTAAACATAGCGTTCGATTCAAAGGTGGCGCGAGAAAATAAACTGTAGCGCTCAAAAATCGCATTTTTGAAATTAGCAAAGCCTTTGAATTCCGCACCCGTGAAATCACAACTGTTGAACGTCAATCCGCTAAAATCTGCATCTCTGTTGAAGGTGGCATGTTGGAAGTCCACATTTTCTTCAAACACACCGCGCTTGCAATCCACGTCATATTTAAATTTTGCACCTCTAAAATAGGCTGTATTTTTAAATTGCGTGGTGCCGTTGAATGAGAAACCAAGCGATAGATTTTGAAATGTTGTTCGATCAAACATCACTGAATCTTCAAATACCGTATCAGCTATTTTGACACTACCTAAAACACAGTCGCTAAAAGATGCACCTGTACCGAAATAACATTTTTTAATTGTTAGCGCAGGCGTTTGAATATGAAAATCAAAATCGTCAGTAATGAATATGTTTGATAATTGAATTGGTTTAGATACAGACAACGGGTTTTTTTGTAGCCCAAATTGAAGGTTTCCATGAATAATGCAACCTTTGAACATAAAATTATTGAACAAGCCTGCATTTATTATGAATATATCAACGTATTCAGGATGTTCACAAGGAATATTGGGATCAGATTTTAAAAGTCTACATTGATAAGGGACATTATATTGAGTTCCACGAAGCGATTGCTTTAAATCCCCTTTATATTTTTCAGCCCTCTCACTTTTTTCAAATATCCATTGCAATTCATGCCACATGTCTGGCAACGCATTATCGCGTACTTTTTGGCGTGTGTCTTCACGCATATCCAGCCACATAAGATAATTCCAAGTAAGATAACCATTCTGGCTTAAATTATGCTTCTTATCAAACGCCTCACAAAATTGCTTTAATTGCAACCATTCGGGTCCTGTAGGGGGAGTTGTCTCAGGAGTGCTCATATTGATTTACAGTATTTTTACTGGATTCCCGCCTTCGCGGGAATGACGAAAACCCATCCTCACCCCTTCGTCGTTCGCGGCAGCGGATGCACCTTGGCGACTACTTCTTCCGTCGTGACCGACTCAATCATGACTGTCTGTTCCACGCGGCGCACGTCATAGCTGGCGAGCGGAGCGGGGATTTCCTTATGGCGGGTCGGGGTGACGCCCAAATCCTTCAAGGCGCGCATGCGGGGCAGCAGGCGGGCGTTGACGGATTTGGAGAAATTGTCGAAATGATCCATCGCGTTCTTGATGTTGCGCCCCACCTTGTCGGCATGTTCCAGCGCGTTGATGCTGCTTTCCATGAAATCCGCCACCAGCTGCAGGATCACTTTTTCGTTCTCCGCCTGATGGGCGGCGGCGATGTTCATCTTGGCGAGGGAGAACAGTCCCGCCAGGCTCGCCGGGCCCGCCAGGATGATGCCGCTTTTGTGCAGTTTGGCGTCATAGTCGGTGTCCACCGCGCGGATATGTTCGATGGCGGATTCGCTCGGCAGGTACATGACGTTGAAGATATGCCCGACATTCTCGCTCTTGCCGGCGTCACGGAAACTCTGCAGCACGGCGGCGCGGTAATCCTTTCCGGCCAGCGCCCGCAGATGCTCGTTCATGGTTTTCTTCAGGGCGGCCATGGCGCGTTCATGCTGTTCGCGCGTCTCGGCGCGGGCGATCTCCAGCATGGCTTTGGAGGCCTTGCAGTCGATCACCATCACCGTATCCTGCGGCAGGAACACCACCGCGTCCGGGCGCAGGTTGCGGCCTTCTTCCGCCACGTGGTACTGGATCACGAAATCCCGCCCCTTGACCAGCCCCAGCTGTTTCAGTGAGTTTTCCAGCCCCACTTCCGCCAGAGCGCCGACGCCCGCCGGATTGGTGAGGGAGCGCATCACCACTTCCATCTGGTCGCGGGTCTGGACGGTGGAGTCTTTCAGCGAATGGACGGTTTTGGAAATGCTGTCGAACTGCTGCATCAGCTGCTCGGTGGTCAGGCGCACCCGCTCCTCGCTCTGTTTCTTGGCGGATTCCATCTCGCGCTTATGGTCCTCCAGCAGTTTGCTCGACATTTCCCCGCCCGCCTTGAGGATCGCCGCCCGCGCCGCCTGTACGGATTCTTCTTTCTGCTTTTCCCAGTCGCGCATCCGCTCCTGCATGTCGGCGATTTTCTGCTCGGTGAGCATCACCTTGCGCTCCGCTTCCGATTTCAGGAACTCGGCGCGCTCCTTGCTCTTATCGGCGATGTCCCGTTCGCGGCGCATCGCCACCAGCTGTTTTTCCACCTCGTCCCGCTCCGCCACAGCGGAGGCGCGATCGGCGATCAGCGTGTCATGCGTCGCTTTCATGCGGCCGTAATCGCTCAAATGATCCTGCGCGTTGCCGATGGCGGACTGCGCGGTCGCGAGCGCGATTTCCCTCTCCTTCAGCTGCAGATGCAGCTGCTTGATGGTCAGCAGCGCGATGACGGCGATGCCGCACGCCACCAGCATGGTGATGAGAAAGGCGTAAGGGGCGATGGTGGCGAGGTCGGTGGTCATGGAAGGTTTCAAGACGTTGAATGCTTCAAGCTATAGCACTCCAGACCGTCAATTCAATGATAAGCTTTACCGTAACGGCGAAACAAATTGACTTTTCACCCCAAATCAAACTAAACTAATATAACTTAGTTTATTAGAGAAGCTTTATCATGCAGACCGTCAACATTCATCATGCCAAAACTCATTTATCACGTTTAATTGAAGAGGCGGCAAAAGGAGAAACCTTCATTATCGCCAAAGCGGGTAAACCCATGGTGAAGGTTACCGCACTTGATGCGCCTGAAATCGCGCAACGGCAGCGGCTCGGTTTTTTAGCGGGAAGCTGCTCGATCCCGGAGAATTTCGATGCAATGGCAAGCCCGGAGATTGCGCGCCTGTTCGGTGCGGAAGAATGAAGCTTCTTCTCGATACGCATCTTCTGCTATGGGCCGCCTATACGCCTGAGCGATTACCGGATGCGGTGCGTGCAGCGATTTCGGCACCGGAAAACGAGTTGTTTTTCAGCGCCGCAAGCCTGTGGGAAATCGTCATCAAACGCAGTCTGGAGAAACCGGATTTTTTAGTGGACGCTTCTGTTTTACAACGCGGCATGGTGGAAAACGGTTATCAGGAACTGTCGGTGTCAAGCCGACATGCGGTAGCAGTGGGTATGCTTCCCCCCTTACACAAAGACCCGTTCGACCGGTTGCTGATTGCCCAGGCCATTACCGAAGGAATCACTTTATGGACAGCGGATCTGGCGATCGGACAATATTCGGGACCGATCCGTGTCGTATGATTATTCATGCATATAGGATGCGGTGAAAAATTTAGTCCACCCGCTCTCCGGTGAAATGGCTGAGCTCTTCCATGATGAACTGATGAATCCGGGCCTTGTCCTCCGCCTCCCACCTCGAACCGGTCCGCCAGCAGTTGGTAATCATGCGCGCTCAGGCGCAGATCGAACGCGATGAAGTCCATTTCGGCGATCCGCAGTCCCAGCGCCTTGCGGATGACGTCCGAGACACGGATGTCGCTGCGCAGCGCTTCCTCGATCAGCCGGGAGGCCATGCGCAGGTTGCACTGGATCGCGGTCGGCTCGGAAGCCGCCTTCACCATAGGCAGGGCATCCGACGCCGTCACGGCAGGAGATTCAGGCACCTTGGCGGCAACCGGCAGATCGAAAATCCGGGCGGACGGCTTGGTGTTGACCGCAGCCTCCGGCTGTGGCGCGGCGGTGGGTCTGGGCATGATTCCCGACTTGATCGCCCCGCCCCGCTCCAGCGCCACGATGTCGGTCGCGGGGCAGAACACCGTGGCGTACAGGTCGAACTCACCGGAAGGAAACCGCTCCACTTCCAGCGCCTTATGTTCCTTGATCGAGACATACAGGCCGTAACTGAACGTCTTCACTTCGTTTTCCGCGGAGATGGAGGTCCCTTTCGCCTGGCGGATCTTGATTTCGTAATGCATGAACAGCCAGTCGGCCATGCCCGCCGTATGCTCGCGGACATAGAGGTGATAGGGAATCTCCCCCCGGTTCAACCGCGCATAATCCTCATCGGTAAAGAGTTCCTGCTTGCGGGCGGGCGGTATGCGGCGCGATAGGGCGAGGTAGGGTACTTTCGCCTGACGGTTGGCGAGGATCATATGGCAGAGCAGGACATGTTCCTTGCTGTAGAGCGGATAAGACTGGAACTGCTGCTGGTTGAAATGATACAGGGTCGGCGCGCCGACAATGCAGGCCTTGCCCGACAGATCAGCCTGTTCGATGATGCCGAACGTCAGGATGTCGCCCACCGCCACGTCCCGC
>CBDFKY010000009.1:0-12373 GCA_965248995.1 Rickettsiales bacterium | reverse complement strand
TTTACGATAGCCAGATCCTGATTGGGAGATGGTTTGACGGATAGTAATTGTGCATCGAACGGCTGGTTGGTCGCAGCATCACGCAGGTGCCAGTGAAATTGCTTCATATTCTTATCCGTGATGTCATCTACTACATGCTTATTCGTGGCGATTGTGGCGATGCCTGTCTGCTGGTCGACGCTGACCACGAATCCCGATCCATCGTTCCCGATCGTTCGATGTTTGGAATAGAGCAAACCTGTAAAATCCAGCACTTCATCTTTTATTTTGTCGGATAGATCTGGTATTTCTTCGGATGGCATAGATTTTCCATGTAGCGAAAATTATAAGGTGATCCAACATATCGTAACATATTCAACGATTTGTTAAAATAAGTAAATTTCTAAAAAAGTTTCCCGAACGCAAAATGGTCGTGTAAAAGCATTACATACCCTATGATCCAGGCAAAACCCATGAAACAAACCAGCTTCGACGTTCCTTTCAACGAGAAAAAAATTCTCCTGCATTCCTGCTGCGCTCCGTGTTCAGGGCCTGTGATTGAGCGGATGCACGAAGCGGGGCTGGAACTGACCATTTTTTTCTACAATCCCAACATCCATCCCCTCAAGGAATACACGCTTCGCAAAGAGGAAAACATCCGTTACGCGGAAAAACTGGGCATCCCGTTCATCGACGCGGACTATGACGTGCAGGACTGGTTCGCCCGGGCGAAGGGGATGGAGCGCGAGCCGGAGCGGGGAATTCGCTGCACCATGTGTTTCGACATGCGTTTTGTCCGCACCGCGCTTTATGCGCATGAACACGGATTCCGGGTCTTCACCAGTTCGCTCGGCATCTCGCGCTGGAAGGACATGAACCAGATCAACGAAGCGGGTCTGCGCGCCGCCGCGCCGTATGACGATCTCGCCTACTGGACGTTTAACTGGCGGAAAGAAGGCGGCGGGGCCCGGATGTACGACCTGGCGAAAGAAGAAGAGTTTTATGCCCAGCAATATTGCGGCTGCATCTATTCCCTGCGCGACACGAACGACTGGCGCACGTCGAACGGGCGGGAGGCCATCGCGCTGGGTGAAACCTGGTACGAACAGAAGCTTTAGCGCTTTCCCCGTCCACCGGGTCCATGCTGTTTTATTAAGGATTGATTGTTAACTATAGGTAAGGTAACATGGAATAAAGATTCAATTCTCATGTTATCAGGGTAGCCATGCGCGTTACAGGCTCTTCCATGGCGGGTTTCTCACCTTCCCGGCTATCTTATATCAGTATTCTGCTGATCGATCCGGACAAGGAACTAAGTCTTGTCCTGAAGAAAGTCCTCAAGGCCCTCGGATTTTCCACCGTACACGTGGTGCGGGACGGCAGCGCCGCGCTGCAGCTTATGCTGAAGGAAACCGTCGACATCATCATCACCGACTGGGACATGACGCCCATGAACGGCATCGAATTCCTGACGCGGGTGCGGGGCAGCGATCATTCCCCCAACACGTTCGTCCCCATCATCATGCTGACCGGCTATGCGAAGCGCAGCCACGTGGAAGTGGCGAGGGACAAAGGCATTACGGAATTCATGGTCAAACCCTTCACCACGAAAACACTGTGCGAGCGGATCATCCTGGTAATCGACCATCCCCGTAATTTCGTCATGAGTCCCTCTTACCGGGGTCCCGACCGCCGCCGGCGGATGCTGGAACTCGGCAAGGACGCCGACCGCCGCCAGTCGGAACGGGTGGAGGACGAGGAAAATATCTTCATGCTGGACGTGGATTACTCTTTGCGTGAGAAGATCGGCGGTCCCCTGACGGCGGCGGAACTGTTCAGCGAGGAGAATATCCGCGAAGCGCAGCGCATCATCAACCATTCACGCGGTAAATTCCTCGAATGGGTGGTGGGTGACCTGGAAGACCTGGAAAGAGGCTACCGGCGGCTGGAAGCATCTCCGGAAGAAGGGGAAATCGCCCTGTTCGCCGGACACGCGTTGAAAATGAAGGGCCGGGCGGGAACGTTCGGGTATGATCTCGCATCACAGGTGGCGGATTCCCTCTGTGACATCACCCGCGGCGTGGACTATGCCGACGCCAAGCGGCTGCTGGCCATCCGCAAGCACATCGACGTGCTCTACGTGATCTTCCAGCGCAATATTCTGGGCGGCGGCGGGGCGCTCGGCAAGGACCTGATGGACAGCTTAGAGGCGCTGAGTTCCCGCTACAAAAAAGCGGAATAACTAATGATGATGGTGCGCGCAGCCCGCGCCATGCACGTGCGGCGGATGCTCGCGCAGGAATTTCTGCATCTTTTTCATCAGGCCGTCGCGCTTCAGCCGCGACAGATGATCGAGGTAGGTGATGCCGTCCAGATAATCCACCTCATGCTGAATCACGCTCGCCAGAAACCCTTCCGCGCTCATTTCGGCGGCCTTTCCCTCGTAATCGAGATAGGATACCGTAATGGCCTGCGGGCGGCTGATCACCGCGGAAATACCCGGAAAGCAGAGCGACGCTTCCTCCACTTCCTGCCGTTCGTCCGAACGCCGGATGATTTCCGGATTGATGAAGGTCAGGGGGGTTGAAACGCCTCCCTCCTGCAGGTCGGCGATAGCGATCCGTTTCAATACCCCGACCATCGGCGCCGCCATTCCTACCGCCTGTTCCACTTCCAGCGTATGGAACAGATCATCCACCAGACGGCGCACATCATCGTCCACCGCCTCGACGGGAGTGGAGCGTTGCTTGAAAATAGGGTCGGGAGCGGTTACCAGTGTCAACAATGCCATGCTCACCGTGATAGCGCGATTTTTTTACAAAGACAAGCGCCGCAAACCGGAAAACATCTTTTTTAAACGATGATGTGGCATGATTATTGCCGTTAGAGAGTTGCACATTGAACGGAGCACGTCATGGCAGAAGGCGCATTGGAATTACGGCAGGGACAATCACTGGTCATGACGCAGCAGTTGCGCCAGTCGATCCATATGCTGCAGCTCTCCACCCAGGACCTTAACGAGATGATCGACGAGGAGATCGAGAAAAACCCGCTGCTCAAGCGGGAAGAGGAAGCGCCGGAAGCGGCGGACGAACGGTTTTCCGACACGGTGGACAAGCTCGATATGGATGAAAACATCCTGTGGGGCATGGATTCGACGCGCTACGAACATGTCCGCGACGGCGCCCAGTCTCAGAATTATGAAAGCCAGAGCGCCTCGGAAGAACTGGAACAACGCCTGAGCGCCGGCCAGTCGCTGCACGAGGCTCTGATGGGACAGCTGGATATGTGCGAGATGACGGAAATCATGCGCCACAGCGTCCGCTATATCGTCGACATGGTGGACGCGGCGGGCTACCTGCCGCCCGACGGCGAACAGCGCGTCTCGCTGGCGGGAATCAGCGTGGCCGATTATGCGAAATGCGTGAGCCTGATCCAGGCGTGCGAACCGACCGGCGTCGGCGCGCGGGATTTGCGCGAATGCCTTTCCCTGCAGATGCAGGAGCGCGGCCAGCTCACTGACTCCATGCGGCAGTTGCTGCCGCATCTGGAATGGGTAGCGGAAGGCAGGCACAAACAGGTCTGCCGCGCCTGCGCCCTGACGCCGGAGCAGCTGGGGGCGATGATGCAGCAGATCCGGGCCTGCAACCCCAAACCCGCCAGCGAATACGACGTCACCGACCCGCAGACCATGATTCCGGAAGTGATCGTCCACCGTAAGGGCGAGGGGGAATGGGTGGTGGAACTCAACCAGGAGATATTGCCCAAGGTACTGGTCGACCGCGAATATATGGTACGGCTCAAGCGCGGCGTGCGCGACCGCTCGGAATCGAAGATCATCAACGAGCATCTGGCCAACGCCGCCTGGCTGACCCGGGCGCTGCACCAGCGCAGCATGACCCTGATGAAAGTGGCGGCGGAAATCGTGCGCCGCCAGCAGGATTTTTTCGATTACGGCATTCATTACCTCAAGCCTATGACGCTGAAAGACATCGCGCTCAGAGCCGAATGCCACGAGAGCACCGTCAGCCGCATCACTACTCAAAAATTCCTCACTTCGGACCGCGGCGTGTTCGAACTGAAATATTTCTTCACCTCCACCCTGAACAACGCCAACGGCGGCGGCGCCTATTCCAGCCGTTCGGTCATGCACCTGATCCGCACCATGATCGACGGGGAAGGGGGCAGCGGCGGCATCCTCTCCGACGACGACATCGCCGATAGTTTGAACAAGCAGGGAATCGACGTGGCCCGCCGCACGATCGTCAAATACCGCCAGCAGATGGATATTCCTTCCTCCGTGCAGCGGCGGCGAAGCAAAAAGGCGATGTTCGGGTGAGCGTCATGAAATCGACATACAGGATGGTTAGTATGCATGTTGAACAGTTAGAACCAGTCACGTAAACCTTTTTAGGCTAGCGAAAATGGTTGATTTGCGAGACTCGAAGCGCAGTGTACTTAAGGTACATGAGCATCGAATCGCAGTAAATTGACCGTTTGCAGCTGCATAAAAGGGTTTACATGACTGGTTCTTAAACAAAGCTAGGAATATGATGTATGACGGAAGAGCAGTTTGCCGTAGGCGGTTTAAGTAACCAAGAAGTAATTGCCGGGATGGGACAAAAGGAGCTTTATGTCTATGGCGTGCATACCCATGCCGCCCGGGAAATACTGGATGGTGCGGTCCTTGGCGGGTACATCACTCAGGAAGAAGCGCAAGTATGGGCGACAAAAGTGAAGGCGGAAAAAAACGCAGGCGGTGTCTGGCACGTATTACAGGATTTTAGTGAGCAACACCCTGGTACCGCAAAAGAAGTATTGGGAAAGTCATTCGGTAATTACATATCCGAACGCACTGCCGGAGCTGGACATTATGACCAGGCGGCAGCCTTATCCGCCAATAATTATCTACCCGAACGTACTGCCAGAGCTGGACTTTATGACTCAACGGCAACCTCATCCGCGTCTCGAACAATGCCCTTTGAATTATCCCCGGATCAGCGGGAAGCTTTTTTAACTGATTTATTTAAGGACGGATTAACCTTTGACGGGGAAGTGAATACCCCGGGTACGCCTTTGTCTACCCCTCCCGTGAAAGATGTCCAGTTGAGTCCGGAAGATATAGCAAGGCTCACCGAATTATTACGCCAGAGGCATTCCGGTCAATCCCAGGAACAGAGCGGCAGGGGCATCGGATGAAACGGTAGAAAAATACACAAAAAAAGTGCTTTTTTATTAGTTCTCCACTAAGCATGACCGTCTTATACTTACAGAAAAGGAAACGGCCATGCAGACAGCAGAAAAACAGGACATCCAAACCCTTACCAATGCGCTGCTGGACGTGACCGATCAGGTCTACCACAGCCTGTCGCTGTTCGAGCAGCTCTCCGCCCGGCTGGAGACGCGCTGCAAAACCATGGACGAAAAGCAGTCCAAGGGACATGAAAAACATTTCTCCACGGGGCGCACGCCGGATTACCGTGTGATCACCCCCCTGATCGAGGACATCACCGTCAACGATATTTTAATTAACGGGCCAAACCAGATTTATGTCGAACGTAAAGGTGTGCTGGAAGCGACCGACCTGCATTTCGCTTCCGAAGAAGAATTGAGCGCGATGGCGACCGAAATCGCCCATTACTGCGGACGCCTGATCGGAGACGACCATCCGCTGATCGACGCGCGTCTGCCGGACGGCTCCCGCGTCAACATCGTCATGCCGCCCGCCGCCATCGACGGGATCACCATTTCCATCCGGAAATTCGGAGAGGGCCGGCATGACCTGACGGCCATGGCCAAAAGCGGCACCATGACCCAGATGATGGCGGATTTCCTCAAATGCGCTGCGCAGGCGAACATCAACATGGTGATCGCCGGTGGAACCGGCGCCGGGAAGACGACGCTGCTCAACGCCATCTGCCGCTATATTCCGGAGACGGAACGGGTGGTGACGATCGAGGATTCGGCGGAACTGCAGCTGCCGATCCCGCACGTGGTACGTCTGGAATCGATCACGAACCAGCAGAAGGGCATCGCCCCCGTCACCATCCGGGACCTGGTGAAAAACGCCCTGCGGATGCGCCCGAACCGCATCGTGGTCGGGGAGGTGCGCGGTCCGGAAGCGTTCGACATGATCCAGGCGATGAACACCGGCCATGACGGCTCGCTCACCACCATCCACGCCAATTCCCCGCGCGACGGCATCGCCCGGATCGAAAACATGATCGGTATGGCGAGTCTGGGCCTGCCCACCATCGCCATCCGCAAACAGATCGCCGCCGCCGTGCATTTCATCGTACAGGTGGAACGGGCGTCGAGCGGCCAGCGCAGCATCAAGCAGATTTCCGAAGTGGTGGGAATGGAAGGCGAAGTCATCACCATGCAGGACATTTTCGCGCTGAAGGAAGAAAAACAGCCCGACGGTTCGACGAAGCTGACACATAACTGGTCCGGCGTCTTCCCGCGCCACGCCCGCCTGAACAAGATCCTGCGGGATGCGGGCGTGCTGAACATGACCCTGTAGCCTGCGAAGGCGTGCGAGTATGAGCGATCAGGCGGTTTCCATCCTGTGCCTGGGCTTCATCGGAATACTCGCGTCGCTTCTGCTGGTGAATCTTGTTCCGCACCGGTATATTTTCTTACGAAACATCACGACGCTATCCCCTTTTTTAACCTTTCTCCTCTATGGTGCCTATGAGTATGCCATGCCGGAACGCTACAACATACGGCTGGATCTATTCATCATTGCGCCACTTATTTTCCTGATCGTACTGACGAGCATGATTCGTTTTTCACTCAGGAAGCTAAAGGCGGGGAAACACGGAACGGCTAAGCCTGAATGAGGAAAGAGCATGTCTGAAGAAGTGATGGGAGTGTTACTCCAGCATATCGCGAGGCTGGAACAACAGATCGACGCGATTCGCCAGGAACAGATCTACGCGCCCGCGGCGTACGCAGACCTGAGCCTGCCCGAAGCCCACGCGCCAATTTCCGAGAAAGAGCGCCTGACCCAGCATCTGGTAGAGGAGCTCTCCAACATGGGTCCGATCCAGCCACTGCTGGAGGACGACACGATCAACGACATCCTGATTAACGGCACGAGTTCGGTCTATATCGAACGCAACGGCAAACTGATCCGCACCGACGTGGTATTCCCCGAGGATTCGCAGGTGATGTCCATCGCCGAGCGGATCGTCAAGGCGGTCGGGCGCCAGCTCAACCCCTCGCGCCCGCTGGTGGACGCCCGCCTGCTGGACGGCTCCCGCGTCAACATCATCGCCCCGCCACTGGCCGTGGACGGCACTACCATTTCCATCCGTAAATTCTCCAAGCGGGTCATCACGCTCGACACCATGGCGGAAAACCGAAACGTTTCCCCCCAGATCGCCCAGTTCCTGCGCATCGTCGGCAAATGCCGGATGAACGTCATCATTTCCGGCGGAACGGGTTCGGGGAAAACCACTCTGCTCAACGCCATATCCAATTTCATCGAGGATGATGAGCGCGTGGTGACCATCGAGGACGCGGCGGAACTGAAACTGCAGCAGCCGCATATCGTCCGGCTGGAGACCAAACCCGTCACGTTCCATTCCAATGGGCGGAAGGAAGAGGAAGTCTCCATCCGCGACCTGGTGAAAAACGCCCTGCGGATGCGTCCCGACCGCATCATCGTCGGGGAGGTGCGCGGCGCCGAAGCCTTCGACATGATGCAGGCGATGAACACCGGCCATGAAGGCTCGCTCACCACCATCCACGCCAACCACCCTAGAGACTGCCTGGCCCGTCTGGAAAACATGATCGGCATGGCCAACCTCGGCCTGCCGATGCGCTCCATCCGCTCCCAGATCGCCTCCGCCATCAACATCATCGTCCAGATCAGCCGCATGCGCGACGGCCAGCGCCGTATTGCCTACGTTACGGAAATCATCGGCATGGAAGGCGATATCATCACCATGCAGGATTTGTTCGCTTTCAGCGTGACGGGCGACGGCAAGGACGGCAAACTGGAAGGCGATTTCAAATGGTCGGGCATCATGCCGCGCTTCATCCGCCGCGCCGCGTATTACGGGGAGCTGGATCATCTGGCGCAGTGCTTGAATGTGAGAGTGCCGAAATTGTAGGGGTATGTTAGTGAGGAAAATTCTGCTCTGCCGCGTAGCGATTTAACAACGCGCTGATTTCTTCTGACACGGCTCTACGATGTTTTGCCGCCTGCTCATTGAAAAAAGCCATGGTCTCTGGACTCAGGGAGAGGGCAACCGTTTCATCCGATGGGTGCAATGTGAATGCAGCGGGGGGCGGCAGAAAATCCGCAACAGGTAATCCGATGCCTTCCATCTCTCCCATGTCATCCGTATAGCCGTCATGATTCATGTGCTTGCTCATAGATTGCCTTTCCTTCACGCCAGTATCCTGCTCCGATAATACGCACCACCTGTCCGCGCATGGTAAAACGTACCGTCATGATTTTACCATGAATACGACCTAAACAAAAGAATCTCTTTTCGACGGCGCTGTGTTTTTCATCGGGTGCGATGATGCGATGCGGATCAAGAAAGGCATATTGCGCTTCCGTAAAGCTTACGCCGTGTTTTTGCTGGTTGGACGTGTCTTTGATAGGATCCCAGTCAAAGGTGATGGTATGATCCATTATATTTATCCGCTGCAGTGTCTATTGTGGTGGGCCGGATCACCTGGCGCAATGTCTGAATGTAAGAGTGCCGAAGTTGTAGGGCAAGGTATTTGCGGTTGTCATTCCCGCAAGTGCGGGAATCCAGAATTGTTTTCGCTGGATACCAGCCTCCGCTGGTATGACGGCTTCGCCGTTAACTAAACTTTCCTAAAATCAATTGGGAAGCCAGCAGCTTCAAGCTCTCTTGCCAAGGTGCTTTTCCATCCACCATGTCCATCAAAAAAATATATACGACCCCTTGGTAGTCCGAGGGATCTTCCATATTTCCACTTTTCAGAATTGCAACACGGTCTATACCTAACTTGCCGATAAATAATCCTAGCTCAAAAATAACGTTTTGACGGGCACGACAATGATAATCCTGCTTTTTTACAGATTTGCCAATGTCATCAGGCGTGAGTAATATAACAGCAAAATCAACTTCTTTTGCGATATCAAGCAATTTAGTGATGATTGTTCTGCCACTATTGATTTGCTCGCTAAGTATAGTAGCTCCTAATGGTTGTTTCTCTAACCAACGTGCCACTTCATGTTTCGCTGCTTCATCGTGACCATGTACCAAAAACACATTTCTTGGTGGTGAAATATACCTTTGTATTTCTTTTTCTGCTTGTTCCGCTATTTTTGGGTCAAGTTCTTTCAATAATTTAACGCAATGGTCTTGATGTTTACGGAACTTAAGTTCTGTTCTAAAATTACCGTGTTCGTCATACATTGATTTATGCAAATTTTTGCGGATTGCACTGATTTTATCTGCCTTGGATTGAATAGTTTGTGAAGATGGTTGTGGGTAGGTTCGATTATATTCACTATTCAGGGATGGAGGAAGTGCTCTAAATGCAAAGCCTCCTAAACCCGCTTGATTGGTAAGAACTTCATCAAGGTATGGATTCTTATTAATACTTGGTAGCGATTGAGGTTTCTGTAACAATTTTGCTATCTGTTGAGTCCAATCATCATTATTCATACATATTTTCCTTCGCTAAAACCTATAACCTACCCCCTAAAATCTCACCCCCCTATTGACACGCCAGACACTCCTCATAATTATTATCCGCCTGCACGCTCATGTTCTGCGCTTTCTTCTTAAGCAGTGACATCTCCAGTTGAATCGCCGAACCGGTCGCGGCGTTGGAGACCTTGTCCGCCCGTTGCAGCGACGTGGAGCGGCAGTAATACAGGCTCTTCACCCCTTTCTTCCACGCCTTGAAATGCAGCAGATGCAGGTCGCGCTTATGGATATTGGCGGGCAGGAACAGGTTAATCGACTGCGCCTGGCTGATGAAATGCGCCCGGTCGGCGGCGTGCTCGATCACCCAGTACTGGTCGATCTCCTGCGCAGTGCGGAAGATGTCCTTCTCATGCTGCTCCAGCCCCGCCAGATGCTGCACCGAGCCTTCATTACGCGCGACGTCACCCCACACTTCTTCCGTGTCCATGCCACGTTCCGCGAGCAGCGCCTTCAAGTGCTTGTTGCGCACGGGGAACGAGCCCGACAACGTCTTCTGCGTGAACGCATTGGCAGCGTACGGCTCGATACCGGGGGAGGAATTGCCGGCGATGATGGAGATGGACGCCGTCGGCGCGATGGCGCTGGTATTGCTGAAGCGCTGCATTACCCCCACTTCCGCCGCATCCGGGCACGCGCCGCGTTCTTCACCCAGCTTGACGGACGCCGCTTCCACCTGCGCGTGGATATGCGCGAACATCCGCTTGTTCCAGGATTTCGCCACCACCGACTCAAACGGCACGCCCTTGCCCTGCAGGAACGAGTGGAAGCCCATCACCCCGAGGCCGACGCTCCGCTCCCGGCTCGCCGAATACACGGCGCGGTCCATGCCTTCCGGTGCGCGGTCGATGAAATCCTGCAGCACGTTGTCCAAAAACCGCATCACGTCCTCGATCAGCTGCGGATGGTCCCGCCATTCCTCATACGTCTCCAGATTGAGGGAGGACAGGCAGCAGACCGCCGTGCGCGAGACGCCGTGATGGTCGCGTCCCGTCGGCAGGGTGATCTCGCTGCAGAGATTGGACGTCTTCACTTCCAGCCCCAATGCCTTCTGATGTTCCGGAATCGCCCGGTTGACGGTGTCGATGAACAGCATGTACGGCTCACCCGTCTCAATCCGCGCCAGCAGCATCTTCACCCACAAATCCCGCGCCCGGACGGTGGAAATGACTTCATGCGTCTTGGGAGACCGCAGGGCGAACGCTTCGTCCGCCTCCACCGCTTCCATGAATTCGTCGGTGATGCACACCCCGTGATGGATATTGAGCGTCTTGCGGTTCGGATCCCCCCCGGTCGGGCGGCGGATGTCGATGAATTCCTCGATCTCCGGGTGGTGGATCGGCATATACACCGCCGACGAACCCCGCCGCAGCGATCCCTGGCTGATGGCCAGCGTCAGCGAATCCTGCACCCGCATGAACGGAATCACGCCCGACGTCTTGCCGTTGCCGCGCACCTTCTCCCCGATGGAGCGCAGGTTCCCCCAGTAACTGCCGATGCCGCCGCCGCGCGAGGCCAGCCACACGTTTTCGTTCCAGAGACTGACGATGCCGTCCAGCGAGTCGTCCGTCTCATTGAGGTAACAGGAAATCGGCAGCCCCCGATCCGTCCCGCCGTTGGAAAGGACCGGCGTCGCCGGCATGAACCAGAGGCTGGAGATATAATCATAGAGCCGCTGCGCATGGGCGGCATCGTCCGCGAAGGCGGAAAGCGACGCGGGCGAACATCGCCTGAAAATCCCTCTCCTTCCAGCAGGTAGCGGTCCTGCAGCGTGGCCTTGCCGAAATCGGTAAGGAGCGCGTCGCGTGAGCTATCCAGAGTGAGGGGGTAACGCTGCTTGCTTGTCATAAGAGGGCCTGAAAAGAGTTGAATAATGATGATTGCCTGGCGAAGCTGGCATAGAGCGGGGGTGCGCTCAAGGAATTTTTCACATGAAATTTACCCGTATTTCCCTTGTGAATTACTGAAGCTCTCAAACAGTGAGGATAAGCAGTAACTTACCAAAAAAATACTATATATAGTTCCAGATAAATGCTGTTACCTATATATAGTGGTTTCCGGTGAGCGCGGTCAACGGCAATATGCAGCGGGGCCATAAGTTTTTCATGATTTTCGGTAGTTGTTGCGATGCATCAACGGTTTACTTTTACGGCACGAACGGCTTTACTCCATCCATGAAAACATCCGACTCCACTACCGCCTACCATGCCTCGCATTTCGGATTTTCCGCCGTAAATGAAGAAGCGAAGCAGGGCATGGTGCAGGAAGTGTTCGACCGGGTGGCGGCGCGCTACGACCTGATGAACGACGCCATGAGCGCGGGTATCCATCACGCCTGGAAAGACAGGCTGATCGACGCGCTCCGTCCCGCCCCGGCCATGCGGCTGCTCGACGTGGCGGGAGGTACGGGCGACGTGGCGTTTCGCTTTCTGACCCGCGGAGGCGGACACGCGACGGTGTGCGACTTAAATAAGGAAATGCTGAAAGTGGGCGAGGGCCGGGCGATCGACCGGAATATCGACGGCTCACGCTTGAACTGGGTGCACGGGAATGCGGAGAACTTACCGTTTTGTCATTCTGAGCGAAGCGAAGAACCTCATCTTTTGCTGCGAGATCCTTCGGCTGTGCCTCAGGATGACAACGCTCCTTTCGACGCCTATACCATCAGTTTCGGCATCCGCAACGTGACGCAT
>CBDFKY010000008.1:0-16208 GCA_965248995.1 Rickettsiales bacterium | reverse complement strand
TATAATCGTATAACGTGCCCTCAGGACTGAGCATCAGCGCGTTGAAGGTAAAGTCACGCCGCAGCGCGTCCTCCTCCCAGTCATCAGTGAAGCGGACCTCCGCATGGCGGCCATCGCAGGCGGTATCCACCCGCAACGTCGTCATTTCAAACGGCCTGCCTTGCACCACCATCGTGACCGTACCATGCGCTATGCCTGTTGGAATGGCTTTATAAGGCGACTGCCTGCAAGCCGCCATCACCTGATCAGGCAAGGCGGATGTCGCCCACATCGATATCTCCGACTGTGCGGCCCATTACCGTATCACGCACGCAGCCACCCACAAAACGGATGGGCAGGTTATGCGCGGCGCAAAACTCCATAAATGCCTGCACGGAAGGCACTGAAAAACCAGTCAGGAACAAGATAAGACGTGATCATCTGCTCAGGCATTCCTTATCCTGCCAACACCTGCATCCCTTCGAAGTTTTGCAATCGGTTAAAGATATCGGCAGAAACGTCATAGCGTTCGGGCAGAGTAATAACCGCCGCATTTCCGTCACCAAGCAGTGCATGCAGGGTGATTCTGCAGCCCTGAGCCGCGGGCGTGGTCAAAACTTGTTTGAGGCCGCGTAAGCCAGTATCGCTCACAATGCGCATATGCAATTCAGTGGGTCTGGCGGCGGCAGGTGCGGAAGCTATGGGCCTCATCCAGCGCCTGGATATTCTGGATAATCACTCGTGGGCCTGCATCTTCCCGTTTGGCTTCCGCGGTAACCAATACCAGCGTCCCCGGCTCAAGCAGGTGACGGCGTGTATCGAGCACTGTTTCGTCAAAGATGGAACCTTCATACGATCCTGAAGCATCGGAAAGCTGGACGAAAGCAAACCGTCCCCCGCGCGGAACTTTTCATTTTCCTTCCCATGACGATGGCCGCGAGTTTTTATCTTGGCGTATTGATCCCCGAGGCCCTCACTGACCTGCGCCATATCCCGGATATGCATTCTTTTAAGCGCCGCTGCATACCCTTCCAGCGGATGTGAGGAAAGGTAAAACCCGATGGCGGCATACTCGTTCGCCAGTTTTCTCATGGATGGCCAAGGATCGGCAGGCATGAGGCGGGGACGCTGCACCGCTTCCACCCCTTCACCAAACAGGCTGACTTGTGAAGAGGTCAATTCTTCCGCCACGGTCTGGCCATACCCCATCAAAACCGGCAGATTGGCCACCAGTTCAGCGCGGTTCAAATGAAGGGAATCAAATGCTCCCGCCATGATGAGATGCTCACAGGAGCGGCTGTTGAGATATTTCGGATGGATGCGCGCGAACACATCGCATATATCCTTATATGGCCCGCTGCGCCGCCGCTCCTCCACCAGTTCCCGCATCGCCTGCTCACCCACGTTCCTGATGGCGGAAAGCGCGTAACGCACCGCTTTATCCGCGCCTTTTCCTTCCACTGTAAAATCCACGTCTGAGGCATTCACATCCGGCGGCAGCAAAGCAACCCCCAATAGCTCGCAATCCTGCTTGAAGATATTGAGCTTGTCGGTGTTATGGGTATCATACGTCATGGAAGCGGCGAGGAACTCATGCGGGTAATTCGCTTTCATGTAGGCGGTCTGGTAACCGATCAGGGCATACGCCGCGGCGTGCGCTTTATTGAAACCATAGCCGGCAAATTTCGCCACCAGGTCGAAAATATCGTTGGCCTGCTTTACCGGTACGCCGTTTTTCTCCGCCCCATCCACGAAGGTTTTCCGCTGCGCGTCCATTTCCTCCTTGATCTTCTTCCCCATTGCGCGGCGCAGCAGGTCGGCGCCGCCAAGCGTATAGCCGGACAAAATCTGGGCGATTTTCTGCACCTGCTCCTGATAAATGATGACACCGTAGGTTTCCTCCAGTACGGGCTTCAAAGAAGGATGCAGGTAATCCGGTTTCTCGCGCCCATGCTTGCAGGCGATGTAGGTCGGGATGTTATCCATCGGGCCCGGGCGATAAAGCGCACCGAGCGCGATCAGATCCTCCAGCCGGTCAGGCTGAAGCTTGCGCAGGGAATCCCGCATACCGGCGCTTTCAAACTGGAAGATGCCGACGGATTTTCCCTCCCGTAAGAGCTGGTAGGTGGCGGGGTCGTCCAGCGGAATGGTGAGGAGGTTGATTCCCGATTCGGCTAATTTCACCGCCTTATCCAGTACAGTCAGCGTCTTTAAACCCAGAAAGTCGAACTTCACCAGCCCGGCCATTTCGGCGTATTTCATGGAATACTGCACCACCGGCATCTCGGACTTCTGGTCACGGTAGAGCGGCACCAGTTCCTGCAGGGGCCGATCACCAATCACCACCCCGGCGGCATGCGTGGAAGCGTGGCGATAAAGCCCCTCCAGTTTGAGCGCCATATCAATCAGGCGGGCCACGGTTTCATCCTCTTCCCGCATCGTCTGCAGCAGCGGTTCAATCTCAATCGCCTCTGCCAGTGTAACCGGATGCGCGGGGTTGTTTGGCACCAGTTTACAGAGTTTATCCACCTGTCCATACGGCATCTGCAACACGCGCCCGACATCACGCAGCACGGCCCGCGCCTGGAGTTTTCCGAAAGTAATGATCTGCGCCACGCGATCCGTCCCATAACGGTTCTGCACATAGCGGATCACCTCATCCCGCCTATCCTGACAGAAATCAATATCAAAATCCGGCATTGACACCCGTTCCGGATTCAGGAAACGCTCAAACACCAAATCATACTGCAGCGGATCAAGATCAGTAATCAGCAATGACCATGCCACCACGGAGGCCGCACCTGATCCCCGCCCAGGGCCGACCGGAATGCCCTGCTTCTTGCTCCAGGTGATAAAATCCGAGACGATCAGGAAATACCCTGGAAAACCCATCTGGATAATCACGTCCAGTTCATATGCCAGCCGCGCGCGGTAAGGGGCCGCAATCGCCTCCTTTTCCGCCTCGCTCATTCCATCTTTAAATACGAGCGTCTGCAGGCGCTCTTCCAGTCCCGCACGTGCTTGTTGACGGAGTGCTTCCGCCTCGGAGAGGGTATGTCCATCCGAAGAGAGCGAAAAATTCGGCAGTATGGGCTCTCTAGCCAGTGACATCACGGCGCAGCGTTTCGCGATGACCGCCGTATTTTCAATTGCTTCCGGCAGGTCAGCAAATAATACCTGCATTTCCGCTGCCGTTTTCAGGCGGTGCTCCGGTGTCAGGCGGCGGCGGTTTTCTTCCGTTACATATCGCCCTGCTGCGATACATATCAGCGCATCATGTGCATCATACATCTCTCTGCTGTGGAAATACGCATCATTGGTGGCGACAATCGGCAGGCCATGCGCCTCGGCAATCGCGAGCAGGCCCGGCTCAATGCTACGTTCGGCATTTACACCATGGCGCATCAGTTCAATATATACCCGGTCACCGAACGTTTCTTTATAAAGCCCGGCCAGCGCATGTGCCTGTTCGGTATTGCCGCGCAGCAAGGCCTTACCGATACCGCCGTATATCCCGCCGCTCAGCGCGATCAGCCCTTCGCTTAACTCGGCAATGTGGCGGAAAGAAAGAAGCGCCCCCTGCTCTTCCGGCTCCATATAGGCCCGACTGCCCAACTTCAGCAAGTTGGCATATCCCACCTCGTCTTTCGCAAACAGCAGCAGTTGATCCGCTTCGCCCTCGCCTTTTTTCTGCGGATGATGGGCAATAATGAAAAACTGGCAGCCGATGATAGGCTGGATACCTGCCTTACTGCAGGCGTAGGAAAATTCCATCGAGCCGAACAGATTCTGCGTATCCGCAATACCCAGCGCCGGGAAGGATTCGGCCTTCGCCACCTTGACCAGCGCCTCGACTGTCATCGCCCCTTCCAGCAGGGAATATGCCGTGTGATTACGCAGCGGAACGTAGGGCAACGTCATAAGGGTGATAAAAACATAACAGGAAAGGGTTGCAAGGACTCAGAAACCATACCATATCACACCAATTGCTTTTTATCAAGAACGTCACGCATATATACTTGATTACTGACGTGTGGAAGGATTAACAAGGAACCCATGAACAAACCGACCAAAGAAACCAAAAATACCCGTTACTGTTCTTTCTGTGGAAAGAGCGAGCATGAAGTGCGCAAGCTTATCGCCGGCCCCACCGTATTCATTTGCGATGAGTGCGTGGAACTGTGCATGGATATTATCCGCACCGCCGATAAAAGCATTGTGGAGCATGAGGACGGGCATATTCCGAAACCCTCTGAAATCCGCAAGTTCCTTGATCAGTATGTGATCGGCCAGATGGAAGCCAAAAAGGTGCTCTCCGTGGCGGTCTATAACCATTATAAACGCATCAACCTGATTGAAAAGGGCACCACGGACGTTGAACTGGCCAAGTCCAACATCCTGATTTTAGGCCCGACCGGTTGTGGTAAGACGCTTCTTGCGCAGACATTGGCGCGGATTCTGGACGTGCCGTTCACCATGGCAGATGCCACCACGCTCACTGAAGCCGGGTATGTCGGGGAGGATGTGGAGAACATCATTCTGCGGCTACTGCAAGCGGCGGACTACAATGTGGATCGTGCGCAGCGCGGTATCGTCTACATTGATGAGGTGGATAAAATCTCCCGCAAATCGGACAATCCTTCCATCACGCGTGATGTGTCAGGTGAAGGCGTGCAGCAGGCGTTGCTTAAAATTATGGAAGGAACCGTTGCTTCCGTGCCGCCGCAAGGGGGCCGCAAACATCCGCAGCAGGAATTCCTGCAGGTGGATACGTCCAATATTCTCTTCATTTGCGGTGGGGCATTCTCAGGACTGCATAAGATTGTGGCGCAGCGCGGTAAAGGGACCTCCATCGGTTTCGGCGCGGACGTACGCAGCGAGTCCGAAGAAGGGGTGGGTGAGTTGCTCTCACGCGTGGAACCGGAAGATCTGCTGAAATTCGGCCTTATTCCCGAATTCGTCGGACGCTTGCCGGTGATCGCCACGCTGGAAGACCTGGATGTAGCGGCGCTGGTCAAAATCCTCACCGAGCCGAAAAACGCACTCGTCAAACAATATCAGAAGCTGTTCGATATCGAGCATGTGAAGCTGAAATTCACTGACGATGCGCTGGAAGCCATCGCCAAGAAAGCGATCATCCGCAAAACGGGGGCTCGCGGCCTGCGCGCTATCATGGAAGAAACGCTGCTCAACCTTATGTTCGAAGTACCCGACGCTGACGATATCATGGAAGTGGTCATCAATGGAGAGGTGATTGACGGTAAAGCTCAGCCGGAGCGTGTGCTGGGCAAGCCGAGAAAAGAGGATGAGAAAGAGAAGGCGTAAAGTGTATAGGTGTCATTCCCGCGAAAGCGGGAATGACACCATCAGTCATCAATTTCAAACAATTCTCAGAATTTCACTACCGTACGCGCTTCTTGCAACGGGCAATACGTACTTAAATCAGGAGAGCATCTTACCATAGACCCTGGTGAAAAGATCACTTTTCCCCAAGGCATCCGCTATAACTACACCGAAAAGACAACGGGTGAAATTAAGCGTATTTAGGTCATCTGCGGTCTGAAACATTAGACTGCAGATTTTTTATGGTTTATAAGAGTCATAATAATTTTGCACCTTAAGTCTTCTGAAAAGCAAGTATTTTAAACTGCCTTGATACCGAAAAGATTCCCGATTAGCGCAGTGGCGGCAAGGGAAAATCCTCCCCACATTACGACGCGTAAGGTTGGTTTTACCCATTTCACACCGCCGAGTTTTGCGCCTGCCCAGCCCAGCAACGCGAGGGAAAGAAGTGTTGATCCCTTAATGCTCACGCCTATGGTTGCGGGCGGGGACAGGTAAGCTACCGCCAAAGGTAGAATTCCCCCACATAGGAAACTGGCTGCAGAGGCAAACGCCGCCTGTAAAGGCCGCGCTGCCATCGTTTCCGATATGCCAAGCTCATCCCTTGCATGTGCACCGAGGGCGTCCTGCGCCATCAGTTTCGTGGCCACCTCTCTGGCCAGCGGCAATTCTAATCCGCGTGAGACATAAATCTGCGCCAGTTCTTCCTGTTCAAGCGCCGGATTCTTTTTTAATTCCCGCATTTCGCGCACCAGATCGGCTTTTTCCGTATCCGATTGTGAACTGACCGATACATATTCACCCGTGGCCATGGAAGTGGCACCCGCCACAAGTCCGGCGAGACCCGCCAGCAGAATCGCCTCATAGGAGGCATTTCCCGCCGCCATGCCGCCCACAATGCTGGCGATGGAAAGAATACCGTCATTCGCACCTAAAATGGCAGCCCTCAACCAGCCGGCCCGGTGCACGAGATGTGTTTCGCTATGCTCTATTATCATTGGGGATGAAGGAGTCATTTCACTGCGCAATCAGATACTGCCCGAAATATTTCTGTATCTGAGGCGGAATGTCAGCATCCATTTTACGCACCAGCTCCCGCGTCATACTGGCGAAAAACGCCTGCCGCTCCGGCACCGTGGCATCGCTGCTTACTTCGCGCGTCAGGCGGATCACCATGTTTGATTGCATTGCGGCCAGATTCTGGCTTGGCTCATAGAGTTTCATATCCAGTGCCAGCTCGGTGGTGTAGGCATTAAATTTCGGACTGCTGGCATTGGGGCTTTTCACCGTGCTGGCGGATGTCACCTCCACTTCAAAGCGACGCTCATTACTGCCCACCGCCACCATTTTTTTCTTGAACCATTCCTCAACCAGATATTCAGGGGCGACACGCAGCAGGGTCGGATTATCATAACGGGGATTGGCGTTGACCGTTACCGTCGCGGTATCGATCTGCAACGCATGCTCACCGGTAATCACCGGAGGGTTGGTGTCATAATCCGTACAGCCCGTCAGCGTCAGCGAAGCCACTCCCAGCGCCATTCCCACTGTAAACACCCGAATCCGTTTCATAAGCTCTCTTCCTTTTTTGTTTCCCTTATCTATACTCTATTTAGAACTCCATGCGAAGAAGGTTTTGAGTAAAAAAAACAGCATTAACGCTATCTTAGATTTTTTCTCCTACTGTCATTAAAAATAGCGGAACAAACAAGCTATGACCTATGGTATGCACAATAGTATGGAAGAGAAAAAACCCAAAAAGATGCTGGCCAATGCCAAAAGCCCCATCATTGATGCGGTGATTCATCAGCGCTATGCGTTTGCTACCAAACAGGATGCGGTGAAAAAAATTCAGAGCATCTCGGAAAAATTCGTCAAATCCACCCTGGCGGAATCAGTGGCGGCGGACTGTGTGGTGCTGTGGATACGTGATTACCAGCTTACGGCCGAGGAAATAAAAGTCGGGTGCATCGGTAATTATGCGTTGCTTTATCCTGACAAAACGCCGGACGGGAAATTCACGGTTTCCGCCCGCAAACTGACCATTGAGGTAGGACGCCATCCGCAGCGCAAACGCCAGAAATCCAAACATCCCGACTGGGGATACTGGGTGCTGAGACGGGTGAAGAAAAACTGGCGTTACGGCAGTATTGACGAGGCATATGCCGACCTGATGCAGCTGGCGGAAGATTTTCCGGAAGTGAGCATTCCCGGACAGAACAAGCTTTACACCATTGTGTACCGCAAAACCGATGACGATAGCTTGCCGCTGTTCCGCATCGTGCTGGAAGTGGAAGCACTGCCGGAGGGTGGATTCACGATTACCTGCAAGGAAAATACCTTCAAGCGCGAAAATAAACCGGGCAAAGAGCAAACGGGTGCGGGCGAACAACCAGCGGAACCGATGGGAAAATTCGCTTCCCATGGTGGCGGTGAAACGCAACAAACGACGCAATATTTCGGATGTGCGTACTGGGGGAAATGCAGCGGCCAAGGGGGATAGCACTGAGGAAGGTGAGAGTGAGTAAGCCTCATATTTAGAGAGCTATTGACAAAAAAAATACTCCCGCTGGACGCTAAGGAGTATTGGAATATTTCTTGCCCTTGGAAAAAAGTTTTTGCTCTCTTTCTAAAGCCTCACACGCTTCTACTGTTTGAGGAAGCGTGAAGCCCTCTAATTTTCTGTTATAATGGACTCCTTGTTGAAGAATTTTGCCTCCTGCAGTCTCAACAATGTCCAAAATCAATCCTTTGAGCCGGTCAGAATCAGAGCTATTTAAGCTCATAACGGGCACCTAAATAAAGTTGTAAGCTCAATATACAGAATGGCTTAAGAAAAGTAAGTTTATTTTTTCAAACGAACTTATTGATAGCTTATGTTTTATATATTTTCTAGAGTGTGCATTTACACTTGCACACTGACTACCGCCTGCGCGGCGAGCCCTTCTCCCTTCCCTTCGAAGCCCAGCCGCTCGGTGGTGGTGGCTTTGACATTCACCGCTGAACTTTCCACCCCTAAAATCTCCGCAATACGCGCTCGCATCGCGTCACGGTAAGGTGAAATTTTCGGGCGCTCACCGATCAGGGTGATATCCGCATTGACCAGAATCCACCCTCGCGCTGCCAGCAGGGCGCAGGCATGTTCAACAAAACGCGCCGAATCCATCTGCCTGAACTGCATATCACTCGGCGGAAAATGCTGGCCGATATCCCCCTCGCCTATTGCGCCGAGCAGGGCGTCTGTCAGCGCATGCAGCACCACGTCCGCATCGGAATGGCCTTCCAGATAATGGGTATGCGGCACGTCGATACCGCCGAGGCGGATCACCTGGCGGGCTGAAGGAACATCCGCCGCAAACGGCAGCAGGCGGTGCACATCATACCCCATTCCCACACGAAAGCGCGGTGCGGGTGTGCTGAAATGCTGCATATCTTCGGGGTGAGTGATCTTTCTCATCAACGATGCTCCTTTTACCGTGGCCACGGGAATGCCTGCAGCCTCGCACAGTCCCGCATCATCGGTAAGGGTGTCCGCTCCCTGTTCCGCCGCTTCTTTATGCAGCCTGTAAATCATCTCATAGGCGAAGGCTTGCGGCGTCTGCACGGCCACCAGCGCCATACGGTCCAACGTTTCCACAACCCTGCCCACGCTCACCCGCTTGACCGTATCGCTCACCGGCAACGCCGGAATGACCGCCTGATGCGTTGCCAGCGCTTCTGTCAACCGTGCGCACACATCGCCGTCAACATAGGGCCTCGCGGCGTCATGAATCAGCACATGCGTAATACCGCGCCCTGCCAATGCCTGCAATCCTGCGTAAACGGAAGCCTGACGCGTTGCAGCCCCGTTTACCACCTGCACATAGGCTGGCGGCGTATAGTGCGTCTGATCTGCATGCTGCACCAACACCATTGGTACGTTCGGAAAAGAGGCGTGTAGCCGCTCGATGCTATGCGCCACCACCGGCTTGCCTTGCAGGGAGTGGTATTGCTTGGGGACAACGCTGCCGAAACGCGTTCCTGATCCGGCAGCGACAATGATGATTGCAAATTTCATGGGAAAAACAGGCCGCAACATGCCTGTTTTATCGCATCGTGGCAAGAGCGTTTTGCGGTTTTATGGACATAGCGGAAGGAGAAAGACCCTCGGAGGGACATGCCGCCCCACAATCCAGCCCTTTATGATCCAAATCTTTTACCATTGCTTTCGCTTGTGACTGCGCCGCTAACGTTTGTTCGATTTTTTCTACGGTTTTTGCTAACGTATCGCCATCTTTCAGCGCCAGATACGCTTCCTTGTGGATCAGTACATCTTCCTTGCCAAGTTTGAAATCCTTCACCACGGTCATTGATTGAGTAAGCACCTTATGATGTTCTGTATCAATAAAAATCATTCGCTCTTTCACGTTGGCAGGCATCATGAATCCGAGGTCATGCTGAAGCGTGGCCGGATCGGTCACCAGTACGCCTGCAACTCCGTTTCGGTTTATATCGTTTTTATACTTGTCGTCTAAAGCCAGCTGGGTGATATAATAGCGGTCGCCCGTGTTGGTCGTAGCGTCCAACAATACTAGCGGAATAATTTTCTTACCCTGACGTGCGAGAGCATCCAGCTTTGCAGAGAGAGTGTCATTTCCAAACGCCGCGTTTTCGTCCGGCGTTCTGTCCTTGATCGCCTTCGTTTCGTAACTGACCATGGGTGGTTCTGCATTATCGCTCATCTTTCTCTCCGTGGGTTTACGTTACCATATTTTCCGCACGTCCGCAATCTTCATTGGTTTACACAGTTTTATATTTTTTTATAAAATATAAAAAAAAACCAACCTTTAAGGCTGGTTATTTAACTGGAACGACTAAGCGTTTGGCAACCAGGTCGTTTAATACCCGTCCGATATAAAGAGGAGGAGACACTTTCCCAGATTCCCATTGCTGAATATGTGTGTAAGCATTCAACTCCAGCAAACCGGCTAAATCGCCTTGCGTGAGATACTTGGTATTTTTAGGTAGTCGGTAAAACTGCCTAAATGTTTTAACTGTAAGCGCTAGTCCGTTTTCCTGACAAAAATTATGCCAGTCCATTATATACCTCGAAAAGATGGACACGGAGCGAAACAATCGAAATTGTAGCAATAAGAAGAATTGCTATAGCGAAAAAAACTGTTCGTACACTAAAGAAACTTTAACCTCCAGACAACCGCTTTTCATAAAAAACGCTATTTCTTTACATAAGGGTCTTTCGCCGATATGATCGCATGATGCAACCTTCCGCCTTAAAACCTATCCAGATCGGGAATATCACGGTCGCCACGCCGGTTATCCTCGCCCCTATGACGGGTGTTTCCGACCTACCCTTCCGCAAGCAGGTGAAGCGGTATGGGGTGGGGATGGTGGTCTCGGAGATGATTGCCTCCCGCGCCATGATCCTGCAGACACGCAACTCGTTGCGTATGGCGGCGCGGGACAAGATGGAATACCCGATGGCGGTGCAACTGGCCGGATGCGAGCCGGAGGTCATGGCGGAAGCGGCCAAGCTGAATGAAGATCTGGGTGCGGATATTATCGACATTAATTTCGGCTGTCCGGTCAAAAAAGTGGTGAACGGTTTTGCCGGTTCGGCGCTGATGCGTGATGAAGTGCTGGCAGGAAAAATCCTGGAAGCGACCGCCAAAGCGGTTTCCATTCCCGTTACCCTGAAAATGCGCATGGGGTGGGATCACAGCAGCCTGAACGCCCCGAAGCTGGCGCGTATTGCCGAGGAAGCCGGCATAAAAATGATTACGGTGCATGGCCGCACACGCTGCCAGATGTATAAAGGCCATGCCGACTGGGGATTCATCCGCTCCGTGAAAGAGGCCATTTCCCTGCCGGTTATTGCGAATGGCGACATCAACACGCTGGAGGATGCGGAAGCTGCGCTCATGCAATCCGGCGCGGACGGCATCATGATCGGGCGCGGCTCATATGGCCGTCCATGGTTTCCGGCGGCTGCCATCGCCCGCCTGACGACAGGGGAAGCAACAGCCCTGCCCTCACTTTCCGAGCAATATGAGGGTATGTGCGAGCATTTCGACGACATACTGCATACGTATGGCAGTGACGGCGGTATCCGCATCGCCCGCAAGCATATCGGCTGGTACACCAGCGGCCTACACGGCTCTGCCGAGTTCCGCCATGCCTTCAACCAGATTGTGAATGAGGATGCCGCCAGAGAAGCGCTGCGGGTGTTTTATGCACGGCATCTGGATACGGATGCGGCTCCTTTCCTTAACGCCGCCGCCTAAACTACCATTTCAGCAGCCATTTTCCCGCCCATGCACCGAGCGTCGCAAACAGCAGCGTCGGTGCGTAATGCCATGTCACCAAGTGGGAAAACGAATCATTGGCTTCTGCCAGCCGGAGCGTCAGGCAGCCGATGGCGGTAGAGGCCAGCACGGCTGAGGCTCCTGCTTGCAAGGGGTGCACCGTGGCGCCTCGCCGTTGCCAGTAAAACAGGCAGGCGGAAGGAATCAGCGCGACACTGGCGATACAGAGCGCGCATTCCATGCCATGCACTTTGCCGCCTGGAAGCACTTCTCCAACTTGAACGTCCAGCACAGCCCGCAGCCCTAAAAAAGCAGCCAGCATCATCGCCGAGAAATACGGCAGGCGGCCAAGCAGCGGTTTGTTATAGCCATCCGGAACCATCGCCACCACGGCACCGCAGAGCGAGGTAAGCGCCAGCAGCGCCAGCAAGGCGATTTCCGCGGCGTAGAACGGGCGCATCAGCGCGGCGGCCAGATCGGCACGCAAGCCCAGATGCCACTGGATAAGCGCCGCGTAAACGCAGGCAATCAATGCCAGCCCCCCCATATTTTTTGAAAAAGCAGGCAGGGATTTGCGCTTCGGCAAGGCGTCTCCACTGAGGGAAGCGATCAACTCATTCGTATCCATGCGCCCCTCCGAAAGCTGCGCGAATCTTTTTAATGGCACGGTGCGCCGCCACCTTCACGGCGGATTCATTCATGCCCATCCTTGCGCCTGTTTCCTTCGCCGTATAGCCTTCCATATGTAACATGGTTAAAATCCGTTTCTCCCGCTCGGGGACATGTTCAAGCAATGCTTCTATGGATTCGTTGTCTTCATGGGAAATGGTTACATCGGGAAGTGAGTCGGCCATCGTTTCCACATCCACCGTTTCATAGCGGGCATGCGCATAATATTTGCGCAACTGATCGGTAATGCGAAACTGCGCGATCGCCATGATCCAGGGAATGAGTGGACGGGTGCCGTCATAGGTATGGCGGGCTTTATGGATGGAAACCAGAATCTCCTGCACCACGTCTTCCGCATCGCTTTCCTGGAGCTTGCGCCGCGTGGCCCTGCGCAAAAGCGGTGTGATCGCCCGCAGGAAACGTGCATAGGCGACGCTGTCCCCGCCCATTCCGGCCATGAACCAGGCCGTCAGTTCCGCATATTTATCTGACGATGTAACCATAGGGACAAGGGATGCGAATAATAAGGTACATGGAAACAATATGGTCTTGCACTATATAGACATAAGCATAAATCACAAGGAGGGAGTATGACCACGTCCAAACCATCATCCACCGGTTCCAAACCGCTAGAACATCTGAGCGAGCTGCAATACCACGTCACGCAGGCCTGCGGCACCGAGCCGCCGTTTCGCAATGCGTATCATGACAATAAACGCGCCGGAATTTACGTGGACATCGTCTCTGGTGAACCGCTGTTTTCCTCACTGGATAAGTTCGATTCCGGCACCGGCTGGCCGAGCTTCAGCCGTCCGCTGGTGGGTGAGAACGTGGCGGAGAAACGTGATGTCTCGCACGGCATGGCGCGCACGGAAGTACGTTCCGTCAATGCTGATTCGCATCTGGGGCATGTGTTTAATGACGGACCCGCGGAGACGGGACTGCGTTACTGCATCAATTCCGCATCCCTTCGCTTTATTGCGAAAGAGGATCTGGAGAAAGAAGGCTACGGCCAGTTTGCTGCATTGTTCAAGGAGTAAATTATGAGTGTTGAGAAAGCGATTTTTGCGGGCGGCTGTTTCTGGGGAATGGAGGAACTGTTCCGCACTCTGGACGGGGTGGTGGATACGACCGTCGGTTATACCGGTGGCAGCGAGCCGAACCCTACTTACGAGCGTCATGCCGGTCATGCCGAGGCGATTGAGATCGCTTACGATCCGGCGCGTATTACCTACACTGCGCTGCTGGAATATCTGTTCCAGATTCATGACCCGACCACGAAGAACCGGCAGGGCAATGATGTCGGCACGTCGTACCGCTCCGCCATTTTCACGCTAAACGATGTACAGAAACAAGCGGCGGAGGAAGTGATTGCCCGCGTCAATGCGTCGGGCCGCTGGCCTGGCAAAGTGGTGACGGAAGTGGTGCCAGCCGCCATTTTCCATCCGGCGGAAGCGTATCATCAGGATTATCTGCAACGCTACCCGAGTGGCTATACCTGCCATTTCGCACGGCCAAACTGGAAATTATAGGGGAAAATATCTATGGAACGCAGGGATTTTATGAAATTTACCGTAAGAGGAATGGCCGGATTAGCATTGCTTTCCTGCCTGAAGGGGGGCGCATCCTACGCGCAGGCGGAAACACCAGCACCGGCGCTGCAGCCCTCCGATATAGAGCCGCTCCATCTCAGTCCCGCCGAGTGGAAAGCGAAACTGACGGTACAGCAATACGGGATTTTGCGCAAAGCCGGCACGGAGTCCGCTTTCACCAGTCCGCTGCTAAATGAGCACCGCGAAGGCGTCTTTGCGTGTCTGGGTTGTGGCCTGCCGCTGTTCCCCTCTACCTTCAAATATGATTCCGGCACCGGCTGGCCCAGTTTCTTCAACGCGATCCCTGGCCACCTGCAGACCAAGAAAGATTATATGCTGCTCCTTCCCCGCACCGAATATCATTGCGCCCGCTGCGGCGGCCATCACGGCCATGTGTTCGATGACGGGCCGCAGCCAACCGGCCTACGCTATTGCAATAATGGCGCCGTGCTTACCTTCACTCCAAAAGGATAATATCGTATGAACCTCGTTGATGTCGGGCTTTCCTTCGCGGAAGGCATGGCGCTGATCGCCTCCCCATGTATTCTGCCCGTGCTGCCGCTCGTGCTTGGCACCTCGGTTGACGGCGGCAGGAAGCGCCCGTTCGGGATTATCACCGGCTTCGTTATCGCGTTCACCGCGTTTGCCATGCTGTCGCGCTCCATCGTCCTCACACTCGGCATTTCGCCGGACAGCCTGAAGAATTTCTCGCTTATCCTACTGGCACTGCTTGGGCTGGTGATGCTTTCCAAAACCTTGTCGGAGCGCTTCAGCGCCCTCACCCAGCGTTTCGCCAATGTGGGGGGAACATTATCTTCCGGTGCGCAGGGCGGGTTCGGCAGCGGCGTGGTAATCGGTGCCCTGATCGGCGCGGTATGGACGCCGTGCGCGGGCCCCATTCTGGCGGCGGTGCTGGTGCAGGTGATCCGGCAGGAATCCGGCGGCAGCGCTCTGTTCGTGGTGGCGGCTTTTGCCTTTGGTGCCGGTATTCCGATGCTGATTATTGCACTTACAGGGAGAAAACTTATGAAAAAACTTGGCTTTTTAACACGGCATACGGAAGGATTGCGCAAAGGCATCGCCGTGCTAATCCTGCTGGCGGTGGCGTTTATTGCCAGCGGCGGCGATGCGACTGCGTTGCTTGCACCCAGACCAACTGCGCCAGCGGCCACCTCGGCAGGCTTGCAGGACGCGTTGCCGAACCCCTACCCCGCCCCGGAATTCGCCGGTATCAGCGCCTGGCTGAATTCCAAACCGCTGACCATGCAGGAACTGAAAGGCAAGGTCGTACTGATTGATTTCTGGACCTATTCCTGCATCAACTGTGTGCGCACCCTGCCCTACATCACCGCGTGGGACAAGGCCTACCGCGATAAAGGGCTGGTGATTATCGGTGTGCATGCGCCGGAATTCGAGTTTGAGAAGAATCAGGCCAACGTGGAAGCGGCGCTCAAAACGCATGGCATCACCTATCCGGTAGCGATGGATAACCATCTGGACACCTGGACGAACTTCCACAATCAATACTGGCCGGCGCATTACCTGATTAACAAGGAAGGCCAGGTGGTTTACACGCATTTCGGTGAGGGAAATTACGGCGAAACGGAAGCAAATATCCGCAACCTGCTGGGGCTGGACGGCAGCGCGGCGGCCAAGCCGGAAACTCCCGTCATCAGCGCCGGTCAGACGCCGGAAACCTATCTTGGTACCGATCGGGCCGAACGTTACGACGGCACGCCTGAACTTTCCGAAAGCCAGAATATGGATTACCAGTTTCCGGCAACCTTGCCGCTCCATCACTGGGCGCTGCAAGGCCAGTGGAAGGAATCGGGCGAACGCCTCACATCGGATGCCGCGAATGCGATCTTGCGCCTGCATTTCACCAGCGGCAAGGTGTTTCTGGTGCTTGGCACCGCGGACGGTAAACCCGTGCATGCCACGCTGACGCTGAACGGGGAGAAATTAACTCCGGCGAATGCGGGAAAAAACGTGCGGGAAAGTACCGTGACCGTGGGTCATCAGACGCTTTATGAACTGGTGGATCAGCATGGGGTAAAAGAGGGCGTACTGGACATCACCGCCGACGGGCCAGGCCTTGAGGCGTATGCTTTCACGTTTGGTTCTTAAACGTATTATGAGTGGTGCACCAGCGTGGGGAAACTTTGAACTGGCTTGATGAACTTATTAGTGCCCTACAATCGGTAGGAACTATATTTATGCGCCGTGCTGATATCCATCAGTTTGTATTTTCTGCACTGTATGTTCCCAGCTAATAGCTTTACGTAATTCATCGGATCTTAATTCTGGCAATTCTTCTACCAAC